>NZ_AJTS01000053.1 GCF_000275725.1 Vreelandella stevensii S18214 | reverse complement strand
ATCGGCATCAGCATCCGCGTCGGCATCTGCATCCGCATCGGCGTCGGCGTCGGCGTCCGCATCTGCGTCAGCATCGGCATCGGCGTCTGCATCCGCATCCGCATCTGCATCTGCATCTGCATCTGCATCTGCATCTGCATCGGCGTCTGCGTCTGCGTCGGCATCAGCGTCTGCATCGGCGTCCGCGTCGGCATCTGCATCGGCGTCGGCATCTGCGTCCGCATCTGCATCGGCGTCGGCGTCTGCATCCGCATCCGCATCTGCGTCGGCGTCTGCATCCGCATCGGCGTCTGCATCAGCATCGGCGTCTGAGTCGGCATCTGCATCGGCGTCCGCATCTGCGTCTGCATCGGCGTCCGCATCGGCATCCGCATCTGCATCGGCGTCTGCATCCGCATCGGCATCGGCATCTGCGTCCGCGTCAGCATCCGCATCTGCGTCGGCATCCGCATCTGCGTCCGCATCGGCATCGGCATCCGCGTCTGCATCGGCATCAGCGTCCGCATCGGCGTCTGCATCCGCATCGGCGTCGGCATCCGCGTCGGCATCGGCGTCTGCATCCGCATCGGCGTCAGCGTCAGCGTCAGCATCTGCATCGGCGTCAGCATCCGCATCTGCATCTGCATCCGCATCTGCGTCAGCATCGGCGTCTGCATCCGCATCAGCATCCGCATCCGCATCCGCATCGGCGTCAGCATCTGCGTCCGCATCAGCGTCCGCATCGGCGTCCGAATCAGCATCGGCATCGGCATCGGCATCGGCATCGGAATCCGCATCAGCGTCGGCATCTGAATCTGCATCGGCATCCGCGTCAGCATCGGCGTCCGAATCAGCATCGGCATCCGCATCTGCATCAGCGTCGGCATCTGAATCGGAATCTGCATCAGCATCAGCATCGGCGTCAGCATCCGCGTCCGCATCGGCATCGGCGTCGGCGTCGGCGTCGGCGTCCGCATCAGCGTCGGCATCCGCATCCGCATCGGCATCAGCATCTGCATCTGCATCGGCGTCTGCGTCTGCATCTGCGTCCGCATCGGCGTCTGAATCGGCATCAGCGTCTGCGTCAGCGTCAGCATCAGCATCGGCGTCTGCATCGGCGTCGGCGTCGGCGTCTGCATCAGCATCAGCATCGGCGTCGGCATCGGCATCGGCATCCGCATCTGCATCGGCGTCTGCATCAGCATCAGCATCAGCATCAGCATCAGCATCTGAGTCGGCGTCGGCGTCCGCATCGGCGTCAGCATCGGCGTCTGCATCCGCATCGGCGTCAGCATCGGCGTCTGCATCCGCATCGGCATCGGCATCGGCGTCTGCATCTGCATCAGCGTCTGCGTCGGCATCGGCGTCGGCGTCAGCATCTGCATCCGCGTCTGCATCGGCATCTGCGTCGGCATCCGCATCAGAATCGGCATCGGCATCTGCGTCGGCATCCGCATCAGAATCGGCATCTGCGTCCGCATCAGCATCAGCATCCGCATCGGCATCCGCATCCGCATCCGCATCGGCGTCAGCGTCTGCATCCGCATCCGCATCCGCATCAGCGTCGGCATCGGCGTCCGCATCGGCGTCGGCGTCAGCATCTGCATCCGCGTCTGCATCGGCATCTGCGTCGGCATCCGCATCAGAATCGGCATCGGCATCTGCGTCGGCATCAGCATCAGCATCCGCATCGGCATCCGCATCCGCATCCGCATCCGCATCCGCATCAGCATCCGCATCGGCATCCGCATCGGCGTCAGCGTCTGCATCCGCATCCGCATCCGCATCAGCGTCGGCATCGGCGTCCGCATCGGCGTCGGCGTCAGCATCTGCATCAGCGTCTGCGTCGGCATCCGCATCGGCGTCTGCGTCGGCATCCGCATCGGCGTCTGCATCAGCATCGGCGTCTGCGTCAGCATCCGCATCAGCATCTGCGTCCGCATCCGCATCTGCATCTGCATCTGCATCCGCATCGGCGTCTGCGTCGGCATCCGCATCGGCGTCTGCGTCTGCGTCGGCATCTGCATCCGCATCCGCATCCGCATCGGCATCCGCATCGGCATCCGCATCGGCGTCTGCATCCGCATCCGCATCCGCATCCGCATCGGCGTCAGCATCGGCATCGGCATCGGCATCCGCGTCCGCATCTGCGTCGGCATCTGCATCTGCATCTGCATCCGCATCCGCATCGGCATCCGCATCCGCATCCGCATCGGCGTCCGCATCCGCATCGGCATCGGCATCTGCATCCGCATCGGCGTCTGCATCGGCATCCGCGTCAGCATCTGCGTCCGCATCGGCATCGGCATCGGCGTCAGCATCCGCATCGGCATCGGCATCTGCGTCCGCGTCAGCATCCGCATCTGCGTCGGCATCCGCATCTGCGTCCGCATCGGCATCGGCATCGGCGTCTGCGTCGGCATCCGCATCGGCATCCGCATCGGCGTCTGCGTCGGCATCCGCATCCGCGTCGGCATCTGCATCAGAATCCGCATCGGCATCGGCGTCCGCATCCGCATCGGCGTCA
>NZ_AJTS01000052.1 GCF_000275725.1 Vreelandella stevensii S18214 | reverse complement strand
TGCGTCCGCATCGGCATCCGCGTCGGCATCTGTATCGTCAGCAGTAGCGGCAGCGGCAGCACCTCCGTCAAACTCTACGAATTCGGCGCCTTCCAAGCCGCCTTCGGTGCTGAAGCTTTGTGGGTCGGTTTCTTCGGCGATCCGGGCAGCGCGGACGAAGCTGCTGCCGCCGCCACCGCCACCACCTGCGCCAGCACCGGCAGCAGTAGCATCAAGGAGGTCGAGCAGGTCACCGTCTTCATCTTCAAGGGCGGCAAGCAGGGCTTCCAGGTCATCGTCCTGGGCGCTGGCATCGGTGGCGACAATGGCGTCTGTGTTCAGCTCAGGGGTAACAGCAACTTCCTGGCCACCCTCTACTACGTTGGCGCCGGTGCCGTCGGCAAAGTCCAGCTCGACGCGACCATCGGCGGAGGTAATGAGTGTTTCACCCTCCTGAATGACGTCACCGATGCGCAGTTCACGCAGGTTGCCATCTTCGTCGCGTGCCCATGCTTGACCTGAAATCGCAATCACCGTTGCCATGTCTTGTTCTCCACCCACCGCTCGATTAAGGGGTTGCCGAGGCTGACTGACTGCAGACGCAGAAAAGCCTATTGGCGGCATTTTAAACAAGGTAGCGCTGGCCAACGGGGTTGCCTATTGTACCGGTGGCCAATACGCAATGAATGGGCAGTATTTGCGTGTCAAGCAAACGAGAAACGGAGGTTACGGGTCTGCGCGTAGGGATTCATGAGCCTTTAACAGACCCGCCATCATATTGAGAGCGCCAGCGTCATTATCGAAGCGGCAGCGGTGGCAAAACTCATGGGCTCGCGCGGCCAGCGCGATATGGAGCGTGGCCTCTTCCGGGGAGTGCAGCGCTTCCCACTCGGGGCTCTGGGTGAGCTGCGGCCAGTTTGCCGACAACAGCGCGAGCACTTCCCCATTGAGTTTGGCCGAGAGAGGCCAATGGGCGCCCAGGGTATCATGGCTCCAGCCTTGCCAGTCGAGTAATAGAGGTTGTTGGTTTATCAATGCGAGGCGTGCAGTGGCAGGGTTCTGAAGCGTGAGGCCGGCTGGCACCTTCTCGATTAACGCGATCATATGTGGCCAGCTTTCCTGGAATCGCGTGATCTGAAAGCCTTGCCGATCGTCCTGCATCAAATAATCAAAGCGGTTCGTATCAATGCTTCTCATGCGTTCTGGCAACGTGGCAAAGGTAGCTCGGTACTGTGCTATCAGGCTCGGTGACAGCGGCGTCTGCAGTAACGCTTGGCGAAGCGCCGCCAGCCAGGGTTTGCGTTCTTCCGAGTTGAGCCATTGCGGGCGCAGGCTGCCGATGTCTAGAGCGACGTAATGGCACCAGAGCAAGTCGCCATGACCGATTAGTTTGGGTACTTCAGACGGCATTGCTCCCGCCGCCGCACTGCGCTCTTCGAGCAGCGCAATTTCGTGGTGCGCTTCGTTCTCTCGCGAAGGCACGTAACATTTCAACAGCCAGTAGGAGGGGCTTGCGCTGTCCTGCTGCGTGCGTAGCAGCACATGGGCGACGGTACGACTGTGCAGCAGACGGCACTCGACGATGTCGACGAATGCGAGATGATGACGTTCGGCCAACCAGGCGGGCAGCCATTGGGTCAATCGTGCCGCATCAAAGCGCTTGAGGAAGTCCGTTGCTTCGCCAATCGCTACCTGCCGGGCGCGAGGGAGCAACAGCATGTTGATGTGCTGAACGTGTTTGATGATACCCAGAGCGTTGACCATGCCGTTGACGCTGGCGGCCATCATTTGGCGCAACGCAATCAGCAGAACGAACAGTGTGAACAGGGGACGCGCCGATCCATACAGATAGTCGATGGCCAGGATGACAAAGCCAAGCGCAAAGCTGATATTGATGACCGACAATACGTTGCTTTGCAGCGTTTCCTGAAGCTGTGGCACTTTTTCGAAGCGGTAGTAACGCGCCACGATAAACCCCAGGATGGCCACGCAAACCGCTGCCAGGAACCCTAGCGCCGGGTGCAAAAGGGCAATGACCAAACAAAACAATAGGGCAATGCACGTCGAGGAGAGCGCTCCCATCACGATGGCCAGCATGCGCCTGCCCAAAGGCCGATGATTAGCTACCAGGCGTGTCTTGTTGAGCCTAAGCAAAAGGGCGTCGAACAAACGTGAGATGCTGCGCTTGACCCACCACCGCATTAGCGCAAACGCGCAAAAGCAGAGAACGGCCAGGGCCAGTAGCATCGCCATCTTGTCATTATCGCCAAACTGTGCAGGCAATCCGCGGGTCAAACGACTCTGACCGCTCATCAAGACTTGTAACAGCTGCCAAGGTAGCAACAGGCTGGCCAGCAACAGTATCTGCGCTGTTACTTGCTTCAAGAGAATGGCGCCTACCTGCCAGCGGAATGGTCGCACCACCTCACCCAAAAGGGCCCACATCAGGTCGCGTAGGTGGCGACGATGAGCCCTCTGCTCTTCGGTTGCCGACATGTAACCCTTCACTCCCGTTCTTTCAGCATGGTATCGATCAGCTGCATGAACCTACGCAGCTCTTCAGGCTGATGCTCCTTCGGCGCGTAGGCCGATATCGCCCGGTATAAAGCCGCCAGAATGGCATGGTTATACTGCAAGCTGCGCTGCTCGGCTTCGGCCCAGCCGTAAGTGGGCCATTGCTGTTGTTCAGCCAGGGAAATGCTCGCCTGATGGAGTGATTCGAACAGAGGCGCGACGAAGCGGCTACCGTGAAGATGCTCCAATGTCACTACCTGGCTGCCATCGTGGTAGCGCAGCGACATCAGTGAGCTGGGCAGCGAGATACTGCCTTGGGGGTCGAGTAGATAAAATAATCGTTGCCATAGGGTCACGGCGCCATAGCTCGACTGCATGATGCTTTCCAGGTCGCTACTAGCCGTAGGCAGAGGGGGACCGGGCTGCACGTCACCACTCAGCAGCGACTCCGACCAGCGTGCCAGCCCTTCGTGTACCCACCCTTGCTTGAACATCATGTGGGCGTTTTGATACAGGTGGAAAAGCTCGTGGGCTGGTGTCAGGTTAGTGGCGGCCTCAACACGTCCGCCCAGGGCCATGCGAATATGGCATTCGGGAATAGCCGGGTTACGCACTACTTCGTCATAGGCTTGGCCGCCGCGAACCTGCTCCGTACGCAGAATCACCATGATAAAGTCGGCCTGCTGATAACGGGGCCTTTGCAAGGGGGGCGTCAGACCCAATACCTCACGAAACAGCACGTCGGCAGCCAGCAGCTGGGTGGCAATGTCTGTAAGCCGCTCAGCCTCGGAGACACGGTACTGATCTGACGCCTGCATGAAAAAATGCGCCCCCACTTCATGGGCCACTTGCGCGTGCTCTGCCCCCACAAGGGCCAGCGCGGGCTCACGTGACAAGGTGCGACAAACGCTGGCAATCGAGGCATCCTGTTGTGCCACGCCCGCCCACAGGTCGCTGCCGAGCAACAGGGCCAGCAGAACCAGCGCCCCTTTACGCACCGCGACGGTCAGGTGCGTCATGCACTCCCTGCCTGATGCCCCGCCAGTAATAACTGCTGATAAGCCACTAGCCCAGAAAGGTAGTGTTCGACATCGTCGATGCGCACGCGAAAGCTGTGATGACGAATGAAAAAACCGTCTTGCACGGTGTACGGGGCCTTGAAGTACATGGCCACTTCCGGCCAGAAAAATCCATTTTGCAGGTAGTTCGCGCGGGTATGCAGCGCGTGATAGAACGCATCGATGTCTAGGCCATCGAGCACATCGGCAAGCTCCGGCATCTGCTCCAGCGTGAGCAGTGTCTTGTGGAACGCCATGGAGAGTTCCAACAGCGTTGGGAAAGTGGTGATCCGGTCACGGATGAAGTCGATGTACCCTGCTACGTTGCGCACTGCGAATTCAAAATAGCGGCGCTCGGGGCGGTACATCACCAGCTCATTGGTACAGTAGGCCAGCCAGTGATCGTGGGCCTGCTCATGGCCGTTGTCGATAAAATAGTCAAAGGCCTTGACGACACACGCAAGCCACTGGGGGTTACGAGTCTGGCCGTAAAGCCGCATCAGCGCAAAGGCCGCTTCGCCATCGTAGTAGATGATTCGGCTCTTTTCCTTGAGCGATAAATCCGCCGCATTCAGCACATGCACGAAGCTGCCATCAGCCTCCTGCATGCGGACGATCCCCAACGCCAGCGCGTCGGCCAACGCAGCATAGCGGTCATCGTCCATCACCTGCTGATACTTGACCAGGGCCAGGATAGCCACTGCATTAGCCCCTAGTTTGATGATGTTTCCCGTGTCGACCACATAGGCCGCGCCATCACGCTCGATGATGTCCCGATCGCGCAAGCTCTCCAACGCGCGGTCTATCTGGCCATGCAACTGGCGGAGCTGTTCATCGTCAAGAAGCCGTTGAGTAAGGCAGCTTTCATAACCTTCCAGGAGCGCATAAGTACTGCTGGCATGGCGGAGGATGTTATAGGTGCCAATGTCACGATTGAAACAGGGAAAATAACCATACACATAGCGGCCATTCGCCTGTACCTGCCTACCCAGAAAGCGCGTCGAGCGGGCTATCAGTTCAGCGGTGGAGGCAGGCGTCAACGGCGGAGTTTCACGACGCCCCCAGCAGCGAGGCTGCGTGCTCAGAAGATGATGGCTCGGCTGTTCACCGCCAAACGCCAAAAAGACGCCAGCCGTGGCAAAACTCCACATGGGCATATCGTCGGTAAAGCTTGGCATCTGGCTAGAGCCGTGGCGGGCCTTGAGGTAGCGCTCCAGGTGGGCCTGGTTGATTTGCGCATGGCCCACCTGGTGCCCGCCATACAGGCAGGCGTTGGCATTCAGCTCCATTTCACTGAGCAGTAGCCTGGCTTCGCGCTTGCCTTCAAACGCCAAACCACTGCGAAAGTAGCTACGCTTATAGCGCGTGAGTTCCTGCTTGAAGGCCCCCCAACGACCTTCACGCACGGCGAAAGGCCACTCGATGCGACACCCCACCAACGGATGCTCGAATTTGCGCTGCAGTCGGGTAATCGCTTGTTCAAGCGCAGGCACCAGTACTTCCCACTGGCCAGCCCGCAGTGCGCTGACATCGACCGTCAGCGTCGTGACCTGAGCTCGCGTATAGCCGTCGCTCACCGAGACCAGTAACAGTGAATCGAAAGGGGCTACGCTGGCATGCTGATGCCGCCATTGTGACAACACGTCAGATCCCACAGCATGCAAAGCATCATGCAAGGCTGAGTGGATAGCCTCACGGGCAACGTGTGCTTCCTGAACGGCGTGATCCGACATGTCATGGCTCGCGTAAGTAGTGAGGGTGTAAGTGACGAACGAGGTGAGGTACTGGCAGCGGACGCTTTGGTGTGCAACGATGTGGCCCCCAAAAACGCAGCCACAGCGGGTCACTCAACGTTGTCAGGGGCATGCTCCGCCACCGGCGCCAACTTGAGAATCAGCTGCAGCCGGTCGCGTACTGACAGCTTTCGAAAAATAGCGCTCAGATGCGCTTTGACCGTGCGCTCCGTGATCTCCAGCTGGCGGGCCACCTCTTTGTTCGTGGCGCCACGCGCCACGGCCAACGCAACGCCACGCTCTCGCTCGGTGAGCAGCTGCAGGTAGTCGCTGTGTTGATAACGGTCATGGTCAACGCGCTGCTGAAGAGCCTTGAACGTACCACCGAGGACTTTCGCCAGTAACTCTTGCCCTACCCAAACACCCTGATGGGTTACGACCAGAGCCACCTGGTTCAGCACATCAGCCGCCGCCAAGGTGTGCACATAGCCTCTGGCGCCCAGGTCCAATGCCCTTAGCGCTTCACGGTCGTCGGGGGTGTAGCTCAGCACCACCACGATGGCACCCTGCTCTATCAGCGCAGGAACCATGAGTGGCCAGCTATCCACGGTAGTGGAAAGCCACACAAGATCATTGGGCACTACGTGCTGGCCCAGGGTGTCAGGCGTCAGGGCTCCCACATCCTGAAACGCTTTTTTCCAGCGCGCCTTCAAACTCCCGTCTGTTGTTATAAACCAGTGTTTCATCAGCGCTCTCCCATGGAATCTCGCCACGCCCTTAAAACAGGTTTCAGCATGAACTGCATGACGGTTCGCTTACCGGTGACGATATCCACTTGTGCGGTCATCCCCGGTATGACCTGCAGCCGGTCGGCTACGTTTTCATTCTCCTGGCTGCGCACGCGAACCAGATAGAAGGTATTGCCATCATCATCGGTAATAGTGTCAGCGCTGATATGCTCGAGTTCGGCCTGCAACCCACCATAAATCGCGTAGTCGTAGGCGGTGAGCTTGAT
Organism: Vreelandella stevensii S18214; assembly: GCF_000275725.1. Taxonomy (GTDB): domain Bacteria; phylum Pseudomonadota; class Gammaproteobacteria; order Pseudomonadales; family Halomonadaceae; genus Vreelandella; species Vreelandella stevensii. Next base: position 74,546 of record NZ_AJTS01000052.1, on the reverse strand, counting down.
GGTGGCTGGCTGGCCCGGGTGCAGGAAGGCGATATCCTGCGGGGCGATGCGTGCCTCCACCAGAAGTTGATCATCGGTCGGCACGATTTCCACAACTTCCTGGCCCGGCTGAGCGACACCACCAATCGTATTGATGTGGATACGCTGTACGATGCCGTCTACCGGTGACCGGATCTCCGTCAACCGGACGCGATCCTGCAAGCCAGTGCCTGACTGCTGCAGGGCATTCAAATCACCCAGCGCTTGGGCCAAATCATTACGCCACTCGCTGCGACGCTCGGCCCCCAGTTCCCTCAACTGAGTTTCGGCTTCTTCCACGGCAGCTTGCAAACGTGACACCGAGGCATCTGCCTGGTTGCGCTCACCCGTGGCACGCGATACTTCCCGCTGCAAACGCAGCACTTCCACTTCCGACACCGCACCGGATGCCAGCAAGGGGCGCGTCAGGTTCAGTTCCTGGCTAGCCATGTTCGCTTCACGCTGAGCCGTGTCGCGCCGTGCCTGTGCTTCACGTAGCTCTTCTCGACGCTGACGGATACGGTCATTGAGTACGTTTTCCTGCTCGCGCAGCTCTTCGCGACGACTCTCGTACACCTCGCGCTCTTGCATGACGATATGCGGCACTTCTTCGCGCAGCTCATCGGAGGGTTCGAAGGGTGAATTGGTGGCCAGCGCCCTTAACCGCTCGGCACGTGCCTCCAGCGCAAAGCGCTGGGCGCGGTTTTCCCTGAAATCCGAGACGAAGCGGGTAGGGTCGATCTGCATCAGCACATCTCCCGCACTGACCAGCTGCCCTTCACGGATCATGATCTGATTGACCACCCCGCCGTCGAAGGATTGGATCCGCTGGAGCTGGCTGGCGGGGATGACGCGGCCCGTGCCTCGGGTCACTTCATCGATGGCGGCGAAATAGGACCATGTCAGCAGGGCTACGATGGTCAGCAGTACCGTATAGAGAAACAGGCGCGCACGGATAGGCTCTTGCTGCATGCGCGCCCAGTCGGTGTCGCTTGCCCAATCCCGATTCAGGTGCGCAGAGGTGACCCGTTTGGCGAACAGTCGATCCATGAAAGGTCGGAACGGTTTTTGACCCTTTTCGGAAAAACGGCCAATCGCATCGAAGCCTTTTTGCTCTGGTGTCACGGAAGGCTTGCGTGCCATCAGGAAGCCCTCCCGATTTGCCCTTTACGCAAGGCCTCCACCACGGTATCGCGGGGGCCATCGGCCACCACTTTGCCCGCATCCATGACGATGATGCGATCGACCAGCGACAGCAGCGATGTGCGGTGGGTCACCACGAGAATCGTCTTGCCTGCCGATATGCGGGTCAGATTGGCCTTGAAGGCTTCTTCACTGGCGTTGTCCATGGAGCTGGTCGGCTCGTCCAACAGCAAGATGGGCGGGTCCTGCACCAGCGCTCGGGCAATGGCCACCGCCTGCTTTTGCCCACCAGACAATGCCTGACCGCGCTCGCCCACCTGCAAATCCACCCCGTGAGGGTGGCCATTCACCAGTGTTTCCAGCCCGGCGAGTTCCAGCGCCCTGAGCAATGCTTCGTCATCGACGCGGTCATTCCCACCCCCGGCTACGATGTTCTCGCGCAAGGAACCCGAGAACAGACTGACATCCTGCGGCACATAGCCAATATGGCGGCGCAGATGCAGCGGATCCAGCTGGCGGATATCGACGTTGTCGACCAGCACGGCACCTGCCGTTGGCTGATAGAACCCCATGATCAGCTTATTGAGAGATGACTTGCCACAGCCAATACGACCCAGCAGGGCGACTTTCTCTCCTGCCTTGATGTGAATCGAGACCTCACGCAAAGCATCGCGCTCTTCATCCGGGTAGCGCAGGGTGACTTTCTCGAGACGGATATTACCTTCGAAGCTGGGTTTTTCGACGTAGGACTTGCCCTCATGACGCTCGCTTTTCTTATCCATTACGGTGTTGAGCGTTTCCAAGGTAGTAGCAGACTGATGGTACTGCGCCAGTAGCGCTGCCGTTTGGCTAATGGGCGACATGGCACGGGAAGACAGCATGTAGGCCGCGATTAGCCCCCCTTGGGTGAGATTACCTTCGATAATCTGGTAGACACCGATAATGATCACGCAGACCGCGACGCTATGCTGAGCCCATAGCGCCACGTTGGATACCGACGTACTGACCATTTTCAGCTGGCTACCGGTTTTAGCCAAAAACGCTGTGGCTTTTTCCCATTGGCGTTGAATGCGGCTCTCGGCCCGTAGGGCCTTGACGTTTTCCAATTGAGAAACCGACTCGACCAACAAGGAGTTGCGTTGAGCACCGACCTCCCAAGCGGTTTGCGAAAGTTCGTGCAACTTGCCTTGCGCGGCCAATGCATATAGCAGTACAAACACGGCTCCGATCAATACCGGCAGTACTAACCAGGGATTGATCAGTGCAATAATGGCCGCAAACATCAGCACGAAGGGAAGATCGACAATCCCCAGAATCGTCGCCGAACCAATAAAATTACGAACCGATTCGAACGACTGCATGGTGGCTGTGAACGCGCCGGTCGATGCCGGCCGCTCTTCCAACCGGACACCCAGTGCTTTTGCCATGAGCGATGAAGAGAGTTTGACATCCGCGCGGCTGGCAGCAAGATCCACAAAGCTGCTGCGCATCAGTCGCAGTGCCAAATCGAAACACAACACGATAAAAATACCGATAGCCAGCACCCACAACGTCTCAGTCGCCTGATTGGGTACGACGCGGTCGTATACGTTGAGCACGAAAAGCGGCATGGCGATGGCAAACAGGTTGATGGCCACCGACCCCAATACGATGTCTCTATATAACCGCCGATTCTCGCGAATTACGCCCCAAAACCAGTGCTGATCCCGGCGCTTCTTACTATTAACGCCTGGTTCGGAAGCATTGTCCGTCAGAAACTTCGGGCGAACGTAAATGGCATCGCCGCTATAGCCCGCATGGAGCTCCGCTAAAGGGATTTCGACTTCGGATTCCGTCAGTTCAGGAAACAGCACACGGGCTTTTTGCTGCTTGAGATCAATGGCCAACAGCACACAGGCCCGGCCAGGTTCGAGCAGCAGCACAGCAGGTAGCAGTGCTGGATTGAGCCCCGAGAGAGGGCTTTTGACGATACGCGCAGTCAGACCAGCTCTGGAGGCTGCCCGGCCAAACACAGAAGGCGTTAGCTTGCCGTCTTCCAGCGGCAACCCCGCTCGCAATGCTTCTGCAGAGACTTCATGCTGATGAAACGAGGCAATTGCCTTGAGGCATTCCAGCAATTCATCGCCACCTGGCGGCTCGCTGGCAAATGAGTTTGCTGCGTCTGTCTTCGTTAGCTTCGCTTGTGTCACACAGACCTCGTATCCTCAGGGAAGCGCTTAAATATACATGCCTGACGACTAAAAAGTGGCCGCCAGCGGTGGGCTTTTGTGAGCCGGATAATAATGGATAGCTAGACTGACGGCGTTTTCAAAACCATAGAACACCGTCAGCCGTAGCGACACTGTTTAGACGTCAGGCATCATCACATAGGTGGCTGCTGACGCGTACACCGGTGACTGGCTAGTTAACTCGTGACTGAACTGGGCACTGATACCTCGAGTGAAGTCTTCCAGCGTAAACCCGCGCGGCCCTTCCGTACCACACGCCATTTCGGGATTCTGCGCCATGCCTTCGTAGCCCAGCTCTGCCAGGCTGGGGATGTCGTCACGGACGACGTCCAGGGTTTGCATTAGTTGTCCCATGGCGGCCAAGGTGCGGGCCTGGGCCAGCGTCAGATCAAACTCTGCGTTGGCATAGGCACGGCTGGCCTCGAAGAACTCGTTTTCGCTGTCCAGCACGTCCAGCAGAGTGCGCTGACCGATATCGAACTGCTGTTGATAAGCACCGCGGACCCGGTCAATGGACTGGCGATGATCATTCAAATAGCGCAGCTGCTCGCCAATGCGCTGGGTATCGTTGTAAGCAATCTGCGTGGTCTGACGCACGTTGGTACAAGCGACTTCGCGCTGGTTGACCGCCTGCTCGATTCGGGTGGTGGCCGCCTCGAAGGCAGCACTATCAGAACCACCACGGTAAAGGTTCATGCTCGCGACCAGCTGAATGCTGTGCTCGTCGCGGCGTCCTGAAATGGCGTCATCCTGATTATTGGTGCCGGTACGCCCTTGGATATCCAGACGCGGCATGAACGCAGCACGCTCTGCGCTCTGCACGGCCCGCTGGGCAGCGATATTCTCGATGGCAGCGTGGAACTCAGGATTCCCTTGGAACGCCATCTGAATGGCCTGGCTCACATCCGTGGGTAAATCAGCCGCCAGTGAGGGCGCAGGCGTCATGTTCTGAGGCGGCAGTTGGCCGACCAGGCGCTGATAGCGCGCCGTCACGTCATGCAGGTTGGAGGCTTCGGTCATCAGGTTGGACTCGGCGAGCGCCAGACGACCACTGATTTGCGCCAGGTCTACCCCTCTGCCCGCACCCGAAAGGGCGCGCTCTTCGATCTGCGAAAACACGCGGCGGTGTTCGCGGTAATTATCTTGCGCCAAACGCACCATTTCACGGAAGCGCATGACATCCAGATATGCCTGGAAGGTTTCCAAGGCAATATTTTCACTGGCCCCCAGCAGCTCGAAATAGGCAATCAAGCGCGTACGATCCAAACGCTCCACTTCACTGCGCGTCGCGAAACCATCGAAGACCATCTGGGTCAGCGTCAGCTCGGCAAAATCACTGTTATAGCTGCCTCGCCCATCGTTCTGCTGATCTTGACGTCCTACCCCCGCCGAAACATCAATAGAGGGCAGATAATTACCTTGAGCAACGCGCACGTCGCTACCTGCTGCGCTAAAGTTGGCCCAAGCGGCATTAACCTGAGGATTGCTGACGATGGTTTGCTGAATGGTACTGACCACATCCGTAGCGCCCGGCGCGTAAAGCGTAGCAGGCAGGTTTTGTGCCAATGCCGTCAGTGGCAGGCAACCCAAGGTTGCCACGGCTGCGGGGAGCAGACCGCGTTGTAAAAAAGAGGATGATGCTTGCGTGGTTGTTTTGCTGTTCTTCATGGCCGTGAATCCCTAATGAACGTTTCTCGCTGCAGATGAGCAAGTAGCCTTTCCCTGTGCAACAACGCTGCCGCGCATTGTTACCCCTCTTGGCTGCTTACCCGCCAACACTGGCTCATCTATGGCGCTTTGTTGTCGCCGAGTTCAATTGACCATGAGTGCTGCCTAGACAAAACACCCTGGCAAATTGCTATTAGCTAAAATTAAACGTCTGAGCACCAGTCGCAAGCCATAAAAACAAAAGTCACAAAAATTTACAATAACATGCTGAAAAAACACTCAATCGGTAGCGGGCAATTCCTTTCTCGGCCACTGCTGAAGCGCCAGCCCCGCCAGGATCAGCAATAGACCAGTCAACGTCGAGCTCAGTAATGGCTCGCCCACCACGACATAGAGCAATAACAGAGAGACCGGCGGAGAGAGAAATATCAACGTAGACACCTTGGCGGTTCGAGACACCTTGTGGATCGCCAACTGCCACAGCACGAAGGCAATGCCCATCTCGAACAATCCTACGTATACGCCGGAGGCCAGCGCGGTCATGCCATGCCACTGAAACCCCGGACCAAAAAGTAACAGAATGGTTAAAAAAGGTAACCCAACACTGAAGTTTTGCCACTGCCCCACTAACGGCGGCCGGGCATCTCGCGCATTCAGTAGCCAGTAGAGTGCCCACAACAACGTTGAGGCAAGCGCCAGCGCAACGCCTAAACCATCCTCGAAGGCGACGTTGAAAACCTGTCCACGCGTCGCAATGACCCACACCCCGGCATAGGCGATCAGCCCGGCCACCATGTCTCTTCGTGTCAACTGGTGACCCAGCAGAGGCACCGCCAGAAACGCCATGGCCAATGCCCAAGTGTAGTTCAAGGCCATGGCCTCCTGGCCTGGCAGGCGGTCGTAGGCTGCAAACAACACCAGATAATACGCGACGGGGTTCATCAGCCCCGCCCATAAGGCCGTGCGCCAGCCGTACCTGAGCGCCTGCTGCATGCGCCCTTGAGCAACTACCAGCGCGCCCATCAACAGCCATGACACCAACGCCGCTAGCCACATTAGCTCTAACGGGCTCATCCAGGAGAGTGCCAGCTTGAAGGCGGTCGCTACCGTCGACCAAAGGGCGACCGCCCCCAGTCCATACAGAATAGCCGCTCTATCCTGGCTCATCGGTCGATGTGCCCAAGGTCACGGTCAGGGTCGATGTGATCGCGTACCTGCTGTTTGAGCGTCTTGATATCCGGGAAGCCGCCGTCACGTTTGCGCTCCCAAAGCAGCGTGTCATCACACCAGATTTCAAACCGGCCCCCATGGGAAGGCACGAGCGCGACCTGGTCGAGCTGCTCACCAAACGTGGACAGTAACTCTTGGGCATACCAGCCGCTGCGCAGCAGCCACTGACACTGGGTGCAGTAGTGAATCCGGACCTGCGGCATGGCGTACTCCTTATCGGCCAATTCCCTGACAAGCTAAACTATCATGTCGATTACGCTATGATATTGATCAAGCATTCTGTCATCTTATATTAGCAACTGCCAAGGAACCCCATGGCCCAGCCAGATGTTTCACAAACGCGTCTCTATGAGTGGCTGACGGGCGATGACGACAGCCGTATGTGTGCCGACATCCCCGAGGGCGCTTGCCAGGAGCAGCCGCGTAACTTTTTCCATCATCTATGGGCGGCATTGGGTAACAAGCTGGCGGATGAACTCTCCAGTGCAAGGCTGGTATTGCCCTGGTTGATGGGCATCATCGGTGCGCCAGTGTGGATGGTGGGCTTGCTGGTCCCCATCCGTGAGGCTGGCGCGCTGCTGCCTCAGCTGTTCGTGGCAGGCTTCATCCGCCTGAAACCTCAGCGCAAGTGGGTATGGGTCACCGGAGCGCTTCTTCAAGCCTTGGCCGCACTGTTCCTCGCGTTACTGGCGCTCTGGGGAAGTGGCACGCTGGGCGGATTTCTGGTGCTGGCGGTGCTGGTGGTACTGTCATTAGCGAGAGGGCTCTCATCGATCGCCACCAAGGACGTCCTTGGCAAGACCATCGCCAAGCGCAGGCGAGGGACCCTCATGGGCTGGAGTGGCAGCGTAGCAGGTGCCGCCACGCTGGCGGCGGGCGGTGTGTTGCTGTGGTTCGGTGACCGCCCAAGTAACGTGGCGCTGGCCCTATTGTTATGTGTCGCGGCGGCGGGATGGTTGCTCAACGCGTTCAGCGCAGCGCGCATCAAGGAGGTGCCAGGCGCCGTAGAAGGCGGTGAAAACGCCTGGGACAGCATCAAACTCGGTCTCACCCTGATGCGTGAGGACCGCACCTTTCTGCACTTCAATCTGGCCAGGGCCTTATTGCTTTCCAGTGCGCTTGCCCTGCCCTACCTGGCGCTGTTGGGCCAACAACAAAGCGGCAGTGAGCTGGGCGGGCTAGGCATCATGGTGGTGGTGTCCGGGTTGTCAGCGATGATTGCCAGCCCCATTTGGGGAAAACGTGCCGACCAGTCCAGTCGCCGCGTCATGCGCGACGCTGCTATCGGTACTGCTCTGTGCTGCTGCCTTGGCGCGGGCATTGCCTGGCTACCGGGGGAGTGGACACGCAGCGTGCTGCCCTATGCCGGCGTTTATGCCCTGCTGATGATCATTCACCACGGGGTTCGCTTGGGCCGCAAGACCTATCTGGTCGATATGGCCAATCAGGACAACCGCGCACTATATGTGGCGCTATCCAATACCTTCACAGGGGTGCTCATGCTGGCAGTGGGCGGCCTGATTGGCGGGCTGGCCCAGTGGCTTGGCAGCAGCCTATTGCTGCTGGTGCTGGCGGCCACGGCACTCGGGGCCATGGTAAGCGCTCAGCGTCTTCCAGAAGCAGAGTGATCTTCAAGGATTGCAAACCCGTGCAACGCTCGCCATGATGGGCGGGAATCACGGCGTAACGTGGTTTTTTTGCTATCCTAGCTGTAATCAGTGGTAAGTGGCATCGCCTACCCTGCCTATAACGAGCCTCGCGCTGACGAACAGCGACACGGCTAGAATGACGAGAAGCAACAGGAATCCATTGATGAAACGATCTCCCTTGATCAGCCCGGAGTTACTCGAACGCATTGTTGATGCTTCTGAAGATGGCATTGTCGTTGCAGAGCAGGAAGGTGACGAAAACATTCTGATTTACGTCAACAAGGGCTTCGAACGACTGACCGGCTATAGCGCAGACGAAATCCTGTATCGAGATTGTCGTTTCCTGCAGAACGAAGACCGCGATCAGGATGCGCTCGCGTCGATTCGTGATGCGCTGCAGGATGGACGTCCCTCTCGCGAAGTGCTGCGCAACTATCGTAAAGACGGCACGATGTTCTGGAACGAGCTATCGATTACGCCGGTTTATGATGAAGCCGACAACCTGATGTACTACATCGGCGTGCAGAAAGACGTCACCGAACGGGTCGAAGCCCAGCTGGCTTTGGCAGCGCTGAAAGAACAGCAGGCTCTGGCCGAATAGCGTTTGTGGCCATGCTGCTTTTGGTAGCTCTGGGGATTTAATGGCGGCCAAGGCAAGTTTGTGCTTGAACTTCATCCCAACTGGCGTTATATAGCGCCTAGGCGCTTGTTTAGCGTTAGGCGCTCCCTGCGGAAGGGAGCCGTTGTGATGCCGGTGCGCCGGCTTGGGTTGGAGGGCATACCATGAGCCGTGACCCCTTGAATCGTGAGACCTACACCAGCGACGGGCTGGACGCCGACGACTTCGACAACCTGGACGCGGTCAACGACGATCAATATGCCAAGAGCAAACCCAGCAAGGCCGACACCCTGCGCGCACGGCGCCAGGTGGAAGCATGGCTAGAAGAGCGACGCCTGCAGCGTGCCATCAAAGACGACTGGGACGAAGAAGAGTAGCGCCTTACGGGTAGATGCTCTGTCGTTCGAACAGGGGGCAATCATTGGATTGCCCCTTTTCATTTAATTCAGCGCGTAATGGATTCAGGATAGCCTGGGTAGCCACCCAAACCTGCTTGTGGGAGGCCAATTCATTGGGCGACGGCCTGGGCAGGCACCGGTGCCTGAATCGTCGCGAGCTAAAGCTCCCTCCCACAACAACCCCCTCCCGCAGCAGTGAGTGCCTCTAGGCCAGCTTGTGGGAGGCCAATTCATTGGGCGACTGTCTGGGCAGGCACCGCTGCCGCCATCATCGCGGGCTAAAGCCCCCTCCCACAACAGCAAAGTGGCGGGGGTGGGGCCTGTGGGTTCAGGATAGCCTGAGTAGCCACCCCAACCTGCCTGTGGGAGGCCAATTTCATTGGGCGACTGTCTGGGCAGGCACTGGTGCCTGAATCGTCGCGAGCTAAAGCTCCCTCCCACAACAACCCCCTCCCGCAGCAGTGAGTGCCTCCAGGCCAGCCTGTGGGAGGCCAATAGATTCAAACCAGTCTGCGTAGAATTTTTCATTTCCGCACGTTTTTTCGTTTCATCCTGCTCACCTGACTCAGTACCGTGCGGCTGGCCTTTAGCCGCGCTGGGCACTATCATCTGTACACCAAGCCAGCACCGCTGGCCCCGCTTTTACCACAACCTAACGGATTTCCATGGCGCAATACGTATTCACCATGAATCGGGTTGGCAAAGTCGTGCCGCCCAAGAAGCAAATTCTCAAGGATATCTCGCTGTCGTTCTTCCCGGGCGCCAAAATCGGCGTACTAGGCCTGAACGGCGCCGGTAAATCCACGCTGCTGCGCATCATGGCCGGTGTCGATAAAGAGTTTGAAGGTGAAGCTCGTCCGATGCCCGGCATCAACGTGGGCTACCTGCCTCAGGAGCCGCAGCTGGACGACGAGAAAAACGTCCGGGATACCGTCGAAGAAGCGCTAGGTGCCCTGAAGGAAGCTCAGCAGAAACTGGATGCGGTGTACGCGGCTTACGCAGAACCGGATGCAGACTTCGATGCCCTCGCCAGCGAACAGGCGCGCCTCGAAAACATCATCGAAGCCGCCGATGCGCATAACATCGAGCGTAAGCTGGAAGTGGCCGCCGAAGCGCTGCGTCTGCCGCCCTGGGACGCCAAGGTAGGCAACCTTTCCGGGGGCGAGCGCCGCCGTGTGGCTCTGTGCCGCCTGCTGCTGTCCAGCCCGGACATGCTGCTGCTGGACGAACCCACCAACCACCTGGATGCGGAATCGGTGGCCTGGCTGGAGCGCTTCCTGCACGACTACAACGGCACCGTCGTGGCGATCACTCACGACCGCTATTTCCTGGACAACGTGGCGGGCTGGATTCTCGAGCTGGATCGTGGCCAGGGCATCCCCTTCGAAGGCAACTACTCTCAGTGGCTGGAGCAGAAAGAGCAGCGCCTGACCCAGGAAGCCAAGCAGGAAGCCTCGCGCCAGAAGGCCATCAAGCAGGAGCTGGAGTGGGTACGCAGCAACGCCAAAGGCCGCCAGGCAAAAAGCAAGGCGCGTCTCAATCGCTTTGAAGAGATGCAGTCCGGCGACTACCAGAAGCGCAACGAAACCAACGAAATCTACATTCCGCCTGGCCCGCGCCTGGGTGACAAGGTCATCGAATTCCACAACGTCACCAAGCGTTTCGATGACAAGCTGCTCTACCAGGACCTCTCCTTTACCATTCCCCAGGGGGCCATTGTCGGCATCGTCGGCGGTAACGGCGCGGGTAAATCGACGCTGTTCAAGCTGGTCACCGGCAAGGAGCAGCCGGATGCGGGCGACGTGGTGATCGGTGAAACCGTGGATATCGCCTACGTCGAGCAGTTGCGCGATGCGCTGGACGACAAGCAGACGGTATGGGAAGCGGTGTCCGACGGTCAGGACATTCTCAATATCAACGGCTACGAAGTCTCTTCGCGTGCCTACGTGGGTCGCTTCAACTTCAAGGGCAACGACCAGCAGAAGCGCCTGGATGAGCTGTCGGGCGGTGAGCGCGGGCGCCTGCAGCTGGCGCAAACCCTCAAGCAGGGTGCCAACGTATTGCTGCTGGACGAACCCTCCAACGACCTGGACATCGAGACACTGCGCGCCCTGGAAGAAGCGCTACTGGCCTTCCCCGGCTGCGCCATGGTGATCTCCCACGACCGTTGGTTCCTGGATCGTATCGCCACGCACATCCTGGCCTTCGAGGGCGACTCTGAAGTGGTGTTCTTCGATGGCAATTACACGGAATACGAAGAAGATCACAAGAAACGAGTCGGCAACGACACGCCGAAGCGCATGAAGTACAAGCGTATCGACGCTTAACCGCGGGCGCCTTTCGCCTGCTAAAGCGACCTCCCACCGGTGCCTGGCAGGGCGGGTGTGGGAGGAAGCTTTAGCTCGCGATGGCTGACTTTGCCAGGGCGCCTGACGGCGCCCTTCGCCCGCTAAAGCGGCCTCCCACTAGCGCCTCTCGCCCGCAAAAGCAGCTCCCACCAGGTGCTTCTGCCCCGCCAAAGCGAGCCTCCCGCGTTAGACTTAGCCTGCAGGCCAAGTGAACTGACGCCCGCCCATCAGGTGCATATGGATGTGGTAGACCGTCTGTCCGCCCATTTCGTTACAGTTCATGACCACCCGATAGCCGTCTTCGGCAAATCCCTGCTGTTTGGCCAACTGGGCAGCGGTATATTGCAAGCGGCCGATCACCGGCAGGTCGTCAGGCGCAATGTCATTGAGCGTGGCGATGTGCTTTTTAGGGATGATCAGCTGATGCGTAGGCGCCTGAGGGCTAATATCGTTAAAGGCAAGCACATGCTCGTCTTCGTAGACGATGTCCGCAGGAATCTCGCGGTTGATGATTTTACAAAACAGGCACTCCATCGCAGCCTCCTTGGTGTGGCGCGTTATTGTCAAAAGAGCCAGCTAAACGCGCCTATCGGAAACGGCGCTGAGCCAGCAGGTGGCGAACCAACGGGGCGAGGATCAACTCCATCGCCAACGACATGCGTGCACCGGGCACCACCAGCGTGTGGGGCCGCGTCATGAACGCATCCTTGATCATGGCCAGCAGCCAAGGGAAATCCACGGTCGAGGGGTCGCGAAAGCGAATCACCACGAAAGACTCGGCATCGGTGGGGATATCCTGCACCTCGAAGGGGTTGGAGGTGTCGACGGTGGGCACGCGCTGAAAGTTGATATGGGTACGCGAAAACTGCGGCTGGATATAGCGCACGTAATCGTCCATGCGCCCCAGAATGGTGTCGATGACCGCTTCCTGGGAATAGCCACGCAGCTTGGTGTCACGATCGATCTTCTGAATCCACTCCAGGTTCATGGTCGGCGCAACGCCCACCAGCAAATCCACGTGCCGAGCAATATCGTACTCGCGGGTCACCAGCCCACCGTGCAGCCCTTCGTAAAACAGCAGGTCAGTGCCGCAAGGCAGCGCCTGCCATTCGGTAAAGGTGCCCACTCGGTAACCGGCTTCGATCTTCTGCTTGTCTTCTGCATGGATGTAGTGCCGGTAGGTACCGGTGCCGTGTTCACCGTACTCGACGAACAGGCCCTCCAGGCGATCCAGCAGGTTGGCCTCGACGGCAAAGTGAGAAAGCTCATCCTTGCGTTCGGGCTCTTCGCGGAAGATACGTTTGAGGTCATCGCGGGTATAGCGATGGAAGGCATCACCATCCACCATGGCCGCGTGAACGTCTTCTCTTAGAAACATCCGTTCGAAGCTACGGCGCACCGTGGTGGTGCCAGCCCCAGAGGAGCCGGTGATGGCAATGATGGGATACTCTCGGGACATCAGCTCCCCCTTGCCTCGGCGAGTGTCTGCTTCACCGCGTCAGGAATGGGCACCGGCTTGCCCGCCCCCAGATCCAGCAGCAGCTTGTTGATTCGGGCCGTGGCCACCACAGTCTCGCTGCCTTCCTTCAAGACACGCTGATAGACAGTCAGTGCCTTGCCCTGCGGTTCAGGCACCGCCGTCTCGATGACCAGCACCTCCGGGAAGCGCGCTTCCTGCTGATACTGTATCGCCAGGTCTACCACGACACTGGGATAGCCGCCCATGTCCCACTCGGGCAAGTGCAGGCTACCCAGTGCTTGCGCCCTGGCCTCATGCAGCAGCGACACCAGGGCATCATGCCCCAGGTGGCGGCCGTAGTTCATGTCAGTCACCCGCACCGAGAGGGTATGGCGGTGGATCACCGCGTCTGCGGGAAATTCGATAGCAACGCGTTCCATGACGGCTCTCCTGCTTGGGTGACGAAAGAGGTCGTTAGTGATTCACTTCCCGGGCAATGGCGCGGAAGGCGATATCACGGCGGAACTCGGCGCCTTCCCATTGAATGGCCTTGACACCCTGATAGGCCTGCTGCTGAGCAGCCGACACGCTGTCGCCCAGCGCCGTGACACACAGTACGCGCCCCCCGGCCGTGGCGATCTCGCCTTCATCGGTCAGGGCAGTGCCCGCGTGGAACACCTTGCACTGGGCCTGTTCGGCATCGGCCAAGCCGTGAATCACATCGCCTTTACGATAGCTGCCGGGATAACCGCCCGCCGCCATGACCACGCCCACCGCCGCGCGGCTGTCCCATTCACACTGCTTGCCTGCCAGCTCGCCTTTAGCGCCCGCCAGACAAAGCTCCGCCAGATCCGACACCAGACGCATCATGATGGGCTGGGTTTCCGGGTCACCAAAGCGGCAGTTGTATTCGATCACTTTGGGTTGGCCCGCAGCGTCGATCATCAAACCGGCATACAGGAAGCCCGTGTACGCATTGCCCTCTTCAGCCATGCCTCGTACGGTAGGCAGGATCACCTGCTCCATGATGCGGGCATCCACCTCGGGCGTGACCACAGGCGCCGGTGAGTAAGCCCCCATGCCGCCGGTATTAGGGCCGGTATCGCCATCGTAGGCACGCTTGTGATCCTGACTGGTGGCCATGGGCACGACATGCTCACCGTCGACCATGACAATGAAGCTGGCCTCTTCGCCATCCAGAAACTCTTCGATGACGACCCGAGCACCGGCATCGCCAAAGGCGTTGGCTTCCAGCATATCGCGAATGGCGGCTTCGGCTTCGGCTTCGCTCATGGCCACGATCACGCCCTTGCCGGCGGCCAGACCATCGGCCTTGATGACGATGGGCGCGCCCATGCGGGCCAGGTAGTCAAGCGCTGGCTCGACCGCCGTGAAGGTTTGGTAGTCGGCGGTGGGAATGGCGTGGCGGGCCAGGAAGTCCTTGGTGAAGGACTTGGAGCCTTCCAACTGAGCAGCCCCCTGGGTAGGGCCAAAGATGGTCAGGCCCGCTGCCTGAAATTGATCGACCACCCCTTCCACCAGCGGCGCTTCCGGGCCAACGACCGTCAGGGCGACCTGCTCTTGCTGAGCAAACGCCACCAGTGCCGGCAAGTCGGTTGCGGCAATGGACACATTGCTCAGCTTGGGCTCCGTGGCCGTGCCTGCATTACCAGGCGCTACGAACACCTGCTCGACCTGGGGGGATTGGGCAAGCTTCCAGGCAAGGGCATGTTCACGGCCACCGCCACCGATCATCAAAACTTTCATGGGTATCCTTCTCAAAACAGGAGAGCGTCGATGGGCGCATTATGCCATAACGCAGCCGCTAGCGGGGCGCCAAGCGCTGTCTGAAACCCAGCGCTGTTGTAAAGCTAAGGCTTGCCATCCGTTGGGTCGTCGTCTTCCTTGGTGGAAGGCTGGTTGAGCGTGTTCTGCCAAAAGCGCATATTCTCCTCGGCCAGTTCACGCATGAACTCCATGGGCGTATGCCGCATGGCCTGCTGCCACTGACTCTGGAGGCGTTTCTGCTGCTCCAGCATCAGCTGGGTGCCCTGTTCCAGATAGCGCGCCAGAGGCAGCGGTGACGACATGTCATACACGCGAATCAACTGGGCCAGCAGATCGTTGGAGAACACTTCCGCTTCACTATCGGCCTGCTCCTGTTCGATAATGATCGACAGTAGAATCGTGCGCGTGAGGTCTTCGCCACTTTTGGCATCTTCGACACGAAAAGGCTCTTCGTCGATAATCAGACGGCGCAAATCTTCCAGCGTCACGTAGCGGCTTTGTTGTGTGTCGTACAACCTGCGGTTGGCATATTTACGAATGACGCGCACAGCGTATCTCCTTAAACGCGATAAAGGCTTTTGTCGCCATGGCTGCTATTGTGCCTGCAACACACGCCCATGCAAGCCAGCTTAACGGATTAGTGCCGCGATGCGCGGCCTGCCCACGACTAATAGACGACCATCATGAATCTGATTTTGCTCGACCCCAGTGAGGTGAACGGCCAACAAGCCCGCCTGACCGACACCCGCCGCCTGACGCATCTGCGCGACGTACATCGCGCCCAGCCGGGGGACCAACTGAGCGTGGGCGTTCAGGGAGGCAACATGGGCAAGGCCGAACTGATCGAACTGACCACAAGCGGTGCCCTCTTCCACCTGGGCCCGCTGGAAACGCCTCCACCACCCCCGCTACCGGTGCATCTGGTGCTGGCCTTGCCGCGCCCGCGCATGCTGGCCCGCACGCTGGAACATGTCACTGCGCTAGGCGTGAAACAGATTACCCTACTACACACCCAGCGGGTGGAGAAAAGCTACTGGCAATCGCCGGAGCTACGCCCAGAAAAGGTGCACCAGCATCTCCTGCTCGGGTTGGAGCAGGCACGCGACACGCAGCTCCCGCAGGTCACGCTGTGCAAGGGATTTCGCCCTTTTCTGGAAGATCACCTGAACGGCGTACTACACGAGCGACGGGGACTCGTCGCTCACCCTGGCATGCCCGACGCCTGCCCACGCGGCATCGACGAGCCCTGTGCACTTTTCGTGGGGCCAGAGGGGGGGTTTATCGAATGGGAAGTCGAGCAACTGCTGGCAGCAGGATGCGAGGGCATGCACCTGGGCCCGCGCATCCTGAGAGTAGAAACCGCCGTGACGGCGCTGCTGGCACGGCTGTTCTGACTCACCCTATTGATCAGGTTTGATCGTCTTCGGGGTCGTGGGGAACGTACTCGGCATTCTCCCCACACTCCGGTGTCTGCAAGAACGTTCTGCGCACATCCAGTAACCCAAGATGGCTGATCGTGCGACGCCCCAGCAGCAGCGGGTAAATCATCTCTTCGCGGTCGCGCAGGCTGAACTGCTCTTCATAGATGGTGTCGCCCATGCACACGTCCATCAGCACCACGGGGCGTTCATCGCGCCCACCGGCGCCGCGCACGGTTTGCTCACGATACAGCGGACGTTCGATTTCGTCGCTGAAGGTCTCACCGCTGGCCTGATCCTCCAGCTTTAAGCGAAAGCGCACCCAGTCTTCGCCATCCTTCTCGAAAATCTCGATGTCACGGGCGTCCAACGACGAGGTCAGCGCACCGCTGTCCAGCTTGGCCTTGACGCCAATGCCCCAAGGCTCGATGAACGCGTTCTCCACCCAGCCGAACACCTTGTCCTCGGCCTGTACGCTGGCACTCGCCATCAGCACACTCGCCAGAGCCGTCATGCCCATGGTCTTTCGCAATCTATTCACCATCGCAACGCGTCCTTGATAGTTGGATTAAAGAGGTAGTTGGATTATGGAAGTCGCTCAAGCAGCGACTGAGTGGCAAAACCGTCGGGCACCAGTCCTTGATCACGCTGGAAGGCTCGCACACCTGCCTGGGTATTGGGTCCCATGATGCCATCGGCGGTGCCCACCGAATAACCGGCGTTGTTCAGCCGCTGCTGAAGCGTTCTGACATCGTCGCGCGTCAAAGGTGCCTCATGGGTGGGCCAGGACTGAGTAATACCCTGACGCCCGGCAATGGCATCGGCCAGTGTCGCCACCGCTAGTGCATAGCTGGTGGCGTTGTTGTAGCGCAAAATGGCCCGGAAGTTAGGGCCTACGATGAATGCTGGGCCACTGGCACCCGCTGGTACGATGACGGCGGCGCTATCGAAGGCGGGCAAATCGCCGCTCACCGCCCGTACGCCCTGCGCGGCCCACTGGGCCGAACTCAAACGCTCGGTTTGCGAGTAGTCGAACGTATCAGGCAGCACCACTTCGGCTCCCCAGGGCTGGCCTGCTTGCCAACCGGCGCGGGCCAGGTAGTTGGCCGTCGAGGCCATGACATCGGGAATACTGCCCCAGATATCACGCCGTCCATCGTTGTCGCCGTCCACCGCATAGGCTTCGAAGCTGCTGGGGATGAACTGAGTATGCCCCATGGCCCCGGCCCAGGAGCCGCGCATCTCATCGGCGGCGATATCCCCCTGCTCGATGATACGCAGCGCTGCCAGAAGCTCTCCGCGGGCAAAATCACGGCGACGGCCATCGTAGGCCAGGGTGGCGAGGGACTCCAGCGTCGAAAAGTCACCAAAGTTGCTGCCGTAATTACTCTCGACACCCCAGATGGCAACGATGATTTCGGCAGGCACCCCATAGCGCTGCTGCATCTGTTGAGCAGTATCGCGATGCTGAGCATACTTTTCACGACCATTGGCAATGCGCGTACTGGACACGGCGCTATCGAGGTATTGCCAGATGGGCCTGACGAACTCAGGCTGATGACGGTCCAGCTCGATCACGCGCTCGCGATAACGCACACCGTCCAGCGCTTTGGCCAGAGTGGCTTCACTGATCCCTTGATTGGCGGCGTAACGGCGGAAATCACTCAGCCACTGGTTGAAGCTGGCATACTGCACTTGCTCGGCGGCTCGCGCATCGACTTCGGTCATCAGTTGCGGGCTGGCTTGGGCAGATTGCCCCCCCAAAGCCAGCATCGTTGCCAGTATCAAGGCTGGCTTGAAGGTGGGCGCGAAAGCGGGTGATACCTGGGATTTCAATAACATGTCATCGTCTCATGGCTGTCCTTGGCGTGGCTGTGATAATGGCTCAGAAACGGGTCTGATGCCAGCCTCAGGCCATGAGCCGCCACAGCACCACCAGGTGGGCAGCCCCCACGATACCGGTCAGCACACAGCGTAACCCTGTGTACCAGCGAGGAAACCCTTCACGGCCATCGCGGCTGACATCGTAAAGACCAATGAGCACAAAGCCTGCCAACAGCACCCATAGCCCCGTCACCACATCGAACATCAGCGCAGGCCAGGCAATCAGGCTAGGCACCATGGCCAGTACCAAGCGCCTACCGTTACCCAGCCGCGAGACCTGCAGCGCACTGCCCCAATGAACGCCACCCAGAAATGACAGAATCACCGCACTGTAGTAAGTAAACCCGTAAATCGCCGTGACCTGCCAGGCGGTAGGCGCCCACCATGCTGCGCCACTCGCCGCAATGAACGGGATCAGCCCAGCAAGGCCCAGCCCCCAGGCCAATCGGCGTTCACTCACAACGCTTCCTGCTTGCTTACTCATCCGTCTCCTCGAACTCTTCGGCAGCAATCAGCCAGCGGTGCCACTCACTTGGCATGACGCAGGGAGGATCGAACCTGGAAGGCGCCGCGCGCCAAGGCTGGTGCCGTTCGAGGCCAAAGGGCAAGGACTCGAGGGCGGGCAGCCAGTATGCGACATAGAGGCCTTTTGGGTCATAATGTCCTGCCTGCTTCAACACGTTGAAGTAGCGATCCTGCCGGGGATCTCGCCCTACTCCGGCGATATAGCGCCAATTACCCCAGTTACTGGCCACATCGTAATCGATCAGACAGTGCTCGAACCAGCCAGCGCCCAAACGCCAGTCCACGCCGAGATCCTTGACCAGGAAACTGGCCACGTTCTGGCGTGCGCGATTGGATATCCATCCGGTCCCTTTGAGCTCGATCATCGCCGCATCGATGAACGGGACCCCTGTCTTGCCATCGCGCCAACGGTTGAACGCCTCGTTAGGCACGGGGAGCTGCTCGCGGCCGAATAGCGCAGGGCCTTCCAGCTGCGCTGCACGGTGAAAGTAGTCACGCCACAATAGTTCGAACACGATCCAGTAGCTGGACTCGCAGCTACCATTGATGGCTTCCCAGGCCTTGACCTCACGGTGTACCTGGCGAGCCGAGAGACAGCCCTTGGCCAGCCAAGGCGAAAACCGCGTCGAAAAGTTGGCTCCCAACAAACCATTGCGGGTTTTCTTGTAGGACTCAGCGCCGTTCTGCCGCCACAGATAGTGCTGCAGCCGGTCTCGAGCTGCGGATTCACCGCCGACGAATACAAGCCCCTGACGCTTGTCTGGCTGCCAGGCCGCACTCTGCTGACATACATCCCTGAGCGGCGGGAAGCCACGGGGGGCGTCGTCTGGCCACCCGGGCAGCGTCACCGGCATACTGAGCGGCGCGGGGATCTCACAATGTTTCTCCACCTGACGACGAAACGCCGAAAAGCTGGCAGGCAGCTCCTCCAACGCAAACGGCAGCGCCGAGGCGTCAATCAGGTAGCCGCTATCGGAACGCACCAGCGAGCAGTGCTCAGGCAGCGTCTCGGCCACCTGACCAATGTGCGCCCGTTCTTCGCAGCCCGAGTGTTCGGCGACCAGCACTTGCCGGGCTTTGAGGCGCGTGGCCATGGCCACTACCTCTTCGGCAGGGTGACCAATACGTACCAGCAGATCGCTGCCTAATTGCAGCAGCTCGCCACGCAGTTCCATCAGGCTTTGCCATAAGAAGCGCAGGCGCGCCGGGCCAAGGCGGCAAGTCTCCTCGCCTGCCATATTGGAACGTAACCACGCCCGGTCCAGTACGTAAAGGCAAACCAGTTGATCAGGGGCGGATGTGAAATGTAGTAGAGGGTTGTCCGCTACACGGAGGTTATCCTGTAGCCAGACAATATCAGTCGTGCTGTTCATGCTCGTGCCTCCTCGGCGTGCTGTGCTGTCTGGCTTCGCGTCGGCAGCGTTCGCTGCAAAAACGCACTTCCTCTCAACAGCGCGCCCATTTTTTCCGCCAAGTAAATGGGCGCTGGCATTGAACGCAGTCTTTTTCCGGTAGGTCTTGTTTTCGTCTCATCTGTCCATCTCGCTGCGCGTAAAGCACCGCGCCACGCTTTCATACATGGACACTATATCTTATACAGTACATATATTGTATATAAATTAACAGGCATTTAGTGGCACTGCGCACTTTGGTTAAACAGCAGCGCCTTATTAACTCCGCATAAAAAAAGCCACCCGAAGGTGGCTTTTGGTTAACTCGTTGATTAATGGTCAGTCGGGATCTGTAGGCCGAGGTTGACGCTTGGCATTTTCATGGGTCTCCAATCCGCTCTTCAATTCATGGGTGAGCGGATCATAATTGGGCCTGAGTTCATCCTTCACCGTACCGCTCCACAGTCGAGAGCCGACGAAGTAACCCGCCCTGCCAATCACATGGGCGGCAATAGGTGCGGTGATCAAGATGAATACGATGATCGCGAATGCCCGCGCCACGACCCCCACTTCGGCAAAGTGCATGGCTGCCGCCAGCATGATCAGGATCACCCCCAGTGCAGCAGCCTTGGTGGTGGCATGCATACGGGTCAACAAATCGGGCAGCCGCAGCAAACCAATGGAGGCCAGCAGCATGAAGCTGGCGCCGGTCAGAACCAGCGTTCCCTTGACGAAATCAATCATCCCGCGGCCCTCCACGTTCCAGAAAGCGAGCAAATCCGATGGCGGCCAGGAAGCCCATCAGCGCAATGACGATGGCCGCATCCAGAAAGCTCGATACACCTGATTGTATGGCATATACCCCTACCAGCCCCACCACCGTGGTGGAAAACAGCTCCAGCGCCACCACTCGGTCCGGCAGGCTAGGGCCACGCACCACGCGCACGAAGGTCAGTATCAGGGCACAGCCCATCACGACCTGGCTAATTAAAATCACGGTATCCATCAGCGAAATAACTCCAGGGCTCGGTACTCCATCTCTTTGAGGCTACGTCTCAACTCATCTTCGTCATCAAGGAACATGGCATGGATATAGAGCACCCGGCGATCATCGGAGACGTCCAGGCTCAACGTGCCCGGCGTCAGCGAAATCAGGTTGGCCACCATGGTGATCTCCATTTCCGTGCGCGCGGCCAGCGGAAAAGCAATGACCCCTGGCTGCATGTGCCAGGGCGGCGTCAGGATATCGAAAGCGACGCGCAAGTTGGCCTGCACCAGCTCTTTCATGAAGAAGCCAATGAAGCCGATGATGCGCGGCACTCGCGAAGGATAGCCTTTCAGCGCTTCAACCTGAGGTTCGATCAACACCAGCGCAATATAACCAAACACCATGCCTACCAGCAGGTTCAAGCCCGAGAAATCACCGCTCAACAGTACCCAGGCCAAGCCAAGTAACAAGTTCCAAATTGCACCGGTCATGGAGCATCCTCCTGAACGTCACTCGCCTGATCCACACCTGCTTCAGCCGCTTCCAACAGCGCATCGATGACACTTGCCGACTCACCGAGTACGGCCTCTATATAGCCTGCCGGGTTCATCAATTGATCGCCAACCTGATTCATGACCTGCATGATGGGCTCGGCGAACACACCCACCAGCAGCGACATCATGGCCAACACGATCACCGGCAGATACATCATCCACAGGCTCGGCTTGAGCATACGGCCGTCATCGCCCGTGGGCGTTTGGGTGGCGGGCACCTTGTTCTCTTCCGGGAGGGCTTTCCAGAACACTTCGTTCCAGATCTTGACCATCGAGTAGAGGGTCATCAAGCCCACGGCCAAAGCGATGCCGGTGGCCACATAGGCGCCCGCTTCCAGGCCTGCTCGCACCAGTACGAACTTGGCGAAGAAACCGGACAGCGGCGGAATGCCCGCCAACGAGAAAGCCGAGATAAAGAACGCCACGGCGAGCCAGGGGCGCTCGCGATACAGCCCGCCCATCTTCTTGAGCTGGTAGGTGCCCTGCAAGCGATGCGTGATACCACTGATCAGGAACAGATTCGTTTTCACGATGATATTGTGCATGATCGCAAACACGCCACCGGCGATGGCCAGCGGGGTATAGAGCGCCAGACCAAGAATCATGTAGCCAATCTGGCTGACGATGTGAAACGAGAGAATACGGCGGAACTCATACTGCGCCGCCGCCCCGAGTACGCCGGTGACCATGGTCAAGACTGCACCCCACAGTATGATGTCCTGAAGGTAGCCCATGGTCTGATCGAAGATCAGCGTGAAGACGCGGAACAGCGAGTACACCCCGACCTTGGTCAGCAGGCCAGCAAACAGCGCCGATACCGCCACGGGCGGCGTGTGATACGACGCGGGCAGCCAGAAGAACAGCGGAAACGCGGCCGCCTTGATACCAAAGGCCACCATGAACATCACGGCCAGCACTTCTACCATGCCGCTGTGCTCGGCTTCGTCCATGCGCAGGGCGATATCGGCCATGTTCAGCGAACCGACCGTGCCATACAGCAGACCGACGGCGGTCAGAAAGATCACCGATGCCAACAGGTTCAGCGTCACATACTTGATGGCTCCTTCCATCTGGGCACGCTCGCCACCCAGAATCAGCAGCGCGAACGATGCCACCAGCATCACTTCGAACCACACGTAGAGGTTGAACATGTCGCCGGTCAGGAAGGCTCCGGCCACACCGGCCAGCAGCAGATGCATCAGCGGGTAGTAGCCAAACTTTTCATGACCACGCCCGGTGGTGGCCAGTGAGTAGATGCCCATGGCCAAGCCGATGATACCGGTCATCAGGATCATCACGGCACTGAGCATGTCCGCCACCAGGGTAATGCCGAAGGGCGCAGGCCAGTTACCCATCTGCATGGTGACATAGCCATCTGTCAGTACCGCGACAAACAGCCACAGACTGACGCCCAGCAGCGCAACGTTGCCAGCAACGGCCACAAAGCGCTGCATGGGCCGCGACCGCCAGAACAGCAGCGATATCGCCCCCGAAAGCAGAGGCAACAGAACGGGAAGTGCAACTTCAGGCCTCACGTGTCGGTATCCTTCATCTTGTCCAAATCATCTGCCTTCACGATCTCATAGGCACGGCGAATCAGTACGACGGCAAATGCCAGTACGCCGAACGCGATGACGATGGCGGTCAGCACCACGGCCTGGGGCAGCGGATCGGCCACGGGGCCCAGTGGCTGCATCATGCCTTCGGGAATCAGCGGTGGCGCGCCACGGGTCATGCCTGCGGTGGTAAAAATCAGCAGGTTGGCGCCATTGGAAAGCAGCAGCAAACCGATCACCAGTTTGACGATCGAACGCCGCAGCATCATGAATACGGCAGTGGCGTACAGCAAACCAATCGCCAGGGCCATTAGCGGTTCCATGGGGAGCCTCCTATGTTATCCGGGGTATGCAGCTCAAGGCTCATCCTTGTCCACCTCCATTAACGCCATGACCATGCCCATCACGGAACCCAGCACCGCCAGATAGACGCCCACATCGAAGATCAGCGGCGTAGAGGCCTTGAACTCGATACCGGGAATCGTCCACCACTGTGCAGTCAAGAAGGGCTCACCCATGAACCAGGCGGGCACCACCGAGATCATGCCCAACAGCAGACCCGCCCCGACCAGGTCGCGGGGGTCGACCATGCGCAGCACTTCTCGGGTGGCGCTGGCACCAAAGGCGAACAGGTAAAGCGCAAACGCCCCCGCCGCCACCAGCCCGGCGATGAAGCCGCCGCCGGGCTCGTCATGGCCACGCAGCAACAGAAAAATAGAGAACATCAGTTGCAGCGGCATCAAAAAGCGTGCCGCCGTATTGAGAATGATCGTACCTGACTTAACCATCGTAGGGCTCCTTGACGCTGCTCTTCTCCGCCTCTACTGATTTGCCCTGGGGGCCATCGTGACGCAGTTTCAACATGGCAATGACACCAATGGCGGCCAGCGCCAGCACGAACATCTCACCCAGCGTATCCAGGGCGCGGTAGTCCACCAGAATCACGTTGACGATGTTACGGCCATGGGCCAGTGGCGCGCTGTTCTCGACCATGTACGTGGAAATGGTTTCGAACTGGTCGATGCTCCATGCCGTCATGATCAACAGGAAGATCATGACCCCCATGGCAGCTGCCACGACCCCATCGCGCACGCGCTCGAGGCTGGTCGAGAGGTTGGAGTAACGCGGCAAGCGGAACAGCACCAGCACCAGCAGAATGACCGTCATGGTCTCTACCAGCAGCTGGGTGATGCCGAGATCGGGGGCACTGAACAGAATGAAGATCAGCGCAATCGAGAAGCCCATGATGCCAACCGACACCACGGCTCCCAGGCGCGAGCGCGAGATGGTGGCAAAAATTGCCCCCATGGCCATGGTACCGACCACGATGATTTCATGGAAACGCACGTCCAGCGTCAGCGCCAGCTGGGGCGAGTGGCGCAGCAGAATCGAATTACCGATCAGGCCGATCAACACCACCAGCATCACCAGAATGTAATTACGCATGTAGCCATTCTGCAGAATGTGGGTCTGCCACTCGGAGAAGCGTACGACGCCATTCATGAAGCCTTCATAGCCTGCTTCCGGCCCATAGCGCATGACCGGTGCCAATCGCGCCAAATGACTGCGCACATCGTCCCAACGCTTGAACAGCAAAAAGCCCAGCGCCATGCTCACCAGCGACATGATTAGCGCCACGTTGATACCGTGCCACAGCGACAGGGTAACCGTCAGCGCATCGCCTACTACCGAAGTGGCCGCTGCGGTCAGCAGTGCATCCACCCCCAGCAGCGCGGGCGCCAGCCCCAGCAGTAGCGAGCCACAGGCCAACAAAGCTGGCCCCACCAACATGCTCAACGGCGCTTCATGGGCGACCTTGGGGGTGGCATGCTGCGCGCCAAAGAAAGGGCGCAGCGCAATGATGGCCGCCACGGCAATGGTCAGAATGGCCGAGAAGAACGCAAACAGCACCAGCATCAGACGCACGCTGTCGGCGCCCAAGGCAGCCTCCAGCATCAGCTCCTTGCCAATGAAACCGAACAGCGGTGGAACCCCGGCCAACGACAGCGCCGCCACGAAGGCAATCGTCGCCGTCACGGGCATGGCTCTCCGCAAGCCCCCCATGGCCGTGACATCCTTGGTGCCCGTTTCATGGTCCAGAATACCCGCCACCATGAAGAGCGCGCCTTTGTACATGGAGTGCGCTAGCAGGAAGGTGACGAACGCCGTCATGGCATAGTCGGAGCCAATGCCCAGCAGCATGGTCAAGGTGCCCAGCGCCATGATCGTCGAGTAGGCCAGCAGCTTCTTGATATTGGTATGGTGGATCGCCAGGAAGGCGCCCGTCAGCATGGTGGTCGCACCCACCACCGAGAGAATGCCCACCCACATGCCGGTACCGCCCAGCTCGGGCTGCAGGCGCGCCAGCAGGTAGATACCCGCCTTGACCATGGTGGCCGAGTGCAGGTAAGCCGAGACCGGCGTTGGTGCCGCCATGGCGTTCGGCAGCCAGAAATGAAACGGGAACTGCGCCGACTTGGTGAACGCCCCGAGCAGCAGGCAGATCAACATGGGCGTATAGAGCGCATGCTCGCGCAGGTTGTCGTCGGACTGCAGAATCTCGCTCAGCGACCAGCTGCCGCTGGCCACACCCAGCAGGACCAGTCCCGCCATCAGCGCAAGGCCACCGGAAACGGTCACGAACAAGCCCTGGCGAGCCGACTTTCTGGCCTCGATATCGTTATGGTTGAAGCCGATCAACAGATACGAGGTGATACTGGTCAGTTCCCAGAACACGAACAGGGTCAACAGGCCATCGGCCATGACCAGCCCCATCATGGAGGCCATGAAGGCCACCAGCGCCAGATGGAAGCGGGCAATATCCGGATGGCCTTTCAAGTACCCGCCAGCATAGATCAGTACGCAAGTACCGATGACGGAAATCAGCAGGCCAAACAGTAGCGACAGGCCATCCAGCAAAAAGCTCAGGCTGATCCCCAGCGACGGCACCCACGCCCACTCCAGCAGCTGCGGCCCTTCACTCAGCACCACCGGCGCTTGGCCAATCAGCCACGCGGCCATCAGCGCTGGAAACAGCGCAAGCACCAGACTGGTTCGTTCCCTACACCAGAGGTTGAGCAGCGGTGACGAAGCTGCCAGCACGAAGCCTATTAAAACGGCAAATTGCATCCGGCGTTCTCTCCCTAAAATAAGCGCAAACTATTCACGTGAGCGGCGCATGGTACGACATGTGCCGCTTAAACGTTGAATAAATGTGTTTTTATATGCACAAACCTTATACCAGCCCTTCGAAAAACTCCAGCCACCTCGCTGGCATAAAAAAGCCGCTCGGCCAGTGGCCAAAGCGGCGTCAGTGCGAGCAGAAATCTTACTGAGCGGGCACAGGCAACCAGCCCAACAGCTCATTGTTGACCACGGCCAACAGGGCATCGATATGATCATCGCGATCATTCAGGCAAGGAATATAGCTGAACGTCTCGCCACCGGCCTCCATGAAACTGTCGTGAATCTCCTCCTTGATCTCTTCGAGGGTTTCCACACAGTCGGAGGAGAAGGCAGGTGACAGAATGGCAATGTGCTTGTGGCCCTGCTTGGCCAGCTCGGCCACATGGTCTACGGTTTGCGGGCCTACCCACTTTTCCGGGCCAAACTGTGACTGGAAGGCGGTATCGACCTCCTCCTTGCTCAACCCCAGACGCTCACGTAGCAGGCGCGTGGTTTTCTGGCACTGGCAGTGGTAAGGGTCGCCTTCCATCAGATAGCGTTCCGGCACACCGTGGTAGCTGGCCACGAGCTTGGTGGGGCGACTTTCAAAGCCGTCGTACGCCTCTTGCACCGAGTTGGCCAGCGCCTGGATGTAAGCCGGGTGTTCAAAGTAGGCCGGCACCGTGCGCAGGTAGGGCTGCCACTTCATCTTCATCAACGTGCGAAACGCCTGATCGTTGGCGGTAGCCGTGGTGGGCGAGCCGTACTGCGGGTAGAGCGGGAAGAACACGATGCGCTCGCAGCCCTTCTCTTTCATGCGATTCAGCACGCTTTCCGTGGAAGGGTTGCCATAGCGCATGCAGAAATCGACCTCGACACTGTCGCCATACAGCGCTTTCAGCCGGGCGGTCATCTTTTCCGTTTGTGCACGGGTAATGGTCAGCAGCGGGCTCTCGTCTTTTTCGGTGTTCCAGATGCTTTTGTAGGCATGGCCCGACGTAAAGGGGCGCTTGGTCAGAATGATGAGCTGCAGCAGCGGTTGCCATTTCCAACCCGCATAGTCCACGACCCGCTTATCCGACAGGAATTCGTTGAGATAGCGCCGCATGGACCAGTAGTCAGTCGCATCGGGCGTCCCCAGATTGGCCAGCACCACGCCCACCTTGGCGGGGGCAACCGGAGGATGACTGCTTGGCGCGTGGGCCAAGCGCCCTTCACCGGGTTGATCCTTTACAACGCTGTCGGCCATCTCACTTACTCCTGGGGGCTGTCGATCATTCACAATGGTCTAAATCTTATCACTTTTCAGCAAAGACGCGGAATAAAGTTATACTATCAACATAATTTGTATAACTACAGGCGAACTCATGTCCAAGCCTTTGCTACTCATTCTGGGTGACCAGCTTTCCCTGACCCTGCCTACCCTTCGCCAGGCCCCTGAAGGCGCGGTGGTGGCGCTCTGTGAGGTCGCTGAAGAAGCACGCTACGTCCCTCACCATATACACAAGATCGGCCTGTTCCTGGCCGCCATGCGACATTTTGCCCAACAGCTGCGCGACAAGGGCTTCAACGTGCATTACAGCCGCATGGACGATGCGGATAACACCCAATCATTGATCGATGAAGCCGAGCGGCTGGCAAGACAGTACCAGTGCGATGAAATTCGTGTGACGCGCCCCGGCGAGTGGCGGCTGTGGAACGCCATGCAGCAGCGTCAGGCCGCCTCACTGCCCTGGAAAATCCTGGAAGACGACCGCTTCTTCACCACCCCAGACGACTTTGCCCAATGGGCCAAGGGGCGTAAGCAAATCCGCCTCGAATACTTCTACCGGGAACAGCGTAAACGTACCGGGCTACTGATGGAAGGCGACGCCCCCATGGGCGGACAGTGGAATTTCGACCACGATAACCGAGAACCCGTCCAGCCTGGGCTGAGCTTCCCTGAACTCCCCGCGCACGGGCAGGATGAAACCACTCAGGAAGCGCTGGCCAATGCCGCCGAGTGGTTCCCCGAGCACATGGGCGAGATCGAGACCTTCAATTTGCCGGTCACCCGACGTCAAGCACTGGTGGACCTGAAGCACTTCATCACCCACGGGCTGGCCGACTTTGGCCGCTATCAGGATGCCATCAGCGACCAGTCACCCTACCTGTACCACTCGCGCCTCTCTGCTGCCATGAACATTGGCCTGCTCACGCCCTTCGAAGTATGCGAAGAAGCGGCTGCGCAATATCAGGCAGGCAAGGCACCGATCAACGCCGTGGAAGGGTTCATACGGCAGATTCTCGGGTGGCGTGAGTACGTGCGCGGCCTCTACTGGACGCGCATGCCGGATTACAAACGAGAGAACCAGCTGGGTTTTCAGCGCGACTTGCCCGCCTTCTACTGGGATGCGAAGACCGACATGCGCTGCCTGCAACGCGCCATCCAGATGACCATCGACCACAGCTACGCGCATCATATTCAGCGCCTGATGGTCACGGGCAACTTCGCCCTGCTCTGCGGGGTCAAGCCAGAGGCGCTGTGCGACTGGTACCTGGCCGTTTACGCCGACGCCTGCGAGTGGGTCGAGCTACCCAACACCTTGGGTATGGTGCTGCACGCGGACGGCGGCTTGATGGGCTCCAAGCCCTACTGCGCTTCCGGCAAATACATCGACAAGATGTCCGACCACTGCCAGCACTGTCGCTACTCCCCCAAGCTGGTCACCGGCCCCAAGGCCTGCCCGCTCAACAGTCTCTACTGGCATTTTCTGGAGACCCATGCCGAACAGCTCAATCGGAATCCACGCATGAAGCTGATCTACGGCTCGCTGGCACGCATGAAAGAGGAAAAACGCGACGCCATGCGTCAGCAAGCAGAACAGTTCCTGGCATCGCCCCCCACTGCCGCCGGTTACGAGCAAGCCGCTCACACCCAAGGATACCCCCACGAGGAGCGCTCCTTATGAGCCGTTTCGCCACGCTGCATGCCGCACCACCGATCACCCTCTACCACGATGGGCACTGCCCCTTTTGTCGCGTCGAAGTAGCTTGGCTAACCAAACATCGCCACCACCAGCGCATTCGTCTGGTCGATATTCAGCACGAGGATTTCGATCCCGG
Source organism: Vreelandella stevensii S18214 (assembly GCF_000275725.1). Classification (GTDB taxonomy): domain Bacteria; phylum Pseudomonadota; class Gammaproteobacteria; order Pseudomonadales; family Halomonadaceae; genus Vreelandella; species Vreelandella stevensii. Next base: position 45,412 of record NZ_AJTS01000052.1, on the reverse strand, counting down.
CGCATTGGGGCTCAGCTTCGAAGCCATGATGGGGCAACTGCATCTTCAGGATCAGCAGGGAAACTGGTATGTGGGGATGGATGCCAGCCGGGCCCTGTATGCCGTGTTGGGCTACAGGCGGCTGGTAAGACTGTCTTGCTTGCCTGGCCTGCGCGCCGTCATGGATGCAGGCTATCGGTTCTTTGCCCGTCGCCGGATTCGGCTGGGCCAATGGTGGGAAAAGTTCGGGTCACGCTCGCGCAATCAGTGATCCTGGGCGTCAGAATACCAGCGGCATACGCGAGGTCAGCGGCGCGCTGTAGTGGGCGTCGCGACCGATGACTTCATCCTGAGGCACGTGCTGCACAAGATACGCCCGGTGGATACCGGCCCGCTTGAGTTCGAGGTAGACATCGTCCAGCGAACGAAACAGCATGGGCTTGCCACGCTGGGTCAGCATATGGCGCTCACCCTCGACATCTTCGAGCTCGACCTGATAGAAACGGCTGCCCGAGTGCGTGATTACTCGAATTTCAAAATTGTCATGACGTTCGACGAACTGTTTAAGCTCTTCAAGTTCCATGGTTCCCTCCTGTTATTGGTCATCGCCATGGAGCACAGCATGCCCTTGCCCCATGACAATAGTATTACCTTGGCACTATCCCCTTAAGAGGGCAATAACAGAAAAGAGTTCCTGACCGAAACGTCAAGATGTGTGTCGTATTACTGATATTCCGAGGGGTCGATGGCCTTGCCAAGCGAGTTGCGATCGATCCAGTTGCCCCCTTTGGTTTCCTTGTAACGAAACACGACCTTGTCGCCAATGGTGACCGGTAATTCCGCATCTTCTGTCTGGTAGCTGTACGGCTCCCCTTCCACTACCAGGTGGTAGCGGTAAAGGTCGGGCATGCCCAGCCACTCCTTGAAGGGACCTTCACGCTCTAACGACTGGAGCTCACCCCGACCTTCCAGCTTGGGAAGCCGCTTACGGTTACCGCGCCTAAAACCACCTGCCATGCGTTACTCCTGTCTATCTACCAATGCGATTGACCCACGCTTCTCATCCCGCCCTTCCAGTGAGGGTTACCCAGACGACTCAGCCAACGGGGAGCGCATTATACGTGCTCCCCCCTCAGCCTCAAGTCAATCGCCGAAGGCTTCACCGTAACTATCCGGCGCCAGGTCTTCGAAGCGCGTGTATTTGCCTATGAAGGCCAGGTGTACCGTCCCGATGGGACCATTACGCTGTTTACCAATGATCAGCTCGGCCAGCCCCTGGTTGTCCGGGTTATCGCGGTTATACACTTCGTCGCGATACACGAAGGCAATGACGTCTGCATCCTGCTCGATCGCGCCCGAGTTATGGCTCACGATGCCATCTGCTAGCCAGCACGCGTCACCGGGGACGGTCAAATCGAAGACCTCTTCTTCACCGCAAGGGCGTATCTCGACGATTTGGTCCCAAAAGAGATCGCTGGAGGCAATCTGTGTCAAAGCCACATCGCCCAGCGCATCTGCATAGCTGCCAAGGGTTTCTCGGGAAGGAGCAAAGCTAAAATGGGACGAGCCACCATAAGATGTGCCACGCATTGCAGCCATTTTCCGGTGACTCACGCCTTTAGCAAGCATGGCCTGCTTGACATGCTCGAACACCTCCTTGGGCAAGGTATCGATATTGGTGTTCGCCACGACGGATGCCGCTTTCAGCGGTGCTAACGACGCCACCTGATGCCCAAAAGCCCCAATTTTCTGTGCAAAGCGCTGCTGTTGATCGCTTCCCGACACGTCGGCGGTATACCAACCACTCCCCTCTCCTGACACGACATGGCGGATTCGGGTCACAATACCGAAACGTAGCAGCAGAGCACTGACATCATCGATAAGCCGACGGCTAACCGTAGAAAAATAGACGCGTGTGCGCCCATTTTCATCTGTCGTAATGCTGCCGTCGGTGGCCCACAAATGACGCATGAACAGCGCGAGCTGCTGATTGGACAGCCTGAAGATGTCACCTGGAATATATTTTTCTGCAGAGCGCTGCCCAAAGATACCCAGCGATTTCAACCAGGCGCCCACTCCCTGGGCGTGCCAGCGATTGCCATTGCCAGCAATGACGAGTTGATGCCAGTTGCCGCGTCCCGCATGGCGAGTCACCGTCGAGCCAAACTGCTCTGCGCAGCGCTTCACAACGTCGCTATTCGCTTCACTAGCGGTGGTATAGCGCAGCGGCTGCCCTTTGACATAGCTGCCGTCACCCAGCAAATGGGCCAGCAGGATAAGCGCATGCTCCTCCCACACGACCGGATGCTCAGGCTGCGCTAACTGCCTGGCCAAGGCGATACGATCCCCCACCTTGAGCTCGGCCACCGTTTTCCAATCCCATAGCGCTTTCAATCGATGCCTGGCTGTTGCACGTATACGCCGCCCACTAGCCAAACAAATCTCGAATACTGGCTTGGTGCCCACTGACCACACCAAATCCGTCGTCGAGCGGCGCAGCTTGCCATCTTCACCCAGCGATATGACGTCCGGCGTTTGCCCGACCAGATCACCAATCGGCAACCGCTCTCCGGTTGCCAGCATCACCCGCGTGTCTCCCGTGACACACTCACGCAAATCCGACATGACCGGACGCTTGTTGGGACGCTGCTCCAGCGAGCGGTTCAGCTGGGAAAGCGCCACCACCGGGCACTGGAACTCCTTGGCCAGGCCTTTCAGCGAACGCGAAATTTCCGAAATCTCGCCCGTGCGGTTTTCGTTAAAGCCAGGAATCTGCATCAGCTGCAGATAGTCGATCATGATCAGGGCAATATTGCCGTGCTCACGCACCACCCGGCGTAACCGTGAGCGCATCTCATTGGGTGACAGGGCCGCCGTGTCATCGATGAAAAGCTGCTTGTCTTTCAGCAGGTTCACCGCCGAGGTCAGCCGCGGCCAATCTTCGTCTTCCAACTGCCCCGAACGCACGCGGGTCTGATCGATACGCCCCAATGACGAGAGCACACGCAGCATCAGCGATTCGGCGGGCATCTCCATGGAAAACACCATCACCGGCTTGTCGCTGGAAATGACCGCATGCTCGACCAGGTTCATGGCGAAGGTGGTCTTGCCCATCGAGGGGCGTCCGGCAATGATGACCAGATCGGAAGGCTGCAGGCCCGAAGTCATCTCATCCAGATCCCGGAAGCCGGTGGAAAGGCCGGTCATTTCCCCTTTCAGGTTGAACAGCTCATCGATTCGATCCACGGCCTTGGTGAGCAGGTCACTCATGCCAATGGGGCCACCGGTCTTGGGCCGCTCTTCGGCAATCTGGAACACCAGCCGCTCGGCCTCGTTGAGCAGCTCGTCGGCGGGCCTGCCCTGAGGCGAAAAAGCCCCTTCGGCAATCTGGTTGGCCGCCCGGATGAGCTTACGCAGCGTGGCACGCTCACGGACGATATCGGCATAGGCGCGTATGTTGCTGGCCGAAGGCGTGTTGCGCGCCAGCTCGGCCAGGAAACTCAGTCCGCCCACCGTATCCAGCTGGTCGCGGGCTTCCAGCGCTTCGGAAAGGGTCACGACGTCCAGCGGCTGGCCCGACTCGGCCAGATGCGTCATCACATTGAACACCAGCCGATGTTCATAGCGGTAAAAATCGTCAGCCACCAGACGCTCGGAGACGTTGTCCCACGCCTGGTTGTCCAGCATGAGCCCGCCTAACACCGACTGCTCCGCTTCCAATGAATGCGGTGGCAGTTTTAACGCTGCCGTTTCCTGATCAGCAGAAGGCTGGTCCTGCATTGCGAGCTCCTTAACAATTACCCGATAGCCAACGGCGCTTATCTTAGCCGTGCGGCTCGGATAACACCACTGGCCCCCGCGTAAAGTGAGGGCTTTATAAGCCTGCTGTGTCGCCCTTTGCCAAAAGAGCCACAGGGCCTAAAAAGACAAAGGGTCTAAAAAGACAAAGGGTCTAAAAAGACAAAGGGCGCGGGAGAACCCGCGCCCTTTGAGGCGTCAGCGTTGGCGAGTATGATTACTCGGCGACAACGACCACGCGTACAACGGCGTCCACTTCTGCATGCAGGTGGAGGTCGATGTCGTATTCGCCAGTTTGACGAATCGGGCCTTGCGGCATACGTACTTCGCTCTTGGCGACGTCGATTCCCGCAGAGGAGATCGCGTCGGCCAGGTCACGAGGACCGATAGAGCCGAACAGCTTGCCTTCGTCGCCTGCCTTGGACACCAACGACAGTTCGATGTCGTTGAGTTGCTCGGCACGCGCCTGGGCTTCCGCCTTACGCTCAGCGGCTTGCGCTTCGAGTTCGGCACGCTGCGCTTCGAACGCTTCGATGTTGTCCTTGGTGGCCGGTACGGCTAAGCCGTAAGGCACCAGGTAGTTACGACCATAACCAGGCTTGACAGTGACCTTGTCACCCAGGCCGCCCAGCTTACCAATCTTGTCGAGCAGAATGACTTCCATCTCGTAAACCTCTTGTCAGTTGCTGCGGGCAAGGCGTGCGCGAACGTTCGCAAATGTATCGATCAGCCCCAACAGCAGCACAATGAGAATCGTGGGCCAGGTCGTGATCAGCAGCACATAAAATGCCACCAGCCACAGCCCGTTCATCCCCTTTATTCCAATAAAACCATGCACCAACGCAATACCGGCAATCAGCAGCGGAACCCAGCACAGCATCGCCAGCGCCTGCGCACCAAGCGCCATGCCTGCCACCCCCAGCACCACCAGAACGACAAGCTCACGGGGGCTCAGGCGCAACGCATGAAACTCTGCGCGAAAGCCACCGGGGTTATACAGCCCGGCTTGCCAGCTGCGGGCCAGCGCCAGACAGATAATGGCGGCCAGCAATACGACCAAGCCCGTCACACCACCGATAACCATGGCAGCCAAGGCCGTCGTGTCGACGCCCTGGTTGGCAAACTCGGTGAGCATACGGTCGATCTCCGCAGAGCTCTCCCGCAGCTGCTCCAGCATGAGCTGCGTTCCCCCTGGCGGGCTGAAAATGCCCAGCTGAACCATGACGGCGGCAGCCAATGTGCCCACGATCAAGGCTTCGCTCCAGCGCATCCGCTCGCGCAGGATGACGGACATCAGCGTGACCAGCAGAACGCTGGCCAGTGGTATCACGTCACCTTGTGCCCACCAGAAACCGGCAGGCAGAGCAGCGGCGATGATGACCGGCAGCGCAGGAGCGAACCCCTTGCGCAAGGTCACCAGTGCGGCAATGGCGGCACCCAGCCAAAACAGCCAGGGCACCAGCGATGCCAGGGCCGCCCCGCCTACGGCATAGGGCGTTCCGCGCATCAGCCATCTTGCCAGTGCCAGCATCACGTTAAACGCTTACTGATGGCTATCGGAGTAGGGCAGCAGTGCCAGGTAGCGTGAACGCTTGATAGCGGTCGCCAGCTGACGCTGATAGCGTGCTTTGGTGCCGGTGATACGGCTCGGAACGATCTTGCCGGTTTCCGTGATGTAAGCCTTCAGCGTGTCGAGATCTTTGTAGTCGATCTGCTTGACGCCTTCAGCAGTGAAGCGGCAAAACTTGCGGCGACGGAAAAAACGTGCCATGGACTAGCTCCTTAAAACGTGCAGTGGATAGAATCAGGCAGTTTCTTCAGCTTCAGCGCGCGGCTTTTCTTCGCGACGCGGACGCTTTTCTTCTGCCGGCTTCATCATCGGAGAAGCTTCGGTAACGGCTTCCTTGCAGCGCACAACCAGGCTGCGGATGATGGCGTCGTTGAAGCGGAAGATGTTCTCGATTTCTTCGAGAGTCTCGCCGGTGCACTCAACGTTCATCAGCACGTAGTGGGCTTTGTGGATCTTGTTGATCGGGTAAGCCAGGTGACGACGGCCCCAATCTTCCAGACGATGCACAGTACCGCCGCTTTCGGTGACGATGCTGGTGTAGCGCTCGACCATTGCCGGTACTTGCTCGCTCTGATCCGGGTGGACCATGAACACGATTTCATAATGACGCATGGAATCTCCTTGCGGTTTGGCAGCTTCCTGAGTGTGCCGGAGCATATGCTCTGGCAGCGACTGGGAAGCAAGGAGTTGACTGAAATGCCCTTGGCAAGCCACGTATGGCTGAAAAGAACATCAAGCAGATAAAACCAGTGTCGTAGAGGGGTTACCTATACGAACGCCCGCTTATGTATAAACGGGCGCAAGCATTCTAGTGGGACGGAGGCTTACTTGCAAGCTGCCGCTGACGCACCGCTTCAAACAGACAGATTCCGGCAGCCACCGAGACATTCAGGCTAGATACCTGCCCTGCCATGGGCAGCTTGGCCAGATGATCACACGCTTCCCGCGTCAACCGGCGCAACCCCTTGCCTTCGGCCCCCATCACCAGCGCGGTCGGGCCGGTGAAGTCGATATCGAATACGCTGGCCTGTGCTTCACCGGCGGTGCCGGTGATCCACACGCCCTCTTCCTTGAGCCTGGCCAGCGTGCGCGCCAGATTGGTGACCTGATAGACCGGCACCACCTCTGCGGCACCACAGGCGACTTTTCTGACCGTGGCGTTGAGCGGCGCCGCCTTGTCCTTGGCTACGATCACTCCATGGGCACCCGAGGCATCAGCACTGCGCAGGCACGCACCAAAGTTATGCACGTCGGTGACGCCATCCAGCACCAGCAGCAAGGGGGGCGTATCCGACGGCCAGGCGCGGAGCTTGAGCCACAAGGATTCCTCTCCTTCTGCCGTCAAGGGTGCACAGAAGGCAACCACCCCCTGATGCGCCGCCCCCTGGGTCAACTGGTCGAGCACGTCACGCGACTGCTCCTTGACCGCCGCACCACTGGCTCGGGCATCGGCCACCAGCGTTTGCAAACGCTGGCCTGCGCCCTGCTGCACCCACAGCTCCCTGGGCGACTCGCCCCGTGCCAGCAGGCTCTCCAGGGCATGCACACCATAGACGTGATCCAGGCCATCAGGCGTACGGACAGGAGTGCGGGTAGCCGGGCGCGGGCTACGTCGAGACGACGCCGATTTCATGCTCAACCCTTTTTCGAAGATGGTTTACGCGACCCGCTGCGCGTACGGCGCGGGCCACGACGGGCGGGCTGCTCACCGGCAGCCGCCTTTGCTCCTGCTCCAGCGCCTTTTTCACCAGAGCTTTCACTACGACGCTTGCGCGGCTGACGCTGTGGGCGCGGCTTGTCATCGGCAAGACCGAAGTCGATCTTGCGATCATCCATGTCCACCCGCGCCACTTGCACGGTCAGGCCATCCCCCAGGCGATAGGTGGTGCCGGTGCGCTCACCCTTGAGACGATGCTTCTCGGCTTCGTAGTGGTAGTAGTCGGAAGGCAGCGACGTGACGTGCACCAGCCCTTCCACGAAGAAGTCATCGAGACGCACGAAGAGCCCGAACTGGGTCACCGAGGCGATGGTGCCCTCAAAGGTTTCACCCAGCTTGTCCGACATGAACTCGCACTTGAGCCAGCTCTCCACGTCACGGGTGGCTTCGTCGGCCCGCCGCTCGGTCATGGAGCAGTGCTCGCCTAGCTCCAGCATCTGCTCGAAGGTATAAGGGCACCACTTGCTCGGCGGATCCACCGGCGCGCCCTCTACCCGCACCACGGTAGCGGTCTGGCGCGGCCCGCGAATCACCGAGCGAATGGCACGGTGCACCAGCAGGTCAGGATAGCGACGAATGGGCGACGTGAAGTGAGCGTAGGCCTGGTAAGCAAGGCCGAAGTGCCCCTCGTTCTGCGGCGAATAGACTGCCTGATTCATCGAGCGCAGCATCACGGTCTGGATGATGTCAGCATCCGGGCGGTCGGCAATCGCCTCCCGTAGCGCCTGATAATCCTGAGGCGTCGGCTCGTCGCCACCACCCAACGAAAGCCCCAGCTCACTCAGGAACAGGCGCAGCTTGTCGAGCCGCTCAGGCGTTGGACGCTCGTGGATACGATACAGCGCTGGCAGGTCGTGCTTGTCGAGGAAACGCGCCGTCGCCACGTTGGCGGCCAGCATGCACTCCTCGATCAGCTTATGGGCATCGTTACGGCTGCGCGGCACGATCTTCTCGATCTTGCGCTCTTCATTGAAGATGATCGCCGTTTCCGTGGTATCGAAGTCGATCGCCCCACGCTCTTCCCGGGCAGCGCGCAGCAGGCCATACAGCTCATGCAGGTTCTTGAGCGGCTTGACCAGCTCGGCGTGCTCCCGACGCAGCGCCTCCCCTTCTTCACTCTCGCCGTCCAGCATGGCCGCCACCTTGTTATAGGTGAGTCGGGCATGGGAATTCATCACGGCTTCATAGAAGGAGTAGCGGCTGATGGCACCGGTCCTGGAAATATTCATTTCGCACACCATCACCAGCCGGTCGACGTGCGGATTCAATGAACAAAGACCGTTGGAAAGCAGCTCGGGCAGCATGGGCACCACTTGCCCCGGGAAGTAGACCGAGTTGCCGCGGGTGCGCGCTTCGTTATCCAGCGCGGTACCAGGGCGCACATAATGAGAAACGTCGGCAATCGCGACGACCAGCTTCCAGCTACCGGACTTGGTCTTCCAGGCACACACCGCATCGTCGAAATCCTTGGCGGACTCGTCGTCGATGGTCACCAGCGGCAGGTCGCGCAGATCGACGCGGTGCTGCTTGTCGGCTTCCAGCACTTCAGCGGAGATTTCACTGATCTGATCCAATACCTCTGGCGGAAACTCGGCGGGAATGTCGTAGCTGCGGATGGCGATGTCGATTTCCATGCCGGGGTCCATACGCTCCCCCAGCACTTCGATCACTTCACCCACTGGCTGAACCCGAGTGGCGGGCTGCTGGACGATCCTGGCTGAGATCACCTGACCATCCTTGGCACCACCGCTGGCGGTGTGCGGGATGATCACCTCCTGGGTAATCCGCGGATTTTCGGGAATGAGAATCCCGAATTCCGGCGTATTGCTGCGGTATACGCCCACTATGGTCTCGGTATTGCGGGCAATCACTTCGGCGATCGTGGCTTCCTCTCGACCGCGACGGTCTCGCCCACTGACGCGCACCAGTACATGGTCTCCGTGGAAGACGCGACGCATCTGACGAGGCGGCAGCAGCAGGTCCGGCTTCTTGCCGTCATCACGCAGCACGAAGCCAAATCCATCCCGATGGCCCAGCACCTTGCCCTTGATCAGGTCGAGCTTGTCGATCAGGGCATAGGCGCCTCGGCGGTCGCGCAGCACCTGGCCGTCGCGCTCCATGGCCGCCATACGCCGACGCACCGCTTCCAGATGGTCTTCATCTTCGATGCCCAGCATGCGGCTCATGTTTTCATGGGTAATCGGCTTGCCATAGCTTTCCAGGGCAGCCAACAGGTATTCACGGCTAGGAGCCGGGTTATCGTAATTCTTCGCCTCGCGCTCGGCGTGCGGATCATCACTCAACGTCCAGTACTTCATGCGATCAACATCCTTGATAACGGTTGCGGGAGGCGAACAAAAAGCGCGGGCAGCGTGCACTGCGGGCGAAAGGCATGTGCGCCTCGAAGGGCGTCGTGTTCAACTAACGATGAGTTGAAATAAGTCATGTTTTGTTTGGTCATGGGCGCAGTATAGCGCCGCCCGTTCAATCACCCAACCACTTGGCGCTGCAAACCCCGGTTTTTTACATTAAAAAAATCACCCGAGGGCTTGCATTTAGCCACAGCCTCGGTATTATACGCGCCACTTGCCCAGATGGCGGAATTGGTAGACGCGCTAGCTTCAGGTGCTAGTGACCGTATGGTCGTGGAGGTTCAAGTCCTCTTCTGGGCACCAAACTGTTTCATGTTATCCCCTTTCATGAATCAGCACGGTGCGGCGGCAAGCAAAGCAGTGAAAGAAAGGCAGTACGTTTGTGTTCGCCCAGGTGGCGGAATTGGTAGACGCGCTAGCTTCAGGTGCTAGTGACCGCATGGTCGTGGAGGTTCAAGTCCTCTCCTGGGCACCATGCGAACACTGACGTAATGGCCGAATGTATTGTGAAAGCAGTACCGCAGTGAAAGAGTCGATACGCCCAGGTGGCGGAATTGGTAGACGCGCTAGCTTCAGGTGCTAGTGTCCGTACGGACGTGGAGGTTCAAGTCCTCTCCTGGGCACCATTGATGCCCCGTATCGCTCCTGCTTTCGTATTAGCCCCTCTGATGCATTTCTATCTGTTTACTGCCCCTCATTAGTCGCCCTGTTTTGGCGCACTCTCATCTGTATGCTTCTATTCTCTGATACCCTTTTGCTCTGATACTTTTTCTTCCCCACTATTTCTCTTCTGCCTGCCTTCTCTTCTGCCTGTCTATTTCATGTATATCGAGCCCATGCCGTTCGAGCATTGCCGTATCTGCGCTCAAGCGGCAGGCCAGGGCAACGCCTTGGCCTGCCAGCATGCAGCGTATCGTACTACTGGAACCGGCCTGGGCGACGAGATACCTCCTCCAGCGCCCACCCCTGGGTACGCAGCTCGCCTTCCAGCACGGCTTCAAGCTGGGGTGAGAGATTCGGGAAGAAGTTCAGCCCCGTGCGGGCTTCGATCTCATCGATGGTCACCAGGTAGTCGTTTAGCGGCTCATTGCCCTGCACGTCCTGGGGCATGATGAACGCCAGCGCCAGGGGCGCCTCATCATGGGGTGCCACGATGATCTTGTAAAAGGCTTCGGGTATTTCCACCCAGCCCACGCGGTTGAAGACGTTATCCATGAAGCGCTCGGGGTAGACCGGCCCGGTAATCACCTGCAAGCGCTCGAAACGCGGCGCAAAGTGATCCATGACGGAGGCTTCGAGCCGCTGCCAGAGCTGGCGATTCAGATTCGGCCGCTGGGGCAGCATGTTGCTCATCAAGAACGTGTCCACCTGCGCGCTGCGCCCATGCACGGCAGCAATGGCGTAGTTGGGCGCCAGATGTCCTCTGTCGTAGCCGCTGCCGGAATAGCTATCGGTACTCACCGGCCACAGCATGCGCCAGTCTGGCTGAAAATTGGGCCTGGGCCCAATGCGCATATCCTCAGGCACGGCCTCTACCTGGTAGCTGACCCACAAGGCCCCCACCCGTACATCCGACCACCCCACTAAAAAGCCATCGTTACGCAGTACACGGTGCAGGCTGGTAGGGTGCAATGTTTCCCAGGTGGGTACGCCCATCCAGGTATAAGCCTGCTGGTGCTGGCGCCCTTGATACTCCCACAAGCCCGTACCGACCAGCACGAACAGCACGGCAATGCCCAGGCGTCGCCCTTGACGACGCCAGCGCAAAAGTGATTTAGCCAACGGAGGACTCCCCTGCTATCTTTCAAGACGCCTTATCAGAGGGTGTTTTCAAACTACTGCGCTTGGCCATGCGGCGTTGAAATCAACCTCAAAATGCTCATTTACAGCCCGTAAACTCCGCTTTTTCGGCTGATTTCGCCTTGCCTGGCCGTCGCTCGTGACATTTGTAAACACCCTCTCAGCGGCGTTTCATCATTCGCTTCATTGGCTTTGCAAAGCCGGGGCGTTACCAACCAACGGAAAACATGGTTTCCAGGTCATGGCGTGAGTGAACCTGCATGGCGTTCAGCGTCTCGGTATCGCTGATGCCTTCCACGGCATTCAACCGCTCGGTCACCAGCTCGGCCAGACTTTCGAAATCGCGGGTGCGCGCAATGGCCACCAGATCGTAACGGCCGCAGGTGGAGTACACCTCACTGATACCTTCCACATCGGCCAGGCGTTCGGCCACGGCCTTGATCTGGCCTTTTTCGGTATTGATCAGGATGACTGCGCTTTGCATGGCGTCCTCGCAAATGAGTGGCGGTAAGATGAATACTGCACGACGCAGCGAGTATAGCAGCCTGCCCGGCGGGGCCAAGCCTTGCCGGCCAGCGTGGTCAATTGTCGCGCTTTTCATAAGGTTATTCGCACTAATTTTACGCTTGCGCTAGCATGTACTAGAGATCTCCAGCAGCGTTTCGCTGTCGGAGTTTTATAGAGGTGGCCCACCACCCGATCACCGTAGCACACCGTCAGACCGTGACGATAAGGAGACACCATGGCTAATCAGAGCCGTCGTAAGTTCATGCGTAACAGCGTGCTGGGGCTTGCTGCCCTGCCGTTTGGTGCGGGTATCCTGTCGAAAACTGCTTTTGCTCAGGAGCTGCCCCGTCTGGACCCGTCCTCACCGACGGCCCAGGCACTGAACTACGTTGAAAATGCCAGCGACGCCAGCGACCACCCGGCTTTCGAAGAGGGTGAACTGTGCTCCAACTGCATGTTTTTTGTGGAAGGCACCGAAGGCTGCCAGCTGTTCCCGGAAAGCAGTGTCGAGCCGGACGGCTGGTGCCAGTCCTGGACCGCACAAGGCTGATGCCCTGGACCCCGCGCTCGCCGCGGGGTCACTGTTTTCAGGGATGGCTTTCCTTGTTTTCTTCTTCTACCGGCCACTGGTAGCGGCGAGTCACCCGCCCTTCGTCCAGCGACACCAGGTGCACCGGAAACCCCCACAGCTGCTGAAGGTGACGAATCACCGGATACACGCTTCTGGCCAGCGGACGACGATGGTCCTGAACGTGATGCAGTGTCAGGGAACGATCCCCCCGAATGTCGGCCTCCACCACTTGAATATTGGGCTCGCGTACCGATAGCGCATACTGGGTCGATAGCGCTTCGCGCACCCGCCGATACCCCCGTTCGTCATGAATCGCCGCCACTTCCAACATTTCCGACTGGTCGTCGTCGACGATCATGAACAGCTTCAGGTCACGCATCACCTTGGGTGATAGAAACTGCTGAATGAACGACTCGTCCTTGAAGTTACGCATGGCGAACTCCAGCGTGGCTCGCCAGGGGCTGCCGGCAATGTCCGGAAACCATTCGCGATCTTCGGCGGTGGGGTCTTCGCAGATACGCTTGATATCCATGAACATCGCAAAGCCCAGCGCGTAGGGGTTCAGGCCGCTGTAGTAAGGGCTATCGAACCCAGGCTGATTGATGACCGCCGCGTGGGACTGCAGAAACTCCAGCATCAGCCCTTCGTCCACCTTGCCCTCGTCATAGAGCCGATTCATCAGGGTGTAGTGCCAGAAGCACGCCCAGCCCTCATTCATTACCTGGGTTTGCCGCTGAGGGTAGAAGTACTGCGCCAGCTTGCGCACGATGCGCACGATCTCCCGCTGCCAGGGGGCCAACAGCGGCGCGTTCTTCTCGATGAAGTAGAGCAGGTTCTCCTGGGGCTCCGAGGGGTAGCGCCCGCCACTGTGCAGCCCTAGCGGGTCATCGTCGCTGTGCAACGCCCCGGGTAGCGGCACAGCACCCGTCGGCGGCTCGGGAATGGTACGCCAGAGCATGTTGACCTGGGTTTGCAGGTAGGCCTCTCGCTCCTCCTGGCGCCTGGCCTCCTCCTCGGCCGACATGGGCGAAGGCCGCTTGTAACGGTCGACCCCGTAGTTCTGCAGGGCGTGGCAGGCATCCAGCAGTTGCTCCACGGCGTGGGAACCGTGGCGCTCTTCGCACTGGGCGATGTACTTGCGGGCAAATACCAGATAATCGACGATGGACTCGGCATCGGTCCAGGTACGAAACAGGTAGTTGCCCTTGAAGAAGGAGTTATGGCCGTAGCAGGCGTGGGCAATCACCAGCACCTGCATCATCAACGTGTTCTCCTCCATCAGGTAAGCGATACAGGGGTTGGAGTTGATCACCAACTCGTAGGCCAGGCCCATCTGGCCCCGCTTGTAGGCCTGTTCCACGGCCAGAAACTGCTTGCCAAACGACCAGTGGTGATAGCCCACCGGCATCCCCACGCTGGCGTAGGCATCCATCATCTGCTCAGTGGTGATCACTTCTATCTGATTGGGATAGGTATCCAGCCGATACTCGTCAGCCAGCCGCGCCAGCGCTTCGTCAAAGCGCTCCAGAATCCCGAAGTTCCAGTCGGAACCCGTCGCGATGGGGTTGCGGTCGACACTCATGGCCCACTCCTTAACGCGCGCTAGCGCTCCTGGCTCAAGCGGCGCTTGAACAACTCACGGAAGACGGGATAGATATCCCCGGTATTGACGATCTGGCGCATGGCAAAACGCTCGGGAAACTGGGCAGCCACGGTTTCATACTCATGCCACAGCGACTGATGATCATGGGGAGTGATCTCCACGTAGGCGTAATACTGCAGCTGCGGCATCAGCTGCTTGACCAGCAAGTCGCGGCAGATATTGGAGTCATCGTCCCAGTTGTCGCCGTCGGAGGCCTGGGCCACGTATAGATTCCACTGGCCTGCCGGGTAGCGCTTTTCGATGATCCTGTTTACCAGCGTCAGCGCGCTGGAGACGATGGTTCCGCCGGTTTCGCGGGAGTAGAAGAACTCCTCCTCGTTGACCTCCCGAGCGGCAGTATGGTGGCGCACGAACACCAGCTCGACCTTTTCGTAGTGCTTCTCCAGAAACAGGTAGAGCAGCAGGAAAAACCGCTTGGCGATATCCTTGTGGTTCTGGGTCATCGAGCCGGAAACGTCCATCACGCAAAACATCACCGCCTGGCTCGAGGGCTGTGGCTGGGCGGCAAGTTGGTGATAGCGCAGGTCGTAGGTATCGATGAACGGAATCGCCTCGATGCGCTTCTCCAGCCGCTCCACCTCGGCCTTGAGCTGCGCCACCCGGGCCGGGTTGCGCAGCACGGGGTCCTTGCGCTCTTCCGCCGCCAGCGCCTCTTCGGCCTCTTTCAAGGCCCGTTTGATGGGGGCGCGCATGGCAATGCGGCGGGCGTAGGCTTCGCGCATGGAGCGGGTAATGCTGATGCGCGAAGGCACGCCGTCACGGGCCAGCCCGGCCCGCACCATCTTGATCTCTTCCAGCGACTTCAAGGGCTTGCGCTGCAAGTGTGGCAGCTCCAGACCGTCGAAGACGAATTCCAGAAACTCCTCGCGGCTGAGGGTGAAGGCAAACTCGTCGTTGCCCTCCCCCTGGTTGGCCGCCCCGCCTTCTCCCGCGCCGCCACCGCCGCCGCCCTGCCCACCGGGGCGACGAATCTTGTCCCCCTGCAGAAACTCCTTGTTGCCGGGGGAAACGATGGTGCGGGCGCCGCCGCTGCCGTGCTGGAACACCGGCTCGGAGATATCCCTGGTTGGAATCGAGATTTTCTCGCCGCGCTCCATGTCGGTGATGGAGCGACGGTTCACGGCTTCCTCGACCGAACGCTTGATATGCTTGCGGTAACGCTCCAGAAAGCGCTGCCGATTGACCGCGCTCTTGTGCTTGGCGTTAGGTCTGCGATCAATGAAGTAGGTCATTCGACCTCCTTGATGCCTCAGGCGGGAGCGCTGAACATTCGCGCCCGCCCATCGTGAGGTTCACCCCCGTAACCGGCTGGCTACTGGGACTTGCGAACGCGCAGATACCACTCGGAAAGCAACCGCACCTGCTTTTCGGTATAGCCGCGGTCCACCATGCGCGCCACGAAATCCTCGTGTTTCTTCTGATCGGACCTGGATGCCTTGGCGTTGAACGAGATGACCGGCAAAAGCTCCTCGGTATTGGCAAACATCTTGTGCTCGATGACGCCCTTGAGCTTCTCGTAGGACTGCCAGCTAGGGTTCATGCCGTTGTTCTGCGCCCGCGCCCGCAGCACGAAGTTGACCACTTCATTACGGAAGTCCTTGGGATTGGAGATCCCGGCCGGTTTTTCGATCTTCTCCAGCTCTTCGTTCAGCGACTGGCGGTTCAACAGCTCGCCGGTTTCGGGGTCGCGGTACTCCTGATCCTGAATCCAGAAGTCGGCATAGGTCACATAGCGGTCGAAAATGTTCTGACCATACTCGCTGTAGGACTCCAGGTACGCGGTCTGAATCTCCTTGCCGATGAAATCCACGTAACGCGGGGCCAGAAACTCCTTGATGAAGCCCAGGTAGCGCTCGAACACCTCCGATGGCAGCTGCTCCCGCTCCAGCGCCTGCTCCAGCACGTACAGCAGATGGACCGGGTTGGCTGCCACTTCCTGGCTGTCGAAGTTGAACACCCGCGAAAGGATCTTGAAGGCAAAGCGGGTAGACAGCCCCTGCATGCCTTCATCGACGCCTGCCGCGTCGCGGTACTCCTGGATGGACTTGGCGCGGGGATCGGTATCCTTGAGGTTGTCGCCGTCATAGACCCGCATCTTGGAGTAGATACTGGAGTTTTCGGGCACTTTCAGCCGGGACAGCACGGAGAACTGGGCCAGCATGCGCAGCGTATCCGGGGCGCAAGGCGCGGCGTTCAGGGACGAGTCTTCCAGCAGTTTCTGGTAGATCTTGATCTCTTCGGAGACGCGCAGGCAGTAAGGCACCTTGACGATGTACACACGGTCGAGGAACGCCTCGTTATTGCGGTTGTTGCGGAAGGCCTGCCATTCGGATTCGTTGGAGTGGGCCAGAATGACGCCATCGAAGGGGATCGCGCCCATGCCTTCGGTGGGGTTGTAGTTCCCCTCCTGGGTGGCGGTCAGCAGCGGATGCAGCACCTTGATGGGTGCCTTGAACATCTCCACGAACTCCATCAGGCCCTGGTTGGCGCGGCACAGCCCGCCCGAGAAGCTGTAGGCGTCCGGGTCGTCCTGGGAGTAGAGCTCCAGCTGGCGGATATCCACCTTGCCCACCAGCGAGGAGATATCCTGGTTGTTCTCGTCACCGGGCTCGGTCTTGGAGATGGCGATCTGGTTCAAGCGCGACGGATAGAGCCGCACCACGCGGAATTGGGAGATATCACCACCGTACTCCTTCAAGCGCTTGGCGGCCCAGGGTGACATGACGCTGCGCAAGTAGCGGCTGGCAATACCGTACTCCTGCTCCAGCAGCTTGCCGTCCTCTTCCGGTGAAAACAGCCCCAGCGGGGATTCGTACACCGGCGAGCCCTTGATGGCGTAAAACGGGATACGCTCCATGAGCAGCTTCAAACGCTCGGCCAGCGACGATTTACCGCCGCCCACCGGCCCCAGCAGGTAGAGAATCTGCTTGCGCTCTTCCAGGCCCTGGGCGGCGTGGCGGAAGTAGGCCACGATCTGCTCGATGGCCTCTTCCATGCCGTGAAATTCGGCAAACGCGGGGTAACGGCGAATCACCTTGTTGGAAAAGATACGTGACAGACGCGGGTCTTTCGCCGTGTCGATCACCTCAGGCTCGCCTATGGCTTCCAGCATGCGCTCGGCGGCGCTGGCATACACCTTGGGATCACGGCGGCATAGCGCCAGATACTCCTCCAGGCTCATGTCCTCTTGCTGAACGCGGGCAAAACGGTCTTGAACGTGATCAAAGATGCTCATGGAACTCTCCTGTGGCCCATCCCCGGCAGCCATCGCCTGACCCAAACCCCCAGGCCGCCTGCCGTGCGAAGTGTCGCTCTATCAGCGTAGTCAGCATTAGCAAAATGTGATGACGAAACCTTCAACGCAGCGCAACGATCCGCGTCTTATATGGCTATGAGCAAAGGCGAGGCAAAATAGTTGCGTTGAAAACACCGGGCTGACAAGAATCCTCTCCAACAACGCAACGCGCCGCCTGAGCAGGCGGCGCGACGACCACAACCGGGCCTTGCTGGCGGCTTACTCCAGCACGGATTTGACGTCGGCCAGCAGCTGGTCCAGCAGCTCGATGGTAGTGTTCCAGGCGCACACGAAGCGAGCGCCGCCCGCACCAATGAAGGTATAAAAGGTCCATCCGCGCGCTTTCAACGCTTCGATGGCTTGCGGAGGCAATTCAACGAAAACGCTGTTGGCTTCGGTGGGGAACATCAGCGAGACGCCAGGCAGCGCCTGCAACCCTTCCGACAGATAGCGGGCCATGGCGTTGGCGTGCTCGGCATTGGTCAACCAGGCGCCGCTTTCCAGCAGGCCCAGCCAGGGCGCCGAGACATAGCGCATCTTGGAGGCGAGCTGGCCCGCCTGCTTGCAGCGGTAGGAGAAATCCTCGGCCAGTTCCCGGTTGAAAAACAGGATGGCTTCGCCAAACGCCAGGCCGTTCTTTGTGCCTGAAAAGCACAGCGCATCCACCCCAACCTGCCAGGTCAGCTCGGCCGGTGACGCCTTCAGGCTGGCGCAGGCATTGGCAAAGCGCGCGCCATCCATATGCAGGCGCAGGTCATGCTTGTCGGCCATGGCGCGAATCGCCAACAGCTCTTCACGGGAGTAGACCGTACCCACTTCGGTGGCTTGGGTCAGCGACACGACCTTGGGTTTGGGGTAGTGGATATCGCTACGCTTGGTGACCAGCGCCTCGATCCCTTGGGGAGTCAGCTTGCCATTGGCACCCGGGGAGGTGAGCAGCTTGGCCCCGTTGGAGAAGAACTCCGGACCGCCACACTCGTCGGTTTCGATGTGGGCCAACTCATGACAAATCACGCTGTGGTAGCTGCGCCCCATCGCGGAAAGCGCCAGTGAATTGGCAGCGGTGCCGTTGAACACGAAGAACACATCGCAATCGTAGTCGAACATCTCACGAAAGCGGTCGGCGGCACGGGCAGTCCAGCGGTCGTTGCCGTAGGCCAGGTCATCGGCCTGATTGGCTTCCAGCAGGTACTGCATCGCTTCCGGGCAAATACCCGAGGTGTTGTCACTGGCTAAAAATCGTGGGGTACACTCCGAGGGCATGACGATTATCCTTTTTCTCTGGCGGTCGTGCAGCGCAGGCCGGGTGCCACCTGCGCCTTAATTCCCTAACAGGGCTTAGTCGTTAGGGTTGACCTTCAGTCTATCGTCATTTGAGCATTAACGTCACGCGCTCAATGCCGCTACAGCGTGGCAGCCAGACGGGTGCCCTGGTCAATCGCCCGCTTGGCATCCAGCTCGGCCGCTTCGTCTGCGCCACCAATCACATGCACGCGTTTGCCCGCCTGCTCCAGAGGCGCCAGCAGGTCCCGCACCGACTCCTGACCCGCGCACACCACAATGGTGTCCACCGCCAGCACCTGCGGCTCTTCGCCTTGGCGAACATGCAGCCCGGCATCGTCGATTTTCAGGTACTCGCAGCCGGTCAGGGTACGCACCCCACGCTGTTTAAGCGACGCACGATGCACCCAGCCCGAGGTCTTGCCCAGGTTTTTACCCGGCTTGGAGCTTTTGCGCTGCAACATCACGATGCTGCGTGGCGAGACGGGCGGTGTGGGGGCTCTCAGCCCGCCTGGCTCACTCACCGTGAGGTCCACGCCCCACTCTTCACACCAGGACTGCAGATCCAGGGCCGGGTGGCCATGATGCGCCAGCAGTTCCGACACATCGAAGCCGATACCTCCGGCACCAATCACGGCCACCCGGCGGCCCACGCGCTCGGGCTGCGCGATGGCTTCGGCGTAACTCAACACACTGGGATGGTCGGCGCCGGGCAGGGTCAGCTCGCGGGGCGTCACGCCGGTGGCCAGCACCACGTCGTCGAAGGCAGCCAGCGCCTCCAGCGTGGCCTCGGTATTCAAGCGCACCTCCACGCCGTGCTTCTCAAGCATGACGCGGAAGTAGCGCAGCGTTTCGTTGAACTCTTCCTTGCCCGGAATCTTGCGCGCAAAGTTGAACTGCCCGCCAAGCTCGCTGCGCCGTTCGAACAGCACCACCCGATGACCTCGGCGGGCGGCTTCCACGGCGGTGGCAAGCCCGGCAGGCCCACCGCCGACCACGGCCACTCGCTTGGGAGACTCGGCAGCCACCAAAGGCAGTTCGGTTTCGTGGCATGCACGCGGATTGACCAGGCAAGAGGTCAGCTTGCCCATGAAGGTATGGTCGAGGCACGCCTGATTACAGGCGATACAGGTATTGATCTCTTCGGCCTTGTCGGCCTCGGCCTTCTGCACCCATTCAGGGTCTGCCAGGAAAGGCCGCGCCATGGAGACCATGTCCGCGTGCCCTGACGCCAGCAGACGCTCGGCCACATCGGGCATATTGATGCGGTTGGTGGTGATCAGCGGGATCGACAGCGCGCTGCGAATCCGTTTGGTCACCTCGCTGAAGGCTGCGCGAGGCACGCTAGTGACGATGGTGGGCACCCGCGCTTCGTGCCAGCCAATGCCGGTATTGATCAGGTTGGCGCCCGCCGCTTCGATGGCCTGGCCAAGCTGCACGACCTCTTCCCAGGTGCTGCCCTCCTCCACCAGGTCGATCATCGACAGCCGGAAGATGATCAGGAAGCGGTTGCCCACGGCTTCACGAACGCGTCTGACGATCTCCACCGCAAAGCGTATACGCCCTGCGAAGTCACCGCCCCACTCATCGTCCCGGTGGTTGGTGCGGCGACAAATGAACTGATTGATCAGGTACCCCTCGGAGCCCATCACTTCGACCCCATCGTAGCCCGCCTGCTGGGCCAGCGTGGCACAGCGCACGTAGTCGGCAATTTGCTGCTCGACCTCGTCGCTGGTCAGCGCACGGGGCACGAACGGATTGATGGGTGCCTGCAACGCCGAAGGCGCCACCAGCTCAGGGGAGTAAGCGTAGCGACCGGCGTGCAGAATCTGCATGCACAGATGTCCGCCCGCCTGGTGAACGGCATCCACCACCTGGCGGTGCTCTTCGAGCTGGCTGGCCTCGGTGAGCGCATGTGCCCCTTGGAACACCGCACCCTCGGCATTCGGCGCAATGCCGCCAGTGACGATCAAGCTGACCCCCGCCCGCGCCCGCTCGGCATAGAACGCCGCCAAACGTGCAAAGCCGTTGGGGGCCTCTTCCAGGTTGGTGTGCATGGAGCCCATCAGCACCCGGTTGGGCAGCGTCAGGTGGCCCACGGTCAAGGGGCGAAAAAGGTGCGGATAAGCGTGCATCACGGCGCTCCTTTGGAGTTGTTAGAAAGACAAGCCTCTCATATTCAAACAAGCGTATGACATAGTTCCTTCGGCGTACAGCCTTTTACCACCGTTGCCCCCTTGCTCATCATGGAAAAGCACGTCACATTAACCGGCTAACGATAAGGGATTGTTTTAAGGGAATGCGCTATGCCATTGATCTACTTCTTGCCCCCACTGGCCACCGTGCTGATCTGGTCGGGGAACATGACCATCAACCAGTTGACGGTCGGCGCGATTGCGCCCAGCAGCATCGCCTTCTTACGCTGGCTGCTGGCGCTGGCGGTCATGACCCCTTTCGTGCTGCCTGCGGTATTGCGTCACCGCGACGAGATTCGCCGCAACTGGCTGAAGCTGGCGCTGCTTGGGCTGCTGGGCATGGGCCTGTGGCAGGGGCTTGCCTACGTGGCAGCCGAAACCACCACCGCCACCAACATGGGCATTCTGGCGGCCATGGTACCCCTGCTGACGGTGCTGCTCAGCGCGCTGATTCTGCGTGAGCCCCCCACGCTGGGCGGCGTGGCGGGCGGCGTACTGGCCTTCATTGGCGTGACGGTACTGCTGGGGCGAGGCAACCCGCTGTCGCTGCTGCAACTCCAGGTGGCCCAGGGCGATGCACTGATGGTGGTGGCGGCCACCTGCTATGCGCTGTACGGCGTCATGTTGAAACGCTGGGCCATGAACCTTCCTCCTTGGGTAATGCTCTATGCCCAGGTCTGTTTTGCCGTGCTGTTCCTGCTACCACCGTACCTGATGGGTCCCATGACCCCAGTCGATAGTAGCAACGTCTGGCTGATTCTCTACGCGGGCATTCCGGCCTCGGTGATCACGACCTTCCTGTGGATGCGGGCCGTCCGTCAAATCGGGGCCAACCAGTCGAGTATTTTCATCAATCTGATGCCGCTGTTCAGCGCTCTGATTGCCATGGCGTTTTTGGGTGAGCGGGTGGCGGGCTTCCACTTCATTGGCGGACTGCTGATCCTGGCAGGCGTGATCATGGCGCAGACCTTGACCCGCCCCCTGGTCAGCCGCGTGGCGGCCGGTAAAACGAGCAACGCCCAGCAATGATACAATGGGCTAACATCATTCGCTGAATGGGAACCCCTGACCTATGTCCCTGGAAGAACTGCACCTTAATCTGCGTAACCTGAGTAGCGACGATTACGAACAACTGAAGTCGCTGATGGACGCGGTGTATCATGATATTGGTGGCGCCTGGCCCGAGCACACCATCGCCAAGCTGATCCAGGAGTTTCCTGATGGCCAGATTGCCATCGAAGACGACGGCGTGCTGGTGGGCGTGGCCTTGACGGTACAAGTGGATTACGACGAGTTCTCCAACCCACACAAGTACGACGACCTGATCGGCCATCGGGAAATCATTCTCAACAACCCCGACGGCGACGCCATGTACGGGCTGGATGTCCTGATCCACCCCGACTACCGTGGCTACCGCTTGGGCCGCCGTTTGTACGAAGCGCGCAAGGAGCTGTGCCGCTCCCACAACCTGCGCGCCATTCTCGCCGGCGGGCGCATTCCCGAGTATCACCAGCATGCTGGCGAGCTGACCCCGGCCCAGTACATCGACAAGGTCTCCCGCAAGGAGATCTACGACCCGATCCTCTCCTTCCAGTTGGCCAACGACTTTCAGGTCAAGCGCCTACTGCGCAAGTACCTGCCCGAGGACGAGCAGTCGCGCGGCTACGCCACTCTGCTGGAGTGGAACAACATCCTCTTCGAACCCGCCGACAGCGTGCTGGATACCCGCCCGACGCAGGTTCGTGTGGGGGGCAGTCCAGTGGCAAATGCGTGAGTTTGCCTCGGTGGAAGCAGCGCTTCAGCAGATCGAGTATTTCGTCGATGCGCTCTCGGATTACCAAAGTGATTTTGCCGTTTTCCCGGAGCTGTTCACCACGCCGCTGATGGGCCTGCAGGATCGCGCCGCCCAGAAAGACCAGACCGCCGCCATCCGTTTTTTGGCGGGCTTCACCGACCGTTTCAAGAGCGAGCTGTCGCGGATGGCGGTGTCCTACAACATCAATATCGTCGGCGGTTCGATGATCGAGGTGGGCGAGGATGATCGCCTCTACAATGTGGCTTACCTGTTCCATCGGGACGGCGAGGTGGAGAAACAGTCCAAGCTGCATATCACCCCGCAGGAACGGCGCGACTGGGTGATCGAAGGCGGCGACGACCTGCAGGTGTTCGAAACCGATGCCGGCCGTGTCGGCATCCTGATCTGCTACGACGTGGAGTTCCCGGAGCTGGGGCGCCTGCTGGCCGACCAGGACATGGATATTCTGTTCGTGCCGTTCTGGGTCGACACCAAAAATGGCTACCTGCGTGTGCGCCACTGCGCTCAGGCACGGGCTATCGAGAACGAGTGCTACGTGGTCATCTGCGGAAGCGTCGGCAACCTGCCGTCCATCGAGAACCTGGATATCCAGTATGCCCAGTCGGCGGTGTTCACCCCCTCCGACTTTGCCTTCCCCCATGACGCGGTGCTGGCCGAAACCACGCCCAATACCGAGATGATCATCTTCTCGGACCTGGATTTGACCCGCCTGACCGTAGTGCGTGCAGAAGGCTCGGTGACCAACCTCAAGGACCGCCGCAAGGATCTCTTCGACCTGCGCTGGCGGGACTGGTCGCTGAAGTCCGGCGCCAAACGGGAAGAGTAAGCCCCCGGCCGCCGTGATGGCTGGATAAAAAAAGCCGCTCCCTCGAGAGAACCTCAGGGAGCGGCTTTTTATTGAACATCCTGCTTAGCGTCGCAACTGGCATGAGATGCCAAAACGGCTGCGCTAATCCGGCCATACCAGATGGGCAGGCACCCTGCCCTTGGCATCGAACACCACGCCCTCGTCACGCAACTTCTGGTGCTGGCGCGCCGCGCCGCCATGGTCGGCCAGCGTCAGCGATGCCGCAATCACGCGGTGCCAGGGCACCTGGTGCCCCTCGGGCAAGTGTCGCATGGCAGACCCCACCATGCGCGGCGTGGCCCCTTCGGTCATGCTGGCCACGCGCCCATAAGTGGTCACCCGTCCCGCCGGGATCTGATCGACGATGGTATAGATCTGTTCCAACAGCTCGGGACGCGGCATGGCTACCTCGAATGCGGGATCTCCAAGGTGAGATGGCTTACAGGCCATCCACCAGTTGATTAATGGCCTGGAAGGCTTCTTTCAGTGCGCTATCACGCTGGGCGTCGCCCATGTTGAGGCCTTCCGCAAACACCACGTCCACATCGCTGATGCCCATCAGGCCCAGCATGGTTTTCAGGTGCGGGGTCTGGCTATCGAACTCGGTGCCAGCGTATTGACCACCCCGGGCCGCGAGGATGATGGCGCGCTTACCTTCCAGCAGCCCCTGCGGGCCATTTTCAGTATAGCGGAACGTTTCACCAGCGCGCAGCACGCGGTCGAACCACGCCTTCAGCTGCGAAGGAATCCCGAGGTTGTACATCGGCACCGCCAGCACCAGTACGTCGTGGGAACGCAGCTCGGCCAGCAGTTCATCGGAGCGGGCCGCCAGTGCTTGTTGGGCGTCGCTGCGCTCGTCAGCCGGGGTTTGCCATGCGCCCAGCTCTTCGATGTCCAGGTGGGGCAGCGCATTGGCCACCACGTCGCGGTGGCTGACCTCCACGCCGCCACGGGCAGCGGCCTGCTGCTGAAAATGGTTCGCCAGCGCATTGGACTGGCCGTTTTCACCCAGAACGGAAGACGTGACTAACAGAGTACGAGTTGCCATCGTAAGATTCCTTGCCAAAAATTAAAGAGATGGCGCTATTCTAAGGCGCTTTCCAATAAGCAAAAGCGCAACGTTTTCCGCCGTTCATTCGACAAAATCGAATCGTGCTCCATAAAATAAAGGTTCTACGCAGACTCGCGTGAATCAATTGGCCTCCCACAGGGTGATTCAGGCAAGGTGCTTGCTCAGGTTGTGGGAGGGAGCTTCAGCTCGCGATGATTCCAGCACCCAGCTTGATAGGGGTGCCTGCTCAGACAGTCGCCCAATGAAATTGGCCTCCCACAATCCGCCATCAACAAGGTTCATCGCACTTTTCCGGGAATGGCTTCACTGTCTCGCTAGAATGCAATGACCTTAAAAAAAGCCCCGCTCCGTGGCCATGGCGGCAACACGGGCGGGGCGTTTTCATGACGCGGTTACGGCTTTTTAGGCCAGGCCTTGGGGTCCACCTTGTTGGCCAGTTTGGGGAACTGGCTGGGGTCGAACACCGGCTCCTTGCCCGCCTTCAACTGCGCGTCGTAATCCTTGAACAGAGCAAAGGCAATGGGCGACAGCATCAGAATGGCCACCAGGTTGATGATCGCCATCATGCCCATGGAAAGGTCGGCAAAATTCCAGATGGCTCCCAGGCTGGCCACCGAGCCCACCATGATCATGCCCAGCACGGCCAGACGATACAGCATCACCGCCAGCGGTGCCCGGCGGCCAGCCAGGTATTCGATGTTGGACTCACCGTAGGAGTAGTTGGCAATCACGGACGTAAACGCAAACAGCAGAATCGCTACCGCAATGAACATGCCGCCCCACTCGCCCACATGGCTGGAGAGCGCCATCTGCGTCAGCTGGATGCCGTTGCTCTCCTCGCTGGCCAGCAGTTCCGGGCCCGCCATGATGATGATGGCCGCCGTGGCGGTACAGATCACCAGCGTATCCAGGAAGACCCCCAGCATCTGAATGAACCCTTGGGCCGCCGGATGATCCGGCCGGGTGCTGGCCGTGGCCGCCGCGTTGGGAGCAGAGCCCATGCCCGCCTCGTTGGAGAACAGACCGCGCTGAATACCGTTGATGATGGCCTGGGAAATGGCATAGCCCATGGCCCCGCCTGCGGCCTGCTCGATGCCGAAGGCGCTCTGCACGATAGTCAGCAGCGCGGCGGGCAGGTCGGCGATATTCAGGGCCACCACCACCAGTGCCAACACCAGATACAGCAAGGCCATCAGCGGCACGACCAGCTCGGCCACCTTGGCAATCGACTTCAAGCCGCCAAAGATGATCGGCGCCACGACGGCCATCAGCACCAGGCCCATGGCCCAGGTGGGAATGGCAAACGCCTGCTCCATGGCCTGGGCAATGGAGTTGGCCTGCACGCTATTGAAGGCCAGGCCGAAAGCAATGATCAAACAGATCGAAAACAGCACCGCCAGCCAGCGCAGCCCAAGGCCACGCTCGATATAGCGAGCCGGGCCGCCACGGAAGGTGTTGTCGCCGTGGTCGGTCTTGTAGGCCTGCGCCAGCGTGGACTCCACGAAACTGGTCGCCATGCCGACCATGGCGGTCATCCACATCCAGAAAATGGCCCCTGGGCCACCGAAGTAAATGGCGACCGCCACCCCGGCCAGGTTACCCGTTCCCACCCGAGCCGCCAGGCTGGTCGAGAGCGCTTGAAAGGAGGAGATCCCGCCATTGGACTGCCGCGAGGTACGCAGCAGTTTGAACATGTGGCCAAAATAGCGAATCTGAATTCCCCGTGTCATCACGGTAAAATAGAGACCTGCTCCAATCAGCAGATAAATCAGTACGCTGCCCCATAACAGCCCGTTGCTGCGATCCACGACCGCCGTCAACAGGGATGAAAGTGTCGCATCCATGGTTAATCGACCTTGATTGAATAAAGTGAAGGCGCATCATTCTTCACGGCTGCACCAAAATGGCAATAAAAATGGCAAATTAGTCCATACACGGAAAGAAACGCTGCGCCATGCTCAGCAGCCCGTGATGGTCGCCAGGATTCTTCTGGGTCCGCCCTGTTCGCGATGCTCGCCCAGCCAGATGCCTTGCCAAGTGCCCAGCGCCAAACGCCCATCGCGCACGGCCAGGCTCAGCTGGGTACCCAGCAGGCTGGACACCACGTGGGCAGGCATGTCGTCCGGCCCTTCCAGGGTATGTCGAAAGTAATCCAGCCCTTCGGGCACCAGGCGACGCAGAAAGGCGTTCAGGTCGTGACGTACATCCGGGTCGCTGTTTTCATTCAGGGTCAAGGAGGCCGAGGTATGCAGAAGCTGTAAGTGCACCAGCCCCTGATGGCACTCTTCGAGGCAGGGCAGTGCCCGAGCAATCTCATCAGTGATCAGATGGAAGCCTCTGGGCATGTCGGGCAGGTGAATCTCTTGTTGGTGCCACATAAACACTCCTTTGTCATGGTGGGCCTGCAAACAAGCATGGGTGTCTTCAAACCCAAACGTTTCGTTCAACCATAGCCTATTTCGCCGCGCACCCATAAAACTCACCACAGGTCATCGCCGCCATGGCGGTGGCGTCGCCTCGCTGTTAAATTGAATGGCGATATTCCCATCGCTTGCAAGGAACCGTTCACATGGAGGTCGTCATGCGCTATTCCCTACTGTCGCCAAGGAAACTGGCAACGGCATCGGCGCTTTGTGTTTCGAGCGTGCTGCTGGCCGGATGCACGGGCATCCCCGATGGCACCGAGGCCGTCACCGGGTTCGAGCTCGATCAGTACCTCGGGGAGTGGTATGAAATCGCTCGTCTGGACCACTCCTTCGAGCGCGGGCTGGACTGCGTGACCGCCAACTACAGTCTGCGCAACGATGGCGGTGTGCGGGTCATCAACCGGGGCTACAACCTGGAAGAAGGCAGCTGGGACGAAGCCGAGGGCCGGGCCTATTTCATCGATGACGACAGCGTTGGCCGCCTGAAGGTAAGCTTCTTTGGCCCGTTCTACGGCGGCTACAACGTGCTGGCACTGGATGACGACTATCAGTGGGCGCTGGTTTCCGGCCCTAACCGAGACTACCTGTGGATTCTGGCACGCACACCGACGCTGGATAGCGAGCTGGAAGCGCGCCTGCGCCAGCAAGCCGCCGAGCTGGACTTCCCTACCGACGAGCTGATCGATGTGGTTCAAGACGAGCGCTGTCCCGGCCGCTAGGCTCTGCCTGAAAACTGGCTGCGCTCGACCATACGGCGTTAAAAATCGGATCAAAGTACTCATTTACAGCGTGTAAACTCCGTCTTTTCACCGATTTTTGCCTTGTCTGTTCTTCGCTCGCCGACTTTTCAGACAGAGCCAGGCTCGCCTGCACAGCACCTACTCAGCGTCAGGCAGCGCAGGCACCCGGCCCGCGATCTCCTGCTGGAGAAAATCGATCAGCGCACGGATGCGGGCCGGGGTATGGCGGCGCTGCTCGAACACCGCATAGAAGTCTGCCCGTACGCCCTGCCACTCGGGCAGCAGCAGTTGCAGCTCGCCACTGGCCAGGTGTTCGTTGACATCCCACCAGGAGCGCAGCATGACGCCATGGCCATCCAGCGCCAGTCGCGTCACCACTTCGCCATCGTTACTGGCCAGGTGGCCACTGACCTTGACCGATTGCTGGCGCCGCGCTGCCGCACGCTGCTCGAAGCGCCACAGCGCAAAGTCACTATCGTTCTCGCGGATCAACAGGCAGCGGTGCTGCGCCAGATCCTGCGGCGTACGCAGGGCGGGCATGCTGGCAAGGTAGCTCGGCGACGCGCAGAGCATGCGCCGATTGGGCAGGATACGCCGAGCCACCAGCCGTGAATCCGGCGGTTCGCCAATGCGAATCCCCACATCGAACCCATGGTCGCTGAGATTGAGAGGAAAGTTGGTCAGCTCCAGCCAACTCTCGATGCCCGGATGCCGAACGCAGAAGCGTGACAGCAGCGGCGCAATGTGGCGTCGTCCAAAGCCAAAGGTGGCATTGACCCGCAACCGCCCCTGCAGCCCCTGGCTGGCCGCATCGCGCAGGTCACTCTCCAGGGCGTCCAGCTCATCGAGAATCAGGCTGCCCTGGGCAAGATAGCGCTCGCCTTCGGCGGTCAGCGTCAGGCGGCGGGTCGTGCGCGCCGCCAGCGACACCCCCAGCCGCGCCTCCAGCTGCTTCAGCCGTTTACTCACCGCCGAGAGGGAAATACCCAACTCCCGGGCTGTCGCCGTCAGGCTGCCCGCTCGAGCCAACTGCTGAAAAAACGCCAGATCGTCCAGTGGAGCCATGGGATTCTATACCTGAAAGCAACAATGGCTTGAATAGTAGCCTGAATATCTCATCGCCAACAGCCGCTACACTGCATGAACGGTACGCCTTTCACACGACCATAAAAAAAGGAGGCCCCATGGCCCATCAGATTGCAGTCATCGCTGGCGACGGCATCGGCACAGAAGTCATGCCGGAAGGTATTCGCGCACTGGAAGCGGTGGCCCAGCGCTTCGACCTCGCGCTGGAGTTCACCACCTTTGAGTTCGGTAACTGCGACTACTACCTTGAGCACGGCAAGATGCTGCCGGATGACTGGTACGAGCAGCTCAAGGGCTTTGATGCGCTGTTTTATGGCGCCGTGGGCTGGCCGGACAAAGTGCCTGACCATATTTCCCTGTGGGGCTCGCTGCTGCAGTTCCGCCGCCAGTTCGATCAATACATCAACCTGCGCCCCTGCAAACTGATGCCGGGCATCAAGAGCCCGCTGGCCGGTCGCGCCCCGGGGGATATCGACTTCTACGTGGTGCGTGAAAACACCGAAGGCGAATACTCCAGCATCGGCGGCAAGATGTTCGAAGGCACCGAGCGGGAGATCGTCATTCAGGAAACCGTGATGAGCCGCACCGGGGTCGACCGAGTCTTGAAATACGCCTTCGACCTGGCCCAGACGCGACCACGCAAGAAGCTCACCTCGGCCACCAAGTCCAACGGCATCTCGATCACCATGCCCTACTGGGACGAGCGGGTCGCCGAGATGGCCAAACAGTACCCGGATATCAACGTCGACAAGTTCCATATCGACATCCTCACGGCCAACTTCGTGCTGCACCCCGATTGGTTCGACGTGGTCGTGGGCAGCAACCTGTTCGGCGACATCCTCTCCGACCTGGGCCCGGCCTGCACCGGCACCATCGGCATTGCGCCTTCCGCCAATATCAATCCGGAAGGCAAGTTCCCCAGCCTGTTCGAGCCGGTTCATGGCAGCGCACCCGACATTGCGGGCAAGGGCATTGCCAACCCTATCGGCCAAATCTGGTCAGGCGCCATGATGTTGGAACATCTGGGACACAAGGAAGCTGCCGACGCCATGGTCGAGGCCATCGAAGCCGTGCTCAGTGAAGGGAACCCGCAGGTGC
This sequence comes from Vreelandella stevensii S18214, assembly GCF_000275725.1. GTDB lineage: Bacteria > Pseudomonadota > Gammaproteobacteria > Pseudomonadales > Halomonadaceae > Vreelandella > Vreelandella stevensii. Next base: position 15,579 of record NZ_AJTS01000052.1, on the reverse strand, counting down.
TCACCCGCGACGTGGGCGGCCAGGGCACCACGGAAAGCCTAGGCAAGGCCATTGCCGAGCGCCTGCGCGGCTAGCGTCAGGCCCCACTGGCCATGTCGTTGATCAATGTGGTTGGTAAAAATGGTTGGTAAAGGTGGTTGAAACGGTAGTTGATAAAAATTAGTTGTAAAAGCGCGAACGCCTGCCCTCAACGGGGCAGGCGTTCACACTGTGCGCGCTGAGCGTTAGCTGGTCAGTTTGGCAGCGACTTCAGCCACGTATTTACCCTGGAAACGGGCTATTTTCAGCTCGCGGTCGTCCGGCTGACGCGAACCGTCGCCGCCTGCCAGCGTCGCCGCGCCATAGGGCGTGCCGCCGCTGACCTTCGAGATATCGAACTGCTCTTCGATGCCGTAACCAATCGGCACGATGACCATGCCGTGGTGGGCCAAGGTGGTCCAGGTCGACGTGATGGTCATCTCGTCGCCGCCGCCGGTGCCGGTCGAGGTAAATACGCTGGCGACCTTGCCACGCAGTGCACCCTTCGCCCATAGCCCGCCGGTCTGGTCGAGGAAGGTACGCATCTGCCCCGCCATGTTGCCAAAGCGCGTCGGCGTGCCGAAGATGATGGCATCGTAGTCGGCCAACTCTCCAGGCGTGGCTTCCGGAGTAGTGAAGTCCTGCTTGCCACCGGCATTCTTGAACGCATCTTCCGGCATGGTTTCCGGTACGCGCTTGACGGTGACCTCGACCCCCTCCACGCCTTCGGCGCCTTCTGCCACGGCGGCCGCCAGGGTGTCGATGTGCCCATACATCGAGTAATACAGTACCAATACCTTCGTCATGGCTCACTCCTTTCAGGTGACGACACGCTGCCCCAGACGGGCAGCAAGGACTGGTTACACCATAGTCCAGCCCCAGCCACTTATCAGCGAAAGTTTTCGACGCTCTGAATCGATTTCATCGATGTGGGCACCTTGCACTTTTGCCACTTCAGCACTAATTTTTTTGTATTCAACTTGTTTGCCGTTTCATTCGGGTACAACGCCAAGGAGCCAGGCATGACCATTTTCGAAGCACTGCGTAAAGACCACGATATTCAGCGTGACCTGTTGGCCCAACTGGTAGAGACCCACGGTGACAGCGACGCCCGCGACTCTCTTTACCAACGGGTACGGGCGGAGCTCAAGTACCATGCCAACGCCGAAGAGCGGGCTCTGTATATTCCGATGATGGACCTCGACCTCACCCAGGAAAAGGCGCGCCACAGCGTTGCCGAACACCACGAGATCGATGAGCTGATCGAGCTGCTGGACGACACCGACTACAGTGCCAGCCACTGGCTCACCCACGCCAAGCAGCTGCAGCATCTGGTGACCCACCATCTGGACGAAGAAGAACAGGAGGTGTTTCAACTGGCCGGTCGGGGCTTGCAGGAAGCCCAGAAAACCACGCTGGCCAAGGAGTATCAGGACGAAATGCAGCGCCAACGGTCGGGCTGACCTCCCGGCCTTACCCGCCCGGTATTGCAAAGCGCTTGTGGCTCACGCCATGGGCGCTTTTTTACGGGTTACTTTCATCCTCGCACCGACCATTTTCACGCGCACGACGCCACCCCTTGCGACACGAGCTGAGCGTGGTAAAGGTAGGGCAACACAAGTAGATGCCCATGACCAAGGACACTTTCATGCTAGGCCAATGGCTCGACTGGACCCTTGACGGTGAACGCCCGTCGCCACGCATAGGCCGCTTTGCCAGCGGCACCTATCACCTGCACCGTCCGGGCGTACTGGAATTGACGCCCAACATACTGCGCCCCGATGCCCGGGCCTGTGTCTTTTCCGCCGCCATTCATGGCAACGAGACCGCTCCGGTAGAACTGCTGGGCGAGTGGTTGGCTGCCCTGGAAGCCAGCACCCTGCCACTGGGCGCTCCCGTGCTGGTGATTCTGGGCAACATTCCCGCCCTCAAGGCCCAGCAGCGCTACATCACCACCAACCTGAATCGCTTGTTCAAGCGCGAACTGGCCGACCAGGGCGACGAGCCCGAACGAGCGCGACAACTGATGGAAGCCGTGGATACGTTCTATGCTCGCCATCACGCCCTGCCTCGGCTGCATTACGACCTGCACACCGCCATCCGCGACAGCCTGCATACCCGCTTCGTGGTCGAGCCGTTCGCCGAGTCGGCGACCGACCCGGAACAGTGGGAGTGGCTGGCCGCCGCCGACATGCAGGCGGTGCTTCACCAGCATCAGCATAGCTGGACGTTTTCTCACTACAGCAAGCACTACCATGGTGCCCAGGCCTTTACCTTCGAGCTGGGGCGAGTCGCCCCGTTCGGCCACAACGACATGGACGCCCTGGCTCCCATGCTCACGTTGATCAGTGCTCTCGGTAGCGGCTATGCGCCACCCACCCAGCCAGCCAGTGCCATGGCGTTCTACCGGGTGCAGCATGAACTGATGCGTCATTCCGAGGAGTTCACGCTGTGTTTCGATGAAGACGCTCCCAACTTCAGCCGCTTCGACACCGGCACCTGCCTGGCCAAAGACGCCGCCGCCGGTGACTTCGTGGTGGAAGATACGCCGCTGCACGTGGTGTTTCCCAACGCACAGGTCGAGATAGGTGCTCGTGCCGCCTTGCTGGTGGCACCGGAACGGACGGCAAACTAGCCACAGAAAGTCCCGTTGAAGAAAAGATAGTGTAACTATTCAGGTGGCTGCGGATGGGATATCGCCAACCACCTGATTTTTCTGGTATAGTGTGCCTAATCCTTCGGCATATCTATGCGGTGACATGACCATCAGCGATATCAACGTCGACGAGGCTCTGGAGCGGGTCCGACAGCAGCTCAAGGAAGACCAGACGGTCTCTCCGTCGCTGCGTGCGGCCATCGATGTGCTGATGTTGCTGGTCAAGCTCATGGCCGATCGCCTGGCCACCAGTAGCCGCAACAGCAGCAAGCCACCGTCCCAGGATCCCAATCGCCAGCGCCGCTCGCGCGCCAAAGGCGAGCGGCGCCCCGGCGGACAGCCAGGGCATGAGGGTAAGACGTTGGCGCCGGTGACGGACCCCGACGAGGTGGTCAAGCTCCGTGTCGATCGTCGGCAACTCCCCAAGGGGCGTTCTTACCGCCCGGTCGGCGTCGAAACGCGCCAAGTGCAGGACATCGTAATCCAGGCCGTGGTCACCGAATATCAGGCTGAGGTCCTCGAAGATGATCAGGGGCAACGCTACGTGGCGCCATTCCCCGAGGGCGTGACTCGCCCCATCCAGTATGGCCCTCGCCTCAAGGCGCATGTCGTCTATCTCTCCCAGTATCAGCTGTTGCCCTATGCGCGTATCCGCGAGTTGCTCACCTCGCAGTGCGGCCTGTCGCTGAGCACCGGCACCCTGTTCGCCTTCAACCAGGAGGCCTACCAGCGGGCCGAGGCGTTCGCCGAGTGGGTGATCCCGGCGCTACGTGAAGCAGCCACCGTCCATGCCGATGAAACCGGAATGCAGGTCGGTGGCAAACGCTACTGGCTACACAGCGCCTCCAACGAGGCCCTGACCTGGTTGGCCCCGCACCCCAAGCGCGGCCAGGAAGCGATGGACGCCATCGGCGTATTGCCCTTCGTGCGTGGCGTGCTGGTGCATGATCACTGGAAGCCCTACTACCGCTATCCGGATTGCCGGCACGCGCTCTGTAATGCGCACCACCTTCGGGAGCTGACAGCGGCCTGGGAGAACGATGGCCAGGCATGGGCCAAGGCCTTGCATGACCTGTTGTTGGAGATGCATCGCGCCGTGGAGGTGGCCGACGGCTGCCTCTCGGCCGATGAGACCCGAGCCTGGCGGCAGCGCTATCGAGATTGCCTGGCGAAAGGGGACGCCGAGAGCCCCCCGCCGGTGAAACCGCCACCTGGAACGCGAGGCCGGGCCAAGCGCACCAAGTCGCGCAACCTCCTGGAACGCCTCCAGGCGTACGAGGACGACGTGTTGCGCTTCCTCGACGACCCTGCCGCTCCCTTCACCAACAACCAGGGGGAACGCGATCTGCGAATGACCAAGGTCCAGCAGAAAATCTCGGGCTGTTTCCGCTCCTGGGAGGGGGCGGAGATCTTCTGCCGGATGCGCAGCTTCCTCTCGACCGCCGTCAAGCAAGGGGTGGCGGCGCATACCGCACTGGAGCAACTGTTTGCGGGTGATGTGCCAGCCTTCATGCAGCAAGAAGCCCCGACTCAGCCAACCGGTGCTGAATAGTTACAAGATAGTTTGATAACAATAACGTAGAGGGGCCATCAGGAGTGCTCTTCAGGCAACACGACCAAGGTCGCCCTGATAAAGTACGCGTCTCCGGCGCACTCCTGATAGAATCGCCCCTTTTTTCGCGCCAGCCGCACAGAAACACGAACACTCATTCGTTGTTGCTGCGGCAACCCTGTACTGGAGCCTAAGTTATGGCCGCTACGCCGACTCCCCTTGAAGTGCGTAACATCAAAAAGCGCTTCGGCGATACAGAAGTCCTCAAAGGCCTCTCTCTTGAAGCCCAGAAAGGTGATGTGATCACCCTGATCGGTGCTTCAGGGTCTGGAAAAAGCACCTTTTTACGCTGCATGAATTTGCTGGAACAGCCCGATGATGGCGACCTGATCGTCCACGGCGAACAGATCCGCTTCAAGACCACCCGCCATGGCCGCGAACCCGCCGACTGGAAACAGGTCGTGCAGATGCGCGCCAAGCTCTCCATGGTTTTCCAGAGCTTCAACCTGTGGGCCCACATGACGCTGCTGGAAAACATCATCGAAGCGCCGATTCATGTGTTGGGTAAACCCAAGAAAGAAGCCATCGAACACGCCCACGCGCTGCTCGACCGAGTCGGCCTCAGCGCGCGTGCCAACGCCTACCCGGCGCAAATGTCCGGTGGTCAGCAGCAGCGTGGCGCCATCGCCCGGGCGCTGGCCATGAACCCGGAAGTCATGCTGTTCGACGAACCCACCTCGGCGCTGGACCCTGAGCTGGTGGGCGACGTGCTCAAGGTCATGCGCGATTTGGCCAACGAAGGGCGCACCATGGTAGTGGTGACCCATGAGATGAGCTTTGCCCGGGACGTGTCCAGCAAGGTGATCTACCTGCACCAAGGCCTCGTGGAAGAAGCCGGCACGCCCGATGACGTGCTGGGCAACCCGCAATCGCCGCGCCTGAAGCAGTTTCTGGCGCCCAAATACTGATCCGCGAGGCATGCACGATGCTTGATTTGCAAGGCTACGGCCCCCGCCTGCTGGAAGGCGCAGGCGTGACCGTTCAGTTGGCCCTCCTCTCGCTGATCCTGGCGATTGTGCTGGGGCTCTTGACCGCCAGCGCCAAAATGTCCCGCAACTGGCTATTGCGCCGTAGCGCAACGGTCTACACCACGGTGATTCGTGGTGTGCCCGACCTGGTGCTGATGATGCTGCTGTTCTTCGGCGGGCAGATCGGGGTCAATGCGATCAGCGATATGCTCTATGACCGCTACGACATCGATATCTACATCAACTTCAACGCCTTCGCGGCCGGTGTCCTCACCATCGGCTTCATCTTCGGCGCCTATATGGGCGAAACCTTTCGCGGGGCGTTCATGGCCGTCGACAATGGCCAGATCGAGGCAGGCAAGGCCTACGGCATGAGCAACGCACTGGTATTTCGGCGTATTCGCTTTCCCCAGATGATGCGTCACGCGCTGCCCGGCCTCTCCAACAACTGGATGGTGCTGCTCAAGACCACCGCCCTGGTGTCGGTGATCGGCCTGACGGACATGGTGCGGGTGGCGGCAGAAGCCTCTCGGGCCACCCACGAGCCGTTTGTCTTCCTCATTCCGGTGGCGGCAGCCTATCTGCTGATTGCCAGCGTCTCCGAGTGGGTCTTCGCACGGTTGCAAAAACGTTACGACATCGGCTTCGGGGGGCAGTGACATGCTGGACATCTCTGCATGGTTCAACGATTTACTGGCGGGTAACCTGATCTTCACCCCCACCACCCTGGGCTACTACTGGGAAGGCCTGGTGACCACCACCCAGCTGGTGTTCCTCTCGCTGGTGGCCGGCCTGATCCTGGCCGTCCCGCTGGCCATCATGCGCAGCTCAAAACACAAATGGATCAGCCTGCCGGTCTATGTGTATACCTATGTGTTTCGTGGCACCCCGCTGCTCATTCAGCTCTACATCATCTACTACGGGGTGGTGTTCATCGATGGCATTCAGGAAACCTTCCTGTGGCCGCTGCTGCGCGAAGCCTTCTACCCGGCACTGATCGCCTTCACCTTGAACACGGCGGCCTACACCACGGAGATTTTCCGGGGTGCCATCAAGGCCACCTCACGGGGTGAAATCGAAGCCGCCAAGGCCTATGGCATGTCCAACAGCCTGATGATGCGCCGTATCATCCTGCCCAGCGCCTTTCGCCGTGCCCTGCCCGCCTACGGGAACGAAGTCATCTTCATGCTGCATGCCAGCGCCATTGCCAGCGTCGTCACCCTGATGGACCTGACCGGGGCCGCACGCTTCGTCTATGCGCGCTTCTATGCCCCCTTCGATGCCTTCCTGTTCGTGGCGGCCATTTATCTGTGCCTCACCTTTGCCATCCTGTATTTTTTCCGTTATCTGGAAAAACGGCTGCTGGCACATTTGCGGCCACAAACCTGAGCATGACGAAAAATCCAACGTACGCCAACGTAAAACAAGCGTTGGTTTAATTCAGGTCACCCCCCTTTTCGCCAACCGCAAGCTGGGGTAGCTTAAAGGGGATCACCTCCGGTGAACCTGCTTCCTTTGGAGTCTACAATGAAAAAACTGCTGACCGTTTCTCTGCTGGGCCTGGCCGTGGCTGCTGCGTCTTCTGCTCAAGCCCGTGATTACGACCACGTGCGTATCGGCGTGGACGTACCTTACGAGCCCATGGAATACCGCACCCCCGAGGGCGAGCTGACCGGCTTCGATATCGACCTGGGCAACGCTCTGTGCGAGCGCATCGGCGTGACCTGCGAGTGGATCGAGCAGGAGTGGGACGGCATCATTCCGGGCCTGATGTCACGTAACTACGATGCCATCATGTCGTCGATGACCATCAACGACGAGCGTCGTCAGCAGGTGCTGTTCTCCGACCCCTACATCACCATGCCGTCGGCCTGGTTCGCCCCCGCCAGCCTGGAACTCAGTGACGCCAACGAAGAGACCCTGGCCGGCAAGACCATCGGCGTACAGCGCGGCACCCTGCAAGACAACTACGTGACCGACCAGTACGGCCGTATCGCCAGCGTCAGCCGCTACTCCACCGCTGACGACATGGTGCTGGACATGCAGGCACAGCGCCTGGATATCGTCTTCCTCGACTATCCGATCGGCCAGTCCACCCTGCTGAACAACGAAGACACCGAGTACGTGGTCGTAGGCGAGCGCATCAGCGAGCCCAAGGAGTACTTCGGTGACGGCTTCGGCATCGCCTTCCGCCAGCGCGACCAGGCCCTGGCCGAGCGCTTCAACGAAGCACTGGCCGAGCTGCAGGAAGACGGCACCTACGATGAAATCTACGCTCGCTACTTTGGCGAAGAGTAAGCATTGACCGTCTCGCCATGCCTTCCTCAGGGAAGGCATGGCAGCACGCCAATACCATGACTCCATACCGCCTACTCCCCTCTACGCCCCATGCGCAACGCCCAGGTACCCGTGGCACCATTGCCCGCTTCTACCTGAGCGAGTGGTTCGACGAATAGCCCCCTCTTTGGCACGCCCGTGCCGAATCACGCCTCTGTGCGTGCATGTTGCCATGCGTGATCGACGCAGGGCACTCCCACGCCTGGCGCACCCCGTGCTGTAGCCGCCCCTTTCGGCGCTTGGCATAAAGCAACACCCACATACCTACTAAAAATCGTTTCAGGAGACTGACCATGCGTTATGCAACGCTGTCCGTGGCTGCCGTGCTGGCGGCTGGTGCTTCACTTTCCATGGTATCCACTGCCGCACTGGCCCGAGACTACGACGAGATCCGTCTGGGTGTGGATATTCCCTACGAGCCCTTCATGTACCGGGAAGCCGACGGCACTCTCACCGGCTTTGAAATCGAGCTGGGCAATGCCGTATGCGACTACCTGGAAGTGAGCTGCACCTGGGTAGAACAAGACTGGGACGGCATCATTCCCGGCCTGCTGGCCCGTAACTACGACGCCATCATGTCGTCCATGGCAATTACCGACGAGCGCGCCCAGCGTGTGCTGTTCTCCGAGGCTTACTACACCACTCCCAGCGCCTGGATCACGACCCACGCCCACGATATCGACATCGAAGACCGGGCCAGCCTGGAAGGGCTCACGGTCGGCGTACAGCGAGCAACCCTGCAGGATAACTATGTCACCGAACTCTACGGCGACGTGCTGGAAATTCGCCGCTATACCGGTGTGGACGATGTGGTCACCGACCTGCTGGCAGGCCGCCTGGACCTGACGTTCATGGACTACCCGATTGCCGAAGCCGCCATCGACATCGACACGCCCGAAAGCGATTTCCAGCGCATCAGCGACTTCATCAAAGAGCCCGAGGAAATCTTTGGCAAGGGCGTTGGCGTCGCGTTCCGCCCCCGTGACGAGGCCCTCGCCGAACGCTTCAACGACGCCCTGCGTGCGGTGAAAGAGAACGGCACTTATGATGAAATCATGAACCGTTACTTCAACTACGATGTACGCTTGTAAGATCGGCGGCCGCCGCGCTTGAACCGCGCCACCCGCCTACACGCGCCGACCTCAGGTCGGCGCGTACCGTTTGCTCATCACTTTTCCGGAAAGCCCATGCTGACACTTGTCAAAAACGCCCAGCTTTTTGCCCCAGAACCCCGCGGGCTGTGCCATCTGCTGATCGCCGACCAGCGCATCGCGGCCGTGCTGGATGCCAACGAAGCGTACCAACTGGGCACGCTGATCAAGACCATCGACCTGGAGGGCCGTCGGGTGATTCCGGGGCTGGTCGACCCGCTGGTGCACTACATTGGCGGGGGCGGTGAAGGCGGGTTTGGCAACCGCACTGCAGAACTCAGCCTGGCAGACGCCTGCGCTTCAGGCGTGACCACCCTGATTGGCGCTCTGGGCACCGATGCCCTTACCCGCACCCCCGCCAACCTGATCGGCAAGGCGCGGGAGCTCGCTGCCGGTGGGCTGAGCACCTACGCCTACACCGGCTCTTATCAGCTGCCTCCGGTCACGCTGACCGGCACGGTGGCCAGCGACATTCTCTACGTGCCGGAATTCATCGGGGTGGGCGAAGTGGCCATCAGCGACCACCGTGGCTCCCAGCCCACTACCCAGGAGCTGACGCGACTGGCTTCCGACGCTCGCACGGCCGGGCTGCTGGCAGGCAAATCCGGCATCATGTTCATTCATACCGGCGACGCCGACTCCCACCTGGAACCACTGCGTCAGGTGGCCAGCACCAGCGCCATTCCCATCACGCAATTCTACCCGACCCACATCAACCGTACTGGCGCACTGTTCGCAGACGGCCTGCGCTTTGCCCGTGAAGGCGGACGCATCGACTTCACCACCAGCACCACCCCCGAGCTGCTGGCCGGTGGCGAAGTGCCCGCCTCCGAGGCGGTAGCGCGGGCACTGAAAGCGCGGATCGATCCGAGCCAGCTCAGCCTCTCCTCGGATGCCAACGCTTCGCTGCCGGAGTTCGATGACCAGCGCCGTTTCGTGGGCCTGAAACCCGGCAAACTCAGCAGCCTGTTCGACGTGTTGGGCGAGTGTGTCAACGACCACCAGATCCGCATGGAGCACGCCCTGCAATGTGCTACCACCACCGCCGCCGATGCCTTGAAGCTTCCCCAAAAAGGCCGCCTGATACCCGGCTCGGATGCCGATTTCATCGTGTTGAGCGAAGGCCGCTGGGCCATTGACCACGTGTGGGCGCTGGGCAAACCGATTTTCAGCGCCCCCTGAGCGCCCGAGGCCGCCCAGCGAACTTGCTCAGCCAATGCCGGTCTTTAATGGCATAATGCGCTTTTACAAGGAGGTAACATGGCAGAACACTCAGCGGCACACACAACGCCCGCCACGGGCCTCCCCGAGACGATGCGCCCCTCTTCCCATTGGACCGCCTGGGGCCAGTGGCTGGCGCTGTTCACCATGACCGTGGATCACCTGACCCGCTACGTACTGCCCGATGCTTGGGACCTGGGCTGGGCGGGCTCTTCGATTGGGCGCATTGCCTTTCCGCTGTTTGCTGCCATGGTGGCCTGGCACGGCCTGTTCAACACCCGCAACCCGCTGCGCTACGCGCGCCGTATCCTGATCATCGGTATCGCGGCACAAGTGCCCTACATGATGATGCCCAGGGCCTCGGATGCGTTTATCCTGAATGTCTGCTTTACGCTGGCCAGCGGCCTGGCACTCGGTGCCTTGGTACGCCAGGGGTGGCAGCACTATCAGGCACAGACGCTGGGCCTGGGTTGGCTGATGCTGGGGGCCGCCGTGTGTGTCACCGCCTGGTATCTGCTGGGCTTCTGGGTGGAGTATGGCCACAACGGCCTGCTGCTGATTCCGCTGTTCATGTTTGCCATGCAGGCCCTCAGCGAGACCCGCGATGCCCTCAAATCAAGGCTATGGGCGGGTCTGGCGGCGTTTCCGCTGCTGTGGATCGCCGGGCAGATGAACGCGTCGGACATGGCCAAATCCTTTACCGTCGGCACCTGCGTTCTGGTGTTGATGCTGGCCGCGGGCGCCGCCCAGCGCGTACCGCCCGTGGCGCTGGCCATGCCCCGCCGCCTGTGGCTGGCCTGGTACCCGGGGCACTTCGCCCTGATTGCCCTGTGGCTATTGATCAGCGGCCAACTGGCAGGTTGAACGTCTTTTCTGCCACCTGCCGATTGACCTCGTCCTGCATCCAGGGCTGGTAGCGGCGCAGCCGATCACGCCCTTCCAGCTTGGCCTGATACATGGCGGTATCGGCCTGCTTGAGCACTTCGGCATGGTCACAGGTCGATGCTTCAAAGCAGGTGTACCCCATACTCGGGGTCACCTCTACCCAGCGGCTCTCCAGCCGGTACTCCCCCGACAGCGCCTGCTTCACTCGCTGCATGTACTGCTCGGCCAGGGCGCTCAGCTTGTCCAGATCAGGCTCTGAAAACTGCGCCAGCAGCACGAATTCATCGCCACTCAACCGAGCGGCCATGTCACCGTCGCGCAGGCACGACTCCAAGCGCCGCGCCACCTGCACCAACAAGTCATCGCCCGCGGCATGTCCCAGCGTGTCGTTGATCAGTTTGAAGCGGTCCATGTCCATGAACATCACCAGGCCACCCCGCTGCGGCGTCTCCTCCTCCTGGCACAGCGTTGCCATACGCTCGATGAACAGGCGCCGATTGGGCAGGTCCGTCAGCGCATCGTAGTACGCCTGACGATAAATGATCTCCTCACTGCGCTTGCGCTCGGTGAAGTCTTCGATGATCGCCACGCCACCGATCATCCGGTTGCCCATGCCATGTACGCCGTTGAAGAACGCTCGCAGCGGCGTCCCCTCACTGGCCTGGGGTAGCCGATAGGTCCCCTCGTAGTAGCCGGTGCCTTTTTCCAGCGCCGCGGAAACGGCCCGGGCAACGCTTCGGTCGGCTGAACGGTCCAACATGCGATAGCCCAGCAGACGAGAACGCTCGACGCCCAGGATCTCCAGCAGCTTGTTGTTGCAGTCGGTGATCTGCCCCTGGTCGTCAAAGTGCAAAACACCTAGAGGGGAGTGCTGGAAAATCGAGCGATAGCGGTTTTCGCTTTCCCGAAGCTGCGCCTCACGGGCCGCCATGGTAACGCGCAGGGCGATATTGTCATGGATGGTTCGGCTCAAGCGGCGGCTGGTGATCAGGATCAGCAGCAGAAACAGCACCAGCATCAGCCCGATCAACACGGAAAGCGAGGTTCCCATCAGCATGAACTGGAACTTCAAAGGCAACAGGATGGGCAATACGAAGCCAGTGGCCACCCACCACACCGACGACAGCGTCGTGACGCCCCCCGCCGCGATACCGGCCAGCACGATCGACAGCGCCGCAATTTGCCCAGGATATTCAGGGCTGAACAGCAGTACTCCCGTACTGCCCCACACCACCCCGGAAACGATGGCCCCCAAGGCAAACCAGCGCAGCCACCGGTGCCCTTGCTGCTGCTGAATCGGCAAGCGCTTGAAACGGTGAGCCAACGCCAAACGCAATCCCGACACCACCACCAAGGCGGTGTACCAACCCAACAGTACCCAGCCTTCCACCACGGGCCACATCGCCGCCACCAGCAAGCCGCCCGCCAAAACGCTGCTGAGCACCGGTTGCCAAAGGTTGTCATACAACATCCGCACTTTTTCTCCGCGCAGCTGTTGCAGGGTGAGATGGTGATCGCGCTGGTAGCCGCTGCGTAACCCTGACGCAGTTGCCGTCGACGCCACTGGCTTGCTGGGCGACATAGAACCCCCGTTTTCGTTGGCCTATGGGCCAATCTTATTGATTAATACAAACGTTTTATCACGCCCTATCTTTTAGCATGTTTACGCAGTAAAAGTAGCCTTCGAACATGAAAAAGCCGCCTCTAAGGGCGGCTTAAGAGGCCATGACAGCCATCGAACGCACGTCTCAGAGCGAGTCGGCAAAGCTCCACTCGACCGCCGGAGCACCCGGCAGCAGTGCCTGGCAGGCGCGTACTTTTTCCAGCAGCTCGGCATGGCTGGCCGCCACGACGTTCACGTGGGCCAGCTTGCGCCCCGCCCGCTCGGCCTTGTCGTAGCGGTGCAGGTGGGTATGAGGAATCGCCAGCAGCGCGGGATTGTCTCCCTCTTGCCCAATCACGTTGACCATGCAGGTGGGGCCAATCGCCTGAGTCGAACCCAGCGGCAAGCCCTGTACGGCCCGTAGATGGTTTTCGAACTGGCTGGTCACCGCGCCGTCCATGGTCCAGTGGCCGGAGTTATGCACCCGCGGAGCCATCTCATTGGCCAGCAGGCTACCGTCGTGGGTCTGGAACAGCTCCAGCGCCAGCACGCCCACGTAATCCAGCTCATCCAACAGCGCACGAATGTAGCCATCGGCGGTTTGCTGAACGCTGTCGTCCAGGTCGGGCAGCGGCGCCACCGAATAGCGCAGAATGCCGTCTACGTGCTGGTTCTCTGCCATGGGGTAAAACACCACTTCCCCATCGCGACCGCGCACCGCAATCATCGATACTTCGCGCACGAAATCGACGAAGGCTTCCACGATCAACCGGGAATGGCCAATCGACTCCCAGGCGGCCTGGGCCTGCTCTGGCGCTCTCAGCACCGCCTGGCCCTTGCCGTCGTACCCTTCGGTGACGGATTTGGCTACCACGGGGCAGCCCAGCTCAGTGGCAGCGGCCTGCAGCTGCTCGGCGCTCTCCACCACCCGGTAGGCAGGCGTCGGGATGCCCAGCCGATCGAACAGCGCCTTCTCTTCCACGCGGTTCTGGCACACGGCAATGGCCCGGCTGCTGGGGTAGACCGGCTTGTGCTGTTCGATCTGCTGCACCAGCGCCACGGGCAGGTGCTCGAACTCGTAGGTCACCACATCGACCTTGTCGAGGAACGCTGCCAGATGCTGGTTATCCGGGTCGACCACCACCTCACCGATACCGGCGCTAGGGTGGCCGGTGGTGTCCAGAAAGGTAAACGTGTTGCCCAGCGGGTAGCCCGCCAACGCCAGCATACGGCCCAGTTGCCCGGCACCCAGTACGCCAATGTGTTTTACGCGATTACTATGCACGCTCATGATGGGCTTCCTATTGTGCCGATTCGCTGGCCGCAGGCGCATCCGGGCGGGGGTCCGGGTTATCCAGCACCAGCTGCGTTTGCTCTGCTCGGAAGGCCTCGACGGCCTGACGCACGGCGCTGTCCTGCAAGCCGACGATTTGCGCCGCCAGTAGCCCCGCATTGGTGGCCCCGGCTTTGCCGATGGCCAACGTGCCCACGGCAATGCCACCCGGCATTTGTGCAATGGAGAGCAGCGAATCCAGCCCCTTCAAGGCCTTGGACTCTACCGGCACACCCAGCACCGGCAGCGCCGTTTGCGAGGCTACCATGCCCGGCAGGTGCGCCGCGCCACCAGCGCCCGCCACGATGACCTGAAGGCCACGTTCCGCTGCGCTTTTCGCATAGTCGAACAGCAGGTCCGGGGTACGGTGTGCCGAGACCACGCGGGTTTCGTAGGCAACACCCAGCCGTTCCAACATCGCCACCGCGTGCTCCATGACCGGCCAATCCGACTTCGACCCCATGATCACGCCCACCTTGGGTGCGCTGTTCGACATGCAATAACTCCTCGGCCCATGGCCTGTTCTAGCGAAAAACAGTGGAACGAGCCGCGTACAGGCTGCGGCTCATTGAAAAAATGGGAAGGGGCATAGTTTACCAGAGCCAGCGCGTTTGCGGGCTGTCTCATGGTCGTGAAATTTTCATCTAAATAGGCATTGAAAAGCGCGTGAGTTGGCGGCATTGTGTGTTTGTCATTTCAGACCCATGGAGTCACATGAGTACGGCATACTCGACTGCTCACGCAGAAGTGCAGGATCCTCCGCGAAGCAGCCCTGACCTCGATGTCAGGGAACTGGAAAAACGCACGCGCCTCATGCGCATCATCACACGTCTGATCGCCGTATCAGACCTGGGAAGCCGAGAAATTGCCCGCCGGGCAGGCTTGCCAGTACAGAAGATCAGCGACCTGCTCGCCGGAAGGCTGGAGCATCTGGACATCGATGAACTCAATGTCCTGCGTCGCACCCTAGAGCTGGAGGCGCCATAGCCGCAGCCTAACGTCACTTCCCCATCACACCTCGGCACGACACCTGTACTGCACCATAGGCGTGCGCTGTACATAGGTGATGCCTGATCGCCCCACGCTCGTGGGGCGAATCGTTCATGTCAGGCGCCGCGCTTCACGCCGCCATCACCATCCCGCCCAAGGCCACCACGATCACCACCAGCCAGGCTGGCAGCTTCCACACGGTCAGTAGCAAAAAACCCGTGAGCGCCAGGGCAAACTCGTACGGCCCCACCATCGCGCTGGTCCAGACGGGGTCGTAGAGCGCAGCCCCCAGAATCCCCACGACGGCCGCGTTGGCACCGCGCATGAGCGCCTGGGCACTGCCCCATTGGCGAAAACGGTTCCAGAACGGCAGCACGCCCACCAGTAGCAGGAAGCCGGGAATGAAAATCGCCAGCAGCGCCAGCACTGCACCCATCACGCTGGGCAGCCCAGGCAGCAGTGCGCCCAGGTAAGCCGCAAAGGTGAACAGTGGCCCCGGCACGGCCTGTGCGGCGCCATAGCCCGTCAAGAACTCATCCGCCGTGATCCAGCCCGACTGTACCACTTCGGCTTCCAGCAGCGGCAGCACCACGTGGCCGCCCCCAAACACCAGCGCCCCCGAGCGGTAGAAGGCATCCACCACCGCCAGCCACATGGCGCCGCCCGCCAGCAGCGGCAACAGCACCAGCAGCGCCACGAACAGCCCCAGAGAGATCAAGCCCACCTTGCGCGACACCGCAAAGTGCAGCGAATCCGCCAGCTCGCCCTGAGCGCTTTCGCGGCAGAGCAACAGCCCTGCCATACC
>NZ_AJTS01000051.1 GCF_000275725.1 Vreelandella stevensii S18214 | reverse complement strand
GCCATACCCCCCAGCACAATCGCACTCACCTGCCCTAGCGGGCCGCTGACCATGGCCACGGCAAACACCGCCGCCAGGGCAATGCCTGCCCGCGTTTTATCCGGGCAAAGGTTGCGCGCCATGCCCCATACGGCATGGGCCACGATGGCCACCGCGACGATTTTCAAGCCGTGGATGATGCCGCTGGCCATCGGCCCATCCAGCACCGCCGCCCCCATGGCGAACAGCGCCAGCACCAGCGCGGAAGGCAGCGTAAAGGCCAGCCAGGCCATGGCCGCCCCCCAGGGGCCAGCCCGCAGCAGGCCCAGGGCAAACCCCACCTGGCTGCTGGCCGGGCCGGGCAAGAACTGGCACAACGCCACCAAATCCGCATAGGCTTTCTCGCTGAGCCACTGGCGGCGGGCCACGAACTCCGTACGAAAATAGCCCAAGTGTGCCACCGGCCCGCCAAACGAGGTAAGCCCCAGCGCCAAAAAGGCCCAGAACACCTCTCGAATGCGAGCAGGCGATACGGCAGTATCAGAGGAAGGACGGGGTTCCGACATAAGCTCGGCTCCTTGCAACGTTGAACAACAGGCAGCCGATAACCATACACGATTTTATTGACATGCCCATGACGGTTGAGCAACGTTGAGAATCTTTCCAACGCCACCTACCAGGAGCCCCCATGGCCCATCATTCAGAAGAGTTTCTACGCCTTGCAGAAGCCGCCAAACAGCGCACCACCCAGGTATCGCCCAGCGATGCCAAGCAGCGCATCGCCCAGGGCCACGTGGTGCTGGACGTGCGAGACAAGGAAGAGTACGAGCAGGGGCATATCGAAAACGCCCTCAACATCAGCCGGGGCACGCTGGAAATGCGCATCCAGGAAGCGATTCCCGATAAAGACACGCCCATTGTGTGCCACTGCGCAGGCGGCAATCGCGGCGCCCTGGCCGCCGACACCCTGCAGCAACTGGGCTATACCCAAGTCGTGAATATCGAAGGCGGCTTGAAGGCGTTTAAAGAGGATAAAACGTCGTAAGCCGCCGGGTCTTCAGGTCGCTGCTATTCAAATCAGATGACGTTTAATCAGTCACTGCACCGGTACTAGCCGAGCTGACCAGCCTGGTATACTTCGCTAGCACCCCCTTACCGTAGCGCGGTGCTGGTTGCTGCCAAGCCGCGCGGCGGCGTGCCATCTCTTCGTCACTGATATGAACATCGATGGTATCGGCTTCCGCATCGATGGTGATGGGATCACCATCCTCAACCAGCGCCAGCGGGCCACCGTCGAAAGCTTCCGGGGATACATGCCCCACCACGAACCCGTGGCTGCCGCCCGAGAAGCGGCCATCGGTAATCAGCGCTACGTCATTGCCCAGACCACGCCCCATAATCGCCGAAGTAGGCGTCAGCATTTCACGCATGCCGGGGCCGCCTTTCGGGCCTTCGTAGCGAATCACCACCACATCACCCGCCACCACGGAGCCATCGTTGATGCGCGCCTGCGCTTCCTCTTCCGAGCCAAACACCCGCGCCGAACCACTAAAACGAGTGCCCTCTTTGCCGGTGATTTTCGCCACCGCCCCTTCCGGCGCCAGGTTGCCAAACAGGATACGCAGGTGGCTTTCAGCTTTTATCGGGTTGCCCAACGGCGCGATGATCCGCTGATCCATCGGGTAGGGCTCCACGTCAGCGAGGTTTTCTGCCAGGGTCTTGCCGGTCACGGTCAAGCAGCGGCCATTGAGCAGCCTGGCATCCAGCAGGATTTTCATTAGCGGCTGAATACCGCCAATCGCCACCAGCTCACTCATCATGTAGTGGCCACTTGGGCGCAGGTCGGCCAGTACCGGCACTCGTTTACCGATCTCGGTGAAGTCGGCAAGGGTTAATTCGACACCGATGGTGCGTGCCATGCCAATCAAGTGCAGGACCGCGTTGGTGGAACCGCCCAGCGCGATGACCACGGTGACAGCGTTCTCGAACGCCTCCCGGGTCATGATGTCGGAAGGTTTGATGTCCTGGGCCAGCAGCGCCAGCACGGCCTCACCAGCAGCTTTACAGTCATCACGCTTCGCTTGGGAAATCGCGTTCTGCGCCGAGCTGCCCGGCAGGCTCATGCCCAGCGCCTCGATGGCCGAAGCCATGGTATTGGCGGTATACATCCCCCCACAGGAACCGGGACCGGGAATCGCGGTCTCTTCGATGTTTTTCAACTCGATCAGGTCGATGTCGCCCCGTGAATGGGCTCCCATGGCCTCGAACACCGAGACGATATCGGTGTGTCCCTTGCCAGGCATGATGGTGCCACCGTAAACGAACACGCTGGGGCGATTCAGCCGCGCCAAGCCCATCACGCAGCCCGGCATGTTCTTGTCGCAGCCACCAATGGCCACCAGACCATCGAACCCTTCACAGCCCGCCACGGTTTCAATGGAGTCAGCGATCACTTCCCGCGACACCAGCGAGTACTTCATGCCTTCGGTGCCGTTGGCAATACCATCCGAAATGGTGATGGTATTGAAAATCACACCTTTACCACCCGCTGCGTCAGCCCCATCGCGGGCCAACTCTGCCAGCTCGCCAATATGGCTATTGCATGGCGTCACCATGCTCCAGGTCGAGGCAACCCCCACCTGTGGCTTTTGAAAATCGTCATCGTTGAAGCCCACGGCGCGCAGCATGGCACGGCTCGCCGCTTTACCGGGGCCATCCACCACCCTGGCAGAGTGGCGGCGGGTATCAGGGTAGGTCGGCTCGGTCATCACGGACTCCTCTTCATTGCATGGCAGAGGGAACAGCTTGGCGATATATCGCATATCCCGCAAGGTACTTAACTGATGGCGCTAACGCCGTCACTGGCATCGCGCTTTATTTTTCACAGAGTGTTAACTACAGTTGACACTCAGCGTACTGCCAACTACAGTTATCAGATGATCGAGTTAATCAAAACCGATGTGTTCGATGGGTGGCTGCGCGAACTTCGCGATATGCGTGCCCGCGCCAAAATTGAAGCCCGCGTCCGCCGTTTGAGCCTAGGTAACCCGGGCGATGTAAAACCGGTCGGCAAAGGTGTTTCCGAACTACGCATTCCCTATGGCCCAGGCTATCGCGTCTATTTTATGAACAAAGGGCCAGTGATCGTGGTGCTACTGTGCGGTGGTGATAAAGCCAGCCAATCCCACGATATCGAGCAAGCCAAAGCCATCGCCGCCCAATGGAAGGAGTAACCTCATGACCGTTCCTACTGTCACTTTCAGTCATTACGATACTGCTGACTATCTTCAGACCGAAGAAGATATTGCCGCTTATCTAGATGCCGTCATGGAAGAAAATGATCCCGCCCTGCTGGCTGCCGCACTCGGCGATATCGCCCGTGCACGCAACATGAGTCAGCTCGCCAAAGATGTTGGTATGAGCCGCGAAGGACTCTATAAGGCTCTTTCAGGTGAAGGCAATCCGGCCTTCTCGACCATCAGCAAAATCGCTAATTCTTTAGGCATGCGACTGTCGATAAGGCCGCTATCACAACCAGACACGCACAACTAATACATCCCACACACTGTCTTCCTTCATCTTATGGCACCATAGCGTGACCGCACCCCCGTGACGCCGATTGCCGTGAAGGAACGCCGCCGTATGCCTGCCAATGCCCTGCTCTCTCCCACTTCGCTCACCCCTGGGTTCATGGTGGTGCACGCCAATCGCCTGGAGGACTTGCGGGGGCTGGCGGTGGAGTGGATGCGCCTGCACCCGCTGGGGCCGCTGGAGAACGAAACCATTCTGGTCCAGAGCAACGGCATTGGGCAGTGGCTGAAGCTTGCCTTGGCGGAAGACCCCGGCAACGGCGGCGCGGGCATTGCAGCAGCGCTGGACGTGATGCTGCCCGCGCGGTTTTTATGGCAGGCCTACCGCCGGGTGCTCACCCACGTTTCCCACGATGCCGACGCCGTGCCGGAAACCTCGCCGTTCGATAAATCGCGCCTGGTGTGGCGGCTGCTGCGTCTGCTGCCTACCCTGGCCGGGCAGCCGGTGTTCGAACCACTGGCGCAGTTTCTGGAAACCGACCGCGACCAGCGCAAGCATTACCAGCTGGCCGAGCGGCTGGCGGACCTCTTCGACCAGTACCAGGTGTACCGCGCCGACTGGCTGGACGCCTGGGCCAACGGCCACGATGTGCTGATTACCGCCCGAGGCGAACACCGCCCGCTGGAAGAGCACCAGCGCTGGCAGCCTGCGCTGTGGCGCATCCTGCGTGACGATGTGGCCGCCACCCAAGGTGATGCCGGGCTGAACAGCAGCCGCGCCCAGGTACACCAGCGCTTTTTGAAAGCCACCGAACAGCTGGAAGGCCAGGCCTGCCCGCCGCGGCTGCCCCGGCGGCTGATCATCTTCGGTATTTCGTCGCTGCCTCAGCAAACCCTGGAAGCGCTGGCGGCGCTCTCCCGCTGCTGCCAGATCGTGCTGTGCGTGCACAACCCCTGCCAGTTCTACTGGGCGGACATCATCGAACACAAAGACCTGCTGCGCGCCCAGCGCTATCGCCAGCGGCGCAAGAGCGGCATGCCCGACACGCAGGACGTACTGGGCACCGGCGATGCCGATGACGCCCTGCACTTGCACGCCCAGCCGCTGCTGGCCGCCTGGGGCAAGCAGGGCCGCGACTACCTGCGGCTACTCGATGAGCACGACGACGCGGGCAACTACCAAACGCTTTTCGAGCAGCAGGCGCTGCGCATCGATATGTTCGAGCCGTTCAGCGGCGAGGAGCGCCACTGCCTGCTCAGCCAGCTGCAAGACGATATCCGCGAGCTGCGCCCGGTGGCAGAAACCCAAGGCCAGTGGCCAGCGCTGCCCGCCACCGATGACTCCATCGTGTTTCATATTGCCCACGGCCCCCAGCGGGAAGTGGAGATTCTCCACGACCAGCTGCTGGCCGCCTTCAGCGCCGACTCCGCCCTGCGCCCGCGCGATATCATCGTCATGGTGCCGGACATCGACCGCTACGCCCCGCACATCGAAGCGGTATTTGGCCAGCTGCCCACGGACGACCCGCGGCATATTCCCTACACGCTCTCGGACCAGGCCAGCCGCCACCGCCTGCCGCTGATGATCGCGCTGGAAAAACTGCTGCGCCTGCCAGAGCTGCGCCTGACGGTCAGCGATGTGCTCGACCTGCTGGAAGTGCCCGCCCTGCGCCAGCGCTTTGGCCTGGAAGAGCGCGACCTGCCGGTGCTGGAGCGCTGGATGGAAGGCGCGGGCATCCGCTGGGGGCTGAACGCCCAGCAGCGCCAGCGGCTGGAGCTGCCCGGCGGGCTGAGCCAGAACACCTGGGCCTTCGGCCTGCGCCGCCTGCTGCTGGGCTACACCGTGGGCGACGGGCACGCCTGGCAAGGCATCGAGCCGTTCGATGATATTGGCGGCTTGGAAGCGGGCCTGGCAGGGCCGTTGGCCACGCTGCTGGAGAAGCTCGACGCCACCTGGGAAACCTTCTGCCAACCCACCGATGCCGCCACCTGGGTCGCGCGGCTGCGGGCACTGCTGGAAACCTTCTTCCTCACCGACGATGCCCAGGAAAGCATCATGCTCACCAAGCTGGAAAACGGCTTGCAGCAGATGCTGGAAAGCAGCCAGGAGGCGGAACTCAACGACCCGCTGCCGCTCTCCATGGTGCGCGAACACTGGCTGGCACACATCGATGAACACAGCCTTTCCCAGCGCTTTTTGGCCGGGGCGGTCAACTTCGCCACCCTGATGCCCATGCGTGCCATCCCCTTCAAACGGGTGTGCCTGCTGGGCATGAACGACGGCGACTACCCCCGCTCCCAGCCACCGCTGGATTTCGACCTGATGGGCAGCGACTACCGTCCCGGCGACCGCTCCCGCCGGGAAGACGACCGCTACCTGTTTCTCGAAGCGCTGCTCTCCGCCCGGGACCAGCTCTACATCAGCTGGATGGGCCGCAGCCAGATCGACAACTCCCCGCTGCCCCCCTCGGTACTGGTGGGCCAGTTGCGCGATCATTTGGAGGCTGGCTGGCAAACGCACACCGGCGCGCCGCTGCTGGAAAGCCTCACCACCGAACACCCGCTGCAGCCGTTCAGCCGCGCTTACTTCAACCACCCGGCGGGCCGCCTGTTCACCTACGCCCACGAATGGCGGGAAGTGCACGCCCCCCGCACGCCGCACGCGGTGGAGCGCATGCTACCCGCGCCGGAAAACGCCCCAACCAGCCTCTCGCTGGCGCAGTTGGGCGGTTTTCTGCGCGAGCCGGTGCGCAGCTTCTTCAATACCCGGCTGGGGGTCTATTTCGAGCAAGAGGCAATCGCCGAGCTGGACGCCGAGCCCTTCGCGCTGGATGGCCTGCAAAACTGGCAGCTTCAGGACCAGCTGATTGCCGCCCAGCGCCACGCGGTGGACCACGGCCAGTCGCGTATCGAGGCGCTGCACGACGCGTTGGAGCGCTTTCAAGGCCAAGGGGTACTGGCCATGGGTGCCTTCGGCGAGCGCATGCGCGATGCCCTCGCCGACCCCATGGAAGAGTTGTTCAACGCCTACGAAGAAGCGCTCACGGCGTGGCCGCACGCGCTACCAGACGCACAGGTGCAGTTCGAGGCCCACGGCCTCACGCTGGAAGAACCCCTGGGCGAGCTGCGCCAGGATGAGGCAGGCCAGCGCTGCCGCCTGCTGCTGCTCAGCAGCAGCCTGATTAGCCAGGGCAGCGGGCGCGGCCAGTACCGCTGGAGCCACCTGCTGCGCCCCTGGGTCGCCCACCTGGCAGGCAACCTCAGCGGCCCGATGACCACCCTGCTACTTTCCAAAGCCGGGCATGTAACGCTGGAACCCGTAGCCGCCGACACCGCCCGCCAGCACCTGGAAGCCCAGCTCGCCGCCTGGCAAGCGGGCCTGCAAACCCCGCTGCCGCTGGCCCCACAGGCCGGTTTTGCCTGGCTGGCCAAGCAAGGCACGCCGGAAATAGCGCAGGAGAAAAGCCGAGACAGCGACGCCTTTGCTGCCGCCGAAGCCGCCTATGAAGGAGGTTACAAGGTCACCGGCGAAGCCGCGCAAAGCGCGTATTTAAGCCACCAGTGGCCCCGCTTCGAGCGGCTGTTTTTCGAGCAGGCCAACGGGCACACTTTTGCCACATTGGTGGATGCGCTCTACGCGCCGCTTCATCAGGCCGTCAAAGGGTAAACCAGCAAGGGGTTACACCGCGTCGAGCGTTTCCACATCGAACGCCACAATCTGGCGTTTGGCGCTGGAGAACTCGACGCCGATCAGGTGTATGGGCTTGCCAGAGGCACGGTACTTGTCGGCGTACCCCTTCTGCTTGATTTGCGCCAGCGCCTGACCTTCCGGCAGCTGCTCCACCACTTTGAACTCGAACAGGTAGATACGCCCGCCAAAGTTCACGCTCATATCCACCTTGCCGTGGTGGCTGGCATCTTCCACCGTTACATCCAGCCCCAGGGCCGCGAAGTGGCTGTAGAAGATGCTGGCATAGACCTTCGAGACAGTATGTCCTTCGTAGCGAGCAATCGGGTTGTTGCGGTACCAGTCATGGGGCAGCCCGGCATAGAGTGCCTTTAGGTGCGCTTCCAGCCCAACCAGGTCATGCTGGCTTAAATGGCGGAACAACGTCCTGCGTTCACGCGGGGCGTTTTCAACCCCCAGCGACGGCAGCAAGGCGTGGTTGAGGCTGGTTTCCACCTCACGGTTAGGGAAGCCAAGCGTGTACTGGCGGTATCCCAGCAGCGGCTCCTCTACCTGCTGGATAGTCAGGTAGCCGGTTTGAAACAGCAGGCCTTCGGTGCTGATCTGATCCACATCGAACTGGCTGAGCAGTTCATACTCGGTTTCCCAGCGATCCAATGAAGGCGTAAATACCCCCCGCTGTTTGAGAATATCGACCAGAAACGTCGGCGTGGCAGACTCGAACCAATACGGCGCGAACTCGCGCTTTTGAAACAGCAGCAGCACATCAAACGGGTTGTAGACAGACACCACCTCACGCCCACCCCAGCGGTAGCCGTTGTACCACTGACGAATGGCCTCACGATCCAAGCCGGGTAATTCCGGTGCGAACACCGTATCGATGTCTTCGTCGGTATAGCCGCAAAGCGTGCTGAAAGGGGCGTCCAGAGTGATGTCATTGAGGTTGTTCAACCCCGAAAACAAGCTCACCTTACTGAACTTGGAAACCCCGGTGAGCAGCACGAAGTGCAAATGAGGGTCGGCATCTTTCAGCACGCTGTAGAGGTTCTTCAGCCCTTCGCGCAGCTCCCGAGCGCGCTCAGGTTGCAGAATGTTATCCAGAATCGGCTTATCGTATTCATCGATCAGAATCACCACGGGTTGGCCGTATTCGCGGTGAGCTACATCGATAAGCTCAGCAAAGGCGTCTGGAATGTCTGCATAGCTTATCGCTGGGAGGCCTAATCTTTCGCTATTTTTAGCGAGCTGATAATGGATCCGACGATCCAGCTCACCACGGTCTTGAGTAACACCATTAGCTGTAGGGTCCCGGATGATCAAATCGCCTATAAGAGTTATCCTCTGCTAGCCGCCAGGGAGCTTCTTCAGCAATTCATCCGGGAACAGGTTCATGAACATCAAGCTGCATAAACAAGCGACGACGACACCGAAGATCCGTGCCGAGATCCAGGCAGCGCCTTCCAGCATCACGGATAGCGAACTGGCCCGGCAGTATGGTGTCGCTACTGCGACCATCCGGCGATGGCGTTACCGCGACGATGTCCATGACCGACCGCATACCCGTCACAACCTCCTGGCCACGCTCACAGCTGAGCAGGAGGAGGTGCTGATCACGGCTCGTGAGTTCCTGCGCCTCGGCTTGGATGACCTCCTCGTTGTGGCGCGTGAGTTCCTGAGCCAAGGCTTGTCGCGCTCTGCCTTGCATCGCATGCTCAAGCGGCGTGAGGTGCCGACGTTGGCGGAACTGGCGCGGCAAGATGCCGGTGGCGACGAGAAGCCCCGGCACAAGCCCTTCAAGGACTATGAGCCGGGCTACGTGCATATCGACATTAAGCACCTGCCTCAAATGCCCGACGAGGAGCAGAAGCGCTACTTGTACGTTGCCATCGACCGTGCGACACGCTGGGTCTACCTGGAGGTCCGAGGCAGCCAGTCCGCGAAGGATGCTCGGGCGTTTATGAATCAGGTGGAGAAAAAGGTGCCCTTCAAGATTCAGACGGTGCTGACCGACAACGGCAAGTCGTTTACGGATCGCTTCACGCGGGCAGGTGAGCGCAAGCCCAGCGGGCGCCATCCCTTCGATCAGGAGTGCCTGGCCCACGGGATTGAGCACCGCCTGATCAAGCCGGGAAGGCCGCAAACGAATGGAATGGTGGAGCGCTTCAACGGCCGTATCAGCGACGTGCTAGCGACCCGGCGCTATACCTCAGGCGAAGACCTCGAGCAGACGCTTAAGCGATACTGCTGGCTGTACAATCACCACATACCGCAGAAAGCGCTGCATCATCAATCGCCGATCACGGCGATGAAGGAATGGCAGGCCAAGCGGCCTGAGTTATTTACCAAACGGGTGGTCAATCACACGGGACCCGACAATTAGCAAAGCTGATACGAATGACCGGGTAACGCTGTTGCCAGTCCCACCTGTCGTGAATATGGAGCCCCTCGAACAGCGCCTGGCGGCCCTCGAACAGGCAGCGCAGCGTATCCAGCAACAGGCTTTTGCCGAAGCGGCGCGGCCGCGAGAGAAAGTAGTATTTGTTCTGGTTGACCAGGCGCTCGATATGCGGCGTTTTATCCACGTAATAATAGTCGCCCTCGCGGATATCCGAGAACGTCTGAATCCCGATGGGGAGCTTACGGCGATGGGCATCCTGCACGGCGGCCTCCAGAACACAAAGTGCGATACCACGAGCAGTTTAGCATGCGGCTGATTCAAGCAGCAGGCGCGAATGCGCGCCACGATGTCAGGGGTAAGCGCACCGGAGCAGTTGGCAGCGATACCTCACACCCTGCCCTCTTTTGCCCTAACTTGCGGGCAGGTGAGCGACTATCCGCCATCGGGAATAGAGTGCTAACCTTTAAAACATTAGCGTTCAGCGAGGAGCAGACCCCATGCGTCTTTCTCAATCACAGCGTGAGCTTATTCTGGCAGCCGTCCGTGAGTTTGCTGGGCCTTCGGTGGCCGTGCATGTATTCGGCTCGCGACTAGACGATGGTAAGCGAGGCGGCGATGTCGATTTACTGCTTATCTCACCCACCGCTATTTCGCTACTTGCCTGCGCTGAACTCAAAATGGCGCTTGAACAGCGCCTCCAGCTACCGTTCGATCTCGTGACCTACGTTAAAACAGCGGAACCCACCCCGTTTCAAGCCATGGCGCTCGCACAGTCACGCCCAATAACGCTCGAGGAGGCGGCATGAGCCAGGATGTCCTTAGCGAACAGCAACGTTATCTGTCGCAGCTGCTTGAAGCCATCCAGCGTTGCGCTTGGTTTCTTCACCAGTCACGCAAAAAAGTCACATGGCCTTTGGACGGTGATTGGTTAGCCGACCATAAAAAAGACGTCGACCTTTTTGAAACCCTGGCCGCTATCAATGAGCGCTTTGCCAAACTCCAGGACTCCATTGCGTCTGCCATGAGGCACAGCGCTCTGTTGGCAGGTGAATCGACTGACAGCTTTCTCAAAGTCCTTTCGCTGTTTGAAAAACAAGGCGTCGTGGACGCCACCAGCGACTGGCAGCGTTGTCGTGCCATTCGCAATATTGCCGCTCATGATTACTCGACGCACTACGCACAAATAGCAGAGCACTTTAACCTGTTGAACGAACTTTCTGACGTTCTTCTCATGACGTCAAAAAGACTCGTGACATGGAGCGCTGAACAATTAGGGATTTTTCCAGCCACCCAAGACTTCTCCAGCGAGTTCGATAGCGTCTTTCAAACCAGCCTCTAACGCTGCTTTGCTCTTTTGCCCAGCACCCGGCGACGCGATATAGTGCCGGTGCCTTGGGTCACCCACCCAAGGCGCTTTGCTTTCCGCCTGCCGTGATGTTCGGAGAAGAAGAATGAGCCAGCCCGCCCCGCTGAACCCGCTGACGCTGCCGCTTCACGGCAGCCGTTTGATCGAAGCCAGCGCGGGCACGGGGAAAACCTTCACCATCGCGCTGCTTTACGTGCGCCTGGTGCTGGGCGGGCAGCACGGCGAGGACGACACCGCCTTCGTGCGCCCGCTCACCCCGCCGGAAATTCTGGTGGTCACGTTCACCAACGCCGCCACCCAGGAGCTGCGCGAACGCATTCGCCATCGGCTGGTGGAGGCGGCGGCCGTATTTCGTGATCAGGGTGAAGACTCTCTTCTTCTGGCGCTGCGCAGCCAGTACCCCGAGGCCACCTGGCCCGCCTGCGCTCGCCGCCTGGAGCTGGCCGCCGAGTGGATGGACGAAGCCGCGGTTTCCACCATCCACAGCTGGTGCTACCGCATGCTGCGGGAACACGCTTTCGATAGCGGCAGTCTGTTCTCGCTCAACCTGGAAAACGACCAGCACGAACTGGAGCAAGAAGTGGTGCGCGATTACTGGCGCACCTTCTACTACCCGCTGGACGCCGAGGCGCTGGGCAGCATCACCGGCTACTGGAAATCCCCCGACCACCTGCACCAGGACGTACGCAAGCTGCTCCACGAAAGCGACGCACTGGGCGCGCTACGCCCCGAGCCAACCCACACGCTGAGCACCGCCGCCGCCGAACGCAGCGCCCTGCTCAGCACCCTGAAAGCCCCCTGGCCCGAATGGTTGGACGACCTGGTGCCCGCGCTGGAAGACGCCGCCCAGCGCAAAGCCTTCAAAGGCCAAAGCTTCAACGCCAAAAGCCGCGCCAACTGGCTAGGCGCACTGCGGGAGTGGAGCGACAGCGACCTAGAGCGCCCCGCGCTCACCCCCGCCGCTTGGAAACGCCTGACCCCGGGCGGCATGGCGGAAATATGGAAAGAGGGCGCGCCACCCTGCCCGAAGGCCTGGCAAGCGCTGGCCGAGCTGCCCGCCGCGCTCAACACGCTGCCCGAGCCACGCAACGACCTGCTGATTCACGCCGTGCAGTGGTGCAAAGTACGCCTGGAGCGGGAGCAGGAGCGCCGCGCCGAAATGGGCCCCAACGACCTGCTCACCCACCTGGACCGCGCCCTGCAAGGCCCCAACAAGGAGGCGCTGGCCGCGCAGATACTGCGCCAGTTCCCCGTGGCGCTGATCGACGAATTCCAGGACACCGACCCCATCCAGTACCGCATCTTCAACGCGGTGTATGAAGTCGCCAGACCCCGCCGCGACGCCGCCATGCTGCTGATCGGTGACCCCAAGCAGGCCATTTACGCCTTTCGCGGCGCGGATATCTTCACCTACCTGAAAGCCCGCGAAGACACCGCAGGCCGCCACGTAACGCTGGGCACCAACTTCCGCTCCAGCCGCGCCATGGTAGCGGCAGTGAACCACTGCTTCCGCTATGCCGATGAACACCCGGCAGGGGCCTTCCTGTTCCGCGAAGAAGGCGGCGACAACCCGCTGCCGTTTCTGCCGGTAGACGCCAAAGGCCGCCACGAATGGCTGGTTCACCAGGGCCAACCGCTGCCCGCCATGACGCTCTGGCCGCTCGCCGCCGACGAGCCGCTCTCCAAAACCGCCTACCAGACCGAGATGGCCGAACGCTGCGCCTCGTACATGGCGGAACTGCTCAACGCTGGCCAACACGGCAAGAGCGGCTTTCAAACCGACGACGCCCTCACCCCGCTCAAGCCTTCCGATATGGCGGTGCTGGTGAACGGCCTGCAGGAAGCCCGCGCCATTCGTCAGGCGCTGGCCAACCGAGGGGTGAAGAGCGTGTACCTTTCGGACCACGACAAGGTGTTCAGCTCGCCCATGGCCGCCCAGGTAGAGCGCTGGCTGCGCGCCTGCGCCGAGCCGCTGGCCAGCTCCCGCCAGGCCGAAGCGCACCTGCGCGCCGCGCTGGCCACCCCAGTGCTGGGGCTCAGCCTTGCCGAGCTGGACCACCTGCAGCAGAACGAGCTGGCCTGGGAAGCGCGGGTCGAGCAGTTCAGCCACTACCACCGCCTGTGGCAGCGCCAGGGCGTGCTGCCGCTGGTGCGCCGCATCATGGTGGATTTCGAGATTCCCGCCCGCCTGCTGGCAGAGTTCGAAGAGGGTGAGCGCTTGCTCACCGACCTGCTGCACCTGGGCGAACTGCTGCAACAGGCCAGCGCCGAGCTGGACGGCGAACACGCGCTGATTCGCTTTCTGTTTGATGCCATTGCCGACCCGGAAAGCCACGGCGACAGCCACAAGCTGCGCCTGGAGAGCGACGCGGATCTGGTCAAGGTGGTCACCATCCACAAATCCAAAGGGTTGGAGTACCCGCTGGTGTTCCTGCCCTTCATCGCCAACCACCGCCCGGTGAAAGCCGAAGACGTACCGCTGCGCTGGCACGACAGCGAGGGCAACCTGCAGCTCAGCCTGGATGCCGATGACACGATACTCGCCACCGCCGACCGCGAACGGCTGGGGGAAGACCTGCGCAAACTCTACGTGGCGCTCACCCGCGCCCGCCACGCCACCTGGCTGGGGCTGGCCCCGCTGAAAGGCTTGGAAAACAGCGCGCTGGGCTATCTGTTGACCGGTGGCAGCACCCTTTCCCCCGATGCACTCCCCAAGGCGCTCGATGCCCTGGTGGAAGGCAGCGACATCCACCTCGGCACGCCGCCCGAGCCCACCGCTGATCGCGTGACGTCCGTGGCGGAAAGCAGCGCCCTGGGCCACGCCCGCACGCCCACGCGCCCGGCCAAAGAGCACTGGTGGATTGCCAGCTACTCCGCGCTGCGGCTTTCCGGCACGCTCACCGCCCCGGTGCTGCCACCGCTGGAGCCCACCACCGCCCAGGAAGCCACCGCCTTCGAAGTGCTGGATGAACCTCAAGAACTATCTCAAGAACTATCTCAAGAACGATCCCAACCGGAAGCGTATCACCTGCACAAATTCCCCCGTGGCCCCGGCCCCGGCACCTTTCTACACGGGCTGCTGGAGTGGGCGGGCAAGCAAGGTTTCGATGCTGCCGCAAAGGATAGAGACGCGCTCAACGACATGCTGTGGCGGCGGGTGCAGCTACGCGGCTGGCAAGCATGGCAAGAGCCGCTGGCGGGCTGGCTAAGCGCCCTGCTCACCACGCCGCTACCGCTGGCCGCGCCCACCCCGAAAAGCGTGGCGCTGAATGAGCTGGAAAGCTACCAGGTAGAGCTGGAGTTCTGGTTTGCCGCCAAGCGGGTGAACACCCAGGCCATCGACGCGCTGGTGAGCAAGCACTTACTGCCAGGCATCGAGCGCCCCGCGCTGGATGCCGACACCCTCAACGGCATGCTGAAAGGCTTCATCGACCTGGCCTTCGAGCACCAGGGGCGCTTCTACGTGCTGGACTGGAAATCGAACTACCTGGGCCCCAACGACAGCGCCTACGAACCCGAGGCCCTGCGCCACGCGCTGCTCGCCAAACGCTACGACCTGCAGGCTGCGCTCTACCTGCTCGCCATGCACCGGCTGCTCAAAGCGCGCCTGCCGGATTACGACCCGCACCAGCACTTGGGCGGTTCGATGACGGTATTCCTGCGCGGCAGCCGCAGCCCTGGGCGTGGCGTAGTGGGCGAACCCGCCCCGGTTGAACTCATCGAAGCCCTGGACAGCCTGTTTGCAGGCGAGCCCCACGCCACCCAGCAGGAGGCCACGGCATGAGCCGCCAGCACGACACCCACACCTTCGACATGTTCGGCGATGCGCCCACCGCCAGCGCTCACCCTGCACTCAGCAGCACCCCGGAACTGCTGGCCCTATGCGAACGCTGGGTAGCACGCGGCTGGCTGCGGGACCTGGACCGCGCCCTAGTGCGTTTTCTCGCCAGCGAAGCACCGGATGCGCCCACGCTGCTGCTACTGGCCGCCGCGCTGGCCAGCCACCAGCTAGGCCGGGGCCACGTGTGTCTGGACCTCAACGCCACGCTCAACGCGCCGGATTTCGCCCTTTCGCTACCGCCCGAAGGCGACGACCTCACCGACCCGCCGCCGCTACCCAGCGACGTGCTGGCCACGCTCACGCTCAGCGAATGGCAAGCCGCCCTGCACCACCCGCTGCTCACCAGCGAAGGCCCCGGCAACACGCCGCTGGTAGTAGTAACCACTCACTCAGCCAGCGGCACGCCCAGCACCCGGCTCTACCTGCGGCGCTACTGGCAGTACGAGCAAAGCCTGCACCAACACATCGCCGCCCGCCTGGAAGGCACAGGCTCAGAAAGCCAAAGTGGGAGGCCAATTCATTGGGCGATGGGTGACGCCAGTCACCCTGGGTTACTCCCCCAAGCCCTGAGCATTCTGTTCAAGCCAAGCAACGCCCTGGACTGGCAAAAAACCGCCTGCGCCCTGGCCGCCCGCAGCCGCTTCGGCATCATTACCGGCGGCCCCGGCACCGGCAAAACCACCACCGTGGTGCGCCTGCTCGCCCTGCTGCAAACCCTGCAACTGGCCCAGCACCCCAGCCAGCCGCTGCGCATCCGCCTGGCCGCCCCCACCGGCAAAGCCGCCGCCCGCTTGAACGAATCCATCGCCGGGCAAGTCGCCAAACTCCCCTTCACCGACCTCACCATGTTGCTGAAAGGAGCCAAGAGGGAAGAAGCTGGAGGTGATAAAGCCATGCAGGATGAAGCTTTGTCAGAAGGTGCTCTAAAGGAGAAAGCCTTGTGGGAGGGAGCTTCAGCTCGCGATGATTCACCCACAGAACAACTATCAGCCACCATCCCCACAGAAGTCACCACTCTGCATAGACTACTCGGCGCACGCCCCGACACCCGCCACTTCCGCCACAGCGCCGCCAACCCGCTGGCCCTGGACGTACTGGTGATCGACGAAGCCTCGATGGTGGATATCGAAATGATGGCCGCCACCCTCAGCGCCCTGCCCGCCCATGCCCAGTGCATACTGCTGGGGGACAAAGACCAGCTCGCCTCGGTAGAGGCCGGTTCGGTACTCGGCGACCTGTGCCGCCGCGCGGAAGCCGCCCACTACACCCCGGCCACCGCCGAATGGCTGGCCCAGGCCACCGGCCAGCCGTTGCCCGCAGAGTTCATCGATCCCGCAGGCCAACCGCTAGACCAGGCCATTACCATGCTGCGGGTCAGCCACCGCTTCAATGAACACAGCGGAATCGGCCAGCTCGCCAAGGCCATCAACCAGCCGGGCCATGCCCAAACCGAACGGGAAAAGCAGCAGGCCGTCACCGCCGTGCTGCGCCACGGCTACCCGGATATTCACCATTTGGTGATGAGTGACGACGCCGCGCTGGATAAGCTGGTAATTCACGGCAGCCCCAGCGGCTTTGCAGGCAACGGCGAAGGCCGCACCGACCACCAGGGCCAGCCCATCGCCCCGCCCACGGGCTACCGCCACTACCTCAAGGTGCTGCAAGCACAGCGCCCACGGGGGGAATCCTTCGAGGAGAGCCCCGCCGTCTACAACGCCTGGGCCAGCGAAGTACTCAGCGCCTACAGCCACTTCCAACTGCTGTGCGCGCTGCGCAAAGGGCCTTGGGGGGTTGAAGGCTTGAACCAGCGCATCGCCAGCACGCTGCGCCGCGAAAAGCTGCTGTTCGGCAGCGACTACACGCTGGAGAAAGGCTGGTTTGAGGGCCGCCCGGTACTGGTCACCCAAAACGACTACGGCCTGAAACTGATGAACGGCGATATCGGCATCACCCTGGCCGTACCCGACCCGCGCAAACCACAGCAACGCTTGTTGCGCGTCGCCTTTCCTTCATCAAGTGCCGACAGCGGCACCGACAAACCCATCCGCTGGGTGCTGCCTTCTCGCCTGCACGCAGTGGAAACCGTGTTTGCGATGACGGTGCACAAATCCCAAGGCTCGGAGTTCTTGCACACTGCCCTGCTGTTGCCGCCCACGCTGAACCCGATTCTGACCCGCGAGCTGGTGTACACCGGCATCACCCGCGCCCGCGAATGGCTCACGATGGTGGAAGCCAAACGCGGGGTGTTGAATGAGGCGGTGGTGAGGGAGGTTGTTAGGGTTAGTGGGGTTAGTGGGGTTAGGTAAACATAAACCTTTAGTAATAAATTTTATACAATATTATAACGCAAATCCAAAAAAAGAATCTTGTGTGACAAGGCCTATAGCTACCGAAATCATTAGAGCTAGTGATAAGAGGCATAACCATCCATGCTTAATAAAAATCCAAAAACTTGGCCTAGCATTTGGCGAAACTCGTTTAAGCATCTTTCTATATTGTTGAGCTTGTGAAAAGCACCATACAAAAAATACAAAAAATGCAAACCAAGCATAAAATTCAGACAACGAAAGCATGGAAAACACTAAAGCAAAACCTACTGCCCCAACAGTGTTGGTTAATCTAGAAAAATACTGCACGGCTATTTTTTCATCTTCACTAGAGAAAATCATGTCGTTCAAAAAGCTCCTGTTAATTTTTAAAAAAATAAAACACATTTTCAATCAGGAAAAATTTAAAACCAGGGCAACCAAACACCATATAGGAAAATTCTCTATCATCAAAACTTTACCAACATGATTACTTGAAATATAACTTAAACACGCCAGCTAGTTAATACAAGCACAATCCACAAATGACCCGCTTAGTTTTTAGCTAAACGCGGGTATTAAACTACTCAATGAGAGTACTTCGATGAAGGTCAGCAGGTATATAAATGAACTAAAACCAGCATGCGTACTCCATGTGACTTCCAATTCCTCAGCAATTATCTTCATGTCAACAATCAAAAATTTAATTCACATCTAATTTGCAGATAATTATAAAATCTATTTTGATTATTCAATAACTATACCTTAATCATAAGCGCCGGCCAAAACGCTTGATTTATACAAATAACACAGTTATTTGATTTTTTCTTAACCCCATCCATCAAGGTTTTATTATAGCTAAAATCATAAATAAACTTTGGATCATCAGAATTAATCTTAAGCCCAAGGAACCCGTACCAAAGCAAAAGCTGAAAAATCTTTATCGTAACTTCTCCTGGCTCAGAGCCTTCTGCAATCAAACCTAATACATCTGACTCATTTAGTTCTGGTTCACACCCAATAAAAGTATAAAGAACATTTTCAGACTCAGGCGCAATATCCCTTAGCTCGTAACCAATGTCTCTAAGAAGATCCGATGCGTAGGCCGACAACCCCTTTTCAATATCGGACTCGGATATTATCTCATGATTCAAGTTAATAGCAAAGCTCTTACAGTGATTGATTAAGTTTAGCAAAAATCTTGGTCTCATTAGTGACCTTTCTATAAAATACTGAGATGACTCTTCACCTTTATAATGACTTACAATTATTTTTAACCAAGCTTCTAAAAATTCAGTTTCATCATCCAATCCATTTGCAATAATTCGCAACCTTACCAACTCTCTAAGGAACCGCTGATCAATTCGTCTCTGAGCGGCTAAAGCACTCAGGGCGGCATATTCACCGCGTCAACGGTCACTTTCTGGCCACGGAAGGTAGCCTTTTTACCCTGGCAGCCTGGTTATCCAGCTGCCAGGCCAGATTCAAGACACACTGGCCCCGTCAGCATGGCCCTGGCATCGTCCAGCCAGCACCAAATTGCCGAGGGCGAACAGGGTGAACAGCTGCGCCTGGTTCCTGGCCAGCCCCTTGTAGCGCACCTTCCGGTAGCCGAAGAGGTTCTTGATGACATGAAACGGGTGCTCGACCTTGGCGCGGATGCTGGCCTTGGCCTTCTCGAATTCCAGCAGCAGCGCTTTCATGGGACTGTCTTCCATCTTCTTGATGGGGCCGCGCTTGGCGGCAACACAGCAGCGGGAGTCCGGGGCATCCTTCTCTTCGTCCAGGTACTTCCACATGCCGGTGTAGCCCGCGTCGCCGTATACCCGCTTGTCATCCTCCCGGACCAGAGCGCCGGTCATGGTGACATCGGCGACGTTGGCCGACGTGGCGGCGACACTGTGGGTCAGTCCGGTGACCGCATCGACACCGATATGGGCCTTCATACCGAAGTAATACTGCTTGCCCTTCCGGGTCTGCTTCATCTCCGGATCGCGCTGCCTGGCCTTGTTCCTGGTGGAGGGGGCCGCCGCCACAATGGTGGCGTCGACGATGGTGCCCTCGCGCATGAACAGGCCCTGCTCGGCCAGGTGGGCGTTGATTTCCTCGAAGATCCGCTGGGTCAGGGCATGCTGCTCCAGCAGGTGACGGAAGCGCAGCAGCGTGGTCGCATCCGGCACACTCTCGATGGCCAGATCGATACCGATGAAGTCACGCATGGCCTGGCTGTCGTAGATGGCATCCTCCAGCGCTTCATCGGCCAGGGCATACCACTGCTGCAGAAAGTAAATGCGCAGCATGCGCTCCAGGCCAATGGGTGGTCGGCCTCGCTTGCCCGCTGAATTCGGGAAGTAGGACGGCGACAGTGCTGCGATCAGCCGTTGCCACGGCACCAGCTTCTCCATCCTGGCAAGAAACCGCTCGCGGCGGGTGACCTTCTTCTTGTTCTGGTGCTCAGCCTGGGCGAATGAGATCTGTTTC
Organism: Vreelandella stevensii S18214; assembly: GCF_000275725.1. Classification (GTDB taxonomy): domain Bacteria; phylum Pseudomonadota; class Gammaproteobacteria; order Pseudomonadales; family Halomonadaceae; genus Vreelandella; species Vreelandella stevensii. Next base: position 112,889 of record NZ_AJTS01000051.1, on the reverse strand, counting down.
ATCGGAGTGGCTCTGTCAGCGGGTGTTGGACGACAGGTCAGATTTTACCTCGTCGGTGGCTATGAGGCAGCTCCGACGGGATTTATGCAGCGTTTCCCTAAGCAAGTCAGGGTCTGTCCAGTCTAATAAAACACTTGCTTCTTTTCCTCTATCAGCTGTTTCTTGTACAAGCAGTTCATAGACGTCATTTCTCAGAAAAACTGCCGTTTTAATATCGAGATCTTTTTTTCCAAATACTCGTTCAATTTTTCTTGTCGCCTCAATCAAAGCGCGTATTATTAGTAGATCATTATGTTCCAAACCAGACGTAGGCCAGCCATTATCAATATTATCAAATAAAAGCCAAAGAGTTCCTTTGTGCTCCATATAGCGAAGTAACTCTTGACGCAGAGCCTTTACATCATGCTTATATATTAACTGCGTAAGATCTGATGAAGACAGGCTAACTTTTTCTCTCCCTGAATGCATCGACTCATACTCTGAATATATTTTCTCCATTAACTGCGACATACGTTCAGAAAAATCGCCATCTGAATCATAGTCCTCAACATTGTATATATTTGCTAAGGCTCTATACCCGTCGTAAAGAAGGTGATCATGAATATGCCTTTTTTTATCCTTTTCTAGTATTTTATAACAAATCTCAAGGAGCAACACATATTCCCAAAACGCGGTAATCGTATGCAAATAAGTCCCTTCCTCTAAAAACTTAAGAATCCTCTCTTTAAATTTTATCAGTTTGTAACCATCCGGCTTTAAATCTAAAACTATATTTTTGCTTCTATTTCTATCTCTCTCAATATCTCTTATTTGCAAAAAAATAGCTGATTTTCCAGACCCCTTTCTACCAATGACAAGATGAGCTTCACCACGTAAAGCTTTAAGGTATTGGTCAGTTTCCAAATAATATGCGTTCAAATCACGCATTTCATTTTCCGCTGATGAAGAGCCTAAATTTAAATTTTTCAAAAAAGACCTTTCAGGTAATTTTTGTTCCTCTGTTTTTTCTTGAAACGCTCTAGCAACGTCACTAGCAAAGTCAGCAATGTGCAAATTAACATCATCAGGATGATAAGTTACACTCACAAAATCCCTATAATCCAATGGTACAGGGTCATCACCACTTTGCAGTATGCGAAATGCTTTATTCATTCCTTCTGACAACCCTGCTATAAATGCTGCTCGCATGTTATGAATAACATTGCCAGCTGAGCTTTTGGATAAAAGAGGGACTATTATTCCGTAGGAAGAAGCGACTTGATTTATTGCATCATAAGCAGACAAGCGTGGCTGTTCGTTTGGATCAAAATTCCGGAAAATATAGCCAGATTTTTTAATCCGAGAAATTATACGACCAGACCAATCTGTTTTATGAGGTGTTTCTAACAAATAAACTGGTGCTTGACGATTGATTAACGATGAAATTTCTAAAGGCGATATTTTGGGAGCTTCCAAAATAAATCTTTTAAGGAAACGCTGCATAAATCCCGTCGGAGCTGCCTCATAGCCACCGACGAGGTAAAATCTGACCTGTCGTCCAACACCCGCTGACAGAGCCACTCCGATGAAACAGATCTCATTCGCCCAGGCTGAGCACCAGAACAAGAAGAAGGTCACCCGCCGCGAGCGGTTTCTTGCCAGGATGGAGAAGCTGGTGCCGTGGCAACGGCTGATCGCAGCACTGTCGCCGTCCTACTTCCCGAATTCAGCGGGCAAGCGAGGCCGACCACCCATTGGCCTGGAGCGCATGCTGCGCATTTACTTTCTGCAGCAGTGGTATGCCCTGGCCGATGAAGCGCTGGAGGATGCCATCTACGACAGCCAGGCCATGCGTGACTTCATCGGTATCGATCTGGCCATCGAGAGTGTGCCGGATGCGACCACGCTGCTGCGCTTCCGTCACCTGCTGGAGCAGCATGCCCTGACCCAGCGGATCTTCGAGGAAATCAACGCCCACCTGGCCGAGCAGGGCCTGTTCATGCGCGAGGGCACCATCGTCGACGCCACCATTGTGGCGGCGGCCCCCTCCACCAGGAACAAGGCCAGGCAGCGCGATCCGGAGATGAAGCAGACCCGGAAGGGCAAGCAGTATTACTTCGGTATGAAGGCCCATATCGGTGTCGATGCGGTCACCGGACTGACCCACAGTGTCGCCGCCACGTCGGCCAACGTCGCCGATGTCACCATGACCGGCGCTCTGGTCCGGGAGGATGACAAGCGGGTATACGGCGACGCGGGCTACACCGGCATGTGGAAGTACCTGGACGAAGAGAAGGATGCCCCGGACTCCCGCTGCTGTGTTGCCGCCAAGCGCGGCCCCATCAAGAAGATGGAAGACAGTCCCATGAAAGCGCTGCTGCTGGAATTCGAGAAGGCCAAGGCCAGCATCCGCGCCAAGGTCGAGCACCCGTTTCATGTCATCAAGAACCTCTTCGGCTACCGGAAGGTGCGCTACAAGGGGCTGGCCAGGAACCAGGCGCAGCTGTTCACCCTGTTCGCCCTCGGCAATTTGGTGCTGGCTGGACGATGCCAGGGCCATGCTGACGGGGCCAGTGTGTCTTGAATCTGGCCTGGCAGCTGGATAACCAGGCTGCCAGGGTAAAAAGGCTACCTTCCGTGGCCAGAAAGTGACCGTTGACGCGGTGAATATGCCGCCCTGAGTGCTTTAGCCGCTCAGAGACGAATTGATCAGCGGTTCCTTAAGCTCTTGAGAGTTTTGATACTCCCTAAAACCTAGAGTATCGAATATGCCCACTTTATCTGCCAACAACTCATCACTCTCTACGCTTTTATTTTTAGTTAACAACACTCTTTTTGACTTTCCAACTGCATAGCCTATTTCATAAGTAACATTAAAATTCAAATTAGTTATATCTGCAATAAGAAAATCGGCATCATCTATTGCTTTCAAAACTTTTGTGGAAATAAACTGCCCAATTACATCAAGTTGAGTCCACGTATTTACATGAACTTTCGACTGTGATCGATTATATTCATCAGCTGCCTTTTCTATGCATTGCCCTAACTCGGCTGGCTGCGATGGATACGCATAAAATCCATTCAACTCACTCATCTTGACACCCCTTTAGATTTACCAAGTTCTAAACATATGAATCTTATAACAGACATTAGCCGAACAACTTTATAGATTATAAGCTGCATCAACATTAGCACAAGATCTAAACTAGAAAACTATCCCACGCATATGATATATAAAATAAATGCATTCAGCTAGTAGTGTTGAAAATACTAGCCTGCAGCACAGTACTCCAATGGACGGAATCACCTATACTATACTTTAGCAACCCCGCTTCAGGCTCTAAGTGTTTTTTATAACTACACCTCAACTTTAGCAATCCACTGAGTATGCTCGCGAGAAAAAGCGTTTTCAGCATCTCTCACAAAATCAGAGAAAAGCTCATCTGTCTCAGGTTCGGCAATCTTTGTTCTAATAATCCCTATTTCATGGGCAGTTAATGCATATGCAGTGCCGATCTCTTGAAATCTCTTTAGTTGCATCCATGCAGTTACAGAGCCAGCAGCAACAACAAAAACTTCCGTTGGCCAAACCTCCCAATCAGGAAAAGCGATTCTACTTAAAACCAACGCCACAGCAACTGACTGAAGAACTACAAGGAGTACAAAATACTGGGTGCTCTTTGATTTATTGCATTTTGATTTGGTGGCATACCACTTGCGTTGTTCATCAATACGGCTAGAAAGATAAAGCTGCCGCCTTTCTTCAATGGTTTTTGCTCTTGTATCTCTCATGAAATCGGTTATTTGATCTCGGGCACAATCGTCTCCGCCCAGAAGGTCACCAATCTGGTTATTAGACGAGAGTATTCCTTCTAGCATCTTTCGCAGAACGTTATTTACCTCATTGACGGAACTTGCGTCCAAGAAGGGGTCAGCACGCATCATATAGCGCCATGTAGCCGTTTTAACAGACTCTGCAACAGCGCGGGCACTGTACCAAGATTTTTCATAGCGTTTTGAGGCAATTAAAACCGAGATTCCAAGAGCGGCCAGAAAAACGGCTGCATTGACAAGTGAGTACACTGCATGGGGAGCTGGGTTAACTGCAAGAGCAGCACCCGTTATCAAAGTAACCATGTGCCACTTAAAAGAGCGAAGGTATGCGGACTGTGCTTCTACAGAGGCCCTGTCTGCAGCTCGATAGAGCCCGGGGTAATCTTTATGCTCCACGGGGAAGCCTCCTATTTCGTAGCCAGTTCCTGCAGTTTAGCTTCACTCCATGCATGAACTGTTATGCCGTTGTCTGTAAGACAACGAGGAATGGCACCCTGAATACCATTAAGCCTAATCGCGTAAACTGGTTTGTCTCGGTCTAATGTCATCTGCACCTCATGTGGGACCCAGTAACTTTTCCACGTGTCAGAACCTACAAAGACGATAGTCCTAGATGTACCAGTTATACTTTTTGAAATGGCTTGCTTAATTACGCTTTCATTTTCTGTTTTCCAGCGCTTCAGTAGATCACGTACTCGAAAACTCAATGCACTATAATTTGGATTTACAGCACGGCCTTTGATCGTCAAAACCACCCCACGATCTTCTTCTTTAAAACTAAAAAAAACTACATTTGGCATTTACGATATCTCCGTTACTATGGTGAATTGTTGGTATAAAAGGGATAAAACTTCCTACTTTATGATTTGATAAACGTGCCAGCACGTTTATCCAGCAGATCTAGCCTACGAAATGCGATTATTGCAGGCAAAAAAATTAATTTTAACTAGACAGCATGTCCAACATTCGCGCTCACTGCATTTACCGGTAACCGCTTTGGATCGAAAGGCGTCATTCGCTTACTTCCTCATAAAACGCAACCCTACCCGCTATAGCCTCCCCCCCCTCAATCGGCTCCTCATAACTCCAAGCAATATCCCGCCGCTCACCCAGCGAAAAATACACCGCATGCCCTTTAAACGGGCAGTAAGTGGTCGTTTCCGAAGTGGTAAGTAAGTCCATACGCACGTCGTCACGTGGGAAGTAGTAGCGCGGCGGATAGCCGTGTTCGCGAAGTTCAAGCGTATTGCTAGAGTCGGCTAGCAGAATGCCGTCCACCTGCACTTGCATGCGCTTGTTGGTAGGGTGAAGCGTTATGCGGGCATTCTGCATCGTGTTGTCCCTGCGGCGTTATTCGCTCTAATACTTTGAGCCTAGCAGCAAACATGGGTTAAGCCTACCTCGAAAGCTTAGTTTTTAGTCGATAATGGATGCTTTGGAAGGATGGTGAGTCATCACTTCCACGCTAGCGCTTATGGCACCCTGGTGAATACGACACAGCACCAGGCAGGGCTGAGTGCCATTGGCGCTTACCGCTAGCTCACCTGCAGCGTTCCAGCCGCCGCTATTGCCGCAGGTTTGCCAGCCGCCTGTGGTGGAAATGTGGTTGGCGAGCAGTACCGGAAGTTGGTGGCGTTTTGCGATGGCGGCGAGCAGCTCGGCATCGTAGGCATAGCCGCCTGGGGAGATCAGCGCGCTGGCGAGGTAAACGTCCGCCTGCTGCGCGGCGGCGGTGGCGGCGTGGCTTGGGTGGGTGAAGTCGGCGCACACGGCCAGGGCGATGCGGGTGCCGCTGATGTCGATCAGGCCACTACCACAACCGGGGGTACAGTAAACCTCTTCCCCTTCGTGCAGGTGCTGTTTCAGGTAGAAAGTGTGTTCACCGTTGGGGAAGTAGATCACCGCTGCGATGTAGGGTTTGCCGTTGGGGTTGTGCAGTGGGCAGCCTGCGATCACCACTATGCTGGCGGCTACGGCAGCGGCAGTGAGGGCGGCAAAGATTGTATCGTCGCGGGGCATGGCCAGTTGGCTGAGTAGCGCCAGCTCGTAGCCGGTCAGCGAGAGTTCGGGAAAGGCCACCACGTTGGCCCCTAGCGCTGCGGCGCGTTCCACGTAGCCCAGGTGCGTTTGCAGGTTGTCGTCTACCGCTGCTTTGCTGATGGGCAGTTGGGCGAGTGCAATGGTGATGGCTTTGTTGTTCACTTTTTTCCCTTGGCTGGCTGGGTGCTGGAATGGTCGCGGGCTAAAGCCACCTCCCACAGGGCGGGTTCAACCCTGGGGGAGGTGGTCGCGGGCTGAAGCCGCCTCCCACGGGGCGGGTTCAACCCTGGGGGGGTTGGTCGCGGGCTGAAGCCACCTCCCACGGGGATGGCTCACCTCTGGGGGAGGTGGTCGCGGGCTGAAGCCGCCTCCCACGGGGCGGGTTCACCTTTTGGGGGAGTTGGTCGCGGGCTGAAGCCACCTCCCACAGGGCTGGTTCACCTATGGGGGAGGTGGTCGCGGGCTGAAGCGGCCTCCCACGGGGGGCTAGGTGAAGGTGGTTTGCTGGAAGCTTGCCCGCGCTGTTAGGGCCGCATGCCACGCGGCAAGCTGGGGGTGCGCTTCTTTCCAGCGTATTTCTGGCAGCCGGAAGGCGAGGTATTCCAGCGCGACGGCGATGGCGATGTCGCCCAGGTGGATCGATGCGGCCGTGGGGTTGCCGCTCAGCTCGCTATTCAGTTGCTCCAACAGCCGCTGCATGGCCCTTGCCCGGCGTTGGCCCAGCTCGCTTTGGTCGATCTCTTGGCCATAGTGCTTGCGGGCAATCACGGTGGTGAATGCGGCATCCATGAGGTTTTGGCCCAGGCCTGCCAGGTGCAGTACGTCACTCAACGGGGTGGGCAGCATGGGCGGGTTGGGCTTTCCATTGTCCAGGCTGTCCAGGTACATGGCAATCAGCATGGATTCGCTGAGCGTGGTGCCCTCCTCCGTTACCAGTGCGGGGATGCGCCCGGCGGGGTTGGCCTTCAGAAGGTCGGCATCGTCGGCCCAGGGGTCGCACCACTTGAGCGTCACGGCGTCCATCAGGCCTTTTTCCAGTAACACGATGCGCACCAGCCGCGCATAGGGGGATGTTGCGTTCAGGTAGAGTTCCATGGTGGCCTCCCTTTGTCTGAATAGTGCTTGTTAGGTTATTGGGCAGAAGGATGTGTGCGGCGGTGCTGAACGCCTCGGCTCATCAGTACCAGCAACAAGCCAAGGGCAAGCGCCATGCCGCTGATGATGAAGAGCGGCGTGTAGCTGCCCCACATGCCAAACAGCGCCGACATGGCATAGCCTGCCCCTGCCTGGGCGGCGGCGAAAGCGGCCGTGGCTCGCCCCCAGAGCTGCTTGTGGGCGGTGGGCCCGACCAGCTCGGCCAGGCGGCCAGAGGTAAGGGCCACGATGCCGGGAATCATCGCCCCCACCATGAACGAGGAAACCGACTGGCTGAGCAGGGCAAGCGAGAACACCGGGAGCATGACGGCAGCGGCCTTGGCCGTAAAGGCGATCATCAAGCCCCCTTGCCACCCCACGCGCTGGGCCAGCGCCCCCACCATGAACGGCCCGCACAGGGCACCCAGCCCGAAGATTCCCCATTGCAGGGAAGCGGCTTGATGGCCCAGGGCATGCTCCCTGGCGAGGTAGTCCACCCAGAACACGGTGTGGGGCACGAACCCCACCGCATCCAGCGCGTAAGCGCCGATGACCAGCACCACCACCCACTTTACCCCCGCATACCCAACGGGGCTATTACCCACCGGGTTTGCTACAGGGCTTGTCACAGGGCGTGAGGGCAAGCGCGCAACGCCCCAGTCGCACGACAGGCCAGCCGCCAAACAGAGCAGCCCCAGCGCACCCCAGGTGAGCGAGAGGCTTACCCCGAGCAGTGACGGCACCACGAGGGCGGAAAGCAGCGCTCCAAACCCGATACCGGTAAACACCAGGGCACCGACACGGGTTCGCCTTTCCGGGGGCGTGGCCGCCAGCGCCAGCGAGGGGCCCACGACCATCAAGATCCCCCCGCCTACCCCCGAGACCAGCCGCCAGAAGAAGAACCAGTGAAAACCACCCGCCCCGGCGCAAAGCAGGAAGCTGAGCCCGATACCCGCAAAGCTTGCCGCCAACACCCAGCGCGGCGCAAAACGCTCGCTCAGTGAGTGGGCGGCAAGCGCGCCGATAAAATACCCCAACAGGTTGGCCGCCCCCAGGTAAGCACCCTGGCTTGCGGTAAACCACCCTTGCTGAATGATCGCAGGCAATAGCGGCGTATAGGCGAAGCGAGCAATACCTATCGCCGCCAGGGTCGCCATGATGCCGGTCATTAACGCGGGCAGATCGTCGGTAGTGAGTGTTCGCTTCATCACGCCAGTTCCTGGTGGTGTCGCCTGGATGGGCAGTTGGGCAAGCGCCATGGTACTGAAGGCGGCCTGGCGGCTAGCATGGTCGCGGGCTAAAGCCACCTCCCGCAAGGCGGACTGACTCCCAGAGGCAAGGTCAGTTTCAGGCTAATAGTGATAGCGGCATGAAATGACCGTGATGGCATGTTGATCGACTGCGTAAACAAGCCGATTGGTGTCATCGATGCGTCGAGACCAAAAGCCCGCCAGATTTTCTTTTAAGGGCTCTGGCTTACCGATTCCCTCAAAGGGAGAGCGCTTTACATCGTTGATCAGCTTGTTGATGCGCTTGAGGGTTTTCTTATCCTGACCTTGCCAATAGACGTAGTCGTTCCAGGCCTCATCTGTCCAGCACAATAGCCGTTGGCTACTCATCCATTAACGCTCGTGCGCTTGTCTGGCCAGCACGGTATTGCGCTATTGAGCGGTAAAGATGCTCAGCATTACCAGGTGAACGAAGCAGGTGCACTGTTTCCATGAGGCTATTGTAATAATCCAGTGACATCACAACGGCATCTTCAGCATCCCTGCGCGTGATCACGGTGGTGTCTGCATCATTCACAACGCCATCCAGCACGGCTTTCAAGCCATTCCTCGCTTCTGTAAAAGACACGATTTTCATACACACCTCACTTGTACCATTCACGGTACAAGTTTAGCGACCGCACGCCAACCTGTACAGCTTAGAGCACATAATGCTTCATCAAGCCTTCTTCACAAACTGCGCGGTCACTATCATGTCGCCTGCGCCGTCTACCTTGCAGTCCAGCTGGTGGTCTTTGCCCTCTTTTAGCCGCTTGATGACGGCCTTGGTGCCGATCTTGAGCACCAGAGAGCTACCTTTCACCTTGAGATCCTTGATCAGCGTGACCTTGTCGCCTTCGGCCAGCGGCGTGCCGTGGGCATCGGCAACGTTCACGGCCTCTTCGGCGGCGGCTTCTTCAGGGTTCCATTCGTGGGCGCATTCGGGGCAGATGAACAGGCGTTGGTCCTGGTAGACGAATTCGGATTGGCAGCGGGGGCACGGTGGGCAAGACATGAGCAGTGGCTTCTTTGAGTTGGTGTAGGCCGCTTATGATACTGAGCCTGCGAACCTTTGGCGAATGCCAGGCGCGCTCAGCCTGGCAAAGCGGAGAGCGTGGAGAAACCGGTGCAAGCATAAGCAGTCAAAGTTGCTCAGGCTCCAGGCACCAGCCTTGTCGGGTTGCCTTGAGGCGGTCAGTCAGTGCCAATTCCTCCAGAAACGCATCGTCATGAGAGACCACCACCAAAGCGCCTTGATAGCTCCGTAACAGGGTTTCCAGCGCCTGGGCGGAGGGAAGGTCGAGGTGGTTGCTGGGCTCGTCGAGCAGCAGTAGTGATGGCGGCGAGTCGGCGTAGAGGATACAGGCCAGCGCGCCTTTCAGGCGCTCGCCGCCACTGAGATGCCCGCTGGGCTGGGTGATTTTCTGCGCATCCAGGCCCAACTGGGCCAGTCGCATGCGCAGTGTGCCTTCTGTTGTCGAGCGGTTCGTCTCCTGCAGCTGTTCAAGCAAGGTTTTATGCGGCTCAAGATTTGCCAGACGCTGGTCGAGGTAGGCACTTTCAGCTGTTACCTTGCAGGTTCCAGACACGGCTTCGATCTGACCTGCCAGCATGCGCAGCAGTGTCGATTTACCACAGCCGTTGGAGCCCACGATACCCAAACGCTGCCGCCCTTGCAGCAGCAGGCTGATATAACGCGTCGCGCCTGTAACGAAAGGTAGCTCGGCGTTTTCCAGAGTGACCAAGCGGCGCTGTGCGACTTGGGGGATGGGTAGCTCATGCAGGGTGATATGCGCCGCGCTTTCAACGTGCCTGGCGGCTTCTCTCACCTGCTGGTTGAGCTGTTCACGGCTGGCCGTGTATTGCTGGCGCAGCGCGCCCAGTGCGTTTTGGCTGCGCTCTTGCTGGCCATCCAGAATCACCCTGGCCTGATTGGCTTCCTTGCCCTGCCGATTTCCTCGGGCCTGGCGTTTTTCCTGGCGTTCACGCTGCTTGCGCATCGCCCTTTCTTGGCGTTGGCGCTCCAGCTTGTGCCTATTGAGTTGGTCAATGGCGCTTTGCTGCTCGTGTGCTTTCGCCTCGGCATAGAAGGTGTAGTTACCGCCATAACTACGCAGCCCTGTGGGGGCCAGTTCTACGATACGTTCCAGGGTATACAGCAGTTGCCGATCATGACTGACCACGATCAGCCCACGCGACCAGCGCTGCAGTTGTTCGATAAGCGCCTGGCGGCTGGGTCGGTCGAGATGATTGCTTGGCTCATCGAGTATCAAAAAGTCGGCATTGGAGAGCATGGCGCCCATTAAGGCAACCCGCATGGCCTCGCCACCGCTTAGTACGCTGGCCGGTGTGGTCGCTTCGAGATGATCCAGGCCGTTGCGCTCGAGTGCATGGCGAAATCGCTGGGGCATGTCCCACCGCTCTTCCACGGCCACGAAATCCTCCATGGCCGTACTACCCGCCTCGATGCGTGCCAGCGCCTCCAGGGTGGGCTGAATACCGGCCAGCGCAGCAACGGATGCCGTTTTCGGCACGGCCACTTGCTGGGCAAGATAGTGTACCCGACTGGGACGCTGGCAGACGCCAGTGGTCGGTTCTAACAGCCCTGCGAGGATGCGGGCCAATACCGTTTTACCCGCACCGTTGCGCCCCACCAGCCCAGTGGGTTGCGTATCGAACTGCTGGTGAAGGTCAGTGAAAAGCGGTCTGCCATCCGGCAAAACGTAGGAAACACCCTGCAGGGTGAGATGGGTAGTGGTCATGATGAATTCCAGCGATGCCAAGTACTCCCCCTATGTCAGGGGCTCACGGAGACTGGCCGTCATTGCAACGGCGGGCATCAATGGTTCATTGGACAACTACCTCTGTTTGGCGTGAAGAGAAACACCATCATACAAACAGTCACGGCGACACATCAATGGCCACATGACCAAAAGCGCCCCCGGCGGGGGGCGCTTTTGGTTCATGGGCTTAGAAAGATGCCCACTCTTCTTTGTTGTGGGGATTCCCGAGCACGTGCGTGGTCAACCGCTGGGTGGCCTTGGGCTGGCTGTCATGGCGTCGAGCGGTAGCAGGCAGCGCAGCCTGATGCTGCCCAGTGGTTGCTCCCTTGAAGAACGAGACCTCTTTCAATAATGCTTCGGCTTGCATTTGGAGAGAATGGCCTGCCGCACTGGACTCTTCCACCAGGCTTGCGTTCAGCTGGGTAACACTGTCCATTTGAGCGATGGCCGTGTTGACCTGATCGATCCCTTGAGACTGCTCGTGGCTGGCTGTCGCGATTTCACCCATCAACAAGGAGACACGCTGAACACCGCTGACAATGTCTTCCAGCGCTTTGCCCGCCTGATTGACGAGAGTAGACCCGTTGCCGACTAGATCGATGCTTTCTTCCACCAGTTGCTTGATCTCCTTCGCCGCGTTGGCACTGCGCCCCGCCAGGTTACGTACCTCGCCCGCTACCACCGCAAAGCCACGGCCCTGCTCGCCTGCACGAGCGGCTTCCACCGAGGCATTGAGCGCCAATAAGTTGGTCTGGAAAGCGATTTCATCGATCAAGCCAACGATACCGGCAATCTTGCGGCTCGATGCATTGATGCCTTCCATTGCATTCACCGCGTTACTGGCGATTTCACCCCCTGCATTGGCTTGTTGCGTCACTTCGTAAACGAGCTTTTCGGCTTCAGAGGCGTTGTCCGCGTTCTGCCGAACGGTAGAAGTGATTTCATCCATCGAGGCGGCGGTCTCTTCGATGCTGGCGGCCTGTTGCTGCGTTCGGCTGCTCAGATCTTCGGTGCCATGGGCAATCTCTTCAGCCGCCCCATTGACCGACTCGGCATTGTGCCGAACGGACATCACCACCTGGGAGACCTTCATCTCCATGGCCTTCAATGCCTTGAGCATGTCGCCAAATTCATCTTTACAGGTGATATTGATGTCGTTGTCCAGCTTGCCCTCCGCCATGGCGTTGGCCAGCGCTTGCGCCTTGCCCAGCGGTGTCATGATGCCTTTGATCAACCATATTGCCAGCAGAACGCTCACGAACACTGCCCCGGCAATCACGCCAATGACGATGTTGCGTGTCCATACGTATTCATGGGACGTTTGCTGGTGAGAGGCCGATGCTTGGGCACTATTGATATCGATTAGCGAATGAAGCGCATCGAGCACTTGCGGGTAGGCTGCCCGTAACGTCGTGGTGGCGATGCGGCGTGCCGCATCAAAATCATTGCCGACCATCGCTGCGTTGATTTCGTCGATCCCTGCACGCAGCACCGCCAGAGACGTGATGAATTCTTCGGCGATACCACGCTCTACGTCATCAGACACCCGCTGGGGGAAATAATCGTTCCAAGCGGCATCGATAATCGCATCGTTTTCGGCCACTTCTTGCTGTGTCGTCACGGCGGAGGCCGGGTTGCGGTCGCGTTGTTCTGCGGTGATTTTCACTCTCGTACTGAGCAGCGCTTCGTTCACCTTTCCCAAATCGACCAGCGTCAGCACGTTGGCTTCGAACGTGCGCGTAATGGCATCGTTCATCTTACTTAAATGATATAGCCCGAACACCCCCACGGCGATCAGCATTAGAACACAGGCCCCCAAACTCACAGCCAGCCGTCTTTTGACACTTTTTTTTAGGTATAGCATGGCGATTATTTCTCATCAGTTCCGCAGCGGTGCGCTTTGGCAAGTGAAAAGCAATGGCATCTATAAACGTGCAAAAAGCACGTTAGCAAGACGCCATTTCAGTTATCCATTGGTGGGGGCATCGGACGCTTACCGGAGTAGGCAATGTCTTACGAAGCTACGGGGCGATGTCTTACGCAACAGATAGCAAATATCTTACAAAACCCATGGCAAATCTCTTACAAAAATCATCGCTAAAAACGTAAAAAATCATCAACTCCATAAACGACAGACACTTGCAAAATATCTTAGATGAGAACCAATATCTTTACGTATCTTTACCCCCTTACTTTAAAACACTAAGCAATAAGCGCGCCTCACTGCTAGAACACTTTTTTAATTAGCTCGCTAGTGAGAAATGGAGTTGGCCATAAACGCTTGCGAGCCGAGAGCCCACTAAAAACGACGCTTCGACACTTCAGGGAACACTAACAGCATTTCTAATGAGCCATTTTACGCTCACAGAGACACGTGTCCGGTTTGTCACCTGCCATGCCAACCGCTTGGTGCGGTTTAACCAAGCCCCAGCGCCTCGATCACCGCCTTCACCTGCTGGCGTGCCTGCCCTTGCAGGGTATTCAGCGGCTGGGGCAGGCAGGGGGCGCTCACGCGGCCAGTGAGTTCGGCCATGGTCGCGGCCACCCGCAGGCTGCCGCCATGTTCATGGTAAAGCGCCCATAGCGCTGCCAGCGCGTTGGAGTGGGCCAGGGTCTGTTCGGTGTCTCCCTCCTGGGCGGCGCGGGTCAGCGCCAGCGCGTGTTCCGGGTAGAGCCCACCGAACACCGAGTACCATGCCTCGCAGCCGGCCAGCAGGCCCGTGGCGGCGGCGGGGTCGCCGCTGATGCCGATGGTCACGTCCTCGGGAATCAGCGCCCGCAGCCGCGCCACCCGGGCACTGGCTTCGTGCAGATCGTTGGGCACCGGTGGAATCTTGATGGAGCGCACCAGGGGCAACTCGGCAATGCGCCCGTGCAGCTCATCGCTGAAGGTGAAGTGGGTGGTGCCGGGGTTGTCGTACACGCACAGCGGCACGCTGATGGCGCGGCTGACGGTACTGAACAGGTTGTACACGTCGTCATCGGTGAGCTTCTGGTAAGACACCGGCGCCAGCAACAGGCCGCTTGCCCCGGCCTGCTGGGCATGTTCGGCGTTGGCCAGTACATCCCGGGTGCGCAGCGCGCCAATGCCCACCACCACCGGCACCTCAGCAGCGTTTTCCACGCTCAGCCTGGCCACGCGGGCCCGCTCCTCCACGCTCAAATAAGCGTAGCTGCCGGTAGAGCCCAGCACGCCGATGGAATCCACCTTCGCGTGGGCCAGCCGGGCCACTAGCTGGATGAACTCCTGCTCGTTGATGCCCTGCTCGTTCATGGGGGTCAGCGGAAACGCACTCAGGCCGGTAAACATGGGGTGTCCTTTTTTTGAGCGCTGCCTGGGCAGCCAAGGGGGGCTGGTCAGGGCGTTACAGGCCGCCCGCCAGATCCAATAAAGTGCCGGTGGCAAAGGATGACTTGTCACTGGCCAGCCAGACAATGGCTTCTGCCACTTCGGAGGGCTGGCCACCCCGTTGCAGGGGGATGCGAGACTTCAAGCGGTCTACGCGGGCAGGCTCACCGCCGAGTGCGTGCATCTCGGTGTAGATGAGGCCGGGACGCACTGCATTCACGCGGATGCCTTCGGCCGCGACTTCCAGCGCCAACCCCCGAGTCAAGGTATCCACGGCTCCTTTCGAGGCGGCGTAATCCACGTACTCGTTGGGCGAGCCGCTTTTGGCGGCCATGGAGGAAACATTGACGATACTGCCGCCCGCGCCGCCCTGGCGGGTAGACATGCGCTGCACGGCCTCCTTGCAGCAGAGAAAGCAGCTCATGACGTTCTTTTGCAGCACGTTGCCAAAACGCTCCGGCGAGATATCCACCAGCCGCGCCTGGGTGTTGAGAATGGCGGCGTTGTTGACCAGCACCGTCAACGTGCCGAGTTCCTGATCGACCTGGCGAAACAGGTTCGCCACCTCATCGGCTTTCGACACATCCGCCTTCACGGCCAGGCAGCGCACTCCCAGGGCGAGGATGTCACTGCGCACACGCTCGGCGGCCGCGTCGTTTTCGACATAGTTGAGGCAGACATCGTAGCCATGCCGGGCGAACAACCGAGCCGTCTCGGCACCAATGCCTCGACTCCCGCCGGTAATCACCACCACGTTGGGGTTTGCCATGCGCCCTCCTCGTTTGCCAGCGTTTTGCGAATGCCGCCCACTGTGTACCGTCTAGTGAATATACACCGACACCGCCGTTGAGCAATTATGTACAAGCCACGCTGGCGCCCGCGTCATATCCTGAAACGGGTCAGGGTAAGCTCGCCATGGGCCGAATGTGATCAAGGAGGTTGGCATGGGCAGCAGCCAGTTCGAGTTTTTCAAAAATCATCATGTGCCGTCACTGACCGTCTTGAAAGCGGCCATCGAGGATTTTAGCTATGACCGTCATGCCCACGAGGAGTACGCCTTTGGGGTGACGCTGGCGGGGCGACAGGATTTCTTCAGCGGCGGGCAGTTTCATCGTAGCCCACCGGGCAACGTGATTCTGTTCAACCCAGAAGAGGTTCATGACGGCCACGCTGGCGGTGAGCAGGCTTTGGGCTACGTGATGGTATACGTGCATCCCAACCAAGTGTTGCCGCTGTTCGAGGAGCTGCTTGGCCGCCCACAAACGTCACCGTTTCGTTCCCGGAGTACGCTCATTCACGACCCGCTGCTGCGCCAGGCGATACAGGAAGTCGCACGCCTGACCACGCATCAAGCGGGCAGCTGCATCGACCAGGAAAACGCGCTGTATCGCGTGATCGAGCGCATGGTTCAGCTTGGCGGGCACATGGTGACTGGCCAACGCACCAACCGCCCAGACACGCTGTTGGGCCACGCCAAAACGTATATTCATGAGCATCTTGAGGCAGATATCTCGCTGGACGACATCAGCCAAGCCGCGCATTTGTCGAAGTACCACTTTTTGAGGCTATTTCGCCAACAGTTCGGCATGACCCCTCATCAATACGTGATCAATTGCCGCGTGAACGCCGCCCGCTCCGCGCTCGACCAGGGCGCGCCACTCACCGAGATAGCGCTGCGTTTCGGCTTTGCGGATTTGAGCCACTTCAACCGCCGTTTCAAACGCATCTATGGCATGACCCCTTTCCAGTACCAACGCGACATCACGCGTTAAGCATCACGTCCACCTAGAGGTTTTCTCATGTTAGCAATCGTCGCCTATGCCCTGGGCGTCATGTACACGCCTGGGCCTGTGAATCTGTTGGGGTTGAATGTCGGTATCAACGGGCAGGGTAAAACCTCGCTGGGGTTTTGCCTGGGCGTGGGGCTGGCCATGCTGCTGTACTTGCTGGTGTTGGGGTGGGCGGGAGCCGCCTGGATATCTCAAGACTCCCTGGTGCTGCTCAGCGCGCTCGGCTGCGCTTATATCCTGTATCTGGCCTACAAGGTGGCCCGCGCCAATGCCACCCTGGATACCCACGCCCCGGCACCACGCATGCTCAGTTTTCGTGATGGCCTGATGATGCAGTTACTCAACCCTAAAGCCATGGTCGCGACACTGCCCATCGCGACGCTGCAGTTTCCTGCCGAGGGTATTCAGGGCATGAGCCTGTTTATCTGGGCACTGGGGCTGGCCGCACTGGCGGCAGGTGCCCCCGGCAGCTATGTGGTGATAGGCAGCCTGCTTGGCCAGCGTGTCAGGCAGCCCAGGCTGATCAAAGGGTTCAACTGGGTCATGGCGGGGCTACTGGTAGCCGTAGCGGTATCGATTGGCCATGAACACGTTTGGCTCGTGGTTACTGCCCGAAGCTGATCCCCAAACGCAGGGCTTGCAGGCCATCCAGCTGTACCGTCACCTCATCGGACCACAGCGGGTGGCCTTGCACGCGCACGTTGACCGCCGCCTGGGAGCCACGATACCCCACGGTGACGGCGATATTGGCGCTGTTGCTGACCGGCGCCAGCAGGCCATACTCGACGTTATCCACGCTGACCGAGGTCAGGCCACGGGATGCCAGCTGCTGCTCGACCTCCCGCTCGATCACCACGCCGTAATAGAAATAGATACCTGCATAGCCCAACCCCAGCAGCACCAGCAACGAAAAGAACTTGCCCATGGTTTTCCTCTGTTTGAATACACGTGACGTTATCCCGCCACCCTCAAACGTGGATGATGCCTGTTTTCTAAAGACACCGACAAGTGAAGAATGGAGCTTCCGTACCCACCGTTTCGTACCCTATTTTTTAGATGAGCCCCTTGAAAATAGGCCATTGCCTATATAGATTAAAAGCTATACTAGGGAGGGGCTATGTGGGCGATAGAACAAACGGCAATTTTTGAAGAGTGGTTTTTCTCACTCGACGATGCTGACCGTGAGAATGTACTGGCCTCGGTTCTACTACTTCAGGAACGAGGCCCCATGCTATCTCGCCCTCATGCGGATACGGTCAAAGGCTCGCAATTTACCAACATGAAAGAGTTACGGATTCAGAGCCGTGGTCGCCCCCTCAGAGCTTTTTTTGCTTTTGACCCTACTCGCGCAGGCATCATTTTATGTGCTGGTGACAAAGGCGGGAATGACAAGCGGTTTTACGACGAAATGATACCAGTAGCGGACCGTGAATATGCGGCGCATCTGGAAACGCTGAAGTGAGGTGAGCATCATGGCAAGAAAATTAGAAGACTTGCTGGCGCAGGAAAAACCGGAAGTAGTAGCAGCGGCCAAGGCGAAAGCAGGTGATATGTTGCTGGACATTAGGCTTGCCGAAATTCGCCAGCTGGCAGAAAAAACCCAGGCAGACCTCGCCGGTGCCATGGGGGTTACACAACCCACGATTGCAGGCCTTGAGAAAGTAGGCCAGGACATGCGCCTTAGCTCTCTAAAACGCTACGTCGAGGCGCTGGGAGGCCGTGTCCGAGTGGATATTGAGCTACCCGACGGCAGCCATCACGGATTCCCCGTCTGACTTTCTCTCCTCAAGCCTTCATAACGCTATAAAAACAGAGCGGGCCATGGCCCGCTCTGTGGTGTGATGGTGCATCCCATCAGGCTGGCAAACCCGCGCGCTCCTGCTGGGGTTCTCGACACCCTCTCACACTGGCCGACAGCGCTTTCACCAGCCCGTGTACCTGGGCGATGGCTTCTTCGCCGCTGCTGGCGTGTTCGATGCAATCTACCAGGGCAGAGCCTACTACCACGGCGTCGCTGAAGCGGCCAATGGTGGCGGCCTGTTCGGCGGTGCGAATGCCGAAGCCCACGGCAATGGGTAGCGGCGTGTGTTCGCGCAGCTGGTTCACGGCACCTTCCAGCCGCTCGGGTGTGGGGGCACTGCCGCCGGTCACGCCCGCCACGGAAACGTAGTAGATGAACCCGGAAGCGTTGGCCAGCACCTTGGGTAGCCGCTTGGCATCGGTGGTGGGCGTGGCCAGACGAATGAAATCGATGCCGTGCTGGGCGGCGGGCTGGCACAGCTCTTCGTCGTGCTCGGGGGGCAGGTCCACCACGATCAGTCCGTCTACCCCTGCCTGGGCTGCGTCACTGAGAAAACGCTCGACGCCGTAGCAGTAAATCGGGTTGTAGTAGCCCATCAGCACGATGGGCGTGGTGCTGTTCTGCTCCCGGAACTGGCGCACCATTGCCAGCGTTTTGGCCTGGGTCTGGCCTTTTTCCAGGGCGCGCAGGGCAGCCTTTTGAATGGCGGGGCCATCGGCCATGGGGTCACTGAACGGCATGCCGAGTTCGATGATATCCACACCGGCATCCGGCAGCCCGTGCAGCAGGCGGCGGGAGGTCTCGGGGTCCGGGTCGCCCGCAGTGAGGTAGCTGACCAGCGCTGGGCGGTTTTGCTGTTTGAGCGCGGCAAAGCAGCTGTCGAGCCGAGAAGTACGTTGCAAGGTAGGTTGCATGGGAGTCTCCTGTATCGCGCTCATGAGTGTTTCATGCCGAAGCGGTCGCCCAGATGCTGGGCCACGCTGTTCATGTCCTTGTCACCACGTCCGCTGAGGTTGACCACCATCAGGTGCTCGCGGGGCAGTGTTGGCGCACGTTTGGCAACTTCTGCCAGGGCGTGGGCGGTTTCCAGGGCGGGGATGATGCCCTCCTGGCGGCAGCAGATCTGGAACGCTTCCAGCGCTTCGTCATCAGTGGCAGAGACGTACTCGACCCGCCCCTGCTCGTGCAGCCAGGCGTGTTCGGGGCCAATGCCGGGGTAATCGAGCCCTGCGGAAATGGAGTGGGCGTCGGTAATCTGGCCATCTTCGTTTTGCAGCAGGTAGGTAAGGTTACCGTGCAATACGCCGGGGGTGCCGCCGTTGAGGCTGGCAGCGTGCAGGCCGCTCTTGACGCCTTTACCGCCCGCTTCCACACCGACCATGTGCACGCTGTCATCGTTGATGAACGGATAGAACAAGCCCATGGCGTTGGAGCCGCCGCCGACACAGGCAATCAGTGAATCCGGCAGGCGGCCCTGCTTTTCGAGCATCTGGGCGCGGGTTTCATGGCCAATCACCGCCTGAAAATCGCGCACCATGGCCGGGTACGGGTGCGGGCCTGCCACGGTGCCGATGATGTAGAAAGTGTCGTCTACGTTGGTGACCCAGTCGCGCAGCGCTTCGTTCATGGCATCCTTGAGCGTGCCGGTGCCGGAAGTGACTGGCACGATCTCCGCGCCCAGCAGCTTCATGCGGAACACGTTGGGCTGCTGGCGCTCGATGTCGGTGGCGCCCATGTAAATCACGCAGGGCAACCCAAAGCGGGCCGCTACGGTGGCGGTGGCCACGCCGTGCATGCCTGCGCCGGTTTCCGCGATGATGCGCTTTTTGCCCATCTGCTTGGCCAGCAGTACCTGGCCAATGCAGTTGTTGATCTTGTGCGCGCCGGTGTGATTCAGCTCTTCACGCTTGAGGTAAATGCTGGCACCGCCGAAGTGCTCGGTGAGGCGCTCGGCAAAGTAGAGCGGATTGGGGCGCCCCACGTAGTCGCCTTGAAAATAGGCGAGCTGGCGCTGGAATTCGGGGTCGTTTTTGGCCGTGGTGTACTCATCCTGAAGCTCGAGAATCAGCGGCATCAGGGTTTCGGCCACAAAGCGGCCACCAAAGCTGCCAAACATGCCGTTGGCATCGGGTAGGCTTAACGGTTGGTTCATCTCGACCTCTGCGATTTGGGGCGTTTTTGCAATATGTCGACGTTAGCGCAGGCAGGTCGGAAGAAAAATCGATAAGATGGCAAGCACCTGTGAGTTTTTCACAACTGTTCCAGGAGACCCCATGCAACACAGCCTGCCCCCGCTGAGCGCTTTGCGCGCCTTTGAAGCCACTGCTCGGCTGGGCAGCGTCACCGCGGCCGCTGACGAGCTGAGCGTGACCCACGGCGCGGTAAGCCGCCAGCTCAAGAGTCTGGATGAGCATTTTGGCGTGGCGCTGTTCACGAAAGCCGGGCGCGGGCTGGTGCTGACCCACCACGGTGAGCAGTTGCAAAGCGGGGTTGGAGAGGCCTTCGCCAAACTCAGGGATAGTTGCACTTTGCTCAAGCATGAGGTGGAAGAGGCGCCCTTTACGCTGGCCTGCCCCGGCAGCCTGCTGGCCCGCTGGCTGATCCCCCGCCTGGACCGCTTGAACCAGGCGCTGCCCGAACTGAAGCTGCAAGTGGTGGTGAGCGATGCCGAACAACCGGGCAAGCCCGAGACCAGCGCCACGCTGGCCTTCTTCGAACCACCCTGGCCCGAGGAAGGCGAACGCATTCCTCTGATAGCCGAGGAAATTTGCGCCGTGGCCAGCCCCCGGCTGGCCGAGGCCTGCAACGTGGAAGCCCCCTCATCGTTGTTTGGCAGCAAGCTGCTCTATACCGCATCCCGCCCCCAGGCGTGGCCGCAGTGGGCTGCCGCCCAAGGCCTGGAACCCGCCGCATTGAAAGCAGCCCTGCAGCAGGGCCAAGGGTTTGCACACCTCTACTACCTGATGGAAGCCGCCGTGGCAGGGCTCGGGGTCGCCATTGCCCCCAGGCTACTGGTGGAAGACGACCTGAGAAGCGGTCGGCTGGTCGCCCCCTGGGGCTATATCGAAACCCCGGCCAGGCTCTGCCTGTGGCTACCCAAACACACCAACGCCCGCCGCAGCGAAGCCCTGGCGAGCTGGTTGCGCAGAGAATTGGGAGCTTAAAGCCCAACCCGGTGTGGATACACCACGAAGGCAAGCTTGTTGCCGTCGGGGTCGCGGACGTAAGCCGCGTAGAAGCCGTCGCCATACTGAGGGCGAAAACCTGGTTCGCCCTCGTCGCTGCCGCCGCTCTGCAGGGCCAGCTGATGCAGCGTATCCACTTCCTTGATGTCGCTGAACTGGAAGGCGGTCATGGTGCCATTGCCTACCGTGGCAGGATGACCATCAAACGGCAGGCCCACGAAAAACTGGGGCACTTCGACATCATCCGGGTCGCCGAAGGAAACACAGCTGTCATCCTGCCAGCAGATATCCAGCCCCATGGCATTGAACAGCGGCGTGTAGAACTGCAGGGCACGCTCCAGATCCTGGGTTCCCACCATTGTGTAAGCCAGCATGCGCTATCTCCTCATCGCGCGGCGCAGCGCCGCGGAGTTGCCTTTCTCGTGCTTATTGTCTCGTACTTATTGTGGCTCGCTTGGCGTCACTCTGACCAGTTTGCCCTGGGGGCTGTCGGTCAGCAGGTAGACCGCGCCCTCGGGGCCTACTCGCACGTCACGAATGCGCGCGTCCAGCTCACCAAACAGCCCCTCTACGTCTTCGGCGCTGCCGTCTTCCTGCCAGCGTACCCGACGCACTTCACGATTGACCAATGCCCCCACCAGCAGGTCGCCCTGCCACTCGGGAAACAGCTCGCCCCGATAGACGGCCATGCCCGAAGGGGCGATAGAAGGCGTCCACTCCAGCGCCGGGGGCTGCATGCCGGGGTATTCAGTAAACGGCGAGACCCTGGCCCAGGTGTAATCCAGCCCGCCGGTGGCAATCGGCCAGCCGTAGTTGTTGCCGGGTTGGATGAGGTTGAGCTCATCTCCGCCTCGCGGGCCATGCTCGTGGGCAATCAGCTGCTGGCGCTGAGCGTCGTAGACCAGCCCCTGCACGTTGCGATGGCCAATGCTGTAGAGCTCGGGCAGTGCATCGGCCCGGGCCAGGAAGGGGTTGTCGTCGGGCACGCTGCCATCGGCGTTCAGGCGCACGATGCTGCCGATATGGCTGCTCACCCGTTGGGCATCTTCACGGTTATCGAAACCATCGCCCAGAGTGAGGATCAGCGTGTCATCCGGCAGCCATGCCAGGCGGCCCCCATAGTGGGCATCGCCACGCTTGGCGGGGTGAACCCGAAAAATCTCTTCCACCTGTTCCAAACGCCCATCGCCCAGGGTGGCTCGAGCCAGGCAGGTATGGTTGGCACTGGCCGTACCACAGACGTAGCTGAGGTAGAGCTGTTGATTGGTCTCGAACCGGGGAGAAAGCAGCACATCGAACAGCCCCGACTGCCCAGAGGCAAACACCTCCGGCACGCCCTCCAAGTCGGCCAGCGTCTGGCCGCTGTCATCCAGCAGCAATAGGCGTCCTGGGCGCTCGGTCACTAAAAAGCGGCCATCGGGCAAGAATGCCAGCGACCAAGGGTGCTCCAGCGCATCGGCCAGGGTGTCGATCTGATAAGCCGTTTGGGCTTCGGCAGCGGGCTGAATCACAGGCAGCATAAAAGTAGACAGCACGATGGCCAAAGGTGCGTTGCTACGCCGTCTGTTCGACGCGGAGCATGTCAACACGGCCAGCAGCCAGCCTGCCACGGCGGCCGTTGCCAGCATGGCGGCCAGCCCACCGGCACTACGAGTGGCAGCCACCAGTGTGGGCATGGGCGCAAACGTGTTGGTCAACCGGAAGGTTAGCCATAGCCCAGCCACGGCCGCCAGCGCAAAAGCCAGGCGGCGAAGGCTGGCAGGCCACCGCCGAGCCAGCCAGCCCGCCACGGCCTGGGAGATGAGAAACCCCACCAGAAAGAGCCCTGCGTATACAGGCGCAAAGTGAAGCAAGTCCTGAGCCGTGGTCGATAGACGCGTACCCAGCGGAATGGCCACGCCCAGCGCCTGCAGCTCAGCCAGGTTCAGTTGGGTTTGTACGACACTGCCCAGCGCCACGCCCACGATCGTCGCCAGCAGCACGCGTAGCGCCAGCGCTCCCCGGCCCTTTTTGCCCCAGCCCTGCTTAGACCCCATGATGCCCCCTTCACGTTTTGAATGGCTTTTCAAATCAGCATACATCAGTTGCCGTAGGCTTCGCTGAGTGTGTTGCATCACCGGGCGTTACGATAGGCAAGCCTCTGTCAGCGAGTGCGTGCGTTTTCGATAGAGAGACGTTATGGTTTTGATAAATGTTGCCTATAGATGGAGTTACCATGTCGCGCTATTTGGGTACGGCTACCGCACTGACGGCACTCATGGCCGTTGCTTCTGTGGGAATCGCCAGCGAGTCTCCACTCGCTCAGCAGTTGAACGCGCTGGAAAACTTTCAGGTCATCGCACATCGCGGGGCCAGTGGCCATGCCCCCGAAAGCACGCTGCCCGCCTACGAGCTGGCCCACGAGTGGGGGGTGGACTATCTGGAGCTGGACGCTCAGCTCACCGCCGATGGCGAAGTGGTCATTTTTCATGACAACACCCTGGAACGTACCAGTAACGGTGAAGGGCATATCCATGAGCACACGCTGGCCGAACTGAAGGCGCTGGATACCGGCAGCTGGTTCAACGAAGCAAACCCCGAGCAAGCGTCGGAAGACTTTGTCGGTTTACCCATGCTGACGCTGGAGGAGCTGTTCGATCACTTCGGGTATACCACCCGCTATTACATCGAAACCAAGTCGCCCCACTTGAACCCGGGCCTGGAAGCCGCACTGGTGGAGCGCCTGGAAGCCTACGATATGGTCGAGGAAGGGCGTGTTCTGGTGCAGTCGTTTGCTCAGGAAAGCCTGCTGAAAATAGAGGCGCTCAACCCTGAGATCCCGCTGGTGCAACTGTTGTGGTACTCCCCCAGCGAGGGCGAAGGCACTCCCCTGGTCGAGTGGAACGACACCACACCAGCCCCCGCCCAGATGCGTGCCAGCGACTTTCAGCGCATCGCCGAATACGCGGTCGGTATCGGCACCAACGCACGCCATGATGGGCAGGATGTCATCGATGCTGACTTTATCGAGCTGGCCCAGCAGAACGGCCTGCCGGTGCACGTTTACACCGTTAACGAGCCTTCGGAGATGGAGCGCCTGATGGGGCTGGGCGTCGATGGGCTGTTTTCGGATTACCCGGATCGTGTACAGGCACTCATCGTTGAATAGGCATGCTTTTCCAGCGTTCATCACGATTACCCGGCCACACTTTAGCGTGCTATCTTGCTGATATAAAAAAGCGTTGTCAGGTCATCGTTTTTACATGGTAGGGAGGGGTCCCTCATTCTTACACACATGGCGCCTACTCTTGGTGCATTGGCTTAGCGTGAGGCCGCGTAACCACTGGCGCGCCTATGGGCTGCTGGCGCTATGCTGGCTGCTGCTCATGCCTGCCACGGCCAAGGCCGAGCCCGCAGAGTCGCTCGCGGTCATCGTACTGGTGGCCCATCCCGACATCGAGCACTCGGCCCTGCCCCGCGACGCTCTGCGTGCCATGTTTGCCATGCGCCAACGCACCTGGCCCAACGGCCAGGCCATGCAGGTCTTTGTGTTACCCAATCGCGATACTGTCCATGCGCGCTTTGCCAAGGAGATGCTGGCCGTCTACCCGCATCAATTGCAGCTGGCCTGGGACAGGATGGTGTTTTCTGGCATGGGGCAAGCTCCCCACCGTGTACGCGACCAGGTGGATATGCGCGAGCAAGTTGCCCGCACTCCCGGCGCGCTGGGCTACCTTGAACGGGAGTACCTGGATGAAAGCGTCCGTGTCATCTCCATGGAGTAAGCGCCTGGCGCAACGCTGCGCCCTGGCGGGCTTGCTGACCTGGCTGCCCGTGGCAGGCATGGCCCATGACCCCCCCGCCGATACCCTTCAGGTGCACGGGTTTCTCAGCCAGGCACTGGTCATTACCGACCATAACGACTTCTTTGGCAACAGTAGCGACAAGGGCAGCCTGGAGTATACCGAGCTGGGGTTGAACGCCTCGTTTCGCCCGCACCGCCGGGTACTGGTGGCAGGCCAACTGCTCAGCCGCCGCGCAGGAGGCGATACCAGCGATGCGGCCCCCACTCTCGACTATGGCGTGGTGGACTACCAGATGCTGGCCAACCCCGCGCGCACGTTGGGGGTGCAAGTAGGCCGTTTCAAGAACCCGTTTGGACTCTACAACCAGACGCGCGATGTCGCCTTTACGCGCCCGAGCATTCTGCTGCCTCAATCCATCTACTTCGATCGCACCCGCGCGCTGGGGCTGGCGGCGGACGGCATTAGCCTGTATGCCGAGGAGCATACCTCTGCGGGTACATGGCGCTTGAGAGGCGGTTTGGGTCGCCCACAAACGGGGTCAGCATTGTCCGACCAGCTGTTTGGCGGTACTGCTCAGCGGGTCTCAGCATCAGCGCCCTCGGCTATTGCGCAACTGCTGTTCGAAGATCACAGCGGCCAGTGGGTAGCGGCGCTGAGCGCGGCCTCGGTCAATCTGGAAGCGACGCTGATGGGCCAGGAAGCCGACTTCAAGTTTCAGCCCTGGATAGCCTCTGTGCAGTACAACCAGGAGCACTGGAGCCTGACCGCCGAATACGCACTGCGCCAGCAGTCCCTAAGCGGTGATCACCTGCCACGCACCTTCGATATCACGGGTGAAAGCTGGTACGTACAGTATCAGCGGCGCTTCTCTCCCGACTGGAGCGGCCTGATTCGCTTCGACCGGCTGGTCAATAATACCGACGACCGCTCGGGGCATGCCTATGAACGGGCCAGGTTTGGGCCTGCGCACTCGCAGTTTGCCGATGACATGACCCTCGGCGTGCAGTGGACGCCTACCTCCCAGCTCATGCTGTCCGGGGAGTATCACTATGTGGATGGCACCGGCTGGCTCCCTCGACAGGACAACCCCGATGCCAGCCTGACTCGCAAGCATTGGAACATGCTGCTGTTTCAACTTTCACTGCGCTTCTAAACCCTGCCACCGGGATCTGTCTCGATGCACCAGTCCAGCCACTCCGTCAAGCGTCGTTCGAGCCTTGCCTGGCGCGTCATTGCGCCCAGCAGCTTGCTGCTACTGGTGCTGGTGGCGCTGTTTGTCTGGCTGGGCCATCACCATCTGACCCAGCAGCTCGAACAGAGCCGCCAGGGGCACCACGAGCGTCAACAGCGAGAAATCCGCCTGGCCATGCAGCGCTCTGCCGATAACCTGCGCCAGTTGGCAGGCTTGACAGCAAACGCCCCCGACCTGGGCAATGCCTTGGCTCAGAACGATGATGAAGGCCTACGCACGGTGCTGGCAGCCCAGTGGCCTTCGCTGCAGTTGGAAGCCGGGGTAGATGGCGTGTTCGTCTTCGATCGTCAGGGGCAGCAGCGCGGGCAGTCCGGGATGGGCGCTCCCGATATGGAGCTGCCCATTCGCGGCTGGGTGGACGATCTGCTGACGCGGGAAGTGCCCATCAAAACGCTGCGCTGTACCACCAGCTGCCAGCAATATGCAGCGGTCCCCATTCTGGTGGAGGGTGACAGCATTGGCATGGTCATGCTGTCTCGCTCACTCGCCGACGTGACCCGTGAAGCCAAGGAGGTCTCGGGTAGCGAAGTCGCGCTGATGGTCACGGGGCAGGTCGAAAGCGACGCCAACGATCCATCGCGATACCTGCCAGGCTGGAACGGCCACTTGGTCGCCATCACCAACCGGGAGCCGACCTTGTCACTGTTGGAGCAGGCCTCACTGGCCACGCCTATCTATCAGTTGGCAGACACACCCTTCAGTATGGAGTATGCCGGGCGACACCTGGAGCTGAGCGCGGTTTACATGGAAGACGACGCCGATTGGCGTAGCACCAGCTATTTTCTGCTGGTGTCCGACATCACGACGCAAACCGCTGCCATCCAACGGGCCACCAACACGCTATTGGCACTGGGCGTTGCGGGCTGGCTGGCGGCGGAGCTGCTGCTGTTGGCGATTCTGCTCGGCCCCATGGCGCGGCTGCGCCGGGTGGCAGCCCTGTTACCGGCGCTGTCGGACGGGCAGTTTCAGCGTGTGCGCGCTCATTTGCCCCAGACCACGCCCAGGCGTTCCAACGAGATCGACATTCTGGAAAGTGCCACACGCACCTTGACCGATCAGCTGGAGCGCCTGGAGTCGTCGGTACATGATCACAGCGACCAGCTGGCCGAGCGTATCGAGGAGCTGGCCAGCGAGCGCGATTTCGTCAATAGTCTGCTGGATACGGCCCAGGTGTTCATCGTCGTGCAAACGGCTGCCGGGCGCATTCAGCGGGTCAATGAGTATACCCGCAGCCGTTTAGGGCTGTGTGACCGGGATCTGGAAGGCCGCCATTTTTATGACATCTTCGACAGCACGGCGCACACGCCACAAGGGGATCACACTCATCGGGAAGCGCCCACGGGACAGTTGACCAGCCATCAGCAGGAAGAGAAAACGCTGCATACCCAGGACAAGCGCTACGCCACCGTGGCCTGGTACCATGCGCCGCTCACCAGTAGCCACCAGAAGCAGGTGGCGCGTATCTCGGTAGGTCTGGACATCACCGAGCGCAAAGCCGCCGAGGAGCGTTTGACCTGGTTGGCCGAGCACGACCCACTCACCGAGCTGTACAACCGCCGCTACTTCCAGGATGCGGTTCAGCACGCCCTGCTGTGCCAGAGCGAAGGCGCCATCGTGCTGCTCGACCTCAACCAGTTCAAGGAAGTCAACGAGCTGAGCGGGCACCCCGTAGGCGACCAGCTATTGCGCGAAGTCGCCGACACTCTGTTCCTCAATCTCGGGCAGCGAGGCACGATTGCCAGGCTGGGCGGCGATGAATTCGCCCTGTTACTGGAGGGAGTGAACAGCGAGCAGGCCATCAGCGTTGCCGACTATATCAACCAGTTGCTGAGCCGCATTGGCTTTCAGGCTGCCGGCCGGAAGCATCATATTTCCGCCAGCATGGGCATCGCGCTGTTCCCGGCCCACGGGCAAACCTCCGCCGACCTGCTGGCCAGTGCCGACATGGCCATGTACAAGGCCAAGGAGAGCAGCCACCAGGACTGGTATCTGCTGTCCCAAGCCGAAAATGCCAAGGATGAGCTACAGGATCGCGTGTATTGGGTGGAACAGCTGCACAACGCGCTGGAGCACGAGCAGTTCGAACTAATGGCTCAGCCCATCGTGCGTCTCAAGGATCACGACATCAAACATTACGAAGTGCTGATCCGCATGCGTCAACCCGATGGCAGCCTGATAGCGCCTCAGCACTTCATACCGGTTGCCGAGCAGAGCGGCCTGGTCGTCGCTTTGGATCGCTGGGTCATCAAGCACAGCCTACAGGCGCTGGGCAAGCTGCAGGAGCGCGGCGTTTCACTGGCCGTGAACCTGTCGGGCCAGTCGCTTCACGACCTGGGGTTGAAGCAGTACCTCACCGACGAGCTGCGCAGCAGCGGTGCCGACCCGCATCACCTGATTCTCGAAGTCACGGAAACGGCAGCGATCACCGACTTTTCCACCGCCCGTAACGTCCTGCAAACGTTCAGAGATCTGGGCTGCCGCACCGCACTGGACGATTTTGGCATCGGCTTCAGCAGTTTCCATTATCTTGGCCAACTGCCGGTGGATTACATCAAGATCGATGGCTCCTTCATCCGTAGCCTGTTGATCAATCCCGACAGCCACACCATCGTCAAGGCGATTGCTGACATTGCCAAGGGGTTCGGCAAACAGACCATCGCCGAGTTTGTCGATCAGGCAGCGTTGTCGCCTATTCTGGAAGAGTACGGCATTACCTATGGTCAAGGGTTCTATTTGGGTAAACCCATTCCCTTAACACAGCTCCTGAAAGGATAAACGACGGTGATCATACCCATCGCCCCCTCCGTCACCACCCCTGATACACTCGTCGAAAATATCTTTACACCGGCCTTTTTTGATACTCACTTTTCTCTGCTGATTGCCCAGACGCCCACCGAAAAGCGGCGCGCCTTTACCTTGCGCCACGCGGTCTTCATCGAAGAGCTGCGTTACGATCTTGGCAATAGCAGCGCGCTCAATATCGAACACGATGACCATGACCAACAGTCGCTGCTGTGCCTGCTCCACCATAAGGCGACAGGGCTGGATGTAGGATGTCTGAGGGTCGTGCTGTTCGACGAGCAAAACGCTCATGGGCTGCATAGCCTGCCACTGGAAGCCTACTACGGAGCGCACCTGTTCTTGCCGAACACGCACCCGCGCCATTTTGCTTCCCATCAGGTATGCGAAGTATCGCGCCTGGCCGTTCACCCCACCGTGCGTCGCAAGCAAAGCGAAGTACAAAGCCCCTACGAGAGCATCAAGGAGAGCCCCGCTCTGCTTAGCCTGAGCCTGTTTCTTGCCGCCACGGCACTGGTGGGTCTTAGTCAGCGCCATCATGTGTTCGCCATGCTGGAGCCACGCTTCAGTCGCTTGCTGAAGGCTTCCGGTCTCCAGTTTCACCAGGTGGGCGGCGTCATCGACTACTGTGGCAGTCGCGCGGCCTACTACATCGATCAGCGCGTGGCCGAGGAGCGGCTACCCAAGCGCCTCACGCCTCTCTATCAGTTCATCAAGGGCCAACTGGCCAGCCAGTTGGCGAAGAGCCCGTTGCTGCAAGATGGCGGGACATCACGCCAGCTGTGAGCCTCGCTCCTCCTGGCCGGTAAACGCCTGCGGCGCGACGCTCGCGAACTTTTCGGCAAAAAACAGCAGGGTTTCAGGATGGCGAAAGCGCTGCTCGAACGTCTCCTGCCCCTTAGGGGTGCGGCGGGTAACGCTGGCATGATAGGCATTGCCCACTTTGGAGACGCAGACACTGTTCTCATGGCCGGGCTCACGGTGATACGCCGTGACGTTGGATTGCTGCTCCAGCAGCTGGGCCAGCTTCATCGCAGCGGCTCGCTCTTCTTCACTGGCCCACAGCGGCTGGTCTCGATTGCCGTAGTGATAGAGCATCACGGCCAGGATGAGGGCAAAAATGCTGCTGATGAGCATCCAGGTCAACGCTACCCCCGCCACCGGCACACTCAGTACGATCCCCATCTGCACCAGGCTTCCTACGGCAAACACCAGCGCCAGCGGCCGCCACATGCGCTGATTCATGACGCCCCGGTTGAGCATGTACCCCCACAGCCCCACGACGCCCAACACCCCAAAGGAGAGGTGCACCAGCGCCAGCGGTGTCCCACCCCCGAAGAAAATGGCCACGATGCCCATGACAGGCAGCAGGCTGTAAAGGCCGGCGAACAGAAGGTAGGCACGCTGTAGGGACATGAGGGGCTCCTTATTTCATGGTAAAGCCACGCTTCACTAGAAAGTCACGCATATGGGGGCGCAGCTTGTTGTCGAACAGAGGGGTGAGGTTGTGCGACCAGTCGCTATTTTTATTGCCGCTACTGCGTGATTGGTAGTAGGCCCGCATGGTGTCATCGAAGGCCACGACCTGATCACTGTCTTCAGTGTAGTAGTCCTCTTTCAGAATCGCCTCAACGGGCAGCCTGGGTTTGACCTCCGGCTGATGGTCCGGGTAACCCAGGCACATGCCAAATACCGGGTAGACATGGGGCGGCAGTTTGAGCAGCTCGCTGACGGCCTCGGGGTTGTTGCGAATCCCGCCGATGTAGCAGATACCCAGCCCTTCGGACTCGGCCGCCACGGCCACGTTTTGGGCCATCAGGGCCGTGTCCACGGTGGCCACCAGCAGTTGCTCGGTCATGCCGCGCTCTACGTTGGCGCCGGTGCGCGCCGAGGCTTCGGTAGGACGCTTCATGTCGGCGCAGAACACCAGAAACACCGCACTGCTGGCCACATAGCCCTGGCCACCGGACAGTTCGGCCAGCTGCTCCCGGTTGGCCGCATCTTTCACGTGAATCACGCTGTAAGCCTGCACATGGCTGGAGGTCGCCGCCGCCTGCCCGGCCTTGATCAGCTCCAGGAGCAGCCCACGAGGGATCTCCTGATCGGTGAATTTACGAATGGAACGGTGGGACTGCAAGAGCTTGATAACGTCGTTCATGGTGCCTCACTGATCACGAAATGGTAGGGGGCGTGCTTCATTGGAAGACTTGAATCGTAACGCATTCTTGCCTGCTTGCGGCAACCCGCGAGGCTCGCTGGCAGGCAAATGCAGCTTCACCAGGCCACATGGGTTAAACAACCCTCTGTCACTCGCCAAGCCCTGCTCACTCTTCTAAGGTTAATTCAGTATCGTCGCCACACAGGCAATACCCGACACATCACCACAGGAAAAGAAATGGACGCTACCTATCGAAAAGGACCGACCGTCTGGGCCATGCTCGCCCTGGCAGGCGTACTCCTGCTACTGAGCCTGCCCATGATCGTGGGAGGGGGATATCTGGTTCTGCTCGGGGGCTCGTGGTATTTCCTGCTGGCGGGCCTTGCCATCCTGAGCGCCGCCGTACTGATATGGCGCCGCTCCCCCACGGGCGTTTGGCTCTACGCCGCGACGGTGCTGGCGACCCTGGCCTGGTCGCTATGGGAAATCGACCAGAAAGGCTGGCTGCCGATTTGGCAGGTGGACTTACTGGCGCGCATGGGGGTGCTGTGGGGTTTGCTGGTGGTAGCACTGCTGCTGTTGCCCGCGCTGTACCGACACCGCGGCCACCGGCCTGGCTGGGGGGCACGCCTGCCGGGAGTGATCGCCCTGGCGCTGCCGGGCCTGGCACTTCTGTGGCTGTTGCAGGATCGTCATGTGGATATCGACTCCCCGGCGCAGGCACGCCTGGCTGAAGGCGCCTCCCCGCCTGCCATGACCGAACAGACCTCCATGGACTGGCCGGCCTATGGCGGCGATGCTTCGGCTCGGCGGTTTTCCGAGGCAAGCCAGATCACGCCAGACAACGCGGCACGGCTCAGCGAGGCCTGGACCTTCAATACCGGCGATACTCCCCATAGTGACGCGACACCTTATGCCTTTCAGAATACACCGCTGAAAGTGGGCAACAGCGTCTATGTTTGTACCCAGAGCAACCAGGTGTTTGCACTGGACCCCGGTAACGGCGAACAACAGTGGCATTTCGACCCACAGGTCGACCGCGATGCGCTGGAGCATGTCTTTTCTGCCGCCTGCCGCTCGCTGGCATACCATGAAACCGACGACCCCACGACCCAGTGCCCGCGCCGTCTGCTGATGGGCACCATGGATGGACGCCTGATGGCCCTGAATGCCGATGATGGCTCTCAGTGCACCGATTTCGGCCAGCAGGGAACCGTGGACCTGTATGAGTTCATGGACCCGCAGGCACCGGGCTATCTCTCCAATACGTCGGGCCCTACCGTGGTCAACGACAGTGTGATCGTAGGGCATCAGGTGACCGACAATCAGCGCCGGGACGGCCCTTCCGGCGCCGTTAGGTCCTACCATGCCCTGACGGGCGAGTGGCAGTGGACCTGGGACGCGGTCTGGACGACTCCCGATCAACAGCCCGAACCCGGTGAAGTGTACCCGCGCGGCACCCCCAACGTGTGGGCGGCCATCACCGCGGATGAAGCCCTGGGGCTGGTCTACCTGCCCACCGGCAACCCTACCAATGACCAATATGGCGGCGACCGCTCGCCCGAGGAGGATGCCTTCACTGCATCGCTGGTCGCCGTGGAAGCCGACTCCGGCGACGTCGCCTGGAAATTCACCACCGTGATACATGATTTATGGGATTACGACCTGGGGGCGCAACCAGCGCTGATCGACTTCCCCACCGAGGAAGGCCCCAGAGCCGCCGTGGTACAAGCCACCAAATATGGGCAGGTGTTCGTCTTCGACCGTGAAACCGGTGAACCCCTGCGTAGCATCGAGGAGCGCGCCGTGCCCCAGGGAGCCATCGAAGGAGATTGGACCTCGCCGGTACAGCCTTTTTCACCAGACATGCCCAACTTTGGCTCACTGCCAGGGCAGGAAGTCGAACGCTTGACCGGGGCGCATACCTGGGGCACGACGCCCCTGGACCACCTCTACTGCCGCATCGAGTTTCAGCGCATGCGCTACGAGGGCATGTTTACCCCTCCCACCCTGGAGGAGGGCGGCATGCTGCAGTTTCCTGGCATCCTGGGCGGCATCAACTGGGGCAGCGCCTCATTCGACCCCACGCGCCAACTAATGATCGTGAACAACAACCGCATGCCCTCGCAGGTGGTGCTCTACCCCCGTGAAGAAGCCGATACCATGGATAACATTGCCCCCATTGGTGCTCAGGATGCCAGCTACATCGACCAGCAGGCCCAGCCCATGCTGGGCGCACCGGTGGCGGCGGAGCGCGGTGCCTGGCTCTCTCCACTGGACATGCCGTGTACGGCGCCACCCTGGGGCTTTCTGAGCGCCACCGACCTGAACAGCGGCGAGATCGTCTGGTCACGCCCGCTGGGCACCAGCATGGACCAGGGGCCGCTGGGCATTCCCTCGCGCCTCAAGATGACGGTGGGTGCCCCCACTAGCGGGGGCCCGTTGGCCACCCAAGGGGGCATGACCTTCATTGGGGCCGCCATGGACGATTACCTGCGCGGCTTCGACAGCGCGACCGGCGAGCTGATATGGGAACAGCGCCTGCCTGCAGGCGGGCAGGCCAACCCCATGACCTACGTGCACCAGGGACGCCAGTATGTGGTGATCGCCGCAGGCGGCTCTTTCCAATCGGAAACCACGCTGGGCGATAGCGTCATGGCCTTCGCCCTGCCCGAATGATGGGCAGGGTTAGCGTGAAAAATGTACGCACTGCCTGGGGCTTATCCAGCGGATGGCTATACTGCAAGAAGCGTTATTCTAATAGAGTGTTTCACTCTGAATAATCGTACCACTGAATAACGAAGACAGGATGCCGCCATGACAAACGCCTCACATACACCGCCTGGGCAAGCATGGAATGCTAGCCAGTACGCGGAAAACGCACCTTTCGTACCCAAGCTGGGCCACGAGGTGCTCAAACTGCTCTCTCCTCAGCCGGGTGAGCGCATTCTGGACCTGGGCTGCGGTGATGGCGTATTGAGCGAGCGCATCATGCAGCTGGGCGCGACCGTGCTGGGCGTCGATGCGTCGGCGGAAATGGTCGAAGCAGCGCAGCAGCGCGGCGTAACGGCCAGGGTAGTCGATGGTCACCAGCTGCCTTTCGACCACGAGTTCGATGCGGTTTTCAGCAATGCCGCCCTGCACTGGATGCTCGACCCTCAGGCCGTGCTGGCCGGCGTCAAGCGGGCCCTCAAGCCCGGGGGGCGCTTTGTGGCCGAGTTTGGTGGACACGGTAACGTGGCGGCTATTTGCACCGCGCTGATTGCCTCGCTGCAGTTCCGTGGGATCAGCTCCAAAGGGCGTCACCCCTGGTATTTCCCGACGGCAGAGGATTACGCCAACCTGCTGCAAACCGTGGGGTTTCGAATCGACAACATCGAACTCATCCCGCGCCCTACGCCACTGCCCAAAGGCATGGCCAACTGGCTGGACACCTTTGCCAGTCCGTTCTTCCACGGCCTGGATGATGATCTGAAAGATGCCGTGTTCGATCATACCGTCAACCTGCTGGCGCATAGCCTGAGCGATGGTCGCGGCAACTGGACCGCCGACTACGTGCGCCTACGCGTGGTGGCCCACGCCTGAAAGAAAACGCCCCCTGAGCACGTCGTGCGCTCAGGGGGCGTCCTGTAACCTTCCTTGGACCTTCCTTTTTAGAACTCGTCCCACTCGTCCTGCTGTGTCTGGGTAGACTTGGCTTTGGGCATCGGGGCGGGTACTTGTCGCCCAAGAGCGGGCGCTATCTCCTGCGGCGCAGGCGACAATTGCTCGCCAGCAGCCAGCCGGAAGGTGGAGATCAGTTCTGCCAGACCGCTGGCCTGGCCCTCCAGGGCCGTGGCCGCCGCGCTGGTTTCCTGCACAAGCGCCGCGTTCTGCTGGGTCACCGAATCCATTTCGGTCAACGCCGCATTGATCTGCTCGATCCCTCCTCTCTGTTCACGGGTTGCCGTGGAAATTTCACCCACCAGCGTGGTGACCTGACGAATGGCGTCCACCGTCTGATGGATGGTTTGCCCGCTGCGCTCGGCCTGACTGGCACCGCTGGTGATTTGCGTCGTGGTTTGCTCGATGAGGCCGCGAATCTCCTTGGCCGACTCGGCACTGCGGGTAGCGAGAGAACGCACCTCGCTGGCCACCACGGCAAAGCCGCGCCCCTGCTCACCGGCTCGGGCCGCTTCCACGGAGGCATTGAGCGCCAGGATATTGGTCTGGAAGGCAATCGAGTCGATCACGCCAATGATGTCGTTCACCCTGTCGGCACTGGCGGCAATCTCGCGCATCAGCTGCACGGTCCGCTCGACCTCCTCACCGCTGCGTTCGGCCGATTGCGAGGCTGCCACGGAGAGCTGGTCGGCCTGCTGGGCGATATCCGCATTGGCGCCCACCGTGGTCGCCATCTGCTCCATG
This sequence comes from Vreelandella stevensii S18214, assembly GCF_000275725.1. Lineage (GTDB taxonomy): Bacteria > Pseudomonadota > Gammaproteobacteria > Pseudomonadales > Halomonadaceae > Vreelandella > Vreelandella stevensii. The sequence continues at coordinate 77,325 of NZ_AJTS01000051.1, read as the reverse complement.
CTGGAAGCCGTTTGCTGAAGCGCGGCGGCCTGCTGCTCGGTACGCGAGGAGAGGTCCTGACTGCCGGAGGAAATCTCGCTGGCCCCGCTATAGACGTGCTCACTGCTGCTGCGCAACGAGAGGACCAGCGTCCTGAGCTTTTCCTGCATGGCGGCCAGCCCCATGAACAGCTGGCCAATCTCATTACGGCCGCGGTCTTCGATACGCTCGGTCAGGTCGCCGTCGGCAATGCGCGCAAAGTGGTCCAGCGCCTGGCGCAGCGGCGTCACCACCCCGCGCACCATGGCAATACGAATGACCAGCGCCGCCAATAGTGAAAACAGCAGTAGACCAATGGCGATGGCACCGACCCAGGTCGCGACTCGCTCAACCTGTTGCATCACCTGCTGACCACGAGATTCGGTATAGGCCACAAAACCGCTCATCGCCGTATCCAGACGCGCGCTATGCTCGCCCAGCTCCGCCTGGCGGCGCTGGATCTGGAAAGGCGGCGCATTCAACAAGGGCTCCAAGCCCTCCACCACAAAGGCTTGATAAGCCTCGGCCACCGCATCTCGGTAGCGGGAAAGCTCACTTTCCGGGGCCACCCCCACAGAGGAGAACTCCTCGAAGTACTGTTGCGCGATCTGCGTGGCCTCCACTGCCTGCCCCTGGCTTTCCTGACCTCTTTCAGGATTGCCCATGGTACTGAAGCTGGCAGCGCGGTCGAGAAAGGTCTGCGCCCGTAACGCGTTGACCTGCATTCGGTTGGCCAGATTGACCAGCCTGACATTGGTATTGTTGATTTCGGCAAGTGCCTGGCCGCTGTTGGTATTGGCGTAAAAACCCAGCCCACTGATCAGGCCAATCATCACCACCAGCACCGCGAGGGCAGCCGTCAGGCTCCATTTTATCGAGAGATGCTTCATGAGTGAGTTCCCTTGTGCTTATTTGTTATGGCGCTGCTCAAGCGCAGAGTAAAACAATCCACGTGAAAAAACGGCACCTCTACGACTTATGTAATCAACCATTTTCATCTATGCGATAAACAAAAAAGCCCACTCCAACAGGAGCGGGCTGTATCCAGAGAAGGCCACTTAAGCGGGTGTGTTTTTCAACGTGGCCATATCGATCACGAAGCGGTAACGCACGTCACCTTTTTCCATGCGCTCGAAACCTTCGTTGATGTCGTTAATATCCAGCATTTCGATATCACAGGTGATGTTCTGGTCGGCACACAGCTGCAAAAGCTCTTCCGTTTCGGCAATCCCGCCGATCAGTGAACCAGCCACCACGCGGCGTTTGAAGACCAGATTGAACGCTTCGATGGTCGGCTCGATGGGCTCCAGCAGCCCGACGATGATATGCGTCCCGTTGTACTTGAGCGCGGCCAGATAGGGGTTGAGGTCATGCTGTACCGGCACGGTATCCAGCATGAAGTCGTAGGTTTCTGCCACGGCCTCCATTTGCGCCGGGTCGCTGGACACCACCACGTGGTCAGCACCGTTTCGCTTGGCTTCCTCTACCTTGGCGTCGGAACGGGTAAATACCGTGACTTCTGCGCCCAGCGCCTTGGCCAGCTTCACGCCCATATGGCCCAGGCCACCCATGCCAATCACCCCGATCTTGTGCCCTTTACCTACCCCGAAATGCTTCAGCGGTGAGTAGGTAGTGATACCGGCGCACAGGATAGGCGCAGCCGAGGCCAGATCGATACCGTCAGGCATCTTGAGCACGAAATGCTCGCTCACCACGATGGCATCGGAATAGCCGCCTTGGGTCAGGGTGCCGTCCTGACGATCGGGGCTACCGTAGGTCATGGTGAAGCCTTCCAGGCAGTATTGCTCTACGCCCTCCTGGCAGGCCGAACAGGTACGGCAGGAATCGACCATACAGCCCACTCCTACCAGATCGCCTACCTGGAAGCGGCTGACGTCGCTGCCCACGGCGGTCACGCGGCCGACGATCTCGTGGCCGGGCACGACGGGGTATTGGCTCATGCCCCAGTCGTTACGCGCAAAGTGCAGGTCGCTGTGGCATACGCCACAGTAAAGAATCTCGATGGCAACGTCGTCGGCACGCGGCGAACGACGCTCGAAGGTAAACGGCGCGAGGGGTTTGTCGGCGGAAAACGCGGCGTACGATTTTGCCTGGCTCATGGAAACTCCTTGGTAAGGCATCCCGCCCATGCGAGAGAAGTCTCCATTATTGGCCGTACCGCCGCGGTTAGCGATGAACGAAGCTCCGATTTTTTTGCCTATTTCTCCATAAAGGCGTAATAAAATAACAAAAACGCGCGCAAAAAAGTCACAATTGTCCTAAACAAACTGATGACAGTCTCGCCTATGGAGCCCCCATGGCCACCAACACCGCTGCGGGCAACGCCCTCGCTCAGTGCCTTTTTCCCTTGATTCGACGGGAAGGAATGAACGCCTCGGCTCTGCCACGGGTCAGCCTGCTGTACCTGAAACGGCATCAGCCGCGCACCCCGCTCATGTACGAACCGGGGCTGACGATCATTGCCCAAGGGCGAAAGATCGGTTACCTGGGTGACCGCGAGATTCACTACAACCCTGGACACTATCTCGTTCAGACCCTGCCGCTGCCTTTCGAGTGCGAAACACACGGCTCCGAAGAGGCGCCGCTGCTGGGTATTTCGGTCTCTCTGGACCCCGCGCTGCTCAACGAGCTGGTCACCGCCATGGGCGAACAAGGGCCGCTCGTAAAAACCCCCAGACCCATGGCCTCGGTGGCCATGAACGAAGGCATGCAGGCTGCGGTTCTGCGGCTTGCTCACACCCTGCACGACGAAGTGGAGTGCCGCATCATGGGGGCAGCGCGTATACGTGATGTGGTGTTCGAAGCGCTCAAGGGGGAGCAGGGGCAAGCGCTACGCGCGCTGGTCAGCGGCCATGGCCACTATGCGAGAATCGTGCAGGTGCTTTCCCACCTGCATGCTCATTTTGCCGATCCGTTTTCGGTGGAACAGCTGGCCCAGCAGGCCAACATGAGCGTCTCGACCTTTCATCAGCACTTCAAGCAGATCACCCGGGCTTCCCCAGCGCAGTACGTGAAGCGGCTGCGGCTATTGAAGGCTCAGCAGCTATTGCGGCAGGACCGCCATAACGTCAACCAGACCGCCCTGGCCGTCGGCTACCGCAGCGTGCCTCAGTTCAGCCGCGACTATAAGCGTTACTTTGGCGAGCCACCGCTACAGCATCGCCGACAGGAGCAGGCCATGGGCGCCTGACAAGCGCCCTGTCGGCGACCCAAGTGCGCTTATTTGGCAAAAATCGGGCTCTTGTCCTTGAACGCCTTGAACTCCAGCGCATTGCCGCAGGGGTCGAGCAGGAACATGGTGGCCTGTTCACCCACTTCTCCCTTGAAGCGGATATAGGGCTCGATCACGAAATCGGTATCGCGGGCTTTCAGGCGCTCGGCCAGCGTTTCCCACTCATCCCACTCCAGGATGACACCAAAATGCGGTACCGGCACATTGTGGCCATCCACCGGGTTGGTATGCGCGCTTTCCTGCCCAGGCGTCTTGGGATGCTCGTGAATCACCAGCTGGTGGCCAAAGAAGTTGAAATCCACCCAGTGGTCACTGGAGCGCCCCTCTTCCAGACCAAAGACATCGTTGTAGAAAGCGCGTGCCAGCGGCACATCGTAAACGGGGATTGCCAGGTGGAAAGGGGAAAGGCTCATGAGAAGCTCCTGTTATCGGGTATGCCGCGATGTGCTGCGTTTAGGGTTGGTTCAGCCATCCTAAAAGCCGCCATGCAAAAATAAAATCAATTGTTTTTTGATAAACTCACAAAAAATATTGATGAGTTACCGATCATGATTCGTGAGCTTAAAACGCTTGTCGCCGTGGCCCAGCACGGCACTTTTGCCGCTGCCGGACAGCAGACCGGGCTGACCCAGGCGGCCGTCAGCGCCCAGATGAAGCGCCTGGAAGCGGAGCTGGGGGTCACACTGTTCGAGCGCAGCGGTCGCAATGCCGTCCTCACCTCGCAGGGCCAGGCCACCCTGCAGCAAGCCCGCGCCCTGCTGGCGCTGTACCGAACGCTGGGAGCAGCAGGCACCGACCAGGCACCCGGCACGCTCATCACGCTAGGCGCCATTGCCTCGTATCAACGTACGCTGCTGCCGGACGTGCTGGCACATTTTCACCGTCACTTTCCCCACTGCCGCAGCCGGGTGGTCCCTGGGCTGTCACTGGGGCTGATGAGCCAAGTGGACGCAGGAGAGCTCGACATGGCCGTGATCATTCGGCCGCCTTTCTCGCTGCATAGCGACCTGCGCTGGCAGCCACTGGCCCATGAACCCTTTCGCCTGTTGGTACCGCAGGGCTGGTCAGGGAGCGATTGGCGAGCATTGCTGGAGCGTCATCCGTTCGTGCGTTACGACCGGACATCCTTTGGGGGGCGGCAGGTCGAGCGCTTCTTGCGCGATCAGCACTGCCAGGTGCGCGATGTGTGTGAAGTCGATGAGCTGGATGCCATCGTTCGGCTGGTGGCCAACGGCGTGGGCGTGGCGCTGGTGCCAGAGCCTCGTGCCCTCGACCACTGGCCCAGCGGCATCAGGGCAGTCAGCCTCGATGAGCACACCTTTCACCGGGACATCGGAGTGGTGTATCGCGGCGATAGCCCAGGCCACGAGGCCGCCCGCGCCCTGACCGTGTTACTGATGGAATACGCACCCCAGGGCTGAATAAAACGCACAACGCCAGCCCGAAGGCTGGCGTTGTATCGACCAACGACAGGCGTTGTACTTACGCCTGCGTTACCTCTTCTTCCTGCTCGCTGTCCTGAGCTTCCGCTTCGTCAGCGGGCTCGGCTTCCTGCTCCGCCTCGTCAGCGGCCTCTTCGACGTCACTGGCCTCGACGGCATCACCCGCCTGCAGGTTCATGGGCTCGTCAAGCTGCAGGGTTTGTGCCGTATAGGCACGCACGTCACGCAGCAGCTCCGGATTTTCCGCCAGTTTCTGGCCGTAGGACGGCACGATAGCGGTCAGGGTAGACTGCCACTCCTCGCTAGCTACCTGTTCGGGGAACACACGCCCCAGCAGGTTCAGCATGATCGACGGAGCGGTGGAAGCGCCAGGCGAGGCACCCAGCAGCGCCGACATGCTGCCATCGGCAGAGCTGATGATTTCGGTACCAAACTGCAGCACACCGCCCTGCTCTTCATCGTCACGAATGATCTGCACGCGTTGGCCCGCTGTCCACAGCGACCAGTCATCGGGGTTGGCTTCCGGGTAGAAGTCCTGCAGGGCTTCGAAACGATCTTCTTCCGACATCATCACCTGGCTGACCAGATAGCGCACGAGATCAAAGTTATCGACCCCGACCTGCATCATCGGCCAGGTGTTGTTCAGCGTCATGGAGCCGAACAGGTCGGTCCAGGAGCCCTCTTTCAGGAACTTGCTGGAGAACGTGGCAAACGGGCCAAAGAACAGCGCGGGTTCACCGTCCAGATAGCGGATGTCCAGGTGAGGCACCGACATGGGCGGTGAGCCTTCACCGGCCTTGCCATACACTTTCACCAAGTGCTGAGACACAACGTCCGGGTTGGTGGTGTAGAGGAACTGGCCGCCCACCGGGAAGCCGCCGTAGCCCTCTACTTCAGGAATGCCGGTTTCCTGCAGCAGCGGCAGCGCCGCACCGCCCGCACCGATGAAGACGAAACGCGCATCGACGGTGAACTCATCACCGCTGGCCAAATCGGCGATACGAACCTGCCAGGTATCGTCGTCATTGCGCTCGAAGCCGCGCACTTCGCTGTTCAGACCCAGCGTGAAGTTGTCGCCCTGGGCCAGAGACTCGATCATCTGGCGCGTTTGTGCACCGTAGTTCACCTCGGTGCCCATCTGCATGCGCGTTGCTGCCACCGGGGTGCCGTCGTTCTCGCGACCGGCCATGACCAGCGGCATCCACTCGGCCAGCTCCTGCCAATCTTCGGAGTATTCCATCCCGGCGTAGAGTGGGTTCTGTACCATGGTGGCGTGACGCTCGCGCAGGAACGCCACGTCGTCTTCACCCCATACCAGGCTCAAATGGGGAGAGGTGTTGATGAACGAGCCTGGCTCGCCGAGCATGCCACGGTCCACCTGGTGCGCCCAGAACTGGCGAGACACCTCGAACTGTTCGGTCACGTTGACCGCACGCTCGATGGCCACGCTGCCGTCAGGTTGCTCGGGGGTATAGTTCATTTCGCAGAAAGCCGAGTGCCCGGTACCGGCGTTGTTCCAGCCGTTGGAGCTTTCAGCGGCGACTTCGTCCAGCCGTTCGTAGAGGTGTATGCTCCACTCCGGCTCCAGCTCCTGGAGATAGGTGCCCAGCGTGGCGCTCATGATGCCGCCACCAATCAGCAGGACATCGACCGGTTCATCGGCCGACACGGGCATTGCTGCAAGCGCCAGCAGCGGCGAGCAGAGTAAAAGACTTAAACGTTTTTGCATGTCATGTCCCTGACGATACAGAAATGACGTGCCGGAGCAGTGAGCGCCCAGCGTCGAGGGGGGGTATATTGTCGACGAAAGTCTAACAAAAAACCGCGGGCGCGGAAACATAAAAGAACGCTTAAATGAGAATGAAAGGAATTAACGTATGAAACCCGAAGACCTCGAAAAGCTGGTCTCACGCAAAATGCCCTTTGGTAAGTACGAAGGATGGCTGATAGCTGATTTACCGGGCCCCTACCTCAACTGGTTTGCCCGGGAGGGCTTTCCCACCGGGGAGATTGGCCACTTGCTGCACTTGATGCATGAAATCGACCATAACGGCCTGAGTGGCCTGCTCGACCCGCTGCGCAAGGCGTGAGTCAACGGCGATTCATGACCTCCTCGCGCTCAGCCAGGTAGTGCTGTGCATGGGCCGTGGGGTCCTGCGGAAAGCGTCCCAGCGCCACGGCTTTTTCGAAAAATCCACGGGCCGGACGATCCTCGCCACGCCGACTGATGACCAACGCCGCGACCAGAGGCCGCCCTGCCGCCACGTCCTCCTCCATGAGCCATTCAAGCGCATTGGCCACTTGCGCAATGGTGCCCGGCGGGGTGAGCCCCAGGGCAGCCGCCACTTGCTGGTAGGTCATGGGCAGGGCCTGCCGAGGCGCTTGCTCGAGCAGCGCGCGCACTCGGCAGGCGAGCAAAGCCGTTGCCTGCATGGCGGTCACCTCCGATGGAGAGTGTCTGGTTGAGTGCATGTCAGCGTCCCTCATGGCGGCATCCTGGATCAGGCGGGAAAAGTGGCCACGCTACCACATCGCTGGCTATGCATGGGAAACCAGTGCTCCAGTGAAAGCCTCCTGGAGGCCTTGGGCGAACATCTGAGCCATACGTTATAGCAACGCATCGATGGGCCGCTTACCATCCAGCAGGGTGATGTCGCGGTCAATGATCGAGGGAGTCTGCACGACCCTCAGCAGGGCATGGGCCACATTGGCACGCGAGATGCGATTATCACCGGCTTCTTCGACACTACTGGCAAACTTGTGACTGGGAGCATCATCGGTGAGCCGCCCCGGCTTGAGAATCACGTAGGAGATATTGCTACGGCGCAGGTGCGCATCGGCAGCGAACTTGGCCGCCATGTAGGGGCGCATGTTCTGCGGGGCTTCCAGAGGTTTTTCAGCGCGCAGCGCACTGACCATGATATAGCGTGACAGTCCGCGCTGGCTGGCGATATCCGCCGCGCGGATGGCGCCGAACAGGTCGATCAACAGGGTTTTGTCCGGCCCGGTATGCGGCCCGGATCCTGCGGTGAACACGACCTGGTCGCACCCTTCGAAGGCATGCTCCAGCTCACCTTCCAGGTCGGCGATGACGGTGGGAATGCCGCGCTCTTCAAACCATGCCGCCTGCTCCTGATGACGGATCATCGCCTTGATGGGCGTGCCTGCCTGTTTGGCCAGAGCACAAAACTGTTGACCAATTTGGCCATTGGCACCTATCACTAGCGTCGTCATCTTGCCTCCTCGTCTTTGGTCACTCCTTATCAGTGTAGGCAAGCGCGTTAAAGTTCAACCGTTTGACATGCAAACAGCGAACGCCGGGGCGTTCGCTGTCGAGGAAGGGGCCGTGGAGAACCGGCTATTTCAAGCGGGCGGGCTGTGGCTGTGGCTGTAGTTGAGACCGAGACTGCGAGGGCAGCGCTACAGGCGGACGCCCGGCATCGTGGCTCACCTGAAAGCGGCTGACCAGGGAGTGCATGTCACCCGCACGCTCATCCAGCGTGTGGCTTGCCGTGGTGGCCTCCTGAACCAGGCGCGCGTTCTGGTGAGTCACCTGATCCAGCTGCGAAATCGCCTGATTGATCTGATCGATACCCGCCGACTGCTCTTTGGTGGCATCGGCAATTTCAGTGACATAGCGGGTCACCTCCGTCAGGCTGTCGATGATCTCCTGCAGGTGCTGGCTGGAAGCCGTCACCAGCTGCTCACCCTCGCTGACTTTTTGCACGCTGTCGTCAACCAGATGGCGAATCTGGGCGGCCTCTTCGGCGCTGCGCCCTGCCAGCTTGCGAACTTCCTGGGCGACCACCGCAAACCCACGCCCTTGTTCTCCCGCGCGAGCCGCCTCGACCGACGCATTCAGGGCCAGCAGGTTGGTCTGGAAGGCGATATCGTCGATGGCCTTGATGATCGAGGTGATTTTCTCGCTGGCCTGGCGAATGTCGCTCATGGCAGCAGTGGTACGCTGGGCAACATCCCCCGCCGAGCGTGCCCGCCCATCGACGTTGGTGCTGGCATCCTTGGCCTGTTCGGCGTAGTCCGCCGTCTGTTTGACCGTGGCGGTAATCTGTTCGAGGCTGGACGCGGTTTCTGCCAACGAGGACGCCTGCTGGTCGGTACGCTGGGACAGGTTCTCGTTGCCAGCAGCAATCTGGCGGCTACTGGCAGCAATGGCTTCGGCACTTTCACGAATCTGCGCCACCATGGCTTCGAAGGTGTCCATCATCTGATTGAACGCCTGGGCGGTTTGCCCGGCTTCATCATTGTGGGCCAGCGCCAGGCGCATGGAGAGATCGGCATTTTCACCCGCAGCGCCACTGATGTTTTCCATTTGACGGCGCATGGCGACCAACGGACCTAGTACCCGCACCAGCGTGCGCCAACCAAAAATGGCCAGCACGCTGATGACGGCCAACGTGACCATCACTAGCAGCGTACGGCCAGCGTTGGCCAACGTTTCCGCTTCGCTGCTGGCACTGGCGGCACGCTCGACGGTGTAGGATTCGATATCGTTCAGCACGTCGCGCATCTCGCTGGACGCCTGCGCAACGCTCGTGAGAGCCGTCTGTACCTGCTCCCGTTGGGCAAGCTGCTGTTGACGCAATGCGTAAACGGAGTTGGCATCTTCCACCATCAGCGCGTTCAGGTCAGCAATCACCGAGTCCAGCTCACCGATCAGCGCACGCTGTTCGACGGTAGTACTCGGCGCCTCCGCGATGGCGGCCAGCGACTGGCGCGCCAGCGTCACCTGCTGGGCGATTTCATTGGTACGCAAATTGACCAGCGCATCCACACTCTCCACCTGCCTCATCTGGCGCCCCAGATCTGACAAGGTGGCCAGCGCCATACGCGCATTACCGCTCAAGCGACCAATGTCCACCCTAGAGGCGAACATGGTATCCAGCAGCTGCGTGGGTAGCGTGGTCGTGCCCTCTTCACGCCAGGCTTCCATCAGCTCACGCTGACGACGCTCTTCACGAACCTGCGCCAGCGCCGTGCGGCCGGCAATGTCTTCAGCGCTGTGCATCACCGTGGTGATGGCGGTCTGCATCCTCTGCAGCTGCTCCGCCATTTGTGCAGACAGGCTCAAGACGTCACGCCGTACCCCTTCCAGTGTTTCATCACCCGCCAGCAAACTCTGATAGTGGGTATCCAGCGCACTCAGCTGGCTCGATAGCGCCGATTGGCTACTGCGCTCCAATCCATCTCGTGCGCTGGCAAAGCGTTCGTTCAACGCACTACGCGACGTCACGCTGTCCAGCTCTTCCACGCTGTCGGCCGCCAGCAGGTCGGCATGGCGCTGACCAAACGCGCCCATGGTCAGCACCATGCTGCGGCTGGCATCCTGCAAAGGAAGTACATCGCTGGTGATCAGGTGCTGGACGTTGATCAACCGCTGATTGGTCATCCAGCCAGTGCCTGCCAGTACCACCGCGCCCAAAACGGCGGCCGCGAATAGGCTAATGAGCATGGCTCGTATGCTTATCGTCTTTTTCATCAGGGGTATTCGCTGTGTCAGAGGTTATGCTATTCAAAGGATGCTGCGACGTTCGCCCAATCGACCGGCTCGAACTGGCCGTTACGAATGACGGTTGCCCACACGGCATCGCTGGCCTGATGGTCTCCTTCCCCCAGGGTCAGCGGCTCACCCACGCCAATATCGATGGTACCCAAGCCCAGCAAGCCTTCCACGATGGCTTGCCTATCCGGGTTTTCACCGGCGGCTTTCACCCCTTCCACGAACAGCTTGGCGGCCAGATATCCCTCCAGCGAGATGAAATCCGGCTCGCTGCCGGGCACATGCGCTGCCAACGCCTGGCGGTACTCTTCCACGGCTGGCAGATCAGCATCCAGTGGCGGCACGACCTGAGTCACGATCACGCCTTCGGCCAGTGGCCCCAGCGCCTCCAGCAGGGCCTGGCTACCCACGAAAGAGACGTTCAGAAACACGCTATCCGGCAGGTCCTGACGCGCTTCGCGGATAAAATCGGCAGCGGGGCCAAAGGTGCCGACAATGATCACCGCACGAGGCACGACAGGTGCCTGAAGAATGGTTGCCAGCCCTTGGTGAACATTGCGGGTACCGCGTGTAAAACGGCCGTGGGCCAGCTGTGAGGTGTCGGTGAAGCCCTCTTCGTGCAAGGCGCGCAGCGCGCCATTGTAACCTGCATCACCAAAGCTGTCGTTCTGCGTGAAAAAGGCGATCTCTTCGGGCTGGATACCCGCTTCCAATAGCCCCGCCACCATGGCGGCGGTTTCCTGCACATAGCTTGCTCGGTAGTTGATCACATAGCGGTCGGGGGGTGAACGACGCAAGATACCCGCGCCGGTAAAGGCGCCGTACAGCAGCGTGCTGTGCTGGTTATGGATGGGGATGGTCACGGCAGCAGTGGGCGTGCCGACGTTACCGATGGCCGCCAGCAGGGAGCTATCACTGATCAGCTGCCGGGTATGCGCGGCGGCGGGTAGCGGCGAGTATTGATCGTCGAAGGCTTGCAGTACCAGCGACTGCCCGTTGACGCCACCTTCGGCATTTACTTTGGCAAAATAAGCCTCGATACCCTGCTGCATGCCGACCCCCAAGGGAGCGGCTGCACCACTCAGCGGCGCGACGATACCTACTTTCAACTCCGCTGCCGCCACGGGCGACACCAGCACCCAGGCCAGCAATACCAATACTCGTGATATTTTCATTTTTTTATCCTCAGGGTTTAGCCTTTCATCGGCCAAAACGCCTAAGACTTTAGTCACAGCCTAAAGATACTGATGTTTCTAATCAGGACGGCTCAGGGCAAACCGGTCGCTGACTCTGACATAGTCACTGCCTGCCAGGCGGCCTACCGGCTGCAGCACATCCAAGTGAACGTGGCGGCCATCCCAGACGGACTCATCGGCGTGGATCGATACCACTTTGACCAGGATCAGGCTGCCTGCCAGCGGCTGATCCCCGAAGCGGATCACCTGTACTCGCTGGCAGCCAAAGGCGATGGGCGCCGCCGCAATACGCGGCACGCGCACACCGGGCATGGCCATCTTTTCCAGTCCTGCCAAGGCAAACTCGTCTTCCTGGGGCGGCAGGCTGGCGCTGGTGGTATTGAGCGCTTCGATCAAGCCTTCGGTGCCCACATGCACCACGCACTCGCCGACGTCTTCCAGGTTGCGCAGGGTGTCCTTGGGCTGGGCGCTGCCATCCAGCAGCGGCGCAAAAGCCAGAATGGGAGGGTCGATACTGGCCACGTTGAAAAACGAAAACGGCGCCAGGTTGGCGTTGCCCTGGCCATCCTGGGTGGCCACCCAGGCAATGGGCCTTGGGCAAATGCTGCCCGACAGCAGGCGATACAGTGTTCCGGCACTCAGTGGCGAGGTGTCCAGCAGGGTATCCATGCAAACTCCTTATCAGGCCATGGGACCAGCGTTGCTGCCCATAAAGCCACTCACTCATCAGAAAAAATCACCTCTCTTTGCATAAGAGGTATTCATTGTCGTAGGGAACGCCTGTTACCAGGCCGTGGAGCCTTGCGGCTGTCAAGTGTGCTAGCCTTGTAAGTTCATAAGTTACCAGAGAATTGAATGCTCACTATTTCCAATAGCGTCACGCTGGCCGATTGGGAAATCGATATCAGCCAGATTCGAGCCCAGGGAGCGGGCGGCCAGAACGTCAATAAAGTCGCCTCTGCCGTGCATCTGCGCTTCGACATTGCGCGCTCGACGCTGCCCCCTACCTACAAGGAGCGGCTGATGGCGCTGTCCGACCAGCGGATCAGCAAGGAGGGCGTGGTCATCATCAAGGCGCAGAGCTTTCGCACGCTGGAGCTGAACAAGGAAGACGCCTTGAACCGCTTGCAGGCGTTGATTCAAAGCGTGGCCCGCACGCCGAAAACGCGCCGCCCCACCAAGCCCACCAAAGGCTCCCAGCGGCGGCGGGTGGACCACAAGACCCGCAAGGGCAAGATCAAGTCGCTGCGTGGTAAAGTGCCGCTGTGACGCCCGCCGCGAACCCTCCCCCATTTCGAACTGGATACCACGACGCCCATGCCCAACCAGCCTCGCCCTGTGTCACCCTGCCGCCATATTTGCCAGATGAACCCCGAGACGGCCCTGTGCAGCGGCTGTGGGCGCACTCTGGATGAGATTGCCTGCTGGGGAAGCATGAGCGACGCCGAGAAAGCGCCCGTTTGGGCGCGTATCGAACAGGCCGGCTACCTGGACATCGGCGATGACGCTACTCCTTGACCGGCGCAGGCTGGGCGTGCCGATCACTCAAGATATGGTGCAGCTCACCACAGGCGACCATCGGGTCGTCGCAGTTGATCACGATGGTGGAATCGGCCAGCACATAGCTGCGCCCGGTAATGGTATTTTCCACCACCTGATAGGCACCTTCCTGGTGGGTGCCTGTAAAGGTGCCGATAAACCCGGTTTCTCTCAACGAGACGGTTTCCAGCTTGTCGCCCGGCGCCAGCCGCCCTTCATGATGCATCAGCGCCAAGCGTGCCGAGGTGCCGGTGCCGGTGGTGCTGCGGCAAATCACCCCTGGGTGCACGTAGGTGGCAGAGCGCGAACGCACATAGCCCTGCGCCACCGGCTCTTCAGGCCCCATGAAGTGTAGAAAGGGCAGCGGCCCCACATCGCCCAGGGTGTAGTGGGAAAACCCTCGGTGAGCCTGGATGGCCTCGATGATCTTGTGGGCACAGGCCGCCAGCGCGGCCTCTTCGTCCCGTACCAGCTTGAAGCCCAGCGCCTCGGCATCGACCAGCGCATAGAAGCCGCCGCTGTAGGCAACCGAGTAGGTGACGTCGCCAATGCCCGGCACCAGAAGAGTATCGCGATAGCTGTCGATATAGCTGGGCAAGCCTTCACAGGTCACCGACTCCACGACCCCGTTGCGCACCCGCGCTTCGATCTGCACCAGGCCTGCCGGGGCTTCCAGCTTGAAGCGCTGAAGCCCCTCCTGCTTGGGCACGATACCCATTTCCAGAACGGCCGTGGCCGTGCACAAGGTGTTGGAGCCTGAGTAGATCGGGTAGCCCATCACTTCCATGATGATGTACCCCGCCACCGCTTCAGGATGGGTGGCAGGCACCAGCAGGTCGACCGACATTTCCGGAATGCCATAGGGCTCGCCCAGCAGTAGCTGCCGGAGGCCATCGGCGTCGTCACGCAGATACTCCATTTGCTGACGCACCGTGCTGCCCGGCAGCGTATCGATCCCGGCGGTGACGATACGGCTCACGTCGCCCCCCGCGTGGGTGTCCAGCAGCTTGATGGTATGCACGGTATTCACTGGCGAGCCTCCCGTTCCGATTGAAGAGCGGCAGATTGAAGATCAGCCGACTGAAGCGCGAACGGCTCCCCATGGGCCTCCCACTGGGCATCGGGCACGATCACGATCTTGCCCAGATAGTCGCTGCCGCGATTGACGAAGTAGCGCTCCGCCGCGTGCAGCTGCGACAGCTTGAACGTCCCGTGCAGCACCGGCTTCAGCTCGCCGCTGCGAATCCAGGCGACCAGCTGTTCGGCTTCTTCACGGGTGCCATGGGAGACCCCGACGATTTGCACCTGATACAGGTAGATGCGTGTCCACATGACTTCGCTGAGATTGCCACCGCTGGCACCAGCGATGGCCAGCCGCGGGTACGTGGCGCGCTGCGACATATCACTGATCATGGTGTCGATGAACAAGTCGGTCATGTCGCCCCCCACCAGGTCCATGACCGCATCGATGGGCCGCCCTTCGGTGGCCTGCAGCACGCGCTCGACGAACGTAGGCAAATCGCCTCGGTCGATCACCGCCTGCGCGCCCAGCCCGCATAGGGCATCGGCTTTGCTGGGCTGGCTGACGGCATAAGGAATGGCGCCGATGATCCGGCACAGCTGAATCAGCGCCGTTCCTACCCCGCCGCTGGCTCCACTGACCAGCACCCGCTCGCCAGCCCGCACGTTGGCCGCCGTCATCATGTGGTAGGCGGTCTGATAGGAGCACATTCCCATGGCCGCCAGAGGGGCATCTGGTAATTCAGGGTTGGCGATGTGATGAAACTGGTCGGCAGGCACCACGATATATTCCGCGAAGCCCCCATCGGCACCATGTCCGTAGTAATCCGGCACCAGATTGATGTCGCGACGATCATCCGGGTAGAGATTGAAATCCAATAGCCCCCGCTCACCCACTCGCTGCGCATCGACACCCTCGCCCACCGCCACGATGTGCCCCACCACATCGGCCCCCTGGATACGCGGAAAGCTCAAGGTGGGGGCACCGCCCATGGCGAACGAGGTGACCTCCTCCTTGCCCCTGGTGGGGTAAAGCCCTTCGCGGGCCTTGCGGTCAGTGTTGTTCTTCGCGGTCGCCGTGACGCGCACCAGCACCTGACCGGCCCCAGGCTGCGGCGTGGGCACGTCCTGCCGGTAGTGCAACATGTCCACATCGCCATGACCGGTCAGCAGCATGGCCGACATGCTGGAGGGGATAGAAAAGGAAGTGGTGGAATCATTGGCAGCGTTGGTGACACGTGAGGTTCTGCGGTCCGTATTGGCCATGGGCTGGCTCCTGATCGGTGCATATACCACGACAATAACAAACGCCGGGCCAGGTTCAAGATATCCTGTTGCGACGGGATTCAACAGTGCGGAGGGATCGCTTACATACCACTCCAATCTCTTGCTTTGCCTCGCAGCGTCAACTTTTCGCCAATGGTGATCAGCCCCCAAAAGGTTCAAGCTCATCCCTCATGGGCACCTCCCAGCCCCCGCCAAGGAACGGTATGCTTCATTTCAGCTCTGCCTATCATCGCCGCCTGACCTGGACCTATTTTGGACTGTTCATCGCTATCGGTATGACTGGCGGGCTGCTGGGGCCTGCCCTGCCCCACCTGGCCAGCGCCAGCGGCTCTTCCATGAGCCAGATTGCCGTGCTGTTCACGGCGCGTGCTGTAGGTAACATGAGCGGCGCTTTGGTCACCGGAGCGCTGATGGACCGCTTCAACGGGCATCGCGTGCTGCTCATCATGGGCGTACTCACCGTGGCCGGGTTGGCGCTGGCGCCCTTGAGCCCACTACTCGTGTTGCTGGCGCTGCTGTTCATGCTGCTAGGCTTTTCTGAAGTGTCGCTGAACGCCGGGGGCAATACGCTATTGCTGTGGCTGCACCGAGACGCCGCAGGCCCCAACGTGAGCGCGCTGCACTTCTGCTTCAGCGTTGGCAATATGCTGACCCCGCTGGTGATGGTGGCAGCGCTGTCGCTGACCGGCCAGTTTCACTGGACTTTCTGGGTGGTGGGGCTTTGCGTCGCCGGGATGCTGTGGCCGTTATCACGCTTTGCCAGCCCCACCATGCCAGCTCCCTCCTCGCCGAGCAGCAGCATTGGCGAGCACAAGCATCGTGATCCGTTGCTGCTGGGCATCTTCATGGTGTTGTTCGCCCTCTACGTGGGCATCGAGGTGACCTTTGCTGGCTGGGTGACGGCCTATGGCGCGCTATCAGGAGTGTCCGGCGAGCAGGCCACGCTGTTGGCGACACTGTTCTGGCTGGCGCTCTCGGCAGGACGCTTGCTGGCCATTCCGCTACTGCGCTGGTGCGCGCCCTGGCAAGTACTGGTCGGCTGCCTGGCCATTGGGCTCAGCGCCGCTGGCGGCTGGCATGCAGGGGTGCTTTCATTGGCCCCAGGCGCGCTGCTGTTTGGCCTCTCCGCCTCGGCTTTTTTCCCCACCCTGTTTGCGCTGTGCAACCACACCATGGTGATGCGGGGCCGCACCACCGGCGCCATCTTTACGGCCGCGGGCTGCGGGGCACTGATCATTCCTTCGCTGACGGGCCCACTACTGGACACCGCCGGGCCCGGCGCGTTTCCCGTGCTGCTAGCCTCGCTATGGCTGTTGATTGGCCTTGGGCTTTGTCTGTTGACGCTACGCCTGCGTATCCTGGCTCAGTCTACTGCCGATCCTTAACGCCGTAGGCCGAACGCAGCCCATTTTCGGACAACGTCTAGAACCAGGCTTTACGTTTGAACCACCAGATCAGCACAACGCCAATGCCCAGCATGAACCCAGTACGAAGAAATAACCATACGGGTAGGCAAGCTCGGGCATGTATTCGAAGTTCATGCCATAAATACCGGCAATAAAGGTCAGCGGCACGAAAATGGCGGTAATGACGGTCAACACACGCATGGTGATATTCAGCTGATGCGATGAAATCGAGATGTAACCATTTATCAAGTCGCCACAAATGTCGTAATACATCTGGGTCAGCGAATGCAGGCGCTCGAAACGCTCTTCCACATCGGTGATGGCATGCAGCGTTTCACTCTCCCAGCGAGGGAGATGTGCGTAGTCATACGCCGTCAGCTCTTGAGTGATGCCCTTGTGATAGTTGAATACCCGACGCATCTTGACCAACCGCGAGCGATACGCAGTAATCCGGCGCATCAATACGTCATTGCCGTTCTCCAACAACTCGTCTTCCAGGTCGCTCAGCTCGGTCTCGAACTCCAGCAGGCTGTCGATATAAAAGCCCGCCGAGGTATACATGACACGCAAGGCAACCTGCTCGGGAGAGCGCGACAGCAGCCGCGCGCCCTGATCGTTGAGTAACCGTTCGATGCTCAGCGCAAGGCCAGGATGCAGCGTGACCAGAAAGCGTTCGCCCACGAAAAAGCACATCGGTTGAGGCACGAAGTTGAGCTGAGCATCGAAGGAGGAAATGCCTCGGTAGATAATCAGCGTATGGTTTTCGAATTCCTCGATCTTGGGAGGATGACGCACCTTGTGGGCATCCTGAATCGCCATGGGGTGGCACGCAAACCCTTCGAGCACCTCACGCTCGCTGGCTTCGCTTTCACCCTGCATGTCCACCCAGATATGCGCGCCCTCCAGGCGTTTCCAGACATCGATCAGCGAAAGGTCGCCTTCGCGCACTTCTCCCTCGGGGGTGGTCATCAGGCATCGAATCATGTGCATTCCTTGACTTCGCTGGCGTTGGTTGACGGCAGCACAGGGCTTGCTAGCCGCGCCTGCGCCTTGCCTGCCCGCTTGGCTTCATACATCGCCACATCGGCTCGCTTCAACAACTCTTGCGGGGTTTCTTCTCCGCCAGGCACATACTCGGCCACGCCGATACTGGTGCTGACCTCGAGCACTATGTCGCCCATGGTCAGCGGATCTTCAATGGTGCGGATCAGCTTCTGCGCCAGCGGTTCGATAGCGTCGCTGTCCATGTTCTCCAGTATCAGCACAAACTCATCCCCCGCCCAACGGGCCACGAAGTCCGTTTCACGCAGCGCAGCTTGCAAGCGTCTGGCGATGTCGCGCAGCAGCTCATCGCCCATGGCATGTCCATACAGGTCATTGATTCGTTTGAACCCATCCAGGTCGAGAAACATGACCGCCAGCGGTACGAGACTCCGCCGAGTACGCGCCATGGCCTCAGGCAAGCGTTCGTCGAGGGCTCGGCGGTTGGGCAACTCGGTCAAGGCATCCTGCCTGGCCTCCTGGTCACGCAGGCGTGCCAGCTGCTGCCGCTCGGTGATGTCGTGTATGAACAGGCTGCGCCGCCAACGCCCATTGAGCTCGTAGCGCTGGTGGCGAATCTCTACCGGCAAGCGCCCACCATCTCGACGCCGGGCTTCCCATTCGATGGGTGAAGGATCGTCCTGCCCGGGCACGCCTACGGGAAACATCAGGTCGGTAATGGGGCGGGCCAACGCCTCCTTGCGCGACCAGCCGAACATGGCTTGTGCGGCGCGATTCCAGTCCAGCACCCGACCACGATCATCGATACTCAGGTAGGCATCGTAAGCCGACTCGATGACCAGGTTGAGCTCGCGGGTACGTCGCTCGATCTGCTGCTCCAGACTACGATGCAGCGCCGCAAGGTCGCGTTTGAAGCTGGCATTGCGCTTCTCTTGCTGAATCAAGCGCTCGCGCAAATGAATTTCACCGGACACCACATCGGCCAGGTCCTGTAGCGCGGTGAACTCCTGGGGGGTTAGTTCGCGGGGCCGGGTATCCATGGCACACAGTGACCCCAACACCAGCCCCTGGGTGGTTTTCAGAGGGATGCCGACGTAGAAGCGGATGCCGTCGGGCTTATCGACGTAAGGATTATTGGCAAAGCGGGGGTCCAGGCGTGCATCGTTGACGACCAACGGCGCTTCCGCCAGCACGGTATAGGCACAAAACGCCACGTCGCGAGGAGTTTCCGAAAGCTCCAGCCCCACCTGAGACTTGAACCACTGTCGGTCGGTATCCACGAGCGTCACCGTGGAAAGTGGTACCCCCAACAGCACGGTGACCAACCGAGTCACTCGGTCGAATACCGGCTCATTGGGGGTGTCCAGTAACGCCAGCTCTTGCAAAGCAGCAATGCGCGACGCTTCATTGGATGGCAACAGGTGGCTCATGGTGGTTACACCCGATATATAGTTAACACTCCTTTGTGTATTTCAAACCCTTTCGACATCATAGCGCGAAACTACACAGTCTGCCTAACGCGTTGATTTTTTTAACACCTTGCCCGAAGGGAGCCACCACGCCACGAGGATACTCACCAGGCTCGAGAGCATCAGCGCCCCCACGAAGGGACCAAGAGTAGGAATACTGCCAGGAAACGTGGCGGCCATGATGCCCGCCATCAAGGAGCCTTGCCCCAGCCAGCCCGGCAATACCGCCCCCACCAGCCCCGCCACGCCACCGCTGATGGCCGCCAGCGGCGACATGCGTTGCCACAGGCCCAGCAGCACTGGCACCACGATGGCCGCACACAGCAAGTCGGCTATCAAAAACAGCCTCAGTACCGATAGCCCTTGCAAGGCGATGAGGATCACCGGCACCATCAGCAGCACCGTGATCCAGCGCGCTGCATGCAACGCTTTTGGTTGATCTCCCGTTGCCCACAGCGAGGCAATGCCGTTTTGCAACGTATCCACGCTGGAAGTCACCAGCGTGACGGCCAGCACCAGAGCCGGGAGTGTGATCCAGACAGGAGCCTCTGCCAACAGGGCAAAAAAGGGCATCGGTGGCTCGCCCAGGCTCACCCCACTGAGTGCCGCCATCATGCCGACACCACCAATCACCATGACCACCAGCACCGTCATGACGGCCCCCAGCCACGCGCCACGGCCAAGACTGGCGCTATCCTGAGCCGCCCAGAGCCGCTGCCAGTAGCCCTGGTGAAACAAATTGGCCGCGGTCACGGCAATGATCAGCGTCAGCGCCACGCTCAGCGACGCCCCGAGGGGGACGTCCGGTAGCGCCGCATCGCTGGGCATGGAAGGCAGGCGCCATAACGTGACGCCCGCCACGGCGCATAACAGTATCAAGAGCAGCCAGGCCTGCCAGCGGTCGGTGGCCAGGCTAGCGCGCAGGCCACCGAGCACGGTATAGATGAGAGTCGTCAGCGCCACACCAATGATGACCCAGGCAGGCGGAACGTCTGACAGTAGCGCGGTAATGGCGCCGATGGCCGTCAGCTCAGCTGCCAGAAAGCACCCCATATACGCCACGGAGGCCAGCGTGACATAGTGACGGACCCCCTTGCCATAACACGCTTCGGCAAACTCGGCGATACTGCGCCCGGCGGGTAGCGCACGACGTATTCTGGGGCCATAAAGCCCCAGCACCAGGAAGGGCAGCGCCGAGCCCACGGCATAGCCCAGCAGCGCCACCGGCCCCACGAAGGCGCCAATTTCAGGCGGCGCAAAGAGAATCCAGGCCCCCATTCCCGAGGCCAGAAAAGAGAACCCCAGGGTCGTTGCCGTTTGCGAGTTGCGCGCCGTGACGTAGTCATCCAGCGAGCTTCCCCCAAAACGCGCCCGAAGGCCTAAAAATGCAAAGCAGCACAGCGCTGCGCCCAGCACTGCAGACGTCAGGTACGGCATGTCGCGCTTCCTCCGCCGGTACTATCCGGATCAGGTTCCAGGGTCTGCATGGCGTGCATTCTCAGCCCACGAAGGGCTCCCCTGGCGACAGTGAATGAAGGCGGTATCTTCACTGAAAGGAGCGCCCCGGTAAAGCGCTGCCGTGCGTACTGCGCTCTGGCCTAAGCAGGTTTGGGCACGCGCCCCATCAGGTAGAACTCCGGGTTGGGCGGCGTGCCTGCCAGGGTGACCAGACGATTCGACATGCCAAAGAAGGCGGCCACGGCACCGATGTCCCAGCAATCATCCAGCGTAAAGCCCACTTCCGCCAGCCGGGTTTGCCATTCGGGCGTCAGCTCGCCCAGCTCGATGGCGCTGTGTAGCGCAAAATCGAGCATGCGCCGATGCCGCTCGCTCAACCCCGCCGCCTGGTGGTTGATGGCAACGTTATCGGCCAACAGAGGGTCTTTGGTGTAAATACGTACCAGCGCGCCATGTGCCACAACGCAGTAAAGGCAGCGATTGCGCGCGCTGGTAGTGACCACAATCATTTCCTTTTCGGCCTTGCTCAGGGTGTCGGACTCCCGCTCCATCAAGGCGTCGTGGTAGGCAAAGAAGGCACGAAACTCCGCTGGACGGTGGGCCAACATGAGGAACACATTGGGCACGAACCCGGCTTTTTCCTGTACCGCCAATATGGCCGTGCGAATGTCGTCAGGCAGGTCGTCCAGGGTTTCGGGAATTTTAAAACGGCTTAATGACGCAGACATGCTTACCTCTTTTTTGTCGTGTTGATAAACGCCTTGCGCGATACGTGGTCATGGTTAACAAAATGCTAACGGATTAGACTTTCATTACACCTTGAGGCTCGCCATACTCTTATCGACTGTATTTCATAAAAAAGGCAGCGTTGAGCAAACGGCGTCTGTAACAGGGAAACCACCATGTCTTATTCTGAAGCAAGAGAGCACACGCCGGGGCGTTTGCATGCATTGTTCGCCGACCCTTACCGTGCGTTCGAAAACGACACGGATGAACGCCAGCTGCATATCCGTATCATGCTTCATGCCTTATTGGCCCGCCCCATCGCCCGGGGTCAAATTACGCTACGTGTCATTCACGGCTGGGAGAATGGCGGTTTCGAGCCAGCCGACCTGCAACATGCGGACTTCCATCTCAACAGCCTGGCAGATTTTCATGCTGCTGCTGCGCGCTTTACGGCGGCGAATCAGCAAAATGCACCGCTGCCAGCCGATGGCAGCGCCATTCTGGCAGAACCGCTGGCCGACGCCATTGCCGATGCCGAGGCCGAAGGTCTGGTCTTGAACGAAGACATTCGAGAAACACCCGCTCGCTGGCAAGCGTTCGAAGGGGGGCTAGCGCTGTACACGCTGTTCAAGATGTATCACCGCCTGGTGTACGGCGAAGACGACACCTATCGCTGCTCTCAGTGCGAAACTCCTCACGGGCTGCGAGAAATCCATGAGTTCCATCTTGAAGAGGGCGAGTTTGCACTCCTTGCGCCACTCAACGATGAACAGGATGCTCCTTACCTGCTGGTGCTGCATGAAAGCCAACTGGAGCCTATAGAACAGCTCCTGCGCGACAGCCTGCCTTTATTCGAACCCGTCTGATCCCCAGGGCCCTCTGCCGCGGCAGAGGGCCCCTGATGCGTCAGCGGTTCGCCAAATATCTAGAGCGCAATGGTGCTATTGATGCCGCTGGAGACGTTTTCGGGCTCGAACCAGCGTGCGGTCACCGTTTTGGTTTGCGTCCAGAACGCGATGGCCTGCTTGCCGTTGGGGCCCAAATCCCCCAGTTTGGAAGCCCGAGAGCCGGTGAAGCTGAAGTAGGCCACCGGCACCGGGATCGGCACGTTGATACCGATCTGACCAACGTCGATATCGGTTTCGAATCGGCGCGCCACCCAGCCCGAGTTGGTGAAAATCGACGTGCCGTTGCCGTTCGGGTTGGCGTTGATGAAGTCGATGGCATCATCCAGCGTCTCGACCCCCACCACGCATAGCACCGGACCAAATATCTCTTCCCGGTAAATGGTCATCTCCGGCGTGACGTTGGCAAACAGCGTCGGCCCCACGAAGTTGCCCTCCGGATACCCTTCTACTGTGTAGCCTCGGCCATCCACCAGCAGCGTGGCCCCCTCTTTTTCACCGGCGGTGATCAAGCGCTCGACACGCTCCTTGGCCTGAGGAGACACCAGCGGCCCCAGGTCGGCATCCCGCTGGGTACCGGGGCCGACCTTCATGCTACGGGCGCCTGCTTCGATATCGCTCAGCCACTCTTGCGCCTCGCCTACCAGCACCACCACCGAGTTGGCCATACAGCGCTGACCCGCTGCCCCAAAGGCCGACCCCAGCAGGCTGTCGATGGCCTGACTACGGTTGGCATCCGGCATCACCACACAGTGGTTCTTGGCCCCCATCATGGACTGCATACGCTTCCCTGCCGCCGCCGCACGACCATACAGCAGCGATCCCACATGGGTAGAGCCAATGAACGACAGCGCCTTGATGTCCTGGTGGTCGGCAATCTGGTTGGCGACTTCGGGTCCGCCATGCACCACGTTGAGCACGCCCGCCGGAATACCCGCCTCATGGGCCAGTTCCACCAGCCGCATGGTCGAGCTGGGGTCCTGCTCGGAAGGCTTCAGAACGAACGTATTGCCCGTGGCAATGGCCAGCGGAAACATGAAGCAAGGCAGCATGATGGGGAAGTTGAACGCCGTGATCCCGGCGCCCACGCCCAGCGGCTGATGCATGGTATACACATCGACCTCATTGGCCGCGTTTTCGGCGAGTTCACCCAGTTGCAGAGACGTAATCGAGCAGGCGTGCTCGACCACTTCCAGCCCGCGGCCTACTTCGCCTTCTGCGTCAGGCAGCGTCTTGCCATGCTCTTCGGTGATCAGCGCGGCGAGTTCCGCGGTGTGCTCACGAATCAGGGCCTGAAGTTTCAGCATGATGCGCATGCGCTTGCCCAGCGGCACCTTGCGCCACTCCTTGAACGCGGTTTTGGCACTGGCAATGGCACGCTCTACCTCGTCAGGGGTACAGAAAGGCACCCGGGCCACGACCTGCTGGGTCGCCGGATTGACGACATCGCGCCACTCCTGGCTTTGCGACTCGACCGGCTGGCCATCGATATACATGGGTATCTGGCGAACGGACATACAGACGTTCCTCGTGGTTGTGTTTGTTATGGGGTTGAATAAGGAGCCCCTAGGGTATATCAGTAAGTTGACGTAAACGTCAATTAGCCACTCGATAAAGCTAAATTCACCGCACTGGGGAAATAGCCTTTCCCTCAAGGAAAGAGCCTCGCTATGCTGTCAGGGCGCCTTCTCAACCTGCCTATCGACGATGCATAACGTGGCTTTCCACAAGGAGGTATCCATGCAAGCGTTCAATTGCCAGTGCGGCAACCCGCTGTTCTTCGAGAACACCCATTGTGTTGCCTGTGAGTCGGAAGTCGGCTGGTGCCCGGCCTGCAGCAATATCGTTGCCTTGGCCCCTTTGGAAGGCGGGGGATACCGCTGCACCCACGAAGGCTGCGGCACCCTCTTGATGAAGTGCCATAATTACGCGGTAGAGAACGTATGCAACCGCATGGTGATCATGACCGAAGGCGAAGCCGACACGCTGTGCGACTGCTGCCGCTACAACGATGTGATTCCCGACCTGAATGTAGAGGGTCACCGCGAGCGCTGGGCCGCACTGGAAGCTGCCAAGCGTCGTCTGTTCCACACCCTGGAGATTCTCAAGCTCCCCCACGGAACCCAGGGCGATGATATTCGCGTCCCCTTGAACTTCTCGTTCATGGCCGACGCCCTCCCTGACAAAGGGCTCTGGCGCTCCACGGCGAATCAGGAGAAAGTCTATACCGGCCATGCCAACGGCCATATCACCATCAACGTCAAGGAAGCCGACGACGTCGAGCGTGAGCGACTGCGGGTGGACATGAACGAGTCCCACCGCACCCTGATCGGTCATTTTCGCCATGAGGTGGGGCATTACTACTGGGACTTGTTGGTCAAGGATCAGGATGAGGCCGCCAGCGTCCGAGTGTTTGGCGACCATAACGCCCCCACCTACGGTGATGCGCTGGAAACCTACTATCAGCAAGGCGCGCCGGCCGACTGGCCAACACGGTTCATTTCTGCCTATGCCGCCATGCACCCGTGGGAGGACTTCGCCGAAACCTTTGCGTTTTATCTGGACATGGTGGCCGTGCTGGACACCGCTCTACACATGGGGATTTCACGGGCCGAATATGACGGCACGCTGGACAGCATGTTAAGAGCGTTTCATCAGGTGGGGATGGTCGTCAATGAGCTCAACCGTGATATGGGGCTACTGGACCTGGCACCGGGGGTACTGCCTCCCCCGGTGCGTGACAAGCTGGCGTACCTTCATGAGTTAGTACACAGCGCCAGCGCTAACGCTCGATCTACTTGATCAATCGTTATCATGATCCCCCAGGTGGCCCTGACTTTGTCGCTGGGTCACCTTGGGCACGTTGTCGCTATTCACGAAGTACGTTGCCCTGAGCGTGTCATGGATCGCGGCAAAGCCAATCTGTAGCTCATCCACGAACGCATGCAACTTGCTGGGGGAGTGAGCCAACGCCTGGATATCGGCATCGACCACATCGGCACGCACCAGCGACACCGTGGCGGCCACCCGGTCCTGCCTGGGCAGTAGCTGTAGCTCATGGCCCAGCGTTTCCAGGCTACAGGCAATCGAGCGCGGCAGGTTCGGGTCCTGCAGCAGATAGCGCAGCACATCGGGGCCCCGCACTCTCAGCCGCACTTCCTGACGGTACATTTGATAGGCCGTCAGCGACTTGAGCACGCTCATCCACTGAAGGTTTTCGAACGGCAATAGCTCTTCGGGGTTCTGGGGCAGCAGGCTCGCGGAACGTACGTCCACAATACGCGTGGTCATGTCGGCCCGCTCCAGATGTCTGCCCAACTGGATGAAGGTACGGGCCGGCCCATGGCTCAAGGTGCCTTCGATCAGGCCAGTCAGCGTCTGGCAGCCGCGAATCACGTTCTTCAGGAAGGCATCGCGACGGCGCGGGCTGACACCGTTTTCCGCATGGTCGGCCACGCTCAAATAGAGCTGGTTGACCTCCTCCCAGATCTCCCTGGGCACCACGTCTCGGGTAGTGCGCAGGTTTTCCCGAGCACTGGCCAGCGCCGAAAGAATCGAACTGCCATTCTGCGCATCGGCACACAAAAAATGCACTACGCTACGCTCGTCAAAGCTGGAATGGCGCTCGTTAAACGCATCCAGAGTACCGGTCATTTCGATCAGTGGCGCCCAGCCCAACGGCAGGTGGCGCGGCAGGTCGAGCATCAGGTGGCTATTGACGCTCAGCAGCCGCGCGGTGTCTTCGGCCCGCTCGATGTAGCGCGCCATCCAGTACAGGTTTTCAGCTACGCGTGACAGCATGGCGTTAGACTCCTTCCTGCTCGGCGGCATCAGCCGCGTTCTCATCGACCTCGACGATCCAGGTATCCTTGCTGCCGCCCCCCTGGGACGAGTTGACCACCAGCGACCCCTCCACCAGTGCCACGCGGGTCAAACCACCCGTGGTGACATGGGTTTCGGGGCCGGAGAGAATGAACGGGCGCAGGTCCACATGACGCGGCTGCGGCAAGCCGTTGGCCAGGGTGGGCGTGGTGGAGAGCGCCAGCGTAGGCTGGGCCATGTAGTTGCGCGGGTTCTCCTTGATCAGGCGGGCAAACTCGTCGCGGGTTTCCCTGGTGGAGCGAGGCCCGATCAGCATGCCGTAGCCCCCGGACTCATTGGCAGGCTTCACCACCAGCTCGTCGAGGTGATCCAGTACGTACTTGCGGTCGTCATCGAACATGCACAGGTAGCTGGGCACGTTGGGCAGCAGCGGCTCCTGATCCAGATAGTAGCGAATCAACTCGGGCACGAAGGCGTAGACCACCTTGTCGTCTGCCACGCCTGCCCCTGGCGCATTGGCCAACGCCACCTTGCCCGCCCGCCAGGCGCGCATCAGCCCAGGCACGCCCAGCATCGAATGCGGATTGAAGGCTTCAGGGTCCAGAAACTCGTCATCCACACGACGATAAATGACATCCACCCGTCGCAGACCCTCCACCGTACGCATGTGGACCACGTCATCATCGTCCACCAGCATGTCGCTACCCTGCACCAGCTCGACCCCCATCTGCTGGGCAAGATAGGCGTGTTCGAAATAGGCCGAGTTGTAAATACCAGGGGTCAATACCACGACCTGAGGGTCATCACCGGGACGGGGAGACATGGCCGCCAGCATGTCATACAGCTGCGCCACGTAGTCGTCTACTGGCAGGATTTTGCCCGACGCAAACAGCTCGGGTAGCACCCGTTTGGTGACGTTGCGGTTTTCCAGCATGTAGGAGACCCCGGAAGGAATCCGCAGATTGTCCTCAAGCACGTAGAGCGTGCCATCGCCACCGCGTACCAAATCAGAGCCACAAATATGCGCCCAGATACCATGGGGCGGGTTAATGCCCACACACTGCGGGCGAAAATTGGCCGACTGAGCAAGCACTTCCGCAGGCAGCACTTTGTCCTTGACCACTTTCTGATCGTGATAAAGATCGTCGATAAAGAGATTGAGTGCTTGAACGCGCTGTTTTAAACCGGCTTCCGTCTTGCGCCACTCATGGGCCGGTATGATCCTGGGCACAATATCGAATGGCCAGGCGCGGTCGATCATTGCCCCTTCGGAATACACGGTAAACGTAATCCCCATGGTACGAATGGCGATTTCCGCAGCGGTTTTTCTTTCCGCCAACTCTTCGGCGCTAAACCGAGCCAGCATATTACAAAGCTCATCGGCAGAAGCTCTGGGTTTACCCGGCGCTTCTAGCAACTCATCGTAAAAATCACGGCACGCATAGTTGTTCCAATTGACCTGGCTCATGGGCGCTCTCCTGGCGCTGGGGTGGAAGCGGCAACTTCCTTGAACAATAGTGTAGGCCTGCCGCGTGCAATCGACGTACTTATTGAGCTATATAACCACGCAATCCCCGTACCACCTTTCCCGATATTTCAACGCTACGGCAGCCACGTTTGATAAAACGCGGCCACTTTGTAATGCCGCGATACCTTCCCACCCCCTCACTGAACCAAACTTGTGCCTTGACAAAAAAACTCTCGAAAAAAAGCACCAATTTGGTGCAAGATTTAATTAAAAGCGATGCGATCACAATTTTCCACACTTCTTAAACGCCCTTGGGCATATTGCAGCTGCAAAAAAGTTCAACTCCAACGATACTCTTGGGTAAATGTCTTGTTGCGTCGCAGTTCATCAGTAGCTGCGAGAATTTACGCTTTTATTTGAGGGTGGCTCATGACCATTCGCGTTGCCTTGCATCACCGCACAACCTATCGATTTGACCGCCCCGTCAAACTGTCACCCCATGTCGTCCGCCTGCGCCCGGCCCCCCACTGCCGTACTCATATCGATGCCTACTCGCTGAATATTTCAGGGGATGACCACTTTCTGAATTGGCAGCAAGACCCCTTTGGCAACTTTAATGCGCGTATCGTGTTTCCAGAGCCACGCAAGGAACTCACCATTGCCGTCGAGCTGGTGGCCCCCATGACGGTCATCAACCCTTTCGACTTTTTTCTCGACGATGCCGCGCAAAAAATTCCGTTCCATTATTCCGATGAGCTTCTCAAGGAGCTAGGCCCCTATCTGGAAGTCACCGAAGCAGGGCCGCGCCTAAAAGCATGGCTTAAGGAAGTACCTCGGGAGCCCACCACCAGCGTCGATTTTCTGGTGGCGCTCAACCAGCGTCTGCAACAGGACATCAGCTACCTGGTGCGTATGGAGCCCGGCGTACAAAGCTGTGAAGAAACCCTAACTCTGGCCAGTGGTTCCTGCCGCGACAGCGCCTGGTTACTGGTACAGATCCTGCGCCATTTGGGGCTGGCGGCTCGCTTTGTATCCGGCTATCTGATTCAGCTGGCCCCGGACGTCAAAGCGCTG
Organism: Vreelandella stevensii S18214; assembly: GCF_000275725.1. Lineage (GTDB taxonomy): Bacteria > Pseudomonadota > Gammaproteobacteria > Pseudomonadales > Halomonadaceae > Vreelandella > Vreelandella stevensii. The sequence continues at coordinate 48,722 of NZ_AJTS01000051.1, read as the reverse complement.
GATGGCCCCAGCGGTACCGAGGTTGACTTTACCGACCTGCATGCCTGGACCGAAGTCTTCCTGCCGGGCGCAGGCTGGGTGGGCCTGGACCCCACCTCCGGCCTGTTCGCTGGTGAAGGGCATATTCCGCTGGCCGCCACCCCCACCACCGGCAGCGCCGCGGCCATTACCGGTTTTTCCGACAAGTGCGAAGTGGAATTCGATGTCGAGATGCGCGTGGAGCGCATCCATGAAGACCCGCGCGTCACCCGCCCCTACAGCGATCAGCAGTGGCAGGCCATTCTGGCGCTGGGCGACCAGGTGGATGAAGTCCTCCAGCAGCAGGATGTTCGCCTGACCATGGGGGGCGAGCCGACCTTCGTTTCCATCGACGACATGGAGAGCCCCCAGTGGAACACCGAAGCGCTGGGCGAGCACAAGCGTGAGCGCGCCGAGGCGCTGCTGACCCGACTGCAGGAAGCCTACGCGGCCGGTAGCGTCATTCAGCAGCAACAGGGCAAGTGGTACCCTGGCGAACCGCTGCCTCGCTGGGCGCTGGCCTGTTACTGGCGCAAGGATGGCGCGCCCCTGTGGCGCGACCCCAAGTGGCTGGCCAGCACCGAAGGCGCGCCCCACGCCAAGGTCGACAACGCCATGGTAGAGCGCTTCATCCATACGCTGGGCGAACGCCTGGGCGTGGCGCAGCGCCACTGGATTCCCGCCTACGAAGATGCCTACTACTACCTTTGGAAAGAGCAGACCCTACCGGTCAGCGTCGACCCGCGTAATGCCGACCTGAAAGACGATGCCGAACGCCGCCGCCTGGCACGGCTGCTGGAGCAGGACCTGGGCGCCGTCGTGGGCTATGCGCTCCCGTTGCGTCACTCGATTTCCCAGTCTCATCGCTGGGAAAGCGGCCGTTGGCCGCTCAAACGCGATCACCTGTTCCTGGTGCCAGGCGACTCCCCCATGGGCCTGCGTCTGCCGCTGTCGGCGCTCCCCTGGGCCGACCCGGAAGAGCAGCCGCAGCCCCAGTCGCTGTTTGCACCGCGACCTGCGCTGGGCGACATTCACGGGGAAGTGGCGCGCCGCAATGCCGAACAGCATCGCTTCACCAGCGCCGAGCGCCATGGCCAGAGCCTGCACCCTAGCCATAGCCACCCGGAAGGCGAAGCCGTTCAGCAGCAGCCAAGCGCCGCCGACGACCGCGAACACAAGGTGATCCATACCAGCCTGTGCGTCGAGCCCCGGGAGGGCCGCCTGCACGTCTTCCTGCCGCCGCTGACCCACCTGGAGCACTATCTAGACCTGTTGAGCAGCATCGAGGAAACCGCCCAGGCGCTGGCGTGCCCGGTCATGATCGAAGGCTATGCGCCGCCCCGAGACCCGCGCTTGTCCAGCTTCCAGATCACCCCGGACCCCGGTGTCATTGAGGTCAACATCATGCCGGCCGACAGCTGGCCAGCGCTGGTCGCCCAGACCGAACGGCTCTACGATGAAGCCCGCCAGGCGCGGCTGGGCACCGAAAAATTCATGGTCGATGGCCGCCATACCGGCACCGGCGGCGGCAACCATGTCACGCTGGGCGGCATGACACCGGAGGACTCCCCGTTTCTGCGTCGGCCGGACCTGCTGGCCAGCCTGGTGACCTACTGGCAGCACCACCCGAGCCTGTCGTATCTGTTTTCCGGGCTATTCATTGGCCCGACCAGTCAGGCCCCGCGAGTGGATGAAGCCCGCCACGAGGCGCTCTACGAGCTGGAAATCGCCCTGCAACAGATGCCCGAAGGCGAGGTCGTTCAGCCCTGGCTGGTGGACCGACTGCTGCGTCACCTGCTCACCGACCTGACCGGCAACACCCACCGCGCCGAGTTCTGTATCGACAAGCTCTACTCACCGGACAGCGACAGCGGCCGGTTGGGGCTGCTGGAGCTGCGCGGTTTTGAAATGCCTCCCCACGCGCGTATGGGCCTGATGCAGACGCTGCTCATTCGCGCCCTGGTGGCGCGCTGTTGGAAGACGCCCTACCGTGCGCGCCCGGTACGCTGGGGCAGCGCCCTGCAGGACCGCTGGATGCTGCCCCACTACCTGTGGGAAGACCTGAACGATGTGCTGCACGACCTGCGCCACCATGGGTTCGATTTCGAGCTGGAGTGGTTTGCGCCATTCCGGGAGTTCCGCTTCCCGGTGCATGGCCGCTTGCATACTCCCATGCTCTCCATCGAGCTGCGCCAGGCCATCGAGCCCTGGCACGTGCTGGGTGAAGAAGCTACGGCAGGCGGTACCGCCCGCTATGTGGACTCCTCGGTGGAACGCCTGGAAGTGAAGGTCAACGGCATGAGCGGCGACCGCTACGTGGTGACCTGCAATGGCCGCCGGGTACCGCTCTCCCCCACAGGACGCAACGGTGAAGCCGTCGCAGGCGTGCGCTACCGGGCCTGGCAGCCGCCGTCGGCCCTGCACCCCCAGATTCCCGTTCACGCCCCGCTGGTGTTCGATGTCATCGACACCTGGAACCAGCGTTCGGTGGCGGGCTGCACCTATCACGTCGTGCATCCCACGGGGCGCAGTTTCGAGACGTTCCCGGTCAATGCCTTCGAAGCCGAAGCCAGACGCCTGGGCCACTTTAGCGACAGTGGCCACGGCCATGGCTACCAGGCGCCCATGCCAGAAGCCCTCAGTCAGGAACTGCCGTGTACCCTTGACCTACGCTGGAGCCCGCGCCGATGAGGTAGTAATGCTTTCCTATCGGCGCTAGCTGCAGGATAATCCGCCCCTTACTCGCTCAGGACTCTCAGGATCATGACTGCCCCTGTCTCTCCCTCACTGCTTGAGCTCGGTGCTGCCGGGCTCATCGAGGACTACTTGAATCAGCTAGGCAAGGGACAGCCCGGCACGTTTGATGCGATGCTCGACCGTCAGGGCCAACTGCGCCCCGGCTGGCAGGGCCTGCTTGGCGCTCTGGAAAGCCTGGGTGCCGAGGGCCGCTATCAGCAGCATGAAGAGCTTCAGCGCCTGCTGGCCGAGAACGGCGTCATCTTCAATATGCACGATGACACCCAGGGGCGCGCCTGGCGGCTGGACCCGCTTCCCTGGGTCATCGACCAGGCGCAATGGCAAGCGCTGGAAATCGGCCTGACCCAGCGTACGCGGCTATTCAATGCGCTGTATGACGACCTGTACGGCCCGCGCACGCTATTCGATGCGGGCCTGCTGCCCACCCAGGCGCTGCTGGCCTCGCCCCACTTCCTGCTGCCCTGCCACGGCTCTCAGCCCAGCGACCGTCCTGCGATCAGCTTTCACGGCATCGACGTCATCCAGGATGCCGAAGGGCAGTGGCGCGTCATTGGCGACCGGCTGCAAGCGCCTTCCGGCACCGGTTTCACGCTGGAAAACCGCATTCTCATGGCCCGCGCGCTGCCTGAAATGTACCGCAACGCGCCGCTGAAGCGCCTGGCGGGTTTCCTGGATAAATACCACCGCACGCTGACCGCACTGGCCTACCAGCACCGCGACAACCCGACCGTGGTGCTGTTGACCCCGGGGCCGGGCAGCCCACGCTATTTCGAGCATGCCTACCTGGCCAACTACCTGAACATCGACCTGGCAGAAGGCCAGGACATGGTCGTGCGCGATAGCCAGCTCTGGTTACGTACCCTGGGCGGCCTGCAGCCGGTGGACGTGGTGCTGCGCCACTGCGACGACGCCTACTGCGACCCGCTGGAACTACGCGGTGACTCCCAGCTGGGCGTCCCGGGCCTACTGCAAGCCGCTCGGGCCAGCGGCGTAGCCATGTCGAATGCGCTAGGCGTAGGCGCTTTGGAGCTGCCGGAGCTGGCTGACTACCTGCCAGCACTCTGCCAGCACCTGCTGGGGGAAGCACTGCTACTGCCCAGCGCCAATGCCCAGACGCCTTCTGCCACGGCCCCCCTGTTCGACCCGCACATGCAGCGGCTGTCGCCCACCACCCTGAACCTGCGCTGTTTCGTTTCCAGAGCCCCGGGCAGCGTCGCGACCCGCAGCCAACAGCCCAGCGATTATCACGTCATGCCGGGGGGGCTTGCCTGGGTGGGCACTCCCGGCTCGCCGTCGCTCAGCAGCCCCATCGTCAAGGACGTCTGGGTGACCGCCAACACGCCCCAGCCTCACGTCAGTCAACTGCGTCAGGCACGCGGTCCCGTGGTGGCTACCCGCGATGGCACCGACCTGCCCAGCCGGGTAGCGGAAAGCCTGTTCTGGCTGGGTCGCTACGGCGAACGGCTGGATGCCCGTGCCCGTTTGCTACGCGAAGCCTTGATGCGTCTGATGGAGTATGACCAGGACGAAATTGCCGACCAGCTACTGGACGAGCTGCTGCTGGCGCTGGAAATCACTACCTTGAACGGCGACGGCGAAGGCGCCAAACCCCCGCTGGTGGGCTTTGCCCAAAAACGCACGGCGCTGCTGGCCCAGTTCGACGAGCAAGACGCTCAGGCCCTCAAGCCGCTGTTTGCTCATTTGCTACGTAACGCTCGAAGCGTGCGTGACCATCTGGGCGACGACTCCTGGCGGGTGGTGCATCAGCTACGCCAGCGAGTGGATACGTTCAGCCCCAGCCTGGGCGCCAGCGCGGCGCGGCGCGCCTGTGAAGGATTATCGGCGCAAATTGCCGCTTTCTTTGGGCTGTGCAACGAAACCATGCCCCATCACTACGGCTGGCGGTTCATGGACATCGGGCGCTTTCTGGACCGCGTGCTTGGGCTGCTATCGCTGCTCAAGCTGACCCTGAACGCGCCCCATTCGCCGGGGCTGGCGCTCTGGGAAGTCGTGTTGGCCACCACGGACAACTTCACCGCCTATCGTCGCCGCTACCGCAGCGAGCTGCACCCCGAGGCCATTCTCGACCTGCTGCTGTTCGACGAGACCAACCCTCGCTCGGTGGGCTACATGCTCAAGCGCCTGGAGCGGCAGATGGATCGCCTACCCGGCAGCTCGTCGCCCTACCGCAACGCCGAACGGCGGCTGCTGATCCAGGCCAATGCCGCCCTGCACCTGGCCGACATCGACCGTCTGAGCCATCTGGCCGACACTCCCGATGCCCAGGCCGCGTTGGAACAGCTGCTGGATGAGCTGATTGCGCCGCTCAGCGCCCTTTCGGACGCCATCAGCCACAGTCATTTCAGCCATGTAGAGCGACCGCGCCAACTTGTCAGCATGGAGCCCGACGAATGAATTACACCCTGCGGCACACCACGCGCTACCACTACAGCGCGCCCGTGACCCTGTGCCACAGCGAGGCGCGCGTGCTGCCTCGCAAGACGCAGCACCAGCAGTGCGGGGCCTCCGAGCTGACCATCAGCCCCATGCCTCACGTGCAGGCAGAGCGGCGGGACGTGTTTGGCAATCGGGTACTTTACTTCGCCATGGAAGAGGTGCACCAGACGCTGGACGTGACGGTCGTCACGCCTTTGAACACTCAACCTCTGGGGCCGCTGCCTGCCAGTTCGCCCAGTTGGGAAAGCGTGGCAGCGCAACTGCGCCAGGACAGCCGTTTCGACATGCAGCTGTATCGGCTGGATTCGCCATTCATCCGCCGCAACGATGAGCTGGCCGACTTTGCCCGCACCTGTTTCACGCCCGGCCGCCCGCTGGTAGAAGCCGCCATGGCCCTCAACCAGACCATCTACGATACCTTCGAATACGACCCCAGTTTCACCACTCTGGCCACCCCCTTGAGTGATGTACTGGCCAACCGCCGGGGCGTCTGCCAGGACTTTGCCCACCTGGCCATTGGCGCGCTGCGTTCGGTGGGCCTGCCTGCCCGCTATGTCAGCGGCTATCTGGAAACCCAGCCTCCCCCCGGCCAGCCCCGCCTGATTGGCGCCGATGCTTCCCATGCCTGGCTGGCCGTGTGGATCCCCGATTGGGGCTGGCTAGCCCTGGACCCGACCAACGGTACGCTGGCCGGTGAACAGCACCCGGTGCTGGCCTGGGGGCGCGACTACGCCGATGTGGCCCCCCTGAAAGGGGTCATGAACGGCGGCGGTGAGCACCAGCTCGAAGTGGAAGTGGATGTCATGCCGCTCACCGAGCACAGCGTCGCCTGAACCGCCTGCGCTGGCCGTCAGCGGCACGCCAGCAAGTCAGCGCTGAATCAGGCCATTGGTCAGCCACGGCTGCCAGGCCAGCAGCACCAGCGTGGCCAATGTGGCCAGCAGGAACGGCAGCAAGGCGCGGAAAATTTTCAGCGGCGGCGCGCCGGTCATGGAGGAGGCGATGAACAGCCCCGCTCCCACTGGCGGGGTCAGTAGCCCCATCACCAGCGTCAGGCACACCACCACGCCAAACTGATATGGGCTGATCGCAAACTGACTCTGCGCAATGGGCATCAGAATGGGCACCACCAGGATCAGTGCGGCAATGCCATCGATGATCATGCCCACCAGCAGCAGCGCCGCAATCACCAGCAGCAGGAACACGAAAGGATCACTGGTCAGCGCAGCAATCCACGCGGCGGCCATCTGCGGCAAGCGCTCGTATACCACCACCCAGCCAAACACCCCGGCGGCGGCAATCAGCATGATCACCAGCCCTGCATTCATGGCCGTACGTGCCAACACCTGCGGGAGCTGCCCCAGGCGCAGGTCGCCATACACCCAGCGCCCCATCAGCAGGGCCGCCAGCGATGCCAGGGCAGCCGACTCCGTGGGCGTCGCAATGCCCAGCAGAATGCCGCCAATGATGATCACCGGAATCAGCAGCGCGGGCAGCCCCCAGAACGCGTCGTGAAGCGCCTGCTGGCGGCTGGGCCACTCCCCCTTGGGGTACTGCTGGACCAGCCCCACCAGCGCAATGACCACGAAAAAGCTGGCCCCTAACAGCAGTCCGGGCAGCAGTCCGGCAATGAACATTTCGGCGATCGGCACCTGCGCCATGACGCCAAACAGTACGAACAGCATCGAGGGCGGAATGATCGGCGATAGCAAACCACCGGCGGCGGTAATCGCGGCGCTGTAGGGCTTGTCATACCCCTCCTGCTCCATGGCGGGCACCATGGCCCGCGACATGATGGCGATTTGCGACGCCGCAGAGCCAATGATCGCCGCCATCATCATGTTGGCCACCAGGTTGATATATGCCAGCCCACCGCGAAACCCGCCCACCAGCAGCCGCGCCAGGGCGATCAGCCGTTTGGTCAGGCCGCCTTCGTTCATCAGCTCGCCCGCCAGCATGAACAGCGGAATGGCCAGCAGTCCGTAACTCTCGATGGCGCTGAACAGCTGCTGAGGGTACGAATCGAACAGCACCGCATTGCCCGATGCCTGGATATACCACATGGCCGTGAGCGCCAGCACCAGCGCAATCGGCACCGCTCCCAGCAGCAGAATCAGAAATACCACAACGGTCATGTGCGTTCCCTCAGCCCCTGAACGGATTGCAGCAGGTTGGCCACGCCGTGCAGGCTGAGCGACAGCGCAAACCAGGGCACGATCAGCCACGCCCAGAATTTCTTGATGCCCAGCGTGGAGGTGTTTTCGGCGTAGATGAAATTGAAGGTCTGGCCCTGGAAGGCGCGCACATCGAACCCGGCCTGGGCCAACGCCCAGGGTTGATACCAGCGCCAGCAGAGCCACGCCAACAGCAGCGCAAACAGCAGCACCATGGCGTCCACCGCCAAGGTAATGGCACGCTGACCCGTGGCGGGCAACAGATCGCTGAGCAGCGTCACGGCAATGCCCTGTCGGCGCTTCAAGACCGCCCCGGCAATCAAAAACGTCATCCAGATCATGGCGTAGATGGCCAGTTCACTGACCCAGTAAAGCGGATTGCCCAGCGCCCGAAAGGCAATGTTGGCGAGGATGAGACACGTGACCGCCGCTGCCAGGGCAGCGGCGGTCATCTCTTCGTAACGGGCAAGCCTGAGGGAGAGGCGTTGCAGCATGATCATCGAAAGCCTCTGGTTCAGCGCTACTCGTCGCGCAAGCGGTCAGCTTCCGCCCGCAGGGTTTCCAGCATCGGAGCCTTGGGTGCCCAGATGCCCTCCCACTGAGCAATGGCATCGGCAAAGAACTCGGCATCCGCTTCCACGATGTTGATATCCAGGGCGCGAATTTCCTCTTCCTGGGCGGCGTCCATGGCTTCGAAGCCGCTCAGCACATTGTCGAGATGCTCGGCCATGGCGGTTTCGAACAGCTCGCGATCCTGTTCCGACAGCTCACGCCACACGCGCCCCGATACCACGCCGACCATGGGGAACATCATATGGTTGGAGATCAGCAGGTTTTGCGCCTGCTCATGAAATTTCAGGATCAGGATGGAATCGAAATCCATGTCGATGGCATCGACCTGACCGTTGGCCAGGGCATCGTAGACTTCCAGCAGCGGCATGGGCGCAGGCGCTGCGCCAGTGGCCGTGTAGAAATCACGGATTGGCTCGAAGGGCGTGATGCGCAGGCGCTGGCCACGAAAATCAGCGGCGCTCTCGATGGGGCTGCGGCTGAGTACTTGACGCATACCGACCATGCCATACCCCAGCCCTACCAGGCCCACGCCTTCCGGCATCAGCTCGAGCAGCTCGGCGGCCGCCTCGGAGCGCAGCAGGCGCGCGGCATGGTTGACGTCATCCACCAGATAGGGCGCATACAGTGCACCAAAATCCGGTATCCGGTTGGAGATTTCGGCGATAGTCAAAAATGCCATGTCCAGGGCACCGGTCTGCAGCTGCTGCACCATTTGCGCTTCGTTGCCTAGCTGCTGGGCAGGAAAAACGCTTACGCTGTGCTCGCCGTTCGAGCGTTCGTGCACGGTTTGCGCAAAGGCTTCGGCTTCCGTCGACCAGAGGTGCTGGGCGGGCGTGATCAGCCCCAAGCGAAAGTCCCGCGCCTGGGCGCTCAGGGAAGTGACGGCCAAAGCAGCCGCCGCACAGGCCAGTGTCAGCGTTTTGAGTCGTTTCATGCAAAGCCTCTTGGGATCCCAGCGGCAAGACCAGCGTCTTGCGTTATTTTCGTTAGCGCCTTGAGAATACCCCAGCTACTTCGTTGATAACACCCGTGCTTTTGGTATCCCGCTTGACGCTCCGGCGCAAAAGACAGGATGATAGGCGTTCTTTTGACCTCCTCCCCTCCCTCAGCTTGCGCTGCCGTCTGACGATGGAAAGGAAGGGGATTCCCTGGTTGTTGCCTTCCAGGTTCCTGCTTCGCAGCCCGTTGCCCCTGGTGATAGCACCTCAGGTCTTACACAAGCTCCACAGGCTTAACCTCCCGTGAGCCCCACGGTAGTTTTCTCATGCTGGCGAAGCTTGTCAGCCCCGGCCAGAATGGCTTTGCCCGATTGCAGTATGTTGCGGGCAGCGTTTACGTCGCGGTCAATGCCTTGGGTGCCACAGCCAGGGCAGTCCCAGGTGCGGACGTTCAGTGGCATCTTCTCGGTGATATGACCACAGTGAAAACAACGCTTCGAGCTGGGATACCACTTGTCGATCTGGACGAAATCACGCCCGTATCGTTCGGCCTTGTACGTCAGTTGTTGGGTGAGCTGATGCCAGCCCACATCGCTGATGGCCCTGGCCAGTGAGCGGTTTTTGACCATGTTCTTGATTTGCAAACTCTCGGCAGCAATGACTTGGTTCTCGTGAATAAGCTGCGTGGAAAGTTTGTGGGTGGCGTCACGACGCTGGTCGGCCAGCCTGGCATGCACCCTGGCGACCCGATGCCGCGCTTTGGCGCGGTTCTGCGATCCTTTCTGTTTACGCGACAGGTTCCGTTGCGCCCGTGCCAGCTTACGCTCAGTGCGCCGCAAAAAACGCGGGTTGGGGATTTTGTCGCCGTCACTGGTGATGACGCGGTGCGTCAGCCCCAGATCAATGCCGACCATTTTGGGGGTGACCGGCAGTGGTGTGGCCGCTTCCTCCACCAAAAAACTGACATGGTAACGGCCAGCGGTGTCACAGCTCACCGTGATACTGCTCGGCGTGCCGGAAAAAGACCGGCTCCAGCGGATAGCCAGCGGGTCTTTTTGCTTGGCCAGCCACAGTTTGCCGTCGCGCCAGCGAAAGCCGTTGGCCATGTAAGTGGCCGATTGCTTGCGCTGCTTCTTCTTGAAGGTGGGATACCGCGCCTGGCCTTTGAAGAAGTTGCTGAAGGCCCGATCCAGATGCCGGAGCGACTGTTGCAAGCAGACGTTGGACACCTCGGCCAGGAAGGCGGTGTCCGGCTCTTTCTTGAGGCTGGTGAGCGCTTTGGCCGTGGCGTTGTAGCCCATGCGCTCCTGACGCTCGAACCAGGCATCGGTGCGCTGGCGTAGGAAGTGGTTGTAGACGTACCGCACACAGCCAAACGTCCGGGCAAGCTGATCGGCTTGCTCAGGCGTAGGATAAAAACGATAACGGTAGGCGCGGTGTACGGTCATCATGACTTGAATCTAGCGCGGTAAATATAGCCTGTCAACCAGGAGGCGCTGCGCGCCTCGCGCTATCCTTCCCCGGCCTGGAAGGCCGAGGTTTGACGCGCAATTTGATCAGGACGAAGCCATGCCGCCCCACTCCGCACACCGCGCGCTACCGTTTTCCACCAACTGCATACACTTGATCCCGATGAGAGGGCGCTGGACACGCCGTTTCACAAAGCGCTCGACGAGCCCTTGAGAGCGGGCGACACGCTGCAGCTGGACGGCATGACGCTGAGCGTCGAAGGAATTCTGGGGGAGCGCGTTACCACCGTGGCGCTACAGCTGGCCACGCAGCCACCGGAAACTTGAGAGCAGCGCCCCCATGGCGTCACACCGCCATGGGGGCTTTGACATCGCGCTTCAGGCGGCTTCGTAAGCGGCCTTGAGACGATAGAACTCAGCCACGATGGCCGCCATCTCGCTGTCGTCGTAGTTGCACAGGCCGCTGACCACCAGTTTCTTGGAGCCCACGCCCACGGGCTGGCCAGAGGACTGAATGGAGAACTCCAGCAGCGCATCGGCACGCTTGCCCTGGACTTCGAGAGACGACTGGGTCAAGGCGAGATCCGGTGACAGCGCATCCAGCCGGTCCAGACAGAAGCCCATGCTGTCGTAGATCACCAGCGGGCGCTTGGGGTTGAACATCACCCCGTGCTGCTCCATCAAGGGCTTCAGATAGTGTGGAAAATTCTTGCCCGAGAAGGCCACGTAGCAACGCGCGAAGGCTTCCACGGCCGCTTCGTCACGGGTGACTTCCCCTCGGCGTACCACCTGCAAATAGCACTTTCCGCTATCGTCGCAGACGTGGATATCGCCGTTGTCGGCTTCGCTAAACTTGAGCGGTGTATCAGCGCCTACCATATTGGTGAAGCGAAATTCCATTTGTCGCGACAGCCCGAACTTCACCAGTACCAGTGTGAACAACAAGTCGCCGGGCACGCAGAAACGCCGTGCGTCCGGGTTGTGAATCGGGTTGTAATCGCCGGCCACGCCCTTGGCGAAGCGGCTGGCCTGCTCGGCGGAGATCACCACGTACTCTCCGCGCTGCGCGTAAAAATCCTTGAACATGGCTTTGCTGCCTGCCTAGCGTTGAAATCGAAAACCCATAACTGCCCCACGTCGCGCATAATGCCATAAAACACGCGCCAACAGGAGTCATCTGCCAGGATGCTTGTATGACCAACGAGACGCCCCCCACGCCGCGCCGCCGTTCCCCCTTGATCTACGCCTTGGTGGCCGTGATCCTGGTTGCTCTAGTGTGGCTGGGGGGCAGCTACTGGCTGCTCAATAGCCAGTGGCTGCCGCGCCAGATCTCCACCATCGACGGCGTAGAGGTGCGCTGGTCGAGTGCCCAGAGCCTGCACCCCGGCCGCTGGGAGGTCGAAAACCTCTATCTGGCCCGGGACGATGCCGCCCTGCCCCTCTCGGTAGAAGCCGAACGGGCCACCTTGTCGCTCTCGCTACTGGCCCTGCTGCGTGGCGAACTCTACCTTCACGCCCTGAATGCCGACGGCATTCGCCGCCTGACGGTTGGCGATCTGGCGCTGGAGGCCGAAGGCCAGCTGCAGGTCATGGATACCCAGCTTAGTCAGGATCGGCTGACCTTGCCGCATGTGTCGCTGGACATTACCCAGGGCAGCCTGGTGCGGCTCAGTGATCAGACCACCTTGATCCAACAGATCGACCTGCGCAGTACGGCGTCGCTGGCCGAGACCGCTACCCAGGCATTACGGGGGGAGGCCCTCGAAGAAGCGCTCTTGAGCGCCCTGGATGCGCGGCTGTCGCTGACCGCCCAGGCCGATGCCTGGGACGTGTTCATGCCCTACCTGGAAGCGTTGCCGTGGCTCAACCTGGCGGGCCGCGGTGAGCTGCAGGGTGAGCTTGCGCTGGTGGCAGGCGAACTGCAGCCCGACAGCGAGCTGGTACTGACCGCGCCCGTCCTGGAGCTTGCGCTGGATGAGCAGCGCCTGGCGCGCCGCGATGAAGCACGCCGCTGGCTGCTCGCAGATGCCTCGCCCCCACGCCACACCGCCACCGGCGAAGGCCAGGTACGCCTTGCGGTGGAAGAGCAGCAGCTGCGCTTTTCCACCCGTCTGGCACAGGTGACACTGGCAGAAGCCACACCTTCCGACACCCGCCCCTATGCCACCGATACCCAACTGACCCTGGCCACCGAGCTTCCCAACCAGCGCCTGGACCAGTTGGCGCTACCTACCCATGCCACGCTGGCCCTCTCAGGCCAGGTCACTAGGCTGGACATGCTGGACCGCTACCTGGCCACCACGCTGGAAGGCCAGGGCATCAGGCTCACTGGCGAGGGGAGTATCGATGCCCGGCTTGCCCTGCGCGATGCACGCCCCTACCAAGCCGAGCTGGCCATCGAGGCCCCAGCACTGGGTGCAGCGCTGTTGGACTTCACCACCCAGGGCCAAGGTACCCTGAATGCGCAATTAAACGAAGATGAGCAGCTGCACGCCACGCTGGCACTGCGTGATGCCGAGCTGTATCACCAGACGCGCCAACTGATGGCCAACGCGCAGCTGACCCTGGACGCCACCAGCCCCCTCGACCCCGAACAGGCCAGGCAGCACGCCACGGCACGGCTGAGCTGGGCAGAAGCCACGCTCCCCGACCTGGGCGTACTGCAACCTTACCTGGCAGGCCTGCTGCCCTCTCCCACCCCGTTGACACTACAGCGCGGCAGCGCCACCAGCCGGGGACAACTGGAGTTCGACACACAGGCCGTGCAGGGTGAGCTGCACCTGGCAGGCAATCAGCTGACCACCGGCTGGCAGCGGGGCGATCAGCGCGGCACCCTGGTCAGCAACGCGCAGTTGCAGCTGACGATACGCCAGGCCGCGCTGGACGGCACGGCGCTGGATATCAGTGGCTCACGGCTGCGCTGGCAGGTGGCCGACGAGCACGCCCTGGAGGAGCCACTGGAGAGCATCATCGTGCTTCGTGATGGGCAGTTTCAGCGCCGGGCAGGCGTGCCCAGCGGGCAGTTCCGCGTCGACGGCAGCGTTCAACGGCTCAGTTTTCTCAACGCTTTTTTACCGGATGCCCATGGCATCAGCCTCTCGGGCGAAGGCCAGCTCTTCTTGCAGGGGGCGTTTCGTGACGACCAGTTCCAGGCCCCCACACGCCTGAGGGTCAACGCCAATGAGCTGGCCGTGACCTTTCTGGACTATCTCGCCACAGGGCGTGGAGAGCTGACCGCGCAGCTGGACAGCTCCGAACAGGCGCGGCTTTCACTCGGCATTCCCCAGTTTGCCCTGAGCCATCAGGACGACGGTCGCCCTCATCTTCAAGGCCGCCACCTGGCGCTGACCACCCAGACAGACCGCTTCAGTGAGATGCTGGAAGCCGCCGCCCCGGAGCACTTCGTGACCCGCATCGTGCTGCCCATCACCGAAGTGCCGGACATGACCCGCTACAACCGTTTTCTTCCTGACGATGCCGGGGTGGAGCTGCTCTCCGGCCACGCCAGCCTGAGCAGCGAATGGCTGCTGGAAGGGCTGCAGGCACAAGGGGAGATTACCCTGCGCGCTTTCGAGACCGAGCTGGCCCTGCTGGACCAGCGGCTGCGTGGGGATATCGCAATGCAGCTACGGCTCACCGACGGCGACCTCGATGCTCGCCGTTTCACCGCCAGCGACTCCTATGTGCGGCTGGAGAACATGTTCCGCCAAAGCGAGGAAGGGGCTCAGGACGCGGGCTGGTGGGTGCAGCTCGACCTACAGCAGGCACGGTTGGTGTGGGGCGACCCGCTGCAGCTGACCAGCCAGCTGCGCTTGGGGATGCGCGACTCCGGCTTGTTGGCGCGACTTTTTTTAGCCCGCGCCCGAGAGCGCGACTGGCTGGGTCGGCTGCTCGACGTGCAACCCATCGAGGGCAGCGCTGAACTGAACATCGACGGCGAACAGATTCGGCTGGCCAACCTGGCGCTGACAGGTGGCCCCCTGTTGCTACTGTCGGACATCACCCTGGCCCATCAGCAGGCCAATGGCGCGCTGTATGCCCGCCTGGGGGCGCTGGGTATCGGCGTCGAGCTGGTGGAGAGCGAGCCAACCCTGCGCGTCATTCAGCCTCGGCGCTGGTTCGATCAATGGCGCGCCACCCAACGCCCATAAGTACCGGCAGGCGCTTAGCGACGACGACGCTCGCGGCGAATCATGCGCACCCGCTCCTTGGCCTTCTGGGGCGTCGAGAGCGAGGTGGTGTGTGGCTCTGTCGTGTCGTCGGCTTCGTCGTGTTTGGGCGGCACGGTCACCCAGGCAAACACCGGCAGCGCCAGGTGCCAGTGAATCGCCGCCAAGCGCAGCCCCAGGGTGACACTCAAGGCAGCCGCAATGGCAAGCGTCAGCGGTGCCTGCAAGGATTGGAGCACCACATAGACGATCCCGCCCGCCATGGCGGCGGTGGCATAGATCTCTTCGCGCAGCACCATGGGCACCCGCTGGGCCAACACGTCACGAATCATGCCTCCCGCCACGCCGGTCATCATGCCCATGAGTACCGCCACCACCCCCGACGTGCCCAGCAGCAGCGCCTTGTGGGTACCGATCACGGTAAACAGCGCCAGGCCGAAGGCATCCGCGATGGGTAAAAACCCCCGAGACAGACGATGGATATAGTGAAATCCCACCAACGACACGCCCACCGTGGCGAGGATGACCCACAGATACGTGGGGTCGGTGACCCAGAACACCGGCCGGACACCCAGCACCAGATCCCTCAAGGTGCCGCCGCCGATCCCGGTCACCGCCGCCAGCACCAGCATGCCAAACGGGTCCATCCGCGAACGGCAGGCCAAAATGACTCCCGACAGGGCAAACACGATCACCCCCGCCAAATCCAACCCGTAAATTACCCCCGACACGCGGCGCTCCTTTGATGCAACCCTGAAGAGGCGGGCAGAATATCACTGTTGCGGCCGGTGCGTAGCGGATTATGCGGGCAAGGTGACGTTAATGTTCCTGACGCTCGAGCCACTCGCGCAGAAACGCAATTTCACTCTCTTGAGCCGCGATAATCTCCTCGGCGAGCTGGCGAATCTCTGGGTCATCGCCATATTCGAGCACGATCTCGGCCATCGCAATGGCGCCTTCATGGTGCGGAATCATGCCCTTGGCAAAGTCCACGTCGGGGTCTCCGCTGAAGGCCATGTTCATATCTTCATGCATACGGTCATTGGCCGCCTGAAAAGCGGCGACGGCCGGATTCTCTGAAGGTGATGCGGCCTGCCCATGGGCGTCGCTGTCTGATGAGTGATGATGCGCATGGCTGAGCGGCGCGATCAGCGCCCCTGCGAGCATCATGGCACCTACCCAGTACGGCCTGCGCATGGCGGGTAGAAGGCTCTGGGTGACACTTTGGCAAACGTTGGACATCAGTGTGCTCCTCAATGGCTGATTGGCTTTGCCTGCCTCTGTCAGGCAGGACGCTATCGTCACGATAGATTAAAAGTCTAAAACCTTGGGGCAGCACAGAGGTCAAGAGGCCTAAGGTCTAGGGTCTCCCCATTTTCCGGCGTGTCATCGGCATAGTCCTCCTGAGGAGGTGAACAAGTCTGGTATTCGTGCCTCGGCGTCTGGCGCTCTTCTCCAGAGGGGATAGAAAACACTTCGGCCTTGAGCAAACAGCCGTTGCCAGCCCCGCTGCAGGCTATAGAACGGGAATATCAGCCGGCGGTGTCGCTTCTGACGTTGCGCGTGCCGCACCAACTCCGGCGCTCGGTCCTGATAGGCCGCAAGCAGTGTCATTTCCAACAATTGTTGCGACTAAACAATAATTGCTGCGACAATCTCTATGTTGAGTTTACATAGAGTGCGCCTTTGTGACCGTTTCTCTTAAACAATCCAGAACCTTTAGCTTCCATGATGGCACCCTAAAAAACGAGGCAGAGCGCTTGGTCGTTTGGTGGTACGGGCCTATATTTAAGAACAATCGCTTACGAAGCGTCCCTAAAATCCATATCTTCTTAAGAACCATCGACCATGAAAATAACTTAGGAGGCGTGATGAGACGTGAGACTGTCTTAACGCATCTTGGGCTATTGAGAATAGGGTCAGTATGGGAAAAGGGCGTGAGTAGCTCGCGTATTGCCTACGAGGAAAGAAAATTCTCCGTTTCTTTTTCTCCAGGCGGCTGGCGAATTGTCACCTTAGATGATTTACGACAATCAGGACGAAGCCTCTATACCGCTTTTCATGACTCGAACTACTTACCCCAGAAAAATCAGCACAAAACATACCTGATTGAATTTGACCTTCCAGATGGCAAACACTTGCTCATCCCTTGCACAGAATTTTTTATTCGCGTTTACGGCCGATCTTCTGAAATCAAGCGAGTGCTCGCCACTTACCCTTGGGAAGAAGTCAAAAAACGTCTTTATCGACAGCTTGATGCGCCTGCATCCCCAGGTACGTGGCCTGTCAAATTTACCTATCATGTTCATAAACACGATGCCATTTTGCTCGCGCATATGTTGTACGATCCGTATGCCAAGCGCGCTGCAAAATATATATATTCACAATTTGAAACCAGCTCCACGCCAGATGAGATGCTTTTAAAAGCCACCCCATGGTTTCAAGGCAGCGGGGAAATCTCTGTTTCTGGCGTTCCAATTGATGGTGGCAACACATTCCTAGGCTTGCAGATATTAGGCTGTACGCAGCCCGATGGTGCCACGATCCACCGCGAAAGAGAGAAGTCAACGACAGTACCAGCCACCGATGGCGATGATGCTCCCACTCAATTTCCCTATCATCAGCTTCAAGACATCCCCGATGTCATTGACCTGACGGATGATGAAGAGCCCGACCATGGCTCTTCTTGGCTAGACCTTCCTGAGGACGAATTCGTTATTTTAGGTAAGCCTCGCGCCGTCTTGGATAAACGATATACTCGAAAAAATGTGCCCGATACACGAGGCGTCCCCGTTCCGGGTGACGAAACTATTTTCTCCACTGGGGAGCCGCATGGATCAGGAAAAGGGGTCGGACAGGCCTCTATTCATGCTCCTATTACACTGGAATCACAGGGCTTTCTACGTGATATGTGGAATGCGCTTCTCTATTTGCAATCGGCCTATCCCGAAACGATTCGTGGCGTTAGCTGGTTTACCTTTGAAGACGGCTTTAGCACTTCCCCCGACCCTCGGTTGATCAGCCTCGAACCTTTCGAAATAGACGAGGAGGTGGAAACGTCAGTCGCTAATTGGGTTTACATTGATACTCAGACCAAGGTACCTCGCGGGGTGCTCGTCGTTCGGGTGCATCTGTTAGATCAAACGCTCTATCTCATGGAGATCCAACGACGCCCTCCAAAACCCAGAGCTGGCGGTAGCGAGGAGGCATCCAAGCCTCCTTCCTATAAAGGTTTAGTCTTCACGCTGAGCCACCAAGGCAGCTTCGAGCAGTGGTTACGCCAAGTGCTGTCTAACGTGCGGCACGTAGAAGGTGTTGTCCAAAAACTAGTTGGTCACTGCCCAGGATTCGCCGATACGTTCAAGCACCCTAAATCCAAAAAGGAACAGATACCCTGCGAAGCCTCTGTGTTAAATGCTTTTAGCAAGGTCAGTATTGGTCGCAGTGACTTAGCATAGGTACTATTTGCCACCTTTATGAGTAGCGGTGTCTGTTTTGTCGCTAAGAGCAACCTGTACACCCCGTGTGCAGGTTGCTCTTCTGACGAAGAGCCGATACGGCCATCCCTTCAGTGGCGGGCGAGGATCTTCGCTGCGATGGGCGAAGTGATCATTTGAATCACGGCAAAAAAAGCGGCTGGAATCGCGATCTCTGATGGCAAGCCGGAAACAGCGACAAACGCTGCAGCGATGCTGAATTCCTTTTTACTGACCGTGAAAAGATAGGTAATCACCTCTTTGCGATCAGAGGTGAGTAACCGTGAGGACATACCTACCAGGTACCCAATCAAATTGAGGCACAGGGCCGCGCCCGCAATCACAAACGCATACCAGCCATAGCCAATGATCGTGGTGGCATTCGGCCCGACCACGGCGAGTAGGATCAGCAGATACAGAATCGACCCTATCCCTGCATACGCTGAATCATGCCGTGCAAAGAAAGCCGAGAACCTTGTACGCAAGCTGACCCCAATCACGGTAGGAAGAAGCACGATTAGTGTTAATTCAAGAATAATTGATCCAAGCGGCACGTCTAACTGAAGGCCGGTGAGCCATAAAAACAGGAAGGGAACAATAAACGGACATAACGCGGTGTTGACTGCGTTGAAAACAGCGGCAAGCGCCACATTGCCTTTCGCCATCAGTACCAAAAGAGGAGAAGACACATCTGTCGGCAGCGTGCCGAGCAAGGTTTGGCCAGCAGCCAGCGGGCCGCTTCCAAAAAATAGACGGCCCGTTAGCCACCCGGCAATCGACATAGGCCCATAGACCAGCCCCAATGCCAACAACTGCCGTGACGGCTTTCGGAACACGATGCGCACTGCATG
Organism: Vreelandella stevensii S18214; assembly: GCF_000275725.1. Lineage (GTDB taxonomy): Bacteria > Pseudomonadota > Gammaproteobacteria > Pseudomonadales > Halomonadaceae > Vreelandella > Vreelandella stevensii. Next base: position 29,840 of record NZ_AJTS01000051.1, on the reverse strand, counting down.
CGCATCGAATGTGAGGCTGATAATCAACATCAGTAATGCCAGTAATGGCCCAATCGCGAACTTAAGCATTATTCCGGTGGCCGGAAAGAGTAAGCCTCCCCCCGCGACGACGATTACAAACCAGACAAGGTGCGCCTCGACAAAATAAATGAATCTACCCATGGTGGATTGGACGTTACCGGTTGAAGTGGATTGAGCCCCGCACCTAAAACATGATCACCTTCGGCCCAGCACACAAAGGCTCCTTGGTAGCTAGGGACGTGCTTCCCAATCCAGCGATGCAAATAGATAATGCTCAAGGGTTGAAGCTTTAGGCTAGAGGTTTTATAGTACCAAGAACAGATAATTCGAGAGAAGGTAACAGATGGGACATCATCATGATCATCCCCACATTGATCCTGCCTCTGGCGACCGGCGCGTCAGCATCTCCATTTGGGCCAATGGGCTCTTAACCATCGCTCAAATCGTCGGTGGCATTATGGCGGGGAGCCTATCGCTGATCGCTGATGCGTTACATAACTTTTCTGACATGGCAGCATTAGTCATTGCCTTTGCTGCTCGTAAAATCGCCAGACGGCCTGCCGATGCGCATATGACCTTTGGCTATGGCCGCATCGAGATAGTGGCAGCACTCATCAATTACACCACCCTCATTATTGTCGGTGTCTACCTGATTTACGAAGGCGCTATGCGGATGGTCGATCCCCCTGAGATAGAGGGATGGACGATCGTGATTATTGGTGGCGTCGCGCTCGTCGTCGATGCCCTTACCGCCATGCTCACGTGGTCAATGCAAAAAGAGAGTGTCAATATCCGCGCCCTTTTTCTGCATAACTTATCGGATGCGTTTGCCTCCATCGCCGTGATTATCGGTGGTTCGCTTATTTTACTGTACGACATGCGCTGGGTGGACCCCGCGATCACGATAGGGATTGCGCTATATATTCTTTACCTAGCCTTCTCTGAAATTGGCGGCCCTATCCGTACGCTAATGCTGGGATCTCCCCCGGACATTGACGGGCAGGCAGTCGTTGAGACCGTACGAGATATCGAGGGAGTCCAGGATATTCACCATGTGCATCTATGGCAGATGCAGGAAAACATGGCAGCCCTTGACTGCCACGTGGTTCTGACAGAAACCGGCTGGCAGCAGCTTGAATCCGTCAAAGCAGAGATCAAGGAGCAGCTTAAAATGCGCTTCAGTATTGCTCATTCCAGCCTAGAGTTTGAGCATAGTGACCACGCGCATCAAAATGCCAATCTATATGGGCACGAGTGATAGACCGAGGCCGACTCCCGGCTCAGGTAGGTAGCGAGCGGCTTACTCCCATAGCGATTGGCTTATTTTTCAACCCTACTTTTCCACCCCATCGTTGAGAAAGAGAGAGAAACATGTTCAAAAAAGCGTCTTTTATATTGGCCGGTACGTTAATGCTGACCGCTGCGATCGTCGCCGTATCGAAACCTGCCCTCTTAGATATGCAAGCTCAGGCAGCAAAGGAGAGCAGTGTCCAGGCAGAGGACTCCTTGGTGCGCTCACACTCCCCCATCTTGGGACGAGAAGACGCGCCGGTGACGATTGTGGAATTCTTCGATCCGGCTTGCGAAGCCTGCCGTGCTTTCTATCCCCTGACAAAAAGTATTCTGGAAACCTACCCAGAAAAAGTGCGGCTCATCGTGCGCTACACTCCTTTCCACGGCGACGTATCGGACAAGGCCATTCGGGTATTAGAAGTTGCTCGTCGTCAGGGCGTCTTTGAACCGGTACTGGAGAGGCTGCTGGCTCGCCAGGATCAATGGGCTTCACATGGCAGTTTTGATGAATCCGCTATCCTCGATATCGCGAGCCAAGGAGGCCTTGATTTAGCGGCTGCCGAAGAGCAACTGACTTCTGCTGAGGTGCAGGCGGTGATTGACCAAGACATGGCGGATGTCAGAGCCAATCAGATTCGCCAAACACCTACCTTTTTTGTCAATGGCGAGCCTTTAGACCCCTTTGGTATGCAAGAGCTGATTGATGCCGTTGAGAGTGAAGTAGCGGAGATCTCTGGGGAAGAGGATGGCCAGTGATGCAGCGCTGGTGGTTACTAGGCTTTGTGGGCTTTTACCCCTTGCTAGCCGAAGCCAATTGGCAAACGCATCTGTCATTGCCTCCGTCTGAACTTAGCCCTGTCAAGTTACAGGCGGCTAGCGAGCAAGAAGGCACATTACCGCTCGATAGCGTTGATACCCTAACCTTTGGGCGTGATGTCGTCATTGATACCACCCTCTACGAGGCCTTGGCAGCAGAAGGTGTCCCAACGCGTTTCGCCACTAAACTGGAAACACTGCTCAGCGAGTTTATCGCAGCGCCGCTGGAGTTTTCTGGCAGTGAACGTATTCAATTAGTGTGGGAGGAAGATCGACGCCAGGACGGCGCCCGTGTTGGGCCACCACGCCTCAGTTATGCCGCTCTGCCTGATCAGGCAGAGCCCTTGGAGGTCATATGGCCGGTCACCCAAAAGGGGGACGTAGCTCTTTTCAAAAGCGACACCCTGCTAGGCACGTTGCGGTTGCCCGTGCTTAGTGCCCGCTTAACGTCTCGCTTTGGGAATCGGCGACATCCTGTGTATGGAGGGATGCGTCCTCATAATGGAATTGACTTGGCTGCGCCGACAGGAACGCCGGTCATTGCCACCGCACCTGGGCGCGTATTCTTTATGGGTCGCCAAGGGGGATATGGGCAGGTGATCGAGGTGGAGCACGACACAGGGGCCATTAGTCGCTACACACACCTTAGCCGATTCTCCCCACAGCTAGTGGTTGGGGATTTAGTCAATGCGGGAGAGTCGCTCGGAGAGGTAGGTTCCTCCGGGGTCGCCACGGGCCCCAACCTGCATTACGAAGTGAGAGTCAATAACCAGCCTGTTGATCCCCTTGGTCAAGGTCAACGCATCATGTTGGGTGAGCAGCCGACTCAAGGTGAATATCAAGCGTCACTTTACGAGGCAAGAGATCGCTTGGAACAAGCTATCGGCACGGCGTCCATTTATGACTTGATCTCGTTTAACGAGCCGTAACCACCCGTGCTTAGCAACGTTGCATGGATTGTTAGTAACGTGAACGTGTGCTTGCCTCGTTATGGAACCCTAGCGCTGTGATCACTCATCTACCACAAGACAGGTAATCGGTATGGAAGAGGTTTCTCTCGTCACCATGGGGGTATTGGGAAGCCTTGCCGCGGGCTTGATGACGGCTGTCGGGGCGCTTCCTATCTTGTTTACCAAAAGACCGAATCGTGGTGTTCGCGATTTAGCGTTGGGGTTCGCCGCTGGCGTCATGCTAGCGGCCTCTTTCTTCTCACTGATCATACCCTCCTTAGAAGCCTCGGAGCTGCGTTACGGAGGTAGCGTGGTACCTGCTGCCATTGCCTGTGCGGCCATCTTGCTAGGGATTGGAATGGTCGCACTACTGAACGAACTCTTACCTCATGAGCACTTCGAACAGGGGCGAGAAGGGCCAGAGGCTGCCTCACTACGTCGTATCTGGTTGTTTATTATTGCCATTACGATACACAACCTGCCAGAAGGGCTAGCCGTTGGCGTGGCCTTCGGCGCAGGGGGAAGCGAAGGAGGCATTCCACTAGCGATTGGCATTGGACTTCAGAATGCCCCAGAAGGACTGGCCGTAGCAGTATCACTGCTAGGCGTGGGCTATTCACGTTGGCGGTCATGGACGATTGCCGCCCTTACGGGGCTTGTTGAGCCGTTGGGTGGCTTATTAGGCGCTGGAGTCATCAGCATGTCACAAGCGCTACTGCCCTGGGGGTTGGCCTTTGCAGCGGGGGCGATGTTGTATGTGATCAGTCATGAGATTATTCCCGAAACTCATCGAAGCGGGCACCAAAAAAAGGCCACGCTGGGCCTCTCCATCGGATTGGTACTCATGCTGTTTTTGGATGTTTCGCTGGGCTGACCATTGGGCGTGGGGCGTAGCGTTAGTGCTAACCCAAGTCGAGAGCCCCTCCGTGCGATTTTTCAGTGATACAGAGTTGATGATCACTGATGACCTCAATGATTCGGCAGCTTTCCACTTTACCACCGGCACACTGCGTGACCATCCGTTGAAGCTCCTCACGCAGTATGGACAGTCGTTGAAGGCGGGACTCCACTTTCTTTAGGTGATGCGTGGCGATGGCATCGACTTCTTGGCAAGGCATATCAGGTTGATCTGACATGGCCAAAAGCTCTCGCACTGACTCCACCGAAAAGCCAAAGTCACGGGCATGACGAATAAAGGTCAAGCGCCGCACAGCGTCGTCTCCATAGCGGCGCTGCCCCCCACCGGTTCGTGTCGCATCGCGCAACAGCCCAATACGCTCGTAATAGCGAACCGTTTCAGGTTTGCAATCGGCTCGTCGTGCTAACTCACCAATGCTGATACTTAGGCCGATCATCGACATGGTAAAACTCCTTAGGCAGGGCTTGAAGCTGTAGTTGCTACAAGGTTTACACTTAAAAACCATAGCCCATTGGCAGGAGAGGCACCATGAAAACATCAACGCCGACAACAGCGCCTACCACCTTGACGCTGCGTGTTGAAGGCATGGACTGCGGCGGTTGTGAGCGCAAGGTTGTATCGGCGCTAGAGCGACTGGAAGGCATTGAGGAAGTCACGGCAAGCTCGGTCACGGGATCAGTGAAGATTCACCACCACGATCACGGGGCCCCCTCGCGAAAGACCATTGAGGGCATCCTGAACGAACTAGGCTATCAAGTGGCTTCCCATGATGGCCAAACACGCGCATCTGGTGCTTCATCCTCTTGGTGGCAAACCGCTAAAGGGCGCTTGGTCATTATCACAGGAAATCTGCTGATAGTGGCCTTCGCGCTTCGTTTAGCATGGCCTGCGCTGGGTAATATGCCTTTCATTTTGGCCACGCTAGTCGGCTTAATACCCATTGCGCAGAGTGCCTGGGGCGCCCTCAAAATGCGCAATCCCTTTACCATCGAGATGCTGATGTGCATCGCTGCGCTTGGCGCATTGGCCATCAATGCTGCCGCTGAAGCTGCGATGGTCGTGTTCTTGTTCGCCGTAGGTGAGCTACTCGAAGGGGTAGCTGCTTCACGAGCGCGCCGCAGTATCTCAGCCTTGGCAAATTTAACACCCTCAACGGCGAGGCTGATGGACAATGGCCAGCTGCGTGACGTCTCGGCGGAGTCACTTAAACCCGGGCAGCGTGTGCTGGTGCGGCCCGGTGATCGCGTACCCTGCGATGGACGCATCCTGGTGGGCACCTCCGACATTGACGAGTCGCCGGTAAACGGCGAGTCCATACCCCGTTCGCGAGCGCCTGGTGATGACATTTTTGCTGGCACAGTGAATCTTGATGCCGCCCTGGAGGTGGAGGTAACACGAGGCGCTGATGACAATACGATCGCTCGCGTTATTCGTCTGGTTGAAGAAGCACAGGCCGCCAAGGCACCGATAGCACGCTTTATTGATCGTTTTGCGTATTACTATATGCCCGCCGTCGTCTTACTCGCCCTACTGATGGCGATAGTGCCACCGCTGGTATCGACCATGGCATGGTCGGAGTCGATTTACCGTGCGTTAGCATTGCTGTTAATCGCATGCCCCTGCGCGTTGGTCATTTCTACCCCAGCCGCCATCGCCGCAGGTCTCTCGGCGGGCGCTCGGCGCGGACTACTGATCAAAGGGGGAGCCGTTCTTGAACAGTTAGGTAAGCTTCGCTTGGTGGCATTAGATAAAACGGGCACCCTCACTGCGGGTACCCCAAGAGTCACAGATGTGGAGTCTTGGATTGCTGAGGAAGACGATAACAGCGTATTGCGGCTCGCCGCCGCAATAGAGCGGGATTCCAGTCACCCTATCGCCACGGCTATCGTTGAGCATGCCAGACAGTCGGGCATCAACCTCCCCACCGTCACTGGCAGCCGCGCTCTGGCGGGGCGCGGTGTTTCCGGCCAGGTGGAGGGTCGCGAGCTGAGCTTAATGACGCCTCGTCACCTTCACGAGAAAGTCATCCTTGAGGAAAGTCTCAGTGCTCGAATTGTCGCGTTAGAAGAAGCCGGTAAGAGCCTCGCTCTCCTCGTCGAAGGCGAGCGTTTACTGGGCTTGATCGCGGTTCGCGATGAGCCACGCGAAGATGCCATTGAAGGCCTAGCGGCGCTATCCCGTTTAGGCGTACAGGCGGTCATGCTCAGCGGTGATAATGCCCGCACCGTCGCTGCCACGGGGGGTCGCTTAGGCATTGAAGCGTACGGCGAACTAATGCCTGAAGACAAGGCAGCGTATGTTCGAGACTGGCAAGCGGCAGGCCGTGGCCCCATCGGTAAAGTAGGTGATGGCATCAACGATGCACCGGCACTCGCGGCAGCAGATGTGGGTATCGCGATGGGGGGTGGCACGGATGTGGCGTTGGAAACCGCCGATGCAGCCTTGCTCAAGAACCGCGTTACCGGCATCGCTGAGCTGATAGACCTCTCTCGTGCCACGCTGCGCAATGTGAAAACCAACGTTGTTCTCGCCCTTGGCTTAAAAGCCATTTTCCTAGTTACAACGGCGCTGGGTATTACCGGCATGTGGATTGCGGTGATGGCCGATACCGGTGCTACCGTCCTGGTGACGTTGAACGCCATGCGACTGCTGGGTTACCGCTTTTCGCCCAGTACCGCAATGACAGGCCTGTCACAAGGAAAAACAACGTCATGAGAACAGCGCCAAACGATAGCCCTTCACGTCGCTGGCCATGGTTCACATTAGCTTGCGTGATGGCTCTAGCCGATCAACTGGTCAAGGAAATTGTGCATGCCCAGATGTCGTTTGGCCAAGTCATTCCGCTAACGCCGTTTTTTAACTGGGTTTATACCGGGAACACAGGAGCCGCTTTCAGCTTTCTCGCAGAAGCAGGGGGTTGGCAGCGCTACCTCTTTCTTGGTTTAGCGTTGGTGGTGGTCGTCGTATTGGTTGTGCAGCTATGCAAACCCCTGTCGCGCTTGGAGGCCTGTGCGTACAGCCTGATTCTTGGCGGCGCGCTCGGTAATACTGTTGATCGCTTAGCGCGAGGGTACGTCGTCGACTATCTGGACATTTACTGGGGCGAATGGCATTGGCCCGCCTTTAACATGGCCGATATCGCGCTATTTGCCGGTGTATTGATGTTCGCGGTGGCGTTATGGCGTGAAAGTCCTGCTTTTAAGCGCTCTGAGTAACGCTATGGATGTGGTCGATAAAGATAAAGAATATACGCTTTTTGCTGGGCGCTCCTCACCAATAGTCGATTGCGTTGTAGCGCTCGCCGCTGGGGTGCTGACCACCTTGAGTGCCGCCCCCTTTTCCCTATGGTGGCTTGGCCCAGTGAGCGTGGCACTGGTCTATTGGAGAATAGCGTCGCTAACGCCCGCCATGGCCACCCTGCGTGGGTGGTGCTATGGGGTAGGCCTGTTCGGTTCAGGCACGTCGTGGGTCTTCGTTGCTATTCACGATTTCAGTGGCACCGGGGCCTTGGTGGCGATGCTCCTCACCACTCTTTTTGTCAGCGTCCTGGCGCTCTTCTTTGCAGTCCCCTTTGGGCTCTATCGACGCATCACGGGGCCACGGTTCGCCTTTCTTAGCTTTGCCGGTATGTGGGTGGTGAGCGAATGGCTACGCACTTGGATGCTCACCGGCTTTCCCTGGTTATTGCTGGGCACCTCTCAGATTGATTCTCCACTAGCCCCATGGGCGCCCGTTGGTGGTGTGTACTTGCTGTCACTCATGACCGCGCTGACAGGTACGTTAGGGGTAGAGGTACTGCGTCGCCGCTGGAGTTTCCTTGTCCCAATGGCCGCCTTGTGGATCGTTCCATTCCTATTGCCCGCCCAATGGACAACCCCGGCTGGCAAGCCCATCCGGGTGGCATTGCTGCAAGGGAATCTTGACCAGCGCATTAAGTGGACTGCCCAAGGGCAGCGCGAAGCGATCAGTATCTACACGACGATGACACGGGAGCAAGCAAGGGATATCGATCTCATCGTTTGGCCTGAGGCAGCCCTTCCCATGCTTGAGCAGGAAGCACAGCAAATACTTGAGCAAGTAGCGTCCGACCTGGGGCCTGACACCGCCTTGTTGACCGGCATTTTGCAACGCGACAGTGAAGGGCGCTCTTATAACAGCGTCATAGGGCTAAATGATGTGCAGGGCGAATACCAGAAGGCGCACTTGGTGCCCTTTGGCGAGTATTTGCCATTCCAAAGTCTCCTCGCTGGCACCCTTGCTTTTTTCGACTTGCCAGTACCTCGCCTGACCCCAGGGTCAGGCGAACAGGCTCCGTTACACGTGGCTGGAGCCACCATTGGCAATGCCATTTGTTACGAAATCATTTTTGCCGACCATGTCGCCCAACAGGCGCGTAATGCCGAGCTGCTATTAACGGTTTCCAACGATACGTGGTTTGGGCGCTCCATTGGCCCACACCAACATCTTCAAATGGCGCGTCTACGTGCCTTAGAAAATGGTCGTCACCTACTTCGAGCTACCAGTAATGGCGTGACGGCCATCATCGATTCACAAGGTCACGTCACAGCCCGTGCCCCACAGTTTGAACAGGCCAGTTTAACGGGCGAGGTGACCCCGATGCAGGGCCTAACTCCTTTCACACGCACCGGTAGTGGCCCCGCTTGGATACTCGCTGCGGTGCTGACACTGCTCGGGTTACAACTGAACTTATCTCGATCAAAAAACGACGCATTAGATGAAAAAGGAACCTAGCGATGCTCTTGGCAAAGAACGCAGCAATACTTAAGAGATTCCTCCCATGGCCAATGCAGATCGGCTTCATCGTGAGTGTGATGGTTTCGTTTCTGGCATGGCTCCCTGTCGCCATGGCGGCACAACCTTCCACTGCCCAGGAGACGGAATGGCCCAAGGGGCATTACCCGCTACCTGAGGAAGGCAATATTATCGGAGAGGCTGACACCTTCATCGTGAAGAATTACGAGGATACTCTGATTGATATTGCCAGACGTCACAACCTTGGCTACCAGGAGATTGTACGTGCTAACCCAGAGGTCAGTATTTGGGTGCCCGGAGTGGGTACTGAAGTAACCATTCCAGGACGCTTCATCCTGCCGAATGTCGAGCGTACTGGGGTCGTCATCAATATCGCCGAGCTGCGGCTTTACTACTACCCAGATGTCAAAACCGGTGAGACACCGCGCGTTGAGACCTATCCTATCGGCATCGGTCGCGAAGGGTTTGATACACCCCTTGGTGTGACCGAGACCACCATGAACATTAAAAACCCCGCATGGTACCCGCCTGAGTCGGTAAAACGTGAAGCGGAAGCACGCGGCGAAACCGCACCAAGCGTTGTACCGCCCGGCCCCGATAACCCGCTAGGAGACCATGCCATCATCCTAGGCTTCGATGGCTATTTGATTCACGGCACCAACCAGCCCGATGGCATTGGCATGCGCGCAAGCCGAGGTTGTATCCGCATGTTACCCAAAGACATCGAATCTATATTTGACCGCATTCCACCCGGCACCCAAGTCAACATCATCAATCAGCCGATCAAGATAGGTTGGGAAGGCGGTCAGCCGCTGATTCAAGCCTTTCCGCCGCTTGGAGAAGAAGAGCACAGTATGACCGCACTCACAGAGACCATGACACGCCTTAACCAATACAATGTCGATAACGTAAACCTCGATTACGAGCAGCTCAGCGATGTCCTGTCACTCTCTAACGGGCTTATAACCCCACTACATCCAAAGCAGGAACAGGAGCCACAGCGCCACAGCCCAGAAGAGAAGGCTATCAAGGGCATTTATGAAGACCTGGTTTTGACGTCATCTCAACGGTCATGACACGCCTTTTGGCACCCCGTTGAGCCCTGGCATATAGGTAGAGAGCCATAGCCCCGTCCAAACGGCGGGGCGACATTCGCCTACAGAGTCGCGGGGCCCTCCAAGTGACTGCGCGCTATCAGTGTCTTAGCACTCAATATCCAGAGGCAGCCAGTAGGTAACGCCACCCACTACCACCTGTATCCCGTCTGTCGTCCGCTCTACGGTCTGTTGTCGAAGCATTTTCTGCGTTAATTTTGTGTCATGGAAATACTCCATGGCAGCAACGATCCATGCCTCCCTCCAGGCCTCTCCTTGATCAGCACACCGGGCCATCGTCATCAGGGTGCGGGCTAGTGTTTCTTTTCGCCGCTTTCTTGCCCGTTTTACATCCACCCGAGGAGCCAACGTGGTGGCATGTTGGCGATTTAAGAAATTAGTAAACCCCGTGACCGAGGCTGCTTGTCCGGGCACCGCATGCAAATAGTTGTCCACATCGCCCTGTTGAGGCAGTCGCTGCCCCTCCCGGTCAGTAGCGAGTAGCAATGCGGCTGCCGCTCTTAGTGCAAGTCGTGCGGAGGTGTGGGACGTTTTGCCCGCCTCTATACGGGTTTCCAATTGCAGCCAATAGGCTTGCAGCACTTGGTCTGATAGCGAAGCGAACGGCATAGAACTGAGACACGCTTGAATACGTCTTTTCTCTGAGTCGATCCGCTTTGCTTGGTGATCCGGCTCTACCCCTTGCTCTTCATGCAACCATCGCATGGGAAGCCTCACACGCCGCAAGCCCTCCGCCCCGAAGTGATGAAGTAGCTCCGAATAGCTCGGTATCCGTGACCATGCCTGGTCGAGCTCAAGGAAGAACGAGAAGAAATGATTGATCTTGAGGGCAGCCTTATGCGGCCCAGTGATACGAATCAGCCATTCACCAAATTCCCCAAAGGCCTCACTTAACGCTTTGGTAGTGATACCGGCTTGGCCAATGGTGATGCGTTTACGGCATGTTCGCGTCCAATAGCAGGGCTCACAGGCATCACCTCGACCCGCTGGCATGGGATTACCACACGATGGGCAGGCAATTTCCCCTTGCTCATTACAGGCTTTGCACAACGCATCCCCGTTGGGTGCCACCACCAATAAACGATGTCGACGACATGCAGAACAGGTACCGTGGTCTGCTGTCGAACAGCGTGGACATAAGCGATGATCATGCCCCATACGCGCCACTCGGGTAAGACGTTGAGATGCTTTCCCACACGCCTCGCAGGGCTCTGGTTCTTTGAAATAGGGAGCGCAGGCGATACAGACAGGGCCGTAGGGAGTGACCTTGCCGATGTTGTAGTCTGAACTGGCTTTTCCACATCGTGCACACGGTTTGTCAACGTTGCACTGACGACAGACGGCGTCTGGGTCATTCTTAGGCAGACGGGCTAACTCACCACATCGTGGGCACATCCGCCGCTTAAACACACGAGCATAGCAAGTTGAACAGTAGCCGTGCCCTTTATGGCGTCGCCACAATTTGGAGACTTCTCGGCCACACTCATCGCAGTCGACCGTTTGGTGTTGATTCAAGAGGTTGGCTCCGCTTTCATTCTGCGTTTTAAACGCGCCCATGAGGCTCTAACAGCGCGTTCCGACATGGGGCGACAAGCCGGGGGAACACGGCGGCGATGCGGCCCATGAGGGTGGTGAGATAACCGTGATAGCAGCGGCAACAACACAACGGGGGGCGACCTTCGGGGATCATGAAGCGCGCTCGTTTTGACATTGCACGCGACCAGAACGCTGAACGTTTCTTCAAGGCCCATACTGAGCAAGCGTTCCAACGCTACCAATAAGGCACTACGCTCGCTGACAGCCAGCAGCTCAAACGCCAGGCCAGACACAGGCATTCGGCAATCCGTAACCGAAATGCCCAATGAAAGAAGCGCATCGGCCAGGGGTGACACAGGCCGCCGACTTGCACGCCGTATAACGCCAATAAAAAAGGCCACCATAGAAAACCAATCGGCGGGTGCGATAGAGGCCTGCCTAAACGTCACCTTATCCTGTTCTAACACACGATCAGCCATCACTTGAACACTGAACGCTTCAGGTAAAGGCGACGTGCATACCGCCTTTCTAAAATCGTTATGACACCGGCTGCATTGAGCTAAATGTTGATCTTCCGCTGTCAGGCGATGGGGCTCTATAGGGGCCTTGCATGCTGGGCACTCATCTACCAGCTGCACCCCATGAAAGCGGCACCCAGTGTGCCAAGCGAATCGCCAGTGCCGGCGCAAGTAGGGGGTTGAGTCCTCTGCCAAGCACAACGTGCATACCTGTTGTCCTCCATGGCGGGTTCGATTTCGGCTGCCGAGTGCCAACAACCAGGGCCAAGTCCGGGTTTCCGGTAACGAGTAACCGACCACTTTCTCACAATCGTCCCGCATCCCCGCTTTCTGAAACTTAGCGGAAGATATCCCCGAGGCATTCACTAATGGGCGCATTCTTGCGAGGGGTATTTCCCTATCAATGTCCCTCGTCCATATACGCCATGTTGGCCAAATAGCCCCGGTGAGCGACAAAGGATCACACCCCTGTCGCAACGCCGCCCGAACGAGCCATGATGAAAGGGACTCCTCAGGCAGCAGGGGCACACTCAGCGCCCAGGTCATTACAGCATCACTTCCCTAATGCCACGGGTGGGCCGCACCCATGATTTACTCTGAATAATTTTCTCATCGATGCACTCAGCTCCAGACAAAATAGCGGCATTTGCACACTCAATCAGCAGCCGGTGCAGGTCACCCAAATTACCGCCAGAAATCGCGTGGAGCTGGGTCGCCAATTGGGGCTCATGCAGTTGGGAAGGATGTTTGAGAGGTAATATCTTCTCAAAGCCAGCGAGCAGCTTCTGAAACTCCTGATTGAGCTCCCACTTTGGTAACGCGACCACATCAAAGCGACTCGCATGCTGTGGGTCTGAATGCAGCACACGCACAGCATCTTGCGTCCCCACACCAACGATGGGAATCATTAGCTCATTGCATAAAAGCTTAATGGCATTCATCGTTTCGCGCTGCTTAACAGCACCACCGGTTAACAGAGAGTGAAACTCATCGATGATCAGTAAGCGCGTATGGCAAGCACGCAGTTGATGAATCACCTGGTAGCGCAGCTTGGGAACAGGATCTGTAGGCCGGTAGGGAGCCCAGAAACTCTCTAGCACTGCGATATACAGACTTTTCTCATCGGCACTCGGGGGAGCCTGAGTGACAACAACAGGCTTCACGGGCTCTACGTCTTCATTCACGTAGCCTTCACCGTACTGCTTACGAAACTTGTCTTTCCGTTGTTGGAGTCACCCACGAGCAAGAGGTTAGGCATACGAGGACGACTGGGCTTCTCCATCAACCCACGCATGACCTCAATGACACGATTGGCCAATGGATAGCCCAACCAGCGCGGTTGATCCATAAACTCCATTCGCTCTTTAGCGGACAGCCCCAAGACGTGACGAAGATCAGGATGAAGGTGTGTGCTCATGCTATGTCCCAGTTCACATCGATATCACCCGTTAAAAGACCGTCCCCTTGAGCGGGTGTCTCTTTAGGGGCCGCAGTTGAGGGCGCATGTAAAAGGGGATCTGCAGGCGTCACCTTCTTCTCATGCTCTTTACGTCGTTGTGCCTGACGGCGACTTCGCTTAGTACGTGCTTGCGACTCCTCCACATGGGTTCGCAGCTCACTAATAGCGCGTAGAATTTCAGTCTCATTGACCGAGTTTCTTCCTTCCTGCCGAAGGCGCGCTTTAGCTTGGGCATACTCCCAAACACTCATCGAGGGGAGGGCAAGATTGGCAAAGGGCACGCGAAAATAGTGCCCGAGCTCCGGGTCTTTGAACCAAATGACACTAATGTCGCGAGGGTCGCGCCGGAAAACAAAGGTGCGTTTCTTGTCTGGCATGTCTGGATCTTTGGCATTGATCCAAGGTCTTAGCGCTTCATCGTAATAGTTTATGCCATCGATGGTCACACCAAAGGTCTGGATCGTACGCTGAAAGCTGGGCAAAAAATCGAGCAATACAGAGAGCCTGTCAGCAGGCCTCGGCGCTAATCCCACTCCCTGCACATCCGCATTGCCAAACACACCAATTTCCCACTTTTTCATCGGCGACATACCAATCCCAGAATGAAGGCGCTGGTGGTAAACCTTGCAAATCAACGTCACCAGCCACTCTTCAAACTCGCTTTTCGTCATGGCCGCGTGCTTCTCTGGATCGTATCCCTCTTTCTCTTTAATGGAGGAGAAGGTCGTCCCAGGCAGGTTATGGATTTCCTTTAGAAGAGAGCCCAGTACCCGCTCAATGTGGCCACCATAACGAGGCTGCTTAACAGGCCGAAACTCAAGGTTGACCCCATAGGCTAGGCATGAGCGCCGAAACGTCTCAGAGCGAAAATCTGGGCCGTTATCGACATGAATCGTGGCGGGTGTGCCCCATACCGGCCACTCAGCCTCCACATTATGCAGTAGCAACCACTCATCTTTAGGAAGCATGGAGTGCGCCACACACATGCCGACAGATGTTTCAGAGGGCGGGTCAAACGACAAGTAATACCCCGTGACCATGCGAGTAAACACGTCCATGGCCAACGTAATCCATGGGCGACCAATCGGCTTGCGATACACGTCATCGACCAAAATAATATCGGCAGGCGTGTGGTCAATCTGCATAACGGCTAACGGATAGTCCGCATTGGGAAATTTTCCGGCAGCCGGCTGGAACTTGTTAATGGCTTTGTCTCTAAAACCATGGCCACGCAACCGGTCACGCTCTGGGATATCACGCAGACGAGCACGAACGGTACCAGGGCTCGGCGGGTCGATGCGCCGTTCATGGCAGCGCCGCATGACTTCCTGTACCGCTTTTTGTGCGGACGGACGCTGCAGCGTCAAATACACCTCTTTGATGACTTCCTGAATCACTGCCTCGGCATGCGCGGGAATACGCGACTTTCCCTTCTTCCACCCTGGCTTTTGAGGAATCAATGCGAGCACCGAGCCCGTCGCTTTATACCGCTTCAACCAACGGTAGATCGTAGCCGTATCAACCCCCGTTTGTTTCGCACGCTCCTCCGCTGCATCCCGCCCCACCGTATGGCGATCCACCAAGGGCTTAATGATGGAAAAGCGATGCTCGGCCTCCCGCCAATCGGCATCCCCAATCTCGGACATATCCTGCTCAGGGGATACGGACCCGCTATTGAGAGGCGCTAGTTCTTTGATGCGAAGCGGGCAACTACGCCCGGACTCAACGGCAATGCCAATGACTGTCTCAAAATCGAGCACCTGGGAAATTCGGTAAACGGTGCCATCTTTCTGAACCTGCTCACCCACCATAATCTGCAAGTGTTGGCGTGTTTGGGCGACGCCGTTATTGGGTTCAGTTGCGCTGCCACGATGGTTATTCATAATCGGGTACCCATACCTCCGATAGAGGACTGAAGGATTGGGCCATATCGCAATCTAACTGCCGAGTCGCCAGTAGATGCCATAAATGCGCAATCCCCTCTGCCCGGTAAATATCGCCCATAAAGTGCCGAGAAAGCAGGTAATCCAAGGTCGCCACCCCCATTTCCCTCACCGTGTTGAGGACTGCCTGGCTTTCGACAGAGGGAAACACCATCCGCTTGTAGCGCGCTAGGAAGGTAATGTTGTCCAAGGTCTTATCACGAATGCGGCTTTCATCATGAATGCGAAACGCCCAGCCCTCATTGTTGGCATGCCGTATCGCCGCCTTCTATTTAGGCGACCATTCACGCCAATGTGCTTGCCACTTTTCCCGTGGTTTGACCTCCACCAGGAGAGGTTTTGGGTAATCCCTGTAATGACGGTTACCGAGACGGTAATAAACCAAATAGTCAGGTGTGTAGGTGTAGCGCCTACCGGTCACGGGATGATGAAACGGGATCTCGCACGGCTGGGATATCACACCAAGGACGCTCACATCAAAGTCAGCCTTGATGAGGAAATCACGTTCGAGCGTCGACTCGAACGCAATAGACTCCTCCCCGCGAAAGGCATAGTAGCCAGACACACTTCGTCGGGTAGGGCCGATTTTACGAACGGATGTAGGCAGTGGCATGGGCAGTCGCACCAAATGTTGAATAAAACAAGACCTGTCGCATCAATTGCTATTAATTCTGTCGCACTCAATCCTGTACAGACTACCATAATAGCCCGATATTACGCCCTGAGGGTCGCACTAATTGCTGAAAATGACAAGCAGTGCCCAGGCCAGGCTGGCCAGCGCCACCAGGTTCTGCAGCGTCGTGAAACGGCGTGCCTGGACACCCTCCAGGTCGAACCCCTGCTTGGTGAACCGGTACCCCTCCTCGCAGGCCCAGCGATCCAGGTAAGCCTGAATCATCCGCTCGCCTTGGCGGCGACCACGCACCGGGCGCGTCGTCACCAGCACCAGGCGCTCCGACTTCTCATGATCGACAACGATCATCCACAGCGGCGTCTCCGGATGCTCCCGCAGTGTGACCTTGGTGATGCCGAACCGCACCGGGATATGCTGCCCACGGCGCAAGTGGCCGCGGTGCTTCAGTGGCAGATCTCGGGCAATCTGCTGCGACGTCTTGGCGGTATCTCGCCACTGCCAGAAGCGCTGATTGGCGGCCCGGACCAGCACATGACGCTCGGCGCGCAGCCAGGCATCCCACAGCCGCCCTCGATCGCCGCCACGATCGATGACCCACAGTGGCCGGCCCTCCACATGGCGCTGCACGGTATCCATCACGCTCAGGATATCGGTGTTTTCACTGCGGTAGCCGCCGCGAGCCGGCGATAGCAGCCGCGTGAGCAGTGGCCAGGTGGTGCCCCGCTTCAGGTCGCGTGCCACCACGCTGATCAGCGGATAACCGCCGACGATCTCGCCGGTATCACCGTCGCGAACGCGGGTTCGGTATTCACTGGTCGGGGCGCCATCCCGGTTCAGGTCGCCCGGATCGATGGCCAGCACCATGTCATCGGTGATATAGGGCGTGATCCGCTGGAGCTGCAGTTGCTCCGCGGCCCAGGCAAGCTCGCTGTGCCGGGACAGCATGCGCGACAACCGCTTCTGCGTGTGGTGTAGCCGACAGGGTTCCTTCAAGGCGCGGGCGATCTCGGCCTGGCGCAAACTACCGCTGGCCAGGATGCCAAAGAGCGTTTCTGCCGCCAGCTTCACGACGGGTCGAGCGAGGTGATCCGACAGGTCGTCACACCAGTCGATCAGGCGAGCTTTCCATTTGGCGCGGTCTTTGGCATCTTGAAGCATCGGGGCTTTCCTTTTGGTTCATGGTGTTAGGGGTAACAACATGATACCGGCGGGAAAGCCCCGATCTCGTTGATAGCACTGAAATTTTCAACGCTATTCAGGCAGTTACAGCACCACCTGTGGAAAAGTGGGGAGACGCTAGGCCTAAGGTACGTTACCCTTGGGGGAGTCCACTTGATAAGGAGTGCTCATGGATTGGAATCCGGCCTACACCTGGCTAGTCATCGCGCTGCTGCTCAGTCTCGGCGAGCTGACCTCTGGCGCCATGGTCCTCCTGGCGCTGGGCATCGCCGCCGCCTTGACCGCCGCCGTCACCGCGCTGGGGCTGACACTGCCCTGGCAACTGCTCAGCATGGGCATCTTCGCGGGTATTCTGGTGCCCGTGGGCGTGATGGTGATTCGCCCGCGCTTTTCGCCCAAGGGGGTCGCCTACGGCACCACCGGTACCGGTGTGGAAAAGAACCAACACTATGTCACCCTGACCCGCGACTTCGATAATGCCACCGGCATCAAGGTCAATGGCGACTTCTATCGACTACGCGTGCTGGAGAGCGGAGCCACCGAGCTGCCCTCCGGCACTCCGGTGGTGTTCAAACGTTTCGAGGGCACCACCGCCCTGGTCATGCTGACCCCTGCCAGCAACCCGGTTCCCCAGGACAACCATTCGCAACGCAAGGAGCTTTAACCATGGATCTACCCATCAGCCCAGGCCTGTTGATCAGCCTGATCATCGTGGTCATCGGTATTCTGATCATTTCCAAGGGCCTGGTGATCGTTCGCCAATCGGAAGTCATGGTGATCGAGCGGCTAGGCTCGTTTCACCGGGTGCTGGAGAGCGGCATCAACATCATCATTCCCTTTATCGAGCAGCCCCGCGCCATCACCATGATTCGCTACAAGAAAATGGGCGAGGAGTACCACCCCATCACCAGCGATGAAATTCGTATCGACCGTCGGGAAACCGTCATGGACTTCCCGGGCCAGCCGGTCGTGACCACCGACAACGTCACGGTGCGGATCAACGGCGCGCTCTACTATCAGATCATCGACCCCAAGCGAGCAGTCTATGAGGTCGAGAACATGAGCCAGGCCGTGGAGGTACTGGCCAAGACCACGCTGCGTTCGGTGGTCGGCAAGATGGAGCTGGATAAGCTGTTCGAATCCCGGGCCGAGGTGAACAACGAGATTCAGGCTGCCATGGAAGAGCCTGCTTCCAAGTGGGGGGTCAAGATCTCCCGGGTCGAAGTTCAGGACATCGCCATGCCGGAAGAGGTAGAGTCGGCCATGCGCCTGCAAATGGCTGCCGAGCGTAAACGTCGTGCAACGGTCACCGAAGCCGAGGGCGAAAAATCAGCAGCCATCGCCATGGCCCAGGGCCAGCGTGAGTCGGCCATCCTCAACGCCCAGGGCGATAAAGAGTCGGCCATTCTGCGTGCCCAGGGCGAGCAGGAGTCCATCAAGCTGGTGCTCAGCGCCATTGGCGACAGCGACGAGCACAAGCGTACGGTAGTGGGCTATCTGCTCGGCCAGAGCTACATCAAGGTGCTGCCCACCATGGCGAAAGACGGCGAGCGCGTCTTCGTGCCCTACGAATCCTCGGCGCTGCTGGGCTCCATGGGCATGTTCCGTGAAATGGCGGGCACCCCGGAAGACGCCGTGGCCAACCATCTGGATCACGCCAACGCTCGCCAGGGCGGCTTCCGCAGTGGCATCGTGGGGGGTGCGGCAAGCGGCCAATAACCTCGCATTAACCTCTTGGGCCACCACGGCGGCTTGATGCGCCTCGTCGGCGAGGCGCGAGAGAGCCGGTGACTTGCCTATGGCACCCCAATGGCGTGCGGCACAGGTGTTTCGATAAGGATTTGGCTTGTTTATCGGGCAAGGCTATCGAGTCTGGTTATCCAAGCGCCTGGTTATCGAGAAGCCTGTTATCGAGAGAGCTCCTGGCGCACGATGTCGGCACCTGCGCTCAATGCCTTCAGCTTGCCTTGCGCCACTTTGCGCGGCAGGGGCGTCATGCCGCAGTTGGTGCAGGGGTAGAGCTTGTCGGCGTCCACAAAACGTAGCGCCTTGCGCAGGGTATCGGCGACTTGTTCCGGGGTTTCGACGGTGTGGGTGGCCACGTCGATGGCCCCGACCATCACCTTCTTGCCGCGAATCAGCTCGATCAGCTCCATGGGCACGTGGGAGTTCTGGCACTCCAGCGAGACGATGTCGATGTTCGAGGCCTGCAGTTTGGGGAAGATTTCCTCGTACTGGCGCCACTCGGACCCGAGCGTCTTCTTCCAATCGGTGTTGGCCTTGATGCCGTAGCCGTAGCAGATATGCACGCCGGTCTCGCAGGTGACGCCTTCGATGGCTTTTTCCAAGGCGGCGATGCCCCAGTCGTTCACCTCATCGAAGAACACATTGAAGGCGGGCTCATCGAACTGAATGATGTCTACCCCCGCCGCCGCCAGATCACGGGCTTCCTGGTTGAGAATCTTGGCAAATTCCCAGGCGAGTTTTTCACGGCTCTTGTAGTGGCCGTCATAGAGGGTGTCGACCATGGTCATGGGGCCTGGCAGCGCCCACTTGATGGGCTGGTCGGTCTGCTGACGCAGGAATTTGGCATCGTCGACGAATACCGGTTTTTCCCGCGAGACAGGGCCCAGCACCGAAGGCACGCTGGCCTCGTAGCGATCACGGATCTTGACCGTCTTGCGCTGCTCGAAATCGACACCATCGAGGTGCTCGATGAACGTCGTCACGAAGTGCTGGCGAGTTTGCTCGCCGTCGCTGACGATGTCGATGCCTGCCTGACGCTGATCGTGCAGGCACGCCCGCAGCGCGTCCTGCTTGCCTTCCGCCAGCTCGTCGCCCTGCAGTTTCCAGGGGGACCAGAGCGTCTCGGGCTCGGCCAGCCAGGCGGGCTTGGGCAAACTACCGGCGGTCGAGGTGGGCAACAGTGTCTTCATAAGAAATAACCTTCATGATGAGGGATCAAAGGGCGTAATCGGCCGACCACTTGTCGAGTATTTGGCGGAAGGGCTTGATGAAATACTGCTCGGTAAAGCGCCCCTGCTCGATGGCCAGTTGGCTGCGCTCTTCACGGTCGTACACGATGCGTGTCAGCGAGTAGTCCTGGTGCTTCAGGCTAGGCTGATAGAGCTTGCCTGCCGCCGAGTTGGCGTTATAGATCTCGGGGCGGTAAATCTTCTGAAACGTCTCCATGGTGCTGATGGCGCTGATCAGTTCGAGGTCGGTGTAATCGGCCAGCAGGTCGCCGGAGAAATAGAACGCCAATGGCGCCACGCTATGGGGCGGCATGAAGTAGCGCACCTGCAGGCCCATCTTGGCGAAGTAGAAATCCGTGAGCGACGGCTCGTCGTTGACGTACTCGACGCCCAGCACGGGGTGGCGATTTTCCGTCTGACGATACACCTTGCTGTGGGACACGCTCAGGCAGATGACCGGCGCCTTGCTGAACGATGCGCGGTAGGCGTCGGAATGAATGAAACGCTTGAACAGCTTGCCATGCAGGTCGCCAAACCCTTCCGGGATGCCAAACTCCGAGCGCCCCTGATTGTGCTCGGCTAGCCACACGCTGAAGTCGTAGTCGCGAACATAGGAAGAGAAATTGTTCCCCATCATGCCCTCGATGCGCTTGTCGAGATGCTGATCGATGATGGTCGTCTTCAGCATTTCAATCGCGGGGAAGGCATCGCTCGCGTTTGCCATGTTCAGCTCGCCGGTGATGATATCCAGCTCGACGGCGTAGCGATCTGCCCTGGGGTTATCCCAATGCGCCAGGGTATTGAAGCGGTTGTTGATCATGGTCAGCGCATTGCGCAGGTTTTCCTGGCAGCGCTCGCCTCTCGCCAGATTGGCGAAGTTGGTCGTGGTACGCGTGCTCTCGGCAGGACGGTAGTTTTCGTCGAACCGGACGCTCTTGATATCGAAGGTAAAGTCGTAGCTCATCGCGAACAAACACCCTGTTGGTCGAGATTGGCGACGGCGCCGCAATGCAGCTCAGCGCTCGATGCCATATGTGACGTTTCGATACACGGGCGTTAGCGCCACGTCATCGAAGAGGATGTGTTCTTTATGCCAGACCACCACATGAATGAAAAGCGACATTAATTCAACTCATCATGAGAGAATCTCATGATGGGCTGTGTGGCAGGGCGCTTACCCCTGTTGAAACGGATACACCGAGCCAATGTTCAGCAGCTGCGTCAGCTCATCCAGCGCGGTGAGGACTTCCGTGACGAGCTGCGGGTCGGCCAGGTCGTCGGTGGCGAGGCGGTCGCGGTAGTGGCGGCTCACCCAGGCGGTGAGGTCGTTATAGAGCGCATCGTCGAGCAGCACGCGGCCGCTGAGGGCTGCGCGCTCGGCGTCGCTGAGCACCACGCGCAGGCGCAGGCAGGCGGGGCCGCCGCCGTTGCGCATGCTCTGCTTCACGTCCTTGACGATCACTTCGCCAATGGGGTTATTGCCTGCCAGGATGAAGTCCTGCAGCGTGCGCCACACGGCCTCCCGCTCCTGACACTCGCTGGGCACCACCAGGGTCATGGTGCCATCCGGGTTGGAAAGCAGCTGGGAGTTGAACAGGTACGACGCCACCGCGTCTTCCATGCTCACCGCTTCCGCCGAGACCCGAATGGGAATCAGCGGCGTACTCATTTTGGCGCGTAGCTCGTCCAGGGTCCGCGCCTCGTCCAGAAACGCCATTTCGTGGTAGAGCAGCACCGGGCCGTTGCCCACGGCAATCACATCGTTGTGGAACACGCCCGCATCGATGGCCTCCGGGTGCTGCTGGGCGAACACGGTCTGGGCGTCGCTTAGCCCGTGCTGGCGAGCCACCGCCTGGCTGGCTTCCAGCGTTTGCCGGGCGGGATAGCGCTTGGGCTCGCTGCGCCCGCCGCCAAACGCCTGGCGACCATACACGAACAGGTGCACGCCGGGCTCGCCGTACTCACCGCACAACCGGGTATGGTTAGCCGCCCCTTCATCGGAAAACGCGGGAGTGGCGGGCAGCACCGGGTGGTGGGCGAAGTGCTGCTCATCGCGGAAAATCGCCTGGAGTACGCGCCCCGTGGTGCGCGGCTCCAGGTAGCGGTGGAAGCTCGACTGCAGGTTGGCCGGGGTAAAGTGTACCCGACCATCCGGCGCATCCACGCCAGGCGTAATGGTGCCCGCGTTGGCGGTCCACATGCTGGAAGCCGAGCACACCGCCCGCAGCAGCTGTGGCGCTTGCTGCGCCGCTCGAGCGAGGATCTCGCGGTTGCTGCCGCTGAAGCCCAAGTCGCGCAGCGCGCCCAGGTCCGGCCGCTGCTGCGGGGGCAGAACACCCTGGGCGTAGCCTGCGTCCATCAGCGACTTCATCTTGGCCAGCCCCTGCAGCGCGCCCTCTCGGGGGTTGGAAACCAGGCCCCCGTGGCTCATGGAGGCCACATTACCGTGGGCCAGTCCCGAGTAGTTGTGGGTAAGCCCGACCAGACCGTCGAAGTTGACTTCCCGAATGCTGTGAACGCTCATAGGGTGACTCCCGGTGGCAGGGTTTCGGGCATTTCCAGACTGTCGGCTTCCATGGAGGCAACGGGGTAGGCGCAGTAGTCGGCGGCATAAAAAGCGCTGGGGCGGTGATTGCCGCTATCGCCTACGCCGCCGAAGGGCGCGTCCCCCGATGCCCCCGTGGTCTGGCGGTTCCAGTTCACGATGCCTGCGCGAATACGCAGCAGGAAGTCGTCCCAATCCGCCGGTTCGCCACCGATCAGCCCCGCCGAAAGGCCATAGCGGGTGTCGTTGGCCAGTGCCAGCGCCTCGTCCCAATCGGCATAGCGATGGATTTTCAGCAGCGGGCCAAAGTGCTCTTCATCGGGCACCTCCAGGCCGGTCACGTCGATCAGCGCGGGGCTGAGCAGGCTGGTGTTCTCTGCCAGGCGCTGCATACGGTTGATCACCGTGCCGCCCATGGCTTCCAGTTCGTCCTGCGCCTTGAGCAGGCCATCGGCCGCGGCCACGCTCACCAGGCCGCCATAGAACGGCGCGGGCTCCTCGTCGAACTGCCCGGCCACGTGCAGTTTGGCAATCGCCTCTGAGAGCGCGTCGATGAGACGATCTCCCGCCTCCCCCTGGGGAATCATCAGACGACGGGCGCAGGTGCAGCGCTGGCCGCCGGAAAGAAACGCCGACTGCAAAATGGTCAGGACGGCTGCGCGCTGGTCATCCACCTCCTTGACCACCAGCGGGTTGTTGCCCCCCAGCTCCAGCGCGAGGATTTTATCCAGCTGCCCGGCAAACTGCTGCTGCAACAGGCCGCCCACTTTGGCGCTGCCGGTAAACAGCAAGCCATCGATACCCGGGTGGGCAGAGAGCGCCTGCCCCACGGCCACACCGCCTTGTACCAGGTTGATCACCCCGGCGGGCAAGCCGGCTTCCAGCCAGCACTGCAGGGTCAAATCCGCGGTGAGCGGGGTCTGGTCGCTGGGCTTGAACACCACCGTGTTACCCGCCAACAGCGCGGGCACCATGTGGCCGTTGGGCAGGTGCCCAGGGAAGTTATAGGGGCCGAATACGGCCATTACCCCGTGGGGCCGATGGCGCAGGACCGCCCTGGCGGTACCCACCTCTTTTTCACGTTCGCCGGTGCGCTCGTGGTACGCCTTGATGGAGAGCGCCACCTTGCCCACCATGGCTCCGACTTCGGTACGCGCTTCCCATAGCGGCTTGCCGGTTTCTGCGGCAATCGCCACGGCCAGGTCTTCCTGGCGCGCCTTGAGCACCTCGACGAACCGCTCCACCAGCGCCTGACGCTCGGCAAAGGGAGTGCGCGCCCAACCGGGGAAGGCGGCCCTGGCGGCCTCGACTGCCCGCCCCACCTGGGGCTGCGACGCCGAAGCGCCTTGCCAGAGCAGCGTGCCTGCCACGGGGTCGTGCTTGGTCACGGGGGCGGCCTCGCCGACCACCCAGGCCCCATCGATCAACTGCTGCTGTTGGGCGGGCATACGCGGGGTGCGTGCGTTCGGGTTATGCATGACGCTCTCCTTTGCTGAGCCGGGTAGTCGGGTATGTGGGCAGATCAGGTTTCCAGCAGACGCAGCGTGTCGCCCGTGGCGACGCCCAGCCGCTCGGCCTCCTGAGGGGTCAGGACGACGGTGCTTTCGTCGGCGGGGCCTCGGCCAATCCAGCCAGCGGTAAAGTGCTGCATCTGAGTGGTGGCCGCCAGCCAGCGGCTGACGCTTTCTGCGGCAGCGTCGGGCGACACCTCCACCTGATAGCAGCGTGAATTGCGGATCGCCCGCACATCATCGATATAGGCTTCCACCGTGGGGCCGCCGTCGAAGATGTCGATGTAGCCTTCCCAGCGCAGCCCCTCTTTCTTGAGCATCTCCAGCGCCGGGCGGGTGTGGCGATGTACCTGACCAATACAGGCCCGCGCCTCTTCCGACATGAACGTGGTGTAAATGGGAAACTTGGGCATCAGCTCGCCAATGAAGCTTTTCTGCCCCAGGCCAGTCAGCCGGTCTGCCTCGCTGAAATCCATGGGGAAGAAGTGCTTGCCCAGGCTTTGCCAGAACGGGCTGACGTTGTTTTCATCGAACACGCCGCGCATTTCGGCGAGCACCTTCTCGGGAAAACGGTCGCGGAACTGAGCCATGAACAGCCAGCGCGCCTTGGAAAGCAGCGCACCGTTGCGCAAATGCTTGTTGGCCTCCCCCCGGTACTCCGGGCGCAGGAACAGCGAGCACACCTCGGCATCGCCGGTATGGTCCGAGCTCAAAAACAGCGTGTCGATGGTGCGATGCAGGTCGAGCTGTACCGAAGAGTGGGCCAGGGTGCCAAGCCGGTAGTTGTAGAACGGCACCTCGCGCCCCACCTGACCTTCAATGGCGCAGCAGCCTGCCAGCTCGCCGTTGGACTCATCTTCCAGTACAAAAAAGTAGAGCCGGTCGTCCACTGGCGTGCGCTCTTCGAACGCACGGGCGGCGGCGTCGATCTTGCCCGCCAGGAACTCACGGTTATCCGGCAGCGAGGTAAAGCCAACGCCTGCCTGCTGCGCCAGCGCCTGGAGCCCATCCAGATCATCACGGGCAATGGGGCGAATGCGCATTACATCTCTCCTTCATCGAGCGCATCGACGGCGCTGGGCAGGGCTAACGGTGCCGCCAATACGGCGCGCCCCTCTTCCACCCCCAGGCGCTGCGCATGCTGCGGGGAAAGCACCAGCTGTCCGGTGGGCGAAAGCGCATAGCGCGCCACGATGCAGCGAAAATCGCTCAGCGTCTGGTTGGCGATCATCGCCGGTTCGGCATCCGGCAAGGCATGCTCCGGGCGCACCCGCACCGGGTGCCAGGCAGCACGACGACAGGTTTCCAGCCGTTCGCGCTCGGCCTTGACGATGGGCCCGGCATCGAAAATATCCACATGCCGGGAACGGACAAAGCCTTCCGCCAGCATTTCCGCCAGCGCTGCTTCATGGGCCGGATGTTCACGGCCTATGGCTGCCCTGGCAGGCGGCGTCAATAGCGGCAGGTAGAGCGGAAACTGGGGCATCACCTCGGCAATGAAGCTTTTCGAGCGCACCCCGGCCATGTGGTTCATCTCCTGGAAGCCGCGGGCAAAGAAGTGGCGGCCCACGCTCTCCCAGAAGGGCGATTCATTCTGGCGATCCAGGTACCCCGGAAACGCCACGGCGAGAATCCGCGAGAAGCGCTCCGGGTACTGGGCAATGAACATCAGCCGCGCCCGCCGCAGCAGGCTCTCGGCGCTGGTGCCCTTGTAACGCGGGTTGAGCGACAGCGCACAGAGCAGCGTGGCGTCCGAGACTTCGTGGGACAGCGCCAGGGTCTGTACTTCCCGGCGCACGTTGAGCTGCTGCGAGGCGTGGATCAGCGTCTCCTGGCGGTAGGTGTAATAGGCCTCGGCGGCCCCCGCCTGGGCGCGGATGGTGGCGGTACCGAGCACTTCATGACGATGATCGTCCGCCAGCACGAACATGTACTGCTCGTTACCCGGAAAATCGACCTCGCTGCCAAACGCCTCCTGGGAGCGCAGGATGCGCTCCTCTAACCGCTCTCGGTTGGCGGGCAGGTTGGTCAGCCGAGGAACGGCGTGCTCGGCCAGCTGTTCCAGGGCAGGCAGGTCGGCCAGGGTGACCGGACGGATAACCAGCATGCTCAACGCTCCTTCTGGTAACGCTTGCGGCCTGCTCATGCGCTGGCAACAAGGCGCTCGATGGCTCGTTCGAGACGCGCCATGCCTTCGGCGATGTCGGCCTCGGGGATCACCAGCGACGGCGCCATGCGCAGCACATTGGGACCTGCGATCAGCGCCATCACGCCCTCTTCCATGGCCAGCGGCAGGATATCCTTGGCGCGACCTTCGAAGGCATCGGACATCTGTGCGCCCATCAACAGGCCCATGCCGCGGATTTCCTTGAACACGCCGTGCTTGCGGTTGATGGTTTCCAGGTGCTCACGGAACAGGTCGTGACGCTGCTTGACCCCTTGCAGCACTTCGGGGGTGTCGATGAACTCGACCGCCGCCAGGGCCACCGCCGATGCCAGCGCGTTGCCGCCGTAAGTGGAGCCATGGGTACCGATCACCAGCGACTTGGCAATGGCGTCGGTGGTCAAGGTGGCGCCGATCGGGAAGCCACCGCCCAGCGATTTGGCGCTGGTGAGAATGTCCGGAGTGATACCGAAGTTCTTGTAGGCGTACAGCTCGCCGCTGCGGCCCACGCCGGTTTGCACTTCATCGAAAATCAGCAGCGCGCTGTGCTCGTCGCACAGATCGCGCAGGCCCTGCAGGAACTCCTGGGTGGCAGGCACGATGCCGCCCTCCCCCTGCATGGGCTCGACCATGATGGCGCAGGTGTCATCGCCCACCAGCTTGCGCACGCTCTCCAGGTCGTTGAAGTTGGCGTGCAGAATGCCGCCGGGCACCGGGCCAAAGCCCTGGGAGTATTTTGGCTGCCCGCCCACGCTCACGGTGAAGAAGGTGCGGCCATGGAACGACTGGTAGAACGAGATGATCTTGTCCTTGTGCTCGCCGTGGTGATCCACCGCCCAGCGGCGCGCCAGCTTCAGCGCCGCCTCGTTGGCTTCACCGCCGGAAGAGCACAGGAATACCTTGTCGGCGAAGGTGCGCTCGGTGAGCGTCCTGGCCAGCTTGAGCGCAGACTCGTTGGTGAACACGTTGGACAAGTGCCAGAGCTTTTCGCCCTGCTCTTTCAGCGCATTGACCAGTACCGGGTGGCAGTGGCCCAGCGAGTTCACCGCAATCCCCCCGGCAAAATCGATGTATTCACGGCCTTGCTGATCCCACAGGCGGCTGCCTTCACCACGCACCGGAATGCTCTGTTGCGGTGAGTAGTTGGGCATCATGTAGTGGTCGAAATCCTGGCGACTTGGGGTGTGGCTCATGAAACAAATCCTCCGGTGGAGTCAGCGATGACATCAGTATACGAGGGGCGGTGGCCGCCCTGCTTTCACGATTGGGACGCTAAATTATGAAAAGCTGCGCCTACCCCAGCCGCTCTTCCCGCGGGGTGATCCCAAAGTGGTTACGGTAGGCAGTGGAAAAGTGCGCGCCCGAGGAGAAACCGGTCATCAGGGCAATGTCGCCCACGGGACGGTCGCTCTCTCTGAGCTGTTTGCGGGCTTCCTGCAGCCGCAAGTCCAGATAATAACGGCTGGGCACCGCCTGCAGGAACTTCTTGAACAGCCGCTCCAACTGACGCCGGGAAATGCCCAGGTGTTCGGCCAGTTCCAGGGTCGAAAGCGGCTCTTCGATATTGGCTTCCATCAGCGTGACCGCATCCACCAGGCTTTGTGGGGCGTGGCCCAGGCGGTGGCGCAGGGGGACGTGCTGGCGCTCATCGGCAAGGCGAATGCGATCGCACACGAACTGCTCCGAGACCTGCTCTGCCAGCCGTGGGCCGTGATGCTTGCCGATCAGCGTCAGCATCATGTCCATGGCGGCGGTGCCGCCCGCGCAGGTCAGACGGTCACGGTCGATCTCGAACAGCTGCTGGGAAAGCGTGACCTGGGGGTACGCCTGGGCAAATGCGTCGAAGCGCTGCCAGGGCAGCGTCGCGCGATAGCCTTCCAGCAACCCGCAGCGGGCCAGCACTTCGGTGCCCCCGGCCAGGCCGCCTAGCGCCACGCCCCTGCCCTGATGACCGCGCAGCCACTCGTGAAGCCTGGCGGGCAGTACGTAGGGTAGCGGTGTCGGTGCACAGACCAGCAGCATGTCCAGCGGCCCAAGAGCGGCTTCCAACGAGTGCTGGGCCAGCAGCGAAAGCTGCGCTGCACTGCGCACGGGCTCGTCATCCAGGCTGAGCGTCAGCGTGTGATACAGCATCTGGCCACTGAGCTGATTGGCCATCTGCAGTGGCTCGATGGCGCTGGCATGGGCCAATAACGAAAACCCGGGAAGCAGCACAAAGGCAACCCGCCGACGCTGATCGGGGGAAGGCGTCAACGGCCGAGTGGGCATGTGAAGATGTGACAAGGTGAGAGGCACTGCATGGAAACCGCCGCTGGCTGTCGAGATAACGTGTTCAAATCAAACGTCATCTTACCCAATTGCGGCGCGGAAGGCAGCGCCATGACCGCAGGAACAAAAACACGGCGCTTGACGTCCTCCCCGCCCTAAAGGACGGGGATTCCAACTTCTTGAGGGCAACGTCCTGCCCCGAGGCTGAGGATATTCCGGGCCGCATTCACGTCCCGGTCGTGGAGTACACCACACTCCACGCACTCCCAGACCCTTACTCGCAACCCGTTGACGCCCTGCGGCCCGCTAAGCGAGCCGCACGACGAACAGGCGCGGGTGGTGTTGGTTTCGCGAACGACCTTGAAGACGATGCCTGCGTGAGCGCATTTATATTCCAGCATCGTTTTCAGTTGTGACCAGCCAGCGTCGTAGACGCTTTTGGCCATCCTGGTCTTCGCGAGCCTGGTTGAGGAAACATCGCCCACGACGATTTCGCCGTACTGGTTGACGAGTTTCCGGGAAAACTTGTGCTGCGCGTCCTGGCGACGGTTCTTGATCTTGGCGTGAATAGCTTTTACCCGCCGCTTGTTGCGGGCACGTTGGGCTGTCGCCAACTGGTCTTCCATGCGGCGGTAGAAGCGGCTGTTTTCCAGCCTTCCTCCATCGCTACAGGTGGCCACATCCTTGAGCCCAAGGTCGATGCCAACGGCGCCCTGCCCAAGCGTCGGCTGCACGTCCACCTCGACCGCAACATTGAAATACCACCGGCCCCGGCTATCTTCGTTGAAACTGCCGGCACGGAACTTGTATGTCGACAGGCCGTAGCTATCCCACACCTTGAAGTAGGTGCCGTTGTGAAATACCTGCCCGTTCTTCCACTTGGCCGCGCCGGTATTGACCGGAATCCAGCCAAGTGAGCGGCGTACACCGCCGGACTTGCGCCAATTCAAGCGGGGCTTTTTGAACTGCTTGCGGCGGGCAACGTATTCAGCAGCGATGCATTGCAGCGTTTGGCTGTGCAGGCCGAGGTCCTTGCCAGCACCCTTGGTATAGGGGTGCATGTCGTAGGCAGACAGAAACAGACCTTTCTCCCGAATGGCTCGGGAAGACAGTTCGTTGAGGTAGTTCCAAACAAAATTCACGCTGCGGGCCATGCGGTTAAGCTCGGCGGCGTGTTTGTCCTTCACTCGAACCTTGAGGGTCTTGGTCTGCTTCATGGCT
>NZ_AJTS01000050.1 GCF_000275725.1 Vreelandella stevensii S18214 | reverse complement strand
GTACGAGGTTTTTCGCGATGTTCGATAAATGCAAATTGCCGGGCCACTGGCCCGGCAAACGAAGGTGCTGCGTCAACCGCCGCTGTTGCCCATACCAAGGATGACAAAGGCCGCCACCACCAGGCCCAGGCCAATGATCACCACGGGCAGCAGCTTGTGCATGCCACTGGGGGGCTTCTTGGCCTCCGGCTGTTTATGCGGCGCCGCCTTGTCGAAATCTTCGGGCAACCGCTGGTTCAGTACGTGCTCTTTCTCTTCTTCCGGGGTCTTGCTCTCTCTGGTATCCATACGCCACCTCTTCCTGACCGGTTAGATGAAACAGCGCGGCGCTCACTCCGTCGCCCCAAGCGTTACAAGGTTACGACATCGAACGCCACATCGGGGTTCACATCGGCATCGTAGTCCACATCGTCACGTTCGAAGCCAAACAGCTTCAGGAACTCATGCTTGTAACCAGCATAGTCGGTAATGTCGAACAGGTTCTCGGTGGTGACGTTTGGCCACAGGTCCTGACAGGCTTTTTGAACGTCGTCACGCAGCTCCCAGTCGTCCAGACGCAGACGGCCCTGCTCGTCGGTGGCCATCTCACCGGGCTGGCCTGAGTAGAGGCGCTCGCCGAACAGACGGTTCAACTGGTCGATGGTGCCTTCGTGCAGGCCCTGCTCTTTCATGATGCGGTACACCATGGCGATGTACAGCGGCATCACCGGAATCGCCGCGCTGGCCTGGGTAACGACGGATTTCAGCACCGCCACGTTGGCACCGCCGCCGCTCTCTTGCAGCTTGGCATCGATGGCCGCCGCTGCGCGGTCCAGGTCTTCCTTGGCTTTCCCCAGGGCACCGTGCCAGTAGATTGGCCAGGTGATTTCGGTGCCGATATAGCTGAACGCCACGCTGCGGGCACCCTTGGCCAGCACGCCTGCATCTGCCAGAGCGCTCATCCACAGCTCCCAATCTTCGCCGCCCATCACGGTGATGGTGTCGTCGATCTCTTGCTGCGTCGCCGGCTCCACCTCGGCTTCGATGATCACGTCCTTGTTGGTATCGATGGCCGTGGCGCGGTAGGTTTCACCGATGGGCTTCAGGCTGGAGCGCTTGAGCTCGCCGGTATCGGGCATCTTGCGCACCGGCGAGGCCAGCGAGTAAACCACCAGGTCGATCTCGCCCATGTCCTGCTTGATCAGCTCGATGGCCTTCTCGCGAGCTTCATGGGAGAACGCATCGCCGTTGATGGACTTGCTGTACAGCCCTTCCTGCTTGGCAAACTTGTCGAAGGCCGCGCTGTTGTACCAGCCCGCCGTGCCGGGCTTCTTCTCGCTGCCGGGCTTTTCGAAGAACACGCCCAGGGTGTCGGCACCGTAGCCGAAGGCCGCCGTGATACGCGCCGCCAGGCCGTAGCCGCTGGAAGCCCCGATCACCAGCACTTTCTTCGGGCCCTGGTGCTTGTCCAAACCACGGGCGCGGGTCGCTTCGATCTGTTCGAGAACGTTCTGTTCGCAGCCTTTAGGATGAGTAGTGGTGCAGATAAAGCCCCGAACTTTCGGTTTAATGATCACATTGGACCCCTTCATCGGATGAGTATCATCGGAGCACCCTCGTGCTCACTTGCCAGTAGGCGCTATTCTAGCGGGCCAGGCGCGCCCTGTCCGCTCTTGAGGTTATGGGGGATTCACGGCAGGATAACGCCCTGCCCACTCCTTGCCGATGAGAACCGTGATGAATGCACAGCAGCTAGTCGATGAACGCGGCGACCTTTGGTTGGCGCTCGCCCCGCTTTGGCTGGACCGCGAACCCACCGAACGCGACTACGCCCGCATGATCGAGGTCATCGAACAGCACGGGCTATCGCTCAAGGAGCTCGAGTGGGTGTTCCGTATCGAGCTGGCCCCGGTGATGTCACGCCATCAGCTGTCGGTGGCCAGCGAGTGGCGCAAGTTCGATGACTACAAGCTGATGAAGCAGCTGGTCAATCACAATCTGCGCCTGAAAGGCTGGCGGCGCAAAACCTGGGCGCTGTTTTCGAGCCTGACCACCATGATGGTACGCCACCGCTGGAACGACCTGATGCAGCGGCTGATGGTCAGCCGGGGCGAGCTCTAACCCCTTCACGCCTTGTCCAGCGCCGCCTCCACGGCCAGGCGCAGGCGTGGGCCATGGTCTCGTGGGCCAAAACGCGCCAGCACTTGCCCGTCTCTGGCAACCAGAAATTTGGTGAAGTTCCACTTGATGGCCCGCGTGCCCAGCACGCCTGGCGCTCCCTGCTTGAGCAACGTAAAGAGCGGATGCGCATTGCCTCCGTTGACGTTCACCTTCTCCATGAGCGGAAAGCTGACCCCGAACTGCTGCTCCCCGAAGGTGCAGAATGCTTCGGCGCTTTCGGGCGACTGCCGCCCAAACTGGTTGCAGGGAAAGCCCAGCACGGTAAAGCCACGGTCACGGTAGCGTTGGTAAAGGCTTTCCAGCTCCTTGAGCTGGGGCGTAAAGCCACACTGGCTGGCGACGTTGACCACCAACAGCACCTGACCGCGCAGCGCACGCAGATTGAAGGGCTGGCCCTGATGGGTGTAGCAATCCTGTTCGTAAATGCTCATCACACACCCTCTTGCTATCGTCTGACGCTACCTTGCCACGAGGCGGCCTGCCAGCACCAGCCCGGCGGCTCACGCCTGCGCGAATTTTCCACCATGGCTGCTTATAGCAGTGGCCCCGCCACGACCCTCAGCGCCAGCGCGATCAGCAGCACACCGGTAACACGGTTGACCCAGTGGGCGTGGCGCTGCAGCCAGGGCAACACTCGCGAGTGCGATAGCCCCACGGCCACCAGCACGTACCAGCCGCCATCGATGACCATCGCCGTAGCCACGATGATGCCCTTGGCCAACGGGCTCATATCCGGCGTCACGAACTGACTGAGCAGGGCCACGAAAAAGATGATCAGCTTGGGATTGCCCAGAGCCACCAGCACCGCTTCTCGGGCCGCCTGGCCTGGCGTGGTGACCACCGCATTGGCTGCCAGCGAGCTGGCGCGCCCGGCCCGCAAGGCTTTGATCCCCAGCCACGCCAGGTAGGCGGCCCCACCCCAGGTGATCAGCTGAAAAACCTCGGGGTGGCGTACCACCAGCGCGCCCAGCCCCAGCACGGTCAACAGGGCATAAAAACCCACGCCCAGGGCATGGAACACCGCCGCGGTCACGCCGGGCAGCCGCCCGCCCCCCAAAGTGTGGCGCAGTACCAGCGCAAGGCTTGGCCCCGGGGACATGGCCCCCATGGCACAGATGGCGGCCAGCGATAACCAGAGCGTCAGCGGCATGCGTTTCTCCATGAGTCCAGCGGTTGATCAGCGCACCAGTATACGCCAGCTCAAGCGCAGTCGGGTGGCTGCCTGGGCTGCGCGTCGTGGAATCCTTCCCCGGCCTTGAATACGGCCTTAAATAACGCTGTTAGCATGGTACGCTGTTGGGTAAAATTTTCCTTTTTCAGAACGTTCGGCAACGCCGATCAATGACGCCTGCCGTGCAGGCAGTTCATGGTTAATAAAGGACTTCAATATGGGTAGGGCGTTTCAGAACCGTAAGGAATCCATGGCCAAGACGGCCGCTGCGAAAACCAAGGTGTACAGCAAGTACGGGCGTGAAATCTACGTCTGCGCCAAAGCAGGGGGCACCGACCCCAATGGCAACCTTGCGCTGCGCGGCCTGATGGAGCGTGCCAAGAAAGATCAGGTGCCATCCCACGTCATCGACAAGGCCCTCGACAAGGCCAGCGGTGCCGGAGGCGAGGACTTCTCGCCCGCTCGTTACGAGGGCTTCGGCCCCGGCAATGCCATGGTCATCGTCGACTGCCTCACCGACAACCCCAACCGCACCTTTGGCGATGTGCGCGGCTGCTTTACCAAGACCAAGAGCAAGATCGGCACGCCGGGCAGTGTGAGCCACATGTTCGATCACTGCGCGATCTTCTCGTTTACCGGTGGCGATGAAGAAGCCGTGCTGGAAGCGTTGATGGAAGCCGACGTGGACGTCACCGACATCGAGCAGGAAGACGGTCGTATCACGGTATTTGCTCCGAACACCGATTACGCCAAGGCCAAGCAGGCACTGCTGGACGCCTTTGGCGAGATCGACTTCGAAGTGGATGAAATCCAGTTCCTGCCACAGAATACCACGCCGGTGGAAGGTGACGACGCCGCCATGTTCGAAAAGCTGCTGAACATGCTCAACGAGCTGGACGACGTGCAGAACGTCTTTCACAGCGCCGAACTGCCGGAAGAGAACGCCTGAGCGGCTAGCCCTTCAGCGCATCATCAGGAACGAAAATCCACCCTTCGGCCGTCGGCATCTCCGCTGGCGGCCAGGCAACCTGCTGGGGCGCATGCTCCAGTGCCCAGGCCAGCAACGCACACTGCCATGCATCGTGCATGTCCTGCTGGCGGGGGGTGGGCTGGTGCAGCACCGCCTGCCATTGGGCCGGGATCACGCAGCGCTGGCGCAAAGCGGCAAAGCCCTTGGAGCGTTTGGCGGGGGATGGATACCCCTCCACGACAGTCAGCTCCCCCTGCTCGCTCTGCCACTGACCGCACGCCACGCTATGCGGCGCAAAACGCGCCAGCACGTGCATGCCTTTGGTGGCCTGGCTGCCAATCATGTCTTTGATGGGCGATAGCGGCGTGACGCCACGTTCGAACAGCCAACGCTCGGTGTGTCGGTAGAGATAGGGATTTTCCTGAGAGCGGCCCAGTGCCGCGACGGCTTCCCCTCTGGCCAGGGCCAGCAGTGCCTGCGGCAGCGCCAGTGGTGTATCCACCGCCATGAAGACCCGTTCACCACCGTCCGCCATGTGCTGGCAGAGCCCCAACAGGCGCGTGATCAGATCACCAGGCGAGGCGGCGTCATTGAGCGTCTCGCGCAGATTGCCCCGCCAGGGCGCTCCCACCAGGGTCAGTGACGCATCGAGTACCACCAGCGCATCTCGGCTGGCCGGGTTATGGTCGCAATTCCAGCCGCCCACGTCCCAGCCGATGTAGAGCTTCTCGTCCTGCGCCTTCATGTCCGCCCCGCGCTCTGGGCATCCATCAACATCTCAGGGGGCAGTAGCGCGGGACGAATACCGGCATCGCTCAGAATCGCCTTGCCGCGTACCGTCAAATCGGTCACGAACAGGAACTGCTGACGCGGGTCGACGGGATAAGCACGAATGCGATAGTGCGTTCCCCAGGGTTTCTC
Organism: Vreelandella stevensii S18214; assembly: GCF_000275725.1. GTDB lineage: Bacteria > Pseudomonadota > Gammaproteobacteria > Pseudomonadales > Halomonadaceae > Vreelandella > Vreelandella stevensii. Next base: position 22,872 of record NZ_AJTS01000050.1, on the reverse strand, counting down.
CTCGGCCACGACGATGATGGGCTTGTCGAACGTCAGATAGGCGCTGGTCAACGCCACGTCGCGCAGCGCCTGGCGCACCCAGCCGCCTTCGTGCTCGGGGTGCAGGTAGAAGCTGGCCACACACTGGAGGCTGGCGCCGCCATTGTTGGCGTTGTAGATGGCCGAATCCCAAAGCTTCAAGTGCGGCACGGCCACCAGATCATCGTCCGGCGTTTGAATCTCTACCGTACGCATCCCCACATGCTTGACCTCTCCGTAGGTGCCTTCGATATTGACCCAATCTCCGGGCCGATAGGGCAGCTCGACGGCAGAGACCACGCCCGCAATCAGGCTGCTGACATACTCCTTCAGGGCAAAACCGATGGCCAGGCCTATGGCCCCCAACAGCGTCACCATGTTGCGTAAAGAGGGCTCGATGACGATGGGCACCGCAACGGCCAGGACCGTGATCAGGATCAGCAGACGCGTCAGTGGCACCAGCGCAAAAACCCGAAACCTGATCGGGCCATGCAACCGATTGGCCAGCCAGTTGAGCCCCCGCTGGCTGGCAATGATCAGCACGATGGCACCTGCCAGCAGCAGCCCCAGCGTGATGAAGGCTTCGCTGTCGAGTTCGTTAAACAGGCGGGCATACTGTTCGTGATCGTCCATGGGGGCTCCTAAAGGGGGTCTACCAGGTAGTGTCTCGATTCCAGCAGTTGCCGAACGCTGGCGTAGCTCAAGGGTGCTACCTGCCACCGCCCCTGATGGCAGTGCAGCATGCCGCGACTGGCCAGCGCGAACCGAACGCTCACTATCTCGTGTTCCGAGAAAGGCAGCACGTGGGCCAACGCCTGATCCTCCAGCCCCCCATGGATCAACAGGGTGTGCAGCAGCAGGGTGGCCAGATCGCCGGTGTCGGCGGGGAGCTCCGCATCCGCCAGCGTATCCAGCAGCCATAGCGATGTTTCGCCATGATCGGAACGGTTGCCCGAGTGAGCGCGGGCGTCCTCGGCCGGTTCACGCAGGCGCTCACGCCAATAGTGCCAGGCAATTCCCAGGTGGCCGCGACTATGGGCCGCCAACTGCTGGAGCTCCTTGAACACGCCCTTTTGTTTGGGGGAGTCCTCCAGCACGGGCTGGCGAGTACGGGTGCTGTAAACGGGCGGGCACTGGCCTGCAGCCTGGGAAAAATAGTCCGCCAGCTGTGCGCCTTCTAGCCCTTGCAGCGCCAACACGGGAACCCCTTCCAGCCCAACGGCCTGCTTCAGAAAGGCGTAACTCCAGCTATCACACCCCAACACGCCCTGCCCCAGCCGCCCGCCCTGGGCACGCTCCACCAGCGCGCGCACGCCCTGCAAACCGTAGGCATGACGCAGGAAATGCCGCTCCAGCGCCGGAATGGCCCAGCGCTTTGCCGGGGCAGCCGCCGTTACCCACGCCAGCTCTCCAGCCATGCGCTCGGCAAAGGTAGGCACCTCCAGGCACTCGATGCCGTGCTGGCCCGCCCAGTGGCCAACGATATCCGCATGCCCACCGTGGGGAGGCGACACGAACAGCACCAGCGGTGCCTCTTGATAGGCGGCCAGCGCCCGATGCAAGCTCATCGCGGCAGGCGTCCAATCCACCGGAGGCGCCCAGTGGGCGAGTTTCACTTCCGGCAAGGCGCGCAGCTCGCTCTCCAGTGCCGCCTGACGCCTGTCGGCACGGTTTCCCAGCATCCAGGCAGTGGCCACGCGCCAACTGCGCTTCCACTGGCTGGCCTGGGTATGCTGCGGTGTTTGAAAGGCTTCCAGTTCCACTACTTCCCACGGAGCTGGCGCTGCCTTCGTCGGGCCTTGATCCATATCGCGCCTCGCGCCGGTAAAGTAGATCAAGATTAGCATGCCCCACGTACGACCACGCAGATAGCCGAACTTATCGTCTAGAATAAAGTCGTTAGGATAAGGCCAATACATTGATGAGCGATGCGCAGGAGGCAACGATGAGCGTGGTTGACGTCACCAGGGAAGAACTACACGAGAAGCTTGCGAAGTGCATTGCTGGGGAGCGGGTGCTGATCGAACAGGACGGTAATCGGTTCAGCGCGCGCATACAGCACGTGGGTATGACGGGGGTCAAAGTGATCCCGGAGACCTTCATCAAGAACAGCACCGGTGACCCCGGGGATATAGATGGTGTCACCGTGCCCTACGATGATATCTGGGAGCTCGAGGTCAAGGGCGTGGTATTCAGCTGCAAAGCGTAGCGAGCCCGTTCAGCGTCATTCCCTTTTCGCTGGTATGAAACACAACGCCCGCCACCAACGCCCGCCATAGTGGCGGGCGTTGTGCTTGTCGCTATCTGACACGGGCTCGATCTGCTCGGGTTCGATCACTTTGCCTTCGATCAAGCGGTCACCCGATCAATAGCTGAGGCAGATTTTACCGAAGTGCTTGCCAGACTCCTGATGACGAAACGCGTCCGCGATATCGGCCAGCGCAAACTCCCGGTCGATCACCGGCTTCAGATTGGCTGCCTCGATCGCCTTGATCATCTCCATCTGATGGCGGCGGCTGCCCACGATCAGCCCCTGCAAACGTGCCTGCTTGGCCATCAGCTTTGCCGTGGGCACCTCGCCTTCACGGCCGGTCAGCACGCCGATCAGCGAAATGTGCCCGCCGATTTTCACGGCGTCGATGGATTGCGGCAAGGTGCCCGGCCCACCGACTTCTACCACGTGATCGACCCCTTCACCGTGGGTCAACTCCAGCACGCGCTTGCCCCACTCCGGCGTGTCACGGTAGTTGATGGTGTGCTCGGCGCCCAGTTCACGCAGGCGCTCCAGCTTGGCATCGGACGACGAGGTAGCGATGACTCGGGCACCCATCAGCCTGGCAAACTGCAGAGCAAAGATGGAGACGCCACCGGTGCCCAGCACCAGCACGCTATCGCCCGCTTTCAGCCCGCCGTCTACCACCAGTGAGCGCCAGGCGGTCAACCCCGCCGTGGTCAGCGTGGCGGACTCGGCATGGCTGTAACCCTTCGGCTGGTGGGTGAACCAGTTGGCCGGACGCACCACCTGTTCACGGGCATAGCCATCGACGCCGTCGCCGGGTGTGGTGGCAAAATCGCCTACCCGAGCGGGGCCTTCCAGCCAATCGGGGAAGAACGTCGAGACCACTGCATCACCGACGGCAAACTCCTCTACTCCCTCGCCCACGGCCTCCACGACCCCGGCCCCATCCGACATGGGGATACGGCCATCAGCGGCAGGAATCATCCCCGCCACCACGGCATAGTCATGGAAGTTCAGCGAGCTGGCGTGCAGGCGCACCTTGATCTCGCCGGGGCCGGGCTCGCCGGGCGCAGCGAGGTCGACGACATCGAGGTGGTCCAGCCCACCGGGGGCGCGTAGCTGTATGGCTTGCATCACTATCTCCTTTGCATGCGCCAAAAATAGGCGACCGGTCTAGTATTGACTCTCTACGGCTACATGGGGGTCGCCTGTTCAGAATCAAGGTCATTGCCCAAAAAACCGCCCGACTGGCGCTGCCACAGGCCGGCGTAAATGCCGTTGCGGGCCAGCAGCTCCTGATGGGTGCCGCTCTCAACCAGGCGGCCTTCATCCACCACGATCAAGCGATCCAGCATGGCAATGGTCGAAAGCCGATGGGCAATGGCGATGACGGTCTTGCCTTCCATCAGGGCATCCAGCTGCTCCTGAATGGCGGCCTCCACTTCGGAGTCCAGCGCCGAGGTGGCTTCGTCCAGCACCAGAATAGGCGCATTCTTGAGCAGTACCCGAGCAATGGCGATGCGCTGACGCTGGCCCCCGGAGAGCTTGACGCCCCGCTCGCCCACATGGGCATCCAAGCCCCGGCGCCCCTGTGGGTCGACCAGATCATGAACGAACGTATCGGCATGGGCGCGGCACACCGCCTGCCATACATCGTCATCGCTGGCCTGCGGGCTGCCGTAACGAATGTTGTCGCGCAATGAGCGATGCAGCAGTGACGTGTCCTGGGTGACCATACCGATCTGGTGGCGCAGCGACGTTTGGGTGACCTCGGCAATGTTCTGGCCGTCGATCAGAATGCGCCCTCCCTGCAGATCGTAAAAACGCAGCAGCAGGTTCGCCAGGGTCGACTTACCCGCCCCGGAGCGGCCAATCAGGCCGATCTTCTCGCCGGGTCGAATGGTCAGGCTCAGCCCGTCGAACACGTGTCGGCTCTGCCCCTTGGCCTGGGCATAGTGGAAGCGCAGGGCGTCGAAGACGATTTCGCCTTTGGGCACGCTCAGCGCCTTGGCGTTGGGGGCATCCTTGACCGTCGGCTGCTGGGCGATGGTGTTCATGCCATCCTGTACCGTACCGATATTCTCGAACAGCCCGGCGACCTCCCAGAGAATCCAGTCCGACATGAAGCGGATACGCATCACCAGCGCAATGGCAATGGCCAACACCCCCAGCGAGATCGCCTCCAGGAACCAGGCCGCAATGGCCATACCGGCGGTGCCGACCAGCAGCAGCGTATTGAGCAGCGTCAGGCAGACACTCATCACCGTGACCAGCCGCATCTGACGGTGTACGGTGATCATGAAGCCTTCCATGGCATCCTTGGCGTAGCGCTCTTCGCGCTGGGTGTCGGCAAACAGCTTGATGGTCTGAATGTTGCTATAACTATCGACGACCCGGCCGGTCATCTGCGCACGGGCATCCGCCTGGGCCATGGAAACGTCCCGCAGCCGGGGCACGAAGTAGCGCATGATGCCCAGATAGCCCACCAGCCAGGCACCCAGCGGCAGCAGCAGCCAGGGGTCTGCCCGCCCCAGTAGAATCGCCGCACCGGTAAAGTAGACGATGGCGTAGACCATCAGGTCCATGATCTTGGTGACGGTCTCCCGCACGGCCAGCGCCGTTTGCATCACTTTCTGCGACACGCGCCCGGCAAACTCGTCCTGATAGAACGCCAGACTCTGGCTCAGCATATGGCGATGCGAGAGCCAGCGGCCAATCATCGGGTAGTTGCCAAAAATACTCTGGTGGGTAATCAGCGACTGGCCCAGTACCAGCAGGGGCAGCCCGACCACCACCGCCAAGCCGACGCCCGCCAGCCACAGCCCGTGCTGCGCCCAGAAGTCGGCCCGCTCGACCCGGCCCAGCCAATCCACCAGCTCGCCCATGTAGCTGAAGAACATTACCTCGGCGGCGGACACCACGGCAGTCATCAGCGACATCAGCAGCAGCCAGGGCCAGACTGGCCGCGAAAAGTGCCAGATAAACGGCAGCAGCCCGTGGGGAGGCGTCGACACCTCACCTTCCGGGTAGGGGTTTACGCGGCGTTCAAAAAACTGGAACAGCGGCAACAGCAGGCGTGACAACATGGGAAGTCCTTGACGAAGAAGCCTTTGAAGAGAGCCGAATGGCGTCTGTCAGTGCGCTCGGCGGCGGCTCAGCAGCCAGCGCGCCCAGAACGGCGCGAACACCATCAGAGTAATCATGCGCAGCAGGTGATGAAATGCCACGAAGACCGGGTCGATATCCAGGGCAACAGCCAGAATCGCCATTTCACCGATGCCGCCAGGGGCCAGCGCCAGCAGCGCCACATCTCGGCCCACCCCCACGGTACGATGAATGAGTTCGGCGAATACCGCCAGGGCCATCAGGGCCAGCAGGGTCGCCACGCCCGATTGCCACAGGTAGCGGCCCAACAACCTGCGGGTCATGCCCTGGAAACGCGAGCCAATGGCACTGCCCAGCACCCACAGCATCAGGTTCATACCCCACTCGGGCAGCGCCAGGCTGGCCAGGTCCAGCCCCGACAGCAGGGCGGCCATGAGCAAGGGCGTCAGCAGCGCCGAGCTGGGGATGCGCAACCAGCGGCCCAGCGGTATCAGCAGGGGAATGGTCAGCAGCATCCAGCCGTGTTCCAGCGACGAAGCGGCTGGCCCCAACGAGCCTTCGCCCCCTTCAAAGGCCCAGAACAGCGGTGGCAGGAAGAGAATGACCAGAATAATGCGCAGCGACTGGGCGACGGCGATGCGCTGAGGGTCACCACCACACTTTTCGCCCAGCAGGATCATCGCCGTCATCGCGCCGGGGGCGGCGCCAAACCAGGCGCTCACCGGGTCGAACCCGCAGCGCCGGTACCAGGCCGAGGCCACCGCGGTGGAGGCGGCCACCCCGAGCAGCAGCAGCGCCGCCGACAGCGGCCAGTCCAGCACACGATGTGCCAGCTCCGGCGTTACCTGGCTGCCCAGCACCAGCCCCATGACGGCCAGGAACACGTTGCGCAGCGGCTCGGGCACTGCGACGCTGGCGCCCTTGGCGGAGGCCAGCAGATTGGCCACCAGCGGGCCCAGCATCCAGGCCAAGGGAAGGTTCAGCAGTTGAAACAGCAGGCCGCCCAGGGCGCCGACACCCAGCGACACGGCCAGCGCTCTGGCACTTGCTGCACTGAAACGACTTCCCTTCACGCGCCCCTCCCTGAAACGTGACCTACTCAAGCACTGGCGACCGGCCGCCAACACCCGCGCATGTCGTTACTCTGCTAATGGATAGCCTAGTGTACACGATATCGGCGGCTAATCTTCGTCGTCATCGCCGCGCAGGCGCGCCAGGCGTTCGGCTTCTTCTTCCTTGGCGTCGTCGATGACTTCCATCAGCTCTGCCACGTTGGCAATGTGGCTGTCGAACTCGAAGTGGCCGGTCAGCAGGCTTTCGGGGTGCAGCTCGCCGGACTCATAGAGCGCCCACATCTCCTTGCCGTAGTGGGTGTCCAGCAGCTCCGGAGCAAAACGGCCAAAATAGGCGCGCATGTTGTTGACGTCGCGCTCGAGCATGGCGGCGGCGCTGTTGTTACCTGCGGCATCCACCGCCTGGGGCAGGTCGATGATGACCGGGCCGTCGGCATCCACCAGCACGTTGAACTCGGATAAATCGCCGTGGATGAGACCGGCACACAGCATACGCACCACGTCCTGGATCACTTTGGCGTGATAGCGCAGCGCCTGCTCGTGGGTCAGGGTGACATCGTCAAGCCGCGGGGCCACGTCGCCTGCGGCGTCGGTGATCATCTCCATCAGCAGCACGCCATCCACGAAGCCATAGGGCTTGGGAACCCGCACGTCGGCAGCGGCCAGCCGGTACAGCGCGTCCACCTCGGCGGTGAGCCACGCCTGTTCCTGCTCTTTCTGACCGTAGCGGGTCTTCTTGGCCATGGCCCGCGCGCGGCGGCTGTTGCGCTCCTTGCGCCCTTCCTGATACTGCACCGCCTGCTTGAAGCTGCGCTGCTTGGCCTCCTTGAAGACCTTGGCGCAGCGCGTCTCGTCACCACAGCGTACGACGTACACCTGCGCTTCCTTGCCGCTCATCAACTGCATCAGCACCTCATCGATCAGGCCATCGTCGACCAGGGGCTGTAATCGTTTGGGTGTTTTCATGGCTTGCTGCGCTGATCCTGTTAGTGACGAATGCGGCGCACTCGGAAAGCACGCCCCTTGAGTTTATCCCGCTCCAGCTTGGCCTGGGCGCGTTGAACGGCACCGCGCTCCACCGCCACGTAAGCGCTGCGGGCCAGTACCTTGATCTTGCCCACCTGATCACCCCGCAGGCCGCCTTCACTGGTCAAGGCGCCCAGAATGTCGCCAGGGCGCAGCTTGTCTTTCTTGCCACCTGCCAGCTGTAGCGTGGCCATGGGTGGCTCGAACGGAGTGCTGTCGGACGCTTTGGGCAGCGGCTCGGTGGTCAGCGGCTCGCCCAGCAGCTCCGCAAGGCGTTCGAGGCGATACTGCTCCTGCGGGGTCACCAGCGTGCAGGCGATACCGCTGGCACCGGCACGCCCGGTGCGCCCGACCCGGTGTACATGAACCTCCAGCTCGCGGGCGATCTGGTAGTTGAAGACGGCATCCAGCTGGGCGATGTCCAGCCCACGGGCGGCCACGTCCGTGGCAACCAGAATCGACGCACTCTGGTTGGCGAACAGCACCAGCAGTCGATCACGATCCTTCTGCTCCAGGTCGCCGTGCAGGGCCACCGCACTGAAACCCGCATCGACCAGGCTGTCGGCCACCGCCTGGGTTTCGCGCTTGGTGTTGCAGAACACCACGCTGGTGGTGGGGCGCGTGGCCAGCAGCAGCTGTTTCAGCGCCGCAAAGCGTGCGTCGTCGTTGGCCACGGCGTAGAAGTGCTGCTCGATGGTGGTGGCATCGTGGGTCTCTTCCACCTTGACGCTGACCGGGTCGCGCATGACACCCCGTGTCATGATGGCCAGGCCTTCGGTCGACTGCTCGTCCGGGAAGGTGGCGCTGAACAGCAGCGTCTGGCGGTCGGCAGGCGTGTCGGCAATGATGTCGTCGATGGTGGCTTGAAAGCCCATATCGAGCATGCGGTCGGCTTCGTCCAGCACCAGGGTGGTCAGTGACCCCAGCGTCAGCGAGCCTCTGCGCAAGTGCTCGTCAATGCGCCCCGGCGTGCCCACCACGATATGCGCACCGTGCTCCAGGGAGGCCAGTTGCGGGCCAAAGGCCGCGCCGCCACACAGCGTCAGCACTTTCACGTTGGCCATGCCGCGCGCCAGACGGCGCAGCTCTTCGGCTACCTGGTCTGCCAGCTCCCGGGTCGGGCACAGCACCAGCCCTTGCACTCTGAACGCTTCCACTCGGAGCTGAGAGAGCAGCGCCAGACCAAACGCGGCGGTCTTGCCCGAGCCGGTCTTGGCCTGGGCCATCACGTCGCGACCCACCAGCATGGGCGGCAGGCTCTGCGCCTGAACCGGCGTCATCTGGTGATAGCCAAGGGAGTCCAGCGTGGCAAGCAGCGCAGGCGACAGCGCAAGAGATGCAAAAGAGGTATCTGACACAAGAAATTCCTGAAGGGGCATGAGGCCCAGCAATTCGATAATGTGAAGCACCATACCAGAAAGCGCCCTGCCCTGCCTGACTGGGAGCGGGCCGCCCTTGGCATGGCGTCAGTCTTTGTACGAAAAGTCGGCGAGCGATGGCCAGACAAGGCAAAAATCGGCGAAAAGACGGAGTTTACAAGGTGTAAATGAGTACTTTGAGCCGATTTTTAACGCCGTATGGGCGAGCGTAGGCAGTTTTCGTACAAAGCCTAGGCGGAGAGCGCCGCGAATTGCCCCTGGCTCAAGGCCGCCAGGTCACCGGGGGAGAGTTCGATCTCCAGCCCGCGGCGCCCGGCACTGACATACAGCGTGGGCCACGCCTTTGCAGAGGCATCGATGAAGGTGGGCAAACGCTTTTTCTGGCCCAGCGGGCTGACGCCGCCCAGCACGTAACCGGTGCTGCGCTCCACTGCTTCAGGCGCTGCCATCGCCGCCTTCTTGGCCCCTGCGGCCTTGGCAATCTGCTTCAGCCCCAGCTGGCAATCGACCGGTACGATCCCCACGGCCAGCTGCTTGCCATCCAGGCTGACCACCAGCGTCTTGAACACTTGTGCCGGTGAAACACCCAGCTTTTCGGCGGCTTCCAGGCCATAGGACGTGGCCGCTGCATCATGTGGATAGTCGTGTACCTGAAAGGCAATGCCTGCTTGCCGTGCGCTATTGATGGCCGGGGTCATGGAGGTCTCGTGAGTTGAACGTGGCGGTGGACATCTCATCGTCTACTGCCAAACTTAATAGCGTGCCAACGCTTTGGAAGTCAACCGACAGAAAGGAGTCTGACCATGAAGGCCACTTCAAAAGCACAGCAAAAGGCGGCGGGCGCTGCCCTTTCCGCCAAACGCGGGGAAAGCAAACCCGGTGAGCTCTATGGCGCATCGAAAGAGATGTACGACGACATGAGTGAAGCCGAGCTGGAAGAGATGGCGGGCACGCCTCGCAAGGGAAAACCACAAAAGCGCGAAGCGTGAGCACCGCGCCAGCCCGCAGGCTGGCGCGAGGCTTTAGGTGCCTTCGCTCAGGGGCAAGGCACCACGCGACGCAGGGTATCCTTGGCCCATAGCGTCTGGCCATCCGGCGTGCGGCCGTGCTCGTTCCAACGCTCGGTGGTTTCCAGGCAGTAGGAGCCGGCATCTTCCGTGCGCGGGTCGGCGCTGGCGGGGCGTTCGCCACCGATACGCATGACATCCGGGTTATCCGTGGTATAGCGGGGGGCAACGGTATTACTGGCACAGCCAGCCACCAGAACGGTAGCCAGCAGTACGGGCAAACAGCGGCGCAATGGCATGTTTTACAACCCTCACAAGCAGTGTTAAACCGACACCAGTTGTCGGTAGCGCTAGATATCACTCACCCAGCGCTACCGTCAATCTTTTTTAATGCGGGCTCAGGTCACCAGTGTAATGCTCATGACCGGGCGCAAATTACGCTGCTTGCAGTGCTGCTCGACGCTTTCCACGATCTCTTCGGCGTCATCGATCTGCTGCTTGTCCAGTTGGATATCCACCATCAGGAAACTGCCCACCTGGGCCAGGCGCACATCGTCGTCGGCAATATCGAAATCCGCCACTTCCTGAATCACTTCCTGACGCACGCTGCCCACGGGCTCACCGAACATCAGTTCACGCAAGGCATCCTTGACCATGCGAATCGGCATGGGCAGGAAATAGCCCGCGATAATCAGCACCATGACCGGGTCGGCGAACCGTGCCAGATGCGCCCAGGGCGTCAGGGTCAGCCCCCAGGTCAGCGCGAACCCCAGCATCACGGCGGCACTCAGCCAGGTATCCATCTGCCACTGACGAAGCTCGGCATTCAATAGCGAAGACTGGGCAACCCGCGCATGGCGCGCCAGCCACCACCACGTCACCAGACACCCCGTGACGTTGACCACGCCAAAGATCAAGGCCAAGTCCAGGGTCACCAGACGACCTCCCTGCGCCAGGCTCCACAGCGCCGAGACCAGCGAGAACAGGCATACCAGGGCAATCACCACGCCTTTGAGCAGCACTGCCAACGGCTCTACCGTCAGCCGCCCAAAGGGGTAGTGATCATCAGCGGGCTTGCGCGCCTGCTGAAGGGCAAACAGCGACAGCGAGGCCAGCACTAAACTTAATAGCGAATAGCCGCTGTCGAAGAGTATCGTGATCGAGCCACTGGCCAGGCCGAGCGCCAGGCCGGTAAACGCGAACAGACTGGCAGAAATGGCGGAAAATCTGAGCGCACGGCGCTCTGCGATGAAGGGGGTCACGCGAATTGCTCCATGAAAAGTAGGTATAGCGCGGGGTATCATAGGAGGACCTATCACGTTAAACCAATCGCTCAGCGCCAATATTATTGGCACCCAGGAAGGCAATATCATGCGCGCAGAACAGGTGGAGGCGTTTATCGAAGTGACCGAACACGGCTCCTTTGCGGCGGCGGCTCGGCATACCGGCATGAAACGCAGCACGCTCAGTGCGGCCGTGAACGCCCTGGAAGATAGCCTGGGGGTGGCGCTGTTCGAACGCTCGGGCAACAGCCTGCAGCTCACGGCGGTGGGCGAAAGCGTGCTGCCGGACTGCTACCGCCTGCTGACCAGTGCCAGCCGGATCAAGAAGCATTGCCAGCAGCATTTGCAAGGGGTCGAGAGCCAGCTGTGCATTGCCCGCGACGATGCGCTGCCCGAAGCCTTCTGGCGTCAGGTCATGCACGAACTGAAACAGCGCTACCCGCTGACCGCCATTTCGGTGTACCTGCTGCCCCCGCAAGAGCACCCGCAGTTCGTAGTGCGCCAAACCGTGGACATCGCTTTCGGCCTGTATACCGCCGAGGGCACCACGGTGAAGGCCAATCATCTGGCACCGGTCAGCATGAGTCTGGTGGCCGCTGCCGATCACCCGCTCAGCCGTCTGCCCAGCGTCACCCGAGATGACCTGGCCCAGTACACGCAGGTGTGCCTGACCTTCGACCAGGGCGACAGGCTGGTCAGCGAAGCGCTGTTTTCGACCAACTACCTGGGGCTGACGATGTTCGAGGTAATCCGTGATGCGGCGATCAACGGCACCGGCTGGGCACTCCTGCCCTACCCGTTGGTCAAAGAAGCATTGGCCAACGGTCAGCTCTGCGCGCTCAATCATGATCTGGCGCTGGAGAGCCACTACTACCGCTACGTGGAGGGAGAAAGCCTTGGCGTGGTAGCCACCGCGCTATTGACCAGCGTTACGCGTTTTCTGAGCGCGACCCGCTAGGCCTCGAACGTCATCGCAATATGGATCAATGACTGCGTTGAAATAACGCTGTGGCGAAAATGGCCAAAGCCTTCCACGCTATAAGCAAGTACTTAACAAGGAGGAGCAGGACACGCTAGCGAAGCGGCACAGGTAAGTGTCATCCAAGCGTAAAGAGCATCTGCCAGTGTCGGTATTGCCGTCAACCAAGGAGTAGTTTCCGCGATGGTACGACTCGATAAGAAAGCCACCAGGCTGTATGTGCTGGATACCAACGTCCTGATTCACGACCCCGCCGCGCTCTATCATTTCGATGAGCACGATGTGGTCATCCCCATGACCGTGCTTGAAGAGCTGGACAAGCACAAGAACGGCATCCGTGAAATTGCCCGCACCGCTCGCCAGATCAGCCGCACCCTGTCCGACCTGACCAATCAGGTCACCTTCGATGAAATCCAGAAAGGCATCCCCATTCCGCGTATCAGCGGGGAGTCCGGTCGGCTGCACTTTTTATGCTACAACGACCTGAAGCCGTTCGACGCGCTGGATGACAGTCCCGACAACCGCATCCTGGCAGAGACCTGCCGCCTGCGTGACGAGCGCCCGGATGCCTCGGTGATTCTGATCACCAAGGACATCAATCTTCGCGTCAAGGCTGCCGCGCTGAAGGTCCCCGTCGAGGACTACCTCAACGACCGCGCCTTCTCCGACAGCGATGCGATGATCGAAGGAGCCAAGGTGTACGAGGCCGCAGGCTTGGGCGGTGCCTCGCTTTGGGAAAGTCTCAACGTGGAGGTCAATGTCGAGCGCGTCGCGCACCACACTTTCTACCAGCTCAGCGGCACCATGCCCCGGGACTGGCATGTCGGCATGCTGGTGTCGGATAGCGAAAACGGCGCGGAATTCGAAGCCATCGTTCGGGAGCTATCGCCCTCCTCTGCCCGCTTGCAGCTGCTTACCAACTACCGCCACCACGCGGGCGTCTGGGGGGTGCACGCCCATGACAGCCGCCAGAACTTCACCCTCAACCTGCTCATGGACCCCGAGATCGACCTGGTGACCATTGCCGGTAATGCGGGCACCGGTAAAACCTTCATGACCCTGGCCGCCGCGTTTCAGCAGACCCTGGACAGCAAACACTTCGAGCGCATCGTGTTCACTCGAGCCCCCATTCCCATGGGCGAAGACATCGGCTTTCTGCCGGGCACGGAAGAGGAAAAGATGTCGCCGTGGATGGGGGCCTTCCATGACAATATGGATAACCTGCTGCGCAACGAGGAGGGAGAGTCGAGCTGGGACAACGGTGCCACGCGGCAGCTGATCGGCTCGCGAGTGCAGATCCGCTCGCCCAGCTTCATGCGCGGGCGCACGCTCAACGATACGTTTCTGATCATCGACGAGGCGCAAAACTTTACGCCCAAGCAGCTCAAGTCGCTGGTGACGCGAGCAGGGCGTAACACCAAGATCGTCTGCCTCGGCAACGTGGGACAGATCGACACCCCCTACCTGACCGCCAATACCTGCGGCATGGCCGCCGTGGTGGAGCGGTTCCGGGATTGGCCCCATGCAGGTCACATAACGCTGAAAAGCGTCGAGCGCTCACGGCTGGCACTGGCAGCAGAAGAGCTGCTTTGAACAGCCGCTGACGTCCCCACCCACCCTCCAACCCACGACCGCCCAGCCTGGCTGGGCGGTCGCCGCTGCTCAATCCTGCGAGTCGCGATCCTGCCAGGGGGTCTTCACGCCCACCGTATCCGCGGCAAAGGCGTCTCTTTCACCCAGCGGGCGCGGCTCGCCAGTGGTGGTGTCCTGGTAGGTCTGGCGCTCCATTTCGCAGTTGATCTCGGCCCCCAGCAGCACCACGAAAGCCGACATCCAGAACCACATCATCAGCGCCACCACGGCGCCCAGTGAACCGTAGAGCTCGCTGAACGTGGAGAAGTAGCGCACGTAAAGCGACAACCCTCCAGATCCCAGCAGCCACGTAGCGGTAGCCAGCAGCGTGCCGTAGCTCAGCCAGCGCCACTTGGCCGCGCGACGGTACGGTGCAAAGCGATACAGCAGCGCAATCAGCAGGCTCATCAGCACCAGTAGCGCTGGCCAGCGCAGCCACTGCAGTAGCCTGTCAAAGGGCGGTTCCACCATCAGCCACTCCACCAGCATGGGCACCACGGCAATGAACCCAAGCGACACCAGCGTCATGCCGATGAGCCCGAACGTCAGCGCCACCAGCACGACCAGGCGTAACAGTGCGGGCCGCTTCTCACGCTCGCCGTAAACCACGTTGAGCCCCACCACCAGTGCCGACACCCCTTTGGAAGCGATGTACATGGCCACCAACAATCCTGCCAGGGCGGCCATGACGTTGCCACGCTGGGCACTTTCCACCACGTCCTGGGCCTGCTGGTCGATCAGGTTGGCCGCATCGGGCGGCATGAAACGGCTGATTTCATAGAGCTGCCGCCCTGCTTCTACCGGGTCGAACAGCAGCCCCCAGATGGAAATCACTGCGGCGATGGTGGGGAACAGCGCCAGCAGGGCGTAGAACGCCACGCAGGCAGCGTACATGGTCACCCGGTCTCGGCGGGCCGCCCTCAACACGCGCCAGCCGATATCCAGCCAGCCCTGTCGGGGTATGTCATCCGGCGTCACGGCCTGACGCCCTCGCTCATTCTGGTACGCTTGCGATCCCGCCTGCGGCTTGCTCATGCCAGTCCCTCCCACATCAGCAGTAGCGCCAGCAGCACGGCCATGGCCATCATCAACCCGCTACCGTGCCGACGCAGCCAGGGCTCTGCCCCCAGGCCTTGCCCGAGCAGCTGCATGACCGCGCGCTCGAAAGCCAGACTGCGAGCCACCGACGCGGCCTTGACGCGCCCCAGGCCATCGCTGAAGCGCTGGCAGCCCTGCAGGGCATGCCCTGCCAGCAGCGCGTATAGCCACCATAGATCGCCCGCGGGTGGCGGGGAAACCCTCACACGCTGGCGCAGGGAGAGCGCCACCACCAACGCCAACAGACCCACCGGGAAAGGCCAGACGATGCCAGCCCACTCGGCCAACGGCGGCACCTCGGTACCGTGCAGCGGCAGCCACAGTGGAGTGGCCAGCGCGGCCACCACGGCGGCCAACCAGGCGCCCCACTGCATGGGGTGGCTGCCACCACTCTTGC
Organism: Vreelandella stevensii S18214; assembly: GCF_000275725.1. Taxonomy (GTDB): domain Bacteria; phylum Pseudomonadota; class Gammaproteobacteria; order Pseudomonadales; family Halomonadaceae; genus Vreelandella; species Vreelandella stevensii. The sequence goes on along the minus strand of NZ_AJTS01000050.1, from coordinate 7,636 downwards.
GCAGCTGCCACTGCCGCCACAGGCAAACGCTCACCAGCAGCGAGGTGCCCACGGCCGCCCAGGTCAGCAACAGCACCAGCGTGGTCAACTGGGCATCGTAAAGCACTGACTTGACTCCCCACTTGCTGACCAGCCCGGCAGCCAGGGCACCTGTCAGCGATACGCCCGGCAGCGCCATCAGCGCAAACACAAGCGGTACGCGCCAGCGGGGCATGTGCTCGCTGACGCAGGTCCCCATGAACAGCGCCCCTTTGGCCAGCGCATGATGGGCCGCAAACAGCACCAGGCCGGGCAGCAGCAGTAGCCACGCCTGAGGCACCGTCAACCCGGTGCCTACCAGCGCCGTCAGCATGCCCATCTGGCTGATACTCGAATAGGCCAACACGGCCTTGGGGTGACGCTGCCACACACCATACAGGGCAGCCCCGAACGCGGCGGCCAGCCCCAGCGCCATCATGGTCTGGCCCAGCCGTACCAGTTCAGGTGCCAGACCCGACTCGCCCAAAGGCAGCACGTTCAGCCAGCCCAATAGCCCGGCCTTGATCATGGCGCCACTGAGCACCGCGCTGGCAGGCGCAGGGGCGACCGGGTGGGCCAGCGGTAGCCACACATGCAGCCCCACCACCCCGGCCTTGACGCCAAACCCCAGCCATAGCAGCAGTGCCATCCAGGCGCCGTGCTCCGAGCGAGCAATGGCCTCGCGAACGCCCTCCAGGGTCAAGGTGTCGATGGAGCCAGCCGCCCATAGCAGCCCCCCCAGAATCAGCCCTTCGCCCAGCACGGCGAGGATCAGGTAGGCCCGAGCCCCCAGCCGCGCCTCGGCGCTGCCGCTATGCACCACCAGCGCGTAAGCGGCAAAGGTCATGAGCGCAAAGCCCAGGTAAAAACTGGCAATGTCCTGGGAAAGGATCAGCAGGACGTTGCCCAGCAGGGCCAATGGCCACAGCAGCGTCAACCGCTGCAAGCGCCGCTGGGCGTCGTCATCGCCCCCTCGGGCCAAGGCTTCTTCGGCGGCAAAGTAGCCCCGGGCATGCAGCGCTGCCAGGCTCCATAGCAGCGCGCTGAAGGCCAGCCAGGGGCGGCTGAGCGCATTCAGCTCCCACCAGCCCCCCAGCATCCAGGCTTCCAGCACCCAACGGCCTTCACCCATATAAGCCAGCAGTAACGCAGGCCAGGCGGCGCTGACCCACAGCCACGAACAGTAGCGCCGCTGCGCTGGCGGGGTGCGGTAGGCATGCCATACCGCCCCGGCAGCCACGCACAGCGGCCAGAGCAAGGCCACGACCAGCAGCAGTGTCGTCATCATGGTAGATACTCCCCTACCGCCACCCGCGTTGCCCAGTCCAGGGGGCTAAACGGCAAGCCTGCCAGCAACCCGGCCCCCAGGCTGGCCAGCGCGGTAAACACGGCTGGCCACAACAGCCAGCCATGGGTTTCCAGGCGCCCCAGACGCTGCTCGTTGGGCCACGCACCCACCCCGTGACCGGGCCCCTGCCGGAACCAGAGTCGATGCAGGATCGGCAGGAAGTAAATGGCGTTCAGCGTGCTGCTGGTCACCAGTACCGCCACCACCCAATACATCTCGGCCTGAATGGCGCCAATGCCCAGGTACCACTTGGTGATGAACCCCGCGATGGGCGGCAGCCCGATCATGCCCAGTGCCCCCACGGTAAAGGCCAGGCTGGTCAGCGGCATGCGCTTGCCAGCACCGTCCATTTCATCGATGCGATGAATGCCCAGCTCTTCGGCGTAGTTGCCCGCGCAGAAAAACAGCGTGACCTTCATCAGCCCCTGGTGGAGCAGATGGGCGAGCGCACCGATAGTGCCGAAAGGCCCAAACAGGCTGACCCCCAGAATCACATACGACACCTGACTGATGGTCGAGAAGGCCAGTCGTGGCTTGAGCTCCTGCTGGGCGATGGCCCTCAGCGAGCCGTAGATGATGGTGATGGAGGCCGCGATGGCCAAGGCCGTGGTCACCCCCAGTTCGACGCTCAGCTCGATACCGTAGAGGTCATAGATCACGCGGAGAATGCCGAAGGCCCCCGCCTTGACCACCGCCACGGCATGCAACAGCGCGCTCACCGGCGCAGGCGCCACCATGGCTCTGGGCAGCCAGCCATGCAGCGGCACCATGGCCGCCTTGACCGCCAGGCCGCCGACCAGCAGCGCGAAGATCAGCGTCAGTAGGCCACGGTGGTCGGTCAGGTAAGGCGACAGCCCCCGCTCGGAGGCAAAGGAGTGGTCGCCTGTCAGGCTATACAGCAGCACGACCCCCAACAACAGCACGACCCCGCCGGTCAGGGTGTAACGCAAATACACGCGCCCTGCCGCCAGCGCCTTGGCGGTGCCCGAATGCACTACCAGCGGGTAAGTCGACAGCGTCAACAGTTCATAGAAGATCAGGAAGGTAAACAGGTTACCGGAGAGCGCAATGCCCAGCGTGCTGGCCACGCAGAGGCTGAAAAAGCCAAAGAAGCGTTTGCGGTTGGCCGCATGCTCCAGGTAGCCAATGGCATACACCGTGGTGCACAGCCAAAGCAGCGATGAGAGCCCGGCAAACATCACGCCCAGCGCATCGGCGCGCAGCACGAAATCGACGCCTTCGACAATCTGGAAGCTGAACGTGTCCTCGTAGCCTTCCGCCACGCGCCCGACCATCAGCACGACCAGCACGATCTTGCTGACCGCCGCCAGCAGGTTGATACCGGTACGCCAGCGCCGCGCCTCTTCGGGTAGCGCAAAAATGGCCACGGCGGCCAGCAGAGAGGTCGCCAGTGTGGTCAGCGGTAACCAGGCTGCGTTCATGCGCCACCTCCTTGTAGCAGGGCCAACGGCAAGTGGGCCAACAGACCCAGCAGCAGCGCGGCCAGGGCGAGCGCCAGTGCCACCGCATCCATGCCCGGTGCCAACGGCTGGTAGTCATGGCGCGGTGCGGTTTCATCGAACGAGTAGCGAAAGACCCTGAACACATAGGCCGCGGTCAGCAGGGTGCCCACCAACAGGGCGGCAACGGCAAGCCACTGCTGAGTGAGCACCATGGCCTGCAGCAGCAGCCACTTGGCCGTGAAACCGCTGCTGGGTGGCAGGCCCATCAGCGTGATGGACGCGATGCCGAACGTCAGCAGCGAGAGCGGCAGTCGGCGGCTGGTGCCCGCCAGCGCTTGCAGAGCACTCTTGCCGGTGGCCAGCAGCAGATTGCCGGCCGCCAGGAACATCGCCGCCTTGGCCAGCGAGTGCCCCATCAGCTGTAGCCAGAACCCCTCCCAGGCCAGCGCCTGGGGCAGTGGCGAGGTTTGCGGCCCCAGCAGTAGCGGAAATGCCACCATCAAATAGCCCAGCTGGCCCACCGTGGACGAGGCGATCAGGGTTTTCAGCGACGCTGCCCGCCATGCCACCAGCCCGCCCCACACGATGGCCGCCATCCCCAGCCAGCCCACCAGCTGCGGGGCCAACCGGGTATCGGGCAGCAGCACGCTCCACACCATCAGCAGAATGAACAGCGAGGCCTTGATGACCAGCGCCGCGTGCAGTGCACTCACCGGCGTCCAGGCGTTTTCGTGCACCGGGGTCAGCCAGCCATGTAGCGGAAACAGCGCCGCCTTCAGCGCCAACCCCGCGCCTATCAGCGCCGCCGCAATCCAGCTCACCGGGCCTGGCTCGACCACCTGGGCCAGGCCCATCAGCGTCAGTTCCCCCCAGTACCCCAGCAGCAGGGCAATGCCCAGCAGGAACGCCAACGACCCCACCAGGGCCAGCAGCAGGTAGCGCATACCGGCCTTGAGCGCACTGCCCTTGCCCGACAGCAGCAGCATGCCGACGGCGGCCAGCCCCATTAGCTCCAAGGCGGCGTAGAGCGTCAGCAAATCGGCCGCCATCCAGATCAACGACAGCGCGCTCACCAGAACGCCCATGAGCGGCCACAGCCAACGCCCCTGAGGGCCAGGCCGGGAAAGCGCCAGGTGCCCGGGGGTATACAGCGCGGCGGCCAACGCGACCCACTGGGTAATCAGCAGCATGAAACCGCTCACGCCACTGAAGCGCAGCGCCAGATCCACCCCTGCCAGCTGCCACTGCCAGCGCAACACGCCCGCCTGCTGGGCATCCATGACCAGCCACAGGCCCGCCACCAGCACCGGCGTACAGGCCAGCAGGACGGGCACCATGCGCGCGGGACGCAACCAGGCCCCCAGCAGGCCTATCAGGGTAGGTAGCAGCAGAACGACCAGCAGCGCCCAGTGGCTTGACCACAACGGGTCCAGAGCGCTGTCATACAAGCCAAAACGCCAGCTCATTGTGAAGCCTCACGGGTTGCCTGGGAGTCTGACGGCTCATCGACCAGCGCCGACACCCCTTCCAGCTGCAGCAGATGTCGTATCAACAGCACGCCCAGCAGGGTGCCCAGCCAGGCAATCAGCAAGCCCACGCCAATCAGCGCCTGGGCATTGGGCAAGGGGCCCGCCATGCCTGCCAACAGCAGAAACACACCCGACCCCAGAACGTTGAAGGCCATCAGCCGACGCAGCCAATGTCGATGCAGTGCAAAAGCCCCCATGGCCGCCGAGACCATGACCACCGCCGCCAGCATCAAGGGGTGTTCGCTCAACGAGTAGGCCATGTCGGGCAAGAGATAGCGCAGCGCGGCGCCGATCATCACGCTCCACGCCAGCGCCAGCAGCCCACGGCTGATGACATGCCCGGCCCCGTGCTGCACTCGGTCGTAGTGGGCAGCCTCCGGGTGAGCCGAGGGAAATGCCTTCAGGGCATAGAAGAAGCTGCCGCCGGTGAGCGCGCCGCCCAGCACCAGCTCCATCAGCCCCAGCCAGGGCGCCTGCCACTGCCACCAGGCCAGACTCATCAGCAGCGTAAACAGCAAAAACAGCCGACAGGTCCGCAGCAGGTGGCGGTCCAACAGACAGGCAAGCGCCACTGCCACTAGGCAGAGCGCCAGCCCAGCTTCCAATATATCCACCGACATCATGAAGTGCCCCCGCCTATCCTGTGCATTGGCCAGCGAAAAGGAGGCCGTGCTATGCGAGCCGTTCGCTCAACCACCTGCCAATATCATTGACCTGCTGCGGGCAGAGCGCGTGGGCCATGGGATATTGACGATAGTTCACCGAGTAACCGAGCGCCTTGAGACGCTCAGCGCCAGAGCGGCCAAGCGCTTCAGGCACGATGGGGTCAAAGTTACCATGATGCACCTCAATGGGGATATGGCGGTTGGCCTCGGCAAGTTCAATGCTGTCGGCGGTGGCAAAGTAGGTCGACATTGCCAGCAACCCGCCCAATGGCTGGGGGAACGAGAGGGCCGCCTGATAGGCCACCGCGCCGCCCTGAGAGAACCCCGCCACGATGATGCGCTGGCTATCGATGCCTTGATCGATCTGCTCCTGAATCAGCGCCTGAATACGCGCAGCGGAGGTTTTCAGCTGCACTTCGTCCACCCGGCGCCCCAGGTCCATGGCCAGAATGTCGTACCAGGCGGGCATCACCATGCCCCCATTGATGGTCACCGGCAGGCGCGGCGCATGGGGCATGATGAAGCGCACATGGGCGCTTTCCGGCAAGGCCAGCGCAGGCACCAGCGGCTCGAAATCGTGCCCGTCGGCACCGAGTCCATGAATGATGAACACGCACGCATCGGCGGGTTGACCATGTTGCGGCTCGATAATCAGTTCGCCTGGAGCTGTCATGTCGCATTCCTTGGTGGCTGTCAAAAGCGCCACCCTAGCGTAAAGCGACGCGTTGGGCGAGTCCTTCCCCGCTTAAAACGGCCACACCCACGGAATCAACGTCACCGCAATGGCCCCGGTCAGCAGGTTCAATCCACCTCCTACGCGCAGAAAGTCCCCCAGCCGATACCCCCCTGGGCCATGCACCATCAGATTGGTCTGGTAGCCAATGGGGGTCAGGAAGCTGGCCGACGCAGCAAACATGACGGCCACCACGTAGGGCATGGGATTGACGCCCAGGCTTTCGGCCGCCGCCATTACCACCGGAAAGATGATCACCGCCGCCGCGTTATTGGTCACCATCTCGGTGAGCAGCGCCACCACGCAGTAGGTGCCCAACAGCAGTAGCCAGGGGTTGCCTGCCACCAGCGAGAGAATACCGCCCGCCAGCACGTCGGCTGCTCCAGAGGTTTGCAGCGCCGCCCCCACGCCGAACGAGGCGGCAATGGTCAGCAGGACCTGAGTATCCAGCCCCCGCTTGGCCGCGCCTACCGTGCAGCAACCGGTCAGCAGCACCATGGCAGCACCCAGCATGGCAGCATTGAGCATGCTGAGCACGCCAAAGGTCGCCAGCATCACCGCCCCCAGCAGAATCGCCCAGGCCAGCGGCGCCTTTTCATGCACCGGCCTGGCCGCCCCGTTGAGTTCACTGATCAGCAGGAAATCCTTGGACTGGCGATGGCGCTCGATGAACGGCGGGCGAGCCTCGAGCAGCAGCACGTCCGCTGGCTGCAGGCGTACCTGCCCGAGGTTACCGGTCACCCGCTCGCCGCCGCGGCAAATCGCCAGCACCGCCGCCCCGTACAGAGTTCGAAAGCGGCCGTCGCGGATGCGCTGGCCAATGAACTGGCACTGACTGGAGACCACGGCTTCTACCAACCGTCGCTCCTTGAACTCCTTCTCCAGGCTGGAAGCGCCATCCCGAGAGGGAATCAGCCCCCGGATCTGCTGCAGCTCCACGGCCGCCGCCGACGTGCCCACGAACACCAGCCGGTCACCGCCCTTGAGCTGCTCGCCCGGCCCCACCACGCTGACCACGTTACCATCACGCTCGATCTCGACCAGAAACAGCTCCTGAAGATGCCGCAGCCCCGCCTCCTCCACGGTGCGGTTCACCAGCACGCCGGTGGGGTCCACCTCCATCTCGATGGTAAATTCCCTCGGGTTGGCAAAGGCATTGGCGACGCCTTTGCGGGCAGGCAGGATGCGTGGGCCCAGCACAATCAGGTACGCAAGCCCGGCCAGAGCCACCGGCAGGCCAACCCAGGCCAGCTCGAACAGCCCCATGGCCAGCTCCGGGTAGCGCTCCACCAGCAACCCATGCACCACCAGATTGGTGCTGGTGCCGATCAGCGTGATGGTCCCGCCCAGAATGGAGGCAAAGCTCAGCGGCATCAGCAGCCGCTGGGGAGACAACTTCAAACGGCGGCTCCAGCTCATCACCGCAGGGATATAGGTGGCCACCACCGGGGTATTGTTGAGAAAGCCGCTCAGCGTTGCCACCGGCAGCAGCAGCCGGGTCAGGGCGCCCCGCTCGGTGGCTGGGCGACCCAGCACATAGCGAATGATCAAATCGATGCCACCGGTTTCACGGATGCTGGCCACCAGCACGTACATGAACGCCACGGTGAACAGGCCGCTGTTGGAGAAGCCTCCCAGCGCCTGCTGCGGGTCGATGACCCCCAGGGTCAGCAATACCACCACGGCCCCCATTAGAATGATATCGGGGCCCAGGCGCGACAGCGCCATGAGGGGGAAAATCGTCAGCACCACCCCAACGGCAATCCAGGCATCCAGCGACATAAACCCATATCCTTGATAAACGAACCTGAGGATATTGTGCCGCCTGCCCAATATTCTAAAAAGTTATTTTTAGAAACACAGTAAGAACAAAATAGAAT
>NZ_AJTS01000049.1 GCF_000275725.1 Vreelandella stevensii S18214 | reverse complement strand
AATCGCGACAAACAAAAAACCCCGCACGAAGGCGGGGTTTTTCTACAGACTGACCCGTAGGTCAGCTGACAACATCATTCGTTCAGATTACAGAACTTTGATGTTGGAAGCCTGAAGGCCTTTTTTACCCTGGGTGACGTCGAAGGAAACCTTCTGGCCGTCTTGCAGAGTTTTGAAGCCGTCAGCTTGAATTTCGGAGAAGTGCGCGAACAGGTCGTCGCCATTGTCGTCCGGAGAAATGAAGCCGAAGCCTTTAGTGTCGTTAAACCACTTAACGGTACCAGTTGCCATGATCGAAATCCTCGATGTAGCTTAATGAAGAGCCGGGTAATACCCGAGTTGCAGTGGGTAGAACAAGAAACTTTCACCAGACTCAACGCGAGAGCGTTTCGATACTGCTGACTACGTTCGACTTGCTAACCAACTGCATGCAGCATGCGCTTAACGACGCTGCACGTCAACACTATGATGGAAAAAAATGTCAGTGCAATGACTTTTCTTCCAAAATCCATCCAGCGGCCTTTTCAGCGATCATCAGCGTCGGCGAATTGGTGTTACCACTGGTGATGGTGGGCATCACTCCCGCGTCGGCCACCCGCAGTCCAGACACCCCGCGAACCCGCAATTGCGCATCCACCACGGCCATGGGGTCGTCGTCTTTTCCCATCCGCGTGGTGCCGACCGGATGGAAAATCGTCGTGCCAATATCCCCGGCCAAGCGGGCCAGTTCCTCGTCGGTCTGGTACTCCACGCCCGGCTTGATCTCTTCCGGGGCGTATCTGGCAAAGGCGGGCTGCTCGGCGATGCGTCGCGTCACCCGCAGCGAATCGGCGGCCACCTTGCGGTCCTCGGGCGTGCTCAGGTAGTTCGGCGCGATTGCAGGTGCCTGGCGCGGGTCGGCGCTTTTCAGGCGCACGGTGCCTCGGCTGGTAGGGTTCAAGTTGCACACGCTGGCGGTAATCGCAGGGTACGGGTGCAGAGGCTGCCCAAAGGCTTCGAGACTCAACGGCTGCACGTGGTACTGGATATTGGGATACGGCTGGTCGTCGGAACTACGCGTGAACGCGCCCAACTGCGACGGCGCCATGCTCATGGGCCCCGTGCGCCGCGTGAGGTACTCCCATCCGATACCGGCTTTGCCCCATAACGTGCTGGCCATGGCGTTCAGCGTTTTGGCATTGCTGACACGATACACCGAACGTATCTGGAGGTGATCTTGCAGGTTCTCACCCACCCCCGGCAGATCGTGCACGACCTCGATGTCGTGCTCGGCAAGGTGCTCGGCGGGACCGATGCCCGATAACTGCAGCAGGTGGGGCGAGCCAATCGCGCCGGCACACAGCACGACTTCCTTGCTAGCCTGCACCTGCAGAGTCTTGCCTTCTCGCACCACTTCGACTCCTTCGCAGCGGGGGACGGCCTGATCACGCTCGAAGCAGAGCCGGTTCACCTGGGTGGAGTGCCACAGCGTCAGGTTGTCCCGCTTCAAGGCCGTGCGCAAGAACGCCTTGGCCGTGTTCCAGCGCCAGCCGTCGCGCTGGTTGACTTCGAAATAGGCAACGCCTTCGTTACTACCTCGATTGAAGTCCTCGGTTCGAGGAATACCGGCCTGAACGGCAGCTTCGGCAAAGTCATCCAGCACCTGCCACTTCAGGCGCTGCTTCTCCACCCGCCACTCGCCGCCGTGGCCATGAAACGCGCGGTGAGTGTCATCACCGTCGCTGCCTTTATCCAATCGGTAGTGGTTTTCGTGTTTGATAAAGTCCGGCAGGCAGTTCTCCCAGCGCCAGGCATCGCTGCCGGTCACTTCCGCCCAGTGGTCGTAATCCCGCGCCTGGCCGCGCATGTAGATCATGCCGTTGATACTGGAGCAGCCGCCCAGGGTCTTGCCGCGCGGATAGATCAGCGAGCGACCGTTCAATCCCTGGTCGGGCTCCGTGCGAAACAGCCAGTCGGTGCGCGGGTTGTTGATGCAATACAGGTACCCGACGGGTATATGAATCCAGTGGTAGTTGTCTCTGCCACCGGCTTCGATCAGCAGCACCCGATTGTTCGGGTCGGCGCTCAGTCGGTTGGCCATCAGGCACCCTGCGGTGCCTGCGCCTACTACGATATAGTCAAAGCATTGCATGGCGGCATGAGCCGCCATGGGGGTAGTTGTATTGTTGGACATGCAGATGACTCCGGTGAAGAGCGGGCGTTACTTCGCCGTGGGCATCACGAATTCGGCACCGGCGTCGATGGAGTCAGACCAGCGCTGCATGATCGACTTCTGCTTGGTATAGAAGCGCACGCCCTCTTCGCCATAGGCATGGGTATCGCCAAACAGCGAGCGCTTCCAGCCGCCGAAACCATGCCACGCCATGGGCACGGGAATCGGCACGTTGATACCGACCATGCCCACCTGGATACGGCGGCCAAACTCACGGGCAACGCTACCGCTTTCGGTGAAGCAGCTCACGCCGTTACCAAACTCATGGTCGTTGATCAGCTGAATGGCGGTGGCCACGTCCGGCACGCGCACGCACACCAGCACCGGGCCGAAGATCTCTTCTTTATAGATCGTCATGTCGGGGGTCACGTGATCGAACAGCGTGCCGCCCATCCAGAACCCCTCGGCACAGCCCTCTCCCGCGTTGGCGCCGTCGAATTCACGGCCATCGACGATCAGCCGTGCACCCTCGGCCACGCCCTTTTCGATGTAACCGGTAATGCGCTGATGGGCCTGACGGGTCACGATGGGTCCCATTTCGGCATCCAGCTGCATGCCATCCTTGACCTTCAGGGCCTGGGCTCGCTCGGTGAGCATCGGCACGACTTTATCGGCAACGTCGCCCACCAGCACGGCCACGCTGATGGCCATACAGCGCTCACCGGCGCTGCCGTAGGCGGCACCGATCAGCGCATCGACGGCCTTGTCCAGGTGGGCATCGGGCATCACCACCATGTGGTTCTTGGCGCCGCCCAGCGCCTGCACGCGCTTGCCGTGCTTCGCGCCGCGCTCGTAAATCAGGTTGGCAATGGGGGTGGAACCGACGAACGACAGCGCCTTCACCTCCGGATGGTCGATCAGCGCTTCCACGGAGTCCTTGTCGCCCTGCACCACGTTGAACACGCCGTCCGGCAGTCCCGCCTGCTGCAACAGGTCGGCAATCATCAGCGAAGCGCTGGGGTCCAGCGGGCTGGGCTTGAGAATGAACGTATTCCCGGCGGCAATCGCGATGGGGAACATCCACATGGGCACCATGGCCGGGAAGTTGAACGGGGTGATCCCGGCCACCACGCCCAGCGGCTGTCGCACGGTCCAGTTGTCGATGCCGGTACTCACCTGCTCGGTATAGTCACCCTTCAACAGCTGAGGGATGCCGCAGGCAAACTCGACGATATCGATGCCACGCGCCACTTCCCCCTGGGCGTCGGTGAACACCTTGCCGTGCTCTTTGGTGATCGCTTCGGCCAGCGCATCCTTGTGTGTATTGAGCAGCTCCAGAAACTTGAACATCACCCGAGCGCGGCGAATGGGGGGCGTGTCGGCCCAGGCAGGGAAGGCCGCCTGGGCCGCCTGTACGGCCGTGTCCACATCCGCCGCCGACGCCAGTGCCACGCGGCCGGTGACCTGACCCGTGGCCGGATTGAAAACGTCCTGGGCAGTACCGGAGGTGCCTTCGCTGCGCTGGCCGTTGATGAAGTGGTGGATGGCGTGAGTTGTCATTGTCGCTACCTTTATAAACGTCGTTTAAGTGATGAGGAGAATCTGCCCTAGACTACCCGGCGCCACAGGCCAAGCAATTGAGTAATTTTTAACCCGGATATAAGCTCTGCTAATAACATAACAACGAAGGGCATCGACCATGCAGGAGTACGCCACGCTACGGGCCTTTGTGGCCGTTGCCCATACCGGCAGCGTGTCTCGCGCCGCTGAACAGCTGCACCTCACCCAGCCTGCCGTCAGCCTAAAGTTGAAGCAGCTTCAACAACACCTTGGCCTGACGCTGTTCACCCGCCGCCCTCAGGGCTTGCGCCTCACTGCCGATGGCTATGCCCTGCTGCCCGCCGCCGAAAACGCCCTGGCCAGTGCGCTGGCATTCGAACAAAGCGCCAGTGCCCTGCACAGCACCCTGCGTGGCAAGCTGCGCATCGGCACCATCGTGGACCCTGAATTCATCCGCCTGGGCGATTTTTTGAGCCGCCTGATGGCCCGCGCGCCCCAGCTGGAAACGGAGCTGCACCACGGCATGAGCGGCAGCGTGCTGGAAGACGTGGTGCACAGCGAGCTGGATGTGGGCTTCTTTCTGGCACCGCCCGGTGAAGGCCCAGCCCATGACGCCCTGGCCTGGCGTGAGCTGACCCACTTTCATTACCACGTGGTGGCGCCCCCGGGCTGGGAGGCCAAGCTGGCCGACACCCGCTGGGAAGCGCTGGCCAGCCTCCCTTGGATCGTCACCCCCAGCGTGTCGGCCCACTCGCGCCTGCTCCAGCGTGCGCTGGCTGCCAGCGGCGCCACGCCGCACCGAGTGGCACAGGTCGACCAGGAAGCCTGCATGCTGGACCTGGTGCGCGCCGGGGTCGGCCTGAGCCTGGCCCGCGACGCGCTGGCCATGGCCGAGCGCCAGGAGAGCGGGCTGGCAGTGGCCGAGCACGTTCGCCTGCCCTGCGCCTTGAGCCTGATCTGGCGACAGGATCGCGCCATCGAGCCCACCATCAAGGCAGCGCTGGACACCCTGGATACCGTGTGGGCCCACCGCCCTTCCCTGGCGCCATAAAAAGCGCCAGAGGCTGAGCGGGTGAACAGACCGCAAAATTTGGGCAAATGGGGATTTTTCTACTAAAGTGGAAAATCAGCGTGAATAGACCAGTCGGCCTAGGCTTGTACGAAAAATCGTCGAGCGATGGCCAGACAAGGCAAAAATTGGCGAAAAGACGGAGTTTACGGGGTGTAAATAAGTACTTTGAGCCAATTTTTAACGCAGTATGGGCGAGCGTAGGCAGTTTTCGTACCAAGCCTAAAGGAACGATTAGCCGCTGTATGGTCTACCCCCTCACGTCCCGTTGATCTAAAGATAGGAGATCTTATGAGCAACACGATCAAGACCGTCAATCCCACCACGGGTGATACCCTCGAATCCTACACACTGATGGATGACCAGCAGGCTCAGCAGGTCGTCGAGGCCTGTCATGAGGCCTTTCTCGATTGGCGGCTGACCTCTCTGGACGAACGCGCCCGTGTGGTCAAGGCCATTGGCCAGGCGCTGAAAGCGCATCGGGAAGACTTGGCCCAGCTCATGGTGAAAGAGATGGGCAAGCTGCCGGAGCAGGCCCGTCAGGAAGTGGATCTGTGCGTGGGCATTTGTGACTACACCGCCGAGCACGGCCCCACCAAGCTGGCCGATGAAGAGCGCCAGCCCGGTAATGGCGAGCGCGGTTTTGTCACCTACTCGCCCATGGGCGTGATTTACGGCATTCAGCCCTGGAATTTCCCTGCCTATCAGGTAGTGCGCTACTCCATCGATAACCTCATGGCGGGCAACGGCGTGCTGCTGAAACACGCCGAAAACGTCACCGGTAGCGGCCTGCTGCTGGAAAAGATCTATCGTGAAGCGGGCCTGCCGGAAAACGTATTCCGGGTGCTGGTGATTTCCCATGAAGTGTCCGACAACGTCATTGCCCACAAGGCCGTGCGAGGCGTGACCCTGACCGGCAGCGACGGCGCTGGCCGTAAAGTGGCCGCCAAGGCCGCCGAGCACCTGAAAAAAACCGTGCTGGAGCTGGGCTCCAACGACGCTTATCTGGTGCTGGACGACGCCGACCTGGACGTGGCCATCGACACCTGCGTGACCGGTCGCGTATTCAACGGCGGCCAGACCTGCGTGGCCGCCAAACGCTTCGTGGTCACCGAGAAGAACTACGAAGCGTTCAAGGAGCGCTACGTGGCGCGCATGAAGGACCTGAAAGCGGGCGACCCAACCCAGCAAGACAGCGACCTGGGCCCCATGGCCCGCGTGGATCTGCGCGATACCCTTCACGAGCAGGTGGAAGAGAGCGTGCGCAAGGGCGCAAAAATCCTCTGCGGCGGTGAAAAGCCGGAAGGCAAAGGCGCGTTCTACCCGGTCACGGTGCTGGATGACGTTACCCCCGGTCAGCCCGCCTACGACGACGAGCTGTTTGGCCCGGTGGCGGCGCTGATTCGCGCCAAGGATGACGACGACGCCATGCGCATCGCCAACGACAGCCGCTACGGCCTGGGCGGCGGCATCATCTCCAGGGACGTGAAACGTGCCACCGAGCTGGCCAGCAAGTATTTCGATACTGGCATGGTGTTCATCAACGGCTTTGGTGTGGCAACGCCCGAGATGCCGTTTGGCGGCGTGAAGGATTCAGGCTACGGCCGTGAGCACGGCGGCTTTGGCATGCACGAGTTCGTCAACGCTAAATCGGTGATTGTGGTGCAAAGCTAACATCACCAAGCCCATCGGCTCACGATGGGCTAACCCATAAAAACGCCGCAGTGTCGTTTTCTCGACCTGCGGCGTCTTTATGAGTGGCGCATTTTAAAAGTGGCGTTAGGCGAGTTTTTGCTGCCGACGCTGCCATAGTGTCACCAGCAACGCGACCACCAGCCAACTTACCAGCGCAGCAATCACGTCATCCAGCACGATCCCCACTCCCCCGGTAACATGTTCCGCCAGATGAATAGGCGGTGGTTTCAGGCCATCAAAGAAGCGGTAGACGCCGAACGCCAAGGCCAACACCAGCGGATGGCGGGCAGCTTTTAGCCCCAGCACTGCCAAGGGGAAAGCCACATATTCATCGGCGACGATACTGCCATGATCCTGTCCATCAAAATGCAGGGACGCCATGTGGCACACCGGCACGGCGGCCAACAGCATCAGCGTGATGATGACCACCTGCTGACGGGTCGAGCGACCTGACAGCCACCAGGCCAACGGCATGCCAAGCAAGGAACCAAACGTGCCTGGGGCCACGGGCATCAGCCCCAGTCCAAAACCGGTGGCTAGCCACAAGTTGGCAGTGCCAACGATATCGAGCATCAGCTGGCCTGCTGGGCCTGATGTTCCAGCTCTGCCACTATATCGGGCGACAGGTTCAGGGCGCTGGCCAACTGGTCCAGCCAGGCACGTTCCATGGGGTTCTGGTCGTCGGTCACCGCCACGCTGATCAGGTACATTTCACGGGCGGCCTGGGGGGAGTCTGCTTCGCGAGCCAGTGCCCTGGCGTCCAGCGGGGCGCGCAGCTGCTGCTCTACCCAGCGGTGCATCTCTTCGTCGGCACCCAGCGCATCGATCTGCTGAGTGATCAGCGCCTGCTCCTGTTCATCGATATGGCCATCGGCGCGGGCTGCCATGATCATGGCTTGCAACAGCTCCAGGCTGCGGCGCTCCTGGTACTCACCGCTGAGTACCTCGACACGCTCCCCTTCTGCCGACGCCGCCGTGGCACCGCCGTTGGCCTGGGAGCGTTGCCAGGCTTTCCAGGCCAACACGCCAACCCCGGCAATGGCCCCATACTTCAGCGCTTTGCCCCCCATGCTGCGGCCTCGCTTGGAGCCAATCAGCATGCCCATGGCCCCGCCACCCAGCAGGCTCTTCATGTCGAACCCACCCGAGCTGCCGCCGGAGCGCGCCGCTTGGCTGTCGCTGCCGCCCAACTGCCGCGACAGCCCATCCATGATGCCCTGCACGTCCATGCCACCACGGTTGCCTTTGCCACCACTGGCCTGATTCATCAACTGCTGGAGAATCTTGCTCGCATTCATCCTTGCTCTCCCTTCGGGTCATCATCGTGAATTGATCGGTTCTGGTTATAAAGCATCGAACATGAACGCAACGTGAACCGCCGGGCTCGTCACCTTTCACCTTTCACCACGACCGTGCTGCCCTGACGGCTGGGCAGCACGTCGATACGCACCGGCATCTGCTCCTTGAGTTCGCTGACATGGGAGATCACCCCAATCATGCGTCCACTCATTTGCAGCTCGCTGAGCATGGCGATGGCCTGGTCCAGCGCGTCCTGGTCGAGGCTGCCAAAGCCTTCATCGATGAATAGCGTATCCAGCTGAATACCGCCTGCGTAGGCCTGCACCACATCGGAAAGCCCTAGCGCCAGCGCCAGCGCAGCCATGAACGACTCGCCGCCGGAGAGCGTCGCCACCGGACGGTTCTTGCCGGTATAGGTATCGGCCACATCCAATTCCAGGCCAGAGGCTTTATTGCCTTTGGAAGGGTCTTCCCGGCGCACCAACTGATAGCGCCCGCGGCTCATGCGCACCAGGCGTGCGGAGGCTTGAATCAGCACATCGTCCAGCAGCACGCCCAGCACGAAGCGCTGCAAGCTGATGCGATTCCCGGTGCGCCCGTTGGCCACTTCGCTGAGCGTTCCCCACAGCTGGTACTGGGCTTCCAGTTCGGCCTGGGCGGCGTGGGCGGCGGCCAGCTTTTGGTGAATGGCGTTGAGCGTGGTCAGCCTTCCATCAAGCGTTCGCCACGCCTCTAACTGGGTGTTCTCTTCCGCCCGGGCGGCCTCGGCCAGGCTGGTTAACGCGGCCAGATCCGGCGGTGTTTTTTCCGCCAGCTGGGTTTGGTAGTTCTCCAGCGCACCTTCAAGCTCGGCCAGACGGCGTTGGTAAGCCTCTACCTGACGCGTCAGCGCTTGCTGCTGGTTATCCTCCAACTGCGCCGCCTGAAACGCGGCGTCATCGTCAAAGGGGCTGGCCTGCAGCGCGGCTTGCCACTCGGCTTGCGCCTGCTGAAGCGACTGCTCGCTACGCTCGACCCGCTCGTTCGCGCCGCGTAACTGCTCTTCCGCCCGAGCCAACTGGGTTTGAGCGACCGATACTCCCTGCTGAACGCTCTCCCAGACTTTTTCGAGCTGGGCGATTTGCTGTTCAAGCTCAGCGAGGGTTCGGTGCATGGCCTCAGGGTCGCGGGCATCTTCTGGCAGTGATTGACTCAACTGGTCGCACTGGCTCTCCAGGCGCATCGCCTCCTCTTTAGCCTTTTCCACCGCGGGTCGCTGGGTTTTGAGCTGCTGATCCAGCGCGCCCCACTCCCGGCGCAGCGCATCCCGGGCGGCAATTTGCTGGCTAATCTCACGTTCGACACTTGCCCGGCGCTGCACTTGGCAACGCAAGCCTGCGCAGGCATTTTGCAGTTCAAGCAGCGGTTGGCTCGCCCACTCGCCCAGCTGTTGGGTCAACCGTTGGGTCTGCTCTGCGTTGTAGTTGATCTGCTGAGTGAGCTGATGGTGGTGACGCTCGGCGCGCTGTTGTGCTTGACGAGCCTGCTCCTGAGCCGATCTGGCCTCTTCAACCTGGGCCTGCGTGACCAGTTCGGCACGGTTAACCGCTGGGGAGGGATGCTCCAAGCTGCCGCACACTGGGCAAGGCGCATGCTGTTCAAGAGTGAGCGCTAACAGCGCGGCCTGCCCTTGGTGCCAGCGCATCTCCTGCTCAGTGGCATGGCGTTGCGCTCGTTCTGTGGCACTGTTCTGACGGCTGAGTGCGTCAGCTGCCTGCTGCTGTTGGCGGGTTAACTCACGTGCTTGCCGCGCGAGTTCATCCAGCGCTTGGCGTTGGGTCAACAGGTCGTTATGGCGACTTAGCTCAGTGGGGGCACTGGCCAGTTGCTGGAATTCTGTCTGTAAGCGTTCCAGATTCACGCTAATCGCTTCGCCCTGCTGGCGGATGCTTTCTAGCTGATTTTCATCCCGTTTAAGCACCCCATCGGCTTGCTGCCATGCGGCCTGCGCCGTTTGAAAGCGTGCCTGCAGCGCGCTTAACTGCTGGCTTTTATGAATAAATTCGCCCAATTGGCGATGCCGCTCCTGGAGCGAGGGAAGCTCTGCCTGACGCTGGCGTGCCACTTCTAACGCCTGCTGCGCCTGGTCGGCGTTACGACGTTGAGTGGCTAACGCAGCTTGCGCCTGGCGCTGCTCGGCCTGGTGGGTGGTCAACGCCTGCTGCGCCTGGCCCAAGGCCACCCTCTGGGGGCGCAGCGCCTGGGCGTGAGAGTTTTGCGCTAAACGCTCCTTACCGCTATCTATCTCAGCGTGCTGCTCAAGATGGCGGGCTTTCTCCGCCGCAAGCGACTCCCGGGCCTCAAACTGGCGCTGCAGGGCCATGGCCTCATCGCGCTGCTGTTCGGCGCTACGGCGCTGCTGCTGGGCGGTTTCGAAGTGTTGCCGCGCCTGGTCTACCTGGGGCACCAGCGCCTGTTGCTCCTGCGCTAATGCGGCTTCGCTTTCCAGTTCACCCCCCGCGAGAATGCCGCTAATATGCTGGCGATGATCACTCACCGCCCGTTCGATCTGGTTGGCCTGGGTGCGCAGGCGCTCTTCGATACGCTGAAAAATCCGGGTTTGAAACAGCTGGGAAAAAATCACTTCGCGCTCTTTGGAGCCCGCCAGCAGCAGTTCGCGGAACTTGCCCTGGGGTAGCACCATGACCTGACGAAACTGGTTAGCATCCAGGCCAATCAGGGTTTGCAGCTCCGTAGTGGCATCATTCACCTTGCGCGCCACCAGGCAGGTGTCTACCTCGCCATCGGCTTTCAATCGCCACAGCTGGGCTTCGGCGTTATGGGTGGTGGTGCCTTCACCGCGCGCTTTGGGGCGCTCCTGCTGGGGCACGCGACGCACCCGGTAATCGACCCCACGCAGGTGAAAGTCCAGCGAGACTTCCGTTAATAGCGTGGCGTCGGCCTGGTCGCAGCGCATCTGGGTAGGCTCGCGCTCATTGCCGGTTGTTTGACCATACAGGGCAAAACAGAGCGCATCGAGAATCGAGCTTTTACCGGCGCCTGTGGGGCCGTTAATCAAAAACAGTGGGCTTCTGCCCAGCGCGGTGAAATCGATGGTCTCACTGCCCGCAAAAGGGCCAAACGCCTGCATGGTAAGGGTTAGCGGTGTCATCCCTGAGCCTCTTCGTCACGGCTAAGCTCGCCTATCAGAGTGCTTATCGCCTCGGTTTGTTGATCCGTCATGGGCTCGCCGCTGGTCTGGGCGAAGAAGTCGCTGAACATATCCAGCGTACTGAATGTCAGCCGCTCACGGTCAAGCTGCTGACTGCCACGGGCCTCCAACATGCCGGGCTTCTCCAAATGCAGGACGTTGGGATACACCTCACGCAGCTTGCCCATGGGGTCGAGTATCGCGTGGCGGTCGGTAAGCCGCACCAGCAGATAGTCATCCGCCTGCGGATCTGTTCGCCCCCGGGCGATCAATGCATCCAGCTCGCCCTCCAATACGCGCACTTCACGGCGGGGTAGTAATGGGATCTGTTCAATCCGAGTGACGCCAGTCGCATCAAGATCCACCAGCGTGACGCCTTTGCGCTGACTGGCTTCGGAGAAGCTGTATTTGAGCAGCGAGCCGCTATAGCGGATGTGCTCGCTCCCGCGATACTGGGGGCCATGGAGGTGCCCCAGCGCCACGTAATCGAAGTCTTGCATGGGTTCCCAGGCAACGCTTTCCGCACCGCCCAGGGTGAGCGGGCGTTCAGAGTCGCTGGCCGCCCCGCCCTCCACGAAGCAATGGCTCATTAGCAGCGCCGGGCGTGCGGGATGGCGCTGGGCGTGAATACGCTCCAGCAGGTAGCGGTGGGCGGCATCGAAATCGCGCACGTCGGCGCCAAACGCGCTGCGCACGTACTCCGGGTCGGCGTAGGGAATGCCGAAGACATCCACCGTCACGCCATCGACGGCAAGCGTCACCGGCTGATCGCAGGTGGCTAAATCGGTGAGGATGTGTAACCCGGCCTGGCGCAGATGACGCGCCCCAAACCCCAGCCGCGCGGCGCCATCGTGATTGCCAGAGATCATGATGACCGGCAGGCCACGTTGCTCGCACAGCTCGGCCAGTATGTCATCCAGCAGGGTCACCGCCGCCGCCGGAGGCACCGAGCGGTCGTAGATATCGCCAGCAATCAGCACCGCATCCACACGTTCACGGTCGATGATCGTCAGCAGCTGCTGCAGGACATGACGCTGGTCGTCCAGCAGCGAGAGATTGTGAAACAGCCGACCCAAATGCCAGTCGGCGGTATGAAGTAGTCGCATGACAGGCTCGATCCAGAAAGTATGACCGCATCATACCAACCTGATGACCCACGACGCACAAACGCCGAGCACAAAAAGCCCCGCACGAGGGCGGGGCCGGAGCCTGGTGGCTTCCCGCTGGCCCACCAGAGGAGCCAGCGGCGACACACCGGGTTAGTTGCGGAACGCGTCCGGGTATGTGGTCAAGTCCACGCCCCAGAGTACCGGCAACAGGAAGTAAACCGCGGCCACAATCAGCAGCATGGAAATGATGTTGAGCCAGAAACCATTGCGCACCATCTCGATGATCTTGATCTTGCCCGTGGCGAAGATGATCGCGTTGGGCGGCGTGCCCACCGGCAGCATGAAGGCACAGTTGGCCGCCATGGCCGCAGGTACCATCAGTACGAAGGGGTGGATGTTCAGCGCCAGCGCCAACGACGCAAGTACCGGCAGAATCATCGTGGCCGTAGCCGTGTTCGAGGTGATTTCCGTGAGGAACAGCACCATGCCCGTGGCCAGTAGAATCACCAGCAGGAAGTTGACGCCTTCCAGAACGCTCATCTGACCGCCAATCCAGGACGCCAGGCCCGAAGAGCCGAAGCCCGCCGCAATGGCCAAGCCACCCCCGAACAGCAGCAGAATGCCCCAGGGCACGTCTTTCGCTACGCTCCAGTCCAGCAGGCAGCCGCCTTTGGAGGGCGAAGGAATCAGGAACAGCGCAATGGCCGCGGTAATCGCGATCATGGTGTCATTGATACCCGGGATATTGATGATCTGCCCCTGCCACAGGAACGAACGGGTGATCCAGAAGAACGCTGCAAACAGGAAAACCCCCAGCACCGCCTTCTCTTCGAAGGAGATGTTGCCCAGCGCCTCTTTCTCCTTACGAATCAGCGCACGGCCACCCGGCAACTTGGCCAGCTTGATGGGGTAAATAAAGCGCGTCAGCATGATCCAGCCGATGAACAGCAGAATCACCACCACCGGGAAGGCAAACATCAGCCAGCCCGCAAAGGAAATTTCGACACCAAACAGCTCGCTGACGATAGCGGCCAGAATGATGTTGGGCGGGGTGCCGATCAGGGTGCCCAGGCCACCGATGGTACCACCGTAACCCACACCAAAAATCAACGACTTGCTGAACTTGTCGATTTCGGCACTGTGGTCTTCCGAGCTCTTTTTCAGCTCTTCCGTTACCTGGAAGACGATGGCGGTACCAATCGGCAGCATCATCATGACCGCTGCGGTATTGGATACCCACATGGACAAGAAGCCGGTGGCCGCCATGAAGCCAAAGACGATGCTGTTGATGCTGGTGCCCAAAATGGAAATGATCGACAGCGCAATGCGCTTGTGCAAATCCCATTTTTCCATGGCCAGGGCGATCATGAAGCCGCCAAGGAACAGGAAGATGATCGGGTTACCGTAGGCCGCCGTCACCGTATTGCCATCCAGGGCGCCGGTAATCGGCAGCAGGATGATGGGCAATAGCGACGTGACCGGGATCGGAATCGCTTCGGTGATCCACCAGACGGCAACCCACAGCGTGGTGGCCAGCACCATGCGCCCTTCGAAGCTCAGGTCGGCCGGATGGAAAAACAGCAAAACAAAGGCAAAGAGAGCTGGCCCTAGCACCAGGCCTACTTTTTGCGCCGTGTTGAAGGCGGGCGGACGCGGAGGCTGATTGCCTGGCTGTGCGTCAGAGGAACCACCTCGCCCAGCGCTGCCCGTGCCAGAAGTGGGCAGCGCACACATGAGGAGGTTTTTTGCTTGGTCGTGGGAATGCCAAAGGGAGTCCCAGAGCGTCATCGTGGCAGTTCTGCGCATTGTAAAGTACCGCTCGCAGTCAGGGTGAACGAATGGGCGCCGTGTGGGCCAACCCAAGGACAAATGTGCCAGCGCGTCTGGCTTTTTTGAGGTGCCCTTTATTCACTGCCATAAGCCATTAGTCCAGTAAATTGACGGCAATTACAACCAAAGTCTAAACACTTTGGTCGTAATTATTAGCATTGGCTAAGATGTTGCCCGCAGAGAATCAAGGTATACAAATCCGTTTCACTGCTCCAGGCTGAGCCCCACCCCGCTCAGGAGTTCACCCATGCTGGACCGCTTTACCATGCCCCTGACCCACCCTCCGCTACGCTGGTTCGCCCGCGCGCTTCATGCCTGCCGCATCACCCCGGATCAGGTGACCCTGGCGGCCTTTCTGATCGGTATGCTGGCCCTGCCCCTGCTGGCCTTCGAGCATTATGGCTGGGCGCTGCTGGCCATCGTGCTCAATCGCATCGGCGACGGCCTGGATGGCGCGTTGGCAAGGCTTGGCCAGCAACAAAGCGATGCAGGCGGGTTTCTCGACATTGGGCTGGACTTCGTCTTTTACGCCGCCGTGGTACTAGGCTTTGCGCTGGCAGCCCCGGCGCAAAACGCACTGCCCGCGGCCCTGTTACTGTTTGCCTTCATTGGAACAGGCACGTCGTTTCTGGCGTTTGCGATTGCGGCTCGAGCACACCAGGTGGAACGCCCGCATTTTCCGCAAAAAGCTTTCTATTACCTGGAGGGTTTGACGGAAGGCACGGAAACCGTGGTAGCGCTGATCGTGTTCTGCCTGTTTCCCGACCATTTCCCCTGGCTGGCGTACCTGTTCGCTGCAGCCTGCCTGATCACCACGGCAACGCGGCTGTGGGGCGGCTACTGGACCCTGCGCCATCACGATGACATGACACGATAGTTAACATTTTGTATAGCTTTTATGAATTATTCCGTGACGCCATGGTCTATGCTTTCAAGACAGAACACAGTGTGACAACAAGCACTGACAAAGCGCTACCGCAGTATTGCTAGAGGGGGTCACACACATTACCCACCCTGAGGGAGGTAAGCTGATGCGACAACATCTTTATAAAGGCACACAGCCAGGAAGCCGTGAGCATTTAGAAAAATACCTTATGGATCAGAAACGTAGCCGCGCAAAAGCCAAAGAGCCCGATACGCTCGCCATTGCCACCAGCGCGTTTTTCCTGGGCTGCGCCATGACACTACTGGCCATGATGACGTTTTAGCCCATCGCCAGCGACCCACAGCACCACTGAAATCCCCACCTGCCGCGTGGGGATTTTTTTAATTCATATGATTTTTTCCTTACCTGCCACACGGCGATTGATTCTCGTCTCTCCCTGTATTACTCTCAATTGGTACAAGACGCGTACAAATAGCTACCACAGAGCAATTTGACGCATCAACCTGCTGATACAGCAAGGGAAGATGGCCCTTCAAGGGCGATCACTAGCATTCACAAGGAGACGTGGCATGCCATTTACACAGTTGACCGATATTTCTCAGGAAGGACTGCAACTGGCCATTCGCGAACTCAGGGAAGAAATGTTCGACACTCCCGAGTGCGATTACACCATCGCCAAGCTGCTCTGCCATTGCGGCCAGTTCGAAGCAGCAGAACGTCACATCGATGACATGCTGCTGAAATGGGGCACCTCTCCGGAGGTCGTCACGCTTACCGAAAAGGCCTATGCCGACATGGCGACCTTGAGCGCCGCACAGCACGCTGAATCTTCCAGTGCCGCTAATCAAGCGATGAAAGCGACGTCATCCGTTTCTGTCGCCGTGGCTTGATGCACTGACTACCCAGTTTCCTACAAGGCTTACTTCGGCTTGCGCCCCCTGAGCGCAAGCCGTTTTTTTTAGTCCAGATGCTCCAACGTGACCACGATATCCTGGCGCGATACATCGATGTTCCAGAAGGTATAGCTATCGTCATCCTCATCGACCAGGCGAATATCGAAGTAAGGGCTGCGATAGCCCGTCAACGTCACCCGCTGGGTATCACCATTCATCAACACATCGCTCCCAAGCACGTCCTCTTCCCAGCTGGAAGACGATGCTGGGCTCACGTACATGTAATAGATGGTGTATCCGGTACGATTGGTGATATCCACATAGTAGTCGCCTGCCATCACGAACGACGAGCCACACAGCAGCAGTAAAGAGCAGAGCCACACTTTGATACGCATGGGTATATCCCTGATGTTTTTTTGGAGGAAACCACGTTAGCGCACCAGGCCTGCTGACACCGAACCAAGACGCTAATAGCAGTATATCTCTGGCCCGCCATTTTCGAGATAGCCCTAGGCGCTTTTTTGCAGCCCCCACAGCTTCTGCGTAGCTGATAGAATACTGCCCCTTTCAGGCACGGGCTGGCGGCTTGCCAGCTCGCGGCTCCACCGACTACTGCACCTACTATCTGCACCCACTACCTGAGAGTTCCGTCATGATAGCTACCGCCACTGCCCTCTTCCGACCACTGTTACAATGGGGGCTCGTACCCCAGATCGTGATGGGGATTATTGCGGGGGTGCTGCTGGCGCTGCTCGCCCCTACGGTCGCCAGCGATATTGCCCTGCTGGGCCAACTGTTCATTGCCGCCCTGCAGGCCGTCGCCCCCATTCTGGTGTTCGTGCTGGTTGCCGCGGCTATCTCGGCCCATCGTCAGGGCCAGCCCACGCATATTCGCCCGGTGCTGCTTTTATACCTGTGTGGCACGTTGATCGCGGCGCTGATTGCAGTGGCCGCCAGCTTCCTGCTACCGACCGAACTGACGCTGGATGCCGGCCAGGTAGACGGCAACCCGCCCAGCGACATTTTTAGCGTGCTGCGTGATTTGCTGCTGAACGCAATTACCAACCCGGTCAGCGCGCTGATGGAAGGCAACTTCATCGCTATTCTGGCCTGGGCCATTGCGCTGGGTCTGGCGCTGCGCCAGGCGGCCGATACCACGCGCCAAGCGCTGCAAGACCTTTCCAGTGCCATTACCCGCATCGTGACGCTGGTGATTCGTCTGGCCCCCATAGGCATTTTTGGCCTTGTGGCGGGCACGTTGGCTGAATCCGGACTCCAGGCGCTGCTCAACTATGCCCAATTGCTGGGGGTCATCGTGGGCTGCATGCTGTTCGTGGCCCTGGTGAGCAACCCCTTGCTGGTCTATCTGGTCACCCGCCAGAACCCCTACCCACTGGTGTTCACCTGCCTGCGCGGCAGTGCCATTACCGCCTTCTTCACACGCAGCTCGGCGGC
Organism: Vreelandella stevensii S18214; assembly: GCF_000275725.1. Classification (GTDB taxonomy): domain Bacteria; phylum Pseudomonadota; class Gammaproteobacteria; order Pseudomonadales; family Halomonadaceae; genus Vreelandella; species Vreelandella stevensii. Next base: position 280,577 of record NZ_AJTS01000049.1, on the reverse strand, counting down.
CAATATCCCGGTGAACCTGGAACTGTGCCGTCGCCTCAAGCTGGATGCCGATACCTACTCCATCTCCATTCCGCTGGGCGCCACCATCAACATGTGCGGCGCCGCCATCACCATTACCGTCATTACTCTGGCAACGGCGCATACGCTGAGCATTGCCGTGGACTTCCCCACTGCTCTGCTGCTGTGTGTGGTGTCGGCCCTGGCAGCCTGCGGTGTGTCTGGCGTGGCCGGTGGATCGTTGATGCTGATTCCCATGGCGGCGAGCCTGTTCGGGATACCCACCGAAGTCGCCATGCAGGCCGTGGCCATTGGCTTTGTCATCAGCGTGGTGCAGGACTCCACCGAAACGGCGCTCAATTCGTCCACCGACGTGCTGTTTACGGCTGCCGCCTGCCGGGCGCAAGAGGCGAGGCGCGCGTAGGCATTTGCTAGGGGGAGTGGCGGCTGCCCCCCGCCACTCCCCCGCGCGCCCTCCCCACGACGGTTCCCCACGATGTTCTCAACTACGCTCGCGTATTACCCGCTGGATGTTTTCACCAGCCTCGCCAAACGCTCACGCTCATCCTCTTCATAAAAACTCGGGTCATCAAAGAGGTCGCGCTGGGTATCATCGAAGTTGACATCCTCCCCTCCCTCAGCTTGCGCTGCCGCCTACGGCGGAAAGGAAGGGGATTCCCAGGTTGTTACCTTCCTGGTTTCTGCTTCAAGGACAGCTGCCCGAGGGAATGGCTTGGTTATCGCCGAAACGTCCCCGTGGGGATTTTTACGGTGACGAACCAACGCCTATCCCCCAGGTCTCACGCCGTCTCCACAGACGTAACTTTCCGAGTGCCCCTCGGTAGGTCGTGTCGACATGGGTAGTATAGCACTGTACAAAACGTCAGCAAAGGCATCCTGGGGGATGCCGCGCTATCCTTCCCCGGCCTAAAAGGCCGAGGTTTGACGCGCAATTTGATCAACTGCGCTACCGCCAGCGGATAGAGGGAAAACGCCAAACCACCCCAGATAAAATAGAGCCCCAGCAGCACCTCGTGACTGGGTGCAAAGGGCATGGCGGCGGCGGTCAAGGCCGCCAGCAGCACCACCCAGATCATCACCTTGGGGCGGTCATGCTTGTCGGAAAAGCCAAAGGTACGAATGTGCCCCATACGCCGAATCAAGCGCCCGCTTACCCAGGTGCCGCAGATAAAACCGACAAAATAGCCGGACATGATGATTCCCAGCACCGCGCTGGAGAACCCTTCCGCCGTGCCTCGCAGGGTAAGCAACGTGTTGAGCAGGCCGTTGCCCAGCAACAAAAGTGCCACACTGCGCAGTATCGATTTAACGGGATTGAGCATGGCTAATGAATACATCGCGCTTCCTCGTAGCAGACTCGCTACAGACCATGCATGAAAGATGCCACTGGAAATCTTCTCTACGCATGACACGCCCCTGACAGAAGGTCATAATAGTTGACAGGCTAACGTTTCCTACTGACGGCCAAGGGAGTACGCCATCGTGAACCAGTCGATCGAGCCAGCCGATACGAGCCAGCATTCCGCCCTGCGCGCAGGTTTTCAGGGTGTTCGCGAAGCCATCCCTCTGCTGGGTGGCTATGTGCCCGTTTCGCTGTCGTTTGGCCTGGTCGCGACCCAGGCAGGCTTCACGACCTGGGAAGCCGCGATCATTTCGGCCCTTATCTACGCTGGCGCCTCGCAGTTTCTGTTCGTGGGCATGATCGCGGCTGGCGCGCCGCTGTGGCTGGTGGTGGCGTTGACCCTGCTGATCAACGTGCGCCATGTGGTGTATGGGCCGAACCTGGCGCCTTTGCTACCCCGTAGCCGCCACTGGCCCTGGCTGATGCACGGCCTGACCGACCAGGTATTTGCCCTGGCGCTCACCCGCCTGCCGCAGCTCCCCGAGGCCAAGCGCTTTGGCTGGTTCGTGGGCGCGTCGCTGCTGGCCTGGGGGGTGTGGATCATAGGTACCATCGCCGGAGCCAGCGGTGGCGAAGCCGTCACCGCCCGCTGGCCATTGCTGGGAGACATCATGCCCTTTGCCCTGCCTGCGCTCTTCCTCACCATGGTGGCACCGCGCTTTACCAGCAAACGCTGGGCGGCCGCCACCACTTGTACAGTGCTGGCCGCACTGGGCTTGACTCTGGCAGGCTGGAGCAATGTGGCCATTCCGCTGGCGGCGGCCTGCGGCGCCTTGTGTTTCTACACCCTGACCTTTCGCAGCCGGGAGCACACGCCATGAGCACATCACTTTGGATTGCCGTGGTGATATGCGCGCTGGGCACGCTATTGATGCGGGTGGTGCCCTTTCTGTGGATGCAGCGCCGCCTGGGTAGCGACACCGGCCTGAATGCCATGCCCCAGTGGCTGGTGATTCTCGGCCCGCTGATGATTGCAGGCGTGCTGGGGGTTTCCATCGTGCCCGTCAACCCCAGCCCGACCTCGTGGCTCGCCACGGCCATCGGGCTGAGCGTGACGCTGCTGGTATGGCGGCGCCTGCGCTCCCTGGGCTGGCCAGTGGCGGCGGGGGTGGCGGTATTTGGGGTGGTGGAAGTAGGATTCGCACTCCTTTGATAATGCTTTGCATTACTTTTTACAACCTGTCATGCTTTTTGCCTCGTTTCAGGACTCCAGGGCAAGCATGTTCACGGCCAACTTTTCCTCTCTGGGCGGCGGGCGCCGTTTATGTGCAGCGTGGTCGCTGCTGCTGACGGCTTACCTGACCGCCCTTACCGCCTCTGCCAAACCACCCGAGCCACAGATCGTTACGCTTTACCAGGGCGCAACCGACAGTGCCGTCGCACTGGGCATTACTCCCATCGGCGTCGTGGATGCCTGGCTGGAAAAGCCCATGTACCGCTACCTTCGAGCGCCCCTGGCGGAGGTCGCCCATGTGGGCCTGGAGACTCAGCCCAACCTGGAAAAAATTGCCTGGTTGAGACCCGATGTCATCGTGGCGACGGATTTTCGCCATCAGCGCATACAGCCACTGCTCTCTGCCATTGCGCCCACGGTCACGGCCGATAACGTGTTCGACTTCAAGCACACTCTGAACATGGTGGCCGAAGCCACTGGCCGCGAAGCCGAAGCCACCGCTCTGCTACAGCGTTGGGCTGCCCGTGTCGACACGTTTCAACAGCAAATCGCCCACGCTCTGGGCGAAGCGTGGCCCCAGCAAGTCGCGGTCGTGCGGTTCAAAAGTGACCATGTACGCCTCTATTCGGGTGGGTTTGCTGGTTACATTCTGGATGAGCTGGGGTTCGAGCACCCCGAGACGTTAGACACCCATGGCTGGGGCATGAAGCTGACCAGCCCGGAAAACATCCCGCTGTTGAACACGGACGTGCTGTTTATTTTGCTGGAGCCGGACCCGGCCATTCTCGGCAACTACCAGCGCTGGTCAGCACACCCTCTGTGGCAGCAGCTGGAAGCCGTGCAGCAGCAGCGTGTGTTCGAGGTAGACCCGGTCAACTGGATGATGGGCGGCGGTATTCTGGCTGCCAACGCCATGCTGGACGATCTCTTCCGACACTATGCGCTCCCCATGGATTGCAGCGCTGCCCTCTCTGCACCGGAGGCAGAGGTGCCCACATGCTGACCGGTCACACCGCCAAAAGCAGCGGCCTGTTGGTGTCTGGAGCGGCCCTCGCGCTGGCCTTTCTGCTCAGTATAAAGATGGGGCCCACCGAAATTGCCTGGCCTACGCTGTGGCAAGCGCTTGTCGCGCCAAATCCGGCCAGTGTGGACCACCTCATATTGCACACCGAGCGACTACCTCGCGCGGTGGTGGCCACGCTGGTAGGGGCCAGTCTGGCCATGGCAGGCGCGCTGATGCAAACCATCACGCGCAACCCACTGGCATCGCCTGGCATTTTAGGGATCAATGCCGGGGCGATGTGCTTTGTCGTGATCGCTGTCTCGCTGCTTCCCTTGCCCACCCCCGGCCACTACGTCTGGGCGGCGTTACTGGGAGCTTTGGTGGCAGCGCTACTGGTCATACTACTGAGCAGAGGCCCGCGTGGGGAGCTGCCACCGCTGCGCGTCGTTCTGGCGGGAGTGGCCGTGACGGCCATGTTCGTTTCGTTCAGTCAGGGGCTGTTGGTGGTCGATCAGCAGAGTTTCGAAAACGTGCTCTACTGGCTGGCGGGCTCGGTATCCGGCCGTGACCTTGGCCTGGTAGCGCCCTTGCTGCCGCTGTTTGGGGGTGCACTGTGCCTCTGCGCGCTGCTGGTGCGTCATGCGGATGCGCTGCTGCTGGGGGATGACATGGCCTCTGGGCTGGGGCTGGCGCCCACGACCACCAAGCTGCTGCTGGGGATTGCCGTCATCCTGCTGGCGGGAAGCTCCGTGGCGCTGGCGGGCATGATAGGTTTCATCGGTTTGATAGTCCCGCACCTGGCGCGGGCGCTTTTTGGCACGGGACACCGCTGGCTGTTGCCCGCCTGTGGCTTGCTGGGCGCATGCCTGCTGTTACTGGCCGATGTGGCCTCGCGCTTCTTGATCGCGCCCCAGGAGCTGCCCGTTGGGGTGATGACCGCCCTGCTGGGCACGCCGTTTTTCATCTATCTTGCCAGACGCACCATGGCCGCCCCATGAGACCACTATCCGCGACGCCAACGCCTACCGCCCTTCATTCGGCCCGCTTGCTGCCCAGGCTGACCGCACTGGCACTCTTGCTACTGGCCAGCGCAGCCCTGTCGTTAGGTCTGGGCAGCTTCCCGACCTCTGCCATGGACGTATGGCAGGCGCTGGTGGCGCCCCACACCAGCGAGGTAGCCTTCATTGTCTGGGAGCTGCGCCTGCCGCGCATTCTGCTGGCCATGTTGGTGGGGGCAGCGCTCGCCGTGGCGGGGGCGCTGCTACAAGGCATCGTGCGCAACCCACTGGCCTCGCCGGATGTCATCGGGATCACTAGCGGGGCTGCATTGGCTGCAGTGCTGTTTCTCTCCCTCCTCAGCAGCACCTTGAGCCATCGCTGGTTGCCGGTGGCCTCCATGTTGGGTGCGCTAATAGCGGCCCTGCTGGTGTTTAGCCTTGCCTGGAAAGAGGGTCTTCACCCGTCGCGGATGGTCCTGGTGGGGATTGGTCTGGCAGCCACCATGGGGGCCGGTACGACCCTATTGATCGTGGTGAGCGACGATGCTGCTGCCATGTCGGCTTATGTATGGCTGACTGGTAGCCTCTATGCCGCCCAGTGGGAGGATGTGCGAGGGATACTGCCATGGCTGCTAATAGCGACGCCCCTTTGCTGCTTCTTTGCTCGCCATGCCGACGTCATGGCACTGGGCGATCAGGTGGCCGCAGGGTTGGGGGTCGCTATCACACGCAGCCGAGTGAGCCTGCTGGCCTGTAGCGTCGCCCTGGCCGGTGCCGCCGTGGCCTATGCCGGTGCCCTCAGCTTTGTGGGGCTGATTGCCCCACACCTGGCAGCAAAATGGGTAGGCCGTTCCATGGCGCGGCTGGTGCCTGCCTCTGCATTGGTAGGCGCCTTGATCGTCGTGCTTGCCGATCTTCTGGGCCGAGTGATGTTTCTACCCAAGGACCTGCCCGCAGGCATTTTCGTGGCTGGCATTGGCGCGCCGTTTTTCGTGTATCTGCTGTACCGGTCGCGCCATGCCTGACGATCAGAAATCGAGACGGTACCCCAGCGTCAATGTCCGGCCTCGGCCAGCAAAATAGCGTTCGTCATTGACCAGCGCACTTTGCGAGTAGTAAGTGACGTACTGTTCATCCAGCAGGTTGGATACCCCGACATTCACCCGTCCGACCGGCAGCTGGTAGCCCACGGCGGCATCCATGAGCAGGTAGCCATCGAACTCACGTTCGGGCTCGTCGAAGGTCATGTCGAAAGCATAGTTGGCTTGTACATAGGTCGAGAGCTGGTCGGTCCAGTTGGCCGACCAGCTTGCCACCAGGCGGTCCGGGGCCACATCGATGCCGGATAGCGAGGCATCCAGATTGCCGTCGTCGTTACTGTCGTAGCGGCCACGCATGCGGGAATAGGAGAGCCGACCGGCGTGCTGATCCGTGAACTGGTAACCCACGGCGGCTTCTACCCCCTTGATCTCGGTTTCCTGGCGCGACATGAAGAAGGCGTCGTCACGCTCGATCAAGCGGCTGCCAAAATCAGACGACGACACATAGTAGTTCAACTCGGCAGCCAGCCGACCGTCGTCGTAGCGAACACCGGTTTCGATATTGTCGGTGACGATAGGGCGCAGGTTCTCGATACTGTCGACCGACTGCCCCGGGGTTTGTATGCTGCGCAGCGCACGCCCCACGTCGGGCACGGTGAAACCTTCGGAGTAGTTGGCAAACAGGCTCCAGTGCTGCACGGGCTTCCACACGGCTCCCAGGTTGTAGAGCGTCTCATTGAAGCTGGGGGAGCCCCCTTCCACATCCACGCCATTGCGGGTGTAAAGCGTCTGGTAGTCGTCGATGTTCAGCTTGGCGTACTCGTAGCGCACCCCCGCCGAGAGCAGCAGCGACTCTGCCGGGCGCAACTCCGCCTGAAGGAATGGCGAGAGGTCGGTGTACTCCACCGGCGGCACATAAGTACGCTCGGATTGATAGAGGTACTGCTCGGTGTCATCGAACAGCGTATCGAAGCCCGCCGTGAGCGATAGGCGATCATCCAGCAGGTCTTCGCGGGTCAAGCTTACCTTGGTGCCCCACTTGGAGGTATCGGCCATGGTCTGGTCGTAGAAAGTGCCGACGGGGGCATAGGCGGGGTCCTGGAACGTCGCCGAATTATCGGCTCCGAACAGCGCCTCATAATCCTGATAGAACACCTGGGCACTCAAGTGCATGCCTGCCAGATCGTAATGGTCGTAGCTCAAGCCGGTGGTCCAGACCCGGTTATAGGGCGCTTTCCCCTCTGGCGTGCCGCGCTCGGAAGTGGTCACCACGCCATTGGCGCGATCTCCGGTGACACTCAGATAGTTATTATGCCCCTCGATGTTGTAGTGATTGAGGGTGAACTGGAGGCGCTGGTCATCATCGAACCAGTACGCCAACTTGCCAAGAATATCGAACGACCGCGCATCCATCAGATCGCCTTGGGTGTTATCCACCCCCACCGCCTGGCCATTACCATCCAGAAACAGCCCCTGGTCTTCGAGGCTGGCGGAAAACAGATAATCCACGTTGCCGCTGTTGCCGCTGACGCCATAAGTGGTGCGATAGCTCAGGGTATCGCTATCCAGCTCCCGCGTGGGCGTCGTGACCTGAGCCTCTATGTGCTGGTTGAACGACCCTGGCTCTGGGCGCTTGGTCACCAGGTTGATGACGCCCCCTTCCGCGCCAATCCCGTTGGTGGCGTTGGCCCCCTGGATCACTTCGATCTGTTCCACCATGGAAAAATCGATGGTGTGGGCTTCGCGCCCGGTGGGGCGCAGCGGGTTGGATTGAGGAATACCATCGATCAGGATCAAGGGCCTACGGCCACGCAGCGTCTCACCACTGCCACTCATCTTTTGCCGGCTGGGCGAGTAGGAAGGCAGCAGGTTACTGAGAATTTGCGAGGAGTCGCTGGTCAGCTGCAGCTGCTGCTGGATCTCTTCCTCGCTGATGATGCGTACGGTCTGCGGCGAGTCCTCCTTGGTGGTATTGGTTCTCGACGCCGAGACCACCACGGTGGGCTCCGTATTGTTGCGATTGCCTGGCGGCTCTACCTCGATGCTCTCCTGAGCATGGGCCTGACTGGCCGACACCAGACCGGCCAACGTGACGGTCGGCCAAAATACCTGACGCTTCATCGTACGCATGTTCTTTTTATCCCCCTGTGGATCAGTGTGACGTGAACTTCCTGCGCAAACGCAACTCATCACTAAATGATAATGATTGTATTATGCATATAAGGTAAGAAAGATCTAGCCTTGGGGAACGAACCGTTCGATATAATGAAATGACTGAGGGGTATGTCGCTTTGCCTTGGGCGCTCGGTGCCGGGCATCACCATTGAAAATGAGAATGTTTTGAATTAGGGTGCTGAGCTTCGTATTTTCTTGTGAGTTCGCCCATGTCCGCCACGAGCCCTCCCCCTCCTCGCTTGAAAGGCGATGCCCTGCAGGCAGGCTATGAATCGCGACGAGTGCTGGATGGGGTCGACATTGCCGTGGCCGAGGGCAAGCTGACGGTACTGCTGGGCCCCAATGGCAGCGGCAAGTCCACCTTGCTCAAAACCCTTGCCCGCACACTGACCCCGCAGGCAGGGCACGTCTATCTGGATGGCAAGGACATACACCGCAGCAGCACCCGCGAGGTGGCTCAGCGGTTGGGCATTCTTCCCCAGGGGCCAGTGGCGCCAGAGGGTTTGAGCGTGCGGCAGTTGGTGAGCATGGGGCGGTTCCCCCATCAGCGGTTATGGCACAAGGATGCCGAGCGCGACGCCACCGCCATCCGTGAGGCCATGGCCTATGCCAATGTGACGGAGTTCGCCGACCGCAGCGTGGATGCGCTGTCTGGCGGCCAGCGCCAGCGCTGCTGGATCGCCATGGTGCTGGCACAGCAGACCGACCTGATTCTCCTGGACGAACCCACCACCTTTCTCGATTTGAAAGTACAGGTCGATTTGCTGGCACTGCTTTCTCGCCTGGCCCACGATCATGGCCGTACGCTGCTGCTGGTACTGCATGACCTGAACCTGGCCGCCGCCTACGCCGATCAACTGGTCATGATGCGCGAAGGCGCCATTGTGACGCGCGGTTCGCCCAACGACGTCTTTACCGCCGACAATCTCAAGCGGGTCTTTGATCTGGATGCCCATGTGCTGCAAGACCCCGCCAGCGGCAGCCCCATCTGCGTGCCTTTCAAGCGAGCCATGGCCTCATGAAACACACCTTCTGCGCCGACCTGAGCCGCCAGCAGAACGACCCTCTGGCCGGGAGTGCAGCCCACCTGGAACACAACCTGCTGATCAGCTGGCCCCGAGCAAAATGGCTTCGCACCCTGCGTCATGCCAGCGACATGAGCGAACCGCTGAAACACACGCTGGACCGCATTGCCGCCAGCGGGCGCAGAATCAACCTGATTCATCGGCATCATCAGGATCACTATCAGCATCAGGTATTTCTGATGCCGGAAAGGCGCCGCTTCAGCGTGGCCCGCGAGCACCTGGAGACGTTCCTGCACGCCTGGCAGCACGACCTTCCACTGGTGCAATGGGAGCAGCCACCCCCCGAGCACGACCTGATTCTCTGCTGCACCCACGGCAAAAAGGATAAATGCTGCGCCAAATACGGCTACCAAACCTACAAGGCACTGGCCAACACGGTGGCTGATGAGCAGCTTCCCTTCGACGTTTGGGAAAGCAGCCACCTGGGCGGCTGCCGATTGGCGGCCAGCCTCCTGCTACTTTCTCCCGTGCGCAAGTACGGGCGCATCACCCCTGCAGAAGTGGCTGCGTTCCTGCACAGCGAGGCGCGCCAACAGCGCTATTTACCCGGCTATCGTGGCGACTCCCAGCTATCACCCGCCCAGCAGACCAGCCAACTGGCCGCCCTGCACCATTTGAGCGATGCACAAGAACAACCCCACCTGACCCTGCTGAACGACGAAGGCGACGAGCAGCAGCGCCGAATTCAATGGCAATGGCAGCGCCCTGATGGCCAGGGCCAGCTGACCGTTTATTGCCAAGCCACGACGATCCAGCGTGTGGATAGCTGCGCCGACCTGGATCAGGGGCCCACAGAAAGCGTCGTGTGGCGGGCGCATGCTGTCAACGCCGACTGACCCGCCCCCCTGCCGCCGTTACCAGCGGTAGCTTACACTGCCTCTGCCAGGCAACGGCATAGCCCACCATACCCAGCAATCAATGGCGCCATTTCGATATACGTGACCGCGGGTTGCCCGCCGCATCGCCACTTCCGGGTTTTCTAATTGAAGCCACCTGATACGCCGGATAGAATGAATTACCAAATAAAACTTCATGATTGGGTAGATGGCCCGATACCGGAGCCCTCACACCATGGCCAAATTCATCCCCACGCTCACCACCATTCCCCGCATGACCGCTGGCGAGCGACGTGTCGCGCAACGCCTAGATAGCCTGCTGGAAGACGACTACATCGTCTGGTACGACATACCGCTGGGGCAAAAGCGCCGCTACCCGGATTTCATCGTTCTACACCCTGCCAGAGGGCTGCTATTTCTCGAAGTAAAAGACTGGAAGATCGAAACGTTCCGCTCGATCACCCCCGACAGCGTCGAGATCGATACGCCTCAAAGGCGCAAGACCGTCAGTAACCCGCTGGCTCAGGCCCGCCAATGCGCCTTTTCCGCCATCAACCAGCTACAGCGAGACCCGCAGCTCACGCAACGCGACGAGCGTTACCGGGGAAAACTCTGCTTTCCTTATGGCTTTGGGGTGGTCTTTCCCAACATCACTCGGCTGCAGTGGAACAACGCGATTGCCGAAGCCGACCAGGAGCTAGTGCTGCCAAGCCACCTGGTCATCTGCAAGGACGAGATGGCACCCTCCACCGACCCGGAGGCATTTCAGGAACGCCTCTGGAACATGTTCAACTATCGGTTTGGCGAAAAACTGAGCCTTCCTCAGCTCGACAGGATTCGCTGGCAGCTCTTCCCGGAAGTGCGTATCAACGCCCCCACCGGGGACCTGTTCGCTGACGAGGAAAGCAGCGAGACGCCCTCGACCGAGGTCGTGCCCGATATCGTTCGCGTCATGGATTTACACCAGGAACAGTTGGCGCGCAGCATGGGTGACGGCCACCGCGTGATCCACGGCGTGGCAGGCTCCGGCAAGACCCTGATTCTTGGCTACCGCTGCCTGCACCTGGCCCAGGCAACGACCAAGCCGATTCTGGTGCTGTGCTTCAACATCACCCTGGCCGCCAAGCTCCGCTGCTTCATTGCCGAGAAAGGAATTGCCGATAAGGTGCAGGTTCACCACTTCCATGAATGGTGTGGCCTACAGCTCAAGACCTACCACGTGAGCCTGCTGCCAGGTAGCCGCCCTGCTTACGAGCGCCAGGTCGAGAGCGTCATGGACGCCGTGGATCGAGAGCAGATCCCCCGCGCGCAGTACGCCGCCGTGATGATTGACGAAGGCCATGATTTCGAGCGGGAGTGGCTCAAGCTGGTGGTCCAGATGATCGACCCGGACACCAATTCGCTACTGCTGCTCTACGACGATGCGCAGTCCATCTACCGCAAAGGCTCGCTGTCATTCCCGCTGTCGGCGGCTGGCGTTCAGGCGCGCGGTCGCACCACCATTCTCAAACTCAATTACCGCAACACCCGGGAAATTCTCACCTTTGCTTACGACTTCGCACGGGACTTCCTCGAAGCGCACGACACCGACGAAGACCATGTGCCGTTGATCGCACCGGAAGTGGCCGGGGTCAGCGGCCCACCTCCCGCGTTTCGCGACTTCGACAGCGACCAACAAGAGAGCCGCTATCTCGTGCACTGCATCCAGGCGTGGCAACAACAAGGCAGCACGTTAAACAGCATGGCCGTGGTGTACACCAACAACGCCCAAGGGCTTCATTTCCACAAAGCCTTTCAAAAAGCGGGCATTCCCAGCCGCTGCTTACAGAACGCTGCCGACAAACGCGCTTACAATCCGGACGCCAACGAAGTGGTGCTGTTGAGCCGCCAAAGCAGCAAAGGCCTCGAATTCGACACGGTGCTGCTCAGCGGGCTGGGCGCCCTCAGCAACGATGAAGCACAACAAGCCCAGGAAGCCCGCTTGCTGTATGTAGGCATGACCCGAGCCCGCCGCCGCCTGCTCGTAACCAGCAGCCAGGAGAACTGGTACACCAAGCGGTTGAAGGAACTGGCGAGGGCTGGGTGAGGATGATGGGGGTGTGGCGCGTGTTGGGGCTCTTTTAGTCTTGCCCATTGTGGACATGATGAAATCGTTCAAGCGCGGTAAATAATGAAGATGAAGAAAAGGTAAGAGTGAAGAAGTAAGGAAGGTGATGGGCCCAGTAGGACTTGAACCTACGACCAAGGGATTATGAGTTCGCTTTTAAATCAATAAGTTACTGATAACCAAGGGAAAGCGACCGTAATCGAGCGAAAGGTACAGTTCTTTGGAATCAGTAGCTTAGCGAAGTTAGAGGATAGCATACGAAGCTGGTGTGTGTACCGCTGGTGTACCGTTGTCAGCTCCGTATTTTGATACAACTAAGAACTCCTTTCACAAAACCCAGCAAATTAATCGCAATTCTCCCTAATCACGACACCTCATAAGATAATGGCGCCAAACTGGCGCCATTATCAAAACAAAAACAATACCTATACTCCAACCTCAACATCAGATACTATCCTTGGCTCAATTTCAGAAAGAACTTCCGAATATGCATCAAGTATATCAGAAAAGATCTCTTTGTGTTTTGGAGCCTCTAACGTAACAACAAAGGCATACTTTATAACCTCAGCACTTTTTGCACTCACTTCCGCCCCTGAGTCTCTCGCCATATAATGTATTTCGAAAGCTGGCTCGTTCAGCTTATTTCCATTTTTTCTCTTTTCCGCATGTAAAACTGTTTCCCATTTTGCTGCATCTCTTCTCAACTCAGCTTCAGTAGCCTTTTTTACTTGCTGGAAAAAAGACTCTTTCTTTTTTCCTTTATTAGGTACCCATGAAATCTCAACACCCGCCTTTGTGTACATAGACGTATCTTGTGGATCCACATGCGTTGAAAAACAACAAGTGGCACTTATTTTAACCATGCCGCTCACCCCCATTTTCGGAAGCGGGACAGGGACTTTCAAATATTTCCCAGGCAGCAACTCACCCTGATAAAGTATTTTAGCCACGCCTTCTGGAGACTCGATTAAAGCATTAACATCATCTAAAACCATACCCCAGCCAATTTGGCACTGAGGTTGAGCATTCCTTTTTGCCGAGTTAATCAAAAGTGCCTTTATTGCAAGAGGAGTCACATTATTTCCAAATAAAGCACGAATACCAACGGCTTTACGAAGGAGGTAAGGGGATGAGAAACTCGTACCCTGCTGAGGTACAATCATTGAATCTCCTTCACCATTCAGCACATGAAAGTACTGATGATGCGAGCCCCCAAAAGCTAACAAATCTGGCTTTACTCTGCCGGGAGCCCGTCCAGGTCCAGATGCGCTATAAATAGCTTTATTCCAGTTTTCGTCAACTCTATCGGATGCTCCAACAGCAACTGCATTTACACTATCGGAAGGAACCTGCACACGATTCAATCCCAATGCACTATCGCTTTCACCATTATTCCCAGCGGCGACCGTCAAAAATGTCTGCCCGTCAGAAAGATAAGAGTCTAAAAGTGTAGTCCATGGATGTATTTCATCATCATCAATTGGCAAGTCAGGCCCAAGGCTGATGTTAATAAACTCATATTGACGAGAAATAAGAACATCTTCGATATGTGTTAGAGTTCTATAAAGCTCAAGAGGATCTTCTCCACAAATATCTTGATCTAGGACCCTGTAGTGATCAACAAATGTGTAAGGGCGAGGAGCCTCCTCATCAGGACTCAAGGGGCCGAACAGAAAGGCTGACGTTACGCCAAGCCCATGCTCAACCCCTCCTGGGTAATCGTTCGAGTTCGGATCTGACAGCTTGTATTCATTCAACCAAGGGACTAAAGAATGAGATTCTGGTAGGCCTCCATCCAATATAGCTACGCGTATATCAGATGCTAGTGGTGGTGCAGAAGGCAGCTTGGCCCTTGATGAACCTGGCAAGGAGCGGACTAGTGGCCGAAATGATCTCAGGGGCGCCATTGGTCGAACTACTCTAACAAAAGAATGTCGAGCAAGCTCTACTGCCAGTTCTGAATCTCCAATTACCGGTATAAACCATAGATTCGAGACTTCGATGGAAATGTCATCTCTCACTTTAAACCCATGGCTTTCCGCATGAGAGATAAATGATTGCTTTATGAAGTCTGTAGACCCACCAGGAATCAGGTGCACCCCTACTTCAAAGTATCCTGGCTTTGAAGCGGGGTTATCCTTTATTTTTGAGATTTCTGAAATGCTCTCAAAGCTCCACACCTTCATTAAATCATCGATTGCATAATAGTCGTTATCAACCCCGCGAAGCTTTCTCCCAAATTCAGCAAATTTATCAATTTTCCCTGCAATGAATATAGTCGTGGATGGTGAAGGTTTTGGAGCCCCCTTTCTCATCCACTTATCGGGCTTAACCTCTGCAGCTTTGCTCCCAATAGGTCTAACCCCCATGTCCCGAATAAGCTGCTTAGGAAAATGTCCTTTTGCAATGAATGACGGGTGCAGCGTCATTTTCGCCACACCATACCCTCTAGGGCACAGCTTTTCGTCAAGATCAGATAGTTCCCTATTAACTCTTTCTAGCTGCGGAGACAACCTCTCTACGACTTCCTCAACTGTATATAGATCCCTACTCTGTGGGCTCATTCTTGGCGGAGGGGTTATTTTCGCCAGCTCCTCAGCTTTTCCGATAAGATAGTTGGTTTTTTTTGCCATCTTAGACCCTCACGCACAAGTCTGTTCTATTTTTTTACGAATAGTGTCTCGACTAACGCCGAGGAGTTTAGCAGCTTTTTGTTTCGGGAAAGAGAAATCTGACACCAGCTTTACTGCAAACGAAATTCTTTCTTGCCGAGACATCTCGCTCACACTTGGAGACAAATAATGAATGCAATTCTTCTCGAACTCTTTAGGACTTATTAACTTTAGCTTCCTAAGCTTGTTTATAGTTCTTTTGATATTACTATACGACTCACCCTTCTGACTATCAACAAGAAGGTCTACTATACTAGAAAAGCTCTCAATATCGTCACCTAAAAACTCGACAACGGCCTTCCTAACATTCTCTTCACTTGGCAGCTCAAAACCAATGTCTAAGTCAAACCTTCTCCAAAGAGCTGGGTCGACAAGCTCTGGGTGATTTGTAGCTGCAATTAAAACACCCTGCTGTGGCCAATCCTCAATTTCTTGAAGCAATACATTGACTAGGCGCTTTATCTCACCAACATCTGACTCATCACTTCTTTTTTTAGCGATAGCATCTATTTCATCAAGAAACAATACACAGGAATGACTTTTAGCATAATCAAGTACTGACCTTAGATTACTTCCAGTCCTCCCCAGCAAACTGCTCATAACAGCAGTGAGGTCCAATATATACAGAGGCAAATCAAGCTCGCGGGCAAGCCAATGAGCCGTCATCGTTTTCCCGACACCCGGTGGCCCCTGAAAAATAATAGAACTGGTAGGATAAAGGCCATTTTCTTCCAACTTTTCAGAGTATTTCCGCTCCATCACAATTTGCTGGAGAAGCACTTTTACAGAGTTATCAAGCAACGGAGTAGATTCATTTTTACTTTGGAAGTCACGAAGCAGGGAAAGCCCCTCGCCCTGATAGAAGCTTTCTTCTTTAGAATTTGTTTTCCGCAATACACCATTTGATCTTGCTGGCTCTGACTTCAAAAGGTTCTCTAGCTTAGAAGCGTATGCAGGATCTTCCTTTCGCATTCTGCGTATTAATTTAGCCAGATAAAGCCTCACGTCGGAAGTCTTACCTTCAAGCGCAAGCCTTGCGACTTCAAGCATCTCATTCGACAGCTCCACGCCTTCGCCCTCCACAAAGTGACTAAAAATCAATAAACCATGGAATTCTAGCCACATGAAGGAAAAAAGTCAATAAAAACACTAGGAAAGGATTTAAGAAAGGTGCTTAGACAGCGCCATCCGTTTGAATAATAGACACACCAACCCGTACCCGCTACCTAAGCGGAGCCCTCTCGGCTGCCTTGTCGTGGCGGCAAGTTCAACCTGGAAGGCTCAATGGAGACGATCCACAGCTCGGTGTCCATCACCATAGGGAAAAGCACCGGATATCCCCATTCTGGCCATCTGCCGGAAACAGCAGTTCGGCCTCTCCGCGAGATGGCCACCAAGGAAGATAATAAATTCCACTTAGATGCCCGGAATGGGCTGCTGAAATTGCTAGGGGATCAAAGGCCCTGACAATTGCATTGCACAACAGTTCGTTGCAGCAGACTAACCTATCGTTCATCTTGGTGATCCTGCTTCCTTCTCTTCTCTGTCCCCTGACGCGATTGAGCACGCTGTAGCTGCCCCGCTACCTTCTCCTGGAGTTCGTGCCGCTCGGTCTTCATCGGCGGCATGGAGTCCACAAAAGCCGCGATGTGCTTGGCTAGCTCCTGGTCCTCCGGATCTTCGCTCTGATTGAGGTCCTTCGCCGCCGTCAGCCAGGACTTGCGAACATAGGTCTGGCACTCCTTGATACGATCCTCCCAGGGGCGTGACTTCGGTGCTTGACCGGCTCGCTGTTCACGGAAGTCCTCGAGGACCTCCTGAACCTTTGCCTGGTCAACCTGCGCCGTCTGGCCTTTCTCGCGGATGTGGCGAACCACTTGGCTAACGCCCTTCTTGATCACCCCACGGGTGGCACGCGGCGTGGCCTCAGCCTCTACCCCTCGGCGCTCCAGCTCCGTCGCGAAGGCCTCTCGCCACTTCTGCGGGTCGCCCTTCTTAACGTTCAATCGACGGCCGTCATAGCCCAGGCTCTTCACCGTCAGGTGGACGTGGGGGCTTTCCGTGTCGGTATGCAGCGCCATGACATACTGATGGTTCTGACCAAACTGCCGCTTGGCGAACGCTCGGACGGCATTCTTCACGTCGCGCGGCTCAGTTCCAGCGGGCATGGACATGATGATGTTGGTGGTGTCGCGGGTGTTCTTCCGGCGCTTGCCCTGATCCTGCGACCAGTCCTTGGCCAGGGCCCGTACCTCTTCTTTCCCATGAATCACGTCGCCGCGCTCGTCCTCAAGCTCCAGATTGCCGTTGCGGCTGATGTAGTCCAGGTGGGAATGGACATGATCGGCTCCTTTGGCATTACCAGTGATCTTCACCATGACCTCTGGCACTCGACTTGCTACGCGGCGCGCACGCGTCCGATTAGCAGCCCGGCTGCCCTTATGCTTTACAGGGCCTTCCAACAAGTCGGCAATGGTGTCATCAGCCAGACAACCCATTCTTCCTCCTTCGGGTGGTCTTTAATGTGGCTTTCGCTTCCACCCCGCACCGTTCCAGCTCGTCTGCAAAGACCTCCCGCCACTTCTGCGGGTCGCCCTTCGCCACATGCAACCGACGCCCATCATTGCCAAGATTCCGCACCGTAAGTTGGACATGCGGATTGTCGGTGTCGGTGTCCGTGTGCAAGGCCATGGCATACTGATAATTCTTACCAAACTGCCGCTTGGCGAACGCTTGGGAGGCCCTTTTTAGCGCCTGCGGCTCGGTTCCGGCCGGCATCGACAGAACGATATTGGTGGTATAACGAGAGTTCTTGCGCTGCCGACCTTGAAACCTCGACCAGTCTTTAGCCAAGTCACGTACCATATCTTCCGTGAAGGAGAACTGGCCGCTTTCGTCCTCAAGCTCCACGGCTCCGTTCTTACTGATGCGAAGCAAATCGCTCTCTACTTGGTCCGCATCGTAGGCATTGCTAACAATTCGAACGACGACTTCCGGCTTATCCATTATCCCTCCACCGATTCAAGCTCTTGGACAGCAGACTGGCCACCTGGTCTTTGTGCTGCTCAATTCGCTCTGCCAGCGCCTCGATGGCCTCCCGCTTAAGCTTGTCACTCTCTCTGAATTCGATGTTTAAGATCCTAGTGACCTGGTTCAGGTTTTTACCTATGGCGCGCAATTCCCGGTTTGACTCCCGCAAGGCGGCCACCTCGGCGTCCGTCAGCACGGGCTCTTGATACAACTCAGCCAGTACCAGCGCCATGAGCCAACTGGTTCGGTTGGGATAGCCCTCCTCTCGGGCGCGTTGTGCTAGCCAGCGTTCCTGGGTGGGCGATAGGCGGATCGTAAGTTTTCGGGATCTAGTTTCGATCTCTTGGTCGTCCGACGATACTGCTCTTCCGGCAACGCGCTGAATCATCCGCCGTAGCATGTCCGACTCGCGCAGACCGTTAGCCTTGCAGAACTGCGTCCAGGCGTTCTTCTCGATTTCTGTCAGGCGTGCTTCGACTCTCGGCATAGTCCAGTTTTCTCCACCGCTGGGAGGTGGGCTTGGCAAGTTTGCCGGCATACGCCAGCACTTGCCGAATCCTGCCCTAGCTCCCCTAGCTCCAAACCCATATGATCTTTTCGTACGCACGAAAAATGTCGTGTGCCTTGGGCGTAACCACAATCCTTAGTAGGGGGTTACACCATTAGTAATACGCACGGACCTGTCTCACAGCACGTTCAACCAATCTCGTCACAGCTGCCATTTCGTGCGCACGAAATCCCCTTGAACGCCATTGAACGGGCATAGCAGCCCAAGCGTAGTGGGCCAAGCGCTAGGCTGGCTCCTCACTGACCGTCGTTCTCCCCTGGGGGTGAAAGGCCCACGTCAGCAGAAAAGGGATCAGGGTGCTGGACATCATTTTCAGCGGTTTCTACCCTATTACGCTCCCGTCGCCGCCTAGCAAGCTCGGCTTTACACCATTCCCCTGCTGCCCGCATCTCGGCCCGCAAATCTTCGATCTCCTGAGGAGTCAGTCGTCGATAAGTCATAGCGCCCCCAACAAGGCATTGATTAACCATGCAGCTAGCAGGAGGATAGCACTCAGTACTGTCACGACCTTAGCGAAGGCCCTGATCGCTCTTACACATAGGGTGCGAACCTGTTCGGCATCATCGACCAGTTTTTGACCTGCAAGCCCGAGCACGAATAGCCCCCACTCGAGGCCGGTCAGATCTTGACCGGCTTTTGCTTTGACATGTGCTTCCAACCGCTTCCACCTAGCCTGAACCAGGCGAAGTACTAGCGACCGAATCGTTGACATGGCTTAGCCTCCCATTATGGTGTTGCCAGTGCCGAAACGTCTTTGGTAAGCGGCGTGAGCTGCTTTACCAGCCTTGTAGGGGCTAGCCATCGCACGGCCAGCGAAACGAGCGTCGCGACGCATACCCATGTACTGACGCCGCACAGTAGAAGGACGCATGGCATTCATGGCAGAGCCAATGGCACCTTGTGTCGCTAGGGCTAAGCCACCACCGAGAGCGGAAGCCACACTAGGAACTTGCTTCACTACCAAAATGCACAATGCATAGATGATGCATAACATAGCGGCATCGCCAAGATTCGCCATGGTGGCACTATCACCATTGGACATGGAGTCAATGTAATACCCTCCCAGCTCTACCATGAGTTGGCCTACAGCTGCACCTATCACCAAGATAAGTCCGTAGTTGACTACCATGCCTAGCCAGCTCTCGAACCAGCGTTGAGTGGCGTTAAATAGAAGCATGCTAATAAAAAGAGGTCCCAGAACTAAAAGAACTGCCGTCATGATCTTGCTAAGCAGGATCAGGAAGGCTACGACAACGGTCAGCATTCCACCGGCTATCAGGATGGCAGCACCAATGATGTAAAGCCCGAAATTTCCGTTCATTACACCTGCTCTATTCCAGGCCGCTTCGGAAACTTCAAATATTTTTGAGAACAGCGTATCTAATGATGTTGCTACTGAACCGGGTGGTGCGCCGGTCACCACAGATGCCAATGTCTCAGGCCCATTCGAAAGAACGCCAACGACTACATCAGCATAAGTTCCAACTGTAAGGCCCAGTGTCAGGATGAAGCCAATTCTGAGTATACGAAACACGCCCTCTTGCAAAGGTTCACCGACTCTTCCAAACATCATTAAATATCCCCATATGGCAATCCAAATGATCATCAGGCTAGTGAATATAGGGGCAATGAAATCAATAACCTGTGTGGCAGATGTAATGATGTAATCATTTAGGGCATTATCTATACGCTCAAAAGCTCGTTGGAAAAGGTTTGTAGTTATCATGCTTTCCCCCTAATCATCACTTTCTTGGTCGCGCTGACCAAACCGGAGAGGCGGAATATCGATATCTCGAAGAGTACCAGAGCTATCCAGACGAGATGCCTGTTCAGCATTGGCGCAGTTTGGTTCTCCTGCCAGTTCACCAGGGTTGTTCCAGCACTCCTTCAGTATCGCGTCGCGCTCCTCGGCATGCTCCTGAAACCACTCCACAGTCCTTGTAGCTCCGGTAGCGGTAGTGTCATCTTCCGTACAGGCTGATAGAGCAATACTTACCATCGTCACAAAAGCGATTTTTCGTGCGCACGAAATCATTGTTGAGTCTCCTTTCGCTGGGCCGCATTTGCTTCAATACGGCGCTTCTTTCGTTTGATGGTCAAAGACCGTTGCTCAAAATCCAAGCTCTTCAAGTCGATGGATTCCATTACCTCTTTCATCTCCTCAATACATGTGAAGAAATCCTCTGGCAGCGCTTCTAGCCCTTCGACCAGAAAGTCTCTGGCATAACCAGCAGTAATCATTAATGTTTGAATCTCACTCTCGATTGCGAGTCGTTCAACAGCGTGTGATCGGCATAGCCGAGACAAGCTAATATCAGTGAGAGTACGTGTGGTATCCTGTTTGATAGCCATGGTTGCCTCCTATGCAGGCAGACTTGGTTAGGCGCGGTCGGGGCCATCACCCCCGCTCCGCGCCGCTTAGATCTTAGGTGCGAAGGGTTCTACGCATTTCCTCTACAGCTGGAGCTCCAACTTTATCGCTGCCGTAGTTTCTGGCTATAAGGTCTGCTCTTTGCTGACCCAGCAACTCAGCCATCTCGGCCCGCGTCAATTTTGATTCAAATCCAGGATGACTCCCAGCATTGAGCGCCGTGTTTTTATTTTTTGATGTAATCTTTGTTGTATTCTCTGTAATAGATTTGACCTTTGGTAGAATCAAGGCTTGACCATAATGATCACCAGATTGGCCAAGTGGGATAGTAGAATCTACCAAAGGTAAAAACTGAGAATTACAACCACTTCCAGAAGGCTCTTCGTCGAGTTGCTCCGCCAGAAGCTCAAGCAAGCGATCGCAGTTCACCCGATACCAAATTTTGGCAGGAATATCTCTCCTCTCTTCTTCGAGGACACCAATTTCTACTAGCGATCTTCTAGCATTGGCCTGTTGCTTTGGCGTTAATCCAGTTTCTGATTCCCAACTATCTTCGCCTCGTTGATTTTTATAAAACCATCCATTACGAGCTTTTGTCTTAGAGTTTTTACTCCAGTAAAAAGCTTGGCTGATAAAAACTGCACCTGGAACCGAAACTCCAGGAAGAAGTGTGAATGCCGTATGGTAGGCAATAACTCTTCCCAAAATTTCTTTCACTACCGACGAGCTATTACGCATCATTCAGAAGACTCCAAACATAATGCGTCTTTTACTTGGAGCGTACGAAAGTAGACTCGACGCCCCACCTTTACCATCGTCGGTTTCAGCTTTCTTGAGACTTCTGTATCTGAATAAAGCGAAACCCGTACGCCATCGGGCGAACGACCAAGAAGGTCCGCCAAGTCTGATATGCTCATCAGCAAGCCGAACCGCTCAACAAGGTAATCTTCGACTTTCATAGCTAGCACCCCATCAATCATACATCGACGTAATCAATGCTAAACAAGAAAAGCCAAAGCTCAAGCGGATTCCTCTTTCACATCAATCAATGCGTTATAAATTGATTATCAAGGTGTATTATTTTGAAGAAACAACGAGAGGAAAAAGCACGAAATTTCAGGCGCTTAAATAATTAACAAAATTTAACAAATCTCACAACGATGAGAGCAAGGAACCCGAAATGAGGCCATAATAATAAGAATAATAAGATTATTATTCTTATTATTATGGATAGACAGCCACAATCAGAGCAAACTTATCAATACTTCATTACCCAAAAGCAACAAAGCATTGGTATCAACCCAGCCAACTATAACCAAAAGGCTAGTTTATTAGCTTTTAATGCGATCTAGCTTCAAGACAAGATCTTCTGCTCTCAGATGCGTATATCGCCGCAGCATCTGCATTGACTTGTGGCCACTGATCGCGGCGACCTCTTGGTCAGACAGCCCCGCCTCCACCAGCCGGCTGACGGCCTCGTGGCGCAGATCATGAAAGCGGAAGTCATCGAGCCCTGCCTTCTTCTTCGCCTGGTTCCAGAGCTTGGTGTAGGCATAGGGGCCGCGCTTGCCGTCCCTGCCAGGCTCACCGAAGAACACCAAGCCACAGTCGAGCGGCCGCACCGGGTTGTTCAACGCCTGCTTGAACACCTCGGTAGCCGCCTGGGTCAGCGGTACCAAGCGGGCTTCGTTGTTCTTAGTGTCTGTGAGGCGCACCACACGGCGTTTCACGTCGACCTGGGAGCGAGTTAGGGTCAGGATCTCCGACGAGCGCATGCCCGTCTCTAGGGCGATTCTGGCGATCCAAACCAGCATAGGGTTGCTGTGCTGTCGCAGCACGGCGAAGAGCCGCTTTTCCTCGTCGGCACTTAGGCGGCGGTTGCGCCCCTCTCCTGGACTGGGTTTGCGGATATTTTGAACCGGGTTGTATGCCAGGCCCAGCCCCCACTCCTGGATGGCCACTGTGTAGAGATGGCCAAGCAGGGCCAACTCCAGGCGCACAGTATTAGGGCTGATAGGCTGCCCCCGTCGCCCCAGGGTATTGAGCCGCATGTCGCGGTAGTTGGCGATCAGCTCCGGCGTGAGGGCTGCGAGGGAGTATTTGCCTAGATGCTCGTTCAGCGTGTTGGCCTTCTGGCGCTCACTTTTCTGAGTGCTGGGCTTCTTAGTGGGGGTGACATCAGCAAGGTAGCGCTTGAGGGCGGCCTCGAGCGTCATGCGCTCCGAGGCGCTGCGCTGGATATAGACACCGCGCACCATTTCGTCTTCGGTGCGGCGTGCCCAGTCCTGGGCATCACGCTTCGTGCGGAAAGTCTTGGCAGTAGTCGGCCAGCCTGTCTTGCGGATGACGGCTTTCCAGCTACCAGAGGGGGTCTTGACGATGGTGGCCACGAAAATCTCCAGGGGGCTGAAGGATCGGCAGTGTACCGAAACTGTACCCTCGGACTATGGGACTCACCAAGCAAGAATCGTAAGCGATTGATTTTAATGGTGGGCCCAGCTGGACTCGAACCAGCGACCAAGGGATTATGAGTCCCCTGCTCTAACCAACTGAGCTATAGGCCCGAAAAGCGTGCATATCATAGCGAATGTGTGGGGGCACGGCTACCCCTTGGGGCGCTATCTTGTGGTGGGGCGGCACTTTTTCGGGCAGGCTGCGATACCTGACGTGATGCGGTTGCCCACGGGCCTTCGGGCACTAATCGGCGCGGCCGGGGTCTGCTGATGACTGCTTCTATGGAGACACGCTGTGAAAGCCTTGATTGCTCTTTTTCCGCTGCTGCTGGCGCTGCCCGTTCAGGCCGACTGGCAGTTGGACCCTGCCCAATCGCAGGTGCGGGCGTCCATCACCCAGTTGGACGGTAGCGCGCCGCAAACTCATCATCATCACGTGAGCAATTTGCAGGGCGATATCTCCCCCGATGGCACGCTGCGCCTGCCGCTCCGGCTGAGCCAGACCGACGTGCTTCAACGTTTGGGTGACCTGCCGCCGTGGGTGGGCCTGCTGGCCAATACGCCGCTGGTGACGCTGGTGGCACAGATGCCACCCGAGCGCCTGGACCGCTTGGACATGGGCGAGGAGCTTGTGGAAACCCTGACCTTTCGAGTCCAAACCGACCGGCTGACCCAGGAGGAAGCAGTGCCGCTGCGCTTTACCCGCGTCGGGCTGAACGAAGTGCGTGTCACCCATGCCGAACCGATGGCGCTGGATGGCAATGCCCTGATGGCCAACAGCACGCTGCGCACGGTGCTTTCCCTGCTGGGCTATCAGCAGATCGATGAGCATGTGCCGGTGACCCTGAACGCGCTGTTGGTGAACCGCTAAACGCAAGCGCCGCCCATGGGGCGGCGCCTGAGTACGTGGCATGTGACGGCCTAGCGGCCCAGCACTTCCACATCGCCCGCTTGGGCGGCTCCGGTTTGTACCCGCCACTGGGCGGCGTAGTGGCCATCGGCCTGTAGCAGGCTGGCATGGCTGCCGCGCTCCGCTACCTGGCCCTTCTCGATCACGACGATTTCATCGGCATGCACGATGGTGGAAAGCCGGTGGGCAATCATGATGACCGTACGCCCGTGGGCAATGCGCTTCAGCGAGCGCTGGATTGCCGCTTCGGTTTCGTTGTCCACGGCGCTGGTGGCTTCGTCCAGCACCAGAATAGGCGGGTTCTTGAGCAGCGCCCGGGCCAGGGAAAGGCGCTGGCGTTGGCCACCGGAAAGGCGTACGCCCCGCTCCCCCACCGGGGTGTCCAGCCCTTGGGGCAGTGTCTCGATAAAGCTCCAGGCTTCTGCGGTTTTGGCGGCCTCGATGATGGCGGCTTCGTCGGCATCGGGCATGCCGTAGGCGATGTTGTCGCGAATACTGCCCTCGAACAGGTACACGTCCTGGCTGACCAGGCCGATGGCCTGCCGCAGCGAATGCATGCTGACCTCGGTGATGGGCTGGCCATCGACCAGCACGCGGCCACTGGCAGGGTCGTAGAAGCGCAGCAGCAGCTTGATCAACGTCGATTTACCCGACCCCGTGGCCCCCACCAGGGCCAGCGTGGTGCCCGCCGGAACGTGCAGGTCTACCCCGTTCACGCCTACCTGGCTGGCCTCGTACTGGAAGCTCACCGCTTCGAAGCGCACCTCGCCTTTCACCGGTGCGGCCAATGCCTGGGTGCTGTCGTCTTTCACCGTGATGGGGACTTCCAGCAGGTCCAGGATACGCTTGGTGCTGGCCATGGCGCGTTCGAACAGGTCGATGACCTGGGCCAGCCCGGTCAGCGGCCAGAGCAGGCGCTGGGTCAGAAACACCAGCACGCCGTAGGCGCCTACGTTGAGGCTGCCGTTGAGCGCCATCATGCCGCCCACGGTGAAGGTGGCCAAAAAGCCCGCCAGAATGGCCATGCGGATGACCGGAATAAACGCCGAACTGACCCTGATCGCCTGACGGTTGGCATCTACATAGGCTTCACTGGCGCTGCGCAGGCGTTCGGCCTCACGGGCTTCACTGGTGAAGCTCTTGATGGTGGCAATGCCGCTCAGGTTGTTGGAGAGTCGGCTGGAAAGGTCGCCCACTTTCTCACGCACCTCGCTGTAGAGCGGCCCCGCCTTGCGCTGGAAGAAGAACGCTCCCCAGATGATCAGCGGGATGGGCGTGAAGGCCAGCAGCGCAATCAGCGGGGAAAGCACGAAGAACACGGCCCCCACCGCCACCACGGTCACTCCCACCTGAATCAGCGCGTTGGCGCCGCCGTCCAGAAAGCGCTCCAGCTGGTTGACGTCATCGTTCATGGTGGCCACCAGCTGGCCTGAGCTCTTCGATTCGAAAAACGCCATGTCGAGCCGCTGGGCGTGCTCATAGGCATCCTGGCGCAGGTCGGCCTGGAGCCGCTGGGCCAGATTGCGCCACAGCACCTGGTACAGGTACTCGAATAGCGACTCCCCCGCCCAGATAAAGAAGGTCAGCACCGCGAGGATGGCGATCTGCTCGTGCGGGGTTTCGAACCCCAGGCGGGCCACGAAGCTGTTCTCCTGGTTGACCACCACATCGATGGCGACACCGATGAGAATTTCCGGGGCAATATCGAACAGCTTGTTGATGATGGAGCAGATCGTGGCAGCGGTAATCCGCCGACGATACCCCTTGGCGTAGCGCAGCAGCCTGACCAACGCCTGAAAACTTTGGTTGGCAGAACTGGCGGAAGAACTGGGCGTTGAAGCGGCCACGAGGGTTCCTTTTAGCGTGTTGTCATGTATTTTTTGGCCTGGAGCCCCTGCACGGGGCTCCGCTCATTCAGAACGTTCGGCGCGGCGCACGTTGGCGAGCAGCGGGCTGCCGGTATCCGGGTCCAGCAACAGCGTGCATTCTACCTGATAGAGCGCGCGCACCAAGGCTGGTGTCACCACATCGGCTGGCGCACCTTGGTCAACGATCTGGCCATCGCGCATGGCAATCAGGTGGTCGGCGTAGCGGCAGGCGCTGGCCAGGTCGTGCAGCACCATCACCACAGTGCGGCCATGGCAGGCCAGCGTGCGCACCAGCTCGAAGACTTCGATCTGGTGGCCCAGGTCTAACGCTGAGGTGGGCTCGTCAAGCAGCAGCAGCGGCGTTTGCTGGGCAATGGTCATGGCGATCCAGGCACGCTGGCGCTGCCCGCCCGAGAGAGCTTCCAGCGGCCGGTTGGCCAGCGCTTCCAGGCCTGCGGCGGTCAGCGCGTGCTGCACGACCTGCTGGTCTTCCGCCGACCATTGGCGTAGCCACCCCTGGTGGGGCTGGCGGCCAAAGCGAATCAGCTCGGTGACGGTGAGCCCCTCGGGGGCCACGGCTTCCTGGGGCAGCAGCGCCAGTCGGGTGGCGAGCTGGCGCGTGGGCAGGCGCTGAATGTCGTGGCCATCGAGCAGTACGGCGCCGCCGTCGGGCTTATGCAGCCGGGCAAGCCCCGAGAGCAGCGTGGATTTACCACAGCCGTTGGGGCCAACGATGGCCGTTACCTTGCCGCTGGGCAGCTCGACGCCCAGCTCCTTGATCACCTGGCGTTGGCCATAACTCATGCTGAGCGCGTCGGTGGCCAGGGTGGGTAAACCGGGGGCAGTGCTCATGGGCGACTCCGTTGCGGGCGCATTAAAATCCATAATAACCAAGGGCCGCCGACCACGGCCGTGACGATGCCCACCGGAATCTCGATGGGCGCAAACAGGGTTCGCCCGGCCAGGTCGGCCAGCACCATCACCAGCGCCCCGGCCAGGGTGGCGGCCAGAATCGGCACATGGCGAGCGCTGGAGAGTGAGCGAGCGATTTCAGGCCCAATCAGCGCCACCATGCCCACCGGCCCTGCCACGGCAACGGCGAAGGCGGTCAACACCACCGAGAGCATCAGCACCTGAAAGCGGCGGGCGGTGACGCTGACCCCCAGGCCACTGGCCGTGGCGTCCTTGAAGCGCAGCACGGTCAGGGAGCGGGCCAGCGCCATGGCCGCCACCAGGCCCAGCAGCAGCCCCACGCCCAACAGTTGAACGCTGCCGCTGGGCCGTGCATTGAGCGAGCCGACCGTCCACGGGTAGGCGGTATTGGCGGTGTCGATGGCGACCCGCGCCAGCAGTAGTTGAGTAATGGCGCCAAACACGGCCCCTACCCCAATGCCGGCCACGATGAACCGATAGCCCTGAGTACCGCTACCCGCCGCCAGGCCGAACGTCAGCACAGCCGCCGTGGTGGCCCCGGCCAGCGCCATGGCAGGTGGGGCAATGCCCACCCCCAACCCCACCACCGAGGCCACGGCAAAGGCAGTGGCGCCGTTGTCGATCCCGATGATGCCCGGCGTGGCCAGGCGGTTGCGGGCCAGGGTCTGCATCAGCACCCCGGCCAGGGCGAAGGCAGCCCCGGTATAGCACGCCGCCAGCAGGCGCGGCAGGCGCAGCTCGCGCACCATGAAGGTGGCCATCATCTCCCCCTGCCCGGCCAGCGCCGCCAGCACTGCACGAGGGGCCAGCGCCACGTTGCCCAGGCTCAAATAAAGTAGGCTGGCGGCCATCAGCGCCAGCAGCAACCCCGCATTCACCGCCACGGCACGCTTCTCCAGCAACACATGGTAGCGCCCTGACGTGCTCTGCAAACGCCAATAGCCCGCCGGGGTAGCAGCGGGCGTGGCCAAGGGGGCGGGGGTCGTCATCGGCCACATCGGCCTTGCACCCAACGTCGATTTTGCCGTCATTTTCATAGCGTCAGCGTCCAGGCAAGCAGCGGGCTTGCACAGCATGAAGAGAGGGTCACAGCATGGGTAAACGGCGAGCGCGCACCACGGCAATCAGCACCGGTGCGCCACACAGCGCCGTGAGCACGCCCAGCGGCAGTTCGGAAGGCGCCACGATGACCCGGGAGATGATATCGGCGGTGAGTACGATCAACGGGCCTATCGGCAGGCAGAACCAGAGCGTGCGGCGAATGTCCGGCCCGGCAATGGCGCGGGCCACGAACGGCACCACCAGCCCGACGAAGGCAATCGGCCCGGCAATGGCCGTGGCCGCCCCCACCAGCAGCGCCACACAGCCAATCGCCAGCCAGCGAATCAGCCCGGGGCGATGCCCCAGGCCGCTGGCTGCCCGCTCGCCCAGCGCCAGCGCCGCCAGGGGGCGGGCAATGAGCGCGACCGTGGCCGCCGCCACCGCCAGGCTGGGGAGCACCGCCCACCAGTCCTCCAAACGGCGGCCCGCCAGGCTGCCCACGACCCAGAAGCGGATTTCATCGGCAGCGCGCTGATCGTAGAGCAGTATCAGGGAACTGAGCGAGCCCAACAGCCCGGAAAACGCTGCCCCGGCCAGCACCAGCCGAACCGGGTCGTTGCCGACACCGCGAAAGCGCGCCACGCTGAGCACGCACAGACAGCCGATCAGTGCGCCCAGCTGGGCCACGGAGATACGCAGGGTAGCGGCGCTGGCCCCCAGCACCAGCGCCAGCGCCACGGCGAATGCCGCCCCAACGCTGACCCCCAGCAGGCCCGGCTCGGCCAGCGGGTTGCGCGAAACGGCCTGCAGCAGTGCGCCCGCGACCCCCAGGGCTACGCCTACGGTCAGGCCGATCAGGGTACGAGGGGCGCGCAGCTCCTGCACCACGAACAGCGCTTCGCTGTCGTCCACGCCTTGCAGCAGCCCCAATACGCGCGCAGGGCCCACCTGGCCCGCGCCAATCACAAGGCTAACGACACACACCGCCAGCAAGGCGGTGAGCAGTATCAGCATCCAGGTCGTTGCGGAGCAGCGCCGGGCGGCGCTGCTCCCTATAAAAGCAGCAAACATCACGGCAACAACGCGTTCTCGATGTCATCCAGGATGGCCTGGGCCGCCAGCGGGCCGTTGGCGCTGCTCCAGAGCTGGCCGTTGACCGGCACGACCCGGTCGTTTTCGACGACGTTCAGGCGTGTAAATGCCGGGCTCTGACGGGCGGCATCCAGCGCGGCCTGGCCATCGGCGTTGAGCGTCGCCAGAAATA
The DNA here is from genome assembly GCF_000275725.1 of Vreelandella stevensii S18214. Lineage (GTDB taxonomy): Bacteria > Pseudomonadota > Gammaproteobacteria > Pseudomonadales > Halomonadaceae > Vreelandella > Vreelandella stevensii. The sequence continues at coordinate 251,629 of NZ_AJTS01000049.1, read as the reverse complement.
GCCAGTCACCGTCTACCTGAGACAGGTTTTCCAGGCTGAGCACGTCGCTGTGGGCGCTGTCTGGCTTGGTCAGCCCGGCGTCCTGCACCTCCAGGCCCACGCTATCCAGCAGGCCCGTGGCAATCAGGTCCTTCGACATCACCATGGGGCCGCTGGGCATCCAGCGAGCCAGCACGGCCGTGCCGCCTACTCCAGCTTCAGCGATGGCACTGGCCAGCTCTGCGGCGCGCTGCTCCACGGCGGCAATGGCCTCGTCGATCTGCGCTTCGCGGTTGAGCGCCTGGCCATACAGTCGGGCTTCGGCTTCCCAGTTATCGGACGCCAGCGGCTGCGTGTGAGGTACGACAGTAGGCGCAATACGCGACAGCAGCTGGTACTGGGCTTCGGGAAGCTGCGGTGCCGCCAGAATCAAATCGGGCTGTTGCGCCAGCACGGCTTCGATGTTGATCTCGCGCACGACGCCGACGATGGCCGGGCGCTCTTCGCCCAGGTAGGCTTCTACATACTCTGCCACGTTGTCACCGCCCCGAGTGGTCACGGCGCCCACCGGAAGAATGCCTGCGGCCAGCGAGGCATCCAGCGCCCCCTCGTAAAGGGTGACCACACGCTCGGGGTGGTCGTTGACCTCGACCTCGCCATAAGCGGTCTCCAGGGTGCGCGCCTGGGCAGCACCGGCAATCAGGCTACCGACCACCAGCGCCACGACTGTTCTACCCGCCAACCCGATCACATCACGCCCGATCCCACTAGGCCCGATCCCTCTGCGCTGCAACGTACGGCCCATGTAAAGCCTCTCCCGATTGAGTGTTGGAAAGATAGTAACGATTCTCAACAGCACTTGCACCCTTATTTACGCGAATGCACCGTTGCATATCTTGCAACGCTTGAAGGCGACTCGGGGCCGTTTCGGTTCATGCAACGCACCGTTCGATGAAACAGCCTCGCGCATGGGAACTTTTCTTCTTAGAATCCCAACCTCTTTTGATAATCAGTTTCATTAGCAAATAAGTTTCATCTCAGGGGATCACCATGCCACGCTTTACACGCTCTGCACTGGCCAGCGCCATTGCTGTCAGCATGACCGCCACCGCCGTCAATGCTCAGGAAACTGCCCAGCTCAACAACATGGTCGTGACGGCGGCCGGTTATGAGCAAACGCTCAATAACGCGCCCGCGAGTATTTCCGTGGTGACCCGTGAAGAGCTGGAGCAGAAGCAGTTTTCCAACATTGCCGAAGCCATTGCTGACGTACCGGGAGTGGATGTTCGCGCAGGCACGGGCAAGACCGGCGGGCTGAACATTTCCATTCGTGGCATGCCCAGCAGCTATACCCTGATCCTCATCGACGGCCGCCGCCAAAACGCCTCTGGCGATGTGACCCCGAACGGTTTTGGTGAGACCGCCACCAGCTTCATCCCCCCGCTTTCTGCCATCGAACGTATCGAGGTGATTCGTGGGCCGATGTCCACGCTTTACGGCTCCGATGCCATGGGTGGCGTGATCAACATCATCACGCGCCGCGTTGGCCAGGATTGGGCAGGCTCGGTGTCGGTGGAAAACTCCTTCCAGCAGAATCGCGACGAAGGCAACAGCTCCGCCATCAACCTCTATGCCTCTGGCCCCTTGGTGGAAGACACCGTGGGTCTGCAGCTACGCGGCCGCCTGTTTGACCGCGACAGCTCCGAGCGCATGATCGAGAACAGCTCAGGTCGCGACCCGCGCCCCTCGGAAGCGCGCATTTACTCCATCGGCGGGCGCATCAACGTCACGCCGGATGAAACGAACGAATTCTGGCTGGATGCCGAGCGCTCCCGCCAGACCTACGACAACAGCGACAGCCGCCTGGGCAACCTGGACACCCCCGCGCGGGTGTTTGGTTATGAAGACGAAATGCGCTTCAACCGCGATCAGGTCGCCATTGGCCATACCGGACGTTTCGAAGCGGGCACCTGGGAAAGCAGCATCAGCCATAGCGAAACCGAAACCCTGGGCCGCACCCTGCCAGCGGGCAATGCCCCCGACTACGGCTACGTGGCACAAGGCGGCGAACCCCGCCTGCTGGAAAACCGCGATATCGTGGTCGACAGCAAGTTCGTGGCCCCGCTGGGTGACCACATGGTGACCGTCGGCGGCCAGTACATCGACGCCCGCCTGGAAGACGGTACGGCAGGCAACGAGCGTTTCGAGCAGAACAGCTGGGCCGCGTTCGTGGAAGACGAGTGGCTGCTGCGCGATGATCTGGCGCTGACCTTGGGTGGCCGCTACGAAAACCACGACGCCTTTGGCGGGCACTTCAGCCCGCGCGGCTACCTGGTATGGAACACCACGCCCCACTGGACGCTGAAAGGTGGTATCAGCCAAGGCTACAAGACGCCCACGCTGAACCAGCTGCATGATGGCATCAACGGATTTGGCGGCCAGGGGGCAACGGTCAATATTGGCACCCCGGACCTGGAGCCGGAAAAAAGCACCAACTATGAAATTGGCGCCATCTACGACGATCAGGAGCGTTTCTCTGCCGGGGCAACGCTGTTCTTCACCCAGTTCCGCGATCGTATTGCCGATGCTGACGATATTCCCAACTGCCAGTTCATCGACAGCAATGGCAATACGCCCTATGCAGGGCTGGCCAACTGCTTGAGCGTGGGCAACTTTACCCAGCAGGAGAGCTTCGGGCAGTCGACCAATATCGACCGCGCCGAGACCCGCGGCGTCGAGCTGAGCGCCAACTATCAGATCGCCCCGGACTGGCGTGTCAGCGGCGGCTATACCTTCACCGACTCCGAGATCACCTCCGGCGATAACGAAGGGATGATTCTGACCAACACGCCGAAGCACAAGCTGACCGCCGACCTCACCTGGCAGGTCAACGACCGCTGGAGCACCACGCTGGAAGGCGAGTACTACTCTTCTCGCGAGCGCTTCTCGGCAGGCCTGCCCACGTCGGGTGAAACGCTCTCACTGTATCAACAGCTAGGCAACAAGCTGGACGGGTATGAGCTGTTCAACCTGCGCAGCACCTACCGCTTCTCCGACAGCGTGCGGCTGACCGGCGCGGTCCAGAACCTGCTGGACAAGGACTTCACCGCCTACGACACCTTCGAGCACAACGGTGACACCTACGCAGCCTACCGCTACACCCAAACCGGCCGCTCCACTGACGGTGTTGCGCTGAACGGTCGCAGCTTCTGGTTGTCTGCTACTTACGAGTTCTGATCGTAGGTCGCCTACGACCCTTACTGTTTCAATGCTGAATTGATGCCCTGGCCTGGTGCCAGGGCTTTTTTTATCCGCAGCTGAGAAGACCTTTTCCAAACCTCAAATACAAACACAAATATAAATTATTTTCATTCATCAAAATAAATGGCACACTATTCGCTCCATGACTCAGCTCGGTGGCCGTGCCATGTACGATTTCGATGAACTTGCCGCATTTGCCGATGTGATGTCGACGGGTAGCCTGACCCGCAGCGCCCAGAAGCTGAGGCTGGCCAAGTCCACCCTGAGCCGTCGCATCAGCCAACTGGAAGCCCGCCTGAATCAGCCGCTGCTGCGGCGCCAGGCCAATCGCTTGATCCCGACCGAAGCGGGGCTGCTGTTCCACAGCTACTGCAACGAGCTGCTGGCCATGGCAGCCCATAGCCAGGAGGCGCTGGCCGAGCTGCGTGAAGAGATCAGCGGCAAGGTCACCCTGGAAGTGCATGGCGCCCTGGCCCGAGGCTGGATGGCGGGGGTCGTGGATGCCTTTCTGACGCGTTACCCCAAAGTGGAGCTGACCCTGCACACCCGCGAAACGCCGCCCAGCAAGATGCACAGCAACAGCGTGCATATCTGGTTGGGAGCCAATCACGAATGCGGGCTCAATCAGGAGCGGCTGGGGTATCTTTCGCGGGGGCTGTATGCCAACCCAGGCTATCTGAAACAGGCAGGCCGCCCACAGCACCCCAGCGAACTTGGCAAGCACGCTTGGATCGACCTGCTGGATACGGCTTCCAACGGGCTGCTGCTGCATCATTCAGAGCATCCCGACTACCTGTTCGATGCGCCCCGCTCGCGATTACGCGTCGATCTCACGGTACTGCACATCGATGCCATTGCTTATGGCCAGGGCATTGGCCTGCTGCCTCACTGGGTAGTGGCACGGCGCGAAACGCATCACCCGGGGGATCTGGTGCGCTGCCTACCGGGCTGGGAGCCTGCGGCCCTGCCCATCACCATGCTATACGCCTACGGCCAGCACTCCCGGCGAGTCAACGCCCTGCTGGAGTTTCTGCGCGAACAAGTCCCTGCCGAGTGGCAAACCACTCGCCCACGGGTCAATGCCTGACACTCCGCTACCCTGCTTGCCTGAGGGGTGCATTATTACCGACAATAGAGCGCTGAACCCCGTCAAGGAACGTTGATGCTCGCCGAACTGTTCGCTGTCATGGCCCCTGTACTGGCAGGCGCTGGACTTGGCTATGCCTGGGTACGCCTTGGGCACCCCTACCCCGTCGATTTCATTACGCGTCTGGTCTTCAACATCGGCACCCCGGCGCTGGTACTGGCATCGCTGTCCGGGGCCAATATCGATGCAGGCACCTTTGGCCATGTCATGCTGGCCACTGCGCTGGTCATCCTGACCATGGGGGCCGCCAGCTTTCTGGTGGCCAGGCTGCTGGGCTACCACTGGCGGGTGGTCATCGCCCCCATGATGTACCCCAATACGGGCAACATGGGGCTGCCGGTGGTGCTGTATGCCTTCGGTAGCGCCGGGTTTGCCTACGGCATCACGGTCATGGTGACCGTCTCGCTGTTTCAGTTCACCCTAGGGGCAGTACTGGATACCAAGGGCAATCCGCTCAAGACGCTGGCCAAAACGCCCACCGTGTATGCCATCGTCATCGCCATGGCGCTGCTGCTCACCGACACGCCGCTGCCCCCTTGGCTGGCCAATACCGTGGATCTGATGTCGGGCTTCACGGTGCCGCTGATGCTGATTACCCTGGGAGTTTCACTGGCCAGCATCCAGGTCAAGAGCCTGCGCTCCGGCGTGGGTTTCAGCCTCATCCGCATCCCGCTGGCCGCCGTAACGGCCTGGTTCATCGCCGCCTGGCTGGGGTTGCCGCCCTTGGCACAAAGCATCCTCGTGGTACAGATGTGCATGCCGGTGGCCGTGTTCAATTATCTGTTTGCCCAACGCGCCCAGCGCGAGCCCGCTTATGTGGCCAGCCTGGTCTTCTGCTCTACGCTGCTGGCACTGATTTACCTGCCACTGCTGCTGGCCCTACTGATGTAGGATGGGGAACCCCACCCCCATGTCGCAGTCACTGCTAGACTGAACCGACCCACCTAGCCAACGTGACCGGAGAATCGACCATGTCCGAACGTCAGCCCGCTGTGTTGAACGTCTTCCCGCTTACTGCCTCCACGCCAGCCAAGGGACGCCCTGCTGGCTGGCTCGCCATCGCCGCGAGGATGCTTCTACTCACTGACCACCACGGATAGACGATGCGCTTACGTAACTTGATCATTCTCACGGTGATTGTGCCGCTTTTCATCGTGCTGGTGGTATTCAGCCTGGTGGCCATCAAGTCGCTGGAGGATAACGTACGCTCCAAGCTGCAAACCGAGGTGGAGATCATCACCAGGGCGCTGAGCACGTCGCTGAGTTACGCGGTGGCCCGCGACAGCGCCACCCCTCTGGAGGAGGCCCTGCAGTCGGCCTTCTCGTTTCACCGTATCTACGGTGCCTATGTGTTCGACACCCATGGACGCGAAGTATACGGCCTGGGGCTGGGCAAGGACCTGTTCACCCCTGAAGAGATCCGGAAAGTCATCGAACGCGATGACCTCTACAGCAACTATCGCCAGCAGGAGGGCTGGACCTACTACTCGGCACTGATCCCGCTGCGCACCCAGGATGGCAGCGTGCAGGGCGTGTTGCAGGTCAACCGCCTGAATACCGGCATCGAAAACTATACCGGCTTCATCAGCATCGTGGCCGTGCTGGTCTTCGTCATCGGTGCGGCGGGCATCGTGTTCAGCATCTGGTGGGGCTTCCGGCGTTACATCGAGCGCCCCCTGAACCGGCTGCTGCACGTCATGCTGCTGGTAGAGGACGGCGACCGCAGCCAACGGGCCACCGCGGATGGCCCTACCGAATACCGTCGCCTGGCCTCAGGCCTGAACGGCATGCTGGACGCCATGGCCGAGAAGGACCGCGATATCGAGGATCGTCAGCGCCGCGAGATCGAACTCGAAAAGCGCCTGCGCAAATCCAAGAAACTGGCCGAACTGGGCGTACTGGCGGCAGGGGTTGCCCATGAAATCGGCGCACCGCTCACCGTCATCAACGGCCAGGCCCAACGCCTGGCACGCCGGGACACCATCAGCGACGATGAGCGCGCCCGGCTGGGCAGAATACGCGGCGAAGTCGAACGCATCGTCGAAATCGTGCGCCAATTGATGGAATTGGGCCGACAACATAACGTAGAGAAAGGAAATCAGGCGCTGGACCAGCTTATCCTGAGTGCCAGCGAGCTGGTCGAGGAAGAGCTGGAGCCAAGAAATATTCGCCTGGATATTGATCTTCCGACACCGACCCCCCATTTACTGGTCAATGGCCAGCAGATCATCCAGGTGCTGACCAACCTGTTTCGCAATGCAGCGCAAGCGCCCGACGTGAGCCATATTCGTGTCCGCGCCGAGGCCCATGAGGAAGAGCTGACGCTATGGGTAGAGGATAACGGGCCAGGCATACCGCCCTCCCATCACCATCAGGTATTCGACCCCTTTTTCACCACCAAGCCGGTGGGGCAAGGCAGTGGCCTAGGGCTGTCCATGGTGCACCGCATTATCAACGACCACGGCGGGACGATTGGCGTTTTTGACAGCACCCTGGGCGGTGCTGGCTTCGAGATCACGCTGCCCCTTTGTGAAACCGCATCCGCTTGAGGACAACGTTTGTGACCCATCAGGAACACCTGTTACCGCTTTTGGTGGTGGAAGATGACGCCGCTATACGTGAGTTATTGGAAGAGGAGCTTCACGACGCGGGTTATGAAACCGTAGGCGTCGCCAGCGCCGAAGAAGCCATTGCGCTACTTAGCCATACCCCGGTGGCGATGATGATCACCGATGTACGGCTGCCGGGCATGACCGGCATTCAGCTCTTGCAGCAGCTTCGCCAGAGCGGCAGCGAGCTGGGCATCATCGTGATTACCGCGTTTGGCACCATCGACCAGGCCGTGGAAGCCCTGAAGCTGGGGGCCGACGATTTTCTGACCAAGCCACTGGATCTGGATGCGATTCGCGAAGCGGTGTTTCGTGTGCTGGAGCGCCAGCGCCTTTCGCTGTCCCACGATACCGAGTTGAGCCACTTCCATGGCATCGTGGGCAAAAGCCCGGCGATGCAGTCGCTGTTTCACGATGCCTCACGGCTGGCCAAAAGCGACGCCCCCATTCTCATTCTGGGTGAAAGCGGTACCGGCAAGGAACTGCTGGCGCGGGCCATTCATCAGGAGAGCAGCCGCCACGACGCGCCTTTTGTGCCCGTCAACTGCGCCAGCATTCCCGCCGACCTGATGGAAAGCGAGTTTTTCGGCCATGTCAAAGGCGCTTTCACCGGCGCCAACGAAGCCCGCAAGGGCCTGTTCCAGAGCGCCCAGGGGGGCAGCCTGTTCCTGGATGAAATTGGTGAAATGCCGATCAACCTGCAGGCCAAACTGCTGCGTGCTCTGCAAGAGAAGACCGTTCGCCCGGTGGGCGGGGAGCGCGAGGAACCGGTGGACGTGCGCATCATTGCGGCCACCCACCGCAACCTGGAAAAGGAGATCGAGCAGGAGAACTTCCGTAGCGACCTGTTTTATCGTCTGGAAACGTTCTCGCTGCGTATTCCTCCCCTGCGCGAGCGCGGCACCGATGTGGAACACCTGATCTTTGCGCTGATCGACAAACACGCCGAGTCTCAGCACAAACAGGTGGAGCATATCGAGCCCGAAGCACTCAACAGCCTGCTCAACTACACTTACCCTGGCAACGTGCGCGAGCTGGAAAACGCCATCATGCGGGCCGTGACCTTGAGTGAGGAGGGCCTGTTGAAGCACCAGGACCTGCCCGAGCGTCTACGCGACCAGGTCCATCAGCAAAACGGTGACGACCCCACGCCGACCTTGAGTGGCGAAGTATTGCCCGGCACCTCGGCACCGGCCCCTGCGCCGGCCCGCTGGCCCAGTCTGGAAGAGGTGGAGAAACGCTACATCCGCAAAGTACTGGAAGCCACTGGCGGCAACAAGCGCCGTACCGCGGAAGTTCTGGGCATCGCGCGGCGAACGCTCTACCGTCGCCTGGAAGACAGCGACGAGTGAGCCATAACGAAACCGCCCCCATGTCAGGGGGCGGTCTCGTTGAAGCGAAGCAATTCCCGGCAAAGTGCGATGAACCTTGTTTATGGTGGATAGCCATGTGAAAGCCATGGCCCAGCCCACCTGTGGGAGGCCAATTTTATTGGGCGACTGTCTGAGCGGGCACCCATATCAAGCTGGGTGCTGGAATCATCGCGAGCTGAAGCTCCCTCCCACAACCTGAGCAAGCACCTTGCCTGAATCACCCTGTGGGAGGCCAATTGATTCACTCCAGTCTTCGTAGAACCTAATTATCCACGCCCTCCCCAGGAGTCTCTTCAGGGGTGGTGCCATCATTGGCCATGGGGCCGGTGCTCATTGGCTCTTCCGGTTCGGGCTCTCCGTTAGGCGGCGAGCTGTCGCCACCCCCCGCCAATACACCGGTCATCAAGAGCGCACTGAACAACATTGCATATACACGCTGGTGCTTTGGTGACTTCATGTCGTGCTCCTTCCCTTTTGAAAATTTCTTTTTGAAAACGCCCCTATTGAAAGCGAAATCGTTGAATTCATTTGGCAGGCCAAACACCTGCTTGTTTAACGCCTGCCTGTTTAACTTTAGCGGCTACTGACCAGGATGCAAAAAAACCCCCGCGGGCGCGGGGGCGAAAGGATGACAGGCCGTGTGGAGCAGCCGCAGGGAACAGACAGCTGGGCGACCTGCCATCGTAGGGAGCGGTAAACCTTACTGAGTCGTGGTCATGTCGTCTTCATCATCCGCAGGCACTTCGTCATTAGCGCCGGGCATTGGGTCGGTGCCTTCACCGAAACCGGGTTCTTCCTGCGGGTCGGTCATATCAGCGCCCTCACCGGGCATAGGCTCTTGGGTGGCTGCCGCATCATCTTCCAAACCTGGATCGGCGGCCATGGGGTCGTCCCCCATGGTGCCAGCGGGTTCTTCACCCATCATGCTGTCACCTTCGGTAGTACCGGGCACTTGGCCTGAGGTCGCATCCTGTTCCATGGTCTCGGGCTGCTGAGCCGGGGGCATCTCATCTTCACCATTTCCACAACCTGCCAATGCCAGCGTGCTGACCGCTGCGGCGAGCATGCAGAGCGTCAATACACGAGGACGACGCTTGGTTGTCTGGGGAATCTGCTTATCCATAAGAGTTGCCTCCACTACTGATTAGATGTTGCTTGACCTGAGTCTTACCAAGAAACTGCACACAGCACGCCAAAAGCGCGATAAAAAATAAAAATAAAATAAAAACAGTAATTTAAAAACAAAAAATGAACACCAACTGTTGCTGTCGACTTGGCATCTGGCAGGTTCAAAATGACACATGTGGCATTTTTCAGCTCAGCTACCGGTCGCGTTGTGACACACCGGCACAGACCATGTATAATAATTTTTAATCAAAAAAATAAAAAATCACGCTTTCACATTATAAAAGCTTTCGCTACCCGACTGACGCTTTCCACTCATGATACGTCGCGGTTGCGTTGATAAACATTAATCAACATTTGCTACCCTAGTAATTGCATCATTCGCCTGCCATGGGTCCGTCCCGTCACCTTCGGCAGTTTTTGTCCAACATGGAGAGGCTTTTGTGGAAAACCCAGACGCTAAACGTCCCCCTGAAGAGCCGGTCTCGGAGGGCATTCCTGCCCCAGATGGCCCGGCCAACCTGATCGATACCGACTACGTGATCGGTCAGGACAACATTACCACCAGCACCATGGGGTTCAGCCTTGACCTGCACGGCAAGGTATTTACCATCTCGGCGCTGGTGGTACTGCTGTTCGTGATCCTCACGCTGGCGCTACAGGACACCATCGCACCGCTTTACGACTCTATTTTCGGTTTTCTAACCGGCAACCTGGCCTGGTTCTTCATCCTGGCCGCCAATATCTTCGTGCTGCTTTGCCTGGGGCTGATCGTATCCCCTCTCGGCAAGATTCGTATCGGCGGGGCAGATGCCAAGCCTGACTTCACCTACACCGGCTGGTTTTCCATGCTGTTTGCGGCGGGTATGGGCATCGGGCTGATGTTCTTCGGCGTCAACGAGCCGCTGACCCATTTTGGCACCTCGCTGGACGGCGGAGACTGGGCACCGCTGGCCGGGGCCGAAGGTGACACGGCTGCTGCCGCTGCGCTGGGCATGGCCGCGACCATTTTCCACTGGGGTCTGCACCCGTGGGCCATTTACGCCGTGGTCGCGCTGTCGCTGGCGCTGTTCTCCTTCAACAAGGGTCTGCCGCTGTCGATGCGCTCCGTGTTCTACCCGCTGCTGGGTGAGCGCGTATGGGGCTGGCCAGGGCACCTGATCGATATTCTGGCGGTGTTTGCCACGCTGTTCGGTCTGGCGACCTCGCTGGGACTGGGGGCTACCCAGGCCGCTGCTGGCTTGAGCTACCTGTTCGGCGCACCGGAAAGCGATGTCACCATGATCCTGTTGATCATCGGCATCACCATCATTGCCATCGGCTCTATCGTTGCCGGGGTCGACAAAGGCGTACAGCTGCTGTCGAAAATCAACATCGCCATGGCGGCGGCACTGCTGTTCTTCGTCATTGCGGTAGGCCCCACCCTACTGATTGCCACGGGCTTTTTCGAAAACCTGATCAACTATGTGGTGCATCTACCGGCCCTCTCCAACCCCTTTGGCCGTGAAGATGCCAACTTCAGCCAGGGCTGGACTGCCTTCTACTGGGCCTGGTGGATCTCCTGGTCACCCTACGTCGGCATGTTCATCGCGCGGGTTTCCCGTGGCCGTACCGTTCGTGAATTCCTGATCTCGGTGCTGCTGGTGCCTTCGATCGTCTCGGTGCTATGGATGACCACGTTCGGTGGCACTGCCATCGACCAGTACGTGAGCCAGGGTATCGAAGCCGTGCGTGACGCCGGTGTGGACCTGCAGCTGTTCGTGATGCTGGAGCAGTTGCCGCTGTCGCAGATCACCTCGTTCATTGCCATTCTGCTGGTCATCATCTTCTTCGTGACCTCGTCTGACTCGGGCTCGCTGGTCATCGACTCCATCACGGCCGGTGGCAAAGTGGATGCTCCCAAGCCGCAGCGCGTGTTCTGGGCGATCATTGAAGGGGCCATTGCCATCGCCCTGCTCTTGGGTGGCGGCCTGACGGCCCTGCAAACCATGGCCGTATCGACGGGCTTCCCGTTCACCATCATCCTGCTGGTGGCCTGCTACGCCATCATCAAAGGGCTGATGAGCGAACCCAAAGCCGTTTGATCCCTCCTTGGCCAGCGTTTCTTGCTGGCCTTACGCAAAACGGGCAGCCCATGGGCTGCCCGTTTTGTGTTTGCCACTACCCCCACTCTAGTCCGTCAGCACCACAGCGCCTTGAGCGGCGTATCCGGTGAGTAGCGGTTGGCGATTTGTGCCTGCAGTAGCTCGGCGGTGGCCAACGCATCCACCAGGGCGTGGTGCCCCTGGTAGGGCGGCAAGCCATAGCGTTCACGGCTGGCATTGAGCCGAATCGAGACCGGCGGCCTTCCCAGCCAGCGGCGAAAGCGCGCCCACAGGGTCTGCCGATGCAGCCTGGCCTCCAGCGACATCGTGTCGATCATGGGAAACAGCACGCCCTCGCCGCGCCGTTCCTTCACGGCGGCATCCAGAAAAGGGCGCTCGATGTTGCGAAAATGGACCACCACCACTCGGCCCGCCAGCACCTCCAGCAGCTCATCCAGCACCTCGTCCAGATCAGGGGCGTCAGCCACCTCCGAGTGGGTGATATGGTGGTAGGCGATGGAGGCTTCGTCCAGCGGCCGCGCAGGCTTCACCACCCAGTAACGTCGCTGGGCAAGCGGTATCCGCCCCAGCGTAAAGGGCACGGCCCCCACGCTGACGATACCGTGGCGACGCTCGTCCAACCCGGTGGTTTCCAGGTCCAGCGCCACCATGGGTACCTGAGCCAGCGGAGTCTCCGGGTCTGGCAAGGGAGTGCGGAAAAAGCGCTGCAGCGCCTCGTCCTGCGCGCGCTGGGCGCGGGCTGCCATGTAGCCAGCCCAGTCGGCCTGAGTGATTTTCTGGCGTGGGCGAATACCGTGCATATCAGCGCCCCTGCCGTTGCGTGGGAATCGGATAGCGGAATTTCAGGAATTTCTGCGCATGGCTGAGCACCTGAAACGCATCCTTGAGCGTGTGCCGCTCGCTGTCTTCGACGTTTTCGGGTTCGATGTTGTTATCCGGCTCGCGCTCTTCCTGCAGGTCGATGACCTGATGGCGAATACGCGACATGCACAGGAACTCCAGGGCATAACTCAGCTTGTCGCTGACCCCGGTGGCCAACAGCTGGGTCTGGCTGATGTCGTTCAGCCGCTGAAAAGAGTTCTGCGCTTTGGAGCCACAGGCCAGCGCATGCACACGAATCAGGTCTACCATGGGCGCCGTACCACGCCGCTTGAGGTTGATGGAGTTGTTGTGCTTGCCATCCTTTTCCATCACGAACGTGCGGAAAAAGCCCAGCGGGGGCGTACGGTTCAAGGCATTACGCGCCATGGCGGCCAGAAACAGCGGCGACTGAGGTGCCGTCTGGGCGATCAGGTCCTGAAGCGCTTCCACGTAGTGTTCTTCGCCATAGATACTGTCCAGGTCGAAAAAGATCGAGCTGTGCAGCAACCTCTCCGGGGTGGGGTTGGCCATCCAGTCCTGGAAGTAGCGTTTCCACACGCTCAGCGGCTGGCGCCACTGGCGGTTGGTGGCCATGACATCGCCTTTGCAATAGGTGTAGCCACAGGCGGCCAATCCATCGCTGACAAAGGCTGCCAGCGCCTGGAAATACGCGTCGTGCTCGTCCGGGTCGAAATCATCGGACAAGATCAGCGCATTGTCCTGGTCCGTCACGATGCTCTGCTCGTTACGCGCCATGGACCCATTGACCATGAAGCAGTAAGGCACCGGGGGTGGCCCCAGCGACTCTTCGGCCAACTCCAGCAAACGGCGGGTAAAACTGCGCCCGATGGTCGATAGCGCGCTGCCCACCATCTGTGAATTGGCCCCCTCCTGCACCATCCGTACAAAGGCAGCACGCACATCGGGCAACAGCCTGGCCAACCCTTGGGCGCTGGACTGGTTGAAAATATTGCTGACCAGATAAAGCCCGCTATGGGTCTCGTAGCGAATGATATCGGAAAGATGCACTACACCTACCGGGCGCTGGCGATACAACACCGGCAAGTGATGTACGTTACTGCGCAGCATCACCAGCATGGCCTCGTAGACCGTGGCATCCGACTGGACGGTAATCAACCGCTCTGAGACCACATCGCCCACGGGCGTGGAGGGCGCCAGCCCTTCGGCCACGACCCGCGTGCGGAAATCGCTGTCGGTGAGAATGCCGCACATCTGCCAGGTCTTGCCTTCGCTGTCCTGAAAGCTGTAGCGAGGATGATTGCTCCCCTCCTCGATCACCAGTACGGCTGATGCCTGGGCAGCGCTGATCTGCTGTGCCGCCTGCTGAACGCTGGTGGTGGACTCCACCATCACCGGATAACGTGTCACCAGCTTGCGTATGCGCGTGACCATCATGTCGTTGGACTTCTTTTGATGTTCGGCAGCGCTTTCCAACCGTGGCCGCTCCAGCTCCACGAAGTCGGCAAACTCATCGTCTTCCTCACAGAGCCGCTGGAAAACGTCGTTGGGTATGAAATAGATCAACGTATCTTCGATGGCCTTGGCAGGAAAGCGCACCTTGTGATTACGCAGCAGGCTGAAATGACCGAAGATGTCTCCTTCTGCCAGACGATTGTAGAGCTCGCCCTGCCGCCGATACACTTCTACTGCACCGCTGCGGATATAGCACAGCTCATCGAGGGGGGCGCCCAGCTCGAGAATGTCGCTACCCGTCTTGAAGTAACTTACCTCCACCCGGGCGGCAATGGCGTCCAGTAGCTCATCGGACAGCCCATCGAATGGCGGGAACTGTCCCATGTGCTGGCGGATTTCCAGAAGCTCCACGTCCATACGCTCTCCTGCAGAGGCTCAAAGGGTTAATGATCAGCCATTTAGTGTGGCGTGTGCGTCGGTAGAGGACAACCTTCAACCTGGGTGAACCACGCAAAAAAGCCCAGCGCGTTGGCGCTGGGCTTTTGGACCACAGAACAGGCAGGTACTTCGCACGTTAAGGAAAATCTGGCACTATCCTGCCTGTCTCGATGGTTCACCACCGCCAGAGGCGGTGGCAACAGGCTTATGACTGGCTAGCCATTTCCTGTACACGCTGCATCATTTCCGGATCCTGCTGGATGGATTGTCCGATAGCATTGAACGTATCGACGTCCAGACCGCTATCTTCGACCACTTCGATCATGCGGTCATTGGCTTCAGCGCGAACTTCCTGTTGGGCAGCTTCGTCTTCTGCTTCCTGCAGACGCTGTGTGTACTCCTGAGAGATCACGGCGATTTCTTGAGAAGCATCGGCGAACTGCTGTAGCTGCTGATCAGAAAAATCCTGTGCAGGCGCCTGCTGGGTCGCCATCGGATCTTGTGTCGGGTCCTGGGCTTGCTGGGCGTGGGCAGTGCCCGCCATCAGGCCAGTGGCAAGGAGAGCAGCAGAGAACAAAGCAGTCATACGTTGCATGGTAAGAAACCTCATTGGCGCGTTATGAATGTGCACAGTGGGACGCGTGGTTCAGGCACAGGTTCAATCTTTTATGTAAAAACACGTTACAAGAAGAACAGAACGCAACAACAGATAAACAACACGCTGGCAATAGGAGCTTTATGTCTAGCCACTTCAAGGCCTTGCAAAACATGCACAGCCATTCGCTCGCGCTGGCTGCCATGCCTGGGCTCTTCGTGCTGTTATGGAGCACGGGGTTCATTGGTGCCAAGTTTGGCCTGCCCTACGCCGAACCCTTCACGTTTTTGTTTATCCGCTTCGTGTTGACGCTGCTGCTGCTCGTACCGCTGACCTTGCTGATGCGCATTCCATGGCCGAGTTCACCAAGGCTATGGATGCATATCGGGGTCTCGGGCCTGCTCGTGCATGCCACCTATCTTGGCGGCGTATTCTATGGCATTTACCTGGGAATGCCAGCAGGCTTGACGGCCTTGCTGGTGGGCTTGCAGCCGCTGTTGACCGCCGCCTGTGCAGGCCCACTGCTGGGCGAACGCCTGGGCGCGCGGCAGTGGCTAGGCCTGGCGCTGGGGCTGGTGGGCATCTGCCTGGTACTGGGTAGCAAACTGGAGTTTGGCAGTTCGCTGTTCAGCGGCTTTGGCATGGGGGCACTGGTCAGTGTACTGGCCGCATTGCTGGGTATTTCATTGGGCACGCTGTACCAGAAACGCTACTGCACCAGCATGCCGCTGCTGTCGGGTGCAGTGATTCAGTACCTGGCAGCAGGCACCCTGCTGGGCCTGGGGGCGCTGTTGTTCGAGACCCGCTCCATAATGTGGAGCACAACCTTCCTGCTGACCCTGGGCTGGCTCGTGCTGATTCTGTCAATTGCCGCTATCCTGTTACTGATGGCCTTGATAAAGAAGGGGGAGGCTTCTCGCGTGGCAAGCCTCTTTTATCTGGTGCCTCCCGTGACCGCGCTACAGGCGTGGTGGCTATTTGATGAGCGGCTGCCGCTGATGGGGCTCATCGGCATGCTCATTGCCATCGCCGGGGTGGTGATGGTCGTCAAATCCGCCAGCAAATAACCTAATAATTTTGATCGTTCCAGGGCTTGGAAGAACATGACAGCACAACCTCATTGCGCCAGGGTAAACGGCGTCTGCAACCGCTGCGACACACCGGTACCGTTCGCGTTTACCATGGCCTTTCAGCCCATCGTGGACGTAGCACGTCGTGAAGTGATCTATTACGAGGCGTTGGTACGAGGCGTCAACGGTGAGTCCGCTTTTTCCATTCTTGAGCAGGTGACCGACGACCTGCTGTATCGCTTTGACCAGGCGTGTCGGGTCAAAGCCATCGAATTGGCCAGTGCGCTGGGGATGGAAGCGCGCCTCTCGATCAACTTTCTACCCAATGCCGTTTACGAACCCGAAGCCTGTATTCAATCCACCCTGGAGACATCACGCCGGGTGGGCTGGCCCACCGAGCGGCTGAACTTCGAAATCACCGAAACCGAACGGGTGGTCGACCGAACACACCTGCGCGACATCATCGATAGCTATCGCCGCATGGGGTTCACCACGTCGTTGGATGATTTTGGCAACGGCTATGCCAACCTGAACCTGTTGACCGATTTGCGACCGGATACGCTGAAGGTAGACCGAGAGCTGGTCATGGGCTGCGACGGCAATCCACGGCGGCAGGCCATTCTCAAAAGCCTGGTCGCCCTGGCGCGCACGCTGGGCACCCAACTGGTGGCCGAAGGGGTCGAGACACGGGCAGAGTCACGCTGCCTGCTGGCCTTGGGCATTTCGGTACAGCAGGGGTACTATTTCGCCAGGCCACAGGTAGGTGTGCTGGCCAGCGTGGCTGACGAGCAATACGATTGAAGAAGGTTCAAAGCCGTTCGAGGTAAGCCGTGCCACCCAGATTACGCATCTGTTGGCGGATCCACTGGCCGCGGCGCTCGACCTGGGCGTCGGGTCGCGATGCGCTGCGAGTGCGCGGGCTAGGCAGGATGGCCGCCAGCAGGCTGGCCTGGCGCTCGGTCAAGGCACTTCCGGAAGCACCAAAGTAGTGGTCGGCGGCAGCTTCCAGCCCAAACACCCCGGTATCCCACTCGGCCACGTTCAGGTACACCTCCAGAATCCGCTGCTTGCTCCAGAAGGTTTCGATCAGCAGGGTGAACCACGCTTCCAGCCCTTTGCGCAGCCAGCTGCGCCCACTCCATAGGAAAACGTTCTTGGCCGTTTGCTGGCTGAGCGTACTGGCTCCCCGCAGCCTCGAGCCATCGCGGCTGGCCTCCCAGGCACGACGCAGCTCCACCACATCGAAACCACGATGAATCGGGAAGCGTTGGTCCTCGGCGGCAATCACCGCCAGCTTGGCGTTATTCGAGAGATTGTCCCAACTACGCCACTGGTGCTGGATGGTGATGGGTTCGCGATGGACCCAGCTTTGTACCTTGCGTTCCACCATCACCATGGAACCCGGCGGCGGCACGAAGCGAAACAGCCACACCAGCGCCACCGAGAGCAGCACAAAGGCCAGCGCGCCACGCCAAACAAGACGCCAAAGCAGACGAAGAACTCGGCGCAGCGCGCGATTGACCATGTCTCGGTACCCTTAACGTTTCATGAGGTGCTCCGCATGATAGCGCAAATGGTCCTCGATGAACGAGGCGATGAAGAAGTAACTATGATCGTAGCCTGGCTGACGGCGCAGCGTTAGCGGGTGATCATGCTCGGCGCATACCGCTTCCAGACGCTCGGGCATCAGCTGCTCTTCCAGGAACTGATCGGCTTCCCCTTGATCGATGAACAACCGTTGCCGGGAAGCGCCATTGGCCACCAGCTCGCAGGCATCGTACTGGCGCCAGCGGGTCTGATCTTCCCCAAGGTAGCTGGTGAAGGCTTTTTGCCCCCAAGGGCAGTTCATCGGGTTCACGATCGGCGCAAAGGCCGATACCGAACGGAAGCGCCCCGGATGACGCAGCGCCAGAATCAATGCACCGTGCCCTCCCATGGAGTGCCCGCTGATCGACTCGCGGCCATTGACCGGAAAATGCTGACGCACCACGGACGGCAGCTCTTCGACCACGTAATCGTACATGCGGTAGTGAGGCTTCCAGGGCGCCTGGGTGGCGTTCACGTAGAAACCTGCGCCGGACCCCAGATCGTAGCTTTCATGCTCGCCGGGCAACTCCGTGCCGCGCGGGCTGGTATCCGGGCATACGATCGCCACGCCCAGCTCTGCCGCAATGCGATGCGCGCCGGCTTTCTGCATGAAGTTTTCGTCATTGCAGGTCAACCCCGACAGCCACCACAGCAGGGGCACCCGCTCGTTTTCGGCTTGTGGCGGCAGGTACACCGCAAAGACCATGTCGCAGTCCAGGGCTCGGGAGTAGTGGCGGTAGCGCTTGTGCCAACCGCCAAAACTGCGGTTTGCCGACACCAGCTCCAACGTTTCACTCATGCTCATAGGCAGGCTCCTTAAACAGTGAAACGCGGCGGGTCGCCCCGGCCGCGTTCTTTCAGGCTGCTTTCATCATACTCAGTAATGCAGAACGGTACGAATGCTCTTGCCGGCATGGAGCAGATCGAAGGCTTCGTTGATCTTCTCGAAGGGCATGTCATGGGTAATGAAGTCGTCGATGTTCAGCTCGCCGTTCATATAACGGTCTACATAACCCGGCAGCTCGCTACGCCCTTTCACGCCGCCAAACGCAGAGCCTTTCCATACCCGGCCGGTGACCAGTTGGAAGGGGCGCGTGGAGACCTCTTCACCGGCACTCGCCACGCCAATGACGATCGACTCACCCCAGCCCTTGTGGCAGCACTCGAGGGCGGAACGCATCACGTTGACATTGCCGATGCACTCGAAGGAGTAGTCCACGCCACCGTCGGTCATGTCGACGATCACTTGCTGGATCGGGTCGCTGTAGTCTTTCGGGTTGACGAAGTCCGTCGCCCCGAACTGCTTGGCCAGCTCGAACTTGTCCGGATTGACATCAATGGCGATGATCCTGGCGGCCTTGGCCATCACGGCACCCTGGATCACCGCCAGACCGATCGCCCCGAGGCCAAACACGGCAACGGTGGAGCCCGGCTCGACCTTGGCCGTGTTCAACACGGCACCAATCCCTGTGGTGACACCGCAGCCCAGCAGGCAGATCTTGTCCAGCGGCGCTTCCTTGGAAACCACGGCCAGCGAGACTTCCGGCAGCACGGTGTACTCACTGAAGGTGGAGGTGCCCATGTAGTGGTGCAGCATCTTGCCTTCCAGCGAGAAGCGCGACGTGCCATCGGGCATGACCCCTTTACCTTGGGTAGCGCGCACGCTGCCACACAGGTTGGTCTTGCCGGACAGGCAGAATTTGCACTTGCCGCACTCAGCGGTATATAGCGGAATGACGTGGTCGCCTGGCTTCAGGCTGGTCACGCCTTCGCCCACTTCCTGTACGATACCCGCACCTTCGTGGCCCAGTACCGCCGGGAAGTTGCCTTCCGGGTCGGCGCCCGACAAGGTATAGGCATCGGTATGGCAGACGCTGGTGGCCGCCATCTTCACCAGCACCTCGCCCGCCTTGGGGCCTTCCACATCGATGTCGACCAGTTCGAGCGGCTTGCCCGCTTCGAGTGCAACCGCAGCACGTGATTTCATGCAAATCTCCCCGAGGTGTTGCGCAGCGACGTTCCACTGGCTGGGCGCAACAGCGCTCGATAAAGTGGATGGATAAACGTGCTTGCAGTGTAGGCCAGCTAGGCGAAAGGGATAAAGTGGGATACACTCACAAGATTATTGCCACTGAGCAACAATCGCGTTGCTCATTCGCTGCCACCCTTCACCGCCAGATGGACATGAGGAGCGCCATGCAGCGCTGGGATCGTATCGAAGCGTTCGTGGAAGTCGTACGGCTCGGCACCTTTTCGGCCGCGGCTCGCCACTTGAAGGTGTCCACCTCGCATATCAGTCGGCTGGTCAGCCAGTTGGAGAATCAGCTGGGCGTTCAGCTGCTGTATCGCACCACACGGCAGATTCGGCTGACCGATGCCGGGGCCTTGTACGTGGAGCACTGCCGCCATTTGTTCGATGGGCTGCGTGATGCCGAGCAGGCAATCAGCGAGCTGCAGGCCAAACCCCATGGGCTACTGAAACTGACCTCGGCAACGACCTTCGGCGAGCGCTACGTTGCCCCGCTGGTCAATGATTTCCAGCGCCTGCACCCTCAGCTCGAAGTACACATGCACTTCACCAATCGCCCGGTGGAGTTGATCGAAGAGGGTTTCGACATCGCCATTCGCATGGGGGTGCTGAAAGACTCCAGCCTGATTGCTCGGCGGCTGTGCGAACGCCGCGAATACGTGGTGGGCTCACAGGCCTATTTTCGTCAGGCGCCCCGCCCCCACACGCTGGGCGAGCTGAGCCAACACCGCTGCCTGCTGGGGTCGCGCCCCAACTGGCTGTTCGAAGTGAACGGCCAGCGGCGAGAGGTCAAGGTGGAGGGATGCTGGAGCGGCAACTCGGGGCCAGCCCTGCTGGATGCGGCCCTGAAAGGGCTGGGCCTGGCTCAGTTGCCGGATTACTACGTCGCTCCGCATCTGGCCAATGGTGAACTGATCTCGGTGCTGGAACCCTTCCAGCACCACGATACGGCGGTGTGGGCGGTCTACCCGCGCCACCGCCACTTGTCACCCAAGATTCGTCAACTGGTGGACTATCTGGTGGCCAATATCGGCCGCACCCTGCCCCAGGCCTGACACGCGCTGCCGGATTAACACTCGATGGCGTTGACCGCGAGCCCTCCCTTGGAGGTCTCCTTGTATTTGTCCTGCATGTCGCGTCCGGTATCGCGCATGGTCTTGATCACTTTATCCAGCGAGACGAAGTGGTCGCCATCACCATGCAGCGCCATGCGGGCGGCATTGATGGCCTTGACCGACGCAATGGCATTGCGCTCGATACAGGGGACCTGCACCAGCCCCGCCACCGGGTCACAGGTCAGCCCCAGGTTATGCTCCAGGCCAATTTCCGCAGCGTTTTCTACCTGCCGCGGCGTACCGCCCAGCACTTCGGCCAATCCGGCCGCCGCCATGGCGCACGCCGAGCCGACTTCCCCTTGGCAGCCCACCTCCGCCCCGGAGATCGAGGCGTTTTTCTTGCACAGTATGCCCATGGCGCCCGCCGCCAACAGAAAATCGACCACGTCGGCATCGCAGGCGTCGGGTTCGAACTTCAGGTAATAGGCCAACACCGCCGGAACGATACCGGCAGCCCCATTGGTGGGCGCCGTGACCATGCGCTTGCCGGCCGCGTTCTCTTCATTGACGGCCAGCGCAAACAGGTTGACCCAATCCATCACGCTGAAACTGCTGACGATCAGACGCTGCTGGGCGGGCGGCGAAAGCAGTTGCTGATGCAGGGCGTTGGCGCGACGGCGCACATTCAGCCCGCCGGGTAACCGCCCGGTGGCTTTCAACCCGTTCTCGATACTGTCACGCATGGCGTGCCAGATCTTCAGCAGTTCGGTACGGATGGTGTCTTCGCTGCGCCAGGCTTTCTCGTTTGCCAGGATCAGCTGGCTGATACGCAAATCATTCGCCTGGCACAGTGCCAATAGCTCGTTACCCGATTCGAACGGATAAGGCAGCGCCGTCTTGTCCTCATCCAGCCCGCCCTGATCGGCACAGGCCTGGTCGACATAGAAGCCGCCGCCCAGCGAGTAGTAAGTGTTGGTCGCGATGACCCGCTCTTGCTGGTAGGCCGTGATCACCATGGCATTGGGATGAAAGGCCAGACAGGTCTCGTCCCACTCGATGTCTCGCGCACGGTCGAAGGGCAGCGAATGCCCATTGGGCAGCGTCAGTGGCGTCCCGTCGTCCAGCGCCGCCAGGCGTCCGGCAATGCTGTCGGGCTCGATGGACTCGGGCATTTCACCCATCAGGCCCATCACCACCGCATTGTCGGTGCCGTGGCCTACCCCAGTCGCGGCCAACGACCCGTGCAGCCGCACCACCAGCCGTGACACGGGCGCTTCCGGCAACGCCATCACGAAATCCCGCGCCGCGCGCATGGGCCCCACGGTATGCGAGCTGGACGGGCCAATGCCTATCCGAAACAGATCAAAGACGCTAATGGCCATGGTGACATCCGCCCCTCAACGGTCGTTATTGCTTTCATGTCGTTACTTTGCAGTGTTGCTCGCCATTCGTCGAGACATTCCTGGCACGTTCGACGTGTCAGCACAGAAAAGTGACGATATAATGGACATGCATTCATGTATGTTTGTTGTTTGACTGATTTCGCCTGACGTAGAGGAACCGTGATGCCACCCTCCTGGCCTATTGATTTTCGCACTGCGCTGCTGCGCGCGACACTCTATATACTCTTCATCGGAGGCATCGCCCAGGGCGCGTATCTGGAAGCGTTGTATCTGCCTAGCGTGCGCTATACCGAGCTGGGGTTCACCGAGCTGACCCAGACTTTCATTCTGATCAGTTGCTGTACCCTGCTCCTCTACGTACGCCATGTGCTGAAAGTATGGCCCACGGTGACCCTGCTGCTGCTGGCCTTCCTCGCTGCCTCGCTGGTACGTGAGCAGGACTACTTTCTCGATGAGTACATCGCACGGCATACCTGGAAAATCCTGGTCGCCATGATCATCCTCCCCTCACTGGCCTGGGTCGTGTACCAGCGCCAGCGTTTTCTGGAGGAGTTTCGCCACTTCAGCAATAGCTTTGCCTTTGGGCTGTTTGCAGGCGGCGTACTGGTTACTTATGTATTTTCACGTCTATATGGCAGGCAAGTGTTTTGGCGCGCCGTATTGGAGGAGCAGTACGTCCGGGTTTTCAAGGATGTGGCAGAAGAAGTGGTCGAGCTGCTGGGCTATAGCCTGATTCTGTTTGCCATGATCGAGCTGCTCCTGCTGGCCCGACGCCTGCACCTTGCTCGCCAGAAAAGCGCCTGACACCCTGCCAATCGGTTCTTTTTGCCGTCTTTGGGAGCACCACCAGAGACGGCATTTCATTTTTTACATCCCGCTATACGTAAAGCCATTTGCGCCCCCTTGACCATCCACGTAGTGTCGTCCCCCACACCGCTTTGGGCAATTTTGCTAAAAAACAACCAACTGACGACACAAACGTTATGAATACACCAAACAATCGTGAAAATACGCTAAAACGCGGGGCGTTCACTCGCTTCCTGGATAGCGTCGAATGGCTGGGCAATCTGCTGCCTCACCCGGTGACACTGTTCGCCATCCTGTGTGTACTGGTGGTGGTCGGCAGCGGCATTGCGGGGGCGCTAGGGGTATCGGTAGCCGACCCACGCCCAGCCAATGAAGGCGAGTGGATTGCCGTCAATTCATTGCTCAACGCCGAGGGCCTGCGCCGCCTGGTCACCGAAATGGTGACCAACTTCACCAGTTTTGCGCCCTTGGGTACCGTGCTGGTGGCCATGCTGGGGGTGGGTGTGGCCGAGCACTCGGGCCTGCTGTCGGCCAGCATGCGCGCGCTGGTACTCAACCGCTCACCGCGCATCGTCACCTATGCCGTGGTATTTGCGGGCATCATGTCGAACATGGCAGCCGAGCTTGGCTATGTGGTGCTGATTCCGCTGGCGGCGATGATCTTTCATTCGCTGGGCAGACATCCGCTGGCCGGTCTGGCAGCCGCGTTTTGTGGCGTCTCCGGCGGCTACAGCGCCAACCTCTTGATCGGTACCGTCGACCCGCTGCTCTCGGGCATCACTCAGGAAGCCGCTCGTCTGCTGGACCCGGCGTATATCGTCGGAGCCGAAGCCAACTGGTTCTTCATGTTTGCCAGCACGTTCTTCGTCACCCTGATTGGCGGTTTGGTCACGGAACGCATCGTCGAGCCGAAGCTGGGCAAGTTCGACACGGCCTATGCCGACAGCGATATCGATCAGCAGCGCATGGAGGGCCTGTCCGACACCGAAAAGCGGGCACTGAAGGGCACCGGCCTGGCCACTCTGGCACTCATCGCCCTGGTGGCCATCATGGTGGTGCCTGAAGGCGGCATTCTGCGCGACCCCGAGACCGGGCTGATCAGCGGCTCCCCCTTCCTGCGCGGCATCGTGGTGATCGTGGCCGTTTCGTTCAGCGTGCTGGGCTTCATCTATGGTCGCTTGGCAGGCACCATGCACAATGACCGCGACGTGGTGAACGCCATGGCCAAGAGCATGAGCAGCCTGGGCCTCTATATCGTGCTGGTCTTTTTTGCCGCTCAGTTCGTGGCGCTGTTCAACTGGAGCAACTTTGGCACGGTGACCGCCATTGCCGGAGCCGACCTGCTGGAGTCCCTGGGGCTGCGCGGGCCTGGACTATTTGCGCTGTTCATCATCATGTGCGCCTTCATCAACCTGTCGCTGGGCAGCGCATCGGCGCAGTGGGCCGTGACGGCACCCATCTTCGTGCCCATGCTGATGCTGATGGGCTACGCCCCGGAAGTGATTCAGGCCGCCTACCGGATCGGCGACTCGGTCACCAACCTGATCACCCCGATGATGAGCTATTTCGGGCTGATTCTGGCCGTAGCGACCCGCTACCGCAAGGATATGGGCATTGGCACTCTGGTAGCGCTCATGCTGCCTTATACCCTGTTCATGCTGATCGGCTGGAGCCTTCTGTTCTTCCTCTGGGTATTCGTACTGGGTCTGCCCGTAGGACCGGGCGCCGCGACTCACTACACCCTGTAAAGGCTTCAACAAAAGGCGGCAAGGTGCTACTGGCACCTTGCCCAACAGCCACCCACAAAAAAGCCCGCCGTGTTTCCACGGCGGGCTTTTTTCGAGCGACGCTTACTCGTCCAGGATTACTCGTCCAGGAAAGAACGCAGCGGCTCGGAACGGCTGGGATGACGCAGCTTGCGAAGCGCCTTGGCTTCGATCTGGCGGATCCGCTCTCGGGTCACGTCGAACTGCTTGCCGACTTCTTCCAGGGTGTGATCGGTATTCATGTCGATACCGAAACGCATGCGCAGCACCTTCGCTTCGCGAGCGGTCAAACCACCGAGGACGTTACGGGTCGCTTCGATCAGTCCTTCGCCGGTCGCCATATCGATGGGCAGCAGCATGGTGCTGTCCTCGATGAAGTCGCCCAGATGAGAGTCGTCGTCATCACCAATCGGCGTCTCCATGGAGATCGGCTCCTTGGCGATCTTGAGCACCTTGCGCACCTTGTCTTCCGGCATTTCAAGACGCTCGCCCAGCTCTTCAGGCGTCGGCTCACGGCCCATTTCCTGCAGCATCTGACGAGAGACACGATTGAGCTTGTTGATGGTCTCGATCATGTGGACCGGAATACGAATGGTCCGCGCCTGATCCGCGATGGAGCGCGTAATGGCCTGACGAATCCACCATGTCGCGTAGGTGGAGAACTTGTAGCCACGGCGATACTCGAACTTGTCCACCGCCTTCATCAGACCGATATTGCCTTCCTGAATCAGATCCAGGAACTGCAGGCCACGGTTGGTGTACTTCTTGGCGATCGAGATCACCAGGCGCAGGTTGGCCTCGACCATCTCTTTCTTGGCCCGGCGCGCCTTCGCTTCACCGATGGAGAGCTTGCGGTTGACTTCCTTCAGGTCCGCCACCGTCAGCTGCACCATGTCTTCCTCGAACGCAATCTTGCGCTGAGAACGTGCGATGTCGGCACGCAGTGGCTCAAGACGGTCGGCATACTTGGGCTGCGCTTCCTGGAAAGCGTCCAGCCACGATGAATCCGACTCATGCCCCGGGAAGGACTTGATGAAGGTCTTGCGCGGCACCTTGGCTTTCTTGACGCACAGCTGCATGACCGCCTTTTCCTGGGCACGCACCTGCTCCACGCTGATGCGGATCTGCCCCACCAGACGCTCGAAGTGCTTGGGCACCAGTTTGATGGGCGAGAACAGCTCGGCCAGACGTGCCTGCTCGGCCTTCAGCTCGCTACTGCCACGACCAAACTTGGCCAGCGCCGCTTCGACGGCGGCGTTCTGCTCACGGATCTGCTCGAAACGCGCCTTGGCTTCTTCCGGGTCCGGGCCACCTTCGCTGGCGTTGGTGTCCTCGTCATCATCGTCATCGTCGCTGTCGATATCATCGTCATCACTCAGCTCGGTATCGACTTCCGGCTCAGGGGTTTCCGCTTCGGCCACCCCAGGAATGCCTTCGTCGGGGTCGATGAAGCCAGAGAACAGGTCGGAAAGGCGCCCTGGCGCTTCCTCGTCCTGGGTCGCGTCGTAGGCTTCGAGGATGGAGGCAACGGCACCGGGCAGATACGCAAGCGCCGACATGACCTCCCGCGTGCCCTCTTCGATCCGCTTGGCGATTTCGATTTCGCCTTCACGGGTCAGCAGCTCCACCGTGCCCATCTCGCGCATGTACATGCGGACCGGGTCGGTAGTGCGACCGACGTCGCTTTCCACGGCGGCGAGTGCCGCAACGGCCTCTTCCGCAGCGGATTCGTCCGTGGAGTGATCCGACATCATCAAAGTGTCTTCATCTGGCGCTTCTTCAACGACACTGATACCCATGTCGTTGATCATGCCAATGATGTCTTCCACTTGATCCGGGTCGGCGATATCCTCGGGTAGATGGTCGTTGACCTCGGCATAGGTCAGGTAGCCCTGTTCCTTGCCGCGCGCGATCAACTCCTTCAGACGTGACTGCTGCTGCGCATTTCCAGCCATAGAAACCCTATCTCGACGAAGAAGAATGAAACACCTGGGGCGCTGAATCGATTAAACTCAACAAGCCGAACAGTATAGCGTAAATAGCTGGATTTTTTCCAGCGAAACGTATTTGCGCGATCATTCAGGTGTGTTAGGTTGTTCGGTTAGCCAATACTTGGCGGCATAACCTCTATGTGGCCCTGAAGTTCGAGATTTCAACCCCTCACCTCTTGCAACCACCTTGTGCATTAGCGGCCCTGGGTCAATTCCAACACCAACCCGGCCAACCGCTGCCGCTGCTCCTTATCCAGTTTTTGCCCTGAGCGCTCCAGCGCCAGCAAGGCATCGTACTCTTCCTGAGGCGAACGCTTGCGCTGCTGCTCGACCAGGTGCTCGACCAGCCCGGTCAGCTCGGCTTCACGAGTCGCCCTGGGAATTAGCAGCTCCCGCGCGGCCAGCTCTGCCAGCACGCGCCCCTCTTCACTGCCTTGAAAATGCGCCAGTACCACTTGCGGGCTGCGGTAGCGTCCGGCGCGTAGCAGGGCAATCAGGTCGCGGCACAGCGGCGCCTGCGGGTCCTGGCCAGGCAGCCAATCCTGCGCTTCCGGCAGAGCCGCCACCAGCGTCGGCTCATGCAGCAACAGCTGCACGATGCGACCTACGGTGGAGAGCGTCCGCGAGGTGCTCGCCTGTCGCGATGGCCGACCGCCGCGCGGGCGGGCCTGCTCTTCTGGCGCCGCCTGCGCATCGACCGGCTCCCACTGGGGCGACACCCTGGAGGCCGCCGCCACGCGCTTGTCCAGCAACCCCTGCAACTGCGCCTGGGCCAACCCACTTCGCTTGGCGAGCGTCTCCAGCAGCAGTGACTTCAGCATGCCTTCCGGGACCTTCTGCAGCGCCTCCAGCACGTGACTGGCGAAGCGCTCGCGGCCTTCCACCGTCTGCAGGTCGCGCCCTTGGGCAGCCTGTTCGAACAGAAACTCCGACAGCGGCATGGCGCAGGTCACGCGGTCTTCGAAGGCCTCGCGACCCTCGCGGCGCACCAGCGAATCCGGGTCATCCCCTTCCGGCAAGAACAGAAACCGTGCCTCGCGGCCATCGATCATCTGCGGCAGCGCGGTTTCCAGCGCACGGCTGGCTGCCTGACGCCCGGCGCGGTCACCGTCGAAACAGAACACCACGCGACTGACCAGGCGGAACAGGCGCGTCAGGTGGTCTTCGGTGGTGGCGGTGCCCAGCGTGGCCACGGCGTTATGAATGCCGTACTGCGCCAGCGCCACCACGTCCATGTAGCCCTCGACCATCACCAGCTGTTCCAACTTGCTGGTCGCCTGACGCGCCTCGTACAAGCCGTAGAGCTCGCGCCCCTTGTGAAAGACAGGCGTCTCCGGCGAGTTGAGGTATTTGGGCTGCTCATCTCCCATGACTCGACCGCCAAAGGCGATGGTCCGACCGCGCAAATCGCGTATCGGGAACATCACCCGGTCGCGGAAGCGATCATAGGTACGCCCGGTGTCCTCGCGGTGAATCAGCAGACCGTACTCGATCTGCACAGACTCACCGATGCCCTTGGCGCTCAGGTGCTGCTTCAGCGCCTCCCACCCGCCGGGGGCATAACCAATCCCGTAGGTGGTCATCACATCTGGCGAGAGGCCGCGCCCCTGCAAGTAGCGCTGGGCCGCCTGGCCCTCCTGCATCTTCAATCGCTCGCGATAGAAGCTGGCCGCCACCTCGAGAAGATTGACCCCTTCCTTGCGCTTTTTCTCCCGCTGCTGGGCACGCGGGTCGTCCGCCCCTTCCCTGGGCACGTCCAGCCCCAGCCGTCCGGCCAGTTGCTCGACTGCCTCGGGAAAGGGCAGCTTGTCGTATTCCATCAAAAAGCGTAGCGCATTACCGTGGGCACCACAGCCAAAGCAGTGATAAAACTGCTTGTCGGCACTAACGGTAAACGAAGGTGTTTTTTCCTGATGAAAAGGACACAGGCCGGAAAAATTACGGCCCGCTTTCTTGAGCTGTACGCGCTCCCCCACCACCTCGACCACGTCGACGCGGCCAAGCAGATCGTCGATAAATCGCTGTGGAATTTGACCTGCCATGGGCTGAGGGCATCCTCGCGTAACACGCTTGTGGGCGGGTCTAACGTCATCAGGCCACGCGCCTGATCACCTTAAACCGCGCAAAACAGACAACACGAAACGAAAAACAAACGGCCACCTGGTGGCGGCCGCTTGGCATCCCTCTTGAGACAACCAGCCAACTGCTCTGGCTCTCTCCAGGTACGGATCAATAGAGCCGTTCGAAACGCTTACGCTCACGCTGCAACTTCTTGGCGTGACGCTTTACGGCAGCTGCCGCTTTGCGCTTGCGCTCAGCAGTCGGCTTCTCGTAGTGCTCGCGACGACGTACTTCAGACAGAACGCCAGCTTTTTCGCAAGAACGCTTGAAGCGACGCAGGGCGACGTCAAACGGCTCGTTATCACGTACTTTTACAGAAGGCATTAAGCACTCACCTACCTTAAGGAGTCTTGAGTTCGGATAGTACGCACACCGAACAAGACGGTGTACGACCCAGTTTTACAGCGCACAGTAGTCTAGTCGTGGTTGGCCATCTTTGCAAATGCTTACGCCCAGCGGGCACGACAATGCTAGACTAGCCGGTTTCGAGTACCTGCCTTTTCAATCAGATGAGTGCTTTTGCCATGCGTGTACTGGGCATCGAGACATCCTGCGACGAAACCGGCGTCGCCATTTACGACACGGCCTACACCGGCGGTCAGGGTCTGCTGGCCGATGCCCTGTATAGCCAGATCGCCATGCACGCCGAATATGGCGGCGTAGTGCCCGAACTGGCCTCTCGGGATCACACACGCAAGCTGCTGCCGCTCATCGAACAGGTATTGAAAGAGGCCAACCTTTCCCGCCACGACCTGGACGGCATCGCCTATACGGCGGGCCCGGGATTGGTGGGGGCGCTGATGGTCGGTGCCAGCACCGCCCATGGCATGGCCAGGGCGCTGAACATCCCCGTATTGGGGGTGCATCACATGGAAGGCCACCTGCTGGCCCCCATGCTTGAGGAGGAGGCTCCTGCCTTTCCCTTTGTGGCCCTGCTGGTCTCCGGCGGCCACACCCAGCTGGTGGAAGTACAGGGGCTGGGTTGCTATCGACTCTTGGGCGAGTCGGTAGACGATGCGGCCGGTGAGGCCTTCGACAAGGCCGCCAAGATGCTGGGCCTGGCGTACCCAGGCGGCCCGCTGGTGGCCAAACTGGCCGAACAGGGCGACCCTAAACGCTTTCGCTTCCCGCGCCCCATGACCGACCGCCCCGGGCTCGACTTCAGCTTTTCAGGCCTGAAGACCCACACCTTGACGACGATTCGCCAGCTGGAAGCCGCAGGCGAACTGGACGCGCAGGCCAAAGCCGACGTGGCGCGCGCCTTCGAAGAGGCCGTCGTGGACACGCTGGTCATCAAGTGCCGCCGAGCCCTGGACGAGACCGGCCTGAAACGCATCGTGATGGCGGGGGGTGTGAGTGCCAATACGCGGCTGCGCGAGCGCCTGGCCCTGGAGACCCAAAAGCGCCAGGCCCGTGCCTACTACCCTCGTGGGCGCTTCTGCACCGACAATGGCGCCATGATTGCCTACGTGGGCGCCCAGCGTCTGGCGGCAGGAGAGCGCGACGAAAGCGGTATCATGCAGGCCACCCCGCGCTGGCCACTGGACACGCTGACAGCGCCCCTCAGTACCACCCGATAACCCGTTGACCTATTTGCGCAGGTGGGGCTCTTCCCCCTGCCGCCAGCGACGAATATTGAGCACGTGGCGGGCCAGTACCAGCAGGCTGAAGCCGCCCACCACGCCGGTGTAGGCTGGCGCCAGCCAGGCGCACAGCAGCGGCGCCAACAGCGCGCTCGCAACCGACGCCAGCGCAGCGGTACCCAACCGCCATGCCATCAGCGCCCAGGCAAGGGCGCTGAGCAGCGCAACGCTGGGCACCAGCACCAGCAACACCCCGAAGGCGCTGGCGACGGCCTTGCCACCTCGAAACCCATACCAGAGCGGGAAACTGTGGCCCAGCAGCACCGCCAGCCCTACCAGCCCCTGCCACATAATCGGCAAGGCCAGCCACTTGGCGGCCAAGACCACCGGCACCGCCTTCAAGGCATCCAGCGCCAGGGTGGCCGCCGCCAGCCGGGGGCCATACAGCCGTAACACGTTGGAAAATCCGGGGTTACAGGAACCGCAAAAGCGCGGGTCGGCCACGCCTGCCCAGCGACAGACACTCACTGCCGCCAGCCAACTGCCGCTCAAGTACCCCAAGACGATCCACAGCATCCCCTGCTCACCCTGCCTCTCATCAGCCAGCGCCGCCGCCTGACTGTCGTTTATGGTCGTCCTCAAGTACAATCGCCCGCTTGTCGACGCTGGGGAATGGCCTGTGGACCGCATATTGATTGAAGCACTCACCGTAGATACCGTGATTGGCGTATACGATTGGGAGCGCACCATCACGCAATCGCTGAGCCTGGATCTCTCGCTGGCCACCGATATCCGGCCTGCCGCCGCCACCGATGATTTGCGTCTGACCCTCGATTATGCCGCGATCTGCCAGCGAATCCAGCAGTTCGCCGATGAGCACCAGTTTGCGCTGGTCGAAACCTTTGCCGAGCGGCTGGCCGCCTGTTTACAGCACGAGTTTCCGATTAGCTGGCTGCACCTGCGTGTGCGCAAGCCCGGTGCGGTGCCCCAGGCGGCCAGTGTCGGCCTGGAAATCACCCGCGGCAGCCTGCCAAAGGCTAGCAAGGATAGCGACCCATGAACCTGGTCACGCTTAGCCTGGGCAGCAATATCGACCCGGAAAAACACATCCGCCTGTGCCTGGACGCCCTGGCAGAGACGTTTGGCGAACTGCAGATATCGCGCATTTTCGAGAGCGAGCCGGTCGGATTCAAGGATAGCCGCAATTTTTACAATCTGGTGGTGGCGTTCCACAGCAACTGGTCCGTGGCCAGACTACAGGCCTGGGCCAAGGCATTGGAAATGGCCCATGGGCGGACGCCTGACATGGTCAAGTGTAGCCCGCGCGCCCTGGATATCGACCTGCTGACCGTGGGAAATGCCTGTGGTGTGGTCGATGACGTAGCCCTGCCCCGGGCTGAAATCACCCAGAACGCTTTCGTACTGCAACCGCTGGCCGAGCTGCTGCCCGACGAGCGACACCCTCGCTGCGATACGCCTTACGCCACGCTGTGGCAACGCTTTTCCCTGGGCCATCAGCGACTGTGGGCCATCGAGTTTCATTGGCAAGGGCGCTTCGTTTCCCAGGCCGACCCCTTGCCGCGCAAGGTCCACGCGCGCTAAAGCGATGCCTCCACGGCCTCGCGCCGCCGTTGACGCAGCGCTTCTCCCAAGGCTGCCCCTCGGTAGCCTTCGCCCATCAACACCTGAGGGCTGACCGCGCAGGCGGCTTGCCAGGCCGCCTCCAGCACGGGGCGCAAGCCAGGCGCAAGCCGCTCCAGCAACTGCAATTGCGCGCTGACCTGGGCAGGCTTGCGCCAGCCATCCAGACGCTCCAGCCAGCCCAGCACTTTCTCGGCCTCCAGTGGGGCTGCCAGCAATGTTTTGCTCAAGGCGCTATGCCGTGCCAGCTGCGCAACGCTATTGGGCAACTTCAAACGCACGGCCAGGGCTTCGCGCTGTGACTCACTCAGCACCGACACCAGCAGCGCATAGCGCCAGTACGCCAGCGGCGGCTCGCGCTGTTCGGGAGCTGCCTGCATGGCCTCCAGGGCCTGAGCCAGACACGCTTTCGCTGCCAGCTCAGGCCACCAGACGACCAAGGCATCACACGCGGCCAGAGTCGTGAAATAGCACTCGGGGCTGGGTTCGGCCAACGCTTTTTCGGTCTCGACCCACACGCGCTCGGCTGCCAGATGCGCCAGCTCTCCGCTGCGGCTGACCGCGCGCATCAAGTCCAGAGTGTCCGGAGCAACGGCAAACCCCATGGAGGCATAGCGGGCTAAAAAACGCGCAGTCCGCAGTACGCGCAAGGGGTCTTCACTGAAGGCGGGGGAGACATGGCGAAGCCAGCGTTGCTCGATGTCCCGCTGTCCGTGATAAGGGTCGGTCAAATGCCCATCCGCCGCCTGGGCGATGGCATTGATGGTCAGATCCCGACGGGAGAGATCCTCTTCCAGTGTCACGTCGGGGCTGGCGTGCACCTCGAACCCGCCATACCCATGGCCCGACTTGCGCTCGGTACGCGCCAGCGCGTACTCCTCCTGGGTGGTCGGGTGCAGGAACACCGGAAAATCGCGCCCTACAGGTTTGAATCCACGCTGCTGCATCATGTCGGGGGTTGCCCCCACCACCACCCAGTCGTGATCCACCACGGGCCATCCCAACAGCTCGTCCCGCACGGCCCCCCCCACGCGGTAGACCTCCAGCCCTTGAGTGTATGCATCCAGCTGAAACATCAGCGGCCTCCCTGCTGGCTGGGCACGCTGACACGCTGGCCGCTCTCCAGCACCAGCGCGCTCAGCGAACCACCCCACACGCACCCGGTATCGATCCCGTGCACATCCACCTTCGCGCCAGGGGTGCGCCCCTCCAACGCCGCCCAATGGCCAAACAGCAGGCGCAGATCGTCGGCACGGGGAAACTGGAACCAGGGCGCAAAGCCCGCAGGCGCGCTCTCCAACCCCTCCTTGGCAGCAAAATCGAGCCGCTCCTGAGCATCGATGAAGCGCATCCGAGTGAACACATTGACGATGCAGCGCAGCCTGTCCATGCCTTCGAGCTGGTCGTGGAAGCGGTCAGGCTGATTGCCGAACAGTTGGCTCAGGAAAGCCCCCGCCTGCTCGCTGCCCAGCGCTGCTTGTACTTCTCCGCTCAGTGCCAGCGCCCGTTCAGCACTCCAACTGGGCAGCAGCCCGGCGTGGGTCATCAGCGTGTTATCGGCCTGTACCGCAAGAGGAAGGCTTTGCAGCCAGTCCAGCAAATCGTCACGGTGCCGCGAAGACAGAATGTCGTCCAGTGTGTCGTGGCGCTTGAGCTTGCCGCCCCCCCGTGCCACCACCAGCAGGTGGAAATCGTGGTTCCCCAGCACGCTGCGTGCGGCGCTGCCCAGCGCTCTCACTTCCTGCAGGCAGGCCAGGGAGCCAGGCCCCCGGTTGATCAAATCGCCCACCAGCCAGAGCGTATCGCGGGCGGGATCAAAGCTGATTTTATCCAGCAAGGCGACAAACTCGGCATGACATCCATGCAGGTCGCCAATGACATAAGTGCTCATGGGTAAAGGCCTGTTGACGCATTGACGGAGTTGGCTGGCGTGGGCGGCTTGCCGAGCATGGAAAACCGCCGACGAAGGCTCCCGCCTCAATGCAGCTGGCGGGGCACCGCTAACCGAAAGGGCGAGACGGGCACATCGAACGCCCGCTGGGTGTAGGTATTCAACAAGGTGTAAGCACCCTCCATGACACCTACCGGGGTTTGCAGTATCGCTCGGCTGGTATAGCGGAACCGTTGCCCCGGGCCAATCAGCGGCTGCTGACCCACCACGCCCTTGCCGCGCACTTCCTGGCTGTCGCCATTGCCCTGGGTGATTTTCCAGTAGCGTGCCATCAGCTGCACGCTATGGGGGCTTTGGTTGTGCACCGTCACGGTGTAGCTGAACACGTAGCGGGCCTCGCTGGCACTCGACTCGGCGTCCTGAAACTCTGGCGTGACGCTGACCTCGATCTCCAGCCCGCTCACGCGTCACCACTCCGCTGTTCCACGTCCTCATTGGCGGCCACATGATTGGCGATGGTCACGTATTCCGCCACGGTCAGGGTTTGCGGGCGCCGGGCAGGGTCGATGCCCAACGCTTCCAGGGCCTCTGCACTGACCCGCCCCTTCAGGTTGTTGCGCAGCGTCTTGCGGCGCTGCCCAAAGGCCAGCTTGACCAGCTCGAAAAGCAGGGCCGGATCATCGGCCACCTGGGGTAGCGATGCATGGGGCGTCAGCCGCACGATGGCGGAATCGACCTTGGGACGGGGCACGAAGGCTTCCGGTGGCACGATGAACAGCTGGTCCACCTGACAGTAATACTGCGCCATCACCGAGAGCCGCCCCCAATCGGTGCTGCCGGGCTCGGCCGCCAGCCGCTCCACCACCTCTTTTTGCAGCATGAAGTGCATATCGGCGATGGCTGACCCCATGGTCAGCAGGTGCACGATCAGCGGCGTCGAAATGTTGTAAGGCAGATTCCCCACCACGCGCAGCGGCTGACCATCGCCCTTGAGGGCGGCAAAATCGAACTTCAGCGCGTCGCCTTCGTGAATCACGAATTCGGGGTAGTTGAAAAACTGCACCCGCAACCCCGGAATCAGATCTCTATCCAGCTCGATGACTTCCAGCGTGCCGGTCGCTTCCAGCAAGGGAGCAGTGAGCGCGCCCTGGCCGGGACCGATTTCGACCAGCCGATCGCCTTCACGCGGCCCGATGGCACGGACAATCCGTGAAATGATCCCGAGATCACGGAGAAAGTTTTGACCGAAGCGTTTACGAGCACGGTGCTGCTGGGGCACTTGAGACATCTAACAGTGTTCCTTGGAGGGTTGATTCATGGGGCGGCCTGAGAGGAGGCACGCTGGGTGGCCAGCCGCTGGGCGAGTGCCACCGCCACGCCCAGGCTAGAGGGGTTGGCAATACCGCGGCCTGCCAAGTCCAGCGCCGTGCCATGGTCCACCGAGGTGCGTACCAGCGGCAGCCCCAGGGTGATGTTGGCAGCCTGACCAAAGCCTGCGTATTTTAGCACTGCCAGGCCCTGGTCGTGATACATCGCCAGTACCGCATCGACCTCCGCCAGATGGCGTGGGGTAAACAGGGTATCGGCCGGAAACGGGCCTTCCACGTTCAGGCCCTCGGCACGCAGCGCCTGCAGGGTGGGCGTGATGATTTCCAGCTCTTCGCGGCCCAGGTGGCCATCTTCACCCGCATGGGGGTTGAGCCCACACACCGCCACCCGAGGCTGGGCAATGCCGAATTGACGCTGCAGGTCCGCCACCAGTAGACGGCTGATGCGCGCAATGCGCTCGCCGGTGATGGCATCCGCCACATCGCGCAGCGGCAGATGGGTGGTCACCAGAGCAACCCGCAGGTCGCTTTCGCCCTGCCACTGTGGCGACGTGGCGTGCAGCGCAGCGTCCGTGGCCAACAGCATGACCACCTCATCCACGCCGCAGGCGTCACGCAGCCACTCGGTGTGGCCCGTGAAGTGCGGGTAGCCGCCTTCGATGATCACGCCCTTGTGCAGCGGGGCAGTCACCATGGCCGCCGCGTGTCCGGCCAGGCAGGCCTCCACTGCCGTCTGCAGGGTGTCCAGCACATAGCCTGCATTGGCAGGGTCCAGCACGCCGGGCGTGGCCGGTGCGCGCAAGGCGACCGGCCACACCACCAGGCGCCCTGGCGAGGAGACCTGCTGGCTGCCCGGCTCGGCGACCACGATCTCCACCGTGAGCGCGAGCAACGCCGCCCGCTGGGCGAGCAGCGTCGGGTCACCTACCGCCACGGTGTTGTTCAGACGCCCCTGGGCCGCCAGCATCAGCGTCAGCTCGGGGCCGATACCGGCGGGCTCCCCGGTGGTGATCAGCAGCGGCAGCGCCATTACAGGCGAATGTCCACGAAGGCCTGTTCGCGAATTTCACGCTGCCATACTTCCAGCTCTTCATTGGCACGACGCTGGAAGATGGCCTGGCGCACCTGCTCGCGACGGCTCTCTTCGGTCACGTCCTGACGACGGCGCTCCAGCACTTCGATCACGTGGTAGCCAAACTGCGAGCGCACCGGCTCGGACAGCTGGTTGGGGCTGAGCGAACTCATGGCCTCTTCGAAGGCAGGCACCGTCTGGCCGGGGCGTACCCAACCCAGGTCGCCACCGTTCATGCCGCTTCCCCGGTCATCGCTGAGCTCACGGGCAACGGTGGCAAAGTCTTCGCCCTGCTGCAGGCGCTGGCGAGCCTGCTCTGCACGGCTACGCGCTTGCGCTTCGTCTCGGGTGGGCGTCAGCTCGACCAGCACGTGGCGCGCACGGGTCTCTTCGATGAACGACTGGCCCTGCTGAGAGGGCTGCTGCTCGAGAAAGCGCTCCACTTCCCGGTCCGAGACAGAGACCCGCTGGCTGATCTGACGCTGCTGCACCTGACGCATCAGCATTTCGCGCCGCACTTCCTCACGCACGCTGGCCAGACTCATGCCATCGGCTTCCACGGCATCGGCAAACTGATCCAGGCTCATGCCATTGGACTCAGCAATGCTACGCAGCTGACGGTTAAGCTCGGTGTCGTCCACGCTCAGGTTGGCGCGGCTGGCCATCTGCAGCTGAATTTCGTCCATCACCATGCGCTCCAGCACCTGCTGGGCCAACTGGCTGCGGGGCGGCAGTTGGCCGCCTTGAGCGGCCGCCTGCTGCTCGATTTCCGCGATGCGTTCGTTCAACTCGCTGCGCATGATGACACCATCGTTGACCACGGCCACGACGCTATCCAGCGGCTGACGCTGTGTGGACTCGAAGCTCTGGGCCTGAACGGTCAAGGGTACCAGGGCAGCGCCAGCGCCCAGGCACAGCGTCATCATGGTGCCCGCTGAAAGCTGTCTTGCCCGCTGGGTGAGCTTGCGGGTCCGCAGGGTCTTTCTGATCGTCATAAAAAGTCTCTTTCAGTCGCCATTCAAGGTGATCGTTAAAGGGGTGTGGGGCGGTAGCCTGGGATCGCCTGTTCAAAGTAGCTGTCGGCTTCCTGGCCAACACCGCCAAGACCACGGAAGACAAAGCGCAGGAACAGGCCACGGTCGCTAAAGTCGTCTTCCACTCTGGCGGTATCGTTGTCGTCTATCCACTCCCGCCAGACAAGCTGTACGCCGTAGCAGCAGTCGTTCCACTGCAAGCCCGCCAACTGCTCCAGAGGACGATCGTTGGTTTGATCGTGCAGGTAGCGGCCAATCAAATCAATCCTTGGGCTGGCTTTCCA
Organism: Vreelandella stevensii S18214; assembly: GCF_000275725.1. Lineage (GTDB taxonomy): Bacteria > Pseudomonadota > Gammaproteobacteria > Pseudomonadales > Halomonadaceae > Vreelandella > Vreelandella stevensii. The sequence goes on along the minus strand of NZ_AJTS01000049.1, from coordinate 214,040 downwards.
GGCCAGCGACAGGTCCCACTCTTCACGACTGTAGTCGCGGAAGCCGTCGTCACCGGGCACCACGGAAGGATCGAACCCTTCGATCTCCCAGCGGTAGCCAAGGTTCACTACGTGGCCATCAGGATGACGATAACGCAGGTCGACGCTGGAGCGTTCGGTCTGCTCACGCTCATCGTCGTAGAGCCATTCATAGCCCGTACTCCAACGGTCATTGATCTGCCAGTCCAGCCGGGTCACCAGCGGCGAGCGATCCCGCGTGGCCTGATAGCGGCTCAGCGGATTGGCGTCGGGGGCGTCTTCCGGGCGCGGCGGCAGCGTGCTCGGGTCACCGTCACTGTCGATGCGCCGCTCGGCAAAGTAGAGGCTCTGGCCAACGCCCAGCGTCAAACGATCACGCCCGGCGCTGTCTTCGATCAACCGAGACTGCACGCCCAACGAGACGCGATTCAGATCACCGACCCGGTCAGCCCCCGAGAAGCGGTGCGGGGACCAGAGCTGATCCCAGGAGAACGCCCGTTCGCGGCTATCGAAGTCCGGCAGTTGGGTCTGGTTGGTACGCGGCACGTAGGCGTAGTTGATACGGGGCTCGAGGGTCTGACGATAGTCACGCCCACCCAGCTCCAGCTCGCGCTCGAAGATCAGCCCACCGTCGATGGAGGTAATCGCAACATTACGCGAGGGCGACGTATCGCGGTCCGTGACACGGTCACCGTAATCCAGCTCGTAGGCGGTATGCCACAGCTCGCTGCGCGGTTCGATATAGCCCCAGGGCTGCTCATAGCGCCAGCCCACGCTGGGAGTCAGATGCAGACGGGTACCAATGGCGGCTTCCCGCTCGGGGACCTGGCGCTCGTCCACGTCACGCCAGAAATAGGTCGCGTTGGAGCGCCACTGGGTATAAAACCCGCTGCCCAGCTGCCAATCCGAATTGGCGGTCAGGCTGGGCAGGCGGTAGAAAGGGCGATCGGTATCGCTGAGCGGGTCTTCCAGGCGCTGAAACCCCTGGGCCCTGGCGTCCAGCTGCCAGCGCTCGCCGCGGTAGTCCACCTGCGCCAGACGCTCCATGCTGACCCGATCACCGCTGCCGAACTCACCACCAAAGTCGTCGAAATAGCGCCCATCGCTGGCCGCTCCGTAGCGCAATTGATAGTCGCTGCGCGGGGCCAAGGCACCGGCGTGCTGCGCATCGATGTACCAGCGCTCTTCGCCTTCGAAGCGATTGTCTCCAGTGCTGCTGCCACCATCGCTGCCCAGGAAACCACCCTCCACGATCCCCTGGCTTTGCTCGAACAGGTAGCGATACTCGCCATTGAGCAGCAGCCCACGGTCCGACATCCAACGCGGTGTAATGGTGGCGTCATGGTTAGGCGCAATGTTCCAGTAAAACGGCTGAGCATAGTCAAAGCCGTCACTGGAGAAGCTCAGCGTGGGTGACAGCAGCCCCGTGTGGCGGCGGTCATCGATGGGAAAACGTAGCCAGGGCCAGTAGAAAATCGGCACGTCCTTGACCTGCAGGCGCGCGTGACGCGCCGTGCCGAATCCGGTGGCCTGATTCAACTGGATATCGCTACCCACCAGTTGCCAGCTGTTGGCACCCGGATCACAGGTCGTGAAGGTGGCATCGCGCAGGCGATACTGCTCTTCTCCGGTTTGCTCCAGCTGGCTGGCCTGGCCGCGCAGGTGCTGCTCATAGAGCACGTAATGGCTATTGCGCAGCGAGGCACGATCCTCGTTGAGCATCAGCGTGGCCTGCTCACCACGCACCATGGCCTGACCGTCACGGATGACCAGGTCACCTTCGGCATCGACGCGTTGGCGGTCCGCCGGAACAAAGACCTGATCGGCTTGCAGCTCGGTATTGCCGCGACGCAAGACCACATCGCCGCGCAGCAGCGCTTCGCCATCCGCGGCATAATCCGCTTCATCGGTTTCCACCGAGAGCGTTTCCGGGTTCTCTTGCGCAGGCAAACGATAGTCGGGCATCACATAGCGCCCACGACACAGCTGTTGGCGTGCTTCGTCCTGCCCCCAGGGCTGCCAGTCCAGCGCGTCAGCAGGCAATGGCTGCCCCTGCGCCACCGCTGACAGCGAGGCACCGGCGAGCACACTGCCCAACAGCGTTTGCGCAACCGGAGTGGTGCGCGAGATTCGCTTGCCCATGTTCGTTATCCTTGGCATCCAGAATCGGTATTATACAGCCCGCATCATGCCCGACCAGCAAGGAGCTTGCATGTCCTCTTCCAGGATCGACGCCCTCACCCAGTGGGCAGCGCAGCATCATGGCCTTGAGCCCGCGCATATTCAATTGGCACCGGCGGGCGGTGACGCCAGTTTTCGGCGCTATTTTCGCCTCACGCTCCCCGATGGCAGCACGCGTATCGTCATGGACGCGCCGCCCGCCCAGGAGGACTCGGCGCCTTTTGTGGCCATCGGCAAACGCTGGCATGCCGCCGGGCTAGCGGTTCCCTACATCCACGCCAGCGACCTGGACGCGGGCTTCCTGCTGCTGGAGGATCTGGGCGACACCCCGCTTCAGGACACCTTCACGGACCCTGACAGCACCCGTCAGCGCCACCTGGAAGCCATGGCGCTGATTGCTCAGCTGCAGAATCGTGCCGACCCTGCGGCGCTCCCCGCCTACGATGAGGCCCTGCTGGGGCGTGAACTCGATCTGTTCCCCGAATGGTGCCTGGAACGCTGGCTAGGGCTGGCCGCCCCCGAGTCGTGGCCCGCGCTGCGTCAGGCGTTGATCCATAGCGCGCTGGCACAGCCCGTGGTCAGCGTGCATCGGGACTTCGATGCCATGAACCTCATGTGCCAGACTCAGCAGCTGACGATGATCGACTTTCAGGATGCCGTAGCTGGTCCGCTCAGCTACGACCTGATCTCGCTGCTGCGGGGGCGTTACTGCCGTTTCAGCGCCAGCCAGTTTGCCGAGCTGGTATCGCTATTCTACCAGCAAGCTCGCCAGGAGGGACGACTGCTCCGCACCACCTCGGAAGCGGACTTTCTGGTCCAGTGCCATGCCATGGCAGCCCAACGTTCGCTCAAGGTACTGGGCATTTTTTGTCGGTTGACGCTACGCGACGCCAAGCAGGGCTACCTGGCCCGCCTGCCCCACTTCCTCGATCACCTGGAAGATAGCCTGGCGGCCCTGCCTGACCATCGCGCGTTTGCCGAGTGGGCCAGCAGCGTACTGCGCCCCGCCATCATGCAGCGCCTGGCGGAGCAGAGCGCATGAAGGCCATGATCCTGGCCGCAGGCCTTGGCAAGCGCATGCGCCCGCTCACCGACCACTGCCCCAAGCCGCTGCTGCCCGTCGCGGGCAAGCCGCTGATCGTGCATCACATCGAGCGCCTGCGGCAGGCGGGCATTCATGAGTTGGTCATCAATGTCAGCTATCGTGCCGAGCAGATCATGGCCGCGCTGGGCGACGGCAGCGCCCATCAGGTATCCATCCAGTGGAGCCACGAGCCATCTCCGCTAGAAACCGGCGGCGGTATTCGCCAGGCACTGCCGCTGCTGGGCGAGGCGCCTTTTCTGTTGATCAACGGCGATGTGTGGTGCGACTACCTGCCGGACGCTGCCGCGCTGGCCGCCGAGGATCTGGCGCATCTGGTGCTGGTGGACAACCCGGTGCAACACCCTGAGGGCGACTTCGCGCTGCATCAGGGCCGGGTGGCGAGCGCTGGAGCGTCACGCCTGACCTTTGCGGGCATCAGCCTGCTGCGCCCCGCTCTGGTGGCCAGCGAGCCGCCTGGGGCGTTTGCCCTGGCGCCGCTGCTGCGCCAGGCCATGGCCGAAGGGCGTGTCTCGGGCGAGCATTTCGCTGGCCACTGGGTGGACGTGGGCACGCCAGAGCGGCTGGCGGCGCTGGAACGCCACCTTGCCTGACGGGTTTGCGATAGAGGACGTGCAGGCGACATGGAGAGAAGCCGTGCGTCTGCGCCTGGAAATGTTATGCTGCGCGACTTACCTTTCGTCGCCAGCATGAGGAGAGCAACGTGAAAGCACGGGTAGCATGGACCGATGGACGCCAGTTCGTGGCGGAGTCTGGAAGCGGACACAGCGTTGTGATCGACGGCCCACCTGACCACGGTGGCCGTAATACGGGGCCTCGCCCCATGGAAATGCTGCTGATGGGCATGGGCAGCTGTACCGCTTTTGATATTCTCAACATTCTCGACAAGGCACGGGCAGAGGTCACCGACTGCGTGGCCGAGCTGGATGCCGAGCGCGCCGATGAAGTCCCCGCCGTCTTCACCAAGATCCATGTCCACTTCGTGGTCACTGGTCGCGGCCTGAAAGAGAAGCAGGTCCAGCGCGCCGTGGAGCTTTCTGCCGAGAAGTACTGCAGCGCCTCGATCATGCTGGTCAAAGGCGGTGTCGACATCACTCACTCCTATGAGATCCGCGAAGCTTGAGCCGTCGTAGGTCGGCTGGCCACGAGGGTGACGCTGCGGCATCAAAAAAAATGGCGTGGCTGGATGCAAGCCACGCCCTGGGCGGGCATAATACGCCCGCTTGTTTTTCCCTTTACTGCGTAGTGCGGGGTCGCTTACAAGGCGGCTGCGTTAGCACGGTGACAAGTGTTTATCGGTTCCGGCGCTGGCTCGTCGGGGTGTCCTCATCTGCCATAGGGAGGTTCGGAAGTGTCAGATAATCTCCGACTCCACGGGTTCAACAACCTGACCAGCTCTTTGAGCTTCAATATTTACGACATCTGTTACGCCAAAACCGAAGAGCAGCGTGCGGCTTATATCGACTATATCGATGAGCTTTACAACGCCGAACGTTTGACGCAGATCCTGAAAGACGTCACCAACATCATTGGCGCTCATGTACTGAACATCTCGCGTCAGGATTATGAGCCCCATGGCGCGAGTGTGACCATTCTGATTGCCGAGCACGAGCTGGATGACCCGACGCCAGGGCAAACCGAGCCAGGACCTGGCCCGCTGCCGGAAACGGTCGTGGCTCACCTGGACAAAAGCCATGTGACGGTACACAGCTACCCCGAGTCGCACCCCGACAACGGCATCAGCACCTTCCGTCTGGATATCGATGTATCCACCTGTGGGCATATCAGCCCATTGAAAGCGTTGAACTACCTGATCCACAGCTTCGACTCCGACATCGTCACCATGGACTACCGCGTGCGCGGTTTCACCCGTGACGTCGATGGCAAGAAGCTGTTCATCGATCACGACATCACTTCGATTCAGGACTATCTGGCAGAAGATACCAAGCAGGCCTACCAGATGATCGATGTGAACGTGTATCAGGAAAACATGTTCCACACCAAGATGCTGCTCAAGGACTTCGAGCTGGACAACTACCTGTTCGGCACGTCGCGCCGCGACATCACCTTCGAAGAAGCCCGCGATATCGAAGGCCGTCTGCGCAAAGAGATGCTGGAAATCTTCTACTCGCGCAATCTCGACTGAGGTTGCGGGCAAAAGTTTCCGCTGGCATAACGCAAAGCCGCCCGCTTCCGGGCGGCTTTTTTCATGCTCGTTCAGTACTCGACATCAGGCTCGACACCCGGGGTCGCGCTAATAAAACCCGGCGTCGCCTTCAGGACGCGTCTTGAAGCGCCGGTGCAGCCACAGGTACTGCTCGGGGTGCTTGCGAATGGCCCGCTCGATGAATTCGTTCACCCGGGTGGCATCGGCCACTTCATCGCCGCTGGGGAAGTCTTCGAAGGCGGGCAGGCATTCGATGGTGTAGGTACGGTTGTCCGGATTGCGGTGAAACATCAGCGGTACCACCGGCGCTCCGGTCATGCGGGCGATCTTGGCCGTCAGGCGAATGGTCGCCGCCTGCTGACCAAACAGCGGAGCGAAGACGCTGACATCGCGACCGAAGTCCTGATCCGGGGAGTACCATACGATATGTCCCGCCTTGATCCGCCGCACCACGCCACGCAGGTCGTGACGGTCGATGGCCTGGCCAAAAATGCGCGAGCGTGCCCGGGTCATGAAGCGTTCAAACAGCGGGTTGTTGTGGGGGCGATAGACCACGTCCGCCGGGAAAAACAGCGAGTGCAGCGCGCCACCCAGGTCCAGCGTCGAGAAGTGAATACCAACCACCAGCACGCCCTTGCCCTGAGCCTTGGCATGGGCCAGGTGCTCCTGGCCATGATAGGCCACGCGATGACGCAGGCCTTCGGCATCGCGGCACCAGCCAGTGGCGGTTTCCACCAGCCCAATACCGTTGGCGATGAAGGTTTCCTTGACCAGCTGGCGCTGCTGATCGGCGCTTTTCTCGGGGAAACAGAGCGCCAGGTTGGTGGCCGTGATGTGCCGCCGACGCTTGGCAAGCCGCCACGCCAGCAGGCCTATCATCTTGCCTACCCAAAGCTTGACTCGCCAGGGCAACCAGGCCGCCACGTACATGGCACCAATGGCCAGCCAGGTCGGCCAGTAGCGGGGGTGCGCAAAAGAGCGCGGATAAGATTTCGACATACAGATAACCGTTTAGACGTTGGCCCCATGGTACTGCCGAGGTGCTCTGGGCAGCACGCCGGTCAGCAGGGTATAGCTGATGGTATCGCAGTAGCGGGCCACTTCGTCCACCGACAGCACGCTGCCCTGGGAGGCGCGCCCCCACAGCACGACCTCGCTACCAATGGCGGCGTCGGGCACCTCGGTGACATCCACCGTGAGCATGTCCATGGAGACCTTACCGGCGATGGGACAGCGCTGGCCGTTGACCAGTACCGGGGTGCCATCCACGGCATGGCGATCATAACCATCCCCATAGCCTGCGGCGACGACGGCAATTTTCGAGGGGCGTGGGGCCTTCCAGCGTCCGCTGTAGCCCACTGGTTCGCCGACGGCCAGCTCACGCAGGGCGATGATTTCCGAGCGCAGCGTCATTACCGGGCGCAGCTGCCGGGTCAGCTCGCTGGCGACTTCCAGGGGGTCGCTGCCATACAGCATGATACCCGGCCGGTTCCAGTCGCCATGGGCCGTTGGCCGGGCCAGGGTGGCAGGTGAGTTGGCCAGGCAAAGCGGTGCCTTCAACGTGGCCGCCAGGGTCTGCAACACGCCCATCTGATGCTCGAAGTAGCTGGCATCCTGGGCATCAGCGTTGGCGAAGTGGCTCATCAGATGCAGCGCGGTGACCTGCGGAGCATCGCACAGCCGCTGCCAAACCAGCGGTGCCTCTTCGGGTGAGAACCCCAGTCGGTGCATGCCGGAATCGACCTTCAACCAGACGGGAATCGGTCGCTGCGGGGAATAGGCCAAAAGCGCCTCTACCTGCCAGCGGCTGTGCACGCTGATCCACAGGCCATGATGGTCGACCAGCGCCAGCTCGTCAGCGCTAAAGATACCTTCCAACAGGATGATGGGGGCCTTGATGCCGCCTTCACGCAGGCTCAACGCCTCTTCGATACAGGCCACCGCAAACGCGGGCACCTCGGCTTCCAGGGCGTTGGCACAGGCCAGCGCACCGTGACCATAGGCATCGGCCTTGATGACGGCTACCGAGCGGCTCTGAGGCGCACAGCGGCAGGCTAATTGGTAATTGTGACGCAGCGCGTCCAGATCGATATGGGCCACTAACGGGCGCATGGCTATCTCACTTATCAGAGCGCTCGTACGACAGCGCGATGCTGATAATCCGCACGGCTAGCGAACGGATATGGGTTTAGCGGGTGTTACCCGGTTGCCAGACAAACTGGCTATCAAAAACAGCGCACCGAGTGAAATGCTCGGTGCGCTGTAGACTAGCATGTCGAACGTGCTGGCCGGGGCAAGTGGCTTCGACGAGGCTACGCCTCGAAAATCGAATCCAGAGAAAGCCCCTGCTTTTCCAGCGAGCGTCGCAGCTTCTTTAACGCTTCCACCTGAATCTGACGAACACGCTCGCGGGTCAGACCGATTTCGGCACCCACTTCTTCCAGCGTGGCGGCTTCATACCCACGCAGGCCAAAGCGACGCACCACCACCTCGCGCTGTTTCTCGCTGAGCTCGTCCAGCCAGTGGTCGACATGCTCACGCACGTCGCCATCCACGAGGCACGCCTCAGGTCCTTGCACGTCATCATCGGTGAGAGTATCGATGAGAGGTTTGTCACTTTCACCGCCCATCGGGTAGTCCACCGAAGACACACGTTCGTTGAGCCCCAACATCTTCTTGACGGTCTCCACCGGCTTGTCGAGATGCTCGGCAATCTCTTCTGCGGTGGCTTCGTGGTCGAGCTTCTGGGTCAACTCACGGGCCGCGCGCAGGTAGATGTTCAGTTCCTTGACCACATGAATCGGCAGACGAATGGTGCGTGTCTGGTTCATCAAGGCGCGTTCGATGGTTTGCCGAATCCACCAGGTGGCATAAGTGGAAAAGCGAAAGCCGCGCTCAGGGTCGAACTTTTCCACCGCGCGAATCAACCCGAGATTACCTTCTTCGATCAAATCCAGCAGCGTCAAGCCACGGTTCAAATAACGCCGAGCAATCTTGACCACCAAACGCAAGTTGGACTCGATCATCCGTGAGCGCCCCAGGGCATCCCCCTTGCGCGCCAGACGTCCGTAATAGACCTCTTCTTCCGGCGTCAGTAGCGGCGAAAAGCCGATTTCATTGAGGTAGATCTGGGTAGCATCGAGGCTCTGAGTGGATTGGCGGTCGTCCCGACCCAGCGCTTTCTCGAACTCTGCCTCCTCAGCCGTGGCATCGTCATCGGCCTCATCCAGCGCTTCCTCAACCTCGTCGAGGTCGATCTCCTGTAGGTCCTTCTCCAGCATACTCATGGTCATACCCCCGTTGTCTCACCTATCCGCCATTCGAAAAAGTCAGGGTGGTCGCACTCCCTGTGCGCGTGCACCTTATTGTTATATGACGCCTTAGTTAGCTGTCCGGGTTACCTTGATCGAGCTAATACGTTACCTTCAGAGCGTGGTGCCTAGCGAGCGGGCAAATAGTCGAGTGGATTCTGTGGCTGGCCATCGCGGCGCACCTCAAAATGCAGCTTGACACTATCTGCGTCGCTATCGCCCATGGTGGCAATGACCTCACCGGCCTCGACGACATCGTTCTCTTTGACACTTAAACTGTCGTTGTGTGCGTAGGCGCTGAGGTATTGATCGTTGTGCTTCAACAATATCAGGTTACCGTAGCCACGCACACCGCTGCCCGCGTACACCACGATACCGGGGCCTGCCGCTCGCACAGGTTGCCCCTTTTGCCCCGCGATATCAATCCCGGCAGTAATGCTCCCACCCTGACCAAACTCACCGGTAATCTCTCCATCGGTAGGCCAGCGCCAGTCGACATTATCGACAGGCGTGAAGGTACGCGAGGAGCGATCCGGGCGAGCGGCCTGAGCAGGCTGCGCCGCAGGCGTTGGCTCTGGCGTTGCGGCGGGCGCGGGCTCGGGAGCCGGCTCGGGCTCGGCGGCAGGTTCAGACGGCGGCTCAGCAGCAGCCGATGCAGGCGGTTCTGACGGCGCTGTATTGGCAGCCACCTGCTGCGCAGCTTCCACGGCGCGAGGCTCCGCCGTCAGGCGCTGGTTACGCTCGATGGCGCTCTCATCGGGCAACAGCCAGTCCAGTTCCTGCTCGTTACTGGCAACGGCCGTGGCCTGAGGCTGTAACCCAGTGGCCACCACACCCCGCGACGCCGTGGCAGGTGCCTGACTGGGGGCCGTGCTGGCACCCGCGCCTTCCCGCAGGGCGATGGTTTGTCCCGGGTGAATTTGATAAGGAGGGCTGATGTTGTTCAGGGCCGCCAACTGGCGATAATCCAGGTTGTGCTGCCAGGCAATGCCATACAGGGTATCGCCTGCCTTGACGGTGTATTGAGGGGTATTTTCAACCACGCGACGTGCTTCACTCAAATCGCGTACCTGTGGCGTACCCTGCTGTTGGTTGGCACAGCCGCTGATCGCCAGCGCCAACACCGACACGATAAAAACCTTACGCATGCAATCCCTACTCCTTTTCAATGCCGTGCGCTCACACTCGATGATTCGATTCCCGCTCAATGGCTCGGGGTCGTTGAGCGTGAGGAGTGCGTCACTGCGCGACGATTCAATAGTACGACCAGCAGCGCTCCAAAGACCATCAACGATACGACACCAGCGACCTGCGCGGACTCGCCGGTCAGCACGGCGTAGTCACTGGGTAACAGATAGCGATAGGCCAGCGGAATCATTTGCCCCTCCGAGCCCAGCTGGTAGCGTAACAGCTCACGCCAAGGCCAGAGAACCGGCAACGAACCGACGATAAACCCTAGTAGCAGCTGCAGAGTTGCCCCATGATAGCGCTTCAATAGCCATGACAGTAGCCGTGAGGACAGGGCGAGTCCCAGCAGGCAACCCATGCCGAACAGGATGATGATACCCAGATCGAAGCTGCGAATCGCGCCCATGATGGTGCCGTAGAGGCCCATGGTGAGCAATAGAAAACTCCCCGACACGCCCGGCAGCAGCATGGCGCTGATGGCGATGGCGCCTGCGACCACCACGACCATCGCTTCATTACCGATCATCAACACCAGGGGCATCATGCCCGGCAGCAGTTGAGCCAGCAGCAACCCCAGGGTGAGCGGCAGCAGATAGGCTATTTTCCAGCGCTCCCCCGCCTGCCCGACGACCAGCCCCGAGGCCGCCACCAGCCCGAAAAAGAAGCCTTGCAGCAGCAGCGGCTGGGCCTCCATGAGCCAAAGCGCCAAGTGCGCGACGCTGAACAGGCTGATGGCGACACCGGCCAGCAGAGGCGTCAGGAAGGCCAGGTTGAGGTGGACATAAAGCCCGCGCAGCCCACCATGACGCCAGGCCCCCAGGGCGCTGGGGCCAAACTGTTTGATGGTGTTGATCAGCTCTTCATAGATACCGGTAATGAACGCAATGGTGCCACCGGACACTCCGGGAACGGCATCGGCGGCTCCCATGCCAGCGCCTTTGAAAAAAAGTTCTATCGCTCGACGCTTCAATCCACAACTCCTTGCAACAGGGGAACAAAGCGCACGGGTTCGAGCCGGCGCTTTTCAAATGCACAGCCAATGCGCTTGACCTGGGTCAGCCATTGGCTGCCGTCGGACTCTTCCAGCGGCGCAATCAATGCGCCTTCTGGCGTCAACTGCTCAAGCAATGCCTGGGGTAGCGTTTGCGCACAGGCAGTGAGCAAAATCACATCGAAAGGGGCGGCTTCCGGCCACCCTTCGCCCCCATCGGCCACGGCGAGAGTCGCCGGAGCATCCAGCCGCCACAGCCGCTCTGCCGCACGCGCGTGCAGCGCGTGGATGCGCTCTACGGAGTAGAGAGTGTCGACCAGGCGCGACAGAATCAGCGTTTGGTAGCCGGAACCCGTTCCGACCTCCAGCACACGCCGGGGCGACGCCTTCAAGACCAGCTCGGTCATGCGCGCTACGGTCAGGGGTTGCGACAGGGTCTGTCCAAAACCAATCGGCAGCGCGGTGTCTTCATAGGCGCGGTGCGCCAGTGCTTCGTCCACGAACAGGTGGCGTGGCTCACGGGCCATGACCTCCAGCACCCGCGTATCCTGTACGCCCTGCTGCTGCAGCCGTTCGATCATGCGATCTCGGGTGCGCTGAGAGGTCATACCACGCCCTCTCAACTCGCCAGGCGATAGATCAGGCAAAGGCATCCAACCAGTCCTGTACATCACGGCGCGCCGGGTGGCGCGTCAGGTCAGTTTGCAGCGGGGTAATCGAGACATAGCCCGCCTCGACCGCCGCAAAATCGGTATCCTCGCCATCATCGGCGTTGGCCGCCACCGGGGCAATCCAGTAGCGCGTGCGGCCACGGGGGTCTTGCACCGGCACGGGCTTTTCAGCGGGGCCGCGATACCCTAGCCGAGTGACCTTGACGCCTTTGATGGCTTCCCAAGGCAAATCGGGCACATTGACGTTGAGCAGCGTACGCGGCGGCAGCGACAGTCGATCAGAGGCCCCCACCAGGCTGGCCGCTACGTGCGCGGCCGTATCGAAGTGCTGGGTGCCGCACAGCGACATGGCGATGGCCGTCATGCCCAGGTTACGGCCCTCCATGGCGGCGGCTACCGTCCCGGAGTAGAGCACGTCATCGCCCAGGTTGCTGCCATGATTGATGCCGGAGATAACCAGGTCTGGCCGTTCGTCCCACAGGCCGTTCACGCCCAGATAGACGCAGTCGGCCGGGGTGCCATCGACGCTATAGAAACCGCTGTCCAGTGCGGTCAGCGACAGCGGCCGAGACAGGGTCAGCGAATTGCTGGCCCCGCTACGATCGCGGTCAGGGGCAACCACGCGCAGGTGCGCATGGGCCGTGAGCGCATCATGCAGCGCCTTCAGGCCGGGGGCGTGAACGCCATCGTCATTGGAAAGCAGCAGTCGCCGCATGTTGGTCTCCTTACACGTACATCAGGCGGTATCGGGATGGTGGATCAACTCGCCGATCACCGCCGTGGCAAAACTACCTCGCGGCAGGGCAAATGAGAGTAGCACAGCGCCGTCTTCATGGGTGATGCTGGGCGCCACCAGGCAGGCCCTCAGTGCCCGTTGAGCACGCTTGACGCCACTTTTTTCAAGCCCTTCACACAGCGCTGGATGCCGCTGTCGAAGCAATGTCTCATACTCCGCCGCCGCCCCCTGCGCCAATTCACCAACACCCCACAACACCCCGGTGGGGTGAAGATCCATCGCGGCGGCCCGCTCGATCAGCGCCTTATCCACTGAATCGACGGCAAACACGCTCTGGGTTCCTTCCAGCATCAGCGTGTCACCTGCCAACGGGCAGCACCAACTGCCCTCCTGCAAGCGCACGCTGAGCAGTTCGTTGAACAGAAAGCTGCGGGCGGTCGAGAGCATCATGCCCTGGCGGTCATCGCGTTTGCGCCAGCCCTTGGCCAGCACCGCCTGGGCTCGCTGCAAGTTGCGGGCACCCGCGCCAAAGCGCTGATGGCCAAAATAGTTGGGGACGCCGTGACGGCACAGCGCTTCCCATCGCGCGGTAAAGTCTTCCCGCTGCACGGCGTCGCCACTGAGCCGCAGTTGAAAATGGTTGGTGCGGTGCACGCCGCGCTTCAGCTTGCGCGGGTGGCGCGCCTGCTCCAGCACCTGAATGCCCAGCTCGGCCAGAGCGGCTGCCAGCCCCTCAGGCGCTGGGCGCCCCGGCAGATGTACGCTGAGCCACTGTCGCGTGACGGCGACCCGGTCTTTCATTCCTGAGTAGCCGATGTCGCGCTGCCCCACGCTGCATAGTCGGCTGAGCTGTCTGACCACCTCCAGCGTGGTCAGGTTGCGCTTCTCCACCCGCAGCCAGAGATGCTCACCCTGCCCTTCGGGGATGAAGTCGAGCTGCTCGTCGACCCGAAAATCTTCCGGCGCGGTGCGGTAGTGGCCTGGGGCGGGCAGGCCGAAATCGGCCGTCAGGCTGCGCTGCCAATCAGGAAGTTCAAGCATCCGCTGACGCTCGCGGGGTCAGCAGCACCACGGCCTCGGCAGCGATACCTTCACCCCGCCCGGTAAAGCCCAACCGCTCGGTAGTGGTGGCTTTGACGTTCACCTGGCCCAGGGCGATTTCCAGATCCTGGGCAATGACGGTTCGCATGGCCTGGATATGAGGCGCCATTTTAGGGGCCTGTGCCATCAAAGTGGCATCGAGATTGCCCACCTCGTAGCCGGCATGGCGCACCAGCGACATGACGTGACGCAGCAGGCCACGGCTGTCGGCGCCTTTCCAGGCGGGGTCGGTATCCGGGAAATGATGGCCGATATCGCCCAGCGCGCAGGCACCCAGCAGCGCATCGCTGATGGCATGCAGCAGCACATCACCATCGGAGTGCGCCACGAACCCCTGCTCGAAGGGCAGCACGACGCCTCCAATCATGAGATGGTCGCCGGGACCAAAGCGATGCACGTCAAATCCATGGCCAATTCGCATTAGGCGCTCCTGTTGCCGTTATCCGCCATCGACGCGGCGGCTTGTTGAGTGTGTAAGATGGCACCCGCCAGCGCCAGATCGCCGGGGTGGGTCACTTTCAGGTTGTCGCGACGACCGCTGACCAGCCGCGGGGCTTCTCCCAATGCTTCGACGGCAGAGGCTTCGTCGGTGACCAGCGTACCGTGCTCTACAGCCTGCTCCAGGGCGCGCAGCAGCAGCGCGTAACGAAAGCCTTGCGGAGTCAGCGCATGCCACAGCCCGTCGCGGGGTTCGGTGCGCAGGCTGCACTGATCACCTCGGTCACGCTTCATGGTGTCGGCCACCGGCATGGCCAACAGCGCACCGGCCGAGTGGCGCTGGATGGCCGCATGCAGCGCCAGCAAATCCTGCTGGGTGATACAGGGGCGCGCCACGTCATGCACCATGACGATGTCATCCGCACGAGCGGGAATGGCACGCAGCGCGTTGAGCACACTATGCATGCGCTCCTGGCCGCCATCGACCCGCTGCCAGCGCTTGAACGGTACGCTATGCGGGTCGAACCAGCCGTCGTCGCGATCCAGGCAGAGTACCAGATGGGCCTCGGGAAAAGCCTGGGCTAGCCTGGCCAGGGTATGGGCCAGGATCGGCTGCCCATCAAGCGACAAATACTGCTTGGGCCGATCAGCCCCCATGCGCTTGCCCTGCCCTGCGGCGGGCACCACCAGCCAGAGCGTTTCACTCATGGCTCACCGCCTTCGCGCTCACGCGGTGGAATAACCCCAGGCTGGGCGATCAACCCCGCATGAATCCCCAGCAGCTCGTTTTCGATGGCGACACCAGGCACCCAGAAAAATTGCTCGTCGGAACGCACCATGCCCATATCGCTGCGTGCACGCTCTTCGATGGCGGCCAGCCCGGTTTTCAAATCCGTGACCTCGGCCGCCAGTCGGGCGTTACGCTCGCGCAGGGGCTGATTGGCCGCTTCCTGTTCAGCCACACGCTCTTCGACCCGCTGAAGGTCGCGCCAGCCGCCGTTGCCCAGCCACAACTGGTACTGCATCAGGCCAAGCACTGCCAGCAGTATCACCAAGAGCCATCTGTGCATGAGAGTGTTCCTGTATAAAAGCCAGAGCGGCGCGCATTATGCCATCAAGCCGCAGGGTCCTGCGACGCCAGAGGCGACTTATAGGGTAAAGACTGGCTGGCCGCCTGCCGATACGCCTGAACATGCTCGGCTTCCTGCTGGCAAAACTGCCCCACCCCGGCGGCCAGCCCGGGGTGAACGATGTAGTGCAGCGAACGCACCCGCTGCGGGGCAAAGCCGCGCACCAGTTTGTGCTCTCCCTGCGTGCCGGGGTCAAACAGCGTCAACCCGGCTTCCAGGCAGTACTCGATACCTTGATAGTAGCAAGCTTCGAAGTGCAGGCAGTCGGCGACCACTTCGCTTCCCCAGTAACGGCCATAGAGGGTCGTGGCATCCTGAAAACAGAGCGCCGCTGCCACCGGGCGGTCTTCCAACCGGGCCTGGATCAGCACCAGCGACTCGCTCATGGTATGACGCAGGCGCTCGAAAAAGGCGTGATTCAAATACGGTGGGCGACCACGCTCATGGTAGGTAATGGTGTAGCAGCGGTAGAAGTGTGCCATGTCTGCGTCACTGATCTCACTGCCCACCAAACGCGTCAGGGTAATCCCCTGCTCGGCCACCAATCGGCGCTCACGTTTGATCGTCTTGCGGCGCTTGGAGGCCAGCGAGGCCAGAAAGCCTTCGAAATCCCCAAACCCCTGGTCACGCCACTGAAACTGTACGCCTTCACGAGTGATAAGTTGCGGCCACTGGCGTTGCCAGGCACCCACCTCCTGCTCATGGGCAAACAGCAGATGCCAGCTGGAGAGCTCCCGGGCTTCACACAGCTGCTCGATGCCCTGGGCCAGACAGGCGTATACCTCAGCAGCAGGTGCCTCCACGGCGATCAGAGTGCGTGGCCCAGGCACGGGGGTAAACGGCACCGCACTCAGCGCCTTGGGGTAATACTGCCCTCCCGCCCGTTCCAGCGCGTCGGCCCAGCCCCAGTCGAACACGTACTCACCGTAGGAGTGGTATTTGCGATACAGCGGCAGCGCCCCGACGAGCTGCTGCCCTTGCCAGACGCACAGATGACTAGGCTGCCATCCCGTGGCAGCACTGACCGAGCCACTTTGCTCCAGCGCTTGGAGAAACGCATGACGCATGAACGGCTGACCCGGCGCAGCCAATGCATCCCACTGGCTTGCCGAAACGGCCTCGATGGCAGGTAGAATGGTCAACGACAGAGAAGGCATGACAACTCCCAGGGCACGGGCAGACGCCGTGGATGGCTTACTTTACCATTAACGATGTGAACAATTGTCAATGTCTGGCGCCGAGGGTTTTCCCCTCTATAACCTGCCAGTATGGTCAATGTCGAACGATTCCAAGGAGTGGCCATGAAGCGTGATCTCAAGACCCTACTGACTGCGCAGCGGGAAACCGCCGCCACTGCGCCCTACCCGACCCTCGCCATTCGGCGTGAGCGTCTGGCACGCTTGGCACTCATGACACGGCGCCATCAACGGGCGATCATCCAGGCGATTCAAGCGGATTTTGGTCAGCGCAGTGAAGTGGAAATTCGCCTGGCCGAGATCAGCTCGGTGCTGCACGCCATTCGCCACGCCCGCCTGCACTTGTGGCACTGGATGCGCCCGCAAGCCGCCACCATGCCTTGGCGGCTGTGGCCAGCCCGTGCACGCATCTCGCCCCAGCCGCTGGGCGTGGTGGGTGTCATGGCCACCTGGAACTACCCCTGGTGCCTGGCGCTGATGCCCATCGTGGACGCGCTGGCCGCGGGTAATACCGTGTTCCTCAAGCCCAGCGAGCAGGCGCCGCATACCAGCGCGCTGCTGGCCCAGCTGGTGCCGCAATACTTTACCGATGACGAGTTCGTGGTGATCGAGGGAGGCGAGGACGTTG
Organism: Vreelandella stevensii S18214; assembly: GCF_000275725.1. Lineage (GTDB taxonomy): Bacteria > Pseudomonadota > Gammaproteobacteria > Pseudomonadales > Halomonadaceae > Vreelandella > Vreelandella stevensii. Next base: position 197,182 of record NZ_AJTS01000049.1, on the reverse strand, counting down.
CCGCCGCCTTCAGCGCACTGCCGTTCGACCATCTGGTCTTTACCGGCTCGAGCCGCGTGGGCCGTCTGGTCGCAGCCGCCGCTGCGACCAACTTGACCCCGGTGACGCTGGAGCTGGGCGGCAAGTCGCCTGCGCTGGTTGCCAGCGATGCGGAGATGGGGAGCGCCGCCGAAGCCATCGTGTTCGGCAAAGGATTCAACAACGGCCAAACCTGCCTGGCTCCCGATTATGTTCTTGTAGAAGCCAGCCGCCTGGAAGCGCTGATCAAGGCACTGGAGCAGGCCATACGCCAGCAGCGCCCCAATGCCAGGGAAGCCACCGGCCATGTCAGTGAACACTTCGCCACACGCAGTGAGCGCCTGATCGAGCAAGCGCGTGATCAAGGCTGCCGCGTGATCGATCACGGCTCGCATGCTCCCGCGCTGGTGATCGACCCCCATCAGGGGCTTCCTCTGATGCAAGAGGAGATCTTTGGCCGTGCCTTGCCGATCATCAGCGTACAGCATCAGGAGGACGCGCTGCGCTTCATCAACGCTCGCCCAGCGCCGCTGGTGCTGTATGCCTTTACCCATGACAAGACGCTGCAGCAGCGGCTGCTTGAGGGCACTCGCTCGGGCGCGCTGGTGTTCAACGAAACATTGCTGCACCACGCCGTGCCTTCGCTTCCCTTCGGGGGGGTAGGTGAAAGCGGCATGGGGGCTTATCATGGCCGCCACGGCTTCGAGCGTTTCAGCCATATGCGGGGAGTGTTTTATCAAGCCAAACGCGCCAACAGCCGCTGGCTGCGACCTCCTTATCGCCGCTGGCTGCTGAAATTGCTCAGGCTCGGCTAAAGATTACAGGCCAACGCCCGACATTTATCTAATATACTTTGATTGGATACGCTCACACACTCAGGGATAGGTTGCGAAGCGGCGCAAGGGTATTACTATGCTCGTCCACTACCTGCCGATGAGTTCTATCACTGGTACACCCAGTGGACGCCTCGTTTACCCTCAATGCCTGCCACGGAGTCAGTTAATGGCGCATGATCTGCTAGACCGCCTCAGAGAACGCTTGGAAGAGTTGAACCGCTCGGAGCGCAAGGTGGCAAACGTGATTCTCGAGGACCCGGCAGCCGCCACCAGCCTGAGCATTGCCAGCCTCGCCCAGGCGGCCAGCGTCAGCGAACCTACTGTGAACCGTTTTTGCCGCAACTTCGGCGCCAAGGGCTATCCCGATTTCAAGATCAAGCTGGCGCAGAGCCTGGCCGGCGGAACGCCTTACGTGACCCGTGCCGTCGAGCCCGGCGATACGGCCACTCAGTACACGCACAAGATTTTTGGAGCCACCATTGCCGCCCTGGACGAAGCCCAGCGCGAGGTGGACATGGCCGCCGTCGAGCGCATGGTGGATTACCTGACCCAGGCCAAGCAGATTCACTTTTTTGGCTTGGGTGCCTCCGGTGCCGTGGCCCAGGATGCGCAGCACAAGTTCTTCCGCTTCAACTTGCCGGTCATGGCGTATGTGGATGTGCTAATGCAACGCATGGTGGCTGCCGCCTGCCATACGGGTGATGTGGTGGTGATCATTTCCTACACGGGCCGCACGCGGGAATTGGTCGATATCGCCAGGGTGGCCCGCGAAGCAGGCGCCGTGGTGCTGGGGATTACCGCACCGGACTCTCCGCTCTCACGAGAGTGCACCGCGACCCTGGAAGTCGCCACCCCCGAAGATACCGACCACTACATGCCCATGACCTCTCGGGTGATTCAGCTCACCTTGATCGATGCGCTGGCCACGGGGGTCACCCTCAGGCGCGGCGAAGACTTTTTGCCGCACCTGAAGAAGATCAAGGACAGCCTGCGCGGTACGCGTTTTCCGGCCGAAAAGCCAGCCAAGTAACGCGGCGACTACGCATCCACCGCCGTGGTCACGGTAATCTCGACTTTCAACTCATCGGCAGGCATCGGTGCACACACGCAGGTGCGTGCCGGTGCATGGCCTTCCGGTACCCAGGCATCCCAAACCTCGTTCATGGCCGCAAAATCGCTGCCCTCCTTGAGGTAGATCGTCGCGTTGAGCAACTGCTCGCGGCTGGAGCCGATCTCCTTCAACAGCGCATCCACCCGCGCCAGCATGCTCTCGGTCTGCTCCTTGATATCGCCATGGCGCGCCTCTGGCCCCGCCACCTGGCCACACAGATACGCCACGCCGCCATGGATCACGGCACGGCTCATGCGGGCTTTTGTATCATGACGCTGAATACTCATGGTTCAATCTCCTGTATCGATTAAAAAAAGCAGTGTAAACCGCCAGCAAGCCACTGCCTATGCCATATCGAACTGACCGGTCATATCGAACTGCCCGTTTCAGGTAGGTACCGGGCGGTGCTCGAAGACGCGGCGCAACACAAAGCTGGTATGCGCCCCCGTGACCCCTTCGATCCGATTGATGACATGCAGCAGCAGATGCTGGTAGTCATCCATGTCCTTGACCAGAATCTTGAGCTGAAAGTCGGCGGCTTGACCCGTGATGATCAAGCACTCCACCACGTTGGGGATGTCACGCACGTGGCGCTCGAAGTTATCGAAGCGCTCGGGGGTGTGTTGGTCCATGGAAATATGCAGCAGCGCCATCAGTTGATAGCCCAGCGGCCGAGCGTCTACCACGGCCCGATACTGGGTAATCAGCCCATGGGTTTCCAGCGCTCGAACCCGGCGCAGGCAGGGGGATGGCGAAAGGCCTATGCGTTCGGCCAGCTCCTGGTTACTGATGCGCCCTTCCTGCTGGAGAATAGCCAGGATACGACGGTCATAACGATCCAGCGTCAGGGGATTCACCGACATGCTCGACAGCCTCTACTAATGAAATCCATAAAACCGCCATATTCTGCCACTTTTTTTGCCTACTGGCTTATTTTCGCAATAACCTTTCGCGGCATTCTGGTTACACTAGCATGGCTGCCAAAAGCAGCTGCTCCCAGGGCCTCTTACCCGGAGGCCTGGCACGCGGCTCACGCCACAAGCGGCCGCCTCAAACAACCTCATGCTTTCAGGAACTCACCATGTCTGCCTTCGATCATCGCAAGTATCGCCCTGCCCCGCGGGTACCCGCGTTCAATCGCCAGTGGCCCGACCGGGAACTGACCCACGCTCCCATCTGGGTGAGCGAGGACCTGCGCGATGGCAACCAGGCGCTACTGGAGCCAATGACCGTCGAGCAGAAGCAGCGCTTTTGGCACCAGATCATCAAGGTCGGTATCAAGGAAGTGATGGTCGGCTTTCCCTCCGCCAGCCAGCCGGATTACGATTTCGTGCGCTGGTTGATCGAAGAGAACCAGATTCCCGATGACGTCACCATTGCGGTGCTGGTGCAGTGCCGAGAGCATTTGATCGAGAAAACCTTTGCCTCGCTGGTGGGCGTCAAGCGCGCCATCATCCACCTGTACAACTCCACGTCGACCATTCAGCGCGAACGGGTCTTCGAGATGGACCGCGACGGCATTACCGACATCGCCGTTCAGGGCGCCACCTGGGTCAAGACCCATGCCGCGCAGTACCCCGACGTCGATTGGCGTTTCCAGTACTCCCCTGAAAGCTTCTCCAGCACGGAGATCGATTTTTCACTGGCCATTTGCGAAGCGGTCATGGATGTGTGGCAGCCCACGCCGGACAATCCGTGCATCCTCAATCTGCCCACTACCGTGGAAGTGGCCGGCCCGCACCACCACGCCGACCAGATCGAGTACTTTTGCCAGCATATCAGCCGTCGGGATAGCGTGATCATTTCGGTACATACCCATAACGACCGGGGCGGCGCAGTGGCTTCTGCCGAGCTGGCCCTGCTGGCGGGTGCCGATCGCGTCGAGGGCACGCTGCTGGGCAACGGCGAGCGTACCGGCAACATGGATATCGTGACGCTGGCCATGAACCTGTACAGCCAGGGCATCGACCCGGCGCTGGACCTCTCCAACCCCGACGAGATCATCCAGGTCGTGCATGAGTGCACCGGCATTGCCATTCACCCCCGCCACCCCTGGGTGGGCGAGATGGTCTACACCGCGTTTTCCGGCAGCCACCAGGATGCCATTCGTAAATCGCTCAAGCATCAGAAGCCGGATGAGCCATGGCAAGTGGCCTACCTGCCCATCGACCCCCATGACATCGGCCGCGACTACCAGGCGGTGATCCGGGTCAACAGCCAGTCAGGCAAAGGCGGCATGGCCTTTTTGCTGGAGCGGGACTACGGCATTCACCTGCCCCGCTGGATGATGCTGGCACTGGCCCCTTATGTGCAGAAAGAGAGCGAGCGGCGCAACAGCGAACTCTCCAGCGCCATGGTCCGCCAGGTGATGTTCGATCAGTTTGCCCTGGATGCACCACTCTCTCTGGCGGATTACCGGCTTTCCAAAGGCCACCAGGAAGGCATCGACATCACCCTGTGGCACGGCACTGAAACGCTGCGCCTTTCCGGCACGGGTAACGGGGCCATGTCATCGTTCACCGACGCCTGGAAGCAGCATACCGGCAGCCACGTGGCCATTCTGGACTACAGTGAGCACTCACTGGGGGGCAACAGCGAGGCCAATGCCATTGCCTTCGTGCAGCTAAACATCGACGGCCAACGAGTGTGCGCCGTGGCAGAAGATAGCGACACCGTGAGTGCCTCGCTCAAGGCCGTGCTGTCAGGCATCAACATGGCCAACATGGCGGCATCCAGCGAGGCCCCCGTCGAGCACTCCTCCATGGCCACCGCTTGACCTTCAACGGTTGCGACATGACGGTTGAGGCATAAGAGCAAGCAAGGCCCTTTCTCAGGGCCTTGCCGAACATGCTACACTTTTTGACCTTGATTCTGCTCTCCACACGAGGCCACCATGGACACTGGCATGGCCAGTCTTTTTCTGATTGCGCTGGGAGGCGCGCTTGGCGGCATGGGCCGCTTTGCCGTGTCCAATGCCGCCGCGAAACGGCTAGGCAAAGCCTTCCCCTGGGGCACGCTCATCGTCAATGCCAGCGGCGCGCTCTTGGCGGGCTGGCTGCTGGCACATTATGGCCTGCAGCATCACGACCCCATCTGGGCCTTCGCCATCATCGGCCTGCTGGGCGGCTATACCACCGTCTCCTCCTTCAGCCTGCAAACCCTGGAGCTGTACCAGTCCGGCCAAGCCGCTCGGGCGGCACTTAACGTTGCCAGTACGTTAGGTCTGGGGCTTTTGATGGCTACCCTGGGCTGGTGGCTGGGCGGGGGGTTGTCATGAACGCCTATCTGGCCGTTGGGCTCGGCAGCGCCGTAGGCAGCCTGCTGCGTTACGGGGTGTCACTGGCCTCCCTGTCAGCGCTTGGCAGCTACTTCCCTTGGGGCACGCTACTGGTCAATATCGTGGGCTCGCTGCTGATCGGCTGGCTGGCAGCCACCGCCTCGCGCTTTCCTCACCGAGCGCTGGCACGCCACCAACCTCTGCTGGTGGCAGGCTTTTGTGGCGGCTTCACCACCTTTTCACTGTTCAGCCTGGAAACGCTCTACCTCGCCCAACAGCCCCAGTGGTGGTTGGCACCGCTCTACGTGCTGGTCAGCGTCCCGCTATGGCTGCTGGCCGCCTGGGCCGGAGAGCGCTGGGCGCTTGCCTCGTCGCCCACACCGTGACGTCTGTGTGCCAAGCGCACAGGCACACGCCAGTCTCGAATAAAGACTGGCATGCATGACACTCCTGACGGCAGATGGTAGGTCAGCGCAGAATCAGTACCGGAATTCGGCTATTGCGCAGCATGGTCGTGGTTGTGCTGCCGACCAACAAATGACGAATCCGCGAGTGCCCGTAAGCGCCCATGACCAGCAGGTCGATGGCGTTTTCTTGCTCATACGCCTGTAAAACGTCATCCACTTCCCCGGCACGAATTTCTCCCTGCGCATGATGTCCCGCATCGCGTAAGGTGCCAAGCGCCCATGCCAGCTCGCTGCGATGTTCCGCCGTGTCTGACCCGACAATCAGCACATGGCAGGTTGCCCCGGCAAACAGCGGGGAGCGGGCCAACATTTCGACCCCCTTCCTGGCCGTTTTGCTGCCGTCGAAGGCTATCAGCACCTGCTCTGGACGCTTGAAGGCTCTGGGCACCATCAAAATCGGACGGTGCATTTCACGCACCATACGCTCCAGGTGGGCGCCCAGATGCCCGCTTGCCTGATGGTCGGTTTCACCACGCTTGCCCACTACCAGCAAGCGCATCTCTTTCTCCAACGCCACCAGCGTTTCCACCAGCGTGCCATTCAGTTGGCGGAGAGTGGGCGCACTCACACCACCTTCTACCGCTCTGGCACTGGCAGCTTCGAGCATCAGCTTGCCTTGCTCTCGGTTTACCCTGGCACGCTGCTCATCCAGCGCCGAAAGCTCTTCCATCAACTTTTCGCGGGCACCAAAACGCAGGCTGCCGGACAAATCCTGCGCTTCGGGCACGCCTGCGTGGTTATCCACGATGTGCACAAGCGTCAAAGGTGCTTCCAGGGCCAGGCTGGCCCAGGCGGCGTAGTCACAAACGCCTTCGGCAAATTGGGAGCCGTCAATGGCGGCGATTACCTGTTCAGTCATGCTGTTCTCCTTACCGTGCTCAGTGGCCGCCCATCAGCTTTTCAACCGCTTCCGGGTCGTTGTGCTCCGCGTAGCGATCTACCACGGTGGCGCTAGCTTCGTTCAGGCCTACCAGCTCGACCTCGGTGCCTTCACGGCGGAATTTGATCACCACGCGATCGAGGGCCTGCACAGCGGTCACATCCCAGAAGTGCGCTTTCGATAGATCAATGGTGACCTTGTCGACGCTCTCTTTGAAATCGAACGCAGCCATGAAGCGCTCGGACGACGCAAAGAACACCTGCCCGACCACCTGATATTCGCGCTTCTCTCCAGGCACGAGCTCTTTGGAGCCCACGTACATGATGTTGCCGACTTTATTGGCGAAGAACATGGCCGCCAGCAGTACACCCACAAAGACACCCATCGCCAGGTTATGAGTACTCACCGTAACGGCGACGGTTACCAGCATGACGATATTGGTGCTCATCGGGTGTTTCTTCAGATCGCGAATGGACTCCCAGCTAAAGGTACCAATCGACACCATGATCATCACCGCCACCAGCGCGGCCATGGGGATTTGCGACACCCACTCCGACAGGAACACCACCATCAGCAGCAGCACGACACCCGCAATCAGCGTGGATAGGCGCGTGCGACCACCGGATTTGATGTTGATCACCGATTGGCCAATCATGGCACAGCCCGCCATACCGCCCATTAAACCAGAACCAATATTGGCAATGCCCTGACCTTTACACTCGCGATTTTTATCGCTGGAGGTATCGGTGAGGTCATCCACGATCGTGGCCGTCATCATCGATTCCAACAGGCCCACGACCGCCAGCATGACCGCGTAAGGGAAAATGATCATCAGCGTTTCAAGATTCAGCGGCACGTTCGGCCACAGGAAAACGGGCAGCGTATCCGGCAGTTCGCCCATATCGCCGACGCTGCGAATTTCCATACCGCTGACCATGTACACCACGGTCAATACCACGATGCACACCAGCGGTGACGGAATCGACTTACCCACCACCGGTAAATAGGGGAACAGATAGATGATGCCTAGCCCGGCGGCTGTCATGGCATAGACATGCCAGGTCACGTTGGTAAGCTCCGGCAGCTGGGCCATGAAAATCAGAATCGCCAGCGCGTTCACAAACCCGGTGACCACCGAGCGCGAAACGAAGCGCATCAGCTCCGCCAGCTTCAGGTAGCCCGCAATTATCTGCAATACGCCCGTCAATAGCGTGGCCGCCAGCAGATACTCCAGGCCATGCTCTCTCACCAGCGTGACCATTAGCAGCGCCATCGCTCCGGTGGCGGCAGAAATCATGCCTGGGCGGCCACCGGTAAAAGCGATGATGACGGCAATACAGAACGAGGCATACAGCCCCACCTTGGGGTCGACGCCCGCAATGATCGAAAATGCGATGGCTTCAGGAATTAGCGCCAGCGCGACGACAATACCTGAGAGCGTGTCGCCCTTGATATTGGAGAACCACTCATGTTTGCTGAAAAGTGCCATTCAGGGAATCCATGGTTTGAGGGTGATATATATTGCGCCCCAGGACCGCACAGAGGCAGTGAGTGAGCACAGCGTTATCAAAGTTTTTAGAGGATGGCTACCAAACGAAGACGCCAATGCGCCGATAGCCAAATAACGGCAACGGAATGCCATGGCACCGAGATGACACGAAGAGCGTCATGGCGCCGAAAAGGAAGGAAAACCTAGGGTGGAGTCATCAGCCCTGGTATCGGCAGAGCGATGGCTGCCATGGTGTCGTTCATTACACAGAAACCTTGCTGCTTTATCGTGTCCGGCGACGGAGAGGCCGCCATGAGCGCAGCATTTTATCAGTAAACAGGGGGCTTCGCACCCATCTCCCTGGACGTTTAGACGATGACCCGCCCCCGAAGTATCGCTTACCATGACACTCAAATAGCGGGCCCATCGCCTGCTCTCCATCACTTTTCAACCACTTCACAAGAGGATCCGCCCATGAGCCAGACAGTAGCAGTGATCAAAGGCGACGGCATCGGCCCCGAAATCATGGACGCCACCCTGAAGGTGCTGGAGGCCCTGGAGTGCGGGCTGACGTATGAGTTTATCGATGCGGGACTGGTCGCGCTCGAAAAGCACGGCACGCTGGTGCCTCAAGCATCGCTGGATGCCATCGAGAAACACGGTATCGCCCTGAAAGGGCCGCTGACGACCCCCATTGGCAAGGGCTTCTCCTCCATCAACGTTCAGCTGCGCCGCCATTTTGACCTTTATGCCAACGTTCGCCCGGCCATCAGTTTTCCCGGCACGCGCTCACGCTACGATGGCATCGACATGATCACCGTGCGGGAAAATACCGAAGGTGCCTACCTCTCCGATGGCCAGGAAATGGTGGACAACGGCAATACCGGGCTTTCCGTGATCAAGGTGACCCGCCAGGGCTCCGAACGTATCGTGCGTTACGCTTTCGAGCTGGCCAAGCAGAACGGGCGTAAAAAGGTGACGGCTGTCCACAAGGCCAACATCATCAAGACCAGCTCCGGCCTGTTTCTGGACGTGGCCCGGGAAGTCGCCAGCGAGTATCCGGAGATCGAATTTCAGGAAATGATCGTGGATAACGCCTGCATGCAGCTGGTCATAAACCCACATCAGTTCGATGTAGTGGTGACCACCAATTTGTTTGGCGACATTCTCTCGGATCTGTGCGCCGGTCTGGTGGGCGGTCTTGGCCTTGCTCCGGGCGCCAACATCGGTGAAAAAGCCGCTATCTTCGAAGCCGTACACGGCTCTGCTCCCGACATTGCAGGCAAAAACATGGCCAACCCCTGTGCGCTGCTACTGGCAGCAGCACAAATGCTGGACCACCTGGGCATGCAGCAGAAGGGAGACGCCATACGCAACGGCATCCGAGCAGTGCTCGAAACCCGCCGAGACATGGTCACCCCCGACATGGGCGGCACTGGCACGACGTCGACCTTTGCTCAAGCCCTGGTGGAGCAGGTCAATAATTAATAATTATTAAAATAGATACCTTACATTACCAACGTGACATTTTGTGCCATAAAGATACAAAACAGTGTTTTTTATAATCAACTGGTCTATTCTAGGAGCGTTTATAACAACGCTCCCGGAATTTTACGGCCATGCTTACCTCCCTGAAATCTGACCAGTTGCACAGTGCACTGTCACAACACACTGCTTGCATCTACTTTACTCCTGAGGGCGTGATTCAAGATGCCAGCCATTTGTTTCTGAGTACGGTGGGCTATTCACTGGCACAGACAAAGGGGCAGCACCACCGGATGTTCTGCTTTCCCGAAGATGCCAACCGCCAGGAGTACCAGGCTTTCTGGCAAGCGCTGGCCGCAGGAGTGAGCCAACAGGGGCGCTTTCGCCGGGTGAATGCCCAAGGGGAAGAGGTTTGGCTGGAAGCGACTTACCTGCCGATCAAGAACCGCCGTGGCAAGGTGGTGCAGGTGTTCAAGGTGGCCATCGACGTGACCGAGAAACACCAGAACGCGGCACGGGAGCGGGCCATTCTGGCAGCGCTCGACAGCTCCATGGCGGTCATCGAGTTCACCCCTGATGGCTACATTCTGGAAGCCAACCACAATTTCGAGCAGGCCATGGACTACTCTCTGAGCCGCATTCGCGGTGAACACCATCGCCTGTTTTGTGAGCCCCAGTTTTATCAACAGCATCCCCACTTCTGGCAAGAGCTGGCCCGCGGCGAGTTCAAGCAGGGCAAGTTCGTCCGGCTCAATGCCCAAGGGCAGGTAGTCTGGCTGGAAGCGACCTACAACCCTATTTTCGATGCTGAAGGGCGCGTGGTCAAAGTGGTCAAGTTCGCCACCGACGTCACGGCCGAAATGACCGCCGCCGAGGCCGCCAGGGCGACCGTCGGCAGCGCCAGAACGTCATCCAGCCAAACCGAGCGCATCGCTCAAGAGGGGCTATCGCACCTGCAGAAGGTGCTTGCCGACTCGCAACAGGCCGCCTCGACGCTGGTCGAAGCACAGCAACTGATCAACGCCCTCAATCAGCAGGCTGCCCAGATCAATAGCATCACCAGCTCCATCGCTCGGATTGCCAGCCAGACCAACTTGTTGTCGCTGAATGCCGCGGTAGAAGCTGCACGCGCAGGCGAGCAGGGTCGTGGCTTTGCCGTAGTGGCCAACGAGGTTCGCCAGTTGGCCAAGGGCTCCAGCGATGCCGTGAGTGAGATTACCCGAGTGCTCAAGGAGAACAACGCCCTGGTGAGCAAGACGACACAAGCCATGCAGCAGGTGGTGGAACAGGGCCAGAATAGCCAGAACAGCGTAAAGGAGATTGAGGCGATCGTTAACGAGATATTGCAGGGAGCGCAAAGCGTATCTCACTCGATCGAGCGACTCGCGCTCGAAGCGAGCTGAGCTACCCCGCCAGCTCAGGCTGGCGGGGCGTGCTACGGTTTAGCGCAGTTTGGTTTTACGCAGGTACGGCAGTACCGCGTCGAATTCACCAAATTTCTGCTGAGCATCTTCATTGGAAACGCTGGGAGGAATGATGACATCCTGCCCTACACTCCAATCCGCAGGCGTGGCCACGCCGTGCTTGGCGGTGGTTTGCAGCGCATCCAGCGCGCGCAGGATCTCGGCAAAATTGCGCCCGACGGTCATCGGGTAGGTCATGGAGAGTTTCAGCTGCTTGTCCGGGCCAATGACGAAAACCGAGCGCACCGTCGCGCTATCGGCAGGCGTGCGGCCATCGGGCAAGTAGGCGTCTTCCGGCAGCATGTCGAACAGCTTGGAGACCTTGAGCCCTTCATCGGCGATGATAGGGAAGCTCACGGCACTGCCGCTGACGGTCTCGATATCGCCCGCCCAGCGCTTGTGATCTTCGACACCGTCCACGGACACCCCGATCACCTTGGTGCCACGCTTTTCCCACTCGGCGCTCAGGGTAGCCACCGCGCCAAATTCGGTGGTGCAAACGGGAGTGAAATCCTTGGGGTGGGAAAACAGAATCGCCCAGCTGTCGCCTATCCATTCATGAAAGCGAATCGGCCCCTGGCTGGTTTCCGCTTCGAAGTCAGGTACAACGGCATTGATGCGTAGTGACATGGTGGCTCCTCAAGTAAGGGTATCCGGTTTTCATACCTTATATGACTTTAGCGCCCTTCACTATAGAACTTTTTGAGCTAAGACAATACAGCCACACTGTCCGCTTTCGCGTTGAAAAACGTATATAGCTGACGCACCGTGTCCGGGGAAACGTTATGGGTAATGAACACGAACCGGGAGACCTGATCGCTGACGCTGTGGGCAGGTAACGACGCCGGTGGGTGGAAGATATGCTGCACGCCATGCAGCGCCAGCGGTGTGTCTCGATCTTGCAGATGCACGATGGCTTTCATGCGCAGCATTCTGTCGCCCATCATGGCCATCAGCAGATCCAGCCAGCTCTCCAATGCTTCCGGGCTGATGCGCTCCTCTACGCTGAAGCAGAAGGCCTTGATTTGATCGTCGTGATGCGCCGACGCAGCGGGCGGCGCCAGGGGAGCGAGGCTCTGCTGCTTACCAGAATCCTCCGGCTGCCCACTGGCCAGCAAGGTGGTGTGATAGCTCGCCGACTTGAGCCAGCTTTCCACGCGATATCGACCTGTACCCGCTTGATAAAGCCCGGCGCCTACCAGCAGTTCAGGGTTCAGGTTGCCGGATAGCACCTGCCACTGCTCAGCCGCCGGATTCAGCGTGGCCAATTGATTGGCCAGTGCCGTAAGACGATGTTCATCGACCAGATCGGTTTTGGTGATCAATAGCCGATCGGCCACGGCCACCTGGCGTTGAGACTCTCGATGGGTACGCAGCGTGGCATCACCGTTGGCGGCATCGATACAGCAGATCACGCTATCGAGCTGAAAGCGGTGCGCCAGCCAATGGTCCGTCATCATGAGCTGCAATAACGGGGCAGGATCCGCAAGGCCAGTGGTTTCGATCACGACTCGCTCAGGGGCAGGCTTGCCTTTCGCAGCCTGAGCGTCGAGGGCCTGTTGCAGGGTACGGCTCAAGTCGCCCCGCAGCGTACAGCACAGGCAGCCGCTGCTCATCTCGACGACCGCCTGCTCATCGCTATGGGTCAGCAACTGGTGGTCGAGCCCTATTTCTCCAAACTCATTGATCACCACCAGCGTATTGCGCATGGAGGCCTGACGAACCCAGCGATTGAGCAGCGTGGTCTTGCCACTGCCCAAAAATCCCGTCAGGACGTTGACGGGGATCAGCGTCGTATCATGCATGGCAACCTCGTGCGTGTCTTGGCGGGCACCGAAGGGAAGCCCCTTACCCTCTGTGGCCACTCATTAAAAACATGTTATAACATATCAAAATGAGCACAAACAGATTCTACCGAGGAGCCCATCATGACGCCGTTGCTCTCAACGCCGACCCAGCCTCTGCCCTCTCATGCCGCCCAAGGGCATGACATCAGCGTCCTGCCACAGATTTTTGAAGCACCTATCAATATTGCCATTTTTCAGCGCAAGCTACCCGCCGAGCTGGCAGTAAGCGCCAATGCACAGTCTCAGACCACCCGCGATTGGCACTATGCCTGGCTGGGAGCGCCGGAAGAAGCCTTCATGGCTGACCTAAAACGCAAGCTGCCCTCCCCTGAGGCAGGCGATGCGCTGGTGGAGGATGTGGCGACCATTGCCCAGGCCATTGCCTACCTGTTCGATACCGACAGCGTCGGTATTCGCCTGCGCCTGCTCACAGCGGCCATGTGCCCCCGCTTTCACTGCGATAACCTGGGGGTACGACTGGTGTGCACCTACTCAGGACCAGGCAGCGAGTGGCTGCCTAATGACGCGGTCAACCGACAAGGTCTGGGCGCCCCGCACCCCGACCGCCCCGAGATCGTGCTGGATGAGAACGCCATACAGCGTCTGGAACCCGGCGATATTGCCTTGATCAAGGGCAGCGCCTGGGAAGGTTCAGAACAGCATGGCCTGGTGCATCGAAGCCCCGCCCTGCAAGAGGGTCAAAAGCGGTTACTGCTGACCATCGACCCTGCCTGACCCCTCAAGGGTTGATGACCGAAGAGGGCATGTGCCATTTCACTCGATTGCGGCCCTCGCGTTTTGCGCGATACAGGGCAAGATCGGCGCTGCGCAGGTCGCTTTCCCACTGTGCAGGTGCGCTGCCAGGCTTCACTTGGCAAGCCCCGATGCTAACGGTGATGTTTACCGGGCCTTCGCTGGTCACGATGGGAGTCAAGGCCACCGCTTTGCGCAAATGCTCCAGCGAACAGCCCTCTTTGGTATCGTACATCCCTACTCCAAACTCCTCTCCTCCCAAGCGTGCGACCAGATCATCGGAGCGCACGCTACTGCTCAGGCGGAAAGCGACTTCTTGAAGCACCTCATCGCCCACCTGGTGCCCATATTGATCGTTGATCGTCTTGAAATAGTCGATATCGATGACGGCAATGCAGAAGCTTCTGGCCACGCTGGCATCATGGGCATAGAACCCCTGGATACGTTCGATAAAAGCACGCCGGTTAGGCAGTTTGGTCAACACGTCCGTTTCAGCCAGATAGCGCAACTTACGCTCGGCATCGAGTCGTGACTGCTCGACCTCCAAGGCGTAGAACAGAGCCCCTAACGTATCCAGAAGCGGCTGCAGGAAAAGCGCGTCTTCTTCACAGTAATCCTCTTCCTTGTTGGCCAGCCCGATCATGCCGACGGTCTCGTCACCGATCTTGATAGGAAGGCCCAGAAAGCGCTTGAGGGGAGGATGGCCAGCCGGCGTTCCACGTGACGCGTGGTGGCGTCTGGGTTGATTGGCCATGACCACGTTACCTGACGTCACCACGTGGCCAAACAGGTTATCGAGATTATTGAAAAACAGCTCGCCGCGCTGATACGTGCGGTACTGTTCTTTCGTTTCCTCGCTCCAGCTAATATCAGAAAGTGCATGAATAAACAGGGTCTTGCCCAACTCTTCCTGCACCACAACTTGGCCGATTAGACCGAACTGACTTTCCGCCAGAGCCAATAAATCATCGAAAATCAGCTCGCAGGAGTGACGAATACTCTTCTCCTGGAGAAAGACACTCTGCGCACGATTCATGAAATTCAGCAGTTGTACCTGCTTGTATTCGCGCAGCTCGATACGCTTCTTTTCGCTGATATCACGAATCACGCAGGTCACGCGTAGTGGGCGACCTGCACTATCGTTGGCCACGGTGCGCCCATAGGTGTTGACCCATAGCCAGTGACCCTCCGCATGGCGAAGCCGGTACTCCACCACATTCAGAACGTCACTTTCATCTGCCAAATGAGCACGTATCGCATCGTTAAGCCGCACGTAATCGTCACGGTGCACCCTGCCTTTCCAGAAAGACGAGCGACTCTCCACCTCATCGCGCTTGAGCCCCAGTAACTCACACCAACGTTGGTTGAAGGCATTATGGTCATTGGGAATTTCCCAATCCCAGACGCCGACATCAGCGGCCTCGATCATCAATGAAAAGTCGGCGCTGCTTAACCTGACACGCTGCTTGTCGATGAGCCGGATGTAATCACTGATAAATACGCTAAGCGATTCTAAAAATTTGAGGTCTTTGGCGGTCAGCGTATTGGGCCGATCATCGATCAAGCACACAGCACCGACTTCTCGCCCGCCAGCCACCAATGGCACGCCTGCATAAAAGCGAATATATGGGCTGGAGAGCACGAGGGGGTTATCACAAAAGTCCGGGTGCTGGCTGGCATCCTCGATGACCAGCGGAGCGCGCCGTTCGACGACATGGCGACAGAAGGAATCCTCAAGAGAAGTGAAATCCATGTCCAGCCCCGCCTTGGCGATCAACCACTGCTTCTGGCCAAGCACCGAGATCAATGCAACAGGGAACTCGAAGAAGTCTGCCAACGAAGCGATCAGATGATCCAGGGCATCCGACTCGTTCTCCTGGGTGAGCTTGTATTTGCTGATGTGCTGCCAACGTTGATTTAGCATGCCCGCCTCATGTCACTGGCCCGCAGTACGTTTCACTTACCGCTTCCAGAGTAGACAAGCGACCCTTTGGCTTGGCGTCTTCCACCGGATTTTGCAAAGACCTCAAGAAAAGCGTCACCATCTTTATTTATCAGCAACTTATAGAAAGAAAATTCACTTTTTTTAACATTTACAATTGAACAAATATGAGACAAGCCTTGCTATATTGTCAAACATAACCTCATACCAATGAGTGAATGACAGGACAGCATGCGGCTAATATAAATTAGCTCAAAAGCAGTTGCTGTGCCATGGTTAGCTTAGGAGCCTCCCCTTGCCCTCTCTTAAGCAAGCTAACAGTCTATAGAGAAGGAAAATATGGATACCCATTTTTTCAATGCACCGCTCTATCATGCGTTACTCGGCCATACCGCCTGCATCCTGTTCACGCCAGAGGGGATGATCAAGCATGCAAGCCCTGCGTTTCTCAAGGTCATGGATTGCCAGTTGAGCGCGATCAAAGGCCAGCACCATCGCATCTTTTGTGACCCTACAGACGCTCAACAGCCAGCGTACCAGCAGTTCTGGCGTTCGCTGGCATCAGGGGAGAGTTTCACCGGGCGATTCCGGCGTTTCAAAGACAGCGGTGAAGAAGTGTGGCTGGAAGCCATGTACGTGCCGATCACCAACTATCGCGGCACGGTAAAGAGCGTGCTCAAGATTGCCAACGATGTCACCGCAAGACATCAAAAGGCTCAGCGCTAGGAAGCCGTATTGAAAGCCTTGAATGCCTCGATGGCCGTCATCGAGTTTACTCCTCAGGGAGAAATACTGGAGGCCAATGAAAACTTCGAAGCGGCTATTGGCTACCGTGCCAATCAATATGTGGGGCAACACCACCGCATGTTTTGCCACGACAACTTTTATCGTGAGCATCCAGACTTCTGGGCACGTTTGGCACAAGGGCATTTCACCAAGGGCCGGTTCGAGCGCAAAACGGCGCAGGGCAAAAGCATTTGGTTGGAAGCCACGTACAACCCCGTCAGGGATAGCGATGGCAATGTCGTAGAAGTCGTCAAGTTTGCCAGCGACATCACCCCCTTGGTCGAGAAGGTCAATGCCACGTCGGGCACCATCAGTTCCGCTCAAAGCAGCACTTCGCAAATAGAGCGCACCGCGAAGGACAGCCTGGACCACCTGGATGAGATGGTCAAAGGCTCTGAGCAGGCAGCCCAGACGTTGGCACAGGCACAAGAGTTGATCGATGCTCTGCACAAGCAATCGCAGAGCATCAACAAGATCACGGAATCGATTGCCAACATTGCCAGCCAAACCAACCTGCTCTCTTTGAACGCTGCCGTAGAGGCCGCCAGAGCTGGGGAGCAAGGTCGCGGGTTTGCCGTCGTAGCCAATGAAGTGCGTCAGCTAGCCAAAGGAGCCTCAGAAGCCGTCGAGCAGATTACCCGTGTCTTGAAAGAGAACAGCCATTTGGTAGAGCGCACGACGCAAGCCATGCAACAGGTGATTCAACAAGGCAAAGCCAGCCAATCCAGCGTCAGCGAAATCGATGCCATCGTGAACAAGATTCTGCAAGACGCCCGCCATGTCGCCCACTCCATCGAGCAACTGGCCGCTGACACACATATTTGAGCAGAACGTTTTCATGCACAGGGACGTGCCCCCCTCACGTCATACTTCTTTTATCAGCCTTCAAGCATGCTACTATCTAACCCCACTTAACGTGGTTAAACCCCTGCCTGAAAGGATGCTTGCTGATGTTTGACACGGAAACCTCTCGTGCCCAAATCAAGCTGCAAAGCACTGGAGCTGAGGTAAGCATTCCAACAGCCCCCAAGATTAAAACCGCTTGGCCCAGAGTCCTTGCCACCCGAGTCGCGTGCCACGCGATACACTCGGCTAGGCACAGCAAGAAAACGAACACTGGCGGCTGGTGAGGTGATGATGGAAAAGCCCCGCATCGTAGAAGCCAAGGAAATTCTGCGCCAATCAACTCAAGGCCGCACGCAGCCATTTATTGTGCGTGATGTCATGGACGAACAGTACGTGGTCAAAGGCATCAATGGCGTTGGCCAGCCGTCATTGGTCGCTGAGCTTATTTGCGCTGAATTGGCACGGCGGTGTGAATTACCCATCGCTGAGTACGCTTTGATGCGATTTCCGGCAGGCATGCTAGATTTTTCCATGGAACCTCGCGCCGACGACCTGAAGGGTGGGCTGGCATTTGCCTCCAAGGTCGCTTCGCATAGTCAGGATCTGCTTTTTTCACAAATCTCAGAAGTCGATGAAGTGACACAGCAGCGGCTTTTGCTATTCGATATGTGGGTTAACAATGAGGATCGTCGCCTGAGCGCTCAAGGTGGCAACGTCAACCTGCTATGGAGCTCAATGAGCGGTTTGGTGGTGATTGATCATAATCTAGCTTTCGATCCTATCGACGCTAACGGCGATTTTGAAAATCATGTATTTAGCCATCAGCGTGCCTGTTTTGCGGACCTGGAGGTGCGGGCACGCCACGAGGCGGTGCTTGACGCGGCCCTGAACGATTGGGATATGATCATTGATTCGATTCCTCTCGAGTGGATCTATTACGACATAGACGATGCCACCTCAGAGATATATCCCTCACTGGCAGAGCGCTTCAATCTATTAGCACGGTTACGCGACCCTTCCTTTTGGAGCCTGATATGAGCGCCATTATTTGTAATTATGCAGTGCTGCGCTTTCAGCCCTACCTGGACACGGGCGAGTTCGCGAACATGGGAGTCATCATGCTCTGCAATAACGGTGTGTTCCTGCAACGCGTTGAAACCGTTGCTCGAAAACGCATCACACAATTTTTCGATAAACTGCCAGCGAAAGTGTTTACTCAGGCACGCCAACATTTCGTCACAGAGCTCAAGAGGACGGTTGATCTAGCCAATCAACACCAAGCCCAACCTGAGGTGCAGCTGCGCATTTTCAAAGATTTGATAGAGCCTCGTGAAGCCATGTTTCGCTTTAGCAGGCCTGGCACGCTAGCCGCAAAGGATCCACAAGCAGCGCTAGATGAACTATTCAACCGCTATGTTCATCATGATTTTAAGCACGTAGCATCACCAGAAGAGCAGCTCACCAAAGATGTCACGCAATGGCTAAAATCGTTGAACCGTCGTTACACAGAGCAAACGCTAGGAAACGATATCGTGCGTGTAAAGTTGCCGTTTGTCTGGCAGGAAGGCGCGCACATACGGCAGGCCATTAAACCCATCAGCTTTGATTTGGATGACGCCAGCAAAATTATTGAGAAGGGCGATAAGTGGCTAGCGCATTTACGCCGCCTTAAAGCTTCTGGCCATAACCCTGACGATATGGTGTTTATTAGTCAGGCTCCGAAGGTACAAAAAGGTCCTAAATTGCACGCATATCGAGAGATCTGCCAAGAAATAGAGGGCGAGTACTCAGCTCGGGTACTGCCAGAGCAACTGGGGCAGCACATCATTCTCAAGGCCGTTTCAACCCCATTTTCATCAACCCATCGCTAGTTGCCCTCAGCTTCTCAAACTCACACTAGAACGCCCCCGGATGGGGCGTTCTGCATGCTGAGTCGACTCAAGGCTGCTTAAGCAAACACCTCGGTCCATTCACTGCGCTTGGCCAGCAGGTTACGCGCCAGTTCCTGAGCACCTTCCAGGCTGTGGCTGGCGGCCCAGCCGCACTGCATCTCATTGCAGGCAGGCACTTCGGTAGCGGTCAAGACGTCGTTGAGCGTCTGCTCGATGATCGACAGCACGTCATCGTAATCGTCGTGGTTGATCAACGCGATGTAGAAGCCGGTCTGGCAGCCCATCGGGCTGATATCGACGACTTTATCGGTATGGTTGCGCGACAGCTCTGCCATCAGGTGCTCCAGGGAGTGCAGCGCGGGCATCTCCATGTGCTCCTTGTTGGGCTGGCAGATACGCAGGTCGTATTTGTGGATACGGTCGCCGTGCTGGCCTTCCTTGATATCGGCCAGACGCACATAGGGTGCCTTCACCTTGGTGTGGTCCAGGTTAAAGCTTTCGACGTTCATCTTTTTTTCGGTCATGTTGGCTCCGTAGTCGCTCTCGTTCGCGGGGCTATTCTACACGTTGTGCACTCATGACACCTTGGGGGCGTCGAAATTCCACGGCTCATCGGTGTAGACACATACGTTGGCGTCTTCGATGTCACCATCCGGCGACTCGACGTGCTGGGCGAAGAATTCCTGGATCTCTTTACGCTGGCAATGCGCTTCGAACTCTTCACGGCTGGCCCAAATCTCGTGGAACACGATGGGGTAGCTGGTGCCCTGGGCAAACGGGTTATCGATCTGGCGAGTCACCGTGTACAGCAGGCAAGCATCTTCACGGTGCGCGTTGGGCTCGAGACTTTGCAGTGCCTTGAAGACCGCTTCTTCTTTGCCTGGCTTGGGTTTGAAGCTGGCAGTGCAATAGATTTTTTTCGACATGCTGTCTTCCAGATAGGGGGAATCACGACTCATTATGCGACCAGGAGGTGCAGATACCAACCTATGGCACCATACGATCAGCCAACATTTCCAGATCAGACACCGTCATATCCGGCTCGCCACCCCAAGGGTCGAAGGGCGCATCCGGTTGGCGACGCACCCAAACGCTGCGCAGGCCCGCTTGCGTGGCACCAATCACGTCAAAGGCGTTGCTTGAAATCAGCCAGGTATTTTCTGGGCGCGCTTCAAGCTGACTGCGTAAATAAGCGTACACGGCGGGGTCGGGTTTGAAGCGTTTGATATCGTCCACACTCACCACCGCATCCATATGGCGCTGCACGCCTGCACGGCTCAAGAGCTGGTTCACCGCGTCTGATGTGCCGTTAGAAAACGCCACGCAGCGAATCCCTGCATCGCGCAGCTGGTCCAGCGCAGGCACTACATCGGGGAATGCGGGCAGTTCTGTATACACGGCCATCAAGTGGTCGTGATCGTTATCGGATAGCCCGGCTTGCAGCGCACGGTTCGTAAATACCAGCGCTTCGCGAGTACAGTCAGAAAACGGCACGTAGGCCCCCATTAACCCGCGGCGAAAGCTGTATTCCAGCTGTTTTTCGCGCCAACGCTTGGCGAACTCAAGCGCTTGTGAGGTATCTTTCAAGCGTCGTTCCAGCTCAACGGTGACGCCCTGAGTGTCAATCAACGTGCCGTATACATCAAAGGCGAGTACCGGTTGCATGGTGAGCGTCTCCTCAACGATCAACGTTCTATTGTCTATTTACACTGTCCAGCTATTCACACTGTTCAGCATAGACGCCATGATCAAAAACAAAAATGCCGCTGCATCGGCAGCGGCATTTAAAGGGCTAACGCAGGCGATTAAACGGTAAAGGCGGCTTCCTGCTGGCCGGTTTTCAGATCGCCTGAGCGCACCAGCTCATCAGTGACTCGGTCGATGGCACGCTTGGCACGGCCAATCATCTCGTCCACTTCTCCACGGTTGATGGTCAGCGGCGGCGCAAAGCCGAGGATGTCGCCCTGAGGCATGGCGCGGGCAATCAGGTTCTCCTCCATGGCCGCCGCCGCGACGCGCGGGCCGACTTTCAGCATGGGGTCGAAGTGCAGCCGCTGTTTGGCATCCGGCGAAAACTCCAGCGCCGCCATCAAGCCAACGCCGCGCACGTCGCCCAGCAGCGGGTGACCTTCGAAGGTCGCTTTTAGCTGCTGCTGGAAGTAAGCGCCGGTTTCTGCCGCGTTGCCTACCAGGTTTTCACGCTCGATGATATCCAGGTTGGCAAGGCCTGCGGCACAGCCCAGGGCGTGGCCGGAGTAGGTCCAGCCGTGGCCGATGGGGCCGAATTCGCCGGTGCCTTGCTCCAGCACTTTCCACACCTTGTCGCCAACGATCACACCTGAAAGAGGCTGATAGGCGCTGGTCAGGCCTTTGGCGATGGTGATCAGGTCAGGTTTCATGTTGTAGTGGTGGCTGCCGAAGTCGGAGCCGGTACGGCCAAAACCGCACACCACTTCGTCGGCAATCAGCAGCACGTCGTACTTGTCCAGTATCGGCTGAATCGCTTCCCAATAGCCTTCCGGCGGGGGCACGATACCGCCAGTACCGAGCACCGGCTCGCCGATGAAGGCAGCCACGGTGTCCGGCCCTTCCTCCAGAATCATGGCTTCCAACTTGTCCGCGCAGTAGGCAGAAAATTCGAGCTCGGTCATGCCGTGCTGCTCGGCGGCGCGCAGGTAGTAGTGCGGCGCTTCGGTATGGCGAATGGTATCGATGGGCAGGTCGAAGTGGTCGTGGAACGCCTTCAGGCCAGTCAGCGAGCCAGACGCGATGCCTGAGCCGTGGTAACCGCGCATGCGCGAGATGACCTTTTTCTTCTGCGGGCGGCCCAGCACGTTGTTGTAGTAACGCACGATCTTGAGCTGGGTTTCGTTGGCATCAGAGCCCGACATGCCGTAGTAGACCTTGGACATGTTGAGGCCTGCGATTTTCAGCACGCGCTCGGAAAGCTCGATTTGCGGCTCGTTGGAGTGGCCCACGTAGGTGTGATAGTAGGAGAGTTCCAGCGCCTGCTTGTAGATCGCTTCCGCCACTTCGGTGCGGCCATAGCCGATGTTGACGCAGTAAAGGCCCGCAAAACCATCGATGAACTCGCGGCCATCCTTGTCCACGATGTGGATGCCTTTACCGCCGGTAATCACACGGCCCGGCGCATCACCATGGGCGAAATCACGCAGATGGGTAGAGGCGTGGAAGGTGACTTTGCGGTCGCGTTCAATCAGATCCTGATGCAAGCTCATAATACTCTCTCTGTACGATAAACCTCCCCACTGTTGGGGAGGGTATTTTATCTTTGGTGACTGACTTAATGATGGGCACCTCGCGGTGCCTTCGCCCGGCAGAGCCGGCCTCCCACAGGGCCCATTCAAGCGCCTAACGGGGGTTGTGGGAGGGTGCTTCAGCACGCGATGCTGTGGCTCCCAAACCTAGCTACCCGATACCGATCCCAGCGCGCCCAGGCAGTAGTACTTCGTTTCCAGGTACTCATCGATCCCCGTCGCGCCACCTTCACGGCCAAGGCCGGACTGTTTGACGCCGCCGAAAGGCACGGGCGGCCCGGTCATTTTCACCGAGTTGACGCTCACCATGCCGTACTCCAGAGCGCGCATCAGCTTCCAGATGCGGCGGATATCATGGGTGTAGATATACGCGGCCAGACCGTACTCGGTGTCGTTGGCCATCTCGATGACTTCGTCGTCGCTACTATAAGCGGTAATGCCGGCCACCGGGGCAAAGTTCTCTTCCCGCCATACCTTCATTTTTGGCGTCACACCGGTCAGCAGTACCGGCATGAAGAAGTTGTCGCCCGGCGCTTGGCTTTGGTCGCCCGCGATCAGGGTGGCACCTTTAGAGATGGCATCGTCCACAATCGCAGCCGCTTTTTCGACCGCTTGGCGGTGAATCAGAGGGCCAAGATCCACTTCGCCGTGCAGGCCGTTGCCTACGGTGAGTGCCGCCATGCGCTCGGTGAACTGGGCAACGAACTCATCGTGAATGGATTCGTGTACCAGAATACGATTCGCGGCAAGGCAATCCTGCCCGGCGGTTTGGAACTTCGCGGCCACGGCAGCGTAGGCCGCTTCTTTGGGGTCCATATCCGGCCCGACGATAAAGGGTGCGTTGCCGCCCAGCTCCAGCGAAAGCCGCTTCACGGTGTTGGCGCTCTGCTCGATGAGCAAGCGGCCAACACGGGTGGAACCAGTGAATGAAAGCGCCCGGATGCGCGGCTCGCCGCACAGAATTTTCGAGACTTCCGCAGGCTCGCCCAGCACGACGTTGAAGATACCTTCTGGAATACCCGCACGCTCGGCGAGTTCAGCCAGCGCCAGCGCTGTAAATGGCGTCTCGTTGGCCGGTTTCACAATCACCGGGCAGCCAGCCGCCAGCGCAGCGGCGGCTTTACGCGTGATCATCGCCAGCGGGAAGTTCCAAGGCGTGATCATCGCCGCAATGCCCACCGGCTCCTTGATGGTGCCGAGCGATGCATTGGGAATGTGGCTCGGGATGGTCTCGCCGTAGGTGCGCTTGCCCTCTTCCGCGAACCAGCGCACAAAGCTTGCGCCATACTCCACTTCGCCACGAGCATCGGGCAGTGGTTTGCCCTGCTCCAGGGTCATGATGGTAGCGAGGTCTTCGCGGTTGGCTTGAATGAGGTCGTACCACGCCAGCAGACGTTCGCAACGCTCATCGGCGCGCAGCGCCCGCCAGTGGACGAATGCCGCTTCAGCCGCATCCACCGCCGCCGTGATTTGATTCGCTTCCAGCAGCGGAATATGGCCAATGGCTTCGTTGGTTGCCGGGTCGTACACGGCCTCTTCACGGCCACCTTCGCCATGGGTCCACTTGCCGTTCACATAAGCGTACTGACGGAACAAGCGTGGATCTTCCAGACGTTTCACGAGGGCAGTGGATAGTGTGGTCATGACTCTTCTCCAGGAGGCTGCCACGACGCTGAGAGCAGGTATTGGCAACGACCGTGACGCTACAAGAAAGGGGTTTCAGCTGCCGCTCTGCGGGCTTGCTGCAATGCCTGTAGCGTAAGGGAGATAGCCCACGAAGTGTTTTTGAAAGTGAACGTTTAAACGCGGGATTTTTTTGTGGAACGGGCATTTTCACGCGTTTTTTTTGGGTGACGCACGTCCTGCCATATAACTTGTACAAGAATATAAAATATTGTGGCAAATGATGGCTGCCGCCTTCTGTCAGGGCGATTCTGACGTAATATGAGATCTAGTCACGCACCTGAACTTGCCGCTGGCCTCTGCTTGCCGCTCAAGAGATAACGCCGTGTATCGACTTCCCTACTTTCAGCAGCTCTCCGAGCATATCGGCCACCTGACCGTTCGAGAACGCTACGATCAGGATCGCCATGAGACACGGCTGCGCTCGATGAAAATGCTCACGGGCTGGCTCGCGCTGTTTTATTTTTCGTACACATTGGTGGATATCTACTTGCTCCCCGATATCGCCTTGCGCTCTTTGGCGATGCGCTTTCTGCTGATGGGGCCCGCCACCCTTCTGCTATTTTCCTATTATCGACGTCCCGTGCCCATCCGCCAGAAAGAGCTGGCCGGGGTACTGGTGGTCTGCTTGGGCACGGTGGTGTGGTGCGCCATTTTATTGGGTTCACAAGACCCGGACGTGCTGGGCTACTTCTACGCAGGGCTCGTCTTTTTGCTGGTGATTACCATCGTCTCAACACCGCCCTTCGAATATAGCCTTTATGGTTCGCTGTTCATCTTTACCTGCCTGTACAGCATGATATTCTTCTTGCCTGGGGCTCATCCTGACTATGTGATGAACCACCTCTCCTTGGGCGTTCCGGTGCTGGTACTCTCGCTCATGGCAAATTATCGCTTCTCGTCCGAATCGTTGCGGCTCTACCTTGAAAACACACGCGTAGAGCAGCTGCGTACCGAGTTGGCTGCCCGGAATGCCGAACTGGAGAAAATGACCTATCTGGATCCCCTGACCGGGCTTGCCAACCGCCGAGGCCTAGGGCGCTTTGCCTCCACCTTGACGCAGCCTGATACGCCACTGGCAGTCGCCGTCATCATCGTCGATGTGGATCACTTCAAAGCCTTCAACGACTTTTACGGTCATTCCGAGGGGGACCGCTGCCTCCGCGCGGTGGCAGGCGCGCTTCAGGCAGCCTGTCAGGGCAGCGGTATCGTCTGCCGGTTTGGTGGCGAAGAGTTTCTGGTATTGAGCTGCGAACACGCCACCGTGGCCAACGCCGTGGCGCTGGCCGAGCGCATTCGACTGAAAGTCGCTCATCTGGGAGTGCCTCATGCCCCGACCACCGAGGGTAAAGTGACCGTGAGCGTGGGAGTATGCGCAGGCCCTGTGGCCCCTGATGCACACATTGACAGGCTCATCAAAGCGGCCGACGACGCGCTGTACGAGGCCAAGCGTGAAGGCCGCAATCGCGTCAGGTCGGGCACGCTCGCAAACCCTGGCAGCAACGTCTCTCCTGACGAGACCATTGGAACCCAGCCAACCTTATAGCGGGCTGCACAAATCACTATCGATGGCGATGGACTGGCGTTTGACGGTCTTGGTGACGATATAGGTGAAATAGCGTTCGATCCCCGCCTCGGATACCAGCCACTTGTCCATCAGCCGCTGGTAGCTGTCGATGGTGCGGGCCTCGAACTTCACCAGATAATCAACGCCACCGCCCACGGCCACACATTCGGTGACCTCGGGGGTAGCCATCACGAGCGCTTCAAAACGGGCAAAGCTTTCGGCGTTGTGCTGCTTGAGCTCGATCTGCACCCACACGGGGTTGCGCGGCACCAATACGTCCGCATTGATGCGTGCCGTGTAGCCTTCGATCACACCCGCCTTCTCCAGGCGCTTCACCCGCTCCCAACAGGGGCTGACCGAGAGATTGATCGCCTCGGCCAGCTTCGATTTGGTGATCCGTCCATCCCGGGAGAGGATATCGAGGATTTTTAAATCATAGCGATCCAGTTTCATCATGCCGAGGGCTATGCCTCCAGGCGTTCGACAACGTCGGCGATCACCGCCAGGGTGTCGCCCATATTGATCAACGAAGGGGCCCGGCGCGCCATCAGAATGCCGTCGCGCTCGGCCTGGTACGCTACCGGTGCCGACCCGCTGCGGGTCATGTCATAAACGTAGGCAATGGTCTGGCCCTTCTTCACTTCGTCGCCCAGTGCCACCAGCAGCTCCAACACGCCGGCGTGCTGGCTCTGCACGTAGCAGCTGGCGTCCGGCATATCCAGGTACATCTGCCCGCCTTCGGGCATCTCCACGTTGCCTTCTACCAAACCGTAATGAATCAGGAAGTTGCGCACGCCGCGCTCGGCAATGGCGATGCTTTGCGGGGTGGAGGTACCGCCGCCTCCAAGCTCGGTGGCCACGAATACTTTGCCCTGACGTTCGCAGGCGGTATCGAACAACTTTTCGGCATCCAGCTCGAACATCACCATGGCATAAGGCGCACCGAAGGCCTTGGCGCCTTCCAGCGCCGCCTGCTGCTGGTGTTTGTCATCCAGTACGTGAGACGCACCAAACGGCAGGATATCCAGCGTGCGGCCACCGGAGTGCAGGTCGAGCACGACATCGCTCATGGGCACCAACACCCGGGTGAAGTAGTCGGCAATTTGTGAGGTCACCGTGCCGTTAGGGTCGCCGGGAAAGCTGCGGTTCAGGTTGCCTTTGTCCATCGGCGAGGTGCGCTTGCCTGCCATCACCGCCGGGGTGTTCATGCAGGGCACGATGATCACACGGCCAGTCACCTCCTCGGCCTTGAGCGTCGAGGAGAGCTTGAGCAGCGACGTTATGCCTTCGTACTCGTCACCATGGTTGCCCCCCGTCAACAGGGCCGTGGGGCCTTCGCCGTTCTTCACCACGGTCACGGGAATCATCACCGCCCCCCAGGCGGATTCATCGGTGGAGATTGGCAGCTTCAAGAAGCCGTGCTGCACGCCGTCGGCGTCGAAGTCGACGGTGGCAGAGATGGGGCTGGGCCGCAGTGAGTTCGGTTGAAGCGTCATGGTAAATCCTTTTTATTGAACGAGCGGCTATTTCACGAACAGCTGGCGGGGGAAGTTTGCCAGCGTTTCGCAGCCGTCTTCGGTAATCAGTATGCTTTCGGTAATTTCCAGCCCCCAGTCATCGACCCACAGGCCCGGCATGAAGTGAAAGGTCATGCCCGGCTGCAGGATCGTCTCGTCCGAGGGGCGCAGACTCATGGTGCGCTCGCCCCAGTCAGGGGGGTAAGAGATGCCAATCGGGTAGCCACAGCGCGCGCCACCGCGGTCAAAACCGTACTTGTCCATGGCCGCCCCCAGCGCCATGGCGATGTCGGCCGTGCGATTGCCGGGCTTGGCAACGGCCAAACCGTTTTCGATGCCTTCCAGCAAGGCCGATTCGGCGCGGATGAAGTCGGTGGGCGGCGTGCCAAGGAACACGGTGCGCGACATGGGCGCATGGTAGCGCTTGAACACCCCGGCAATTTCGAAGAAGGTGCCTTCACCATTGCGGAACGGCGTATCGTCCCAGGTCAGGTGTGGCGCCGCCGCATCCTTGCCCGTAGGCAGCATGGGCACGATGGCCGGGTAATCACCGCCAAACACCTTGCCGTTTTCGTCGATGAACCCTTCGATGCCCACGCGATAGATTTCAGACACCAGCTTGCTCTTGGGCAGCCCCGGCTCGATCACTTCCAGAATGCGCGAGTGCATGCCTTCGACGATCCTGGCGGCGACCCGCATATAGGCAATTTCCTGGGGAGACTTGATCGCCCGGCACCAGTTCACCAGCGCATTGGCATCCATGAAGCGCGCGTGGGGAAGCTCCTTGAGCAGGCTTTGGTAAGCCTTGGCGGAAAAGTAGTAGTTGTCCATTTCCATGCCCACCACGCCGGTGTGCCAGCCACGGTCGGGCATGATCGACTGCGCCAGATACTCCATCGGGTGCATGTCGGGGTTCTGGACGTAGTAATCCGGGTAATAGGTGATGTTATCGGGGTGAATCCAGCAGGTGCGCAGCGCGCCATTGGCATCCATCCGGCGACCAAACCACACCGGCTCACCCTCCAACCCCACCAGCACGCACTGGTGCACATAAAATGACCAGCCGTCGTAGCCGGTCAGCCACGCCATGTTGGAAGGGTCGCTGACGATCAACACATCGATGCCGCGACCGGCCATTTCAGCACGCACTTTCCATAAACGGCTGGCGTACTCTTCACGGGTGAAAGGCAGGGAAACCTCTGTCATCGGGCAACTCGCCAATAAAAGATCACTTAGAACCAGCGCCCGCGGTAAGTCGCGGCACTGGGCCACAGGATCGACCTGGTCACCGCCGCTGCTGGCCCGCCAATGTCGCCTTGCCCCGATACTAGCACCCCTCCTTGGTCAGCGGTCAAAGCCTTTATGTCAAAAATTGCATAGACCGTTAACATCGCTTCTAACGAGGCGTTGACCGCGAAGCGACGCGCCTCGCATGGGTTGCGGTCTTCGGGTTCTCTCGCTCATGATAGAGCTTCCCCCAGAAGCCGCAGCTAAGGAGCCTTCATGAAAATTGTCGTCCATATCGACAATGCCGAGCAGTGGCAGGCCGCTATTGCCGACGCATTGCCGCAGGCCACGGTATTGACCAGCGGTGCCCCGGCCAGCGAGCGGCTCAATGCCGATTACCTGGCCGTCTGGAAGGCACCTGCCCATTTGCTGCAGGAGCAAACGCGCCTGAAGGGCATCATCAATCTCGGAGCAGGCGTCGACCACTTGCTCAATACGCCGGGCCTTCCTGAAGGCGTGCCCATCGTCAAGCTGCGCGACGCGGGCATGAGCGAACTGATGGCCGACTACGCGCTATACGGCGTGCTGCACTTCTACCGCAGCATGGACCGCTACCGCGAACAGCAGGCCCACGCCCAGTGGGCGCCGCAGCCAGTCGCCGACAAGGCCGACTGGCCGGTGGGCGTGCTGGGGCTCGGGGCCATTGGTGGCTACGTGGCCAGTGCGCTACAGCAGGCAGGGTTTCCGGTCTGGGGGTGGAGCCGCTCTGCCAAACAGATCAGCGGGGTACGCTGCCTGCATGGTGACGAGGGCCTGGACCAGCTGTTAAGCAAGGTGCAAAGCGTCGTGACCATCCTGCCGGATACCCCGGCCACTCGGCATATCCTGAACGCCGCCCGGCTGGCGCAACTTCCGCCAGGGGCAAGTGTGATCAACCCTGGGCGCGGGAGTCTGATCGACGAACAAGCCCTGTTGAAAGCCCTTGGCACGGAACAGCAGCCAGGCCACCTGCGCGGTGCGCTGCTGGACGTCTTCCACGAAGAGCCGCTGCCTGCCAACCACCCACTGTGGCAGCACCCTAGGGTGATCGTGACGCCGCATATGGCGGCCCCGACCCCGTTGAATGACGCCATCGATCAGGTCATCTCCTATCTGCATGCCTTCGATGCCGGTGAACCTCTCGCCACCGTCAACCCTGAGGCGGGCTACTGACGCCCACTGCTCGGCACGTTATACTTTGCCAAGTGCTATCGTTTGCTGAGAACGGGCCAGCGACGCAGGGGAACCAAGGGCTGAGTCAAGGGCTCTGAGGATCATATATTCAATGGAGGAATGGCCTTTGCGTCATATTAACGTCACTGCGGCTCGCCGCTGGCTGAGCATTGCCGTGGGTGCCCTGAGTATGTCTGGCATGACAGCCGCCGTCGCAGAGCAGCCCGTCGAGGATGTTGCTTGGGCTGCCCCGCAGCCGTTCGAAGCACAGTACCGGCTGGAGATTCGTGGTTGGCCGGGCGCGACCATCACCCATACGCTATCCAACGAAGGCCTGCACTGGCTCAGCGACATGAGCTTTTCCGTGGCCGTGGCGCGCGGCCAAGAGCGCAGCCGCTTTGCGGTGGACGATGACGCCACACGCTCGCTGCTCTATAACAGCAGCTACTCGCTGTTTGGCGTGGGCGACAGCTACCAGCTGAACGAAGCCGATATCCACTCGCTGGACCGCCAGACGGCTCTGTTCGACCTGTCACGGCGGGTCGGCCATGAAGACTGCACCCAAGAAGCGCCTTGCGATATCTCGTTCGTGGACCACCGGGGCCGAGACGAGCACTTCCAGTACTACCTGAATCCCCCGGCCAGCGTCAGCGTCCCCGCTGGGGATTTCGATGCCCAGCCGGTCACCTTGGTAGATGCCGAGAAACCCGACCGTCACCTGGTGATCAATTTTCACCCTGACTGGCCCGGGCTGATCCTCTCTGCGGAGTACCAAAAGGAGGGGCGTCGCCAGACCGCCATCACCATGACACGCTTCACGCCTGACGAGGGTAATGAACGCTAGATGCTCTCAGGATTATTGATCGTATTGTTGCCGCTGTTTCTGGGCTATCTGGTTCGCGTTCGCTCCACGGCGTGGCTGAATCTCATCAACCGAGCCGTCAGTGGCTCGGTGTACTTGATACTGCTGTTCATGGGGGTGAGCCTGGCGGGGCTTGAAAATCTGGGTAGCCAGCTGTCTCGCCTCGGGGGTAACGCCCTGCTGCTGTTCAGTATCACCACCCTCTTCAATCTTGCCGCCCTCTGGTGGCTGTCCAGACGCGTACGCCTGAGCGCGGGGAGCTCTCCCGTGGTCAAGGACGCCCCCACCAGCAAACTGGCGGCCATGGGCGGCTCGCTGATGCTCGTCGCCGTGGTGGCCGGTGGCGTGGCGCTGGGACTGCTGCTCGGCCCTGTGCTGGGGGAAACGCTGTTTACCATGGCGGACTGGCTGGCAGAGTGGGTGCTCTACGTGCTGCTGGTGTTGATTGGCTGCCAGCTGCGTAATTCGGGCATGCCGCTCAAGCAGATTCTGCTCAACCGCCTGGGGCTCGCCATTGCGGTCACCCTGGCGCTCAGCTCGCTGTTGGCAGGATTGGCCGCCGCCCCTCTGCTCTCGCTGCGTTGGAACGAAGGCCTGGCCATGGCCTCCGGGTTTGGCTGGTATTCGCTGTCGGCCATTCTGATTGGCGACCAGCTCGGCCCGCTGATGGGCGGCGTAGCGTTCTTCAACGACCTGACCCGCGAGCTGCTGGCGTTCATACTGATTCCTCTGGTCATCCACCGCCACACCGCGCTGGCAATTGGCTATGGCGGGGCCACCTCCATGGACTTCACCCTGCCCGTGATTCAGCAGCATGGCGGCGTGGCCTGTGTGCCCATTGCCGTGGTCAGCGGCTTTATCCTCTCGCTACTCTCCCCGCCGCTGATTCTGTTCTTTCTTTCGCTGTCGGGTTAGCGTGAGCGGGCGCTCCTTGGGTAGGATACGCAGCTAGCGTATTGCTTCGATCATCAAGGACGCCCACCCACCATGCTCAACGGAATCTGGTTAAGCTTTTTCATTGCCGCCTTTGCGGCATCGCTCTGGCAATGGCTGGTGGGTGGCGACAGCGAGGTGTTTGCCCGCCTGGTGCAGTCGCTGTTCGAAATGGCAAGGGTCAGCGTCGATATCATTCTGGTGCTGCTGGGCACCATGACGCTGTGGCTGGGATTTCTGGCCATTGCTGAAAAGGCGGGGTTAATCCGCCTGCTGGGGCGAGTGCTCGACCCGCTGTTCTGCCGCTTGATGCCCGAAGTGCCCCGCGGCCACCCGGCCATGGGGCTGATCAGCATGAACTTTGCCGCCAACATTCTAGGCCTGGATAACGCTGCGACGCCCATTGGCATCAAGGCGATGCATTCGCTGCAAACCCTGAACCCCAGCCGCGATACCGCCAGCAATGCGCAAATCCTGTTTCTGGTACTGAATACCTCGTCGCTGACCCTGCTGCCCGTCACGATTTTCATGTACCGCGCCCAGCAAGGGGCGGCAGAGCCGACGCTGGTGTTCCTGCCGATTCTGCTGGCGACCAGTGCATCCAGCCTCGCCGGGCTGCTGGCGGTGGCCATCATGCAGCGTCTGAAGCTTTGGCAACCGGTGGTGCTGGGGTACT
The DNA here is from genome assembly GCF_000275725.1 of Vreelandella stevensii S18214. GTDB lineage: Bacteria > Pseudomonadota > Gammaproteobacteria > Pseudomonadales > Halomonadaceae > Vreelandella > Vreelandella stevensii. Next base: position 165,135 of record NZ_AJTS01000049.1, on the reverse strand, counting down.
TGCTGGCCGCTGCGCTGGCCCTGGGGCTTTTGATCACCACGCTGGCGGGGATGTCGGCTCAAGCGCTGGCCGCCGCTTCCACGCTGGTTGGCAACCTCACGCTGTTCAGCATTGTGATCATGTTCCTGGTCGTGGGCGCGCTGCGCGGCGTGAAGGTGTATGACGCCTTTATCGAGGGTGCCAAAGAAGGCCTGAGTTTTACCATCACCCTGCTACCCTACCTGATTGCCATGCTGGTGGCTGTTGGGGTGCTGCGCGCCAGCGGCGTGCTGGATGCCGGGCTTGGCGGCATTCGCTGGCTGGTGGAAGGCATTGGCTGGGATACCCGCTTTGTCGATGCCCTTCCCACCGCCTTTGTAAAGCCACTCTCCGGCAGCGGCTCCCGCGCCATGATGATCGAGACCATGAACACCTTTGGTGTCGATAGCTTCCCTGGGCTACTGGCTGCCACGTTCCAGGGCAGCACCGAAACCACCTTTTATGTGCTGGCGGTCTACTTCGGCGCAGTAGGCATTAGCCGCATTCGCCATGGACTGGGATGCGCCCTGGTCGCCGATGTGGCAGGCATCACCACCGCCATTCTGGTGTGTTACTGGTTCTTTGGCTGAATCAGCAAGATCGTTCGCCACGCATCGCTGCGCTGAGTGCTTTGCGCAGCGCTGGCCCGGAAAGCCCACGGCCAAGCAGAACGATGAGTTTGGCCACGGCGGCTTCCAACGTGATGTCTCCTCCAGCGATCACGCCCGCCTGATTGAGCGCCGCCCCGGTGGCGTAGGCGCCTTGAATGACCTCTCCCTGAGCGCACTGCGTGACGTTGAGCAGCGCCACGCCCCGCTCATGGGCCGCTTTCAAGGCGTCGAGCAGTGCACCGTCAAAGCTGGGCGGGTTCCCCACACCGTAGCTGTGCAGCACCACGCCTTTCAGCGTGTCGTCTGCCAATAGCGCTTTTGCGCGCGTTAGCGCCATACCCGGGTGCAACGGCAGCACCGCTACCGCCTCGTCATCGAGTTCGATGGGAGCAAAGTTGGGCTCCCCGCTGAGCAGCGCCGAGGGCTGGGGAAAGGTGATGCCAATGCCGATCTCGGCCAGCCAGGGGAAGTTGGGAGAGTCGAAGGCATCCAGGCCTTGAGTACGCACCTTGCGGGCGCGGTTACCGCGTAGCAGTCGGTCATGGAAGACCAGGCTCACTTCGCAGGGTGTGGCCGGATGAGCCGCCAGCTGTAGCGCGCTGACCACGTTGTTCAGCGCGTCGCTTCTGGGCTCACCCAGCGGAATTTGAGAGCCGGTGAAGATCACCGGCTTGTTCAAGGCCCCGAGCATGAACGACAGCGCCGACGCACTGTAGGCCATGGTATCGGTGCCGTGCAGAATCACGAAGGCATCGTAGACCTGCCAGTGGGCTTCCAGCGCCGCGATCAGTCGATTCCACGCCTCGGGCATCAGCTCGGCGCTGTCGATCAGCGGCTGCATTTCCACCACCTCGAAGGCAGGCAGCCGGTAGGGGTCACCCAAGGCCAAATGTGCCGCCAGGCGCTCGGCCAGCCCCGCGCAGGGCACATAACCTTGTGGCGATGGCTGCATGCCAATGGTGCCACCCGTGTAAAGCATGAGGACGCGGGGCATGGGGACTCCTTATCGAATTGAATACAAACGCACTTACTTCGCGGGCGCGCTTTCCAGCCGCTGCTTCAGCGCTTCAGCTTCTTCCGGATCCAGCTCCCACGCTTTGGGGTCCAGATCGAGATCAGGATGCTGGTTGGCATCGAAAATCGGCTGTTTGATGCCCTGGCGGCGCTGGCGATCAAAGTCGTTCAGAATGCGCAGGCCGCACTTGAACAGCAGGATCAGCGCCACGAGGTTGACCACTGCCAAGAGGCCCATGGTCACATCGGCGAAGCCAAACACGGTGCCTAGATCGGTGGTCGCGCCCCAGCACACCAGCAGTACAATCGCCACCCGGAAGGCGTTGAACAGGTTCTGGTTGTCACGGCTGAAGAAGTTCAGGCTGTTTTCGCCCAGGTAGTAGTTGTAGAGGATGGTGCTGAAGGCAAACAGCAGCAGCGCCAGGCTCACGAAGGTGCGGCCCCACTCGCCCACGTGGTCTGCCAAGGCAGCCTGGGTGAGCGCGATACCTTCGACACCCGCCCCGGCGGCGGGGTCATACACGCCGCTGAGCAGAATCAGAAACGCCGTGGCCGAGCAGATGATCACCGTATCGATGAACACCGAGAACGCCTGCACGATGCCTTGGTTGGCCGGGTGTGGCACATACGCCACGGCAGCCACGTTGGGCGCACTGCCCAGGCCCGCTTCGTTGGAGAACAGGCCACGCTTCAAGCCCATCATGATGGCAGCGCCAATCCCACCACCCACCAGCGGCTCCAGGCCAAAGGCGCTCTTGACAATCAGGGCAATCACCGCGGGGATATCCCCCAGGTTCATGGCAATCACTAACAGCGCCACGGCGATATAGCCCACGGCCATGAAGGGCACCAGGAATTCGGAGATGCGAGCAATCCGCTTGATGCCGCCAAAGATGATCAGGCCCACCAGCATTGCCAGCGCAATACCGCTGTACAGCACCGGCACGCCGAAGGCGTCGCCAAACGAAGTGGCAACGGCATAGGATTGCAAGGCGGTAAAGGCAAAACCGAAGGTGAGTAACAGCAGTACCGAGTAGAACGCTGCCAGCCAGCGCCACTGCTTGCCCAAACCTTTGACGATGTAGTACGCCGGACCACCACGGTAGGTACCGTCGCCTTCCGCCTGTTTGTAGGTTTGCGCCAGGGTGCACTCTAGAAAGCTGGTGGCCATGCCCATCAAACCGACGATCCACATCCAGAAAATCGCCCCCGGGCCGCCCAGCGTAATCGCCACGGCCACGCCGGCGATGTTACCGCCGCCCACGCGCCCCGCTACCGACAGTACCAGCGCCTGAAACGAGCTCAAGTGGCCGTGCTGATTACGCTTGAAGGCTTGACCGGAACCCAGAATTCGGAACATCTGACCAAAATAACGAAACTGTACGAAGCGGGAGGCAACGGTAAAACCGATACCAACGCCCACCAGTAATACGAGCAGAACCCTCCCCCAGAGGAGGTCGTTGAGCATATCGAGCATGGGATAGTCTCCGCATTTTTATATTGGCGTTATGGTTGTAATCGCGTCCTTGTTTGCGATTGAAAGGCGCGCAGAGTGTTGTACCAAGCCAAAAGCGGGATGACGCTTGGCGCAGCGATGCAGTTGGTTGCACTCACTGCGCCAGTGGGTGCATCACAGTGCATCAGGCGTATACAGCCCCCGCGAGATGATGACTGCTAGCAGCCTGTCGGTCTTTCCGTTGCACCGTGAGATACTGACCACCGTCATCGCCGAGCTGAGAAGATCGCCATGAGCCGCTTCATCCCTGTGGATCGCCAGACCGATTACCTGCTGCCGCCTTCGGTAGACGAGTGGTTGCCCGATGGTCACCTGGCGCGGTTCGTTGTCGATGTTGTCGAACAACTGGACCTCTCGACGTTGACCCGGCGTTACATGGGGCGGGGTTCCAAGGCACATCACCCGGCGGTGCTACTGAGCCTGCTGATCTACGGCTACGCCACCGGGGTGGTCTCCAGCCGCAAGATCGAGCGTGCCACCTATGACTCGGTGGCGTTCCGCTACCTGGCCGCCAATACCCATCCCGACCATGACACGCTGGCCACCTTTCGCCGCCGCTTTCTGCCGGAACTGGAACAGTTGTTCGTACAGGTGCTGCTGCTGGCCCGCGAGATGAAGCTGCTCAAGCTTGGCACCATCGCCCTGGACGGCACCAAGCTCAAGGCCAACGCCAGCAAGCACAAGGCGTTGTCGTATGGCCATGCCAAGAAGCTGGAGGCACAGTTCAGGGCAGAGGTGAAAGCGCTGACCGAGCGGGCCGAGTCGGCGGACAAGGAGGACGCGGCCGACGGCATGGATATCCCCGCCGAGATTGCCCGCCGTGAAGCCCGCCTGGCGGCCATCGCTGAGGCGAAGGCCAAGATCGAGGCGCGCGCCGAGGAGCGGGACGCCACCGAGCAAGCCGCCTATCAGGAAAAGGTGGCGCGGCGGGAGGCGCAGCGCAAGGCCGGCAAGAAGCCCCGTGGGCGTGACCCCGAACCGCCCACTGGTGGCCCGCGTGACAAGGATCAGATCAATTTCACCGACCCGCAGTCGCGCATCATGCCGGTCACCGGCAAGGGGTTTGATCAGTGCTACAACGCCCAAGCCGCGGTTGATACCGAGAGTCTGCTGGTGACCCATGTCCACGTCACGCAGGCGACCAATGACAAGCAGCAAGTCATGCCGCTACTGACGGCCTGGCAAGGTTACCCGGAAACGCTGGGAAAACCTGACCACCTGCTGGGTGATACCGGCTACTTCAGTGCCAGCAATATCCAGGCCTGCCATGACCATGGTATCGAACCGCTGTTGGCGATGAAGCGAGACGTCCATCACCTTCCGGTCTTTGAACGTTTCGCCGCGGATCCGCCTGCCCCGGAGAGCGAGGACCCCGTCGAACAGATGGCACACCGCTTGAAGACGCAGGCGGGCCGAGCGCTCTACGCATTGCGCAAACATACCGTGGAGCCGGTCTTCGGGATCATCAAACACGTGATGGGGTTCCGGCAGTTCTCGCTACGCGGACTGGATAAGGTCAGCGGCGAGTGGCGATTGGCCACCATGGCGTGGAATATCAAGCGGATGCACCGGTTGACGGCGGGCTGAGGGCTCGCCGCGCCCAACCGGCCAGCAGGCAAGGCGTCAGAACCGCCTTGCAGAAGCTGAGGGGCAGGTTAAGAGCCACACAACAGCACCAACACCAACACCAACACAGGGGGGGGTGAAGAACCCACGCCTCAGCTCATCCATTAACCTCAAGTCCGACAGACTGCTAGAGAGAATGTACCGAGCAGTCATCTGATGATGTTACTGCGATGCCCACTTGTGAAGATGCACCGATTGACGTTAAATAACATCAATATCGATGCAAGCGAGTGCACGACCAGGCAGGAGTGAACGATGCGAACCACTGTTACCATTGACGATGAGCTCTACGAGCAGGCATTGGCGTTTGCCGAGCCGGGAATGGATAAACCGTCAGACCTCTTTCGCGAGGCCATGAAGACCTATGTCCGCGTGCAAGCCGGTCGACGCCTTGCAGCCTTGGGTGGGACTGCGCCAGAGATGCCCGACATACCCCGCCGTCGCGAGGCGCCTTCAACGCAATGAACGTGCTAGTCGACACATCGGTCTGGGTGGATCATTTCAGAAAACGAAACGATGCCCTGATCGGATTGATCGAAAAAGATCTTGTGCTCAACCACCCCATGGTTTTAGCTGAGCTTGCCTGCGGGACACCTCCCTCCCCGCGCACTCAAACGCTAAAGAGTGTTGCCCTCTTGCGGCCCTGTCATCAGGCTAGTTTGTCGGAGGTGATGGACTTCATCGAACGTGAAAAGCTCTATGGCCTGGGCTGCGGCTTAGTCGACATGTGCTTACTTGCCTCAACACTTATCACGCCCGATACGCAGTTATGGACGCTAGACAAGCGTCTCGCGGATATGGCGGACAAGTTCGCTGCGGCCTACCGGGTCGCGGTACATTGAGAGCTGATCACAATATCCGCTTGAACTGCTTAATAAAATAGCCACCATCGATCAACATTGCTGTAGGCATGGCTTCTTTTCCTTCTTCAAACGAAAAACGCCCCAGGGGTCGGCTTATCCCGAGATATGTGGGAAAGCTTACTGCCCAGGGCGTGGATAACGCTTAGCTTACGGAGTGCTTAATACATCGCCAACCCCTACATCCGTAACATCATTACCACCGATTAGGGGCACGCAATGCCCGCGTTTGCCGCCCTGGCCGCGTGAAGCTTCTTGTAGCTTTCGATGAGGCGCTGGTGGCGCTCCAGCCCCTCCAACTGCATGTTGGTGGGAGTAAGGCCGTGGAAGCGCACGCTGCCATCCACCGAGCCAACCACCGCCGCCATGGTGGCTTCGCCGAACATGCGCTGGAAGTTGGGCAGGTAGTCGTCCAACGCCAGCTCGTCGTCCAGGGCAATCTCCAGCACCGCGTTCACGGCTTGATAGAACAGGCCACGCTCGACGGTGTTGTCGTTGTACTGCAGGAACATCTGCACGCAGTCCAGCGCCTCTTCATGACGGCCAAGCGCCAGGTAGACCAGCAGCTTCAGCTCAAGGATGGTCAGCTGGCCCCACACGGTGTTCTCGTCGAACTCGATACCGATCAGCGTGATGATATCGGCGTGGTCGTCCATCTGACTCTCTTCCAGCCGCTCGACCAGATCGGTCAGCTGTGCGTCGTCCAGGCGGTGCAGGTTGAGGATATCTTCGCGGTAATCCAGCGCCTTGTTGGTGTTATCCCAAATCAGGTCTTCGATGGGGTACACCTCGGAGTAGCCCGGCACCAGAATGCGGCACACCGGTGCGCCCAGGTCTTCGTGTACCGCCATGTACACTTCGGCCCCCAGCTCCTCGAAAATACCGAACAGGGTCTCGGCTTCTTCCTCGTTGCTGCCGGAGAAGTCCCACTCGCTGAACTCGAAGTCGGGTTTGGCACTGAAGAAGCGCCAGGAGACCACGCCCACCGAGTCGATGAAGTGCTCGACGAAGTTGTTCGGCTCGGAGACGGTCTGGGAATTGAAGGTCGGCAGCGGCAGGTCGTTCAGGCCTTCGAAACTGCGCCCCTGCAGCAGTTCGGTCAGGCTGCGCTCCAGCGCCACCTCGAAGCTTGGGTGGGCACCAAAGGAAGCGAATACCCCGCCGGTACGCGGATTCATCAGCGTCACGCACATTACCGGGAACTGCCCGCCCATGGAGGCATCCTTCACCAGCACCGGGAAGCCCTGGGCTTCCAGGGCATTGATGCCCTCGACAATGCTGGGGTACTTGGCCAGCACTTCTTGCGGTACGTCGGGCAGGGTCAATTCCTGTTCGAGGATTTCCCGCTTCACCGCCCGCTCGAAAATCTCTGAAAGGCACTGCACCTGAGCTTCCACCAGCGTGTTGCCCGCGCTCATGCCATTGCTGAGGAACAGGTTTTCGATCAGGTTGGAAGGGAAGTAGACCGTTTCGCCATCGCTTTGGCGCACAAAGGGAAGCGAAACGATGCCCCGGTCTTCACGGCCCGAGTTGGTATCAATCAGGTTCGAGCCACCCAGCTCGCCTTCCGGGTTGTAAATCGCCAGGCAGTGCTCGTCGAGAATTTCGGCGGGCAGCTCGTCATTCGGCCCCGGCTTGAACCACTTCTCATTGGGGTAGTGCACGAATTCGCTGTTCGCGATCTCTTCGCCAAAGAACTGATCGTTGTAGAAGAAGTTGCAGCTCAAGCGTTCGATGAACTCGCCCAGCGCCGAGCACAGCGCGCTCTCTTTGGTCGCGCCTTTGCCGTTGGTAAAGCACATGGGGGACGCCGCATCGCGGATATGCAGCGACCACACGTGAGGCACGATATTGCGCCAGGAGGCGATCTCGATCTTCATACCGAGGTTCGCCAGAATCGCGCTCATATTGGCGATGGTCTGCTCCAGCGGCAGGTCCTTGCCGGGGATAAAGGTGCTGCCACCCTCGGGTGCCCCCATCAGCAGCGCCTGGGCGTCTTCGTCGATGTTCTCGACCACCTCGATCTGAAACTCGGGGCCGGTCTGGATGACCTTCTTCACCGTGCAGCGGTCGATGGAGCGCAGAATACCTTCGCGATCTTTTTCCGAGATATCTTCCGGCAGCTCGACCTGAATCTTGAAGATCTGCTTGTAGCGGTTTTCCGGGTCGACGATGTTGTTTTGCGACAGGCGAATGTTCTCGGTGGGAATATTGCGCGCGTTGCAGTACACCTTGACGAAGTAGGCGGCACACATGGCCGACGACGCCAGGAAGTAGTCAAACGGGCCAGGGGCCGAGCCGTCGCCCTTGTAGCGAATCGGCTGGTCGGAGATGACCGTAAAGTCGTCGAACCTGGACTCCAGGCGGAGGTTGTCGAGATAGTTAACTTTGATTTCCATAAGCGGGCGTCCGGAGTAATGAGTGTGCCTGAGCGCCAACGCATCAGGCGAATGGCGGCCATTATCCAGTTTTTTGCCCGCTTCGTCTTGGGCAGTCGCTTGAATCGCTTATTGCGGATCCAGCAAGAACGGCAGCGCCTCTTCCAGCAGCAGGTCAGGAACCTCCTCGGCAATGTAGTGCCCGCAGGGCAGCGCCTTGCCCTCTACCTGCGTCGCTACCTTGCGCCATTCAGCCAAGGCATCGAAGCAGGCTTCAATCGCGCCTTGGGCACCCCACATCACGTTGATCGGGCAGGTGAGCTTCACACCCGCGTCGATATCCGCCTGATCGTGCTCTAAATCGATAGTCGCGCTGGCGCGGTAGTCGCCGCAGATGCCAGTGGCCCCCGGCAAACGCCCCTGCCATAACCGCTATGTGGGGGCGGCAGTCAAACTCGCGGACCGGCTGTTCTTGATCGACCACGAAACTCTGAACGGTCACGAGATCACCCAGACCATTCTGTTTCCCAGCTTTCAAAGCCAGGTAACGCGATTGACGGGGCTGAAGATGGGCGTGGCAGACAACAGCGAGCGCATGCCCTGCTGTGTGAGAGTGGTGTATCAGCGGCTGGATGAACAGACCAGCCTGCGCGAAGCGCTCGCCCAGTGCGGGCTACTGGCACTGGACGACCCATCCCTGGATGCGGCGCTACTGGCCGCCATTCAGAACGATATCGCCGCAGGGGAGTACCATTTTCGTGCGCGCCATTAACGAGGCGGTGGCGTCGCAGTCGTCAGCACGTGGGAAAACAGAATGGCTTCGAACTGCTCCATGGGAGCCAGCGACTTGAGCGTCTTGGCGCGCAGGATGGCACCTTCCCACCCCGAGAGAATGAAGCTGGCCAGCGTGTCAGGTGACAACGCTTCCGGCACGCTGCCGTCTGCCTGCGCTTGGCTCAAGCACGTGACCAGGCGTTTTTCCCAGCGCTGGAAGACCACGTTGAGCGCATCGCGGAAGGTGTCGTTCTGGCCCGCCAGCTCCTGCCCCAGGTTGCCGATCAGGCAGCCCGTGGAGTGGTCACAGTCGAGCATATGCGCCCTACCTGCCGCGAAGTAGCGACGCAGACGTTCGAGGGGCGGCACGGCCGAATCTTCCATCAAGGTGGCCAGATTGGCATCGTATTGGCTGGCAAACCGCTCGATCACCGCCAGACCAAAGTCCTCTTTACTGGCAAAATAGTGGTAAAACGAACCCTTGGGTACACCGCAGGTTTTTAGAACGGCATTGATACCCGTGGCGTTATAGCCCTGCTGGGCAATCAGCTCAGCGCCGGTATCAATCAACTTATCGCGCGTGGCGGTGTTTTTCATAGCGTCATGCAGACCAGGAAGTCTATGGTTTTTCACGTCAATGATGACAGGTATCGGAAACCGCGTCAGCGTTTGGGTTGCACGCTATTTGCACAATGCTTGCCTAATCGCTGCGTAGGAATCGGTGATGCTAGCACGATCTTGCCACTTCTCGGGCATTTTTGCCTTCAGCCAATGGATACCCCCCGGCCATGACTCCACCTCGCTCTTTTGCCTCCTCACAGCAAGGCCGCCTGGGCCTGGGTGCCCTGGCCGCCTTGCTGGTACTGGCAGGCGGCCTTGCCGTGGCCTGGTGGATCATCAGCCAGCCACCCAGGGTAGAGCGCAGGCCACCGCCACCGCCCGTGCCCCCGGTGGTCGACGTGATGACCGTCGAACAGCGCCAACAGTCGCCTACCCTGAGTGGCTTTGGCCGTGTCGAAGCGGAACAGTCGACGCTGCTGGCCAGCCGCGTGGCCGGGCAGCTTGAACGTTTTGCCGAAGGCGTACTGCCCGGCCGTGTGGTCGAGCAGGGAGCACCGGTGGCTTACATCGACCAGGCCGACCTGCAGCTGGCACTGGAGGATGCCCAGGCTCAACTGGCAAACGCCGAAGCCCAGCTGGCCCTGGAGCAGGCCGAACAGCAGCGCGCCCGCAGTGAGTACGAGTCGTTCGGCAGGCAGCTCAGCGCCGAACGGCGTGCGCTGGTGCTGCGTGAACCCCAGCTGCGCCAGGCCCAGGCGCAGCTGACCCAGGCGCGCGTAGTCCGCGACCAGGCGGCGCTAAACCTGGAACGAGCCACCCTCACGGCGCCCTGGCGCGCCATGGTTCAGGAGCGCCTGGTGGGGGCTGGCAGCCTGCTGAGCCAAAGCACCGAAGTGCTCAGCCTGGTGGGTGTCGAGCAGTTCTGGGTACGCGCGTCGCTGCCCGGCGATACGTTGGCCTGGCTGGAGAGTGGCGGTCGCGTCACGCTCACCAGCCAAGGCTGGCCCGATCAGGCCGAACGGGAGGGCGAGCTGCTCTCCGTGCTGCCCAACCTGGAAGAGAACGGCTTGCAGGCCCAGCTGCTGATTGCCGTGAACGACCCATTGGCCCTGAATCATGAGGGTCCCGCCCTACGGCTGGGCGACGTCATGCGGCTCACCTTCCACACCCGGGCCCAGGAGCCACTGATCAGGCTACCCTCTGCCGCGCTTCGCCCCGGCGAGCAGGTCTGGTGGGTGGACGACGACAACCGCTTGCGCAGTACCCGCGTCACTCTCGCTTATCGCGGCCAGGATGACGTACTGATCCGGGAGGGCCTGGAAGCGGGCCAGCGCGTGGTCGTTGCAGGCCTGGCGCAGCCCCGCGAGGGGCAGGAAGTTCGCCTGCGCCAACGCGGCGACACCCCGGCACGTGATCAGGAGAGCGCTCAATGATGCGTAAAGGCCCGTTGGCGTGGATGGTGGATCACGGCGTTGCCCCCAACTTGATGATGGTGCTGTTCATCGTGGGCGGCCTGATGGCCTCGATGGCCATCAAGAAAGAGGTCTTTCCGGAGTTCGAAACGGAAATCGTCCAGGTCTCCATCAGCTACCCAGGCGCCACCCCGGAAGATATCGAGCAAAGCCTGCTGCTGCCCATGGAAGCCGCCATCGCCAACGTGGAAGGCATCGACGAGATGACCGCCAGCGCCAGCGAAGGCAGCGGCGTGGTCAGCGCAACGCTGATCGACGGCGTGGATGTGATGCGCGCCTACCAGGACATTCAACAGGCCGTTAATGCCATTACCACCCTGCCCGCCGCTGCCGACCCGCCCCGCATTACCTTGGCAGGCCGCTCGCGCAGCGTCGTCAGCCTGCAGGTGTACGGCAGGGTGGGCCAGGAAGCCCTGCACGACGCCGCCGAGAACGTGCGGGCCGAGTTACAGGCCACCAGCGGCATCTCCCGGGCGGAGCTCTCCGGCAACCGGGACCGGGAAATCCAGGTGCACCTGGACGATGAAGCCATTGAGCGCTACGGGCTCGATCATCAGCAGTTGGCCAGCCGCATCGCCGCCGAAGCACTGGATCTGGCCAGCGGCCAGTTGACCACCGCCGAGGGCGAATGGCTGATCCGCTACCAGGGGCGCCGCAATAGCGCCGAAGAGTTCGCCGAGCTGCCCATTCTGACCACGGCCCAGGGCTCGCCGGTGCTGCTGCGTGACATTGCCCAGGTTAGTGAAGGCTTTGCCGAAACCGACCGAGAGGAGTTCTACAACGGCCAGCCAGGCATCTCGGTGGATGTGTACCAGATTGGCGGCCAGACTCCGACCAGCATTTCCAACGCGGTACGCGGCGAGCTGGAAAGGCTGCGCGCCAACCTGCCCGACGGCGTGAGCCTGGACATCGCCCGGGACAGCTCGGAAGTCTACGAAGACCGGCTCGGCCTGCTGCTCAAGAACGCCTGGATGGGCCTGGCGCTGGTGCTGGTGCTGATGGCGCTGTTTCTCGAAGCGCGACTGGCGTTCTGGGTGACGCTGGGCATTCCCACGGCGTTTCTCGGGGCCATGCTGTTCCTGCCCTGGATAGGCGTCTCGCTCAACATGATGTCGATGTTCGCATTCATCATTGCGCTGGGCATCGTCGTCGATGACGCCATCATGGTGGGCGAGAACATCTACAGCTATCGCGAAGAGGGTTACTCGTTCCGCGATGCGGCGGTCAAGGGCGCCCAGGAAATTGCCACGCCGCTCACCTTTGCGATCCTCTCGAACATCGTGGCCTTTCTGCCCCTGCTGTTCCTGCCCGGTTTTTTGGGGCTGATCTTTGCCACGGTGCCGGTCGTGGTGATCACGGTCTTCGTGATCTCGCTGGTGGAAGCGCTGCTGATCCTGCCCGCGCACCTGGCCCACGCCAACAAGCCGAGGCAAACTCCAGCCTGGCAGCGCCCTCTGGAGGCCGTGCGGCTACGCATGCAGCAGGGGCTGCATCATTTCACCTACCGGCGCTTCGAGCCCTTTCTGCAGGGTGCACTGAACCAGCGCCTGCTGACCGTCTCGCTGGGCGTGGCGCTGCTGGCGATCACCTTAGCATGGGCCATGAGCGGCCGATTGGGCTTCTCGCTGATGCCCCGGGTGGAATCCGACCAGGTGCAGGCCAGCGTCACCCTGCCGATTGGCAGCCACATCAGCGTCAGCCGCGAATTGAGCCAGCAATTGCTGGACGCCGCCACGGCCCTGAGCGAGCGTGAAGAGGGGTTGAGCTTCACCAGCACCCGTAGCCGTCTGGATGGCGAAAGCCTCTCCGTACGCCTCGACATCGCTTCGGAAAGCCTGGAGAGCTGGCCACCCTCACGCATTGCCCGCGAGTGGCGTGAACTGACCGGCGACCTGCTGGGCGCGCAATCGGTCCGCTTCGAATCCGACTTTGGCGGCCCCGGCAGCGGCGCCGCGCTGAGCCTGCGGCTTTCTCACCCCAACACCCAGGTGCTGGAGGCAGCCGCCACACGATTGGCCGAACAGCTGGCAGAGTACGGGCTGACGGACATCGACAGCGGCCTGGGTGACGGCAAGCCACAGCTGGAAATGCGCCTGTCGGCCGAAGGCCGCTCGCTGGGGCTGACCGGCAGTGACCTGGCACAGGCCCTGCGTGGTCCGCTGCAAGGCGCCACCGCCGTCGAGCAGTTCATCGGCCGCCGAGAGGTCAGCGTCGAAGTGCGCTTACCGGAAGCCTCTCGCGATAGTCTCAGTGAGCTGTACCGGCTTCCCGTACGCACCCCCGAGGGGCTCAGCGTGCCGCTGTCGCGGGTGGCCGACATCACCCTCAGCCAGGCGTCCAGCAGCCTGCAACGCATCAACGGACGGCGCATCATCACCGTCACCGCCGACTCCGAGGGCGACCAGGCCATCAATCAGGTGCTCGCCACCTTGCAGGAGGATGTCTTCCCCACCCTCAGCAATACCTGGCCGGGCCTCGAAGTCAGCATGGGTGGCCGCCAGCAGGATACCGCCGACAACCTGGCCACGCTGCGCAAGGCCATGTGGCTGATGATTGCGGCACTCTATGCCCTGCTGGCGATTCCCTTCCGAAGCTACTTGCAGCCGCTGCTGGTGATGGCCGCCATTCCGTTTGGTATCGTAGGTGCCATTGGGGGACATATGCTGATGGGTTTTGGCTTGTCGATCATCAGCCTGCTGGGCATGCTGGCGCTGTCCGGCGTGGTCATCAACGATGCCCTGGTGCTGATCGACTACGCCAACCGCAAGCGGCGCGAAGGCATGGCGCCTCGGGAAGCCATCGTGGCCGCCGCCACACGCCGATTGCGGCCAATCATGATGACCACACTGACGACCTTCCTGGGGCTGGCACCGATGATTCTGGAAACCTCGCGACAGGCACGCTTCATGATTCCCATGGCCATCTCTCTGGGTTTTGGCATGCTATTCGCCACGGTCATTCTGTTGGTTCTGGTGCCCTGCCTCTATCTCAGCCTGGAGAATCTGCGCGAACGCCTCAGCGCACCGCCCCCTCCCGAACCCGAGAGGGCTAACCCATGAAGGCGTTACATAGCCTGCGCCAGTGGCGCCCTTCGCGGCTGGGCATGAAGCTGTTCGCGGCCATCCTGAGCGTCAATGTGGCCATTGCCGCCAGCGTATTTCTGGCGGTCACCTACAGTATCGACCGCGGCTTTCTCGACTACCTGAACCAGGCCCAGGAGCGCCGTGCCACGCTGCTGGCCGACGGCCTCATTACCCGTTGGGAAACTCAGAACAGCTGGGCGTGGCTGGAAGAGGCCCCCGACCGCTGGCCCTACATCGTGCGCTTCGAGCTGGGCCAGGAGCATCGTGATCGGCCATCTCCCTTGGGGGAGGCGCAGGATTTCGCTCTACAGGATGCCGATGGCCACGCCATCATTCCCCCCAGCGATACTCCACGGGGCTCCCGCAACTGGCACTGGATGACCCTCTACAGCGATCTGGCGCCCAATGGCCAGCGTGAAGCCATTGGCGCCCTCGGCTTTCGCCCGCCCCAGGAGATGATGGAGCGCATGGAGAGCCGCTTTCTGGAGCGCCAGCAGCGCAACCTGATCCTGATCGTGGTCTCGCTGGGCCTGGCCTCTCTGCTGCTGGCTGGCGGACTCTCCTGGTGGCTGGGCCGACGCACGCGGGCGCTGGCCGGTGCCACCCTGCGGCTCACCGAAGGCGACTACCATACCCGCTTGCCCGAACGCGGCCGCGATGAGCTGTCTCGCCTGGCCCGGGATTTCAACGTGCTGGCGGCCACCCTGGAAGCCAGCCGCGAGGCCCGGGCACGCTGGGTGTCGGACACGGCCCATGAGCTGCGCACGCCGCTGGCCGTACTGCGCGGTGAAATCGAAGCCATGCAGGATGGTATTCGCCCGCTGAATCAGGAAAACCTGAGCTCGCTGGCCCAGGAAGTGGCTCAGCTGGAGCGCCTGGTCTCCGACTTGCGACTGCTCTCGCAAAGCGATGCGGGAGCGCTGGACATCCAGCTGGCCCCGCTGAACCTGAGCGACAGTCTGGGCAGCCGCCTGACCGACGCCGACCGCTGGCTGGAGCAGAGCGGCCTGAGCCTGACCTGCCAGCTGGAAGAGGACATCATGATTCGCGGCGATGCCCAACGCCTGCGCCAGCTGTGGAGCAATCTGCTGGACAATAGCTGTGCCTATACGCAATCGCCTGGGGCGCTGCGCGTCACGCTCGGCTGCGCGCGCGGTCAGGCCGTCATCGTCTGGCAGGACAGCTCCCCCGGCGTCCCCAACAGCGAGCTGGGGCGGCTCACCGAACGCCTGTATCGGGTCGAGGGGTCGCGTAACCGTGCCAGCGGCGGTAGCGGCCTGGGCCTGTCAATTGCCAGCGCCCTGGTGAGTGCTCACGGGGGCACCATGGAAGCCAGCGCCTCGACATTGGGCGGGCTGGCCTGGACACTGCGCTTTCCGCTGATTTCTTCTGACCCTTACTGAATGCGAGTTGACCATGACCCAGGAAGCATCCCTGCTGATCGTCGAAGACGAACCCAAAATTGCCAGGCTCATGGCGGACTACCTTGGCAGCCATAACTTCGCCCCCACCATCATCGGCCATGGCAGCGACGTGATGCCCTGGCTCACCCAGCACTCACCGGCGCTGGTACTGCTGGACGTCATGCTGCCCGGCAAGGATGGCCTCACCCTGTGCCGGGAAATACGCCAGCAGTGGCCGCTGCTGCCCATCATCATGGTGACGGCCAAGGTCGAGGAGGTGGACCGGCTGCTGGGGCTGGAGCTGGGCGCCGATGACTACATCTGCAAGCCGTTCAGCCCCCGCGAGGTGGTGGCCAGGGTCAAGGCCGTGCTGCGCCGCAGCCAAGCCATTGCCGAGGCCACCGGCCACACCCCGACCACACGGCAAGCGCCGGTCACCCTGGATGAAGAGGGCTGGCAGGCCCTCGTCAATGGCCAGGACCTGGGGCTCACCGCCGTGGAGTTTCAGCTATTACGCGTTATGATGCAGTCGCCGGGGCGTATTTTCAGCCGCGAGCAGTTGATGGACCACATGTATCGCGACAACCGCATCGTGTCCGAACGTACCGTCGACAGCCATATCAAGAAGCTGCGCAAAAAGATCACCGAAGCCCTGCCCGAGCAGGAAATCATTCGCTCGGTGTATGGTGTGGGTTACAAATATCAGCCCGAAGGGTAAGCCTGGCAGGTCGACAGGCGCACTTGGGCACCGCTACGGGTCAATGCACCATGAAAGCGCTCATCGTAGAAGATAACGACAATCTTGCGCGCTCGATTGCCTCGACGTTAGAAGAGGCCAGCTTCACCATCGACGTGGCCTGCGATGGTGAAAAAGCGCTGCTCATGCTGCAGCAAGGGGGGTATGACCTGCTGGTACTCGACCTGGGGCTGCCGCTGCTCGATGGCATGTCGTTGCTGCGCCTGTTGCGCCACCAGCAGAACACCATTCCCGTCTTGATCATCTCCGCCCGCGACACCCTGGACCAGCGCATTCTGGGGCTGGAAGTCGGTGCGGACGATTACCTGTGCAAGCCCTTCTCGCTGAACGAGGTAGCCGCCAGAGCCCGCGCGCTGGTCAGAAGAGCCAAGCATTTTGGCGGTGAGAGCTTGCGCTGCGGGCGCCTGGAGTTCTTTCCGGATGCCATGGAGCTGCGCGTGGACGGCCAGGCCCTCACGCTACACCGCCGTGAGCTGGAGGTCATCGAATACCTGCTGATCAATCAGAATCGGCTGGTCAGCAAGGACCAGATCATCGACCGGCTCTCCTCGACGGATGAAGCCATCAGCTACGCCGCTGTGGAAACCTACATTTCACGTATTCGCAAAAAGATCGGCCATGACTTCGGCCTGAAAACCGTGCGAGGGCTGGGCTATTACCTGGCCCCACCCGCCTCGGAGGAAGGCGCGCCTTGACCCAGACACCCCGCTCCATCCGCAGTCGCCTGCTGCTGTGGATTGCCTTGCCGTTCACCGCCCTGGCCTTCCTGGCCCTGCTCTCCAGCTACCTGCTGCTGAGCAAGCAGATCAAC
This sequence comes from Vreelandella stevensii S18214, assembly GCF_000275725.1. GTDB lineage: Bacteria > Pseudomonadota > Gammaproteobacteria > Pseudomonadales > Halomonadaceae > Vreelandella > Vreelandella stevensii. The sequence goes on along the minus strand of NZ_AJTS01000049.1, from coordinate 148,251 downwards.
GAAGCCTTCGACGCCATGCTGCTGAATGCCGCCCAGCGCCTGGAGCGTCGGGTATATACCGCCGATGGCCAGCTACGCATCAACATGCACTACTTCAGCATCAGCACGCTGGGCAGTCGTGGGGAGGGCAAGATTTTCTACCGTATCCGGGAAGCCCAGGGGGGCATGATTGCCGGTTTTCAAGGGCTGGGCGATCCGCCCGACTCCCTCGACGCGCCGCTGTTTTACGACGTGGCTTACGCAGGCAACGAGCTGCGGGCCGTGGCCTTGACCTTCCCTTTTCGCCGCGGGCGTGATGTCGTGGACATCGAAGTCATCGTGGCGGAATCAAAAGAGACCCGGCACTCATTGACCCACGACTTCATGGTCACCCTGGCCGGGCTCACGGCGGTGACCGGGCTGCTGGCGATCACGCTGGCGCTCCTCGCCATCCACCGTGGCCTTGCCCCCTTGAACGCCATCAGCCGCGCACTGCGCCAGCGCTCGCCCCACGACCTGCAGCCCATCCGCGACAGCGTGCCCAGGGAAATACGTCCCCTGACGCAAAGCATCAATTACCTGATGCAACGCATGCAAAGCAGTATTACCAGCACCCAACAGCTCAACGCCGACGTTTCCCACCAGCTACGCACGCCCATTTCAGAGATTCGGGCACTCACGGAAATGACCCTGAAGAGCGAGCAATCACCCGCCAACAGGGCCAACCTGCTGGAGATTCAGCGCATTGCCGAGCATGCCGGGCACACCGTGCAACAGCTGCTGAAATACGCCAAGACCCGCAGTGAGCTGTTCGAACTCACCCAGCTGCAGGCCGTTGACCTGATCGCACTATGCCAGCAGGCTTGCCAGCAGGTCGCCACCGGCATTTACCAAAAGGGCCAGGAGCTGGCCTTCGAGCAGCCCGAGTCCCTGCCCTCCATTCATGGCGACCCCATTTTGCTGCAGTGGTTGGTGATCAACCTGATCGATAACGCCAGCCTCCACGCGGGCGGCGCGCTCCCTTACCAGGGCACCATTACCATTGGCCTCACCCATGACGCCGATACGGTACGACTCAGCGTGCACGATGACGGCGTGGGGGTGGACCCCGCCCGGCTGCCGCAGCTCACCGAACGGTTTTTCCGCGATAACGCCCATGCACCGGGCAGCGGCCTTGGCCTGGCCATCGTCGAACAGGTGGCCACTACCCACGGCGCCCAGCTTACCGTGCGCAATCGCCCTCAGGGCGGGCTGGAAGTCACGGTGGCGTTTCCGGTGCTGCCAGCGTCGTCAGGCGGATCATCAGCGGCGTCATGAAGATCAGCAACAGCAGCCGCAGAATATGGTGAGAGACCACGTAAACCGGGTCGATCCCCATGACCATGGCGATGACCGCCATCTCCCCGACGCCCCCCGGAATCAGCGCCAGCATCACCGCCACGAACGGCAATGACGTGACGCTGGCCACCAGCCAGGCCATCAACGCGGCCACCACCAGCGCAAAGAGCGCATACAGCATGCCGAACCGCCCTACCCGCACCACCTGTTTCCAGTGGGTGCCTGAAAAACGCGAGCCCACCGAGGAGCCCAGCACCAGAAAGGTCACCAGCAGGATTTCATTGGGCAGCGTGTAGGCTACGCCCACATTGGCAATCAAGGCACCTGCCGCCATCGGCCCCAGAAACTCCGGTAGCGGCAAGCGGATCAGGCGACCCAGCCACCAGCAAGCAGGAGCCAGCAGCAGTGGCAGCACCCCCATGAGCGACAGCGGCTCGGCCGAGGGCGGCAAGGCCACGCTGTCGACGAACAGGCTGGCCAGCAGCGCTGCGCCCGATACCACGGTGACCAGCCTCAGCGAGTGAGAAATGGCGATCCAGCGCAGGTCACCATGGGCACGCTCGGCCAGCACCAGGGCCGAGTTCATGCTGCCTGGGTAGGCACAGAACATGGCGTTCAGGCTGCCGACGCGGGCACGAGCAAAGATCCAGTACCCTCCTGCCAGCATCAGCACCATGTAGGCCAGCATGGCCAGCACGCTGGGGTACCACTGCACCAGGCTCACCAGCTCGTCCGCGTGGATACGACTACCGATGAACAGTCCCAGTAGGGCAATGGCCACGCGATGCAAGCGCTTGTCTACCCCGGTGCGAACGCCTGCCAGCGAAACGCCCATGACCATGAACAGCGCCCCTAGCATCCACGCCAGCGGCAGCGAAAAAAGGGTGGCCACCAGGCCACCCAAACATCCCAAACCAATGGTTTTCAGCGTTTTTTTCACCCGTTCCCCCGTTGCTGCGCTACGCCCGGGCCGCCGCACGCCGCGACTGAAAGCGCTTGACCAGCGGCTGGCCAAACAGCGAAATCAACAACAGCGCCAGGATGGCCAGGGTCGCAGGCCGCTCCAGCACGTAGGTGATGTCCCCGCCACTGATCTGGTAGGAGTGCAGCAGCGACTTCTCCGCCAGAGCCCCCAGCAGCATGCCAATGACCGCCGCAGGCACCGAGTAACCGTAGTGGCGGAAGATCCAGCCGATCACGGCAAACACCAGCACCGTGGCAGGCCCGGTCATGTTGCCGGTGAGCCCGAACGACCCCATGACCGCCAATACCAGCACGGAAGGAATCAGATAGCGCATGGGCACCTTGACGATGTTGGCCAGCAGCGGAATGAACAAAATCCCCACGATGACCAGCAAGAATACCTGGGCGAAGTTGGCAAAGATGATGGCGTAGACCACGTCCGTTTGCTGGCGGATGAACTGCGGGCCACCGGTAATGTTGTGCATGGCAAACGCGGCCAGCATCACCGCCGTTGCCCCACCGCCGGGAATACCCAGCGCCAGCAGGGTTGCCATGGAGCCGCCCTCCGAGCTGCTGTTGGCGGCCTCGGACGCGACGACCCCTTTGGGGTTGCCCTTGCCGTAGGAGTCCGGGTCTTTATCCCGCCGCCTGGTCTCGATGTAGGAGAGCAGATTGGAAACCGACGACCCGACGCCGGGCACCGCACCCACCAGCACACCGATCAAACCACCGCGAATCATCACCACAGGATGACGCAGCGCCATCTTGCAGCCCTGAAAAATTTCGCTGGCACGCACCTTGCGCGCATCCGCCGACTCGACGATGAACCCCTTGTTGGCCAGCTTGAACAGCTCGGACGCCGCAAACATGCCCATCATGGCAGGAATCACCGGCACCCCATCCAGCAGGTAGGTTTGCCCCATGGTGCCACGGGCCAGGCCAATCTCGTTGAACCCGATGGTTCCCACCAGCAGCCCCACGAAACCGGCCACCAGGCCTTTGAGCACCTGTTCACCCTTGAGGCTGGCGATCAGCGTCATGCCCCAGAGGATCACCACGAACATCTCGGCGGGCCCCAGGCGCAGGACCATATAGGAGAGCGGCTGGATCATGAAGAACAGCACCACGTAGCCCATCAGCGAACCGACCACCGAGGCGGCCAACGCCACTCCCAGCGCCTGGTTGTGCTGCCCGCGTCGCGCCATCGGGTAGCCGTCAAAGGCCGTGGCAATGGCCGAGGAAGTCCCGGGGATATTCATTAGAATGGCCGGGATCCCTGCGCCAAACGAGCCGCCGGTAAAAATCGCCGTCAAGAACAGCATGGCCTGAATGAAGTCCATGTACATGGTCATGGGCAAGAAGATCGCCATGGCCATGGAGATCTGCAGGCCCGGCGTTGCCCCAAAAATCAGCCCCAGCACGATACCGGGAATCACCACGAGCCAAGGGCCTGCGCTGGAGAAGAGCAGGTTCATACTCTGCTCGACGGCACCAAAATCAATCATGTTGCCTCCTTCGATGCGTTCAGCTGGGCAGCAGCAGCAGCGTCATGGGGTAAGGCAGCATTCGCGAAAAAAAGAACGCTGCACCAAGGCCAAACAGCGCGCTGAAGCCGAATACCGCCAGCCAGTTGCGCTCACCCTTGAGAATCAGAAAAGACGCGATGAACGCCACCGTCGCCAGGTCGAAACCCAGGGTTTCCAACGACATCACGTAAGCGGCAAACAGGCCCACCACCGGCAGCGTACGCAGCAGGGGTTCCTCTTGCTGGTCCTGGGTCAGCAGCGTGCCTTTCTTCAGGCGCAGTACCACCTCCAGGGCAATCAGCGCCAGTACCAGCAGCGCCATGGGAAGAATCAGCAGTAAGTTCTGGGGGGTCGCGGAGACGCGAATGGCATCCATCAGATACCACAGCGTAAAGCTCGCCAGACCGATGAGGACGAGCGCGTCCCCATAGTCACGTTTTTGTGCCGTCATGGGTAAACTCCTGGCAAGCACCCCTTTAGGGTGCCTGCCACTACAGGATCGTCAGACGATGGGGTGATCAGTTGAGCAGGTGGGCGTACTTCTCGAACACGTCGTAGTTTTCGCGCATCAGCTCATTGGAACGCTCGGGGCCTACCCATACGCCGCCCATTTCATTGCGCTCCAGATGCTCTTGCACGTCCTTACGCGCCAGCGCGTTCTGGATGGCATCCGCGAGGGCTTCGTAACGGCCCGGATGCTGGCGCTCGACTTCGCTGGTCACCGCGAAGCCGCGCATGGAGCCTTGCAGCACAGGCACTTCCAGCTCCATGGGAGCAAGGGCCTCATTGATGGTCGGTGCATCCCACTGCTCGATACGCTCGTCGTTGACGATGGCCAGCGGCGTCAGGAACTCACGAATGCCTTCGCTGCCCTGTGCACTGATGGAGACGAAATCCACTTGGCCACCGGCCACCGCCGAACGCGCTTCACCACCGCTGTTGTAGGTCACCAGGTTGAGGTTTTCCTGGGGGATGCCCGCTTCTTCCAGCAGCAACCGCACCATCAGGTGGCCCGCCGAGCCTTGTACCACGGCACCGCGCACCTGGCCGCGCTGCTCACGAATCGCCTCCAAAAGCGAAGGCAGGTCGTCGTAACCGCTGTCCTTGTTGGCTGCGATCAGGTCGAGGTCGAACCACTGAAAATTGATGTAAGAGAAGTCATCCACGCTGAAATTGGCCCCACCCGTCAGAATCGAGTTGGTCAGGTAAGGGGCAAAGGTAGAGGCATAAACGGTATAGGCGTCGTCCGGTACGTTCAGCACGTAGTTGGAAGCGACCTGAGTTCCCGCCCCTGGGCGGTTGGTGACTTGAATGGGTACGCCAATCTCTTCGGAGATGTATCCCGACATCAAACGGGCCAACCGATCGGCGCTGCCGCCGGTACCAAACCCGACGACCATGTTGAGCGGGCGTTCCGGGTAGCTGTCTGCCGCAGCAGGTAGCACCATGGCCAGTGACGCTACCGTGACGGTGGCGCCCACCAGCAGGGATTTAATCGCGCGAGGAAACGAGCTGACAGGTTGCTTGAGCATAGCGATGTCTCTTGTTGTGCGTGTTATTAGAATCAGGCGGCTGCCTGTAGAGAACAACGCTATCCCACGAAACTGTCATCAACCTTGCACGGGGATCAAAACCAACTAAAGTCTAGTCCCCGCGCCTGCCCTCCGGCTGAACCTTCCGACCGACCTACGAAGGTTCGACCTTGGCTTGATCGCGGGCCAATTCCTCCTTTTTCGTTAGCTTGCGGTAAAACACCGCTACGGCTGTGGAATTCAGCACGATAAACAGCGAATACATGACGGGTATGAGCAGAATCAGCTGCTGTGTTTCGCCACTGAACGTCATGATGACGATCAATGCGGCCAGCGGGCCGTTTTGAATCCCCGTTTCAAGAGATACCGTGCGGGCTTTTTGCGGGTTGAGTTTGAGCACGCGGGAGAATAAATAACCGAACAGAAAACCCACCAAACCGAGCAGAATCACCGCTGCATATACCTGCCAACTGGTCTCCATCAGCAAGCGCCAGTTGCGCGGTGCCCACGTCACCACCAGAAACACGATCACGATAGCCCCCAACACGCCGCCTACCAGCTCAATGACGGCGCCAAGGTTGGCATTTTTACGGCGTATCCACATGCCCAACAGCGTTGGAATCAGCAGTACGAACAGCAGGCGGCCAATTTGGTCGGGCGGTATGCGGAAGGCGTCATCGATCCCCTGGGTATAAAACGCCATCCACAGCGGCACCAGAACAAAGCCCGCCAGCGTGGAGCAGATGGTCATCATGATGCTGAGGCTGAGCAGGCTTCGTGAGAAGTAGGCAAAAATATTGGAGGTCGTGCCGCCCGGCATGCACCCCATCAGCACTAGCCCTACCGTATGTTCAACCGACAGGTCGAGAAGGCGCGCCAGGGCAAAGGCGATAAAAGGCATCAGCAGATACTGCGATGAAAAGCCAACCCCAATGGCCTGGGGGTGGCGCATGGAGAGTTTGAAGTCCTTGAAGGTGAGCGATGCCCCCATGCCGAACATGATGATCACCATCATGATCGACAGTAAGCTTTCTTCCAATGGGCTTAGCATAGTGCTGTAACTCCGTAGCCTGCCGCTGTTTGCGGTTATTGTTGTTTAGTCTCGGCGTGAGTGCCCTGCACGATGGCACGCACTTCTTTGCGCAGCACCTTGCCAACAGGGGTTTTGGGCAGCTCATCCCAGAACACCACTTTTTTGGGAACCTTGTAGGCGGCAAGCTCTGTTTTACAGTGCCGGATAACGTCCTTGGCGCTTAGCCCCTGTTCACGCAGCACGACGTAGGCGTGAACCGCTTCGCCTGTCTGATCGTCGGGGACACCAATGACGGCGGACTCTTGCACTTGAGGTAAGCGCGCAATGCTGTCTTCTACTTCGTTGGGGTAAACGTTAAATCCACTGACCAGAATCATATCTTTTTTACGGTCGACGATTTGAAAGTGACCATCCTCTGACATGGTTCCCACATCGCCGGTGTAAAGCCAGCCACCTTTTAACGTTTTGGCGGTCTCTTCCGGGTTGTTCCAGTAACCTTTCATGATTTGTGGGCCGCGCGCGATAATCTCGCCAGGCTCGCCCGGGGCAACCGTCACGCCCTGTTCATCGACGATGCGCACCTGAGTAAACGGCGCGGGAATGCCGATGCTGTTAGCACGCTCATGCCCAATCGGGTTGAAGCAGATCACCGGAGAGCTTTCTGTTAGCCCGTAGCCTTCGGCAATCGGTGTGCCGACCACCGCGCGCCAGCGCTCAGCGACGGATTTATGTAGCGCGGTGCCGCCCGCCATCGCCACTTTCATGTTTTTAGGCGGGTACACGGTGAACCACTCTTCGTTGAGCAGCGCGTTGAACAGCGTATTGACGCCTGAAATCCAGGAGATCGGGTAGTTATCAAAAGCGCGCTGGCAGTTCTGAATAGGCCGCGGGCTGGGCACGAGCACGTTGTGCGCCCCTTTGCTGTAGAACGCCAGCAGGTTCACCGTGAACGCGAAAATATGGTAGATGGGTAGTGCGGTGAGAACGCACTCTTTGCCAACCTCTATGTGGCTGCCAACCACCAGATCGACCTGTTCTAAATTGCTCAGCAGATTGCCGTGCGTCAACTCTGCCCCTTTACTGACACCGGTGGTGCCGCCGGTGTACTGCAACAGCGCGGTGTCTTCACGCGCGATAGCCTGCCAGTAGCGCGCCACGTCAATGCCTTGTTCGGCTTGCCGTGCACTGCCCGTTTGAATGGCCTGGCTCAACGTCACGGCGTTCAGCGAGTGTTGGGGGATGGCTTTGTTCCAATATTTCAGTACGGCATCCAATACCGTGCGTACGACTGGTGAAAACCATTGTGAAAGCGAAGTGAGTACGACGTGCTGAATGCCAGTGTTGGGGAGCACGTCCTCCAGCTTGTCGGCAAACATATCCATGATGACAAGCGCCTTGACGCCAGCATCGTTGAACTGATGCTCCATTTCTCGACGCGTATAGAGCGGATTGACGTTCACCAGCACACAGCCCGCTTTCAAAACGCCGAAAATGGCCACCGGAAGCGCGAGACAGTTGGGCATTTGCACCGCAACGCGGTCGCCTTTGGCAAGTCCCAGGATTTCACGCAGGTAAACCGCAAACGCATCGGAGAGAGTGTCCGTCTGCCGATAAGCAAGCGTGCCATTCATGCCGTTGGGCATGCAGGTGGTGAACGCGGTGAGGGAGCCATACTGTTGGGCTGCCGCAGTGACCATCGCGGGAATACTGGCAAAGCGCGGCTGCGGCTGGTCACCTATTGCGTGATGGCTGGTGCCATAAAGATGTGCCCACGGCGCGCTGTCATAGAAGTGATCATTTGACATGCACATTCTCTTCGTTGGGGCCCTTTCATGAAGGGGCCATTGTTTTTATTAGCTTTCTACATGTTTTTCTACCGCACAGGCTCTCCATGGAATAACGCAGCCGCTGAGTTTAAGTCAACCGTTTTAATTTTTGCTTTCGCCAGGCGGGGCGTCAAATAAAAAAACGGGCCAAGCGCAAGACGCACTGGCCCCGTCAGTTCGGCCCTCACACAACCCTCTAACATCTAGTCCCCGCGCCTACCCTCCGACTGGACCTGCTGATTCAGAAACGCAATGCCTGCCTCGATGGCACTGCCGCGCAGCAGGAAGCTGGCGAAATGGCCTCGGCCACGCTGAAGATACAGCTCGCTGGGCGTACCTTGCGCCTGAAGCGCGGCATAAAAATCGGTGGCGTGATCGACGGGCACGAGCCGATCCCAGCGGCCGTGAAACAAGAAGAAGGGAGGTGCTTGAGGAGTGATTTGCCGCGCGGGCGATGCCAGGGCATACGCGTCACGCTTCTCAGCGCGCGTACCACCAATGAAGTCCACCACCAGCCGCCCATCGTTGAACTTCAGCAAGTCGCTGGGTAAACCACCGGCCAGCACCGCCGCAAGCCGGGCATGCTCGCCGCCGTAGGGGTCTGCCAAGGGGCCTTCACTGCCCGCCAGCGCCAACAGGCTCACCAGGTGGGCCCCTGAGGAAAAGCCCACGCCGACAATGCGGTTCGTATCCACTTGCCACTCGTCGGCATGGCGATGCAGCCAGGCCATGGCCTGCTGCAAGTCGTGCAGCTGGGCGGGGAAACGATATTCCGGTACGAAGCGGTGTTCGATATTGACGGTGACATAGCCCTGTTCAGCCAGCTGCCGGGCAATGCCTGCCATGTCGTCACGGCTGCGGTTACGCCAACCTCCCCCATGCACCAGCAGGGCGGCCGGACGCAGGCCCGTGCCTTCGGTGCGAGGGAGCAGCACATCGGCCACCAGCGGCTCGGGCCAGTCGTCCGGGGTATAGCGCTGCTGGACCAGCGCCGTAAACGGCAGCGCCTCCCGCAGGCCCTGGCGTTCGATGGCCGGTTCACCCTGGCTGGCCTGATGGGTGGCGCCACAGCCACTGAGCAGCGCTACCAACGCGCCCAGGCGCACATAGCGGCCAATGAATCCAAGTTCTGGCATGGTGTTCTCCTGTTGCCTGTTCCCCTCACCCTGTGGCGTGATCCTTGCCCCTCCGCATAAGACCACGGTTGTTGCACACTTCCTGCAACCGATTTACACCAAGCCCCTGGATACTGCCATGGTCAACATTAGCCCATTAATGACCCATGAGGTATGCCATGAAAATGTCTCTTAGCCAACGTTTTGCTCCCGCCCTTCTGGCCATTGCCCTGATGCCCCTGGCGTTCACCGCGCAAGCCGACCATCATGAGCACCGTGGCATGGACCGTGAAGCCATGCATGAGCGCATGGAAGAGCGCCGCCAGGAAGTTTACCAGCGCGCCGAGCTGAGCGAAGAGCAGCAAACCGCGCTGAATCAGGCCCATGCCGAGCATCGTGAAGCGGTCATGGCGCTGCGTGAGGAGCATCAGGCCCGCGTTGCAGAAATTCTGTCAGATGAAGAGCAGCAGGCACTGCGGGATGCCATGCACGACGTGCACGCCGAATACCGTCAGGAGCACGGCAAGCGTGGTGGCCGCCACGGTGATCAGGCCAATGCTGAATAAGCGTTGATTTAACGTTCGTCCTACCGCCCTGCGCCCAGCTCTGCTGGGCGCAGGGCTATCTATACTCCTGTTTCGTTCATTTTACGTGAGTGGTTCGTCACTTGAACTGGCGTAGCAAACCGCGTATTTTATTTGAACGTTCATTCAAAAATAATTCTTCCCCTTGTCTTAACAACAGGAGTCCGCCTCCATGGCGAAAGACAACTCGACCCTCCCCTCGCGGGATCGACTCAACCCCGTGGTGTTCCACGGCAGCGTCGCCGGTATACTCATCTTTCTGGTGATGACCATGCTGTTTACCGAGCAGGCAGGCGCTTTCTTCGACGCGGGCCTGGCCTGGGTCAGCACCACCTTCGGCTGGTACTACATGCTCGCCATCGTCGCCTACCTGGTGTTCGTGGTACTGATCGGCATGTCGCGCTTCGGCAGCATACGCCTGGGCCCGGACCATTCACGCCCGGAGTTCTCGCTGCTCTCCTGGTCCGCCATGCTGTTTGCCGCCGGCATTGGCATTGACCTGTTGTTTTTCAGCGTGGCAGAGCCGGTGGCCCACTACCTGGCCCCGCCGGACCTGACGCCTGAAAGCCAAGAGGCCATGCGCAACGCTGTCGTTCAGACTTACCTGCACTGGGGGCTTTCGGGATGGGGGCTCTACGTGCTGATGGGCATGGCACTCGCCTACTTCAGCTACCGCCACCGCTTGCCACTGGCGATCCGCAGCGCCCTCTACCCACTGCTGGGCAAGCGCATCCACGGTCCCATCGGTAATGCCGTGGATATCACGGCGGTCATTTCCACCGTGTTCGGTATCGCCACCAGCCTTGGGATTGGCGTTCTGCAGCTCAATTACGGCCTCAACTACATGTTCGACGTTCCCGAGACGTTGACGGTACAGATCATCCTGATTGGCTTGGTCGTGGTGCTGGCCACCATTTCCGTGGTGACCGGGGTCGAGAAGGGCATTCGCCGCCTCTCCGAGTTCAACATGCTATTGGCGCTGGCGCTGATGCTGTTCGTGCTGTTTTCCGGCGATACCCTGACCCTGCTCGACAAAGTGGTGAACAACGCCGGTGACTATCTCTCCGGGTTTGTCACTGCCAGCTTCGATACCTATGCGTTTGCCGACGAAGGCGCCCAAGAGTGGAAAATGTGGTGGACCATTTTCTTCTGGGGCTGGTGGATTGCCTGGACGCCTTTCGTGGGCCTGTTCCTGGCGCGTATTTCTCGTGGCCGCACCATTCGCCAATTCGTCGCCGGTGCGCTGTTCATTCCGCTGTCGTTCATGATGGTGTGGATGTCCATTTTCGGTAACAGCGGTATCGAGCTGGTCGCCAATCAAGGCGTCGTCGAGCTGGGCGAACAGGCGTTGAACTCGCCGCAAACCACGCTCTACACGCTGCTGGAGTACTACCCCTACGTCGGTATCACTGCCGCCGTGGTCACCGTGCTGGGCATTGTGTTCTTCATTACCTCCGCCGACTCCGGCGCCCTGGTACTGGCCAACTTCACCTCGATTCTGAGCGACGTGAACCATGATGCCCCGGTGAAGCTGCGCATTTTCTGGTCGGCCGTGATCGGCCTGATTACCGTGGCACTGCTGATGGCAGGCGGACTGAACGCGCTGCAAAGCGCCGTGGTGATCACCGCCCTGCCATTCTCGGTGGTGATTTTTGCCATCATGGTAGGCACCTACAAAGCCTTGAAGCTGGAAGGCAGCAAGGCCGATGCACGCCGCATGATTGCAGGTAGTGCGCCTGGCGGCGATTGGCGCGAGCGCCTGGACCGTGCGCTGGATACCTCCAACCGTGCTGGGGCAGCGGCCACCATCGAGCATGCGATTCGTCCCGCCATGATCCAGTTTGCCCAGGAGCTCGAAAGCCGTGGCCAAACCGCCAACGTGACCGAAGAGCAGGTGGAAGGCGAGTCGCTGCCCACCTTGACGCTGCAGGTCGACTTTGGCGAAGCCACCAGCTTTGTCTATCAGGTCTGCCCGCACCGCATGCGCACCCCGAGCTTCATCCCGGCAGACGATGACTTCTACGTGCGCCTGGATGTCTATCTGGCCGAAGGCGGCCAGGATAAAGACCTCAACGGCTATACCCGTGGTCAGGTGATTGGCGACCTGGTGGCCGAGTACGAACGCCACCTGCACTTCCTGACCCTGGCCGGGGAGCAGATGGGCCATGTGCAAGCCATGCCCGGCACCATCGGCGAGCCACCAGAAGACGCCCAGATGTAGCGTCAGCACGTTCTCCCTGCAATCTCTATCCCGGCCACCGTGCCGGGATTTTTTTATGCCTGTTCGAGACGAACGGTCGAGACTAACGCCTTGTTGTGAGAACGCAGGCTCAGGCGTAGCGTAAGAGCTTGTTTGGCTTATCGTTGAGGAGGCTTTCCCATGTCTCGTGACGCTCGCACGTCGGGATATGTATTCCCGATGCCTGGTAGTGCTCTGTTACAGGCGTGGCGTGAAGGCTATACGCTGGATCGGTTGAAGCGCGATGTTCTGGCGGGATTGACCATCGGCGTAGTCGCGGTGCCCCTCTCCATGGCCTTGGCCGTAGCCACAGGAGTGCCCCCACAACACGGCCTTTACACCGCCATCGTCGCCGGTGCCATCATTGCCTTGACCGGAGGGTCGCGGTTCAATATCTCCGGCCCAACGGCAGCGTTCGTGGTCATCCTCTTTCCTATCGTCGCTCACCATGGTCTCGGCGGGCTGCTCATTGCCACGTTCATGGCGGGCGTCATCCTGGTGGCCCTCGGGCTTTCCAGGCTGGGCAGCCTGATCCAATACGTGCCCTACCCGGTCATTCTGGGCTTTACAGCGGGCATCGGCGTGGTGATTGCGCTGCTGCAGCTGCCTGACTTTCTGGGTTTGAGCGGCATTACGCTCGGCGACAGTACCCTGCACAACCTGCTGTTGATTGGCCAGGCACTGCCGAGCCTGTCGCTGGAAGAGCTCAGCGTGGGACTGGTCACGCTGGCCGTGCTATTGGTTTGGCCACGCTTGCACACTCCCATCCCCGCGCCGCTGGCAGGCCTGGCCATCGGTACGTTGGCCGCCACGCTGTTACTGTGGGGCGGAATAGAAGTGGACACCATTGCGTCTCGCTTCAGTTGGGAGCTTGGCGGTGAACACGGCAACGGCATTCCCCCTTTCGCCCTAGGCATAAGCGCTCCGTGGCATTTTCCCGGCGCGGATGGCCAGCCACTGGTGATCGACTTTGCCTTGATTCAGGCGCTGCTAGGCCCCGCCCTGGCCATCGCGCTGCTGGCCGCCATCGAGTCGCTACTGTGTGCCGTTGTAGCGGATGGTTTGACACGCACCCGACATGATCCCAATGCCGAGCTTATTGGCCAGGGTCTGGGCAACATGGTGGTGCCTTTTTTTGGTGGCATTACCGCCACGGCGGCCTTGGCTCGGACTGCCACCAACGTCAAGAGCGGTGCCTTTTCACCTATCGCTGCCGTGGTGCATTCGCTGGTGGTATTGCTAGCCGTGGTGGCATTGGCAGGCCTGTTGGGGTTTGTTCCCATGGCCTCTCTGGCGGCGCTGCTGTTCATCATTGCCTGGAACATGAGCGAGGCGCGCCACTTCATGCATACGCTGAAAAGCGCCCCCGCCAGCGATGTGGCGGTGCTGCTCATCTGCTTCGGGCTGACGGTGATTTTCGATATGGTCATCGCGGTGGCGGTCGGTATCGGGCTGGCAGCCGCCCTGTTCATTCGCCGAATGGCTCAACTGACTCATACTCAGCGCCTGGCCTCACCCTCTACAGGGGAGTGCTTTCCACCAGAGGCCGCGCTCTACAGAATGAGTGGCCCGCTGTTTTTTGGCGCCGCTGAAAAGGCCATCGCCACGCTACGCACCGTGGACCCCGACGTTCGTATGGTCGTGCTGGACATGCACGAGGTGCCCAGCCTGGACACCACCGCCATCGTGGCGCTGGCGTCACTGCGCCGAGAGCTGGGCGAGCAAGGCGTAGGGATCATCTTCGTGGGGCTGCCGCCACGCCTGGCGTTGAAACTGAAGCGCGCAGGCATCAAGCGTGAAACAGGCAAACTGGCGGTCGTCCGTACGCTTGCTCACGCGGAACGTATGTCTCGCCGCTGGCTAGGTGGTGGCCGATAGCGCACCTTGGGTGAAGTACTGAAACAGGGGAAGTAGCCTTCCCCTGAGGTGATGCCATTCACTGGCGATTAGCTCGCCATGTCCAATACGATACGGCCTTCGATCTTGCCGTCGATCATGCGTTGGAAAACGTCGTTGATGTTGTCCAGCGTGTCGGTGGCTACCGTGGCCGTGACCTTGCCTTCGGCGGCGAAGTCCAGCGCTTCCTGCAGGTCGCTGCGTGTACCGACGATGGACCCGCGAATGGTAATGCCGTTGAGTACCGTGCTGAAGATCGGCAGCGGGAAATCACCGGGCGGCAGCCCATTCAGCACCAGCGTGCCACCGCGACGCAGCATGTTTTGCGCCTGATCGAAGGCTTTCGGTGAAACGGCCGTGACCAATGCCCCATGAGCACCGCCAATGGTCTTCTTCAGATAGGCCGCCGGGTCGGTTTTCATGGCGTTGACCGTCACCGTCGCTCCCAGGCGTTCAGCCAGGGCCAGCTTGCCGTCATCGATATCCACCGCTGCGACGTTCAGCCCCATGGCCTTGGCATACTGCACGGCCATGTGCCCCAGCCCACCAATCCCGGAGATCACTACCCACTGGCCCGGGCGAGTGTCGGTCATCTTCAAGCCTTTGTAGACCGTCACCCCAGCGCACAGCACCGGAGCGATGTCGATGAAATCCACCGACTCCGGCAGGCGCCCCACATAGCCTGCATCTGCCAATGTATAGTCGGCAAAGCCGCCGTTGACGCTATAGCCGGTGTTTTGCTGAGATTCGCACAGCGTCTCCCACCCGCCCAGGCAGTGCTCGCAGTAGCCACAGGCGGAGTAGAGCCAGGGAACACCTATGCGGTCCCCCTCTTTGACATGGGAGACGCCCTCTCCCACGGCCACGATGTAGCCGACGCCCTCATGCCCGGGAATGAACGGTGGCGAAGGCTTGACCGGCCAATCACCGTGGGCGGCGTGTAAATCGGTATGGCAAACCCCGGAGGCCGCCACTTTCATCAATACTTCGCCCTGTTTGGGACGAGGTACATCGACTTCTTCGATGACCAGCGGCTGGCCAAACTCGCGAACCACTGCCGCGCGCATTGTGCTATCCATGTGCAACTCCTCTTGATGGTCGATACGGCCATTTGAAAACGGCTCTTATCGATAGAGTCAGCGTCAGGGGGGGCTGACAATACCGCCCGGCAGCTGCCGGGCGGCGTTATACATAGACGCAGGCTAGAAAAAGCCCAGCGGATTGATGTCGTAGCTGACCAGCAGGTTTTTGGTCTGCTGGTAGTGCTCCAGCGCGACCTTGTGGGTTTCACGACCAACCCCGGACTTCTTGTAGCCACCGAAGGCCGCATGGGCCGGGTACTGGTGGTAGCAGTTGGTCCACACGCGGCCTGCCTGAATGCCACGCCCCATGCGGAAGGCCACGTTGATGTCGCGGCTCCACACGCCTGCCCCCAGGCCAAACTCGGTGTCGTTGGCGATGGCCAGCGCTTCCTCTTCGTCCTTGAAGGTCGTGACGGCCACCACCGGGCCAAAGATCTCTTCCTGGAACACGCGCATCTGGTTATTGCCTTTCAGCAGCGTGGGCTGAATGTAGTAACCGCTGTTGATGCTGTCGTCGAGGGTCTCCTTGTCACCCCCAGTGAGGAACTCCGCGCCCTCGTCACGGGCGATGTCCATGTAGGACATGATCTTGTCGAACTGCTCCTGAGAGGCCTGAGCGCCCACCTGGACATCGGTATCCAGCGGGTTGCCGCGCTTGATGGTTTTGGTGCGTTCGAGCACTTTGGCCATGAACTCGTCGTACATGCTCTCCTGAATCAGCGCACGCGACGGGCAGGTACACACTTCGCCCTGGTTGAAGAAAGCCAGCACCAGGCCCTCGACCGCCTTATCGATGAAGGACGGTTCGGCCTGCATGATATCGGCGAAGTAGATATTGGGCGACTTGCCACCCAGCTCGACGGTAGAGGGAATGATGTTCTCGGCCGCACACTTGAGAATATGCGACCCTACGGGCGTCGAGCCGGTAAAGGCAATCTTGGCAATACGCTTGCTGGTCGCCAGCGCCTGACCGGCTTCCGCGCCGAAACCGTTGACGATATTGAGCACGCCAGGCGGCAGCAGGTCACCGATCACCTCGGCCACTTTCAAAATGGAAACGGGCGTCTGTTCGGCGGGCTTGAGCACCACGCAGTTCCCGGCAGCCAGCGCGGGGCCAAGCTTCCAGGCAGCCATCAGAATGGGGAAGTTCCAGGGGATAATTTGCCCGACGACCCCCAGCGGCTCGTGAAAGTGGTAGGCCACGGTATTGGCGTCGATGTCGGCCGCGGTGCCCTCCTGGGACCGCAGGCAGCCCGCGAAGTAACGGAAATGGTCGACCGCCAGCGGAATGTCGGCATTGAGCGTTTCCCGCACGGCCTTGCCGTTATCCCACGTTTCGGCCACGGCCAGCATTTCGAGGTTTTGCTCTATGCGGTCGGCGATCTTGAGCAGAATGTTGCTGCGCTCTTGCGCGGAGGTCTTGCCCCAGGCAGGCGCTGCCTGATGGGCGGCATCCAGCGCTTTTTCGATGTCTTCGGCGCTGGAGCGGGGAATTTCACAGAACACTTTGCCATTGACTGGGCTAATGTTGTCGAAGTATTGGCCCTTCACCGGAGGTACGAACTCACCGCCGATGTAGTTGCCATAGCGTTTTTCGAACGAGACGACTGAGCCCGATTCACCTGGGTTGGCGTAGATCATGGTGCTGCTCCTGAGTATTATGATTATTAAAAGGTGCCTATTCAGTGTTGGTCACCGAAGGCAATCCCGGTATCGCCCAATGGCAGGATGTACCCTCATTCCTTGGTAGGAGATGCCATGTATTCGCTACTAGTGGCCGATGACCACCCGCTGTTTCGCGACGCGCTTCAAGCGGTCATCCGCGGCGGGCTGGCCGACACGCAGCTGTTGGAGGCTGACAGCCTGGCGGCAGCCATGGCGCATATCGAGGCACACGACACGCTGGACTTGCTGCTACTGGATTTGAGCCTGCCGGATGCCGACGGCCTGGAAGGGTTGAAAACGTTGCGCAGCGCCTTTCCCTGGCTGCCGGTGGCCATTGTCTCGGCGCATCAGGAGCGCCAACTGGTGCTGGATGCCATCACCCAGGGCGCGGTGGGCTATATCCCCAAGTCCACCCCTGGCGAGCAGCTATTGTCGGCGCTGGAGCAGATACTCCAGGGCCAGCTGTATCTGCCTGCCGATATCATGCGCCGCCCTCCTGCCCAGCGCGCTCCTGCCGCGGCCAGCGTCTCCTCGTCGACCGCCCTCCAGGACGTCGAACGACCCGGGCGCCTACCGCGCTTGACCGACAAGCAGTTGGATGTATTGAGCTGCATGAGCCAGGGGATGTCGAACAAGCAGATCGCGCGGGAACTGACGATTGCCGAAACCACCGTCAAGACCCATGTTTCCGCCATCCTGCGCAAACTGGGCGCGTCCAGCCGTGTGCATGCCATCGTGCTGGCCAGCGAAGAGGATCTGAGCAGCCATATTGCCCAGCGTACGGCCAGCCTGTCGGGCAAGCCCTCCCCTTGAGCCAACGTGCCCTATCCTGGCGGATGGTTCTCCAGTAGCGTTCCCAGCAGCATCTTGAGCCGCAGGGGCTTCAGAGGCTTCAGCAAGTAGTACAGGCCTGCTTCCCGAGAGGCGCGCTTGACCGCGGCTTCGTGGTTGGCGGTAATGACGACGGTCGCCAGGCCGGGGTAACGCCGCCGCAGTCGCGCGGCCAGATCGATACCATTTTCGCGATGCTCACCCAGATGATAATCCACCAGCAGAACCGCAGGTCGCTCCCCGTCACTGGCCGCCTCCAGCGCACTCACCGTGGCGGCAGCACGCACGCGGCAACCCCAACCGCCGAGCAGTGCCTGCATGCCCGCGAGGATGTCCGGGTCATCATCCACCACCCACACCACGCAGCCCTGTAGAGGGTCTTCGTGCCACCAACCAGCGCCCACACCACTTGCAGGCGCTGCACCGGCCGCTCCCGCATAGGGCACGAGAATGGAGAACAGGGAGCCGCGCCCGGGGCGCGACGTAAGCGCAATCGGGTGTTCCAGCATGGCGCTGATACGATCGACGATGGCCAGGCCCAGCCCAAGCCCGCGGTTGTGGTCCCCCTGCGGCTGGCTGGCACGGCGAAATTCGAGAAAGATCGCCCGCCGCTGCGCCTCAGGAATGCCGGTGCCCGTATCCCCCACCATGATCTCGAGCCCGTTGGCGCGTCGCCGACACCCCAGCAACAGGTGCCCCTGCTCGGTGTAGCGCACGGCGTTACTCAGGAAGTTGCGCACCACTCGCGCCAGCAGCGCCAGATCCGAGTCCACCCAGGCCCGGGACGCCACGTAGTGAAACGACAAGCCACGCACGGCAGCCACCTGACGATACTCCTCGGCCAGCGCATCCAGCAGGGTACTCACGGCAAAGGGTGCCTTGTCGGCGTGGAGCACCCCGGCGTCCAGCCGTGAAATGTCCACCAGCGTGCCCAGCAGGCCTTCGACATCCTTCAAGGAGCGGCCGATATGCCCCACCAACGCCTGCGAGGCATCGGGCAACGTATGCGTTTCCAAGGCGCTGGCAAACAGCCGCGCGGCGTTCAAGGGCTGCAGCAAATCGTGGCTGACCGCCGCCAGAAAGCGGGTCTTGGAGAGGTTGGCGGCTTCGGCCTGGGCATTGGCAGCCAACAGCCGAGCATTCACACGCCCCAGTTCGTCCAGCGCACGGTGCAGGGCATCAGTGCGCTCACGCACCTGCTCGGCCAGCAGTACCGAGCGTTCGAACGCGGCATACGGGGCGCCGCTGGGACTGCCGCCTGACTCCACGCGCTCCATCAACGCTTGGCATACTTTGCGCAAACGGCGATTTTCCTCCTGCAGCGTTGCCAGAGTCGGCTGTTCACCGTGTTGCTCAGGAGGCTGGAAGAGCGCCAAAGGCCACCCCCGTAAACGTCTGATTCACATGCATGCCATGGTGCTGCTCACCATAGGTATTGAAACCGACCACGTTGGCATGGCGCAGCAGCATCGAGGCCTGAGCCAGTTGGCCCAACGACTCGAGCGCCATGCGCCGCAAAAAGCAGTCGCAGCCGATGACGGCCACTGGAGGCCCTAGCCGAGTTTCCACCCGCGCCAGCATGGTCGCCAGATTCTCCAGCAGAGGGGCCGGCTGCATGGCGGTGAGGACGATGCCGTTTTCAACGGCACAGTAAAAGCTCAGGCTGTCGTCGTCATTGACGCGCTGGATGGAGCGAATGTAGTGCTGGCCTCCCAATCGCACGGCCAGCGGGTGCTGGGCAAACACCACGGGGTCCAGCGCCGCCACCGGACGCCCTACCAGCTCGGCATAGAGCTGGGCCGCTGGCAGCCCGTTCAGCTCATGCACCCGCCGCTGCGCATGGTCAACCGCCGTGACCACCAGCTTGTGCTCCAGCGGCTGCAAGTGGTGTGTGGAAAACACCTCGAACGGCAACCGGGTATTGATCATTACCACGACGGCCGCTTGGGTATGAAAACGGCCCTTCGCGTAGACATGGGTATGGGACAGGTGATTGTCGTCACCGGCCGAGCCTCCGAAGCTGGGAATGCGGCCCAGCGCGGCGTCCAGAGTGGCCAGCACCTGCTCTTCTCGGCTCGACAAGCCATCCAGCAGCGTGAGCGCAAAGCTGTGCTCATTAACCGGCGCCACCGCCTGATGTCGGCAGCGGTCCAGCAGAGTGTCGACCAGTGACTGAGCCACAGCAAGGTCGAACTGTTCGAGGTCGTCGATCAGCGCCGTTTCGACGGCGAAGAGCCGCCGATCCAGACAGATCGCGACAATGGAGCCCCGTTCATAGCCTTGTGGGGCCAGCTCGCCGGCCGTGGTACAACCGCTGATCGGCAGCGCCCCAAACGCTTCGTTGAGGGCCGCAGCCAAGGCTTCCAGCGAATACTCTGCGCTACAGAAGAACAGCAGAAAGCCTGCCTCGGCATGATATAGCTGGGCAGCCAGCTCTGCGGCGGCTTGAGCCGGATCGGTAGCGCAGCTCGCGGCAGTTAGAATCCCGTTGTCAGTATAGCTGATGGTCACGTCGCCACTTCTCCAGCGCAGCGTGAGTACGACCTGCGCAGTGGCGCAAGCTGCTGAATGCCCGGCTCAGTTGCTCACCTTCGGGCGAGGGCATATCGGCCATCAGTTCCAGTCGCTTGGCCTCGGCCGCCAATCGCTCGGCGCCGACGCTTAGCGACTCGCCACGCAGCTGGTGCGCTAGCCGCTTCACTTGCAGTGCCTGATCGCTGTCCATACTCCCCTCGCTGGAAAAGTAGCCCGCCAACTGCGCGGTATAGTCACTCATCTGCTGATGATAGAGCACGATCAGTTGCGTCACACTCTCGCTGCCCAACGAGGCCAACAGTGTTTGCAGTGCGGCTTCGTCCAACAGGCACGCGTCATCATGCTCCTCGCGCGTGTCGGTCATACTGGGCAGAGGCTGACCCTGCTGACCTGTCAGGTGTAGTGCCAGCACATTGCTCAATGCCAACAGCGATAGCGGCTTGGTGATGTAATCGTTCATCCCAGCGGCCAGACAGCGCTGACGATCATCGTCCGCGCCGCCCGCGGTCATGGCGATAATGGGCACCTGCTGACACCACCCCGCCTGTTGGCGCAGTCGACGCGTGACCTCGATGCCGCTCATATCGGGCAACTGAATATCCATGAACACCAGATGCACCGACTGCCGCGTGACCATGTTCAATGCTTCACGGCCATTTTCGGCACACACCACTTCACACCCCAGCCGCGACAATAAGCCCACCGCGACTTTCCGATTGACGGCGTTGTCTTCTACCAACAGCAGCGAGAAACCGGCAAAGTCTCGGGAGGGAACGGCAGGTAGCGGGGTATCGACGGGGGTCGCCTCGACCAGCGGCAGCTCACACCAGAACGTGCTGCCTTGGCCCGGCTCGCTGGTCACCCCCATGCGGCCCTGCATGGCTTCACACAAGCGTTTGCAAATAGCTAGCCCCAACCCGGTGCCGCCATACCGTCTGGCCACGCTCTCGTCAGCCTGCTGAAAGGGCTCGAACAAGGCAGCCTGCTGCTCGGGATAGATCCCACAGCCCGTATCATGGATTTCAAACACCAGCACGTTGACCGTCGAGCTGACCCGAATGGTGACGCTACCGTAATCGGTGAACTTGATGGCATTGGCGATCAGGTTGAGCAGAATTTGACGCAAGCGCCCTGCATCTATCATGACCCAAGCCGGTACCAGCGCATCGATATCCAGCGAAAGCTGCACGCCCTTGGCCTGAGCCCTGGGTTCGAACAGTGCCATGACGCCTTCCACCAAGGGGGCGAGCGCCGTGGGGGCCGTTTCCAGCGTCAAATGACCTGCCTCGATCTTGGAGAAATCGAGAATCTCGTTGATCATGGCCAGCAGCTGATTAGCGCTCTCGTGGATCGTGCGGGCGTAATCTTCTACCTGAGCGGGGCTGGCAGGCTCACGAAGCAGTTCGCTCATCCCGATCACGCCGTTCAGAGGCGTGCGGATTTCATGGCTGACCATGGCCAGGAAATCGGATTTGGCATGGTTGGCGGCCTGCGCCTGGCGAGCGGTCACCTGAAGCTGCTTACCCAGCTGTTCCTGCTCACGACGCGCGGCCGCGCTTTCACGCATCTCGCGTACCAGAAACGCAATCACCAGCAGGACGGCAAAACTCATCCCGAACAGCAGCGTAATGAGTAGCTTGTAGAGTGTGCTCAACAAGGCGCGCTCTTCCGTTGCCGATTCGGCGAGATAGCCATTGATGGCAATGACGAAGCGCTCGGTCAATCGGGTAAGGGCCTGCAGCTCGCTTTCCAGCGCCGTAACGGGCAGTGGCGTCCCCTCGGCATAAGGTTCGAACATCGGATCCAACCGATCCAACTGCTGCTGAATCGATGCCAACAGCTCACGCGCCGCGCCAATATTCTGCAAGAGTGAACTGACCTCGCCCTCTTGCAGCAGGTTGATACGGCTGTAAAGCAGCTCGAAACGCAGATTCAGCGCATCCTGGGCCGCCGCAGAGAGTGGCGTACGTGTTTCCGCCAGCAAATGGTTCAATAGCTGCACGGCGTCACGGTCGAGTTTGTAGACCACCCAGGCCGTATCTTCGCGCAGGCTCTGGGTCAGGTTGTCCTGGCGCCAGGCGGAGAGACCCGCCACCACCAGCGCCGCCGCGAACAGCAGCACCGTGACGATGGCCAGCAGCTTGAGACGCCGTGGGTAACGCAGCAAACGTGGCGCCCGCGCCGTAGGCTCACTGGCCGACATGGATATGCATGACCTGCCAGACCGACCTGAAGCGCATCCGCTCGCTCAGCAGTGCTTCGTCCTGATCAAAGGGATAAAGCACCCATAAGGGGCCATACTCACGAATTGGAATGTCACGATCGTCACGCGCGAGCGCCAGGATGACATCGTAGTCGTAAAAATCACTGACCGGAATTTCCGCCTCGTAACCATTCAGTGCGGCCACCTTGACTGTCTCGCCCTCTGCCTCCAGAAACTCCAGCAGGGTGCGCATCAAAGGGCCGCGATAGTCACTCTTGCCCTCTGTCCACGGGGTTCCCGTGGTAAACGAATGCTGAGGCAATGTCAGCAGCAACTCGCGATCAAATTGCGCTTGATGCCCTACGTTAGTGGCCCCAACACGACCATCGACGGTGAGCATGACATGTCCTTCTGGCAACGCCAGTGGCGCAGTCATTTCTGCCAGCCCCGCATGAGGAATGCTGAACGCCAGCATGAAGCACCCCAATAACAACGCTTTCACTAACAAGCCCTCGTATCGTATTGTGCTGAGCGCACCCTTCGCCCAAACCTTGCGACAGGCACAAATAAAAAGAGATGGCGCTTAGGGTACGCCATCTCGATTCCCGGGTCAGGCTAATGACGATGTTTTTGGTAAAGAGCCGGTTACATCCTGCCAGCCAGGTGAAGCAGTGGCCTCAAGGTACCGTCAGCTTTTCAGCTTTTCAGCTGCTCAACGGGTTCAAAGCGCACCAGCTCTTCGTAGGCGTGCCAACTGGCATGACCGAGTACAGGCAGAATCAGCGCCAGGCCGATGTAGAACGTCATCACGCCCACCAGCACACAGCCAGTCAGAATGGCAGCCCATAGCAGCATGGGGCGGAAGTTACGCGCCACGCAGCGCACGCTGGCCTCGATGCCCTCCATGAAGGTCAAGTCCTGATCCATCAGGGTTGGAATGGCCACGGCGCTGATGGCAAATGCGCCAAAGGCCAGCACACCACCTGCCACGGTGCCCACCGCCAGCATGCCTAGCCCTTCGGGCGTAGTGAGCAGTGCGGTATACAGGGTAGCCGGACTAGGCACTTCGAAACCGAAAAACAGCGCGAACAGTAGCGTGGCCAGACGAATCCAGGCGAGGAAGAAAATCATCATCATGACGCCCATCATGGCCAGTTGCCCCGCGTGGGGCTTCCAACTGCCAAAAGCGTCCCCCAGGGTGGGCGCACGCCCCTGCTCGAGTGCCCGGCTGATGCCGTAAGAGCCTACCGCCACCAGCGGGCCCACGAACATGAACCCGGCAATCATCGGCAGCAGCCAATACCAGTAACCCAGCGTAAAGGCACCTGCCGTAATGGCAATGCTCAAGCCCACCCAGAACAGCCCGTACGCCAGGCTGATGGCGGACGCGCGACGAAAATCTTCCACACCCGCGGCCAGCCAGGCCCGCGGCCTGTCCATCCCGACCTTGTTAATGGTGATCTTGACGTTGGGCACACCTGCCACTGGCTGTGTTTTTGTTGTTGCATTCATGGCGTAACTCCCGTGATTTACCCCAAATGGCGTTGTTGCACCAAACACCCAGGCAAGCAAAACGTTACCCTGCGTGATGACACCATTAATTCCACGTTAATGGCTTAATGCTCTTTTAATGTAGTTGAGTTGCCATGGAGCGACGTGTTTTGACGGAGTCGCGTACAAAAAATCCTCAACAGGGCCGATTACCAACGATTAATTCGATGCGTTAGCGCGGGTTAATATGCAAAAAAACGCGCCAGGCAAGATGCCTGGCGCGTTGCGTCGGAGCTTTCGGAGCGCGCGGCTAGCGCACGATCATGACCGACACCTTGGCATGGTGCACGACATGCTCGGCGTTGGGCCCCAGCACGTAATCGACGAACTTACGCTTGGTATGCGAGGCCATCACGATCAGGTCGGCATCGATTTTCTTGCCGACCTTGATAATGGCCTCCCAGGGCGAGCCGTCGACGATCACGCTCTGGGTTTTGATCCCTTCGGGCACATGCTCCTTGATGAACGTGTGCTGCGCCTCCTTGATGGCCGTGTGAGCTTTTTCCGAGAAGTTCTTCGGAAAATAGGCGCCCACCATGGGCATCTTGAACTCCGGCAGCACCGTCACGATATGCAGCGACGCCCCGAAGGTCTGACACAGCGTGATCGCCGTGGGCAAGGCCTTCTTCCAAGACGCTTCTTCGTTCAGATCCACCGGTAACAGGATTTTCTGATACATGATCGTCATCTCCTCAGGTGGCCGCCGAAGTCGTTGCCGCACGTTCCTTGTCGCGACGGCGGCGTTGCAGTAACACAACGAAAGCAAAGAGGGCGAACCCGGGAATCCACATCCACTCTTTCGCCCAACGGTCGACGGGCGCCAATACTTCGATGATTTCCTGATCGAAGTCGAAGCCCAGATCCTGCGCCAGACCGCCGAACTGCACGAAGTCGACCGTGGCCTGATCACCGTCTACCCACAGCTCCATGCCCAGACGCTCCATGCGTTCTTCAGCGGAATCGCCACGCGGTACGGGCACCAGAATATACGTGGTCATGGGGTCGCCGAAATTGTCCTCACCGGCGATCTGCACCCGCAGATTACTGCCATCCTCGACTTGGCCGAGCGCTTCCGCGAACTGAGCTGGCGGCACCGACTCGTACGGATCATGGATGCGGTCCATCCAGTAGCCGGGGCGGAACAGGGTGAAGGCGACCAGCAGCAGCAGCAGCGACTCGTACCAGCGGCTGCGGACCAGCATGTACCCCTGAGTACCCGCCGCGAAGATCAGCATGGCGATGGTCGCGATGACAAAAATCACGATCCCCTGCATAAACGACACGTCGATCAGCAGCAGGTCGGTATTGAAGATGAACAGGAACGGCAGCGCCGCTGTGCGCAGGCTGTAATAGAACGCCTGGAAGCCCGTTCGCAGGGGGTCACCGCCGGATACCGCTGCGGCCGCAAACGATGCCAGGCCCACCGGTGGCGTCACGTCGGCCATGATGCCGAAGTAGAACACGAACAGATGCACGGCAATCAGCGGAACGATCAAGCCATTCTGCTGGCCCAGCAGCACGATAACGGGGGCCATCAGTGCTGACACCACGATGTAGTTGGCGGTGGTCGGCAGCCCCATGCCCAGAATCAGGCTCAGCAGCGCCGTCAGCAGCAGAATCAACATCAGGTTGCCACCGGACAGCACTTCGACCACGTCGGCCAGCACCAGGCCTACGCCGGTCTGGGATACCGCACCCACCACGATCCCGGCAGTGGCCGTGGCGATACCGATCCCAATCATGTTGCGGGCACCGGCCACCAGACCATCCCAGAGGTCAAGGAAACCTTCCTTGATGTCGGCGGCCATTTTGCTACGGCCACGGAACAGAGCGGTGATTGGCCGCTGGGTGACCATGATGAAGATCATGAACACGGTTGCCCAGAAGGCAGACAGCCCCGGCGAGAGCCGTTCGACCATCAAGCACCAGACCAGTACCACCACCGGCAGGATGTAGTGCAGCCCGACCATGACCGTGGGACGCGTCTGTGGCAGCGTGACGACCTTGGAGTTGGGGTCGTCCATCTCCAGCTCGGGGTAGCCCGAACCGATCTTCAACAGGCCCACATAGGTCACTGCCAGCAGCACTGCGACGACCCACGGGGTCGCATCACCCAACAGCGGCTTTAGCCAGCCCAATCCGTAATAGACAGCAAACGAGAGGGCCATGATCAGAATCAGGCCGGTCAGGAAGCCCAGCACCTTATTGATCAACGGGCGTGCCGGGTTGCTGGACGGCAGGCCAGTCATGTTCGCCTTCAGTGCTTCGAGGTGAACGATGTAGATCAACGCAATATAAGAAATGACGGCCGGCAGGAACGCATGCTTGATCACTTCCACATAGGGAATGCCCACATACTCCACCATCAGGAAGGCAGCTGCCCCCATGACCGGCGGCATGATCTGGCCGTTCACCGATGAGGAGACTTCCACCGCGCCCGCTTTTTCGGAGCTAAAGCCAACGCGTTTCATCATGGGGATGGTAAAGGTACCGGTGGTGACCGTATTGGCAATCGAGGAGCCCGAAATCAGCCCCGTCATGCCCGAGGCCACTACCGCTGCCTTGGCCGGACCGCCCTTGAAGTGCCCCAGCATCGAGAAGGCCACTTTGATGAAATAGTTACCGGCCCCTGCCTTATCCAGCAAGGCGCCAAACAGTACGAACAGGAAAACGAAACTGGTAGAGACGCCGACTGCAATGCCGAACACCCCTTGCGTGCCCAGCCACTGGTGGTTGATCAAGCCGTTCAGGCTGACTCCGCGATGCGCCAGAATACCCGGCATATAAGGCCCAAACAGGGAGTAGGCGATAAACACCCCGGCCACGATCATCAGCGGTGGCCCTAACGCACGGCGGGCGGCTTCCAGCAGCAGCACAATGCCGACGACGCCGACCACCACGTCCTGGGTGATGGGCCTGCCCGGACGCTGCGCCAAATCACCAAAGAACAAAAACAGATAGGCGCCGCAAAAGGCAGCAACCGCAGCAAATCCCCAATCCAGCAGCGGCACGCGATCACGCGGCGAGCGCTTGAACGCGGGATAGGCCATGAAGGCCAGAAACAGCGCAAAGGCCAGGTGAATGGAGCGCGCTTCCGTAGAGTTGAAAACGCCGAACCCGAGCATGAAAGGAAGTGGCGATGCAATCCATAGCTGAAACAGCGACCAGGCGGCTGCAATACTTACCAGCAGCTTACCCGGCACCCCCAGGGGTTTCCTTGCCCCTGTATCGCTGGAAGCGACCATATCCTCCAGGTCACTTCCTGCGGCTGCCGAAGGTTGTTTGTCATCACGCATACGCTTGCCCTGCCTAATGGTCAGCACTGTGAATCAGTGCTTTCAACAAGAAGCGCGGACACCCAAGGTGCCCGCGCTTTATCACTCATCACGACGCTGCTCACCCTAGCCAGCAGTATCGCTTTTCCGTACTTATTCGATCCAGCCACGCTCACGGTAGTAACGCGCAGCGCCATCGTGCAGCGGTGCGGTCAGACCGTCAGAGATCATGTCTTCTTCGTTCAGGTTCTCGAACGCCGGGTGCAGGCGCTTGAAGCGGTCGAAGTTTTCGAACACGGCCTTGACCGTTTCGTAGGCCACCTCTTCATCTACCGCCGTGGAAGACACGAAGGTCGCTGCCACACCGAAGGTTTCGACGTCTTCGTCGTTACCACGGTAGAGACCGCCCGGGATCACGGAACGGGTGTAGTAGGGGTACTCTTCGATCAGGCTGTCGATTTCATCGCCAGTGACCGATACCAGACGCGCATCGATGGTGGTGGTGGCTTCCTGGATAGAGCCGTTCGGGTGGCCTACCACGTACACCATGGCATCGATGTTGTTGTCAGACAGCGCAGCCGCCTGCTCGGCAGCGTCCAGTTGAGAAGCCAGAGCGAAGGTGCTCTCGTCCCAACCAAACGCGTTCATCACCACATCCATGGTGTTACGCTGGCCAGAACCGGGGTTACCGATGTTGACGCGCTTGCCGGGGAAGTCGGTAATGCTTTCAATACCGGAATCGGCACGAGCAACTACGGTCAGCGGCTCGCCATGCATGGTGAAGAGCGCACGCATCTCTTCCCACGCGCCGTCCTCTTCAAAGTTGGCTTCACCATGGTAAGCACGGTACTGCACGTCTGACTGGACAACGCCCATGTCCAGCTCGCCGCTTTTCAGCCCATTGACGTTAGCCACGGAACCGCCGGTGGACGGTGCGTTACAACGAATGTTGTGCTCATCGCTGCCACGGTTGACCATGCGGCACACCGACTGACCCACGACGTAATAAACGCCGGTTTGGCCACCGGTACCGATGGTGATGTAACGGTCCTGTGCTACCGCCGGAGAGGCGAAGGAAGCCGCAGCGATGAACGCGCCCGAGAAGGCCGCAGTAGAAAATACATGGCGTTTCATGAATACACCTCTTTATCTTGATGTTGTGAGCGTTATGCGCTTTGCAACCACCTGCAGAACGGTTCCCTTCAGGTGCTACAGTTCCAAAACGTTGTCAAGACAGTCTGTTATCAACCTCGGCAATTACTGCCGACAGTGACTACTTTAGCGAAAAAAAAACCACTTGGCGAAGCGCACAGCCATTTCACGCTTGCGATGGCAGCCACGAGAGACGTTTTTACCGTTCACTAGCTACCCACCAGGCAACACCACCACCCTCCTGGATGTCGAGGGCAACCAACGGTGAACGCCTCATTGCTGAGGGCAGCGGCGGATTGCCTCGGTACGCCATTGGGAATAAGTTTAGCGGGGTTTGCGCATCTATAACGTTTAGTCAGCGTTAAACATGCCCGCCTGGGCCATACCATTTTTGCATAGGGTATCCTCGACGGGCTGTGCGTGTTGTCACCAGGCATCAAACGTTATAGCCCAGCACGCCCGGCAACCACAGTGCAATGCTCGGGAACATGGCCACCAGCGCCAGCGCACAGCCCATGGCCAGCACGAACAGCATGGCCCAGCCTATCGTATGCTCCAGACGAATTTTGGCGACCTCGGTGGTCACCATGAGGTTGACCGCCACAGGCGGGGTGAACTGACCAATGGCAATGTTCATGGCCAGTAGAATGCCGAACCATACCGGATTCCACTCAAAATGCTGCATCACCGGAATCAGAATCGGCATCATGATCAGATAAATGGAGATCGCATCCAGCAACATGCCCGCCACCAATACGGCCAGCATCACCAGTATCAGCAGCAGTACGCCGTTATCCGTCAAACCAATGATCCACTCGGCCATGTGCCGGAACGTGCCCAGCATGGTGCCTGCCCAGGCGAAAATACCGGCCAGAGCAATGATCAGCATCACGACCCCCGAAATGATCGCGGCTTCGCCCAGCAGCTGCCATAAATCACGCAGCGTCAGCTCACGGGTCAGCAGCAGCCCCACCAGCGCCCCATAAGCTACGGCCACAACGGCAGCCTCGGTAGGCGTGAACAGGCCCGAGCGCAGGCCACCGAGGATCAAGATCGGCGCAAACAGCGCAGGCAGGGCATCACGAAAGGTGCCGCGTACGCTCAGCCGCTCGGCCCCCTCCACTGGGGTGCCCTCCCAGCCGTAGCGCTTGGCGACCAGCATGGCGGGTACCAGCAGTGCCAACCCGGCCAGCACGCCCGGAAAAAGGCCAGCGGCAAAGAGTGCCCGCAGGTCCACTCCCGGCACGACGATGGAGTAAAGAATCAGCGCTACCGAGGGCGGGATCAGAATCGCGGTCGACGCAGAGGCCGCAATCAGCGTGGCAGAAAACGGTTTCGGGTAGCCCGCTTTGGTCATGCTGGGCAGCATGACCATGGCCACGGCGGCAGCATCGGCCGGGCCCGAGCCGCTCATGCCGCCCATGATCATGCATACCAGCACGGCCACCAGCGCCAGGCCGCCATGGCGCGGGCCAATCAAGGCCTGAGCAAAGCGCACCAGACGCAGCGCGACCCCTGCCCGCTCAAAAATCAGTCCGGTCAATATGAACAGCGGAATGGCGATCAGCGGGTACTTGGCGATGCTGTTATAGGTGTTGGTGCCCAGGGTCGCCAGCATGTCGGGCGAGAGCCCCGCGACAATGCCCACAGAACCGGCCAGCGCCAGTGAGAAGGCCACCGGCACACCGGCAATCAGCAGGCCCGCGAACGCCAGAATCATCCAGATATCAGGCGTCATGAGGAAACTCCCCTTTCAAGCGCGCCCGGGTCTGTTGCACCAATCGCCAGCTCATGGCCAGTGTCAGCACCGGCAGCCACACCAAGTACCACCATTGGGGTAGCCCCAGCCCGGGCGAGGTCGATTGCCACTCCCGCTCCTGCCAGGCCAACTTGCCGCCATACCAGGTAATCAGGGCCAACACCGTCAAGCCACACAGCGCCTGGAACAGGATCAGGACGCCCCGCCACTTTGGAGGCAAGGCGCGCTCCAGAAAGCCCAGGCGAATATGCCGGTCGTGGCGCAAGGCGACGGAGGCGCCCGCAAAAGTCAGCACCACCAGCAGAAACACCGAGAACTCTTCGGTAAACGAGAAAGAACCGCCGGTAATGTAACGCGTGATGACGTTCCCCAGGCTGATCAGCGAGATGATGATCAACGCCAGGGCGCCCAGCCAGCGTTCGGGCCGGGCATCAGGAAGGCCTTTCATGGCAACCCCACACAAATAGCCACCGCTCGGGAGCGGCGGCAGCGGCTAGCGAAATATCAGCGTGCGTCGATTGCCGCTTGCGCAGCTTCTACCAGGGCTTCGCCGATGCGGGGCACCCACTTTTCATGGACGGACTGGGTCGCCTCCACGAACGCCTGGTACTGCTCATCGGTCAGCTCGGTCACGGTCACCCCGCGTTCCTGAATGGCGGACAGCCGCTCATGCTCCTGCTCGCGGGTCATGGCGATTTCCCACGCTCCGGCTTCCTGCGCGGTTTCACGCAGCATCGTCTGCTGCTCTTCACTGAGCGTACGCCACACTTGCTGGTTCACCGCAAAAATCAGCGGGTCGTTCATGTAGTTCCACAGCGTCAAATGCGCTTGGCCCACCTGGTCGATGCGCGCCACGTCGAACACCGACAGCGGATTTTCCTGGCCATCGACCGCGCCGGTGGTCAGGGCGGGCTGAGCGTCGGTCCAGCTCATTTGGGTCGGGTCTGCGCCCAGTGCCGAGAACGTGTCCTGGAACAGGGGCGAGCCCACCACGCGAATTTTCAGGCCGTCCAGATCTTCCGGCTGGCTGATGGGGCCGCGGGAGTTGGACACCTGGCGAAAGCCGTTTTCACCCCAGGCCAACGGCATGACGCCACGCGACTCGATGGCCTCGAAGACCATGTCACCCGCTTCACCGCCGGTCACCGCGTCCACGGCGGCTTCGTCAGGAATCAGGAACGGCAAGGAGAACAGATTGAGCTCCGGCACTTGCGGCGACCAGTTGATGGTCGAACCGACGGCCGCATCGATCAGCCCGGAGCGCATGGCGGAAAACTCGCGGGTCTGGTCACCGGAGACCAGCTGGGAGTTGGGGTATACCCGCAGCGTCAGTTCGCCGCCACTGCGCTCTTCCACCAGTTCTGCCCATTTTTCAGCGGCCTGGCCCCAGGGGAAGGCATCGGACAACACCGTGGAAACAGAGAGTTCACGCGCCTGTGCAGAAAAAGCGGCGGAAAGCAGTGCAGCACCGGCCAAGCCAGCGGTCAAACGAGCCATGGAGCGTGTCAGCGTCATTGTTATCGATCCTTTTTTCATTTTTATGAGTCGTGAAGAACGCCGTGATCTGGCGGGCGCTCCGCGCCATACGGGAAAGCCCCGTCAGCGACACCCCATTGTAGGCGCTCACTGAGTGAAGGGAAGCGCTGGCCGCTGCTTTTGGCCATCGACTTTCGCCGCAGCGTCTTCACTCACTGCTGGCTGGTATGCGGAGTTACTCCGGGCGGCAAAAGCCGGCCAGCGCAGGCACGGACACGCAGTCGCCCACTTGGATGCCACGCTCGGCAAAGTATCCCGCGTTTACCTCAAGGGCGGCATGGTAGGCCACGCCTGCAGGATAGGAGGGGCACTCACGCGGGGTGCTGGACTCACAGGGCTGCATGGTATTGATCGCCACGATGCGGCCTTCGTCATCGATGTAAGCGATATCCAGCGGGATCAGCGTGCGATACATCCAGAACGCATTGCCTGCAGGCTGTTCGCTCTCGAAGCGGAACAGCATGCCGCGTGAGGTTGGCAAGTGCTCACGTCCCATCAGCCCACGCTGACGCTGGGCGACCGTTTCGGCTACTTCCACTTCCAGACGATGCGGCCCGCCCTCGCTGTGAATCGCCAGCGGCAGGGTATCGACCATGGCCGACTCGGCGGCCATGGCGGTCACGAGCGACAGCGGCAGGCAGCTCGCCAGGGAGACCCCCAGGGTGGTTTTCAGCAGTTGGCGGCGGGACAGGGTCATGACAGATTCCTTCTTCCTATACAGTGGCCTGCGGCGAGGTCATGAGGTGAATTCCCTCGGCCAGCAGCGAGACGGTCACAGGCTCCCCCAACGCCAGCTGGTTGCGTTTGGCCGCGTGGGTAGCGATATCGAAACGTAGCATATCCCCATGCGAAACGCGCAGCGAAACCGAGGTCATGCTGCCCAGCACCACCATTTCACTCACCGTGGCCGTCACCGGGTTTTCGCGCTCCCCCTGGGAGGGCCGCCCGCGTCGGTGCAAGACGATATCCGACGGCGGCAGATACCAGGTCACGTTCTCCCCCGCCGAGCAGTGTTCGAGGCCGCGAGCGACTTCCAGCCACCACTCGCCCCACTGCAGCCGTGGCCCGCTGGCCGTGTTGACCACCTGCCCCTGAAAAACATTGTGGCGGTCGAGCAAACGCGCCACCAGGGGCGTGTCAGGCTGGCGAAACAGCCGCTCCGGGCCGCCCTGCTGCAAGCTGGTGCCGTTGTGCAGCACACAGATCTGGTCGGCCAAGGCCGTCGCTTCTTCGAGGTCGTGGGTGACCAGCACGATGGGGATGGCAATTTGCTGACGCAACAGCGCAAGCTCACGCTGCAAGCGGCGCCGAGTGACCTGATCGACCGCAGAAAAGGGTTCGTCCAGCAGCAGCACGCGGGGCTCTCGTGCCAGTGCCCGCGCCAAGGCAACCCGCTGACGCTGCCCTCCCGAAAGCTGGCTGGGGTAGCGGTTCTCCAGCCCCTCCAGGCGCACCTGGGCCAGCCATTGCGCGGCACGTGCGGGTCTTGCCACTGGGGGGAGGTGACCCATGGCGACCTGGACGTTCTGCTGCGCGGTCAGGTGCGGGAACAGCGCATAGTCCTGAAAGACCATGCCCACCTTGCGCTGCTGGGGTGTCAGTGCCTGGCGCGGCCCCTGCCCGGCCGAAAGCCACCGCTCACCGGCACAGCTGATGTGGCCCTGGGCAGGATGGTAGAGCCCGGCAATGGCGCGCAACAGCGTGGTCTTGCCGCTGCCCGATGGTCCCACCAGCGCCAGTAACTCCCCCGGCGCGCAGCGGAAGCTGGCGTTCAAGGGGATGGGCCCCGCCTGATGCACGGACACCGTCAACTCAGCCACGTGCCCACCTGCGCCTGCCCGCCAACCCATAGACCAGCCCCAACGTCGCCAGCGAGATGGCCAGCAGCAGCGCCGACATGGTGGCCGCGCCCTGCTCGTCGAAGGCCTGCACTCGGTCATAAATGGCAATGGAGAGCGTTCGGGTTTCGCCATCGATGGCGCCGCCCACCAGCAGAATCACGCCAAACTCCCCCAGCGTATGGGCAAAGGTCAGCGCGGTCGCCGACAGGATGCCTGGCCACACCAGCGGCAGTTCGATACGCCACAGGGTCTGCCAAGGGCTGAGCCCGCTACACCAGGCCGCTTCGCGTAAATGCACGGGCACATGCTCGAAGGCCCGCTGAATGGGCTGAATGGCAAACGGCAGGTTGGCAATCAAAGAGGCCAGCAGAATCCCGGTGAAGGTAAAGTTGAGGCCGCTGCCGGTGAGCGCTGCCCAGGCGCTGCCCAGCGGCGCATCGCGTCCAAACTGCTGCAGCAGATAGAAGCCCAGCACCGTGGGCGGCAGCACCAGAGGCAGGGCAATCAGCGCTTCGCAGACGCCCTTGCCACGAAACCGAGCCGTGGCCAGCCACCGCCCGCACCAGATGCCCAGTGGCACCAGCAGCAGGCTCGTCAACGCCGCCAGCCGCAGCGAGACCCCCAGCGCCGTCCAGTCCATCACTCGGTACTGAAGCCGTAGGCGCGAAAGAGGGCCTGGGCCTCGGGCTGTTGCAGCCAGCCATAGAAGGCCTGGGCGGTTTCTCCGGCGTGAGGGGTCAGCACCATGCGCTGAGTCAGCGGCGTGTGCCACGCTTCGGGGATCAGCACGCTCTCGCTACGGGCCGCCAGCCCAGGCGCCAGCACCAGCGAATAAGCCACCAGCCCGCCCCTTGCGTCGTCGGACAGCGCAAACTGCATCGCTTGGGAAACGTTCTCCCCCTGTATGCGCAGCGGGCGACTGGCCTCCCAGAGCCCTGCCCTTTCCAGCACTTGCTGGGCGGCCACGCCATACGGTGCATGCTCGGGGCTGGCCATGGCTATCCGCAGGCGCTGGCCATTCTGCAACGCGGCCACGGCGTCTTCCACGCCCGCCAGGGGCGCCTGTTCATCGGGTGAAGGATAGCGACCGGCAGGCTGTACCCAGGCCAGCCGCCCACGTGCATAGATCACGCCTTCATCCTCGACGTGCCCTTCCCGGTAGAGCGCTTGCACGAAGCCCTCATCGGCGGAAAGAAACAGCTCGAAGGGCGCCCCTTGGGCGATCTGACGGCGGAAGTTACCGGAAGAGCCCAGGTTGAGGCGCAGCGTATGCCCGGTTTGCTGGGTAAACCGTTCAGAAGCCTCTTCCAAAAAGAAGTGCAGACTGGAGGCCGCCGCTACGATGGGTGCGCCTGCCATGGCAGGCGCACCCAGCAGCAGGCAACCGAGGCACAGCAGCCAACGCATGCGCTTAGGCCTTGGCACTTTCCACATGCTGCTCGGTAATCACCATCACCTTCATGGTGTTGGTGCCGCCGTGAGCATTCATGTGGTCGCCACGGGTGAGGATGACATGGTCACCCAGTTTGGCGACCCCTTGCTTGACCAGCAGGGTCAACGCCTGGTCATTCAGCTCGGTGGCGCTCATCTCGGAGGTATCGAAAGGCAGCGATACCACGCCGCGATAAAGCGCCATGCGACGCTGAGCGATGGGGTTGTGTGCCAGGCCCACGATGGGCAGACCGGAGCGAATCCGCGATGCGATGAGCGGCGTATAGCCAGACGCCGTCATGCAGGCAATCGCCGCTACCCCTTTCATGTGGTTGGCGGCGTACATGGCCGACAGGGCAATGGTTTCATCCGGCCGGGTAAAGCCTTCATGAATACGGTGTCCGGACTCTTGCGCCACCCGCTCCCGCTCGGCTCCCAGGCACACGCGCGCCATGGCCTCGACGGTTTCCAGCGGGTAGTCGCCCGCCGCCGTTTCTGCCGACAGCATCACGGCATCGCTGCCATCCAGCACGGCGTTGGCCACGTCGAACACTTCTGCTCGGGTAGGCAGCGGCGCAGAAATCATGCTTTCCATCATTTGGGTCGCCGTGATCACGGCCCGGTTGAGCGAACGGGCGCGCTTGATCATGCGTTTCTGCACGCCGACCAGTTTGGCATCGCCAATTTCCACGCCCAAGTCACCACGCGCTACCATGACCGCTTCGGAGGCTTCGATGATGCCATCCAGCGTCGCCTCGTCGGCCACGGCCTCGGCACGCTCGACCTTGGCCACCAGGCCAATCTCCTTGCCTTCCTCGCCCAGCAGCCGACGTGCTTCACGCATGTCTTCTGCCGAGCGCGGGAACGAAATCGCCAGGTAATCGACGCCGATCTCCACCGCCGTTTTCAGGTCGGCCTTGTCTTTTTCGGTCAAGGCCGGCGCGGAGAGGCCTCCCCCCTGCTTGTTGATCCCCTTGTGGTTGGAGAGCTTGCCCCCCACGACCACCCGGGTGTGTACCTGCTTGCCTTCGACACGGGTCACGTCCAGCACCACGCGGCCATCGTCCAGCAGCAGGCGGTCGCCGGTCGTGACGTCATCGGCCAGGGTCTTGTAGTCGCAACCGACGCCCTGCTGCGTACCGGCATCGCTGTCCATGGCCATGTCGAGCACGAAGTCCTGGTCCTCTTCCAGATACACGGCGCCCTCCTTGAAACGGGCAACGCGGATCTTGGGGCCTTGCAGGTCGCCCAGCGCCGCTACGCTGCGGCCCAGTTGGGCAGCAATCTCACGCACCCGGGCCAAGCGACGCCGATGGTCGTCGGCGGTGCCATGCGAAAAGTTCAAGCGCACCACATCCACCCCTGCCTTCAGCATGGCCTCCAGTACGCCCTCGCGGTCACTGGCAGGGCCAAGGGTAGCGACGATCTTGGTACGACGAAGGGGGATATGGGTGTTTGTGCTCATAAATGTCCTGACCAGTAAAAGAGGAAATGTTCGCGTATCAGCATACCCCAAGCAAGATGACACTCGCATGTACTTGTTGCAACGGCCAATGTCGGCGATTACGGCGCCACGTGCACGCACAAGGACAGCGGGTACTCGTCACAGTTGTTGCCATCTCCGCCACGGTCCACCACGAGAAACTCGCCTTCCCGCTCCAGCACCGACTGAATGGCGTGCCAGGTACCTGCTCGGTAGTTCACCCCCTGGCGGCCATCCGTCACGAAGGCCCGAACGTCCTGGGGCGCGATGGTGTCGCCGGGCGGGGCGACCACCACGATGAAACGCTCTTCGTGCAGCGGCATGAAGGCCTGGCTGCCCAGCGGGTGGCGCTCCAGAAACGTCAGCGTCAACGGCAGCGACACCGGCTGGCTGACAAAGATGCTCACCAGGGTGCGTGGGTTGTCGCCCAGCGTCTCGACCCGCGCCAGGTCGTGATGCCGCTGGGTACGCCCTGCGTTGATCGGAAACGATGGCGAGATGCGCGCATCGAGCACCTCGCCAAATGGTTCAAATGCTGCTTGTGTCAGGGGTTTTGCTTCGAGTGTCAGCATGATGGCTCCTGGAGTTCAGTGTGCTTGTGCGCCAGCGTTAGCGAGCGCCAAGGCGCAACGCCGCGTGACGATTCACATCCTTGTACAGCAGATAACGGAACGGACCAGGCCCACCCGCGTAACAGGCTTGAGGGCAGAACGCCCGTAGCCACATGAAGTCCCCCGCTTCCACTTCTACCCACTGCTGGTTGAGGTGGTAGACCGCCTTGCCTTCCAGCACGTAGAGCCCGTGCTCCATCACGTGGGTTTCATCGAACGGAATCACGCCACCGGGCTGGAACGTCACGATGTTGACGTGCATGTCGTGGCGCACATCGCCAGGTTCGACAAAGCGCGTCGTTGCCCAGCGCCCTTCCGTGCCCGGCATCTCGATCGGTGCGATCTCCTGCTCGTTGGTGACGAAGGCCGGCGGTACGTCCAGCCCCTCGACGAACTCATAGGCCTTGCGCACCCAATGGAAGCGCACCGGCTCGCGGGACTCGTTGCGAACCTGCCAGTGGCTGCCGGGGGGAATGAAGGCGTAGCCGCCAGGGCCCATGAGATGACGCTCGCCAGCCAATGTCAGCGTCAGCTCTCCTTCCACGATGAACAGCACCCCTTCTGCCTGAGGGTCCAGCTCAGGCTTGTCGCTGCCGCCCTCGGGCTGCACTTCCATGATGTATTGAGAGAACGTCTCTGCAAACCCGGACAGCGGACGCGCCAATACCCACAGCCGCGTGCCTTCCCAGAAAGGCAGGTTGCTGGTCACGATATCGCGCATCACCCCTTTGGGGATCAGCGCATAGGCTTCCGTGAAAACGGCACGGTCAGCGGTCAACTGAGTTTGCGGCGGGTGTCCGCCGGTGGGCGCATAGTAATTGGCTGGCATGGGGGCCTCCCTGACGTTTTTGTATACGAGAATATGGCACTGACCGGAAGCTTATACCGAACCACGCATGAAACAAAGCTCCCAAATATGACAAATATAGAAACTTTAGTTTCATAAAAATAGCGCTCTAGATTCCCAACTAGCACTGCTCAACCCTTTAGGGCTGGCAGTACCGGGCTCCCGGTCTGACCCTGAGGCCGCTAACGCCGAGGCCTCAACTACTACAGCACCGCCGAGATAAACTGCTTCAGCTCGGCGGTCTGGGGGCGGCTGAACAGTTCGCCCGGCTCGCCCTCTTCATGGATGCGCCCCTGGTGCATGAATACCACGCGATCTGCCACGTCTCTGGCGAAGCCCATTTCATGGGTGACCAGAATCAGCGTCATACCTTCCGCCGCTAGCGCCTCCAGCACGCGCAGCACCTCCCCCACCAGCTCCGGGTCCAGAGCCGAGGTCACTTCGTCGCAGAGCAGTACCTTGGGCCGCATGGCCAGCGCCCGAGCAATGGCCACCCGCTGTTGCTGGCCACCGGACAGCTGTGCCGGGTAGGCATCGTACTTGTCGGCCAGGCCGACCTTGCTCAGCACTTCACGGGCGATTTTCTCGACCTCGTCGCGCTTTTCCCCGCGCACCACGACGGGGGCCAGGCACACGTTTTCCCCCACCGTTTTGTGGGGAAACAGGTTGAAGCTCTGAAAGACCATGCCTACGTTTTCGCTCAGCTCACGGGGGGACATGACACCCGCATCCAGCGCTTGACCGGCAATGGTGATCTCGCCGCTGTCGTGCTGTTCGAGCTGATTGAGGCAGCGCAGCAGAGTACTTTTGCCCGAGCCGCTCCGGCCAATGATGGCCACTACTTCGCCTTGGGCAACGGAGAGGTCGATTCCCTTGAGTACTTCCAGGTCACCAAAGGCTTTGTGAACGTTATCAACGCAGACCAGCGTCATAGAGCTTTTTCTCCAAATGGCGCGCGTAGCAGGACAGCGGGTAGCACAGCGCGAAATACAGAAGGGCCACCAGGGCAAAGATGGTGAACGGTTCGAAGGTGGCGTTATTGAGCATCGTGCCCGCCTTGGTCAGCTCGACGAAGCCAATGATCGAGGCCAGCGCGGTGCCCTTGATGACCTGTACCGAAAAACCGACCGTGGGCGGTACCGAAAGCCGCAGCGCCTGGGGCAGGATGACATGGCGCATGGTTTGGAAGTAGTTCATGCCCAGCACCCGAGCGGCATGCCACTGCCCCTTGGCAACGGCTTCCAGGCAACCCCGCCAGATATCACACAGAAAGGCGCTGCTGAACAGCGTGAGGGCCACGGAGGCCGCCAGCCAGGCAGACACGGGGTACCCCAGCGCCGCCGCACCGAAAAAGATCAGGAACAGCTGCATCAGCAGCGGGGTGCCCTGAAACACATCCACGTAGAGCGCGGTGAGGCGTTGCAGCCAGCGCGAGCTGGAGAGGCGCATGAAGGTCAATACCAGCCCCACCGTGGCCCCGCCGACAAAGGCGATCAACGACAGCACCACGGTCCAGCGGGCCGCCAGCAGCAGGTTGCGCAAAATATCCCAGAAGGTGAATTCGATCATCGTTGTTCTCCTTGCTGGTAGGCAAAGACTCGTTTACCCACTTGCATGAAGACGCGGCGCATCACGAACGCCAGCAGCAGGTAGATCAAGGTGATCAGCAAATAGACTTCGAAGCTTCTGAAGTTGCGAGACTGAATGAAGTTGGCCGCGTAGGTGAGATCGAAGACCGAAATTTGCGACACCACCGCCGACCCCAGCATGACGATGATCGACTGGCTGATCAGTGACGGATAGACACGCGCAAAAGCCGGTACCAGTACCACATGGCGATACCCCTGAAGGGTGTTCATGCCCAGCGCTCTGGCGGCTTCCAGCTGCCCCCTGGCCGTGGCACTGATGCCCGCACGCAGGATTTCAGCACTGTACGCGGCAAGGTTCAGGGTCATGGCGATAAACGCCGCGGTGATGGCATCCAGCTTGATGCCCAGGCCAGGCAGACCAAAAAAGATAAAGAACAGTTGCACGATGAACGGAGTGTTACGAATGACTTCGACGTAACCGCCCAGCCCCCAACGTACCCAGGGCTGCCCGTTTACCCGCAGATAAGCTACCGCTACCGCCAGTGCCAAACCGGTCAAGGTGGTCACCACGGTCAAGATGACCGTGGTGGTCAAACCTTTGATCAGCTCACCGACGTAGGGCAACAGGGTCACGAAATCGAGTGTTGGCCCCATGACGATCCTCAGCTACCAAAGCCGTCAGGCAGGTCGGCACTGAACCAACGCTGAGAAAACTCGTTCAGGGTGCCGTCCTCGAGCGCCTGGGCAATCAACCGGTTCACTTCCGCCTGCAGCGCTGCTTCGTTCTTGTTCAAGCCGATATAGCAGGGGGAATCACGCAGTTGATACAGCAAGGTCGGTGCGCGGCGACTGTTGCGCTCGGCAATTTCTGCGGCCACCACGTTGCCGGTCGCGACATAGTCCACCTGGCCAGACAGAAAGGCCGAGATGGTGGTGGCATTATCTTCGAAACGGCGGATGGTGGTCGAGCTGGGGGCGACCTCAGTCAGCTCCATGTCTTCCACGGCGCCCCGCGTCACGCCGATGGTTTTACCGGCCAGCTCGTCGGGGCCGGCGATACTTTCATCGGCGTCAGCGCTGAAGACTCCCAGGAAGAAAGGCGCATAGGCCTCCGAGAAATCGATTGCTGCTTCACGCTCCGGGTTTTTGCCCAGGCTGGAGATCACCAGGTCCGCCTGGCCCGTTTGCAGGTAGGGAATGCGGTTGGCACTGGTCACGGTAATCAGCTCCAGCGTCACGCCCATCTCATCGGCAA
Source organism: Vreelandella stevensii S18214 (assembly GCF_000275725.1). Classification (GTDB taxonomy): domain Bacteria; phylum Pseudomonadota; class Gammaproteobacteria; order Pseudomonadales; family Halomonadaceae; genus Vreelandella; species Vreelandella stevensii. The sequence continues at coordinate 107,574 of NZ_AJTS01000049.1, read as the reverse complement.
TGTAGTTGGCCATGTCGATATCGTAGCCGCGCGGCTGCAGATCGGTGCCGACCGAACCAAACGGCGGGAAGTCCTGCGGGACCGCAATGCGTATGGTGCCACGGGATTCGATGGCTTCCAGCGCATCCGCTTGCACGGCGGTGCTGGCACCCACGCCACCCACGGCCAGCGCAGCGGTCACACCGGTGGCCAGCACGCCGGATTGGCAACGTTTCAAGAAGTGCTGAATAGATTGTGTAAAGCCCTGAGGGGTCGTGCCCATGATGCTCTCCTGCAGTTATGCGATTGGCCAAGCCAGCGAGTGCGACAGTCGCGTATGAATAGCGCCGTGATGAAAGCTTCGTTGCAAGCAAGTACAGACCGAAACTTTTGTTTCACAGCCTCAGCAGAGCAATTACAGGGCCACTCAGGCAAAAAGCACATGGATAACAGCAGGTTGAGAGTTTTTCAGGCAGGCAGAGGCCTGTCGAAGCAACGCTTCGACAGGCCTCAACGTTCGTATTTGGTGCATCAAGAACCAGCACGCACCATTATTGGTGAGCGTCCCAATCCACGCTCATCACTGGCGCTGCCAGCTCACTCAGCGCCTCGTACTGGTCGCTGATGTCACTGATGCGCTCTCGCCCATCACTCAGGTTGTGATGCAGCACCGCATTGGCCAGCAGGCAAATCAGGCTATTGGCGGTGGCGTAGCTGTCGAAGGCCGACAAGCTCTCCAGAGGCACTTCCATGAACCACGACACTTGCGGTGCAAAAGTGGCGGCGGTGGGGTCGGCGATCAGCAGCACCCTGGCGGGCGAACGCTCCAGGGCCGTCACCAGTGCCGCAAAGGCCGTGGGCCGACGACGAAAGCCGAACAGCACGATGGTGTCCTGCTCGGTCAAATCGACGATCTCTTCCGCCAGCGACTGGTTGGGCTGAGGCGCCAGGCGTACTCGCCCACGCGCCTGAATCAACTGCTGGCGCAGATGTAACGCCAGCGGATAGCTGTTGCGAAACCCCATGACCACGATCTGCTGGGCAGCCGCCAGCGCATCGACGCAGTCGGCAAACGTGGCGGGGGGCAGACTGGCCAGGCAGCGCTGGAGATTCTCCTGTTCGCGCTGCAGGTGGCGCTGAAACGGTGCGCCGCCCTCCTCCTGCATGGCATCGTCATCGATGACCAGCGGCACCCCCAGGTTGCGCAGCTGCCGCGCGTGGGTCTTGACCGTGCGAAAGCTCTCGAACCCCAGCCGCTTGAACAGACGGCTCACCGTGGACTTGGATACCCCCGTCAGTCGCGCCAGATCGGCGGCGCTGTAGACCGCCAGGTCATCGAAATGGTCGAGAATGAACGTGGCGACCCGCTGCTCCTGGGCCGTCAGCGCATCGAATTGGGCGGCAATCCGTTGTCCTATGTGGGGCGTCATGGTGTCCTATCGCATCCTTGGGTTACTGAGTCGGTGCGGGGTGGTGTTCGGCCCAGTGACGAGCGATATCGACCCGGCGGGCGACCCATACTCGATCATGCGCTTCGATGTGGTCCAGAAAGCGCTGAAGCGCACGAAAACGGCCCGGGCGGCCCAGCAACCGGCAGTGCATGCCAATCGAGAGCATTTTCGGCGCCTCCTCCCCTTCGGCATACAGTACATCAAAGGCGTCGCGCAGGTAGGTAAAGAAATGGTCGGCGGTATTGAACCCCTGCGGCGCCGCAAAACGCATGTCATTGGTATCCAGGGTGTAGGGCACCACCAGATGCGGGTGCTCGGCGCCTTGGCTGTCACTCACGCGGGTCCAGAAGGGCAGGTCGTCGCCGTAGTAATCGCTGTCGTAGAGAAACCCGCCTTCATCCACTATCAGGCGCCGCGTATTGGGGCTATCGCGGCCGGTGTACCAGCCTTGTGGCTTCTCACCGTACAGACGCTGGAAAATCTCCATGGCTTTTTGCAGGTGCTCGCGCTCTACGTGCTCGGGCGTTTCCTGATAGTGAATCCAGCGGTAGCCGTGACAGGCCACTTCATGGCCCAGCTCCTTGAACGCCTGCGCCACCTCCGGGTGGCGCTCCAGCGCCATGGCCACCCCAAACACGGTGAGCGGCAGCCCACGACGCTCAAATTCGCGAAGAATGCGCCACACGCCAGCCCGCGAGCCGTACTCGTATATGGACTCCATGCTCAGGTGGCGGTCCGGATAGCTGGCTGCCCCGATGATCTCGGAAAGGAACTGCTCGGACCCCGCATCCCCGTGAAGCACGCAATTCTCCGCGCCCTCTTCGTAGTTGAGTACGAACTGCACGGCTATTTTGGCGCCGTTGGGCCACTGGGCATGAGGGGGCGTTTGGCCGTAGCCAATCAGGTCACGTGGGTAATGGGAAGACATGGTCGGGCTCCTTTAGCGAGGCAGCGCATTTTAGTTTGTATACAAAATAGTCATTTTAACCGGCGCCTGCAATGCAGCGCAGGGCTAATCATTTGAGTTCTCGACGCTTTAACGGCCCCACTTGGCCCAAGCTATTGAAACCTGAACGATTGGTCAACCCATATCGAGAGCATCAAGTGCATTAGCCCCTTGCACTTGGCTAAAAACCGCCCTATTTTTGTATACAAGATAGAAAATATTGTTCACATAAGAGTATCCGAACGTGCATATACGTCTGATCAACCCCAATACCACGGCGGCCATGACGGAAACCATTCGTCAAGCCGCCGACAAGCAGGCAGCACCGGGGACCCTCATCAGCGCGACGCAACCCGAGGCTGGCCCGGTCTCCATCGAAAGCCACTTCGATGAAGCGGTGAGCGCAGTAGGCGTTGCCGAAGAAGTTCTGAAAGGCGAACGCGAAGGCGGTATCGATGCGTACGTGGTGGCCTGCTTTGGCGACCCTGGCCTGCTGGCCGCCCGCGAGCTGACTCGCGCTCCGGTGATCGGCATTGCCGAAGCCGCCTTTCATATGGCCACGCTGATCAGCACTCGCTTCTCCATTGTGACGACGCTGGGACGCACCGGCATCATCGCCGAGCACCTGCTGGAGCAGTACGGCTTTCGCCACCACTGCCGCCGCATCCGCGCCGCCGAGATCCCCGTACTGGATCTGGAAGATCATCCGGACGCGGCGTTCAGCCGTATCGTGCAGGAGTGCTGCCGTGCCCGCGACGAAGATGGCATTGGCGCCATCGTGCTGGGCTGCGGGGGCATGGCCAACCTGACCCAGGCCATTAGCCGCGAAGTCGGCCTGCCCGTGGTGGAAGGGGTGAGCGCCGCGCTGAAACTGGCCGAATCGCTCGTCGGGCTGGGCTTGCAGACCAGTAAATACGGCGACCTGGACTACCCGCGCCGCAAAACCTTTACCGGCAAGTTTTCAGATTTTTCTGACCTGACGCTGCCACCCACGCGCCAGTGAAGAGCTGACACCAGCAAGCGGCCGTAAAAGAAAGCACGCCTACAAAAAACCATAACAACACGACGAATATCAGCATCAGCACGCCACGCCGCAAGCGTCTCCCGGGTAGCCTACTGCCCGGGTTACCAATAACATCGATAATCTTGCGAGGACGGTAACATGAGCACTTCTACCTCTGCTCTTACCTCAGAAGAAGCACCCAACGCGGCGCAGTCAGCCGCCAGCAAAGCCGTCGGGGCAGAAAGCCTGGCGCCGCAAAGCACCCGTATCATGGGGCGCACCTCCTACTTTCTTGCCTGGTTTGGTGGCTGCGTGTCGATTGGCACCTTCGCCATGGGCTCCAGCGTGGTGGGCACGCTCAACTTGCTGCAAGCCACCCTGGCCATTGCCATCGGCTGTTTTGTGATCGGCGTGGCGCTGGCCATCAATGGCGCCGCCGGTTACAAGTACGGCATTCCGTTCATGGTGCAGGCGCGCAGTGCCTTTGGGTTTACCGGAACGCGTATCCCCGGGCTGGTGCGCGCCGTGCCTGCCATCGTGTGGTATGGCTTCCAGAGCTGGATTGGGGCCGGTGCCCTCAACATGGTGTCGGCGACGCTGTTCGGCTTCGACAACCTGATCTTCTACTTCATCACCTTTCAGTTTTTGCAGATCGGCCTCTCGGTGCTCGGCTTTCAGGGCATCAAGTGGCTGGAGAATATCGGCAGCGCTTTTATTCTCTGCTCGCTGATGTACATGTTCTACGCCACCGTGCAGCGCTATGGCGATGAGCTGTCGGCCAGCCTGCTGACCATGGAAGGCTCCTGGGGCATGCCCTTCTGGAGCGCCACTATGCTGTTTCTAGGCATTTACAGCACCATGATGCTGAATGTAAGCGATTACTCGCGTGAACATAAAAAGGGCACCGGACAAGGGCTATTGACCACCCTTTACGCCATGTCGATTCTGCCCTGCACGCTGTTCATGGGCTTGATCGGCTACATGGTGTCCCAGGCCACCGGCACCGCCGACCCCATTCAGGTGTTCGCCAACGCCGTGGATAACACCCCGCTGTTGATGATCACCCTGCTCTTCATCGCCTTTGCCCAGGTGACCACCAACGTGCTGAACAACGTGGTGCCGCCCACCTACGTGCTGATGGACGTCTTCAAGCTCAAATTTCCGGTGGCCACCGTGATCGTCGGTCTGCTGGCCTTTGCGACTTTCCCCTGGAAACTGGTGCAGCCGGAGTCGGCCGCAGGCCTGCAGCTGTTCGTGCAAACCTACTCGGCCTTCCTCGGCCCCATCTTCGCCATCCTGGTCGTGGACTACTACGTCATCCGTCGCCGCACGCTGGACATCGGCAAGCTCTACGATGAAAACGGCCCTTATCAGGGCATCAACCAGGCCGCACTGATCGCCACGGCCGTCGGCATCGCAGCCGCCCTCGCTTTCTCATCGGTCTCCTGGTACGCCAGCCTGATCCCCGCCGGGCTGACCTACTACCTGCTGATGAAACACTGGCCCGCTTGCCAGCGCTTCACTCAGTAATCCGCCCTGCCCTTGCCTGCCACCTTGCGTGGCGGGCGACCATTACCCGATCACGAGTCTTGCCATGAATGAGCAACCCGCCCCAAGCGACCTGAACATCGAGCAGATCGACCCCACCCTTTATAACGACGACCTGGCCCCGCTGAAACCACAGCACCGCACCTGGGGGTCGTTTGAAATTTTTAACGTCTGGTCCAACGATATCCAGAGCCTGTTTGGCTACACCCTGGCGGCATCGCTATTCCTTACCTATGGATTGAACGGCTGGGCAGTGATGGCCGCCATTATTCTGGCCGGTGTCATCGTGATGTTTTTGGTCAACCTGACCGGTAAACCCAGTGTGAAATATGGCATTCCCTTCCCGGTGATGGTGCGCGCCAGCATGGGCGTACGAGGGGCCAATCTACCCGCCATGATGCGCGCCATCGTGGGTATTTTCTGGTACGGGGTGCAGACCTACTTTGCCTCTACGGCCGTGGCACTGCTGATCACCGCCCTGTTTGGCACAGGCAATGGCGGTTCCTTCCTCGGCCTTTCCGGAGTGGCGTGGCTGTCGTTCGTGATCGTGTGGCTGTTTCAGATTGCGATCTTTTGGCAGGGCATCGAGCGCATCAAACACTTTTTGAACTGGGCAGGCCCGCTGGTCTATCTGGTCATGGTCGTGCTGATGGTGATTGTCTGGGTACAGGCAGGCAGTGAGCTGCTCCCCGCCATCGGTACGATTTTCAATAGCAGCGGCGAGCAGGCAGGAATAGGGGCATTTCTGGCCATTGTGGGCACCATGGTGGCCTATTTCGCGGCGGTAGTGATCAACTTCGGCGACTTCACTCGCTTTGTGAAAACCGAGCGCCAGATGAAGCTGGGCAACCTTCTGGGCCTGCCCCTGAACGTCGCGTTCTTCTCGTTCATTGCGCTGATCATTACCGCGGGCACCTTGGTCCTGTTTGGCGAAGCGTTGACCAACCCAGCGGATATCGTCGAGCGCGTCGATTCGCTGCCGCTGACCATCGTGGCCGCCCTCACCTTCTTTGCCGCAACCGTGGGCATCAACCTGGTCGCCAATTTCATCCCCCCTGCCTACGATCTGGCCAACCTGTTCCCCAGCAGGATCAGCTTCAAGATGGGCGGCCTGATCACGGCGGTGATTGCCTTCTTCGTGGGTGCCCTATGGATTTCGGTGATCAGCCAGATTGGCGTGCCAGGGTTTGTGAACGCACTGGGCGCCATCGTGGCTCCGTTCTACGGCATCATCGTGGTGGACTACTACCTGATCAAGCGCCAGCATCTCAACATGCAGGAGCTCTTCTCCTCAGCTCCCGGGGGTGCCTATTACTATGTCAACGGCTGGAACACCCGGGCCCTTCTGGCCTTTGGCGGTGCCGCGCTATTCTCGCTCTCCACCGTCATCGTCCCCGCCCTGAGCGGCCTCGACGGCTTCGGGTGGTTGATTGGTGCAGGCCTGGGGGGAGTGTTCTACTACGGGCTAATGAAGCAGTTCAAGGCAGCGCCGACGCTTGCTGAGCAGCGGGCTCATTAAGCCGGTTCGCCAGCGCGGCAGGAGCGCCTGTCTCAGCAACGCCACCGGATCGTCTCCGGTGGCGTTTTTTCTGCTGGCGGCAATCGAGCTGTGCACTATCGTCGCTATGCGCCAAAAATCTGCTGCAAGTCCGGCACATTTTCTTCCTCCTCGACCATGGACAGCGACGCTTCGATGGCCTTGAGGTGACGGCTCATGAAGGCCTTGGCGCGTTCGCCATTGCCTGCTTCCAGGTAGCCGATCAGGTCGTCATGGTCGTGGGACTCGCAGCCCAGGTGGCCGCGATGCCCATACACGGCGAGGATCAGTGAAGAGCGCGAGCAGAGGCGCTCGACGAATTCCGCCAGGGTGGCGTTGCCGGAGAGCTGCGCCAGGCGCACGTGGAAATCGGCCGAGAGACGGATGGCCACGCTTTGCTGGCCGCTGCGCAGGGCCTGTCGCTCCTGCCTGGCCATGTCTCGCAGCTCGGCAGCCGCCTTGGCATCCATGCGCCTTGCCACGTCCGGCATCAAGCCGCACTCGATGAGCTGGCGTGCATCGAACACGTCCTTGGCTTCATCGGCGGTAGGGCGCGTCACGCTGGCCCCACGGCGCGGCGTCAGGGTCACCAGTTGCTCCAGCGCCAGCCGCTGCAGGATTTTACGGATCCCCGTGCGGCTGATGCCAAACACCTCTGCCAGGGCATCTTCGCGCAGCCGGGCACCCGGCTTGAGGCGTTGCTCCACGATGGCATCGCTCACTGCCCGGTAAATGGCTTCGTGGCGCTCGTCACCCTCTTTTTCCGTGGGCCGCCGTTTCAACGCCGTCTGCGCTTCGCTCATGGGGTCTCCTCTCTGCGAACCGATTTACTCCTCCCAGGCCGCTATGATATCGCGCTCTTCGTCACTCATGTTGGTGATATTGCCCAGCGGCATGTAGCGAGTGTCGACGACCCGCTGAATCTGCGCCTTGTGGCCCAGTATCTCTTCCCAGTGATCGAAGGCGTAGCCCGCAGGTGGCGCGGAGAACCCGGCGTGCTCAGGGTTACGCGCATGACACAGGGTGCAGTGCTGCTCCACCAGAGCGGTGACCTGAGCCTGGTCGGGGGCCGCGCTGGTACTTTCCACGGCGGCGCGCGGGCTGGGGGCTGCTACCCAGAACGCCAGCAGAATGAGCCCTACACCTATCGCAGGATAGGCAGGCTGGACCTTGCCCGCATGCATCAGCACGAAGAACTGACGAATCAACGCGCCAGCAAAGATGAACAGGGCCATGACGATCCAGGCCTGCTCATGGGAGTATAGAAAAGAGTAGTGATTACTCACCATCAGCAGCACCACCGGCAGCGTGAAGTAGGTGTTGTGCACCGAGCGCTGCTTGCCGCGCTTGCCATCTAGCGGGTTGGGGGCCTCTCCGGCTTTCATGGCCTTGACCATGCGGCGCTGGCCGGGAATGATCCAGAAGAAGACGTTGGCCGACATGGCCGTGGCCATGACGGCCCCGGTGAGCAGAAAGGCGGCCCGCCCGGTGAACATCTGGGTGCTCAAATACGCCACGACCACCATCATCACCGCCACGGCAATGCTCAGCAGGCCGTCACGCTGCATATCCGGGCTGATACGCTTGCAAAGCTCGTTATAGACCACCCAGCCGCCCAGCAGGAAGCCCAATGCCAGCAGGTTGGCTTGCCAACCGGTGAGGTTGGCCGCCCAGGCCCAGTTGCTGTTGGAGTTGACCAGGTAGAAGCCCGGATTGACCATATAAAGAATGACGAACAGCGCAAAGCCAGAGAGCCATGTGGTGTAGGCTTTCCAGAACGACCAGTGCAGGTCGTTGGGGAGCTTGGCAGGGGCCGTGGCGTATTTCTGGTTATGATAGAAACCACCGCCATGCACCGCCCACATCTCACCAAACACGCCCTTGTCACGATCTTCCTGAGCCTTGGGCGTGCGCAGGCTGTTATCCAGCATGACGAAATAGATCGACTCTCCGATCCAGGCAATGGCGGCGATCACGTGGAGCCAGCGCAGCAGCAGGTTGGCAAATTCGATAGTATACGCTTGCATGTGAAGCCCCCTCAGCTACCGCGATAGGTCGAGTAGCCATACGGCGAGAGCAGCAGCGGTACGTGGTAATGCTGGCTGGCATCGGCCACGCCAAAGCGCAGCGGGATGACGTCCAGGAAGCGGGGCTCGGCAGCCTCGACCCCCTGCTGGCGTAGATAGTCTCCCGCATGGAACACTAGCTCATATTCGCCAGCGGTCAGCGCCGCGCCTTCCAACAGCGGCGCATCACAGCGGCCGTCGCTGTTGGTGACGGTGGTCGCTAACGGCTCGCGCTGGCCACCGGTCAACCGAAAGACCTCGATGATGATGCCCTGACCGGGCTGCCCTTTGGCGGTATCCAGCACGTGGGTAGTCAAGCGTCCCATCGTCACTCCTCATATTGGCAGGGTTATTGGTGTTGTTGGCAGGTTTGACCTATTGGTCAAAGAGTACCGTTGATGCTATTTATTGTATACAGCAATTCCCTTTTCGCACGCTTGGAGAACCCTTGTGCCGACTGAAACGCCTTTGCGACTGTCCCCTGCCCCGAGCCAAAGCAGCCTGGAAACCTTCGTGGCCCACTATGGCGATGTCTATGAACACTCTCCCTGGGTGGCCAAGGCCGCCTGGCAACACGGCCTGGAAGAGACTCACGACGCCCCGGATGCGCTGGCCGAACTGATGGGCAAGATGCTTCAACAGGCATCTCCCGAGCAGCAGACGGCCGTCATTCAGGCACACCCTGATCTGGCCGGCAAAGCCGCGCTGGCCGGGGAGCTGACCCACGACTCTACTAGCGAACAGGCCGGTGCTGGGCTCGATCAGTGTTCACCGGAAGAGTTTGCCCGCTTCGAGCAGTTGAACGCCGCTTATCAGGAGAAATTTGGCTTTCCCTTCGTGATTGCCGTCAAGGGCCTGGACCGCTATGCCATTCTGGAGGCCTTTGAAAAGCGCCTGGACAACGATCCGGTACAAGAAAGAAAAACGGCCATCGAGCAAATCATCAGGATTGCACGGTTTCGGCTGAGAGCGCGTGCAGGCGACGCCACCTAACGCCCGTTCTCTGGATAAAAAAATGCCGCGCTTCAGGGCGCGGCATTTTCATGGAGCAACCGTTACGATTTGGCAGTATCGGCTGCTTTCTTGGTGGTCTCTTCCGCCATTTTCTGACTTTCCTGCAGGAAGCCCTGGCTGATAGAGGTCACTTTTTCGGAGTCACCTTTCATGCGCTCCATCATGTCGCTGGCCGCTTTCTGCTGGCTTTCCATGGCTTTCTTGAAGCTATCGGCGTCCTTGACGTCGAGCCAGGTGCGCGCCTGGGCGATGGTCATGTCGGAATAGGCGCGTGCAGCATCCATTTGAGCGCCGACCAGCTGCTCGTAGTAGTCCAGCGCTGCCAGTGTGTAAGAGCGCATGGGGGAAACAAACACGGACTCAAACTGCTGGCTGGTTTTTTCTGCTGTCTTGTTCATCACTAAATCTCCTTGAGTGAGCTAGCGGTACGATGCGCTCAACGGCGCATCTTGATGGGCGGTTGCCGTTGCTAATATCAAAGCTAGCAGCGCTTTTTGTGCAGCGCAACATGATTTTTTTCACCATCACCCACGCCTCACTCGCACGGCCAATAGCTCACTCGCGGTTAATCATTACTAGCGGTTACCGAACAAGTGCTTACGCGCCAGGTCATCCATGGGAGCACCTGCCTGGGGGTTCACATCCTCGACCAATGCATAGGCTTTGCGAATGGCGGGACGCTGGGAAAGCTCTTCGAACCAGCGCTCCAGGTCGGGAAACTCCTCCAGCGTCTGGCGCTGTTTTTCCCAGGGCACGATCCACGGGTAGATAGCCATGTCGGCAATCGAGTAACGGTCGCCGCCCACATAGTGCTGCTGAGAAAGACGCTGATCCAGCACACTATAAAGCCGATTGGTTTCACGCACGTAGCGCTCGATGGCGTAGTCGATCTTGTGGGGCGCATAGTGGCAGAAGTGATGATTTTGCCCGGCCATGGGGCCTAGCCCACCCATCTGCCAGTGCAGCCACTGCAGTACCACATAGCGCTCGCGCCCTTCTGCTGGCAGGAACTGACCGCTCTTGTCTGCCAGGTACTCCAGAATCGCCCCTGATTCGAACAGCGCCATAGGCTGCCCCCCGTCGCGCGGGGCATGGTCGACGATGGCAGGAATGCGATTATTGGGCGCAATGGCCAGGAATTCGGGGTCGAACTGCTCGCCTCGCCCGATATTGATGGGCTTTACACGATAGGCGAGCTTCGCTTCTTCAAGCATGATGGAGATTTTGTGGCCGTTGGGCGTTGTCCAGTAATACAGGTCAATCATTGCCATCTCCTTGTCCATGAAGGGCGTGCCCATACAGGGTGTGGCCCTTCATGTTGCCTGTGAATGTCAGCGGCGATTACCGCTTTGCCTAGTATAGATCACGAATGGTCATGGCCTTGCCCGCCACGCCATCGTGTACCGCCAGCATGCGCTGGAACCATCCGGCCACGGGGTCACGCTCCTCTACCAGCGTTTCGGTCGAGACGCTATAGGCCCACATCATGCTGCCGAACAGCAGGTAATCTGCTCCGGCAGGGGAGTCACCATCGAGGAAAGGCATCTCCTTGAGTTGCGCACTGACGGGTACCAGCGCCTGGTGCAGCTGCTGGCGGCCTTTATCGGGGTCGTGAACCGCCTCGAGGCTGGCCCCAAAGCGCGCTTCACGGGTGGTGCGGAAGTACTCCCTATCCTCCGGGTGAATGGCTTCCAGCAGATCCAGCACCACGATACGAAACAGCGCGGGCGTAATGCTGCGGTCCACCAGTTGCTTGAATAGCGTGACACGCTGCAAGCCCAGTCCATCGCCCAGCACCGGAGCCTCAGGGTAAGTGGTATCCAGGTAGCGCAGGATGTCGAAGCTGTCGGTGACCACCGTGTCGCCATCGGTCAACACCGGCACCTTGTCGTAGTGGGCAAATGCCAGCGCCTCTTTCTGCTGAAACCGCCAGGCCACCGTAGTGTATGCCAGCCCTTTGTGAGCAAGTGCCATGCGCACGCGCCAGCAGTAGGGAGAAAATCTCAAGCGATCATCGCGACCGCACAAATCATAAAGCGTGATGGCCATGGTCGAACGACTCCTGAAAAGAGGTAAAGATTGCGCCTACGCGCTACGTTGTCACAGTCCCTGCGCTAGGCATAGAGCGCCCTTCTCTGTGTACTGCCTTTTTACGCCGTCACTGAACTGTCTATTAGTCTAATAACAATGTCGTCACGGGGCTTTCTAAAAGCATTAAAAAAGCAATGAATAACAACTACTTGATACTAAAAAAATGCCATGAGCCAGGATAAAAAAAGCCCTCCTCACTGGTAAGACCAATTTTCCAATATAGTCATTCCGGGCGCCTGACCGTATCTTTCACGCTGTCCCAACTATCATTGAAAATGATGCGTTGGCTTTCGCGGAGCACACCAAATCAATAACAAGGGGCCGTTCCTCCCATGAATGAAAATATATTAGCTCTTCTGGCATTTCTGCCGCTGTTGCTGGCCGGGATATTGCTCATAGGCTTTAAAATCCCCGCCAAGATAGCAATGCCGATCGTTTTCCTCACCGCCGCCATTATCGGCCTGACCGCATGGGACATGTCGTTCAGCCGTGTCGCGGCATCCACCGTTCAAGGGTTGATCCAGACCGCTGGTCTGCTGTGGATCATCTTTGGCGCCATCCTGCTGCTGAACACCCTCAAGCACTCCGGTGGCATCACGGCCATTCGTAACGGCTTTTCAGGCATCAGCCCGGACCGTCGTGTGCAGGCGCTGATCGTCGCGTGGCTGTTTGGCTGCTTTATCGAAGGTGCTTCAGGCTTTGGTACTCCTGCCGCCGTGGCTGCACCGCTGATGGTCGCCCTGGGCTTCCCGGCGCTGGCAGCCGTCGTGGTAGGCATGATGATTCAGTCGACCCCGGTATCGTTTGGCGCAGTGGGCACCCCGATTGTAGTGGGCGTAGGCAGCGGCCTGGACCGTGCCGGTATCACGGCGCAGCTGGAAGCCAACGGCTCCACCTGGGAAGCCTTCTTCCAACAGGTCACCAGCACCACGGCGATCACTCACGGCATCGTGGGTATTCTCATGCCGTTGATCCTGGTGCTGATCATGGTGCGCTTCTTTGGCGCCAACCGCTCCTGGAAAGAGGGGCTGTCCATTGCTCCGTTCGCCATTTTCACGGGCATCGCGTTCGTCGTGCCTTACATGCTGGTAGGCGTCTTCCTGGGGCCAGAGTTCCCCTCGATGATCGGTGCCATGGTCGGTCTGGCCATTGTCGTACCCGCCGCGCGTAAAGGGTTCCTGCTGCCGAAAGACACCTGGGATTTCCCGGAAGCCACCTCCTGGCCGGATGAGTGGATCGGCAATCTGCAGATCAAGCTGGATGACGTGGTAGGCAAGACGCCGATTTCGACGCTTAAAGGCTGGATTCCCTATGTACTGCTGGCGATCTTCCTGGTGGCCTCCCGTACCGTCGAGCCCCTGCGTGTGGCACTGACTTCCGTGAACCTGAACTGGACCAACATTTTCGGTGAAACCGGCGTCAGCGGCGGCCTCCAGCCGCTCTACCTGCCGGGCGGCATCATTCTAGCCGTGGTGTTCGTGACCTACTTCCTGCACAAGATGAATCCGCGCCAGATGAGCGCTGCGGTTTCAGAGTCCACCAAGACCATTTTTGGTGCGGGTTTCGTACTCATCTTCACCGTGCCGATGGTGCGCATCCTGATCAACTCGGGCGTCAATGGCGCAGACCTGGTCTCCATGCCCGTCATGATGGCTCAGGCCGTCGCCAACGGCGTGGGTGGTGTCTATCCCTTCTTTGCTCCCGCCGTGGGCGCCATGGGCGCTTTCATCGCCGGTTCCAACACGGTTTCCAACCTGATGCTGGCCGAGTTCCAGTTCAGCATTGCGCAAACCCTGGGACTCTCAACCGCCGTCATGGTCGCCCTTCAAGCGGTGGGTGCTGCAGCGGGTAACATGATCGCCATTCACAACGTGGTCGCCGCCTCGGCAACCGTTGGCCTGCTGGGCCGCGAAGGCACCACGATTCGTAAAACGATCATTCCGACCATCTACTACCTGGTATTCACCGGCATCATCGCGCTGATCGCGTTCTACGTGCTGGGTATCACTGACCCGCTGATGTAACCTCAGTTCGGATCAGACCACCTCGCCCACCCTCAGGCCATGCCTGGGGTGGGCGTTTTCAGTTTCAGTCAGGCTCAATCGATGCGCTTGAGCGAGTCAGCGTGTTGCTGGCCTCGTATCACATAGCTTTGTGCATTCAGCTTCAGCGCTTCCACCGCCTCTGCCGACAGCTCCCTGACCACTTTGGCAGGCGAGCCGACAATCAGCGAGTTTGGCGGAAAGACCGCCCCTTCCTTGATGAAGGCCCCTGCGCCTACCAGGCTGTTCTCGCCAATCACGGCGCCGTTGAGCACGACCGCCTGAATGCCGATCAAGCAGCCATCCCCCACGGTACAGCCATGCAGCATCGCCTGGTGCCCGACGGTCACCCCTTTTCCCACCTTCAGCGGGTAGCCGGGGTCCGCGTGCAGCACGGCGCCATCCTGAATGTTGCTCTCTTCACCGATTTCCAGATGATCGCTATCGCCGCGCAGTACCGCCTGATACCACACGCTGGCGCGTGCCTTCAGGGTAACCTGACCGATGACGTCCGCCGTGTCGGCAATGTATACGTCTTCATGAATAGCGGGCCGATGCTCGCCAAATTGATAGATGGCCACGTGAGGCTCCTTTTGTTGGTTATTCGCTCATGGAGAGTGTCATGATTACTGCCACTGATCCAGACGCATGGCGGAGCGCTCCAGGCGATCGTGCTCCGCCTCCAGCTCTCTCAGTAGTTCACTGATGCTGGTGAGGTGCTCCAGCGCAATCTGCCGCGCCTGCTCGGCGTGGCCGCTGACTACCGAGTCATGCAGGCGTGCGTGCTGTTGATTGATCATCTCTCTGGGGCCGGGCCGGTGGTAGAGGTGCTTGACCGATGCAAAGACCGAGCTGAGCAGCAGATCGGTCAACCCTTGCAGCGTATGCACCAGCACGGGGTTGTGGGAGGCCTGGGAGATGGCCAGATGAAACGCGTGGTCCAGCCGCGCCAACTGCTCGACTTCCAGGGTATCCGTCTGGGCAGCGTATTCGGCCATCTCACGATAGCGGCGCGTGATCAGCACGCGGTCCATGGACGTGCCACGCCGAGCCGCCAGATAGGCCGACTCGCCCTCCAGCAGCGCGCGCACTTCCAGCAGGTCGAACAGCGTCCGCGGATGGTCGCGGAACAGATGCATCAGCGGGCTCTGGTGCTGGCTCGGCAACAGGGACGCCACGGTGGAACCATGGCCCTGGCGAGTGTTGATGATGCCCTTGCTGCGCAAGATCCTCAGCCCCTCACGCAGGGAGGCACGAGAAACGCCCAGACGCTCACATAGCCGCCGCTCGGAAGGCAGCAGTTGGCCCGGTCGAAAGACTCCCTCGAGAATCAGCTCTTCCAGCCTGGCCGCCACGTGCTCGGGCGTGCGTTTGCCCATGGCGATGTCATCGTTGTTGAGTACCACTTGCCCTCCTCTCTGCTTGAGCCATAACGCCTCCTGGCGGTAAGACCAAGTAGCTGTTTGGGGTGAGTATGCCATGAACCTTGCGACTATCGACCAATTACTGGTCAGACCACTGCACCACAGGCTGGACAGGCGCCTGAAAAAAGCTCAGATTGGCGTCAAGCGGCGGCAACCTGCTGCTCTGTTCAACGATAAAAATGAAGGATGTCGCGATGAATATCCTGTTCGACGAGCGCCTCGATGGCGAGCTCGTCCACCGTGATAAAGCCGAGGTGCTCAGCGACCTGCAAAGCGCTGTGCCTACCTTGACCCTGCTGCACCGCGAAGAAGACCTGCGCCCATTCGAATGCGATGGCCTGGCGGCTTATCGGGTGCTGCCCATGCTGGTCGCCCTGCCGGAAACGCTGGCCCAGGTGGAAGGCCTGCTCAAGCGCTGTCACGCCCTGGGCGTACCGGTGGTGACCCGCGGCGCAGGCACCGGGCTTTCCGGCGGCGCCCTGCCCCTGGAACAAGGCGTGCTGCTGGTCATGTCGCGCTTCAATCAGATCATCAGCGTCGACCCCGATGCCCGTCTGGCCAGGGTACAACCCGGCGTTCGCAACCTGGCGATTTCCGAGGCGGCGGCGCCCTATGGCCTGTATTACGCGCCCGACCCGTCTTCTCAGATTGCCTGCTCCATTGGCGGTAACGTCGCCGAAAATGCCGGTGGCGTGCACTGCCTCAAGTATGGCCTGACCGTGCACAACGTACTGCGCGTGGACGTACTGACCATCGAAGGCGAGCACATGACGCTGGGCTCCGAAGCACTGGATGCGCCAGGCTTTGATCTGCTCGCGCTGATGAACGGCTCCGAAGGCATGCTGGGGGTGGTCACGGAGATTACCGTCAAACTGTTACCCAAGCCGGAAACCGCCAAGGTCCTCATGGCCAGCTTCGACGATATCGAAAAGGCAGGTCGCGCAGTGGGTGACATCATTGCCGCCGGGATCATTCCCGGTGGCCTGGAAATGATGGACAAGCTCGCCATTCAGGCCGCAGAAGACTTCATCAAGGCGGGCTACCCAGTGGAGGCCGAAGCCATTCTGCTCTGCGAGCTGGACGGCGTCGAAGCAGACGTGGACGACGACTGCGAGACCGTTCGCCGGGTACTGGAAACGGCCGGGGCCACCCATATTCAACAGGCCCGGGACGAAGCCGAGCGCGCCAAATTCTGGGCCGGGCGCAAGAACGCTTTCCCAGCGGTAGGCCGCATGTCACCGGACTACTACTGCATGGATGGCACCATTCCCCGCCGCGAGCTGCCCCGGGTACTCAAGGGCATTGCCGCGCTTTCCGAGGAGAGTGGCCTGGCCGTGGCCAACGTGTTTCACGCGGGCGATGGCAATATGCACCCGCTGATTCTGTTCGATGCCAACAAAGAGGGTGAGCTGGCCCTGGCGGAAGACGTTGGCGGCAAGATCCTGGAGCTGTGCGTTGCCGCAGGAGGCTCGATTACCGGCGAGCACGGCGTGGGGCGCGAGAAGATCAATCAGATGTGCAGCCAGTTTCAGCCCGACGAACTGACGGTCTTTCACGCTCTGAAAGCGGCCTTCGACCCGCAACGGCTGCTCAATCCGGGGAAGAACATTCCGACCCTGGCGCGCTGCGCCGAATTTGGCGCCATGCATGTACATAACAACGAGTTACCGCATCCGGAGCTGCCACGCTTCTGATGCCACAAGGACCGACCATGACCGAACTAGCGATACACGCTGACCAGGATATCGCCGCTGAACTGTGCGAACAGGTGCGCAGCGCCTACGCCGATCGCACCCCGCTACGCATCGTGGCGGGAAACACCCGGGCTTTCTATGGCCGCCCGGTAGAAGGCGCGGAGCTCAATGTCGCTGCCCATCGCGGCATCGTCTCCTACGACCCCGTGGAGCTGGTGGTGACCGTGCGGGCCGGCACACGGCTTGACGCGCTGAACGCAGCACTTGCCGAGAAGCATCAGATGCTGCCTTTCGAGCCACCGATCTTTGGCGAAGCCAGCACCATTGGCGGTGCGGTCGCCACTGGCATGTCCGGCCCCCGCCGCCCCTGGGCCGGGGCTGCCAGGGATTTCGTGCTGGGCACCCGGGTAATCACCCAGGAAGGCAAACTGCTGCGCTTTGGCGGCGAAGTCATGAAGAACGTGGCGGGCTACGATCTCTCCCGCATGATGACCGGCGCCCAGGGCACGCTGGGCGTACTGGCCGATATCTCTTTCAAGGTGCTGCCGATTCCCACCGCCAGCCATAGCCTGCGCCTCTCCATGGGTCTGGAAGACGCCCTGGCAAAGCTCTCCGAGCTGGGCCGCCAGCCGCTGCCGATCACCGCTGCGGCCTGGCACGCGGGCGAGCTGTTCATTCGCCTGGAAGGCGGCGAAAGCTCGGTCAAGGCGACCAAAGAACGGCTGGGCGGCGACGCCCTCTCGGCAGACTTCTGGCAGCAGCTACGCGACCTGCAGCACGCCTTTTTCAACCTGGCCGAGGGCCAAGCTCTGTGGCGCCTGTCGCTACCGCCCCATACGCCGCCGCTGGAAATTGCCGTCGATGAAAGCGATATCTTCTACGACTGGGGCGGCAGCCAGCGCTGGGTGAAAACCCCACTGCCCGCGCAAACCCTGCGCGATGCCTGCCAGCAGGCAGGCGGCCACGCCACCTGCTACACCCCGCATCATCAGGGCGGTGCGGAGTCACCGTTCACGCCACTGAATTCAGTCGTGGAAAAGTATCATCGCAACCTGAAGGCCGAACTGGATGCCTACGGCATTTTCAATCCTGGTCGTCTTTATGCGGCATTTTAATCAGGAGAGCTGACATGCAGACGCACTTTACCGATGCCGACCGCCAGAAACCGCATATTCAGGAAGCCGAGCGCATTCTGCGCACCTGCGTACACTGCGGCTTTTGTAACGCCACCTGCCCCACTTACCAGCTGCTGGGCGATGAGCGAGACGGGCCGCGCGGGCGTATCTACCTGATGAAAGAGCTGCTGGAGAGCCGCGATGACGATGACCAGGTCACCGAAGAGACTCGCCTGCACCTCGACCGCTGCCTGACCTGCCGCAACTGTGAAACCACCTGCCCCTCGGGCGTCGAGTATCACAAGCTGCTGGATATAGGACGCGCCGAGATCGAGCGCCGCGTGCCCCGCTCAGCCGCCGAACGCGCCCAACGCTACGCCCTGCGTAAAATGCTGGTGGACCCCAAGCGCTTCAAGGCGCTGCTGAGTCTGGGGCAAACCTTCAAACCGCTGGTGCCTGGCAAGCTGCGCAGCAAAATGCCGCCCGCTCCGGTGGATGCAGGTCAACGCCCCGACAGCCAGCGCCATGCGCGCAAGGTATTGATCCTGGAAGGCTGTGTGCAGCCAGGTCTCTCGCCCAACACCAATGCGGCGACGGCTCGTCTGCTCGACCGCCTGGGCATCAGCGTCACACCGATCAGTGAAGCGGGCTGCTGCGGTGCCATCGATTTCCACCTCAATGCACAGGAAGCCGGTCGCCAGCGCATGCGCGCCAATATCGACGCCTGGTGGCCTCACATCGAGCAAGGGGCCGAAGCCATCGTGCAAACCGCCAGCGGCTGCGGCGCCTTCGTCAAAGAGTATGCCGACATGCTCAAGGACGACCCTGCCTACGCGGCAAAGGCCCAGCGCGTCAGCGCACTGGCCAGGGATATCGTCGAGATTCTGCGCGACGAGCCTTTGGAGGCCCTGCAACTCAAGGAGCACCAGCGCCTGGCATTCCACTGCCCCTGTACGCTGCAGCATGCCCAGAAGCTCAACGGCGCGGTGGAAAGCGTGCTGGGCAAACTCGGCTTTACGCTGGCCCCGGTCAAGGATGCCCACCTGTGCTGCGGTTCCGCAGGCACCTACTCGGTGACGCAGCCGGAGCTCGCCACCCAGCTGCGCGACAACAAACTCAATGCTCTGGAAGCAGGCAACCCCGAAGTGATCGTGACCGCCAATATCGGCTGTCAGACGCATCTGGCCAGTGCCAATCGCACGCCAGTCCGCCACTGGGTAGAAGTCGTGGACGCTGCCCTGGTATAACCTAAATAATTGCGGCTGCTGGCATCACGCCTTGCCCGTCAGGCGCCGCGTCTCAACCCCCATGATAAGAAGGATACTTTGATGCAAACCAAAGCCGTTTTAGGCCAAGCCGACGTCATTCAAGTACTGGACGCTGCCCAGCAAGAAGCTGACCGCAACAGCTGGCCCGTGACCATTGCCGTCACCGACGATGGCGGCCACCTGCTGGCCCTGCGTCGTTTGGATGGCGCTGCCCCGTTCAGCGCCGAAGTAGCGACCCAAAAAGCGCGCAGCGCGGCATTGGGCCGTAAGGAGACGCAAGTCTTCGAAGAGATGATCAACGGGGGTCGTACGGCGTTTGTCTCGGCACCGCTGCAGGGCCTGCTGTCCGGCGGCGTACCGATCATCGTGGATGGCCAGGTCGTGGGTGCCGTGGGGATTTCTGGCGTCAAGCCGGACCAGGACGTCCAGATCGCCAAAGCCGGTGTCAGCGCTATCGCCTGACCACTGAGCACCGCATGACGCCGTGATAAACGGCGTCATGCGCGCCTGAACATAGATATCTGGAAATAGAAACGACAAAAAAGCCCGGATCAAGGATCCGGGCTTTTGGAATGTATTCGGCTTTATCGACGTGCTTTCATGCACATTGATGACCGATAAGTGCTTAATGGCGGACCGGACGAGACTCGAACTCGCGACCTCCGGCGTGACAGGCCGGCATTCTAACCGACTGAACTACCGGTCCACGTTAAGGCACTTCAAAACCATTGCAAGGGCGTTATCAAAGCGGTTCAGTCGCCATGCACGCTGCTTGAATGGTGGGTGGTACTGGGTTCGAACCAGTGACCCCCAGCTTGTAAGGCTGGTGCTCTCCCAACTGAGCTAACCACCCGATCATTGACAGCCAATGGCTGATCAATCGACTGCTTCAGGTTATCGTGGCGGACCGGACGAGACTCGAACTCGCGACCTCCGGCGTGACAGGCCGGCATTCTAACCGACTGAACTACCGGTCCGAATTACGATAACTGATGTGCAACATTGAGCGATGATGGCGGACCGGACGAGACTCGAACTCGCGACCTCCGGCGTGACAGGCCGGCATTCTAACCGACTGAACTACCGGTCCACAAATGCATCACTTGCTGCTTACGTTTCCAGGACACCATGTCAATGGTGGGTGGTACTGGGTTCGAACCAGTGACCCCCAGCTTGTAAGGCTGGTGCTCTCCCAACTGAGCTAACCACCCGCTGGTCACGTGGCGCTGCATTCTACAGAAGCCTGTTCAAATGTCAACACAAGACGTTTAAATTTTGCATTTAAACCAGTGTGCTGCACGTATCACCGACTTCCGCTCCCTGAGCGCGGACGAAGGATGCCGCAATCCGGGCCGCCTCGTCAATCAAAACCTTTTGTTCGAGGCCGGATAATTTGCGTGGTGTGAAATCATGGTCCCCCTCGGCCAGCCATTCGACCCGTACACTAGCGGGCAGAGAGTAGCTTTCCACCTCCGCACGGGTGCCAAAAGGATCTCGCTCCCCCTGAATGACCAGCATTGGGCAGCTCAACGATGCAAAGTGCTCTGTACGCAGCACGTCCGGTTTTTTCGGCGGATGAAACGGGTACCCCACGGCAATCACGCCCGGGCACGGCTGCTCACTGGCAAACAACGACGCCAGGCGTCCGCCCATGGACTTGCCGCCCACCCACAAAGGAAGCGAGTTCAGCGGCGCAAGTAGAGAATACCAGCGAGCGACACAGGCCACGCTTTTCAGCACGGGCGGTGGCGGGCGGCGCTTGCCCTGCTCGTTCATTTGCTGCATGTAGGGCAGATCAATGGCCCATACCTGCACCTCATTCTGCGACAGCGTCGCGGCAAATTGACGCATGAAGTCGGATAAGTGCCCGGCGCCAGCGCCGTGCATCAACAGCACACGGCCCTGCCTCGGCAGGCCAGAAACGCTCACCGGCCCATAACCTTCCACGTTAAAGCGCTGAACAGCGGGGCTGGCAACCTGTTCCGATAATGCCTCTGGGGTCAGGCATTCGAACCCCAAACCAGCGTAGTGAGACAACGGCAACTCCTGTTAATTCAGCGTTACATCCATTGGCGTGTTCAGCTTATGCCTCGGCTGCGCTAGAATCTAGGCCGGATCTTGACCTGCATCATCAAGCGGGTGGCCGCACCCGGGCAAAATGCGCATGCACACTGCTACGGGTTACCCCCTAACCGCGTTCGATGGGAACATGAAATGAGCACAGCACTGGAACACCCGACCTACAATTACAAGGTAGTTCGGCAGTTCGCGATCATGACCGTTGTGTGGGGCATCGTGGGCATGACGATTGGCGTCATCCTCGCCTCCCAGCTGGTTTGGCCGCAACTGAACCTCGGCTTACCTTGGACTAGCTTCGGGCGTCTTCGTCCGTTACACACTAACGCCGTCATCTTTGCCTTCGGTGGCTCGGCGCTGTTCGCGACGTCCTATTACGTCGTTCAGCGTACCTGTCAGACGCGACTGTTCTCTGACAAGCTCGCCGCGTTCACCTTCTGGGGCTGGCAGGCGGTGATTCTTTCCGCCGTGGTGACTCTGCCATTGGGTTACACCACCACGAAAGAGTACGCTGAGCTGGAATGGCCAATCAATATTCTGATTGCCGTTGTCTGGATCAGCTATGCCATCGTGTTCCTGATGACGATCAAGAAGCGCGCCACGTCACATATTTATGTGGCCAACTGGTTCTTTGCTGCGTTCATCCTGACCGTTGCCGTGCTGCACATCGTCAATAACGCCGCCATTCCCGTCACCATGATGTACTCCACCTCGATCTATGCGGGTGCCGTGGATGCCATGGTGCAGTGGTGGTACGGCCACAACGCAGTGGGCTTCTTCCTGACGGCAGGCTTTTTGGGCATGATGTACTACTTCGTGCCGAAACAGGCCGAGCGTCCGATCTACTCCTACCGTCTGTCCATCGTCCACTTCTGGGCGCTGATCATGATCTATATGTGGGCAGGCCCGCACCACCTGCACTACACCGCCCTGCCCAACTGGGCGCAGTCGCTGGGCATGATCATGTCGATCATCCTGCTGGCACCCTCCTGGGGCGGCATGATCAACGGCATGATGACCCTGTCGGGCGCCTGGCATAAACTGCGCACCGACCCGACCCTGCGCTTTCTGGTCGTGGCCCTGTCGTTCTACGGCATGTCGACCTTCGAAGGCCCGATGATGGCCATCAAGACCGTCAACGCGCTGTCTCACTACACCGACTGGACCATCGGCCACGTGCACTCCGGGGCGCTGGGCTGGGTAGCGATGATCACCATCGGCTCCATGTACCACCTGATTCCGCGGGTCTTCGGCCGCACCGAAATGTACTCCGTCAGCCTGATCGCCGTGCACTTCTGGCTGGCCACCATCGGTACCGTACTGTACATCGCCGCCATGTGGGTCAACGGCATCATGCAGGGCCTGATGTGGCGCGCCATCAACGCCGACGGCACGCTGATGTACACCTTCGTTGAGTCTGTCGAGGCCAGCGGGCCAGGCTACTTCGTTCGCCTGATAGGCGGTCTGTTCTGGGTAGTCGGCATGCTGATCATGGCGTACAACGTGTACATGACCGTCAAGCGTCGTGAAGCCATCAGCTACTCGGCACCACAAGCCGCTTAAACCGGGGAAGTTCAGACCAATGAAACATGAGATTGTCGAAAAGAACGTTGGCCTACTCGCCGTCTTGATCCTGGTTGCGATCAGCTTTGGCGGCCTGGCCGAAGTCGTGCCACTGTTCTTTCAAAAGGATACGACGGAGCCCGTGGAGGGGCTGCGCCCGCTAAGCGCGCTGGAGCTGGAAGGTCGAGACATCTACCGCCGCGAAGGCTGCGTGGGCTGCCACTCCCAGATGATTCGCCCGTTCCGCGCCGAAACCGAGCGCTACGGTCACTACAACGTGGCCGGTGAGCAGGTGTACGAGCACAACTTCCTGTGGGGGTCCAAGCGTACGGGGCCAGACCTGGCGCGCGTAGGCGGCCGCTACAGCGATGACTGGCACCGCGCCCATATGTACAACCCACGCGATGTCGTGCCCGAGTCCATCATGCCGGCTTACCCCTGGCTGTTCGAGCGCACCCTGGATGGCGAAGCAACACCGCGCAAGATGCGCGTGCTGCGTCAGCTGGGCGTTCCCTACACCGATGAAGATATCGCCAACGCCACCGCCGAAGTACGCGGCCAGCAGGAAATCACTGCGCTGGTGGCCTATCTACAACAGCTAGGAACCGTGCTCGAGGGCACTCGTTAAGTTATGGATACGGGAACTTTCCGCGGACTTATCACGTTCATTCTCATTGTCGCTTTCGTAGGCATCTTCTTCTGGGCCTACTCCAGGCGGCGCAAACCCGACTTCGATGAAGCGGCCAACCTGCCCTTTGCCGACGATGAAAACGATAAGCAACCGACCCGTGACAAGCATGCTTCGCCAGAGGGCGAAGCGGATTCCCGCCACGACAGGGGAGATAAGAATAGATGAATAACTTATGGGGTGACTCCCTATCCAGCTTCTGGAGCGCCTGGATCATCGTCATCACTCTGGGCACGATTGCGCTGAGCGTTTGGATCCTCATGGCCAACCGCCGCACCGACAAGACCCCGGATGCTGATGGCAACGTAGAGACCACTGGCCATGCGGCTGACGGCATTGAAGAGTACGACAACCCCCTGCCCCAATGGTGGTTCAAGCTCTTCATCCTGACCGTGGTCTTTGCGCTGGGCTATCTGGTGCTCTATCCAGGCCTGGGCAACTATGCAGGTGTACTGGGCTGGACCCAGGAAGGCCAGTGGGAAGAGGAAGTGGCGCAGGCCAACGAGCGCTTCACACCGATCTTTGCTCAGTACCAGGAAGTGCCGATCCCCGAACTGGCACAGGATGCCGAGGCCATGCAGGTGGCCGAGCGCATTTACCTGAACAACTGCGCGGTGTGTCACGGCTCCAATGCGCAGGGCGGCTACGGCTTCCCGAACCTGACCAACGACGACTGGCTGTATGGCGGCGAGCCCGAGAACATTCTCGCGACTCTGAACAATGGTCGTAACGGCCTGATGCCCTCCTGGCAGCAGCTCGGTGAAAACAACATCGAGAACCTGACCCAGTACGTGCTGTCGCTCTCCAACCTGGAGCACGACGAAGAGCGCGCCGCCAGCGGTGAAAGCACGTACCTGGCCGCTTGTGCCGCCTGTCACACGCCTAGCGGCACCGGCAACACGGCACTCGGCGCGCCCAACCTGACCAACGATATCTGGCTGTATCAGGCACCGGGTCAGAGCGTTGCCGACTCCATTCGCCAAACGCTGCGCAATGGCCGTAACGGCCACATGCCTGCTCAAGCGGCGTACATTGGTGAAGAGCGCGTCCACCTGGTGGCCGCTTACGTGTACAGCCTGCGCTTCCGCGACTGATCCCGCTATCAGGCGTTTGACGCCAGCGTGTACCAAGGGTGCGGTTTCATACCGCACCCTTTCTACATCCAGCAACCGCTCAGCCGTTCGGCGATCCGTTACACTATTGTTTATCGAAACAGGTTTATCGACACAGATTTAGCGACACGGCATAACGCTACAACGCCCGCAACCACCACTCGGCTGCCGCCCACGTCTGCCTCACTGAGCTGCGATCACCGCCATGGAAAAAATACCTAGCCACGATATTACGCCGCCAACCGTTGGGCACCACACGCCTGGCCAGAACGAGACCCAGGAGATGTACGCCAAGCGGCGGCATATCTACGTGCGTGAAATCAAAGGCCTGTTTCAAAAGATCCGGCGCAGCGCCAACTGGGCGCTGATGATGGCCTTTTTTCTACTTCCCTGGTTGAACTGGGGAGACCGACCGGCCATATGGTTCGACCTGCCCGGGCGTGAGTTTCATATCTTTGCGGCCACTTTCTACCCGCAAGAGTTCGTGCTGCTCTCGTGGCTATTGATCATCTGTGCCTTTGGGCTGTTTTTCATCACGGTGTTTGCCGGTCGTGTCTGGTGCGGCTATACCTGCCCGCAGAGCGTCTGGACCTTCCTGTACATCTGGCTGGAACATCGTATCGAAGGCAGCCGCCATCAGCGCATCAAGCTGGACAAACAGGCCATGGACGCCAGCAAGGCGTGGCGCAAGACCGCCAAGCACAGCGCTTGGCTGCTGATCGCTCTGGCCACCGGCGTGACCTTCGTGGGCTATTTCACGCCCATTCGTTCGCTGGTGGTCGAGCTGCCCACGCTGGAGGCCCACGGCTGGTCCTACTTCTGGGTCGGCTTCTTCCTGGTGTTCACCTACCTGAATGCGGGCTGGCTGCGTGAGCAGGTGTGTATCTACATGTGCCCCTACGCCCGTTTTCAGTCGGTCATGTTCGACCGCAATACGCTGATCGTCTCCTACGATGCGGCCCGTGGGGAGCCACGCGGCCACCGCAAGAAGACCCTCAGCCACTCCCAGGCTCAGGCGGCAGGATACGGTGACTGTATCGACTGCGAGCTTTGCGTACAGGTATGTCCTACCGGGATCGATATTCGCGACGGCCTTCAATACGAATGCATCACCTGCGCCGCCTGTATCGATGCCTGTGACAGCGTCATGGATCGCATGGGCTACCCCCGCGGGCTGGTTCGTTACACCACGGAGAACGCGCTTGAAGGCAAGAAGAGCCATGTGCTGCGCCCCCGCCTGCTGGGCTATCTGGCCGCGCTGCTGGTCATGATCGCCACGTTCGCCTGGGCGGTGAACGACCGCATGCCGCTGGGCTTCGAGGCCGAGCGGGAGCGCACCCAGCTTTACCAGATCACGCGAGACGGTCAGGTCAGCAACGTCTACAACCTGACGATTCGCAATCTGGACAATAGGGCCCACACCTATCAGCTGAGCGCGACCGGGCTCGAGACGCTCTCCCTGGACCGCACATCGATCGAAGTGCCTGCCGGTGAGACACGCACCCAGATCGTGACCGTCCTGGCCGACCCGGCGGAGCTACGAGAGCCCAGCCAATCGATTACCTTTATCTTGCAGTCTCAGCAAGACAACACCATTCGCTCGGAGCGTGAGACACGTTTCCTGGGCGACGTTAGGAGATAAGTCCCCATGTCCAACACCCCGATTCAGCCCTGGTACAAGCAGTTCTGGCCATGGTTCCTGCTGGCACTGCTCTCCTCGTCCATCGTGGTCAGCACCACCTTTGCCGTACTGTCGGTCAAGACCGCCGACGGCATGGTGGTCCAGGAGGATTACTACGAACACGGCAAGGCCATCAACATGATTTTGGCCAAGCAGGAGCGTGCCAACGAGCTGGGGCTTTCCGCCGAGCTGCGCATTGATCCGCTCACCAGCGATATCGTGCTGGACCTGACCGGCGACGACCGCCCGGAGACCCTCTACCTGACGCTGATCTTCCCGACCCAGGATGACCGTGATCAGGAGTTCGTGCTGCAGCACGTGCGCGAAGGCCGCTACATCACCCAGGGCCCCGACAACCTGCGCTACCGCTGGTACATTCAGCTGCAACCCCAGCAAACCGACGCCGACTGGCGGCTGATCGGTGAGGCGCGCTTCCCCAATGAAGAGAGTGTCGCCCTTCTACCCGGAGGCCGCACGCAGAGCGAATGAGTACTGCACCTCTAGCCAGCTGCTACCACTGCGGCAACGCGGTGCCTGATGGGGCACCGTGGAAAATCGTCATTGACGAAGCGCCCCAGCCGCTTTGCTGCCCCGGCTGCGAAGCCGTCGCCCACGCCATCGTGGAAGGCGGCCTGGAGAGCTACTACCGCTACCGCACCGAGCTGCCGGAGCGTCCCGACGAGCGTCAGGCCAGCAAAGCAGAGACCTGGTCGGTGTTCGACGACCCGGCGCTGCAGGCCCAGTTCACCCACCCGGAAGGTGATGACGGCCACCTGCGGGCAACCCTGGCCGTAGAGGGGATTACCTGCGCCGCCTGCGCCTGGCTCATCGAACACCGCCTGAACGCCCTGGAAGGCGTCAGCTCCAGCGCGGTCAACCTGTCTCACCACCGCCTGCGCGTGTGCTGGGACCCGGCACGCATCAAGCTCTCCCAGCTGTTTGCCGAGCTGGCCAGCATTGGCTACGACGCCCAGCCCTACGAGCCCGATCAGGCCCAGGCGCGCCTGCAGCACGAAGAGCGCATGAACGTGCGCCGTCTGATCGTGGCCGCCGTGGGCATGATGCAGGTGATGATGTTCTCGATACCGATCTATGTGTCGGGCCCCGGGGAGCTGAGCGCCGACTTCTATGCCCTGTTCCACTGGCTCTCGTTTGCGCTGGCAACGCCAGTGGTGCTGTTTTCGGCACAGCCCTTTTTCCGCAATGCCCTGCGCGATCTGAAGAGCGGTGTACTGGGCATGGATGTGCCGGTCTCGCTGGCCATTGGCGGTGCCTACCTGGCCAGCAGCTATGCGGTGCTGTTCGATGTCGGCGAGGTGTATTTCGACTCCGTGGCCATGTTCACCTTCTTTCTGCTGTTTGGCCGCTACGTGGAGGGCCGCGCGCGGCGCCGTAGCGGACATAGCGGCAATGCGCTGAGCGGCGTACTGCCGGTCTCGGCCATTCGTCTGGAGGCGGATGGCAGTGAGCGTATTCTGCCCGCCAGCGAACTGGCGATTGGCGACCGCGTCTTGATCAAGCCTGGCCACGGCGTCCCTGCCGATGGCGTGATCGAAGAGGGCGAATCCAGCCTCGACGAATCCATGCTGACCGGCGAGTACTTGCCGGTGACCCGGCGTATCGGCGATAGCGTGGTGGGCGGCAGCCAGAACATGGAAAACCCGCTGACCATGCGCGTCACCCACCCTGGAAATACGGCTCGGGTAGCGGGCATCGTCGACCTGACCGACCGCGCCTTTGCCAGCCGACCCCGCCTGGCGCAAATGGCCGCCCGCATGGCCCACCTGTTCGTTCTTCGGCTACTGCTGGTGACGGTCTGTGTGACGGTCGCCTGGTGGATCATCGACCCGTCGAGAGTGCTCTGGATCATGCTGTCGGTGCTGGTGGTCACCTGCCCCTGTGCACTGGCTCTGGCCACGCCCACGGCGCTGACCGCCGGCCACGGCCAGCTGCGCCAGCGGGGCGTGCTGATTACTCGCGCCGATGCCATCGAGTCGCTGTCCAACGTTACCCGCGTCATCTTCGACAAGACCGGCACGCTGACCCGCGGTGAAATGCAGCTCACCCAGACCCAGCCGCAGGGGCATCACGATAGCGAGCATCTACGCGCCATTGCCGCCGCGCTGGAGGCCCACTCCGAGCACCCTATCGCCCGCGCCTTCCGCCCCTTCCGCGATGCCACGCTTCAGGCTCGCCATGTGAAGAGCCATACCGGTAGCGGCCTCGAGGGCACCCTCGATGGAGCCGTCTGGCGGTTGGGCAAACCCGACTTCGCCAGCCAGCAAAGCATCGCGGTGCCGGACAGCGGGCAGTGGCTGCTGCTGAGCGAAGATCACCAGCCGCGCGCCTGGTTCAAGCTGCATGACGGCATTCGGGAAGACGCCGCGCAAACCGTGGCGGCCCTGCAAGCACGCGGTCTGGCGGTGGAGCTGCTCTCCGGGGATACCCGGGAAGCCGTGGAAAGCCTGGCCGATCAGCTCAATATAGAGACCTGGCACGCGGGCCAGTCCCCTGAGGACAAGCTGAACCGGCTGCGCGATCTGCAGGCCCAGGGCGAACGAGTGGTAATGATTGGCGATGGCATCAACGATGTGCCCGTGCTGGCCGGGGCCGATATCGCGATTGCCATGAACGGTGCCACCGACCTGGCGCGTACCCGCGCCGATGCGGTACTGATGAGCCCGCGCCTGATGCGCATCCACGATGCCGTGGATATTGCCCAGGCCACCCGCCGCATCATGCGGCAAAACATGATCTGGTCGGTGTGCTATAACTTCTCGGCCTTGCCGCTGGCCGCCATGGGGCTCATTCCGCCCTGGCTGGCCGCCATCGGCATGTCGTTGAGCTCGCTGGTGGTGGTGGGCAACGCCTTGCGTCTATCGCGTTGGCGCAGTGCTCCACCCCCCAGCATCGCCCCCGCCAAACCGGTGACTGCATGAGCATTCTGTACCTGTTGATTCCGCTATCGCTGATCCTGCTCGGCCTTGCGGTCTGGGCCTTCTTCTGGGCGGTGAAGCACGACCAGTTCGAAGACCTGGAAGGCCCTGCCCACCGCATCCTGTTCGATGACGACGAAAACGACCTGACGCCTGAACAGCGCGCCGAGCGAAAAAACAGGGCCAGGCCGCCTCGCGACCAAGAGCCCCCGCCATGAACCCGACCGGGCTGGACCTGCCGCCGCTGCTGGCGGCCTGGGTATTTGGCCTCATGGGCGGGGCGCACTGCATCGGCATGTGCGGTGGCATCATGAGCGCCCTCACCTTCGCCGTGCCGCCCAGCATGCGCCACCCTGCTCGTCTGGGCGGGCTGCTGTTGAGCTACAACCTGGGGCGCATTCTCAGCTACATGGTGGCCGGTGCGCTGGTAGCCGCGCTGGGCACGCTGGTCGCACTCTCCCCAGCCGCCCGAGTGGGCCTTCAGGTGGTGGCGGCGGTCATGCTGATTCTGATGGCGCTGTACATCGCCAACTGGTGGAAAGGCCTGCTCCGAGTCGAGGCCGCCGGGCGCTACCTGTGGCGCTATCTCGAACCTCTGGGCCGACGGTTGATGCCCGTCGTGCACCTACCCCAGGCCTTCGCCCTGGGCGCGATCTGGGGCTGGCTACCCTGTGGGCTGGTGTACTCCATGCTGGCCTGGAGCCTGGCCACGGCCGACCCGCAGCAGGGCGCGTTGCTGATGGGTGCCTTCGGACTGGGCACCCTGCCAGCCCTGCTGGCCACCGGCCTGGCGGCGCGCCAGATGGGCCAGCTCATTCGCCACCCCGCCACGCGTACCGTGGCCGCCTTGACCATCATCGGCTTTGCCCTGTGGCAACTGTGGTCGCTGCTGCCGACGGCCCTCCACCCATAGCTTGATATAGCTCAACGCTTTGCCCGCTTCGATGCCTTAGCATGCAGGCATATGTCGGCCGGTGGCCCACCACCTGGCTACTTTGCCCTGTTACCACGGAGCGTCTCTTCATGCCCCTTGCCTCTGCTGCCACCGTACCTCCTCACCTCGCAGCGGCCGAGACCCCTGCCTGGGACGAGGCCCTGCTGCGCCGTTACGACACCAGCGGCCCACGCTATACGTCCTACCCTACGGCACTCTCCTTTGACGCAGACATCGGTGCCGACGACGTCACTGAAGCCCTGGCGCGCAGCAATGCCAGCCAACGGCCGCTCTCCCTGTACGTGCACGTGCCCTTTTGCCGCAAGATCTGCTTTTACTGCGCCTGCAACAAGATCGCCACCAAGAACACCCAGCTGGCCGAACCCTACTTATCGCGCCTCGATCGTGAAATGGTGCTGACCTCGCGCCATCTGGATACTCGGCGGCCCGTGCAGCAACTGCACTGGGGCGGTGGCACCCCAACGTTCCTGACCCTGGCGCAAATGAGCGACCTGGTAGACAGGTTGGACGCGAGATTTGGGCTCTCCAACGCTCCTGACCGCGATTACGCCATCGAGATCGACCCCCGCGAAGCGGATGTCTTTACCCTGCGCCACCTGCAGTCGCTGGGTTTCAATCGCCTCAGCCTGGGCGTCCAGGACCTGAACCCCAGGGTGCAGGCGGCCATCAACCGCGTGCAGCCCAAGGTCATGACCGAAACCCTGATGGACGAAGCGCATCGGCTGGGCTTTCGTTCCCTCAATCTGGATCTGATTTACGGGCTACCGTTTCAGACCGAGCAGAGCTTTGCCGACACGCTTGGCCAGGTCATCGACCTCAACCCGGCCCGCTTGTCGGTGTTCAATTACGCCCACATGCCCAGCCGCTTTGCCCCCCAGCGGCGCATCAGCGAAACAGACCTGCCCAGCGCCGACGAGAAGCTGGCGATCCTGCGCACCACCATCGAGATGCTCACTCAGGCAGGCTACGTGCATATCGGCATGGACCACTTTGCCCGCCCGGACGACAGCCTCGCCCAGGCCCAGCGCCAGGGCACTCTGCAGCGTAACTTCCAAGGCTACTCCAGCCACGCCCAGTGCGACCTGATTGGCCTGGGCGTTTCGGCCATTTCCCGTATCGATGATCTGTATGCCCAGAACCCCACCCAGCTGGCCGCTTATGAAGCGGCATTGGATGAAGGTCGGCTGGCAACCGTCAAAGGAGTACGTTTAAATAAGGACGACCTAATACGGAGAGACGTCATCGAGCGCCTGATGTGCGATATGGAAATTGACCTGGCCAGCGTTGGCCAACGTTGGCACATCGACGCGCCCGCCTACTTCGCCAGCGCGCTGGAGCGCCTGCAGCCCGCCGAGCGGGATGGCCTGCTGCAGCGCGAAGGGAACCGCCTGCGGGCAACACCGACCGGGCGGCTGCTGATTCGCCACCTGGCCATGGCGTTCGATGCGCGCCTGCCGGGGCAACCCTCCCAGCGTTACTCGAAGATCGTATAAACGGCACCTTGAGACATCCACCCCCTGACCCTATGATGGCTAATGAAAAGGGAGAACAACATGCCATATCCTGCCAGCCAACGACGTTCACTGCTGCAAGAGGCGCGCTGCCAGACCTGCAGCCTCAGCTCGCTGTGCCTACCGCTCGCCCTGGAGCTGGAGGATATGAGCCAGTTCGACGCCATCATCCGCCGCCGCGCACCGCTCAAGAAGGGCGAACCGCTGTTTCGCCAGGGCGATGCGTTCACCAGCGTCTATGCGGTACGTTCCGGCAGCCTGAAACAGGTGACCAGCGAAGGCAACGGCAACGATCAGTTGACCAACTTCTATCTGCCCAGCGAGCTGGTGGGGTTGGATGGTATCGATGAAGAGCAGTATCCCGGCAGCGTGATCGCCCTGGAAACCACCACGGTGTGCGAGATTCCTTTCGACCGCCTGGACACCCTATCGGAAGAGCTGCCGGAGCTGCGCGGCCAGCTTTACCGCAGCATGAGCAAAGAGCTGCGTGATGATCGGCGCATGATGCGCCTGCTATCGCGCAAGACCGCCGACCAGCGGCTGGCCAGCTTCCTGATTACCCTCTCTGATCGCTTCCGGAGACGCGGCTACTCGCCCTACAGCTTCCGGCTCTCCATGTCTCGCGCCGACATGGGGAACTACCTGGGGCTGGCCGTCGAAACCGTCAGCCGTATCCTGAGCCGCTTTCAGCAACAGAACGTAGTGGCCGTCTCGGGCCGAGAGGTCAATATTCTCGACCTGCAGCGGCTCATCACCCTGGCCGAAGAAGAGGAGCAGGCAATCAGCTCACGTTGAACGCCTGAATCCGCCCTTCCATCAGCGCCGCCTGTTTGGCTTCCAGCCCGACGAAGTCGAACAGCGCCCGGTCGGCCAACTGGGAAGGCGCTACATTGGTGACGGCCTTGAACATGCTCTCCAGCCGCCCCGGGTGCTTCTTGTCCCATTCGGCCAGCATGTCCTTGACGATCTGACGCTGCATATTGGGCTGCGACCCGCACAGGTTGCAGGGAATGATCGGAAACTCCATCAGCCGTGAGAACTCGGCAATGTCCGCTTCCTTGCAGTAGGCCAAGGGGCGGATCACGATGTTCTTGCCGTCGTCGGACAGCAGCTTGGGCGGCATGGCCTTCAGGGTTCCGCCAAAGAACATGTTGAGAAACAGCGTCTCGAGGATGTCTTCCCGGTGGTGGCCCAGGGCAATCTTGTTGGCGCCGATCTCCTCGGCAAACCCGTAGAGCGACCCGCGACGCAGTCGCGAGCAGAGCGCGCAGGTGGTCTTGCCTTCTGGGGTTTTCTCCTTCACCACCGAATAGGTATCCCGCTCCAGAATGTGGTACTCCACACCCAGCTGATCCAGGTAACGGGGCAGCACGTGCTCGGGAAAGCCCGGCTGTTTCTGGTCGAGGTTGACCGCCACCAGGGAAAAGTTGACCGGCGCATTGCGCTGCAGATTGCGCAGGATTTCCAGCATGGTGTAGCTGTCCTTGCCGCCCGACAGGCATACCATGACCCGATCCCCCTCATCGATCATGTTGTAATCGATGATGGCGTTGCCCACTTCACGACGAAGACGCTTCTGCAACTTGTTGAATTCGCGCTTCTGTTTGGCATCCTGAAGTTCAGGCTGCTGTTCAGACGCCGCTTTGGTGGCACGCGTCGCCGAGGAGGGGTCGAAAAAATCAGGTGATAACATGGTCGTTGTACTGCCGATGGGTGAAGGAGCAGCGGCTATTCTACAAGACTCGCAGGCGCGACCCAATACAAACCCATCGTCGGCCTCTGGCCACACCGAGCGGCAGCGCGTCGGCTCACACCGTGAAAAGGCGCTCACTCTGCAGGCGTTGATAGAGCAGCGCCGCCGCCGTGGCCTCGCTATGCACCGAGGGCCAGGCCAGCGGCAGAGACCAGCATGACAGCGCTTCGTTGATGCTCGGGCCGACCTCCGCCTGGGGATGCAAACGGCGTAGCTGACGAGCGTGCAGCCTGGCCAGGTCGACCTGAGCATTGGGTAGCCCAAACCCCAGCGAGGCCTTGAACATCCGGCCAAGCGGCGCCAGCAGGGCATCCAACTGCCACCCCACCACGGGCCGATTACCGATAAACTCCGCCAGCGCTTCGATCCGAGCTCCCGAGTCAACTGACGAAGCAGATGCGTCGTCTCGCTCCTGACGATGAGGCATGTGTTCGCCTTTCGTGGTCAGCGTGTCGCTCCAGGCATGGCTGGTCAACACCCGGCGCGGCGTCAATACGACAGCGGCCACGCGCAGCTCGCCCGGGCGAGCCTGGCTTTCACGACACGCCAACGCCACGGCTTCTTCGCCCATATAGGGCTGAAATAGCCAGCCATGCGGCGTGTCCGCGAACCGCCGTCGATCGCTTTCACGCTGCACCAGGGTTCTCAGTGAACCGCTCAAGAGACCCACGTGCCTATCCAATAGCCGCATTCCGCTCACGAATACTCCAGATGATAACGATGGGAAAGCCGCTGCTTGAAGTCCTTGACGATGTGCAGCGCTTCGCGCAGCAGGTCGCGCTCCAGCGATGAAAGCTCCTGGACCACGACCCGGTTGGTGCGTTTGCCGGTATCGGCATCGCGGGCGCCCGCGCTTTTCAGCTCCTGCAACTGCTGCTTCAGACGCAGCTCGGTAAACAGCGCCAGCGCCTCACCCAGGTCGTCGGCAAAGCGGCGGTCCAGACGGCCATCAGCGGCCAAGGCATCGAGCCGATCCAGCGTAGAGGTCGCCTTGATGCGCCGCTCCAGCGCCATGGTGCGCACTCCATGAACAATCGGAAAAATGCCGCCTTTCTTGATATCGATGCCGTGCTGGGGCTTTTTCAGCGAGCCAAACAGCGTCAACGGCGTCGAGAAACGCAGCGCCGCGCGGGCGAAATAGGAGAGCAGCAGCTCATCATGGGAACAGCGCGCAAACAGCGCCTCGCGCACACGGTCCAGCAGCGCGGGGTTGCCCGCGACGCCGTGGGCATCCAGCAAAATGGCCAGCTTCATCAGACTGTCGCCATCCCGGGCCGACACCCACCTGGCGATGTTCGACTCCCACGTCGACACCGTGCCCACCCACTCAGGGTTACACACCATGATATTGCCAGGGCACGGCGGGTAGCCCAGCTGCACCAGCGTCTCTGACAAGGTGTTCATGCACTCGGCCACGTCCGGCCACTGGCAATCGTCAGCCAGGATCAGCCCGTTGTCCTGATCGGTTTTGAGAATCTGCTCGCCACGCCCCTCACTGCCCATGACCATCAGGCAGCTTTGCGGGTGGTACTGCTCGGGCACGGTCAAGGTCCACGCCTTGCTCATGATGCGGCCATTCAACGCGGCCAGCAGGTCCATGGCAAAACGCAGCTTGACCCCCTGGGCCATGAGCGCCTTGACCAGCTCGGGCGTGCGCTGACTGGCCGATGCCAGGGCAGGCAGGCTATCGGCTTGCTCCACTTGCAAGCTCACCACATAGCTACGGCTAGAGAAGAACCCCAATACATCCGTCAGCTCCACCACCCCTTGCACCTGATCCTCTTCCATCACCACCACCCGCGAGACCTGATGGCGGGTCATGGTGATCAAGGCATCAAACAGGTACTGCCCAGGAGCAACGGTGACCAGTGACCGATTGGCCAGTGACGCCACCGGGGTCTCCAACGAGGCGTTTTCGAGCACCAGGCCATTTAGCAGGTCCGTCTTGGTGACCATGCCCGGCCCGTCGTCGGTGGCCACCAGCAGGCTGTCGGCATGGCTATCTTTCAACTGTTGGACGGCCTGTTGAACAGAGGCCTGGGCATCCATCATCAGCGGCAAACGCATGCACTCGCTCACCCGGGCCAACATGAACCCTGCCATGGTGACTCCCCCATCGGCACGCTTTTCGGTCAACAGGCGCGCCTTGTGAGACAGCGACTGTTTGAAGAATTGCTCGAACGCCGGGTAGTGCCGACACAGCTGGCTGAACAGCGCCTTGGGCATGACGTAACACAGGCACTCGTCTTCGGCCTGAAAGCGGTAGCGGCTCTTGCCATTCAGGATGCTGATCGCACCAAACAGATCACCCGCCGTATAGTGGCCGATACGCGCACTGGCAGCCGGCAGCGAGGGGTCCAGCTCGGCCACCTCGCCCTTGTGAATCAGAAACACCGAGGCGCCAGGCTGGCCCATTTCCAGAATGACCTCATCACGTTCGAAATAGGCCAGGTCCATGCCCCGGCGCACGTGATCCCGACCCTCCTCGTCCAGCAGGGTGAAGGGCAGTTGAGACAGCTCTACTTCTACCATGTAGCAACCTCGATCAAGCGCCTTGTCTCGCGCCACGCAATGGCTTTTGTGATTATTATTAACCTGTCACTCTCTTTGACCCGCTTTATACCCTACTACTTTCTGCTATAACGCTAACGTCTTAACGACTTTTGTTTAGCGACTAAAGTCGCGCCTTTTACTCTCTCTTAACGCTCTTTGGTCACTTTTACCAAGGTAGCAAACATTGGTTTAGCCAGAGCCATAGACCATTGTCCTATCGTCATACCCCAGCTTGCAAAAAAGGTCGCTTATCCTCTAAAAAACAGTAAGATATAAAAACAACACAGGTTCAAAAAAAGCCCTTACCAAGACGTGATACCAAAGTCTGGGATTTATTTTTTGTATTTATTGCCCAGTATTATTAGTGAGTCATACAGGGTTAAAGCACACCACCCTAGCCATGTATCCAGAGCCGCTGACAACCACTCGAGAACACCTCAACGCTGACGGCTTAACAATAATAAGGTGACGTGCCTGGTAACGCCATTCAAGGAATCCACCACCGACAGGATCTCTTGTCTACGTTGCCCTGATGGATCACACGCTATCTTGAGTTCACTTTCCAACCCTAAAAATCACAACTGGAGAGCAACACAATGGCAGACGACAAGACCAATGCTGCTGAGTACTGGAAGGCCAACGTACGCCTGATCTTCGGGTGCATGATCGTTTGGGCCTTCGTCTCTTACGGATGCGCCATCCTCTTCCGCCCCCTGCTGGCCAGCATTCCCGTTGGCGGTACGGACCTGGGCTTCTGGTTCGCTCAGCAAGGCTCCATTCTTACCTTTATCGGCCTGATTTTCTTCTATGCCTGGAGAATGAATCAGCTCGACAAGAAATTTGGCCTGGGGGAGTAAGCAAGCATGAGCCAATTTGCCATTAACCTTCTGTTCGTAGGCGCATCGTTCGCGCTCTATATCGGCATTGCGATATGGGCGCGGGCCGGGTCTACCAAGGACTTCTACGTGGCGGGGGGAGGTGTTCACCCCGTGACCAACGGTATGGCCACGGCCGCCGACTGGATGTCTGCCGCGTCGTTCATCTCCATGGCAGGCCTGATTGCCTCGGGTGGCTACGCCAACTCCACCTTCCTGATGGGTTGGACGGGCGGCTTCGTTATCCTGGCGATGCTGCTGGCACCTTACCTGCGCAAGTTCGGCAAGTTTACCGTGCCGGACTTCATCGGTGAGCGCTTCTACAGCCGCACCGCCCGCGTGGTAGCGGTGGTGTGTCTGATCATCGCGTCAGTGACCTACGTTATCGGCCAGATGACCGGCGCTGGTGTGGCGTTCTCTCGCTTCCTCGAAGTGCCCAGCACCTGGGGTATCTGGATCGCCGCAGCTATCGTTTTCCTGTACGCCGTGTTTGGCGGCATGAAAGGCATCACCTACACCCAGGTGGCTCAGTACATCGTACTGATCGTGGCCTACACCATTCCGGCGGTGTTCATCGCCATGCAGCTGACCGGCAACCCGATCCCGATGTTCGGCATGTTCAGCACCCACACCGAGTCGGGCGTACCGCTGCTGCAAAAGCTGGATGATGTGGTCAATGCACTAGGCTTCCAGGACTATACGGCGGATGTGGACAACAAGCTGAACATGGTGCTGTTCACCCTGTCGTTGATGATCGGTACGGCGGGTCTTCCCCACGTCATCATTCGCTTCTTCACGGTGCCCAAGGTGGCTGACGCGCGCTGGTCGGCTGGCTGGGCATTGGTGTTTATCGCCCTGCTCTACCTCACCGCGCCTGCGGTGGCCTCCATGGCACGTCTGAACCTGATGACCACCGTCTATCCCGAGATGACCGGACAGGTAGAGGATTACGAAATGGCAGCGGCCGAGCCTCTGCTGTACGAAGACCGTCCCACCTGGTTCAGAACCTGGGAAGATACCGGCCTCATCACCTTCAATGACTTGAACAACGATGGCCGTATCCAGTTCTACAACGACACCAACACGGAGTTTGCAGCCACCGCCGAAGCACGCGGCTGGGAAGGCAACGAGCTGAACGTCAACAATGACATTCTGGTACTGGCCAACCCGGAGATTGCCAACCTGCCCGGCTGGGTCATCGGTTTGATCGCGGCAGGGGGTATCGCCGCAGCCCTTTCCACGGCCGCAGGCTTGCTGTTGGCGATCTCCTCGGCCATCAGTCATGACTTGATCAAGAACACCATCAACCCCAACATTTCCGAGAAAAACGAGATGCTGGCGGCACGGATCTCGATGGGGGGTGCCATTCTGCTGGCCACCTATCTGGGCTTGAACCCTCCCGGGTTTGCGGCACAGACGGTCGCCCTGGCCTTCGGTATCGCGGCAGCCTCGCTGTTCCCCGTGCTGATGATGGGTATCTTCTCCACCCGCATGAACAGCGCTGGCGCAATCTGCGGCATGCTGGCGGGCCTCGTGGCTACCCTGCTGTACATCTTCACCTACCTGGGCTGGTTCTTCATCCCCGGTACCAACATGCTGCCGAACACGCCTGACAACTGGTTCCTCGGCATTTCACCGCTCTCCTTCGGTGCCGTCGGCGCACTGATCAACTTTGCGGTCGCCTTCGCTGTCTCCAGCGTCACGGCAGCGCCGCCCAAGGAGATTCAGGAGCTTGTCGAGAGTGTGCGTTACCCGAAAGGGGCTGGTGCCGCTGTCGATCACTAAGCCATAATCGTTCCTGGCTAGCCAACGGGCTAGCCCTGGAACCCATCACGCATCGGGCTTCCCATGGGAAGCCCGAGCTGTTTTAGGAAGCATCGTTATGATCTGGCACTTGATTGCCGCTGTCTTCGCCGCCCTGGCGGCGGCGGGTATTGCCCTGATACTGCGCCACCTGTCAGGACGCCGTCTGCCCAAATGGATCGTGCCGGTCTTTGCCGGACTCGGCATGCTGAGCTACCAGATTCACGTGGAGTACTCCTGGTTCGATCACAAGCAGCAGCAGTTGCCCGTCTCGGCGGTGGTCGTGGACAGCAGTACCGGCACCGAAGTATGGCGCCCCTGGACCTTCGTGTTTCCCATGACCACGCGCTTCAGCGTGCTCGACCGCGATAGCCTGCAGCGCACCCAGCACGAGGGCGCCACGCTGGCCGAGTTCATGCTCTACCACTTCGAGCGCCACCATACGGACCTGGTGATTCCCCAGGCCTACCTATTGAACTGCAGCAGCCGTGAGCTGGTGCCGGTGGATATCGACACCCGTTCGCCGGACATCACCGGCATCCGCACGTTGCGCACCTCCTCCACGCTGCTCGAACAAGCCTGCGCCGAGCCTGCTCATTCATCTTGAGCACTGGCGCTGCAGGGCAATTCCCCTAGAATGGAGCCTCACCGAACGCACCGCCGCATGGGGCGCAGATAACAAGACAGGGAGAGAAGCATGTTTCACGGCGGGCTGCTGGTAGCCGTATCACTACTCTATATTGCCGTGCTGTTCGGCATTGCCTGGTACGGCGACCGCCGGGCGCGCACCCATGGCGCCAGCCGCCGCCGCCCCATCATCTACAGCCTGGCGCTGGCGATCTACTGTACGTCCTGGACGTTTTACGGCGCGGTGGGCCAGGCCGCCACGGCAGGCTGGTCGTTTGCCAGCATTTTCGTCGGGCCAATTCTGACGTTTCTGCTGTTCTGGCCGGTACTGGCCAAGATGATTCGCGTTGCCAAGCACCAGAACGTCACCTCCATCGCCGACTTCATTGCATCGCGTTACGGCAAGACGCAGTCGCTGGCTGCCTTTGCCAGCCTGGTGGCGCTGATCGGTACGCTGCCCTATATCGCCCTGCAGCTAAAAGCCGTCTCGACCAGTTTCAGCGTGCTGACCGATGCACAGGACATCACTCACACCCCGCTGTTTGCCGATACGGCGTTTTATGTGGCCATCGTCATGGCGATCTTTGCCATCCTGTTTGGCACACGCCATACCGATGCCACCGAGCACCATGAGGGGCTGATTCACGCGGTCGCCTTCGAGTCACTGGTCAAACTGCTGGCCTTCCTGGTGCTGGGGGCCTTCGTCACCTGGGGCATGTTCGGCGGGCTGGGAGAGCTGATGGGCCATGCGGAAAGCCAGCTGGAGCTGCAGCGCCAGTTGGCCAACCAGGATTTCGGCCAGAGCTTCTGGGCACAAACGCTACTGGCCATGCTGGCCATCCTCTGCCTGCCACGTCAGTTTCACGTGGCGGTAGTCGAAAACATTCACCCGGACGACGCCAGCAAGTCGCGCTGGCTATTCCCGCTCTACCTGCTGGCCATTGCCTTCTTCGTGGTACCGCTAGCCGCCGCAGGGCTGATGCTGTTCTCGGAAAGCGGCGTCGAGCCCGACACTTACGTGCTGGCGCTCTCCATGGCTTCAGGCCAGCAGTGGCTGACCCTGCTGACCTTCATTGGCGGTTTTTCCGCAGCCACCGGCATGGTTATCGTGGCCGCAGTGGCGGTGTCCATCATGATCTCCAATGAAATCGTCATTCCGGCCCTGTTCCGGCTGCGCTGGTTCGACACCAAGGCCCGAGACTACGGACGGCTGGTGCTGCGCGCTCGCCGCCTGACCATCATCGCCGTGCTGGCCATGGCCTACGGTTTCTATCAGCTGATTGGTGAGTTCACCTCGCTGGCCTCCATCGGCATGCTCTCGTTTGCCGCGGCCGGACAATTTGCGCCTGCCTTGATCGGTGGGCTGTACTGGAAGCGCGGTAACCGGCTGGGCGTCGTCATCGGCATGAATGCCGGCTTTGCCATCTGGGCCTACAGCCTGCTGATGCCGGCCATGATCAACGCCGGCGTGCTGCCCCAGGCATGGCTGTTCGGCGGGCCACTGGGCATCTCGTGGCTCTCGCCCACGGCCCTGTTCGGCCTCAACCTGGGCGACCCGTTCACCCACGGGGTAATGCTCTCGCTGGGCATCAATCTGTTCTGCTATATCTTCGTCTCGCAGATCACCTCCCAGCGCGTGGTCGAGCGCATTCAGGCGTCGCTGTTCGTCGATAGCGTCGAGACCCGCCAGACCTCGGTGAACCGCCCCTGGACGGGCGCGACCACGGTAGGCGACTTGAAGGTACTGTGTGAGCGCTTCCTCGGTGCAGGCCAGGTGGATCGCGCTTTCGAAGACTACGCCCGCCGGGCGGGCAAACCGCTGGACGATGGCACCCGCGCCTCCATCGACGTCATCCAGTTCACCGAACGCTTCCTGGCGTCGGTGCTGGGCGCCTCGTCGGCGCGTATCGTGGTGAACTCGGCGCTGCAGGGGCGCGGCATCGGCATTTCCGATGTGATCTCCATCGTCGATGAAGCCTCCCAGGTGCTGGAGTTCAACCGCGCTTTGCTGCAGGCCACCATCGAAAACATCAATCAGGGCATCAGCGTGGTCGACCAGAATCTGCGGCTGGTGGTCTGGAACCAGCGCTATCTGGAGCTGTTCCGCTTCCCCGACCACCTGATTCGGGTCGGCGCCCCCATGGACCGCATCTTCCGTTACAACGCCCATAATGGCGAGTATGGCCCCGGCGACCCGGAGGAGCATGTCCAGCTGCTGATCGACAACATTCGGGCAGGCCAGCCCCACCGCTACGTGCGTTACCGCCAGGATGGCAGCGTGCTGGAAGTGCAGGGCAATCCTATGCCTGGGGGCGGCTTCGTCTACACCTATCAGGACATTACCCAGCAAAAGCGCATCGAAGAGGCGCTGATTCGCTCTGAAAACAATATCCGTATCTACACCGATAACGTACCGGCGCTGATTGCCTACTTCGATAAGGAGAGCCGCTACCTGTTCACCAACCGCGCCTACGAGCAGGCCTTCAGCATCGATCGTAACGCGGTCATCGGGCGTCGCTATGAAGACGTCCTGCCGGTCAAGCAGGCCGAAGAGCGGCTGCCCTGGGTACAGCGAACGCTGGCCGGTGAGCGTGTCAGCTTCGAAGTCTCCATGCGCGTCAATGACGCCATGCGCTACATGCTGGTGACCTATACGCCCCACTTTGGCGACAGCCAGTCGATTCTGGGCTTTTTTGCGCTGTATCAGGATATTACCGAACGCCGCCAGGCCGAGATTGCGCTCAAGGAGACCAATGAAACCCTGGAGGAGCGCGTCAGGGAGCGCACCCAGGCGCTTTCAGAGGCCAATGCCGCCCTGCGTCAGGAGAACCGGGTGCGCGCAGAAGCGGAGCAAGCGTTGCGCCAGGCCAAGCAGCTGGCCGAGGATGCCAACGCCTCGAAAACGCGCTTTTTGGCTGCCGCCAGCCACGATCTGCTGCAGCCACTGAACGCCGCGCGCCTGTTTACCTCGGCGCTGATGCAAAACGTCACCGCCAGCGATACCCAGCGCACCATTGGGCATATCGACAACTCGCTGCAGGCCGCCGAAGAGCTGCTGGGTACGCTGCTGGATATCTCCAAGTTGGATGCGGGCGCGCTGACCCCACGCCGCAGCCACTTCGCGCTGGCCGACATCTTCCGCCCGCTGCGGGCCGAGTTCGAAGTCATGGCCGACGACCGCGGTCTGGACCTGGACGTCGTCCCCACCCAGAAGTGGGTCGACTCTGACCCGCAAATGCTGCGCCGTATCGTGCAGAACTTCCTCTCCAACGCCATTCGCTACACTCAGGAAGGGCGCGTGTTGCTGGGCTGCCGCCGCCAGGGCGAGCGGCTGCTGATCGAGGTATGGGATAGCGGCCCCGGCATTCCCGAGTCCAAGCTCACCGAGATTTTCCAGGAGTTTCGTCGTCTCGATCAGGTGTCACGTCACAAGGAGAGCGAAAAAGGGCTGGGGCTGGGACTGTCCATCGCCGACCGCATGAGTCGCGTGCTGGACCACCCCATCAAGGTACGCTCCTGGGAAGGCATCGGGACGGTCTTTTCGGTGAGCGTGCCCATCGTGGCGGCCAAGGCGATTGCGCCGATAGAGCAAGAGGCTGGCCATCGCCGCAGTGGCAACAAGCTGGCGGGCACCCGCATCGTCTGTATCGACAATGAAACCCTGATTCTGGAGGGCATGACCGCCATGCTGAGCGGCTGGGGCTGTGAGGTCTTCACCGCCACCAGCATCGGAGGGGCCAAGTCGATTCTGCGCAACATGGATGGCGACCCGGATGCCATTCTGGCGGATTACCATCTGGATAACGA
The DNA here is from genome assembly GCF_000275725.1 of Vreelandella stevensii S18214. Classification (GTDB taxonomy): domain Bacteria; phylum Pseudomonadota; class Gammaproteobacteria; order Pseudomonadales; family Halomonadaceae; genus Vreelandella; species Vreelandella stevensii. The sequence continues at coordinate 64,456 of NZ_AJTS01000049.1, read as the reverse complement.
AGTCACCGGCCTGATGGCCCTCGAAGCCCTCAGCGAGCGCTTCGAAGGGGCCGTGCCGGGCATCGTGATCACCGCTGACCGCACCGAAACCGTGGCCGAGGAGATCAAGCGGGCGGGGTACCACATGCTCCTGAAGCCCGTGAAACCCGCCGCCCTACGTGCTCTGCTGACACGCACCCTGCAGGCCAGTCGGGCCAAACCCTGACCCTGACAAAGCCACAGCTAACAAAACGCCGCGCCTGGAGTTCTCCAGGCGCGGCGTTTTGGTTGCCTACCGTCGCGATCAGGACTCGACTTTGGGCGGCTCCACTTCCAGCTTTTGCGCGGCGATGACCGCCTGGGTGCGCGAGTGAACGCCCAGCTTGCGCAGAATCGCCGTGACGTGCGCCTTGATCGTGGCTTCCGAGACATTCAGCTCATAGGCAATCTGCTTGTTGAGCAGACCTTCGGTGAGCATGTTCAATACCCGGAACTGCTGGGGAGTCAGCGACGCAATCGCTTCGGCAAAACGCGACTCCTCTTCGCTGGTCTCTTCCAGTACGTTGGCCAGCGCTTCAGGCAACCAGACTTCCCCCTGCAGAATTTCGCCCACGGCTTCGGCAATCAGCTGCAGTGAGGAGGATTTGGGGATGAACCCGGACGCCCCGTAGTCGATGGCACGCCGCACCACGTAAGGCTCATCGCTGCCGGACACCACGGCAACGGGAATATCGGGCATCTGCCCGCGCAGCTGAATCAACCCCGAAAAGCCGTGGGCTCCCGGCATGTGCAGATCCAGAAGGATCAAATCCGCATCGGGATGTCGGTTGACGACCTCTGTGGTGGCTTCCATGGTGTCGGCTTCGACGATCTCGGCCTGGGGGGCCAACTGGCGCAACGCCTGGGTAAGCGCTGCGCGAAACAGCGGATGGTCGTCAGCGACGATAAACTTATGGGCTACTGCCATGGATTTTCCTCCGGTTCCTCGAGCAGCGGGGTTGCCTGCCGCCGCGACGCTAGGCTCATACGGTTGAGGCATGGTACCCCATGGGCTTCATCATGCCCAAGCATCACATGCACAATTTGTCATTGGAACGTCATTCAAACAGAAACAGCGGTGCCGGCTCATGGCCGGCACCGCAACAGACTAACGCAGTTTGCCCTGATTTAATAAATCCAGGCGTGACGCTGGTCATTGAAAGCAGCCCCCACAAGACGATTCATGGGGGTGCTTCCCTTACTGGTTGGCACGATGTTCGATCAGATCATCGACCACCGACGGGTCTGCCAGCGTACTGGTATCGCCCAGCCCATCACACTCGTTGGCCGCGATCTTGCGCAGGATGCGTCGCATGATCTTGCCCGAACGGGTCTTGGGCAGCCCCGGCGCCCACTGGATGACGTCCGGCGACGCAATGGGGCCGATATCCTTACGCACCCACTGGGTCAGCTCTTTCTTCAGTTCGTCGGTAGGGTCCACACCATCGTTCAAAGTCACGTAGATATAGATACCCTGACCCTTGATGTCATGGGGGAAGCCCACCACGGCGGCCTCGGCCACGGCGGAATGAGCGACCAGCGACGACTCGATTTCGGCGGTGCCCATGCGGTGGCCAGAGACGTTGAGCACGTCGTCCACACGGCCGGTGATCCAGTAGTAGCCGTCCTCGTCGCGGCGGCAGCCGTCACCGGTGAAGTACATGCCGTCGTAGGTGGAGAAGTAGGTCTGCACGAAGCGCTCGTGATCCCCCCAGATGGAGCGCGCCTGCCCCGGCCAGGAGTCGAGAATCACCAGGTTACCTTCATTGGCCCCCTCCAGCATCTGGCCCTCGCTGTCCACCAGCGCTGGCTTGACCCCGAAGAACGGTGTCGTGGCCGAGCCCGGCTTGAGGTCAGTGGCCCCCGGCAGCGGCGCAATCATGATGCCGCCCGTCTCGGTTTGCCACCAGGTATCCACGATGGGGCACTTCTCGTTGCCGATAACCCGGTAGAACCACTCCCAGGCTTCCGGGTTGATTGGCTCACCCACCGAGCCCAGCAGGCGCAGCGAGTCACGTTTGCTGGAATCCATCACGCGGTCACCATGGGCCATCAGTGCACGAATGGCGGTCGGCGCGGTATAGAGGATGTTGACCTGGTGCTTGTCGACGATGTCGCCCATCCGGCCATGGGTCGGATAGCTGGGCACGCCTTCGAACATCAGCGTCGTGGCGCCGTTGGCCAGCGGCCCGTACACAATATAGCTATGCCCGGTGACCCAGCCCACGTCGGCGGTACACCAGTAGATCTCACCTTCCTGGTAGTCGAAAATATATTGATGTGTCATGGCGGCATAGGTCAGGTAGCCGCCAGTGGTATGCTTCAGCCCTTTCGGTGCGCCGGTAGAGCCTGAGGTATACAGAATAAACAGCGGATCTTCTGCGTTCATGGGTTCGGCCGGGCACTCGGTCGACTGCTGATCGACCAGCTCGTCGAACCACAGGTCACGGCCTGCCTGCCAGTCGATATCGCCCCCGGTGCGTTTGACGACCAGCACGTTCTTGCACACGTCGGTGCCATCACGGGTCAGCGCCGAGTCGACGTTCTCTTTCAGCGGCACATGCTTGCCACCGCGCACCGACTCATCGGCGGTGATCACCAGCTTGGAGTCCGCACCAATCACGCGCTGAGCCACGGCGTCCGGGGAGAAGCCACCAAAGACCACCGAGTGCACCGCGCCGATCCGCGCACAGGCCAGCATGGCCATGGCGGCTTCGGGAATCATCGGCATATACAGCGTGACCGTATCGCCTTTCTGAATGCCCAGCGATTTCAGGCCATTGGCCAGCTGGTTGGTACGCTCGTACAGCTCACGGTAGGTGATGTGTTTGGATTCGCTGGGATCATCGCCTTCCCAGATGATCGCCGTCTGGTCGCCACGCGTGGCCAGATGGCGGTCCAGGCAGTTGGCGCTGACGTTCAGCTCGCCATCTTCGAACCAGCGAATATCGACGTTGTCGCGGGCGAACGAGGTGTTCTTGATCTTGCTGGGGGGCTTGATCCAGTCGAGACGCTTGGCTTGCTCGGCCCAGAAGCCTTCAGGGTCCTCCATGGACTGCTGATACATTGCCGCATACTTGTCTTTGTCGGCCCATGCCTTGGCTGCGATGCTATCGCGCACTGGATAGACGTTCTGATGCTCGCTCATGAAATTGCCTCTGTCCGTGAAAATGCACTCTCGTGGAAGTTGTGTCGGTCTTGTTATTGGTGGCACCGACCCGGCTAATCTTTACCTAGCATAAACCTCCCGATGACGGCTTCCCCTTAGACATTGGTATTAACATTTTTATTTTAAAAAACATGTACTTAAAACACATTTCCGGGATTCATCAAGTACTGTAGACCAAGGTCTGATGACAATGTCGGCAGCGATATCGCTGCCCTTTTACCACTAAGGCATGACGTCTGGCCGTAAAAGCATGGGTCTGGCAGGCGCACTGGTAGCGGTAGGGCCGCGACTGCGCCTGGCCGATATCGAAACGGTGGGTAACCCGGGGTTCCAGCCCAAACAGGTCACGCATGACGGTCTGCCACTCCCGGCCATGGGGTTTCAAACGGGTGCCGTTGGCCAAGTGAAAGACCAGCCAGTGGGCCATTTCGTGAGGAATCACCTCATCGAAGAAGGCCATGCGGTTGGCCGCCATCAGCACGGGATTGAAGCGTAGCCCTTGTCGGCCCCAGTGGGCCTGCCCAGCCCCTGCCCCCTTCAGATCGAACCAGACGCCGGGAGTAGGTAGCGTCGGATACACTTCCCGACAGCGGGCCAGCGCTTCCGCGACCCTTTCACGGGCGGCGGAAGCCAGCGCGGGTGGCGATAACGCCGCCAGCTCATCAGCAGGCCAGGAAGGCAGTGGTGTGGTGTTCATTAGTGATAAACTAACCGTCAAGATGTTGTTCGATTCAAGATACCCGATGAGGCTTTTCATGGCAGAGCGCAACAACGAGCCCCCCGCAACCGCTTCCGACAGCTTGCCTCCCCAGCCGCTGCTGGAAGATGAGCAGCTGGACAGGCTGGACGACTTTCTCGATTCGGACCGCGTGGGCGAAGATGCCCTGGACCTGATCTCGGCCCATGGCTTCCTGGTGGCCTTGGCCGTGGCGCCCAGCGAACAGCCACGCGACGCATGGCTTGCCGAGCTCTTTCAAGGCGAGCCCAACTACCAGGACGACGCTGAACGCGACGAGGTCACGCACCTCCTCTGCCTGCTGCGTGATAACGCCATGGCGGTGCTGGAGCAAGGCGGTCTGCCGGAGCTGCCCTTCGAGCTGACCCTGGATGGCCTGCCCGCCGAAGAGACGCCCATCGGCGACTGGTGCGCAGGCTTCATGGAAGGCGTGTTCAGCGACGAAAGCGCCTGGTTCCAGGAGGACGAAGAGGCTGCGGCCACCCTGCTGCTGCCCTTCATGCTGCTCTCGGGTCTGTTTGACGACGAACCCGACATGGCCGAGATGGCCAGCGACCAGGCCAATCAGGAAGCGCTGGTGGCCCAGCTCCCCGAACTGGTGCTCGACCTCTACCTGCACTACCGCGTGCCCCCGGAAACGCCCAAACCCAAGCCCCGCAAGAAAACCCCAGCCAAAGGCAAAAAGCGCAGGTAAACCGTTACTTGAGCCGCGTCACCAGGCCATCCAGCGCGCCATATACCCACTCCCGGGCGCGCTGCCACCAGGGCCGCGCGGCCCAGGCCTGGGCATCCACCTCGTCACTGGCAGCAAAATTGCGCTCGAACAGCTCGCGCACGTCGTTGGCGAAGGCAGCATCTTCCACCTCCTGATTGGCCTCCAGGTTCCAGTGCAGGTTCCAGTGGTCAAAGTTGCAGGAGCCCAGGCTCACCCAGTCGTCTGCCAGCGCAAACTTGGCATGAATGAACGTGGGTTGGAACTCGAAGATACGCACGCCCGCCTTCAGCAGGCTGTGATAAAAGCGCTGGCCTGCGTAACGCACCCCAGGGTGATCATGCTTGGCACCGGGCAGCAGCAGGCGAACGTCCACCCCGCGCCGGGCCGCGCGCACCAGCCGCCGACGCAGCGAAAAGGTCGGCACGAAATAGGGCGTACATAGCCACAGTCGTTGGCGAGATTGGTGGACCCGCGCGTAGAGTGAGTGCCGAATGGCCTGGTAGCGATAGCCACGACCCGAGATGACCCTGCCCCTGACGCCCTCTTCGTGCGGCTCGGCTACCCGCGCCTCCGGCAGTGCCAGACGCGGCCCTTGCGGGGACGCATAACGGGTCAGCCGCGAACGCCACAAGCGACGAAACAGCGCCTCCCAATCGGCCACCACGGGCCCTTGGACCCGGGCGGCGATTTCGTACCAGGCCTCCAGGAATTCATCCACCGCGCCAAACCCGCCCGTGAAGGCTACCTCGCCATCCACCACCACGATCTTGCGATGGTCACGGCTCAGGTTGCGTGCCAGCGAGTGGAAGCCAATCGGATTGAACAGCTGCAAGGCTACACCGGCCTCCTGCAGCCGTTCACGATCCTCGCGCTTCAGCCCCATGGCGCCATAGCCATCCAGCAGCACATACACCTGCACGCCACGCTCGGCCGCAGCCACCAGCACGTCGATCATCTGGTCGGCCAACGCCCCCGACTCCATCAGGTAAAGCTCTACGAAAACATAGTGCTGGGCCTGATGGACGGCGTCGAACATGGCTGGCAGAAAGCGCGACGCTTCCGGCAGAAGCGCCACACGGTTACCTTCTCGCCACGCGTACTGCATAGAGACTCCTTCTCTTGCGCCCTGCCTGCAGGCCGCCTCAGCGGCTCAAGGAGCGGTGAACGTACAGGTCATAGCGGCTGGTTTTGCCTTCGATTGTATGCTGCGGCGCAGGGCCAGCAATAGGCGGCGCTTTACGGGGGCGCTTGACCACCACCCGGTGAGTGGCCACCGCCAGCGCCGCTTCCAGCAGGCGCGGGGCGTCATCGTCCTCCCCGGCCAGTTCACGAAACAGGCGCATTTCCTTCTTCACCAGCGCCGATTTCTCGCGATGGGGAAACATGGGATCCAGGTGCACGACCTGCGGGGTGAACTCGGCGCTGGCCACCAGCGCCGCCAGCGCCTCACAGGCATCCCCATGACGCAGCTGCATGCGCGCGGTGATGGGCGCCGTCTCGGCGTCCCTGGCCGCCCGGGCCAGGCCATCCTCCAGCAGCGCGGCAATGGCCTGTACGCGCTCGACCATCAGCACCTCGGCACCCAGGCTGGCCAACACGAACGCGTCACGCCCGAGCCCTGCCGTGGCGTCCACGATGCTCGGCGTCACGCCTTTGGAAAGCCCGCACGCCTTGGCCACCAGCTGGCCGCGCCCACCGCCGAACTGACGCCGATGGGCTGCCTTGCCGGACACGAAATCGACGCTCAAGGGCTTGCCGTACTGGCGCTCGTCGCCGACCAGTGCCAACCGGCCATCGCGCTCTTCCAGCGTCAGACCGGCGGGCAGCGCTATCGGTGGGCGCGCCGGGCTCATGCCGGCTTTTTCCAGGCCACGTCGTTACGCAGGTAGACGGGCTGCGCTTCATGGGCGGCGACACCCAACCCCGCGTCCAGGTCCCGCGCGGCCAGCCAGGCCATCTCTTCGGCCCGCGGCTCCAGGTCGTCGCTGAGGTGCTGGGTCATGCCCACATGCACTCCCACATCGAAAGCGTCCCAAAGCGCAAAGCCCGAGCCGACTCCGACCCAGTCGGCTTCGTCGGATGGCAGTCTAAAAGCGCCTGGGGCCAGCACACGCTCCTCGCTTTGCGGGCTGACCACGTCGTTCAGGCAGTGCCAGCTGGCCACGTAAATTTCACCCATTCGGGCATCCAGCGCGGTCACCACATGGCGAAAGTGATAACGGCGATGCACCTGCAGGGCCAGCGCTTCCAGGGTAGAGATACCCAGCAGCGGGCGCTCCAGGCCGAAGGCCAACCCCTGGGCCGCTCCGGCGGCAATGCGCAGGCCGGTAAAGGAGCCCGGCCCACGGCCAAACGCGACGGCGTCCAGCTGCCCGGGCGCAATGGCAGCGGTAGCCAGCAGCTCGTCGACCATCGGCATCAAGCGTTTGGTATGGGCGCGCGGCGTCATTTCGTAACGCGCCAGGCACTCGGACTGATCACTCTCCTGACGCAGCAGCGCGGCAGAGCAGGCACTGGAGGAGGCATCCAATGCCAGAAGATATCGCGACGACATAACCGTGTGGCACTCCGAAATAAATAGGCCGCCAGTATACCGCCTGGCGGCCTTGACGACGATGGCCCGCAGGGAACCTGCGGGCCATCGTCAGTCGAGCAGTCTGTTACCAGGCTCAGTTCAGCGCTTCTTTCACTTGGCGGGTGATATCGGCCACGCTGCCCACCCCTTCCACACGGTGGTACTGGGGTGCAGCGGCCGGGTCCTCTTTGGCCCACTGCTGGTAGTAGTCCACCAGCGGAGCCGTTTGGTCGTGGTACACCGACAGGCGGTTGCGCACGGTAGACTCCTGATCGTCTTCCCGTTGGATCAGGGCTTCCCCGGTGACATCGTCCTTGCCCGGCTCTTTGGGCGGATTGTGATCGATGTGGTAGACACGGCCCGAGGCGGGGTGAACACGACGTCCGGCAAGGCGGCTGACGATCTCTTCGTCCGGCACGGCGATTTCCAGCACGTGATCGAGCTTCACGCCGCCTTCTTTCATGGCATCGGCCTGAGGAATGGTGCGGGGGAACCCGTCAAACAGGAAGCCGTTGGCGCAGTCCGGCTGGCTAATTCGCTCCTTGACCAGGTCGATGATGATCTCGTCGGACACCAGCCCACCACTGTTCATGATCTCCTTGACCTTGAGACCCAGCTCAGTGCCGTCCTTGATGGCGGTGCGCAGCATATCCCCGGTGGAAATTTGGGGAATCTTGAACTGCTCACAAATAAACTGAGCTTGAGTCCCCTTCCCCGCGCCGGGGGCACCCAACAGGATTAAACGCATGGCACTGCTCCTTGAATGTTCGTACTTGATTGGTGGTGATCGAATAAATCAATGAATCGACAATAACCGTGCCGTTCAGGCGACACAACTCCCCAAAAGCCTGAAAGGCCGATTATTTTGCGTTTTTTCAAGCGAAAACAGCAAAGTGGCGATGGCTAGTACTTTGGTCACGCTGGTTTGCTGCTGACGCCATAGAAACACAAGCGGCGCCCATAGGGGCGCCGCTTGTGGCTTGCTCGTGGTCTGATTACAGCAACAGACGACGGATATCGGTGAGCACGTCTGCCAGGAAGGCAGTAAAGCGTGCCGCATCTGCACCGTTGATCGCCCGGTGGTCATAGGAGAGCGACAGCGGCATCATCAAGCGCGGCTGGAAGGCACTGCCATCCCACACCGGCTTCATTTGCGCTTTCGACACGCCCAGGATCGCCACTTCAGGCGCATTGACGATAGGCGTGAAGGCCGTGCCACCGATCGAGCCCAGGCTCGAAATGGTGAAGCAGCCACCGGTCATCTCGTCGCGCTTGAGCTTCTTGGTCTGCGCTTTCTTGCCCAGCTCTGCCATTTCCTTGGCGATCTCGATCAAGGATTTCTTGTCGGCATCGCGCAGTACGGGCACCATCAGGCCATCCGGCGTATCCACCGCGATACCGATATGCACGTACTTCTTCCAGACCAGCGTATCGCCGTCGCCTTTCAGGCTGACGTTGAACTGCGGGTACTTGCGCAGAGCAAAGGCGCACGCCTTGACCAAAAATGGCAGCGGCGTGAGCTTCGCCCCCTGGGCTTCGGCCTCGGCCTTCATCGCCTTGCGGAAGTCTTCCAGCTCGGTGATATCGGCTTCGTCGAACTGGGTGACGTGAGGCACGTTGAGCCAGCTGCGATGCAGATTGGTCGCGCCCATCTTGAGCAGGCGGCCCATCGGCTTCTCTTCCACTTCACCGAACTGGCTGAAGTCGACTTCCGGCACGGCAGGAATACCCGCGCCACCTGACGCTGCCGGTGCGGCGGCCTGGGCGCTGCCCTGGTTGGCCAACACCTGCTTGACGTAGGCCTGCACGTCTTCCTTGAGCACGCGCTCTTTCGGGCCGCTGGGCTTCACCAGCCCCAGGTCGACACCCAGTTCGCGGGCCAGCATGCGTACCGCCGGGCCAGCATGTACCAGCTTGCCGTCACGGGGCTTGTGTGCTGCCATTTGCGCTTCTGGGCTCGGCGTGCCGCCACTGGCCGCAGGCTTGGCGCTGGCCGGGCTGGCACTGCTTTGCGATGCCTTTTCAGGCGCCGCTTTCTTCGGCGCGGCCTTCCTGGCGCCCGCCACTTCCATGTAGCCAATCACGTCGCCTTCGGAGACGGTATCGCCCTCCTTGACTGTCAGCTCGACGAGTTTGCCCTTGTAAGGGCTGGGCACATCCATGGAAGCCTTGTCGGACTCCAGCGTGATCAGCGGGTCTTCGACGTCGACTTCGTCGCCTACCGACACACCCATCTCGATGATGGGCACGTCTGCAGAGCCGGAAAGATCCGGCACGCGGATCTCCTTGCGCTCTGGCTCACCGCTGCCACTCTCTTCTTCAGCCGCTTCTTCTTCGGCGGGCTCGCTGGCAGGGGCAGGCTGTTCGGCCTTGGCAGGCTCTTCGTCGGCAGCGTCATCGCCACCGGCGATTTCCATCTTGCCGATGACATCGCCTTCCGACACGGTATCGCCTTCCTTGACGGTCAAGGAGACGATTTTCCCGCTATGCGGGCTGGGCACGTCCATGGAAGCCTTGTCGGACTCCAGCGTGATCAGCGTGTCTTCGGCGTTGACGTCGTCGCCTTCGCCAACGGCCACTTCGATGATCTCGACGTTGTCGGAACCACCCAGGTCAGGCACCTTGATGTCAACGGTCTGCTTGCCACCGCTGGCTTTTTTCGCTGCCGGTGCAGGGGCCTCTTCCTGCTTGGGCGCGGGGGCTTCCTCGGCGGCGCTGTCAGCTTTTGCTTCCGGTTCGGCATCGCCGCTACCTTCCACTTCCAGCTCGACGATGTCGTCGCCTTCGGAGACCTTGTCGCCCTCTTTCACCAACACTTTGACCACCTTGCCGCCTTTCGGGGCCGGTACATCCATGCTGGCTTTGTCGGATTCCAGAGTGATCAGGGTGTCTTCCGCTTCAATGACGTCGCCTTCTGACACCGCAATCTCGATGATTTCGACATCGGTATCGCCACCGATATCGGGAACTTTGATGATTTCGCTACTCAAGGTCGCGCTCCTTCCAAATCGGATCGAGCCGGCGGGCAGTGGCCCGCCGGGCAGCGGTTTAGCTGGTCAGCGGGTTCGGCTTGTTGGCATCGATGCCGTACTTCTTCAGCGCTTCGCCAACGTGCTTGCGATCAATCTCACCGCGATCGGCCAGCGCGCGCAGCGCCGCAACGGTCACGAAGTAGCGATCCACTTCGAAGAAGTAGCGCAGCTTCTCGCGGGTATCGGAACGGCCAAAGCCATCGGTGCCCAACACGGTGTAGTCGTTGGGTACCCAGGCGCGTACCTGGTCCGCATACAGCTTCATGTAGTCGGTAGAGGCAATCACCGGGCCATCACGACCTTCCAGGCACTGGGTCACGTGAGGCTTGCTGGCCTCGGCGTCCGGGTTCAGGAAGGCTTCGCGCTCCAGCAGCAGCGCTTCGCGGCGCAGCTCGTTGAAGCTGGTGACGCTCCAGATATCGGCCCCGATGTCCCAGTCGTTGGCCAGCAGCTCGGCAGCGGCTTCGACTTCACGCAGGATGGTGCCCGACCCCAGCAGCTGAACGCGGCCCTTGTCGCCCTGAGTCTCCTTGAGCAGATACATGCCCTTGACGATATCGTCGGCGGGGACGTTCTCGAGCTCGGGGTGCTCGTAGTTCTCGTTCATGACGGTGAGGTAGTAGAAGCAGTTCTCTTTGTCCGTGAACATGCGCTTCAGACCATCCTGCACGATGACCGAAACTTCGTGAGCATAGGTCGGGTCGTAGCTGCGGCAGTTGGGGATGGTAGACGCCTGGATCAGGCTGTGGCCATCCTGGTGCTGCAGACCTTCGCCGTTCAGCGTGGTGCGCCCGGCGGTACCGCCGACCATGAAGCCGCGTGCCTGCAGGTCGCCTGCGGCCCAGGCCAGATCACCGATACGCTGGAAGCCGAACATCGAGTAGTAGATGTAGAACGGCAGCAGCGTGACGTTGTTGTTGCTGTAGGAAGTAGCGGCCGCAATCCACGCGGACATGGCGCCAGCTTCGGAAATACCCTCTTCGAGAACCTGACCTTTCTGGTCCTCGCGGTAGTACATGATCTGGCCTTTATCGACCGGCTCGTACTTCTGACCTTCCGAGGTGTAAATACCCAGCTGACGGAACATGCCTTCCATACCGAAGGTACGCGCTTCGTCGGGGATGATCGGTACGACCTGCTTGCCCAGCTGCTTGTCCTTCACCAGGCCGTTCAGGATACGCACGAAGGCCATGGTGGTAGAGATTTCGCGGCCTTTGGAACCGCCCATCTGGGAAGCAAACGTCCTGTCTTCCAGGCTGGGGATTTCCAGCGCTTCGAAATCGCTGCGGCGGCTCGGCAGGTAGCCGTTGAGACGCTCGCGCTGCAGGTGCATGTACTTGAGCTCGGGAGAGTCTTCTTCCGGCTTGTAGTACGGGACTTCCTTGAGCTGTTCGTCGGTCAGCGGAATGCCGAAGCGGTCGCGGAATTTCTTCAGCGCTTCGTATTCCATGCTCTTGACCTGGTGCGCTTCGTTGGCCGCTTCGCCATCGCCGCTCCCCATACCGTAACCCTTGACGGTATGCGCCAGGATCACCGTGGGCTTGCCGTTGGTGGTGTTGACGGCTTCGTGATAGGCCGCATAGACCTTGAACGGGTCGTGACCGCCACGGTTGAGCTTCCAGATATCCTCGTCGGAGAGATCCTTGACCATCGCTTCGGTTTCCGGGTACTTGCCGAAGAAATGCTCGCGGGTATAGGAGCCACCGTTGGCCTTGTAGTTCTGGTACTCGCCGTCGACCGCTTCGTCCATGCGCTTCTGAAGGATGCCTTTCTTGTCCTTCTCGAACAGCGGATCCCAGTGACGACCCCACACCACCTTGATGACGTTCCAGCCGGCACCGCGGAAGACGCCTTCGAACTCGTCCATGACGCGGGAGTTGCCGCGTACCGGGCCGTCCAGACGCTGCAGGTTGCAGTTGATGACGAAGATCAGGTTGTCCAGATTTTCGCGGCCAGCCAGCGAGATGGCACCCAGCGATTCCGGCTCGTCGCACTCGCCGTCGCCCATGAAGCACCAGATCTTGCGGTCCTTCATGTCTTTCAGTTCACGGTGATGCAGGTACTTCATCACGTGAGCCTGATAGATGGCCTGAATCGGGCCAAGGCCCATGGACACCGTGGGGAACTGCCAGTAGTCAGGCATCAGCCAGGGGTGGGGGTATGACGACAGGCCGTCACCATCCACTTCACGGCGGAACTTGTCCATCTGCTCTTCGGTCAGACGACCTTCCAGGTAGGAACGCGCGTAGATACCCGGTGCCACGTGGCCCTGGATATAGATCAGGTCGCCTTCGAAATCCCCCTTGGGGGCGCGGAAGAAGTGGTTGAAGCCCACATCGTACAGCGTGGCCGACGACATGAAACTTGCAATGTGACCACCCAGCCCAGGATTGGCACGGTTGTTACGAATGACCTGAGCAATGGCGTTGTAACGGATCAGGGAGCGAATACGACGCTCCATGAACAGATCGCCAGGCATCGGGGCTTCGCGATGAACCGGTATCGTGTTGCGGTGGGGGGTTGTCACCGAGAAGGGCACCTTCATCCCGTCCCGGCGCAGGCGATCCGCCAAGCGGGTCATCAGGTAGCGGGCGCGATCTTCGCCCTCACGATCCAGCACCGATTCCAGGGATTCCAGCCACTCCGTGGTTTCGACCGGATCGAGATCTTCTCTTGTCTCCAGACTCATAGAGGTCTCTCCGAATGACGATAAATGACAATGAGCCCCGCCAACCCTTCGGGCCTGGGGCGGCTGCGGTGTGTGGCCACCACAGGCCTGTGAATAGCCGACGCGATGCATCGAGCAGGGGATTTTCACCCTACATTCAATGAGCTACGCTTTCATGAATGTAGTTAAGCTACAGTTTTTTGGTAAAAATTAGCCTTTTGTATATGCGAAGATACCGCAAAGTCGTCACGCTGCCAATTGCGGCACGCCGCAAAAAGCCATCGAAAACGTAACTATTCAGCACCGGTTGGCTGAGTCGGGGCTTCTTGCTGCATGAAGGCTGGCACATCACCCGCAAACAGTTGCTCCAGTGCGGTATGCGCCGCCACCCCTTGCTTGACGGCGGTCGAGAGGAAGCTGCGCATCCGGCAGAAGAATCTCCGCCCCCTCCCAGGAGCGGAAACAGCCCGAGATTTTCTGCTGGACCTTGGTCATTCGCAGATCGCGTTCCCCCTGGTTGTTGGTGAAGGGAGCGGCAGGGTCGTCGAGGAAGCGCAACACGTCGTCCTCGTACGCCTGGAGGCGTTCCAGGAGGTTGCGCGACTTGGTGCGCTTGGCCCGGCCTCGCGTTCCAGGTGGCGGTTTCACCGGCGGGGGGCTCTCGGCGTCCCCTTTCGCCAGGCAATCTCGATAGCGCTGCCGCCAGGCTCGGGTCTCATCGGCCGAGAGGCAGCCGTCGGCCACCTCCACGGCGCGATGCATCTCCAACAACAGGTCATGCAAGGCCTTGGCCCATGCCTGGCCATCGTTCTCCCAGGCCGCTGTCAGCTCCCGAAGGTGGTGCGCATTACAGAGCGCGTGCCGGCAATCCGGATAGCGGTAGTAGGGCTTCCAGTGATCATGCACCAGCACGCCACGCACGAAGGGCAATACGCCGATGGCGTCCATCGCTTCCTGGCCGCGCTTGGGGTGCGGGGCCAACCAGGTCAGGGCCTCGTTGGAGGCGCTGTGTAGCCAGTAGCGTTTGCCACCGACCTGCATTCCGGTTTCATCGGCATGGACGGTGGCTGCTTCACGTAGCGCCGGGATCACCCACTCGGCGAACGCCTCGGCCCGCTGGTAGGCCTCCTGGTTGAAGGCGAACAGGGTGCCGGTGCTCAGCGACAGGCCGCACTGCGAGGTGAGCAACTCGCGGATACGCGCATAGGGCAACAGCTGATACTGGGAGAGATAGACGACATGCGCCTTGAGGCGAGGGCCATACTGGATGGGGCGAGTCACGCCCTCGGGGAATGGCGCCACGTAGCGTTGCCCCTGATCATCTTCGAGGACCTCAGCCTGATATTCGGTGACCACGGCCTGGATTACGATGTCCTGCACTTGGCGCGTTTCGACGCCGACCGGGCGGTAAGAACGCCCCTTGGGGAGTTGCCGACGATCGACACGGAGCTTGACCACCTCGTCGGGGTCCGTCACCGGCGCCAACGTCTTACCCTCATGCCCTGGCTGTCCGCCGGGGCGCCGCTCGCCTTTGGCGCGCGAGCGGCGCTGGCGATTGGGATCCTGGGACGGTGGCTTGCTGCTGTTGCGGCTACTGGTGGCCAGGCGATCGGCCATGAGCTTGACCAGCAACATCAGCACATCGATGGCCGCACGCAGCGACGGAGAGACCGTCTGGTCTTCCTTGAGCTGCTGTCGGACCCGCTCCAGAGCCTCGTCGACGTTGATATCGCTGATGGTCATGTCACCGCATAGATATGCCGAAGGATTAGGCACACTATACCAGAAAAATCAGGTGGTTGGCGATATCCCATCCGCAGCCACCTGAATAGTTACTCGAAAACAAACTATTGCACTGCAACATAAGCGCTTTATAGGACCTTGGTCGCTACGACTTAGGATACCTTCGTGTAACCAAACTACCGTTTCATTTGTTGCTAAAAGAACCACTTATTTGCCCCGTTTAACCGTCTATTGGGTGGGCGCCATCAAGCGCTGGCGGAAACAGGCGCTGGCGGAAATAGGCCCAGTCGAAGGCGGGCCCGGGATCGGTCTTGCGCAAAGGTGCTACATGGGCATGGCTGGTGATCCGCTCAGCGGTCAACGCCGGGTAACGCGCCATCAGCCAGTGCGTGGCCTCGACCAGTGACGCATACTGCGCCTCGCTGAACGATGTCTGATCATCGCCCTCCAGCTCGATTCCCACGGAGAAGTCGTTCAAGCGTGTCCGCCATGCCTGCGCAGCCGGGTCCCACCAGCGCGATTGCCCGGCGTGCCAGGCGCGCTGGTCGACGTCGACGAACTGAACGCACTCGCCATCGCGGCGAATCAGCAGGTGCGCCGACACCCGCAGGTGCGCAATCGTAGCGAAGAAGGGGTGCTCGTCGGGCACCAGCCGATTGGTGAACAGCGCCTCGATGGCGTGACCCGAGAACTGCCCGGGGGGCAGGCTGATCGCGTGAAGCAACAGCAGCGACACTTCCTGCTCGGGCCGCGCATCCTGGTTGGGTGACACGACCTGTCGAGCCTTGGCCCACTGGCCCTGGGATGCGAGTTGGTTCATTCGGCTGACTTGCTCCTCTACGTTCGCGTTGTGTTTCACTATAATGCCTTTCACCCAAGATCACGCTTCGAGAACCCACTGCTATGCATTATCAAACCGCGCTTGATGAAGAGATTCGCACCTGCGTTCCCCGCTGGCTGGCGGAAGACCTGGGCACCGGGGACATCACCGCACAGCTGATCCCTGAAAACCAGTGGGCCACCGCCAAGGTGATTACCCGCGAACCGGCGGTCCTCTGCGGCGTTGCCTGGGTCGAGGAAATTTTCCGCTGTCTGGACGAGCGCGTCACGCTACGCTGGCAGGCCAGCGATGGCGAGTTGCTGGAGGCCCAGCACTGCTTTCTGGAGCTCGAAGGCCCCGCCCGCAGCCTGCTGACCGGCGAGCGCGCCGCGCTGAACATTCTGCAGACGCTGTCTGCCACGGCCACCGCCACCCGCCGCTACGTGGACTTGATCGAGGGTACCAGTGTGCGCCTGCTGGACACCCGCAAAACGCTGCCGGGGCTACGCCTGGCACAAAAGTACGCGGTCACCTGCGGCGGTGGCCATAATCACCGCCTGGGCCTGTGGGATGCCTTCTTGATCAAGGAGAATCACATCGCGGCCTGTGGTGGCATTCAGGCCGCCGTGGCGCAGGCCCGCAAGCTGGCCAGCGACGTACCGGTGGAAGTGGAAGTCGAAACCTTCGAAGAGCTGGACCAAGCGCTGGCAGCGGGCGCCGATATCGTCATGCTGGACAATTTCGACATCGAAGACCTGCACGTAGCGGTAGAGATCAATGGGGGTCGCGCCACCCTGGAAGCCTCCGGCAACGTCGATGACTCGACGCTGAAAGCCATTGCGGACACCGGCGTGGACTGCATTTCCAGCGGCGCCCTCACCAAGGATGTGGCCTCCGTCGATCTGTCGATGCGCATCACTCAAACCTTCAACGTTTGATCGTCAGGTTTCCACCGCGCTGAGCTGCTTGACCAGCCGGTAGCGCTGGAGCATCTCACCACTGCGCTCGACCCACTGCTCGCCGAGGTTATCGTAGCCACGGCGCTGCAGTCGTTCGAGCAGCATCCGGCTGGCCTCGATTTCCACTTGCGCCACGCCATGTTCCAGCAGAATGCGCTCGGCATGGATCAACAGCGTGGTGCCGATGCCACGCCCCGCCAGCGACGGCCAGACGTAAAGCGTTTCAATGCGCCCACCGCTCACGTCCAGCTCGAGAAAGCCAACGCAGCGGCCATCGCAGGCGGCCACCAGCGTCGTGTAGAGCGCCTGACGCGCCGCCCAGGCGGTGCCTTCACGGGGCAGCGCATGGGCCCAGGCGCGCCGCTCGGCCAGCCCATAATGGTTGGCTGCGCCTTGCATGACGGCGTGGTAGAACACTTCGGCCTGGTCGGCGGCGTCCTTGGCCAGCGCCGCGCGATACGTGACGCGGGCCGTTGGCGTGGATGCCGGTGAAGAAGGGTCGATGTTGGACATACGTTGCCTCAATGGGGTGACCGCTGGCCGTCAAGCGCAGCGCTGTGTCGGTTCCGTTGGCTAGTCTATACTCATCGCCCTGGCGGGCAACCCGTGCCAGCCGAGCTTGAATTCATCGAGCGTGCGTCGCCATGCCACCATGCACAAGCGCGCTGACACGCAAAAGGGAGTGCCATGCACGATTCTCGGGGCCACGGGCCGTTTTCGATCACGCCCATTGGCCATATCATCAGCGACTACCCGGACAAGTTTGGCGTGCCTCGCCAGCCTGGCCTGGCCCCGGCAGCCCATGCGCGCCTGGTACTGGCCCACCCTTTCGACGACCCACTGACCGTACGCGGGTTGGAAGACTTCAGCCACCTGTGGCTATCGTTCATCTTTCACCAAAGCCCCGAACGCTGGTCGCCCCTGGTACGCCCGCCTCGGCTGGGGGGGAATCGCAAAGTGGGCGTCTTCGCCAGCCGCAGCACCCATCGCCCCAATCGGCTGGGGCTGTCGCTGGTCGCACTCTCCGGCATCGAGACCGGGCCCGGCGTAACGCTTCACCTGGCGGGCTGTGATCTGGTCAGCGGCACCCCCGTGGTGGACATCAAGCCCTACCTGCCCTGGGCAGAGGCCATTCCCAGCGCCCAGGCGGGGTTTGCCCCTCAACCGCCGGAGACGGTGGCCGTGGTGTTCTCGCCAGAGGCTCACGGCGTGCTATCCCTACGCCAGGATGGCGCGTCGCTGCGGGCGCTGATCGAGCAGGTGCTGGGCCAGGACCCCCGCCCTGCTTATCAGCGGGGCGGACAGGCCGAACGTCTTTACGGGGTGCGCCTGCGCAATGTCGATGTGCGCTTTCGGGCGCTGACCGCCGCCGAAAACGACGCCACCACCCTGGAGGTGGTGGCGATAGAGCCCGAAGACCGCAAGTGACCATGGCGCCAGCGAGCGGCCCCATGGCAAGCCTGACGGATCAGGCGGGGAAGGTGATACCCAGGCGACGGCCGACTTCTTCATAGGCCTCGATGACCCCGCCCAACCCTTGACGGAAGCGGTCCTTATCGAGCTTCTCACGGGTATTGGCATCCCACAGGCGGCAGCCGTCCGGGGAGAACTCGTCACCCAGCACGACCTCACCCTTGAAGAGACCGAACTCCAGCTTGTAGTCCACCAGCAGCATATCGCCTTCGGCGAACAGCTGCTTGAGGATGTGGTTCACCTTGAAGGTGAGCGCCTTCATCTTGCTCAGCTGTTCCGGCGTGGCCCAGCCAAAGGTTTCGGCCAGCGACTCGTTGATCATCGGGTCGCCCTTCTCGTCGTTCTTCAGGAACAGCTCGAAGGTAGGCGGGTTGAGCGCAATGCCCTCTTCCACGCCCAGACGCTTCACCAGCCCACCCGCGGCAATGTTACGCACGACACACTCGACGGGAATCATCTCCATCTTCTTGACCAGACTTTCGGTGTCGGAAATCTGCTGTTCGAAGTGGGTGGGGATGCCGCCCTCTTCCAGGCGCTGCATGATGTAGGCATTGAAGATGTTGTTCACCATGCCTTTACGGGCGAGCGCCTCTTTCTTCTTGCCATCGAAGGCACTGGTATCGTCACGAAAATGCAGTACCAGCAAGTCAGGGTCGTCGGTGGTGTATACGGATTTTGCCTTACCGGCATAGAGTTCCTGGCGCTTTTCCATGGGGGCTCCGTCTAAAATCAAGGTCTAAGAGTTAACGTAAGTAGCCGGAGACACGCTCGAGCAACTCGCGCTGGTCATCTGCACTGAATCCACGCTCGCTGGCATTGACGGCACGCAGCACGGTCTGGTTGCCCTCCGGCTGGAGCACGAGGCGAATATTCTGGGACATGCGGCGCACGTCCTGGCTGAACACGATCTGCAGCGGGTTACGTCCACGCTCGGTCTGGGTCATGTATTCGACCAGGAACTCATAGTCGTCAGCCGAGGCTTCCAGCAGATCACGCTGGCCTTCCTGGGTGAAATCCAGCGCCAGGTAGTGGTTCATTTCGGCCCAGACGCGCTCGATGGGCTGCGGAATCAGGACCTCCCACTCATCGCCCTGCTGACGCATTTGCAGCGTTTGCTCGCTGGCAAGGCGTTGCGCAGTCCAGGAGGAAGCGCTGGCCGTTGCGCTACGCGCACCGAGGTACTGCTCCAGCGCCGCCACACAGCTCTCGACGCTCTGCCCACCCTGCTCACAGCGCACTTCGCTGCTGCCGGCACGCAGGGCGCTCTGCAAGCGTAACGTGGCTTGAGGCGTCACGATGACGCCCTGGGTCGCACTGCTCTCCTGAACACCCAGTTGGCGACTGCGCACGAACCCCTCCAACTGAGGCCATACCGCGCCGGGGTCTGCGGCTACCACCAGCCAGACCTGGTCACCCGCCTGACGCCGCTCGACGTACTCCGGCTCCAGCCCGCTGCCTAGCGCCAGAGAAGGTGGCGGACCGATACGCGCGGCTTCATCGACACGCGACCCTTGCAGGCCCGCTTGAGGAACCGGCATGGCATCCCGATAACGCTGAGTATTGCGCGTTTCCGGCAAAACGAGAGGCGGCGCTGGCGCGGCTTCGGTGTAGTCCAGGTTACGGTCGTGGTAGTACCCGTCACGCGCGCAGCCCGCCAGCGTGACGGTTGCAGCCAGCGCCAGCGGAATCCATTTCAGCGCACGTTTTTCTAGCACAGAGCTCATCAAGCCACCTTAACAGTCATCAGGTCATTTACCCGGCAGGTACATCGTCACCGGGTAGCAAATGCGTTCGCAGCGCCTGGGGTTACTCCTTGATCAAACCCGCCAGTTGCAGCGCTTCGTTTACCGTACCGTGGTACTTTTCGGACAGCCAGGTCAGCGGCAGGCGGATGCCCTGCTCCATGTAACCCATGCGATTCAGCGCCCACTTGACGGGGATCGGGTTGGACTCGATACCCAAGTTGGTATGCAGCGGCATCAGGCGCGTATTGATCTGATGCGCCTTGTCGGCATCCCCTGCCACCGCGGCGGCGCACAGCTCGTGCATCGCCCTGGGCGCCACATTGGCGGTGACCGAAATATCACCATGGCCACCCATCAGCATGAAATCACAGGCCGTGGCATCGTCACCGGAGTAGAGCATGAAGTCGCTGCCCTTCAGGCGAGAGATTAGATCTTCGGCGCGCTCAAGGTTCCCGGTGGCATCCTTCAGGCCGATGATATTGTCCACCTCGGCCAGGCGAATGACGGTTTCGTTGTAGAGATCCGAGCAGGTACGTCCCGGCACGTTATAGAGGATGACCGGCAGTTTGCTGCCCTTGGCCACCGCCTTGAAGTGCTGGTACAGGCCTTCCTGAGTAGGCTTGTTGTAGTAAGGGCACACGGAGAGACAGTAATCGGCGCCTACTTCGCTGGCATAGCGCGCCAGCTCGACCGCTTCGGAGGTGGCATTCGCGCCGGTACCGGCAATGACCGGGATACGCCCATTGACCTCTTCCACGACGCTGCGGATCACATCGAAGTGCTCGGCAAACGACATGGTGGTGGGCTCACCGGTAGTGCCTGCGGCCACGATGGCATCGGTACCGTTCTCGAGATGGAAGTTCACCAGGCGACGAAGCGCCTCCCAGTCGATGTCGCCATTGACCTTCATCGGCGTCGCGAGGGCGACAATGCTGCCTGTGATCATCCGTATTTTCCTCACCTGCAAAAAAGTGGAACTCGCCCGGCCAGGCGGGGTGGCATGGCCCATGATCGAGTAAAAGACGCGGCGCGGATACCTCGAAGGAACACGATGACCCCGCCTGTAAACAGCAAATGGTACTCAGGCGATTCGAGCCTGTACAGCGTAAAGCACGCAGAGTTTACCACTGAGCCGGGCCAAACCAGAACGATTCGCTTTGACAGCACGGCGGCGCATGCGTGTAATCTTGGCGAACCCCTATCTGTGAGGAGCTTGTATGTCACTCGAACTCGGTCAACCCGTTCCCGACTTTTCGGCCAGCGCCACTGGCGACACCACCATCACGCTGTCCGAACTACGCGGCCAGCAGGTGGTGATTTTCTTCTACCCCAAGGCCAGCACCCCGGGCTGTACCACCGAAGGCGGCGACTTCCGTGACCGCAAGGCGGCCTTCGATGCCGCCAACACCGTGGTCATCGGCATTTCTCGAGACGGCCTGCGCGCCCAGGAGAACTTCAAGGCCAAGCAGGACTTCAATTTTGCGCTGATCTCGGACAAGGACGAAGCGGTCTGTCAGCTGTTTGACGTCATCAAACTGAAGAAGATGTACGGCAAGGAGCACCTGGGGGTCGAGCGCAGCACGTTTTTGATCGACCGGGATGGCAAGCTCGCCAAAGCGTGGCGTGGCGTCAAGGTCCCCGGTCACGCGGAGGAGGTATTGGCAGCCGCTCAGGCACTGAATGGCGAATAACGCGTTCTGACAACTCGGGCTGACGGCATCGAGCCCCTCGACGCCGTCAGCCTGTTGGGGCTAGTCGGCCTTCAGCTCTATCTGGTCACGCAACTCCTGGTGCCCTTCCAACCCTCTGGGCCATGCGGTCACCAGGGCTTTCAACAGGGTGGCCAAGGGAATGGCAAAGAATACCCCCCAGAACCCCCAGATACCGCCGAAAAACAGCACCGCTAGAATGACCGACACCGGATGAATGTTGTTGGTCTCGGAAAACAGCACCGGCGCCAGCACGTTACCGTCCAGGGCCTGAATGATGCCGTAGGCCAGCAGCACATAGGCAAACTGCTCGCTGACGCCAAAGTGAAAGACCGCCACCGCCGCCACGGGAATGGTGGCCACCGCAGCACCGATGTAAGGCACCAACACGGAGAAGCCCACCAGCACGGCCAATAGCGCCGTATAGGGCAGCCCAAACAGGGCAAAGGTTAGATACGAGACCGTACCGACAATCACGATCTCGATGGCCTTGCCACGGATGTAGTTGGCGATCTGGCGATCCATTTCCTGCCAGATACGCGTCAACAGCGAGCGCTTTTGCGGCAGCAGCGAGAGCGCAAACCCTACCAGCGCCTCGCGATCCTTGAGCATGAAAAACACCAGAATGGGCACCAGCACCAGGTAGATGATCAACGACATCACGTTACCCAGCGACGACAGCGACAGCGTCAAGGCGCGCTGCCCTACCTGGCTGATCTCGCGTCCGGCCACCCCGATCCAGCTCTGCATCTGATCAGGCGTGATCAGGTTGGGGAAGCGCGCCTGCAGCTCGTCCAGCCATATCTGCGCCGTGGCAAACATGCGTGGCGTCTCCTGCACCAGCCCCACCAGCTGGTTCCATATCAACGGCATCAGAATGAACGCCATGGACAGCAGCACGCTGACAAAGGCCACGAACACGATGATGACCGCCAACAAGTGGGGCACGCCTCGCCGGGTCAGCCCACTGACCAGCCCCTGCAGCAAAAACGCCAGCACCAATGAGGTGAAGAAAGGCGCCAGCATGCGGCCAAACAGCACGATGGCTGCCAGCCCCGCGATCAGCACCACCAGCAGGACCAGTGCCTCTTCATCGGAGAAATAGCGTTCGATCCAGCTTCTGAGAATGGCGCGCATGGTCATGAGCGAGCCGCCCCGGCTTTACGCAGCCAGAACACGTAGATCTCGCCCTGCTGAACTCTGGCTTCCAGCCGATGATCACTCAGCTCGGCGAAGGAAGCGACATCGCGCCAGGAGCCCGCATCGGTGGCACGTATCTCCAGCAACTGGCCTGCCGATAACCCGGCTAGCGCCTGCTTGGCCTTCAACAGCGGCAACGGGCAGTGCAGCCCGGTAGCGTCCAGTACCGCATCGGGCTCTACCCCCTCGGCCAGCGCGGATGCTATTTGCTCAGACATACCCTCTCCCTTGTGAAAGCGCTTTTACCCATAACAAAACGACCCATGACACAGCTATTCATACAGCGATTCATAACGACCACCGTTCACCGCTACATAACCACGGTATTGTTGCATACACTGTTCGGACGATGACCAGCCTGTCTCGATTTAACGGCACTTCCTTGCCTGAATCAATGTCACAGCCTGTGTTTGCAACATCCATCACCGCAATGATCGTGCGAATCGAGAACCATCACGAGGGATGCCATGGCGCACCTTAAGACTGTTACGCCACGCCTGGCCTGCGCACTGGCCCTGCTGTTGGGCACTGTGGGCCTCAGCGCGCCTGCTCAGAGCAGTGACAGCTATCAGCTGCCCACCCTGGGGGGCGCCTCCACTTCGGTGAGCAACGAGGAGTATCGCCTGGGCCGTGCCTGGCTGCGCCAGTTCAGGGCCCATGCCCCTCAGTGGCAGGACCCCATCGTCAACGACTACCTGGAGAGCCTGGTGGCCAGGCTGGCGCCCCATAGCCAGCTGGGCAATCTGCAGACGACCACGGTAATGGTCGATAACCGCTCGCTCAACGCTTTTGCCGTGCCCGGTGGCGTGGTGGGCATCAACTCGGGGCTGTTTGCCTTTGCCGAGGATGAAGGCGCGTTCATTTCGGTCATTGCCCACGAGCTGGGGCACCTCTCCCAGCGCCACTACGCGCGCGGCAGCGCTCGGGCGGAGCAGACGCAACTGCCCGCCATGGCCGCCATGCTGGCGGGCATGCTGATTGCCGCCAGCGGCGGTGGCGATGCCGGTATCGCCACCGCCATGGGCTCCCAGGCGGCGCTGATTCAGGACCAGCTCAGCTACTCGCGGCGCTTCGAGCAGGAGGCCGACCGTGTGGGCCTGCAAGCCATGGCCGCCGCCGGTTACGACCCCGAAGCCATGGTGCGCATGTTTGGCGCCATGCAGCGCATGGCGCGCCTGCAGGGCGGCACGCCCCCGGAATTTCTGCTGACCCACCCGGTCTCCGACAGCCGCTTGAGCGATGCCCAGGCCCGGGCGGCACAGCTCAGCGTCGCCAATCGATACACCAGCGATACCTTGTACGACATGATGCGCGCCCGAGCACTGCTCAGCATCCATCGTAACAGCCCTCAACAAGCGGCGGCCCGTCTCGAACAGGAGAGCGCCGAGGAGCCCGCCCTGCGCTATGTTTCAGCCCTGATCGATGCGCAGAATGGCCAGACCGATCAGGCGCTCCAGACTCTGGATCGGCTGGCCAGCGAGCTGCCGGATTACGCCATGCTGCCCGCCTCGGCCGCCCAGGTGGCCCTGCAGGCCCAGCGCTATGACGATGCCATCCAGCGCAGCCAGCGGCTGTTGCGGCTGATGCCCAACTACCTGCCCGCTCAGCTCACCCTGGCAGAAGCGCAGCTGCAGCGCGACCCTCAGGCAGCCTACACGCTGCTGCGAGAAGTCACGGCGCGCCACCCGGACAACCCTCAGGGGTTCAACCTGCTGGCGGAAGCGGCTGGCCGCAGTGGCCACAATGGCTGGGGGCACCTGGCCCGGGCCGAACATTTGCAGCTCACCGGCCGAATGGATAGCGGCATTCGCCAGCTAGGCATCGCCCGAGACGCTGCCCAGCAGGAGAACGACCAGCAGGCACTGGCGCGCATCGAGCAGCGCCGCGAAGCGTTCATCGAGTACCGGGAAGCGCTGGAAAAATTTTAGCCACGCCGCCCAGCCACCGCTCAGCCAAATACGCCAAGGCCCGGCGCCAAAGGGCGCCGGGCCTTGTGCATTCACGCCAGGCAGAACCTAGGCGTTGAAGTTCAGCATCCGCTCCAGCGGCTTGAGCGCCTGCTGACGCAAGGCCGCATCGACGAAAATTTCGCCGCTGCCTTCGCGCAGCGCGCCCGCCAGGTTATCCAGCGCGTTCATCGCCATCCACGGGCAGTGGGCACAGCTACGGCAGGTGGCTCCATTGCCTGCGGTCGGCGCTTCGAACAGCGTCTTGCCCGGCACGGCCTGCTGCATCTTGAAGAAGATGCCGCGGTCGGTGGCCACGATCAGCTTGTCGTTGGGCAGCGTTTGCGCCGCCTTGATCAATTGCGAGGTCGAACCAGCCACATCGGCGAGCTTGACGACCGCTTCCGGCGACTCCGGGTGCACCAGCACGGCTGCCTCGGGGTACAGGCGTTTCAGGTCCTCGATCCCCCTGGCCTTGAACTCCTCATGGACGATGCAGGCGCCATCCCACATCAGCATGTCGGCGCCGGTTTTTTTCTGGATGTAGCCCCCCAGATGCTTGTCGGGCGCCCAGAGAATTTTTTCCCCCTTGGCCTGCAGATGTTCGATCACCTCGACGGCGATCGAGGAGGTCACGACCCAGTCGGCACGCGCCTTGACGGCCGCCGAAGTGTTGGCGTAGACCACCACCGTGCGGTCCGGGTGGGCGTCACAGAACGCGCTGAATTCGTCGATGGGGCAGCCGATATCCAGTGAGCAGGTGGCCTCCAGGGTGGGCATCAGCACCCGCTTTTCCGGGGAGAGGATCTTGGCTGTCTCGCCCATGAAGCGTACCCCAGCCACCACCAGGGTAGTAGCGTCGTGGCGAGCGCCAAACCGGGCCATTTCGAGGGAGTCTGCCACGCAGCCACCGGTCTCTTCGGCCAGCTGTTGAATGGCGTCATCGGTATAGTAGTGCGCCACCAGAACGGCGTTGTGGGCCTTGAGCAGCTGTTTGATCTCGGCCACGCGGGCTTCGTCTTCCGCCGGGATGCGCGTTGGGCAGTATGGGCTGGGAAGCGGTGCTTCCAGCGCCACTTGAGAAGTCAGAATAGTCATCGTGTCTACCACTGTGACGAACAGGGAATCCCCCCGTTAAACACCAGTTGCGACGTATGCGCTCCGCATGCGCCGCCCTCGGGGCAACTGGCCGCTGCGTCTGTCGCACTCGCCGGTTGCCGATCTGGCCTGCTACTGCGGGCCAGCGCTGCCGAGCATGATCGACAGCCAAATCCACACATCGTTACAGGTCCATTGTGGTGGACAAGTATTGCCTGCTGCAAGCAGAACCGCACGCTGCAGTGCGGCATGATTTGCCGATGCACCCTGCCCATCGCCAGGGCAGAACGCGCATAGCAGAACGCCCCTGGCAGCAAGCTACCAGGGGCGTTGAATTTGGTGGGTCGTGTAGGATTCGAACCTACGACCAATTGATTAAAAGTCAACTGCTCTACCAACTGAGCTAACGACCCAAATCCTGCTGCTTTTCTGAGGGCTTTCGCCGCTCTGTACGGCGTTACCGTAGTGTATCACCTGATAACATCGCCGCTGTTCGAATGGTGGGTCGTGTAGGATTCGAACCTACGACCAATTGATTAAAAGTCAACTGCTCTACCAACTGAGCTAACGACCCGTCCGAACGGATGCATATAGTACGGATCACACCCGACAATAGCAAGCCTTTTTTGTCTTTCGTCTAAAAAAACCGCGCGGTGCTCGGTGTCCCCACACCGCGCGGCGAGCATCGCTTAACGACGCTTGGGCTTGCGCATGGCCTGAACCGGGCGACGCTTGTGCTTGTCGCGACTCCAGCGGTTTTTCTCGTCCGGCGTCAGCTCGGGCACCTTGCGGGTTTCCAGGTGGGCCAGGGTCGCCAGATCGTCGACTTCGTCCTGGGAAAGCTCTACCCACTCGCCCGCCTTGGCACGCTTGTCGAGGAAGATATTACCGTAGCGCACGCGCTTCAGGCGGCTGACGGTGAGCCCCTGGGACTCCCACAAGCGGCGCACTTCGCGGTTGCGGCCTTCCAGAATCACCACGTGGAACCAGGTGTTGATGCCTTCACCACCAAACTCCTGCACGTCGGTGAAACGGGCGGGGCCGTCTTCCAGCATGACGCCATCCACCATGGCGACGATATGCTCTCGCTTGACGTCGCCCATGACCCGTACCGCGTACTCACGCTCCACCTGGGTGGAGGGGTGCATCAAGCGATTGGCCAGTTCACCGTCGGTGGTGAACAGCAGCAGGCCGCTGGTATTGATATCCAGCCGCCCGATGGCAATCCAGCGCTCGCCTTTCAGGCGCGGCAGACGCTCGAAGACCGTGCGACGGCCTTCCGGGTCCTTGCGGGTACACAGCTCGCCTTCCGGCTTGTTGTACATGATGACCCGACGCGGCACTTCTTCTTCCGGGCGCAGCGTGACCGGGCGGTCATCGAAGCTGACCTTGTCGCGGGCTTCCACGCGGTCACCCAGCTTGGCCACCTGGCTGTTCACCTTCACCCGGCCATCGGCAATCGCGGTTTCCATTTCACGGCGGGAGCCAAGGCCCGCACGGGCCAGCACTTTCTGCAGTTTTTCGCTGGTGGGCGGCGTGGTGTTGTTACTCTGACTCATGGTCGTCTGACCTCACATCGTTGGTCTGCGTGCCCGCGTCCTCATCTCGACGCTGGGCACGTGCCGCAAGCCGTGCCTCCAGATCGGCAAAGCTCAGCGGCTGGGTTAACGCCGTCTCGGCGTGGGGGTCGGCACTCGCTGCCGACGTGTTCTGATCTTGCTGGGGTGGCGCATCCTGCACGGTTTCGACGGCTTCGTCCAGTGCGACATGCGTCGCAGCGGGCGGTTCCTCAGCCAATGCTGCTTCGTCGGCGGCCACCAGCGTGTGCATGGGCGGCAAGGCATCCAGCGTCTTGAGCCCGAAGTCATCCAGAAAGCTGCGCGTCGTGGCATACACGGCGGGACGCCCCGGCACGTCGCGGTGCCCGACGATGCGTACCCAGCCCCGCTCCATCAGCGTGCGAATGATCGAGCTGCTGACGCTGACGCCCCGCACTTCTTCGATATCGCCCCGGGTCACCGGCTGACGGTAGGCAATCAGCGCCAGGGTTTCCAGCAAGGCACGGGAGTAGCGCTGGGGGCGCTCATCCCACAGCCGCGACACCCAGTGCGACAGCCGCGGGCGAATGCGCAGCTGAAAGCCCGAGGCCGTTTCGACCAGTTCCAGCGCCCCGTCCTCGTGGCGCCGGGCCAACCGCGCGAGGGCGTCGCGCAGCGCCTTGCGAGACGGGCACTCATCCGCCAGAAACAGCGTCTCCAGCCGCTCCACGGGCAGCGGTTCTCCGGCCGCCAGCAGCGCGGCTTCGACAATATCGTCCAACGTGGTGTCTCTCACCGTGACTCCTCGTCAGGTTCGAAGGCAGACTCTTCGTCCGCAGGGTCATCACTTTCCCGCGCAAAGGGGTCCTCGTCCTCATCGGCCAGCGCCGCCTGCCGAGCACGCACATGGATCGGCGACAGCGGCGCGTTCTGGACGATTTCGATCATCGACTCCTTGGCCAGCTCCAGAATGGCCATGAACGTCACGACGACCCCTGCCCGCCCCTCCTCCAGGGAGAACAGCGCTTCAAAGGGGGTATAGCGCCCATGGGTGCCATCTTCGTGCAAGCGCTCCATGATCTTCAGCATGCGCTCCCGGGTCGAGAGCACCTCTCGACTGATCTGGTGGGCCTGAGCCAGCTCGGCCCGCTTGAGAATGTCCGACAGCGCGCCCAGCAGTTCGTCCAGCTCGACATCGGGATGAATCACGCGGGTTTCCAGCGGTGGCAGGCCCGCCTGCACGCTGAACCAGTCCCGGCCCACCCTGGGCAGGGCATCCAGCGCTTCAGCGGCCTCCTTGAGACGCTCGTACTCCTGCAATCGGCGTATCAGCTCCGCCCGGGGGTCCTCTTCTTCCTCGCCTTCCGCCTTGGGGGGGCGCGGCAGCAGCGTGCGTGATTTTATCTCGGCCAGCATGGCCGCCATCAACAGGTACTCGCCGGCCAGCTCGATCTCCATGGCCTTCATCATCTCCACGTACTCGATGTACTGATGGGTGATCACCGCCACGTTGATACGCAGAATGTCGAGATTCTGCCGACGAATCAGATACAGCAGCAGATCCAAAGGCCCCTCGAACGCTTCCAGGAAAACCCGTAGCGCCTCGGGGGGAATATAGAGGTCTTCCGGCAGCTGCGTAATGGGCTCATCGAACAGGCGCCCAAGGCCCTCTACGGTGGGCTCCACCGTAGAGGGCATCGCGTCTTGATCCTGCACGGCGCTGGGCGTCTCGCTCACGCGGGTCGAGTCCTTGTCAGTTGAAAACGGCAGTGTAACAGCGCTCCATCAATGCGGCATCTCGGCCGCCTCGACGGCTTTACGATAGCGGCCCTGATAGTCGAACAGCTTGTCGCGGATTTGAAAGTGGCGGCCTACCTTTCTGCCCACCACAAAGTCGGGATGGCGCAGGCGAGACTGGGCAGCCACCACGTCGTCTGGCGTTGCTGGCTGCCACGGCACGCCCGGCGCGCGCAGGTGGTTGCGCAAGAAGACCGCATAAAAGGCGCGGCGCTGGGCGGCAGTCTCCAGGGCAAACCATTCGCTCAGGCTGGCACCGTCTTCGTCATGGTAGGTCACTTTGAGGCGCGGCAAGCCGCGCCCGTTGGTGGTCGCCTCCAGCTGCATGCCGCTCACCCTCAGCACTTTGGCGTCCTTGAGCCGCAGCGCCTCCTTGAGCTTGTCATCGGCATCCACCAGCAGCTTCTCGCAGCCATGGCAGCGGCGGGCAGCGATATCGTTCTCTGCCCCGCACGCATCGCAGACCTTGAAGCGAAAGCGAAAGGTGCACTGGCTACGGCGTCCGGCGCCGTCCTCCACCAGCCCCTGGCAGCGACGGCCAAAATGCTCGATCACCAGCTCGCCGTCGCGCTTGCCCCAGAACAGGTTGGCATGCCCACACTCGGGGCACTCGACCTGCACCGGCTCGCTATCGCTGTCGGGACGCGGCTCGCCTACCTCAGGGGCATAGAGGTCCCAGGGGTTGCCCGCATAATCCAGGATCAGGCACGCCTCCTTCCCCGGCGAGAGGCGCAGTCCGCGCCCCACGATCTGCTGATAGAGGCTCACCGACTCGGTGGGGCGCAGGATCGCGATCAGATCCACATGGGGGGCATCGAACCCGGTGGTCAATACCGCCACGTTGACCAGATACTTGAGCTTGCGCGCCTTGAACGCATCGATCAGCGCGGTGCGCTCGGCGGAGACCGTCGCGCCGGTGATCAGCGCGGATTGGTCGGCAGGCAAATACCCCATGATCTCTTCGGCGTGGGCGACCGTCGCGGCAAAAATCATCACGCCCTGGCAGTCGGCCGCCTGCTCGACCACTTGGGCAATGATGCCCGGCGTGGCGCGACTTCCGGCCACCACCCGATTAAGCTCTTCTTCCCGAAACAGCCCACTAGAGGAGGGAGCAAGCGCCGAAAAGTCGTACCCCTCAATGGCCATGTCCAGCCGCCGAGGGGCAGTCAGAAAACCCTGCTTGACCATCAGGCGCAGCGGCTGTTCGAACACGCAGTCGGTGAAGAAACTCTCTTCTCCTCCGCGCACCATACCGTGGTAGTGGCGGTGGTAGATAAACCCTTGGCCCAGCCGAAAGGGCGTAGCGGTGAGGCCGAGAATCTTCAGCTGCGGGTTTTGGCGCTGCAGATGGTCGATCACCTGGCGGTAGCTGGAATCCTCCTCCAACGACACCCGATGGCACTCATCGATTACCAGCAGCGTGAAGCTGGCGTCGTTGAACTGCGCCAGGTTGCGCACCACCGACTGCACCGAGCCAAACACCACCTGCCGACTGGCCTCCTTGCGCTTCAACCCGGCGCTGAAGATATCCGCTACCAGACCATAGGCCTGGTACTTGGCGTGGTTCTGCTCCACCAGCTCGCGAACGTGGGCCAGTACCAGCACCCGCCCACGGGCCAGCCTCGCCAGCTCGGCAATCACCAGCGACTTGCCGCTGCCCGTGGGCAGCACGACCACCGCCGGGTCGCTGGTGGCGCGAAAGTGGTGAACCACCCGCTTGACCGCTTCCTGCTGGTAGGCGCGCAGCTGCGGGGAGGACGTGGGTGTTTTGGGTATCGGCAAATTAATTAGCCTGCTATTGAACTATTGCGACTTTCGTCGCGTCTGAGCAGTGAGGGGCTATTGCTCCCCGCTGACGACTCCTTCCATTACGCAGTCGCTTGAGAAAGAGGTTTACCATGGCAACTCAACATTTCAGCCTCGAATGCCCAAAATGCGGTAGCCGCCAGAAGCGCTTGCCCGCCACCCGTCGCGATACGGCACATGTTTTCTGCATGGATTGCGGCCACGACCTGGGACGCTTCGAGTATCTCGTCGAGCGTTATCGCCTGGAACTCGAAACGCTGGAATCCAGGCTGGGGCTCACACCGGCCAGCACCGAGGAGCCGCCCGCCAGCGCATCCTGATAGCGTCTCACAGCAAACCATGGGTATCGAACGCACAGTCGCTAACGGCGGCCAGAAGCCGCCGTTAGGGTAGGGATCGCCTTGCCGTTTAAGGTCGCTTAACCCAGCCATACCCGCGCATTGCGGAACAGCCGCAGCCAGGCGCCGTCCTCGGTCCACTCTGCCGGACGCCAGGAGTTGGTCACTGCCCGCGTCACCCGCTCCGGGTGAGGCATCATGATGGTCACACGGCCATCCGGCGTGGTCAGCCCCGTGATACCCGACGGGGAACCATTAGGGTTGGCCGGATAGCGAGTGGTGACCTGACCGTAGTTGTCGATGTAGCGCAGGGCAATTTGGCTGCTCGACTGCATGCTGCGCAGGTGCGCCGTATCGCGGAACTCGGCACGCCCTTCGCCGTGGGCCACGGCGATGGGCAGCGTCGAGCCTTCCATGCCGGCCAGCAGAATCGAGGGGCTTTTCTCTACCCGCACCATGGCCACGCGGGCTTCGAACTGCTCGGATTCGTTGCGCACGAAGCTGGGCCAGTTTTCGGCGCCCGGGATCAGCGTCTTGAGCTGCGACAGCATCTGGCAGCCATTGCACACCCCCAGCGAGAAGCTGTCGTCCCGGGTGAAGAACGCCGCAAACTGCTCGCGGGCGCGTTCGTTGAACAGCACCGACTTGGCCCAGCCGCCGCCTGCCCCCAGCACGTCGCCATAGGAGAAGCCCCCACAGGCCACCAGGCCCTGGAAGGTATCCAGCGAGACACGACCTTCCAGGATGTCGCTCATGTGCACATCCACCGCATCGAACCCGGCCTTGTGGAAGGCCCAGGCCATTTCCACTTGGCCATTGACCCCCTGCTCACGCAGGACGGCCACCGCTGGCTTGGCAGTGTTGACGTAAGGCGCGCTGATGTCGTCATTGACATCGAAGGTCGGCGCCGCGCTGAGACCGGGGTCACGCACGTCGAGCAGGTTGTCGAATTCGTTCTTGGCGCATTCGGGGTTATCGCGCAGCGCCTGCAACCGGTAGCTGGTCTCGGCCCAGGTGCGCTGGGTCAGCTGACGGGTGGTTTCCAGCAGCGGCTCTTCGAACAGCGTCACGCGCACCTGATCGTCGTAACGCGGGCGGGCAATCACCCCGCAGGTTTCGATACCGGCCATGGCGAACTGGGTCAGCACTTCTTCGGTGTGCTGGCGATTGACCTGGATCACCGCCCCCAGCTCTTCTGCAAACAGCGCATTGAAGGCTTCCACCGGCTCGTCGATCAGCCAGTCGAGCTTGATTTCAAGACCGGCATGACCTGCAAAGGCCATCTCCAGCAGCGTGACCAGCAGGCCACCGTCGCTGCGGTCGTGGTAGGCCAGCAGCTTGCCATCCCGGTTCAGGCCCTGAATGACCTCGAAGAACGCTTTCAGGTCCTCCGGGTCGTCCACGTCGGGGCATTCGTCGCCCACCTGGCCATACACCTGGGCCAGCGCCGAGCCGCCCAGGCGGTTCTGACCGTTGCCCAAGTCGATCAGGATCAGGTCCGACTCATCCTGCTCGAGGTTGATCTGCGGGGTCAGCGTGGCCAGCGCATCGGTGACCGGCGCAAAGCCAGTGACCACCAGCGACAGCGGCGAGGTGATGCTCTTCTCTTCGGCATCATCGCCCTCCTGCCAGGCGGTACGCATCGACATGGAGTCCTTGCCCACCGGCACGGCAATCCCCAGCGCCGGACACAGCTCCATACCGACCGCGTGCACGGCGTCGTACAGCGCCTGGTTTTCGCCAGGGTGGTCGGCAGCACTCATCCAGTTGGCGGAGAGCTTGATGTCCGAGAGCTTGGCGATCGGCGCGGCGGCCAGATTGGTAATCGCCTCTGCCACCGCCAAACGGGCGCTGGCAGCCGGATCGATCAGCGCCACCGGCGGGCGCTCGCCCATGGCCATGGCTTCACCGGCATGGGTATCGAAGCTGGCGGTGGTCACTGCCACGTCGGCGACCGGCACCTGCCAGGGGCCGACCATCTGGTCACGAGCCACCTGGCCTGTGATCGAACGGTCGCCGATGGTAATCAAAAAGCTTTTCGAGGCCACCGTGGGCAGACGCAGCACCCGGTCCATGGCTTCGCGCAGGTCCAGGTTGTCGAGCATCACGCCGGAAAGCTCGGGCGTCTGGCGCTCGAACGAGCGGGTCATCTTCGGCGGCTTGCCGAACAGCACGCTCATGGGCAAATCGACGGGTTTGGTTTCGAAGTGGCCATCGCGCACTTCCAGATGGTGCTCTGCCTGAGCTTCGCCCACCACCGCATAGGGGCAGCGCTCGCGTTTGCACAGCGCATCGAAGGTGTCGAGGTCTTCCGGGGCCACGGCCAGCACGTAACGCTCCTGGGCTTCGTTGCACCAGATTTCCAGCGGGCTCATGCCCGGCTCGGCGTTGGGCACCGCGCGCAGGTCGAACAGGCCGCCACGGTTGCCGTCCTTGACCAGCTCCGGCAACGCATTGGAGAGGCCACCGGCACCCACGTCGTGGATGAAGCGAATGGGGTTTTTCTCACCCATTGCCCAGCAGCGGTCGATCACTTCCTGGGCACGGCGCTCGATTTCCGGGTTTTCCCGCTGCACCGAGGCGAAATCCAGGTCGGCGCTCGACTCCCCCGACGCCATGCTGGACGCGGCACCGCCGCCCAGACCGATCAGCATCGCCGGGCCGCCCATCACGATCAGCTTGCCGCCCACCGGAATCTCGCCTTTCTGGACGTGCTGGGCACGAATATTGCCGTATCCACCGGCAATCATGATCGGCTTGTGGTAACCGCGACGCTCGATGCCATTGGCACTGAGGGCATCCTGCTCGTAGGTGCGGAAGTAGCCGGTCAGGTTGGGGCGGCCGAACTCGTTATTGAAGGCCGCGCCACCAATCGGGCCTTCCAGCATGATGTTGAGCGCCGACTGCATGCGCTCGGGTTTGCCGTAATCGAAGGCCTCCCAGGGCTGCACGAACTCGGGGATACGCAGGTTGGAGACGGTGAAACCCGCCAGGCCCGCCTTCGGCTTGCCGCCGATACCGGTGGCGCCTTCGTCGCGAATCTCGCCGCCGGAGCCGGTGGCCGCCCCCGGGAAAGGCGCAATCGCTGTGGGGTGGTTGTGGGTTTCCACCTTCATCAGGATATGGATGGGCTCCTGATGAGCATCGTAGTGAGCGCGTTCACCCTCTGCACCGGTCAGCGGTGTGGGAAAGAAGCGACCGCCGTGGCTGCCCTTGATCACCGCCGCGTTGTCACTGTAGGCCGACAGCACGTTATCCGGTGAGGTGGCAAAGGTGTTCTTGATCATCTTGAACAGCGAATGGCGCTGGGCTTCGCCGTCGATGATCCAGTCCGCGTTGAAGATTTTGTGGCGGCAGTGCTCCGAGTTCGCCTGGGCAAACATCATCAGCTCCACGTCGCTGGGGTTGCGCCCCAGCTCGACGAAGGCCGCCACCAGATAGTCGATCTCGTCGTCTGCCAGCGCCAGACCCAGCTCCCGGTTGGCGACTTCCAGCGCGGCACGCCCGCCCTCCAGAATATCCACGCTGCCCAGCGGTGCCGGTGAGTGGTGGGCAAACAGCTGGCTGGCCGCCGCCGTGTCGGCCAGCACGTTTTCGGTCATGCGGTCGTGGAGCAGTGCGCCGATGGCGTCCCACTGCTCTGCCGTGGCCGTGCCACGCAATGCGACGCGGTAGTCGACGCCGCGCTCGATGCGATGGAT
Organism: Vreelandella stevensii S18214; assembly: GCF_000275725.1. GTDB lineage: Bacteria > Pseudomonadota > Gammaproteobacteria > Pseudomonadales > Halomonadaceae > Vreelandella > Vreelandella stevensii. The sequence continues at coordinate 29,670 of NZ_AJTS01000049.1, read as the reverse complement.
CTGGCTCAGCCCGCAGTTATGGGCGATGTCCGTGGCTTTGGAAGACCAGGGCGACTGGGTGCCCAGGCGCGGCACCACCAGAAAACGCTGGGCTTGTTCGAGGGGTTCCTGGGCGGCTTGGCTGCCGTAATCGAGCAGCCTGGCCAGCCGTTCCTGGGAGGCGGTATCGAGCTCTTCGTGGTGGTCAATGAAGTGGACGTAGTGGGCGGATAGCGCTTCCACCTCTGGAACACATTCACGCAACACCGTTAGCAGCCGTTCATGACGGAAGGCAGAAAGGGCGGGCGCGCCTCGAAGTTCGAGCATATCTGGGAGCCTCTAAAGCAGGAAGAGTCGAGCAGGAAATCACCGGGCCGCTAAGCGACCGACACACGGACTGCGCACTATGATACTGGAAAGCGGCGGCCACACGAAATCAACAAGGTGACACGGCGATAAAGGCTGGGTATCGTGGCAGCTCGTCCCACGCCGACAAGACACCATGCCGACATTGATTTGCCGACATTTTAGCGCCTTTTATCGGGCATATTTCGCGATGATCGCGACTTTGTTGCTGGTTTTGATCCCGCGCCCATCGACCTTTCCTGACGGCGAACACCTCACCCGCGTGCTGGCCAAAGACTTCATCACCGTACATACCCGCAATACCCCCACCACCTACTACGAAGGCCGCCAGGGGCCAACCGGGTTCGAATATGAACTGATGCACCGTTTTGCAGACGCCTTGGGGGTCAGCCTCAACCTGAACGCCAGCCACCACCCGGATGGCGTCTTGCCTGCCGTTCGCGAACAGGGCGACCTGGGGGCGGCGTCGCTGCCGCTGATGGCCGATACCCCCGGCATTCACTACACCCGTCCGATCATCGAGATGCAGCCACTGGTGGTCTACCGGCGCGGCCTCTATGGCATCAACGCACCCGAAGATCTTGTCGGCCTGTCCATTGGCACCCAGAGCGAAGCGGGCACCAGCGGTGCTCTGAAAGCCCTGCAAAGCGACTACCCCAGCCTGAGCTGGAAGGAGTCCAACGAACTGGAAGTGGCCGAATTGATGGCCAGGGTAGAAAACGGCACCCTGGATGCGGCCATCATCTTCGATCACCAGTTTCGTTTGAACCGGCTGTTCTTTCCCAATGTCGAGCGCGGCTTTTATCTGGGCGAGCCCCTCTCGCTGGTCTGGGCGCTGCCCAGCGGGCGCGGGCTGGGGCTACTCGAGGCGGCCAACCAGTTCCTGCAGGAGCTGCGTGAAAACGGCACCCTGGACCGTTTGATCAGCCGCTATTTTGGCCATGACGATTACCTGGAGTACGTGGGCACGCGCACGTTTCTGGACCATCTGGATGAGCGCCTGCCCCGCTACACCGAGCTCTTCAAGCAGGCCGCCCGAGACACGGGGTTCGACTGGAAACTGCTGGCCGCCGTGGGCTACCAGGAATCCCACTGGGACCCTAACGCCGTCTCCCCCACGGGGGTGCGGGGCCTGATGATGCTGACCAACCCTACGGCCAGCGAGATGGGCGTTTCGGACCGCACCGATGCCGCCCAGAGCATCGACGGCGGAGCCCGCTATCTGCGCAGCATCAAGGACCGCTTACCGGACAGCATCACCGGCGAAGACCGCCTCTATATGGCCATGGCTGCTTACAACGTGGGGCTTGGCCACCTTTATGATGCCCGCAACATTGCCGAACGACGCGGCGGCGACCCCAACCTGTGGCAGGACGTGCGTGCCGCGCTGCCGCTGCTGCAGCAGCGCGAGTGGCATAGCCAGACGCGCCACGGGTACGCCCGTGGCGGAGAGCCGGTGATCTACGTGCGCAACATTCGCCGCTACTACGAAATGATCGAATACGTGGAGCGCAGTCGACAGCAGTTTTTCCAACTGGAGCAGACACCGGCCAGTGAAGAGCCGCTGCTGCTGTTCGAGATCGTGCCGCCGCTCACCCCGTGATACCGGGGACGGCGCTAGCGCTTGTCGGCAAAGAACTGCTTGAGCAGCTTGCTGGCTTGCGCCGCCAGCACCCCACCGGTGACGTCGACATGGTGATTGAACCAAGGCTGGGCGAGCAGATTGGCCTTTGACTCCACCATTCCCGCCCGTGGCTCGGCGGCAGCGTACACCAGCCGCTGAATGCGGGCATGCACCATGGTACCGGTGCACATCATGCAGGGCTCCAGGGTCACGTAGAGCGTACAGCCCTCCAGACGGTAGTTGCCCAGCCGCTGCCCGGCATCGCGCAGCGCACGCACTTCCGCATGGCCACTGGGGTCGCAGCTGGACAGCGGCGCATTGTGGCCCACCCCGACGATCTCCCCCTCGGCGTCCACCACCACGGCCCCCACCGGTACCTCTCCGGCGGCCATCGCCAGGTGCGCCTGGTCCAGCGCGCGGTGCATGTAAAATTCATCGCTGCGTATCAAGACAAACTCCGTTAAGGTAGCGAAACGATCGTTTCAATGGCGTGATCGCCAAACGCTGAGGGCGGCCTCCTCAGTGATCAAGCAGACAGCACCAAGGATACCGAGAATGAACGATGCGCTGAAGTCACTGGTTAGCTTGCTGGAGCTGGAACCCCTGGAAGAGACGCTGTTTCGCGGCCAAAGCCAGGACCTTGGGTTTCCCCAGCTGTACGGAGGGCAGGTACTTGGCCAGGCGCTGGCCGCCGCCGCCCGCACCGTCCCCGAGGAGCGTCGCCCTCACTCCCAGCACGGCTACTTTCTGCGCCCCGGTGACCCCCATCGCCCGGTGGTCTATCAGGTCGATACCATTCGCGACGGCGGCAGTTTCACCACCCGCCGGGTCACCGCCATCCAAAAGGGACGGCCCATCTTCTTCTGCAGCGCCTCGTTTCAAAGCCCGGAAGAGAGCATCAGCCATCAGCGCGCCATGCCTGACGTGCCCACACCCGAAGCGCTGCTGGAGAGCGGTGACGCCAAACATGCTCGTTTCCCAGGCCACCCCATCGAGTTCCTGCACCTGAAGAACAATCCGGACAGCGCCTCGCCTGCCGGGCAGTGCCTATGGTTCCGGTTCGCGGGCGGCCCGCTGCCCGACGACCCCGCGCTGCATCGCCATCTGCTCTCCTACGCGTCGGACTTCAACCTGCTGACCACCGGGTTGATCCCTCACGGCATCAAGTACACGGACCCGAAGCTGCGCATCGCCAGCCTCGACCACGCGCTGTGGCTGCACGAAGATACACGGCTGGACGAGTGGCTGCTGTACGCCATCGACTCTCCCTGGAGCGGCAGTGCCAGAGGGCTGGCGCGAGGCCATATCTATCGCCGCGATGGGCAGCTGATTGCCTCGACGGCACAAGAGGGGCTGGTGCGCTACCCGCTCACCTGACGCCCGGCACCCACACGAACACCACACACGACAACGCCCGCTTCTGCGGGCGTTGTCGTCATGACGTCTCGAACAGCCAATCTCGTGTCGAGCGGCGCTCAACTGCCGTAGACATCGTTGATGGTCTTGAGCGGATAGTGCGCCGGGTAGGGCTTGCGGGCAACCCCGGAGTCCACCGCCGCCTGGGCCACCGCCGAGGAGACGCGCTCCAGCAGGCGAATATCGACCGGCGTGGGGATGATGTACTCACGACCAAAGCTCATCTCGGTACGCTCGTAGGCGTTCAGCACTTCCTGGGGCACTGGCTCGCGGGCCAGATCTTTCAGCGCATGCACGGCGGCCAGCTTCATCGCTTCATTGATACGCGTGGCGCGTACGTCCAGGGCACCACGAAAGATGAACGGGAAGCCCAGCACGTTGTTGACCTGATTCGGGAAATCCGAGCGGCCGGTGGCCATAATGACGTCTGGGCGCGCTGCCCGAGCCACCTCTGGATGAATTTCCGGGTCCGGGTTGGTGCAAGCAAAAATGACCGGATCCGCCGCCATCTTCTTCACCTGCTCGGCAGACAGCAGCCCGGGGCCAGACAGGCCGATGAACACGTCGGCACCGTCGATGGCATCGTCCAGGGTGCGCATGTCGGTATCACGGGCGAACTCAGCCTTGTACTCGTTGATGCTATCGCGGTCGGTGTGAATCACGCCGCGACGGTCGAGCATGACCAGATGCTCTTTTTTGGCACCACAGGAGATCAGCAGGCGCATGCAGGCAATCGCCGCAGCACCTGCGCCCATGCAGACGATCTTCACGTCTTCGATGCGCTTGCCGGCGATATCCAGGGCATTGAGCATACCGGCAGCGGTGACGATGGCCGTGCCGTGCTGATCGTCATGAAACACGGGAATGTTGCAGCGTTCGATCAGCGCCTTTTCGATTTCGAAGCACTCGGGGGCCTTGATGTCTTCCAGGTTGATACCGCCCCAGGTATCGGCGATGCGTGCCACGGTATCGATGAACGCCTGCGGATTCTCGGCATCCACTTCGATGTCCACTGAGTTGATGCCCGCGAAGCACTTGAACAGCACGCCCTTGCCTTCCATCACCGGCTTGCTGGCCAGCGGCCCCAGGTTACCCAGGCCCAGAATGGCACTGCCGTCTGAAATGACCGCCACCAGATTTCCCTTGCCGGTATAACGGTAGGCATTTTCCGCTTCGCGAGCGATTTCGCGAACCGGTTCAGCCACCCCCGGGCTATACGCCAGGGCCAGATCCCGCGCCGTCGCGGTGGGCTTGGTCAGCTCAACAGAGAGCTTACCGGGGATCGGTTTAGCGTGATAATCCAGAGCTGCCTGCTTATTTGCATCCGTCATGGTCAAGGTCCAATCAGCCTAAAGTAGAAAAGTCATATCAGAATATAGAAAAAACCCAAGCGTCTCAAGCAGCTAGTCAACCAGCCTATGAAACGTGCGTTTTAGCGGCTTTTCCCATCCATTCGGAACTTTTCAGCTTCATTTGCTGCAACTTATGCATAGCACACTGACCCATAACGGTTTCGTTATGGATGCACTGCAGCATAAGCTGGAAATAGATTCCAAAACGACGAGCAGACTTATCCACACCCGCCGCGAGATAGCGGCTGTGGACAACGTCGCAACAGGAGGCTCAGGGCCATGGCTTCATCACACAGCGTTCGGCCAGCGTTCAGATGCCGGTGCCGCCAGGGAGCGGCCAAATAAGGCAAGGACAAAAAACCCACGCCGTAGCGTGGGTTTTTGCACAGGGCACATGGCGTGCCTGCGATGGGCTGAATCCGTCGGGATCAGCCGCGCTTGACGGCAGCGCCAAAACGCTTGTTGAAGCGCTCTACGCGGCCACCAGTGCTCGCCTGCTTCTGCTTGCCCGTGTAGAAGGGGTGGCAGTTGGAGCATACGTCCAGAGAGAAGTCCTGACCAGAAGTAGAACCAACCTGGAAGCTGGCACCGCAAGAGCAGTTGGCGGTGACCGTGTTGTAATTCGGGTGGATACCTTGTTTCATCTTGAGCCTCATGAGCTATATGCCGCCACCTGATCCGCTGCCAGGCACCGCATACGGGTGTGAAAAACTGCTAACCGGTTAGCCGCTCGATCCGATAGATTGAGAGCGGCCGCGCATTCTAGCAAACTAAACGCCGGAGGCCAATTGTCTGATTCCGTTTCTTCCCCGTCCGCCACGGCAGAGCGTACTCCGGGCGCTTTTCAGGTGCTGAAAGTGGCCTTGCCATCGCCGCTGCGCCGCCTGTTCGACTACCTGCCAGCCCCCCGCGCGCCCGCCTGCGGCTGGCTGCCGGGGCTGCGGGTGCGGGTACCGTTTGGCCGCCGCGACGTGGTGGGGGTCGTCGTCTCTCTGGCTTCCGGCAGCGAGCTGCCCCGCGCCCAGCTGCGCGCGGTCAGTGAAGCGCTGGACGACGCGCCGCTCCCCGAAGACTGGCAGTGGCTGTGCCAGTTCACCGCCCGCTATTACCAGCACAGCCTGGGCGACACCATGCAGCACGCCATGCCCGCACGCCTGCGCCAGGGCCACCCCATGGTGGGCCGCACGCAAACCCTGTGGCATGCGCGTCAAGGCGATGACACGCCGCTACAGCGCGCGCCGCGGCAGGCCGAGCTCTACCGCCTGTTGCGCCAGCACCCCCACGGGCTGGCAGGGCGGGCCATCAGTGCCCACGGGTTCACCCGTGAACAGCTCCAGGCGCTGCAAAAAAAGGGTCTGGCCGAACCCCAGGAGATCACCCTGACGGCGGGGCAGCCCGTCTCCGGCAGCTTGCTGGCAACGCCGTCATTACCCCTCAACCGTGAGCAGGCCACGGCCCTGGCGGCGCTGCACGAAAAGCTGGACGGCTACCACCCATGCCTGCTGGAAGGCGTGACCGGCAGCGGCAAGACCGAAGTCTACCTGCAGTTGATCGAGGCGCTGGCCGCCAAGGGCAAGCAATCGCTGGTGCTGGTACCCGAAATCGGCCTGACGCCGCAAACCCTGGCGCGCTTCAAGAGCCGCTTCCGGGTGCCCGTGGTGGCCCTGCATTCGGGCCTCACCGACCCGGAGCGCCTGGACGTCTGGGAAGCCGCCGCCAGCGGGCGCGCCATGGTCATCATCGGCACCCGCTCGGCCATTTTCACACCGCTGGCCAAGCCTGGTGCGATCATCGTCGACGAGGAGCACGACGGCTCTTACAAGCAGCACGACGGGCTTCGTTACCACGCCCGGGATCTCGCCGTGGCCCGGGCACACCACCACCAGATCCCACTGCTGCTGGGTAGCGCCACCCCTTCGCTGGAAAGCCTTCAGCAAGCGCTCTCGGGCGTCTATCGGCACCTGCGCCTGACCCAGCGCCCCAGCCGCCACCCGCCCGCCAAGCTGGAACTCCTGGACATGCGCCATCAGCGTCGCCAGGGAGGCCTTCTGCCCGGGGCGCTGCAAGCCATCCGCCAGACGCTGAAAGCTGGCAAGCAGGCGCTGGTCTTCATCAACCGGCGCGGCTTTGCCCCCAGCCTGGCGTGCCACAACTGTGGCTGGCTGGCCGAGTGCCATCAGTGCGATGCCCGCATGACGCTGCACAGACAGCCCCCTCTGTTGGCCTGCCACCACTGTGACAGCCGACGCGCCCTGCCTAATGCCTGCCCCGAGTGCGGCAGCGGCGACCTGCGCGCACTGGGGAGCGGCACCGAACGTACCGAAGAGACCCTGCAGGGGCTCTTTCCTGACACCGTCGTACACCGTATCGACCGCGACAGCACCCGCAAGAAGGAGAGCTTCGAGCAGGTGCTCAAGGAGATCCATCGCGGCGAGCCCTGCCTGCTGGTGGGCACGCAAATGCTGGCCAAGGGCCACCACTTGCCCCATGTCACCCTGGTCGTGGTGGTCAATGCCGATGGCGGCCTTTATGCCGCCGACTTCCGCGCGCTGGAGCATAGCGCCCAGCTGCTGGAGCAGGTCGCTGGCCGAGCCGGGCGGGCCGCTCATCCAGGCCGCGTGCTGGTGCAGACCCTGCACCCCGACGACCCCCATCTGGGCCAGCTGGCCGAACATGGCTATGGCGCCCTGGCCCGCAACCTGCTGGAAGAACGAAGGCTGGCACAGCTTCCCCCGTTCTGTTTCATGGCGCTACTGCGCGTCGAGAGCCCCCAGGAGCCTGCTGCCATGGCGCTGGCTCAACAGGCTGCACAGGCCTTGCGCCAGTGGCTCACGGATGCCAACCTGCCGGTACGCTGCCTGGGGCCAGTGCCAGCCCCCATGGAGCGCCGCCAGAATCGCTACCACCTGCATGTCATGATCACGGCCCAGAAACGCAGCCACCGACACACGGCGGCCCACTGGCTGGTACAGTGGCTGGAAGCTCATCGCGATGCGCGCAAGGTGCGCTGGTCCGTGGACATCGACCCGCAAACACTGGCCTAGCCATGACAACGCCCGCGACGCCCAGCCTGCCCCGGCCTGGAATACGGCTTTGAAACTGCGCGCCAATTGCCGATAATGGCCGCTTTGACGCTGCACCATTTGGGCGCTTGCACACGCCGCCACCGAAGACACCCGGATATTGACATGAAAGACACGATTATTGCTTTGCTCGAAGGCGCCGTTGATGCGCTCAAACACCAAGGCGTGCTGCCCAACGATGTACAGCCGGCCATCAAGGTCGACCCCACCAAGGACAAAGCCCACGGCGACTACGCCACCAACCTGGCCCTGATGCTGGCCAAACCCGCCAGCATGAAGCCCCGAGAGCTGGCCGACGCCCTGGTAGCCGCCCTGCCCGCCAGCGACGCCATTCAGAAAACCGACATCGCAGGCCCCGGCTTCATCAACTTCTTCGCCGCCGCCGATGCCGCCGCCCAGATCGTTGCCCAGGTGCTGGATAGCGGCGACGCCTTTGGTCGCAGCCTGATCGGCAAGGGTGAAAAAGTGCAGGTGGAGTTCGTCTCGGCCAACCCCACGGGCCCGCTGCACGTGGGCCATGGCCGCGGCGCGGCGATTGGCGACTGCCTCTGCCGCCTGCTGGAAGCCAGCGGCTATGACGTCACTCGGGAGTTCTACTACAACGACGCGGGCGCGCAAATCAACAATCTCGCGCTCTCCGTGCAGGCCCGTGCCAAGGGGCTGGGCCCCGAGGATGAGAGCTGGCCTGCCGATGGCTATCGCGGTGAATACATCGTCGATGTGGCCACCGATTACATGGCTGGCAAGACGGTCACCGCCGACGACCGCAAGGTGACGGCCAAGGCCGATGCCGACGACCTGGAAGCCATTCAGGCGTTCGCCGTGGCCTGGCTGCGCCGCGAACAGGATCTGGATCTCAAGGCCTTCGGCGTCGAATTCGACGTCTACTTCCTCGAATCATCTCTCTACGAGGACGGCAAGGTCGAGGCCACTGTCGAGACGCTGGTCGCCAACGGCCACACCTACGAGCAGGATGGCGCGCTATGGCTGCGCACCACCGACTTCGGCGACGACAAGGACCGCGTCATGCGCAAGCGTGAAGGCGGCTACACCTACTTCCTGCCCGACGTGGCCTACCACCTGAACAAGTGGCAGCGCGGCTTCAAGACCGTGATCAACGAGCAGGGCGCCGACCACCACTCTACCGTTACCCGCGTACGTGCGGGCTTGCAGGCACTTGGCGTGGGCATTCCGCAGGGCTGGCCCGACTACGTGCTGCACCAGATGGTCATGGTGACCCGATCGGGCGTGGAAGTGAAACTGTCCAAGCGCGCAGGTAGCTACGTCACCATACGTGACCTGATCGACGAAGTCGGCCGCGATGCCACCCGCTTCTTCCTGGCCGCGCGCCGCGCCGACTCGCAGCTGACCTTCGATATCGATCTGGCGCGCTCCCAGTCCAACGACAACCCGGTGTACTACATCCAGTACGCCCATGCCCGGGTATGCAGCATGCTGCGCAAGGCCGAAGAGGCAGGCCAGCCCTTCGACCACGGCGTGGCGATGGCCAACCTGGCGCTGCTGGACAGCGATCAGGAAAAAGCCGTGCTCAACCGCCTGGCCCGCTACCCGGAAGTGGTGGAGCATGCGACCCGCAACCGCGAGCCTCAGCAGGTGGCCCAGTACCTGCTGGATCTGGCGGGCGACTTCCACACCTGTTACAACGCCGTCAAGGTCATGGTCGAGGACGACACGCTGCGCAACACCCGCCTGGCGCTCGGTCTGGCCACGCGTCAGGTGCTGCGCAACGGGCTGGATCTGATGGGGGTCAGTGCCCCAGAGGAGATGTAATTCATGGCCAGCCCGCGTAACAAGCCTTCCCGCCGAGGCGCCACCTCGCAGCGTAAATCTGCTCGCCGCTCCGGCGACGGGTGGCGTATTCCCGGCTGGCTGTGGGGGGTGGCCGGGGTGGCCGCTGGCTTCTTCCTGGCGCAGCATCAGCACGGCACCGCCCCGTGGCAGGAGCAGAGCAGCACGCCCCAGGCCACGGTGCTGCCCAAGCCCTCCAGCGATGAGCGCGGAGACGCCCAGGGCACGGGGCAGGCAGCCTCGGCCGAGCCTGCCATGCCCACCTTCGAGTTCTACACGCTGCTCCCCGAAACCGAGGTCATCGCCCCAGGCGGCGCCATTCCGGCCAATATCACTCGGCCTGAGATCGCCGAAGCCGCCGCAGAGGCCGCCAGCAACGCGGCAGCCGCGGACGACGCCTCGCCGGGCAGCACCGGCAGCAGCGCCAACGACCCGATTGCTCAGGTCATTGCCGCCAACACGCGGCCCAACGAGCAGGCCGCCGTGGCGGCTACCCAGCCGCCTGCCGCTAGCAGCACTAGCACCAGCAGCAGTTCCAGCACGCCGAATCGCTACATGCTGCAAGCCGCTTCGTTTCGCGACCTCAGCGACGCCGAGCAGCTGCGCGGCCGGCTGCGCAACCTGAGTTTGCTGGCACAGATCAGCGAAGTGCAGGCCAATGGCGACACCTGGCACCGCGTGCAGGTGGGCCCTTACGAGGATACCCGGGAGCTGAACCGCGCCCAGGACCTGATGAGCACTCAAGGGATCGAACCCCTGCTGATACAGCTGCAGAACTGATCCATCCCCTGACCGCGCCTGAAGGCGCGGTTTTATCACTTGGCTTTCTCGAGCGGGCGGTTGATTTTTCATCAGCCGCCCGCATTTTGTTGGGAATCGCTTTTTTTACGGCCACCCAGGGTGGCCGATCAGTCATCGGGAGCGCGTCTCCCCCAAGGAGTTATCTCCATGACCACCATTGTCTCCGTTCGCCGCGGTAACCAGGTCGCCCTTGCTGGCGACGGCCAAGTATCGCTGGGCAACACCGTGATGAAAGGCAACGCCAGCAAGGTTCGCCGCCTCTATCGCGGCAAGGTACTGGCCGGTTTTGCCGGCGGCACAGCAGATGCCTTTACACTGTTCGAACGTTTCGAAGCTCAGCTGGAGAAGTACCAGGGCCATCTCACCAAGGCGGCCGTGGAGCTTGCCAAGGATTGGCGCACCGACCGCGCCCTGCGCCGCCTGGAAGCGCTACTGGCCGTGGCCGACCACAGCGCCTCGCTGATCATCACCGGCAACGGTGACGTGGTCGAACCCGAACGCGGCATCATCGCCATCGGCTCGGGGGGCAACTACGCTCAGGCCAGCGCCCGCGCGCTGCTCGAGAACACCGATCTCTCCGCCCGTGAAATCACCGAAAAATCCCTGCAAATCGCGGGTGACATCTGCGTATTCACTAACCACCACGTCACGCTCGAAGAGCTGAACATCGACGACCGTTGAGGCCCCTTTATGACTCAGATGACACCCCGTGAAATCGTCCATGCGCTGGACCAGTACATCATCGGCCAGCAGGATGCCAAACGCGCCGTCGCCATTGCGCTGCGCAACCGCTGGCGGCGCATGCAGCTCGACGATGACCTGCGCCCGGAAGTCACCCCCAAGAACATTCTGATGATCGGCCCCACCGGCGTGGGTAAAACCGAAATCGCCCGCCGCCTGGCCAAACTGGCCCGTGCGCCCTTCATCAAGGTCGAAGCCACCAAGTTCACGGAAGTGGGCTACGTGGGCCGCGACGTGGAGTCGATCATCCGCGACCTGATGGAAGCCGCCATCAAGATGGTGCGCGAGCACGCCAAGGAAGAAGTCGGCCACCGCGCCGAGGATGCCGCCGAAGACCGCGTTCTCGATGCGCTGCTGCCGCCGCCCCGCGGCCAGGAAGAGCAGCCCCGGGACGATAGCAGCACGCGCCAGTTGTTCCGCAAGAAACTGCGCGAAGGCCAGCTGGACGACAAGGAAATCGACATCGAAATCACCGCCCAGAGCCAGGGCATCGACATCATGACGCCGCCGGGCATGGAGGAGATGACCAGCCAGTTGCAGAGCCTGTTCTCCAACATGGGCCAGCAAAAGCGTGAAACGCGTCGCGTTACCGTCAAGGAAGCCCTGGTGCTGCTGCGTGACGAAGAAGCGGGCAAGCTGGTCAACGAAGAGGAGATCAAGGCCCGCGCCGTCGAGGCCGTCGAGCAGCACGGCATCGTCTTCCTGGACGAGATCGACAAGGTGGCCAAGGGCAGCGGCCAGTCCAGCGGTGGAGAAGTGTCTCGCGAGGGCGTTCAGCGCGATTTGCTGCCGCTGATCGAAGGCTCCACGGTGTCGACCAAATATGGCATGGTGAAGACTGACCATATCCTGTTCATCGCCTCCGGTGCTTTCCACCTGGCGCGGCCTTCCGACCTGATCCCCGAGCTGCAGGGCCGCTTGCCCATTCGCGTGGAGCTGGATGCCCTTACTCCCGGCGACTTCAAGCGCATTCTCACCGAGCCTTCCGCCTCGCTGACCAAGCAGTATCAGGCGCTGCTGGGCACCGAAGGGCTGGACGTGGAGTTCACTCCCGACGGCATCGAGCGCATCGCGGAGATCTCCTGGCAGGTCAACGAAGGCACCGAAAACATCGGTGCGCGCCGTCTGCACACGGTCATGGAGCGGCTACTGGAAGAGGCCTCGTTCAAGGGCGGCGATATGGATAGCCCGCTGGTGATCGATGCAGATTACGTCAACGCGCAGCTGGGAGAACTGGCGGTAGACGAAGATCTCTCCCGCTATATTCTGTAACCTCTGTCGCACCCCGACACCTGGCTACCCTGGCCAGGTGTCGCTCGTGCCTGAGCGACGTAACGCCAACCATGAGTGCCCCGACCATGAACGCCTCCAACACCCACACGTCTACCCACACTCCCTCTACCCCCGATGCCCCGGTCCCCACCCGAGTGCACTACCACAAGCAGGCCCGCGAGCTGGAACTCGGCTACGCCTCGGGCGACACCTACCGGCTGCCCGTGGAACTGCTGCGCGTCTACTCCCCCTCTGCCGAAGTGCGTGGCCACGGTGGCGACACGGCGGTCCTGCAAGTGGGCAAGAAGGACGTCGGCCTGCAGAACATCACCCAGGCGGGTAACTACGCCCTCAAGCTGCACTTCGACGATGGTCACGACAGCGGCCTCTACAGCTGGAACTACCTGCACGACCTCGCGACGCATCAACACGCCTACTGGAACAACTACCTCGAGCGGCTGGAAGCAGCAGGCGCCTCCCGCGAGCCTGCGGGCATTCAATTCAAGCAGCTGTGACGCCGCGCCCCAGGTGAAGCGCAGACAAAGCAGGCTCGAGAAGGCTACAATGTTGCCAATCAATGATTGCGATGACCTTATGGTCGACTACTACCGCCTCGAACTCGGGAGCTGAAGCCCCATGAGCCCCACGGAAAAACGCACCACCCATTTTGGCTACCAGGAAGTCCCGGTCGACGAAAAAGCCTCACGCGTCGCCGATGTCTTCCACTCGGTCGCCGCTCGCTACGACGTCATGAACGACCTGATGTCCATGGGCATCCACCGTGTGTGGAAGCGCCTCACCATCGAGCGTGCTGGCGTTCGCCCCGGCCATCATGTGCTGGACATCGCTGGCGGCACGGGGGACCTGACCCTCAAGTTCTCGCGTCTGGTCGGCCCCCGCGGCAAGGTCGTCCTGGCCGACATCAACGCCTCCATGCTCAAGGTCGGCCGCGACAAGCTGATGGACAACGGCGTCGGTGGCAACGTCGAGTACGTCCAGGCCAATGCCGAGTGTCTGCCCTTCCCGGACAACAGTTTCGACTGCATCACCATCGCCTTTGGCCTGCGCAACGTGACCGACAAGGACGCCGCGCTGCGCTCCATGGCACGGGTGCTCAAGCCCGGCGGCCGCCTGCTGGTGCTGGAGTTTTCCAAACCCAACAACCCGTTGCTCTCCAGGGCCTACGATGAGTACTCGTTCCGACTGTTGCCCAAAATGGGCGAACTGGTCGCCGGCGACGGCGAAAGCTACCGCTATCTGGCCGAATCGATCCGCATGCACCCCGACCAGGAAACCCTGAAGGGCATGATGGAAACCGCCGGACTCGATCGAGTGGAGTACACCAACCTGACCGGCGGCATCGTCGCCCTGCACCGCGGCATCAAGCTATGACGCCTCGCACGCTGACCCACCGGACGATGAGGCCCGCATGCTAGTCACCCCGACCCTGCTGCTGGCCGGTTGTGAACGCACGCTGAACGCACTGCTTGCCCGTGACCCTGCTGCCCCTGGGCGGCTGGCCGCGCTGGCGGGCGGCCGCCTGCTGGTGCGTCTGGAAAAGCCACAGCTGGCGCTGCTGCTTTGCTATCACAATGCCGGACTGGACCTGCAGCACGGCGACGACGTCGATGAAAGCGACGTGGATGCGGTGGTCGAACTGACCCCGGAAACCCTCTCGGAGTGGCTCAGCGGTGCCTCCGTGGAGCGGCTGATGTTCGAGGGCAAGCTGGCCATTCGAGGCCAGGTGCACTTGCTGGAGGCCACCCGGGAGCTGCTGCTGGACCTGGAGATCGATTGGGAAGGCGAGCTGGCGCACTGGCTGGGCGACATGCCCGCCCATTCGCTGGCCGAAGGGTTGCGCCGAGCCGCGCGCTGGGGCCTGCGCGCCAAGGACGAGCTACTGCAGGATGTGTCAGAGTATGTCTTCGAAGAGGCACGCCTGCTGCCGGGCCGTCAGCAGCGCGACGTGCTGCGCGATCACCTCACCGAGCTGGAAATCGCCACCGACCGCCTGGATGCCAGACTGCAGCGCTTGAATCGGCGCCTTACCCAGCTGACGAAGGCCAGCGTGCCCGAGGAGCCGAGCGAATGAGCCTGCGGCTGTTCAAGATTCTCTGGGTAGTCACGCGGTACCGTTTGGACACGCTCGTACCTGCCGAGCGCATGCCGCTCTGGCTGCGGCTGCTGACTCGCTTTTCGCCCCTCCAACTGGTGCCGGTGGGCAGCCGCAGTCGCGGCGAGCGCCTGCGGCTGGCGCTGGAGGCACTGGGCCCGATCTTCATCAAATTCGGCCAAATGCTCTCGACCCGCCGCGACCTGCTGCCGGAAGACATTGCCGACGAGCTGAAACGTCTGCAGGATCAGGTGCCGCCCTTTGCTGGCGAGCTGGCAGCGGCCCGGGTGGAGAAAGAGCTGGGCATGACCCTGGTGGAGGCCTTTGCGGCCTTCGACCGCGTGCCCCTCGCCTCGGCCTCCATTGCCCAGGTGCACGCCGCCACCCTGCACGGTGGCGAAGAGGTGGTGGTCAAGATCATTCGCCCCGGCATCGACCGAATCATGCGCCAGGACATGGGGCTGATGTACCAGGTGGCGAAGCTGCTGGCCAAAGTGCCAGAAGCCAGACGCCTGCGCCCGGTAGAAGTCATTCGCGACTATGAAGCCACCCTGTTCGACGAGCTGGACCTCTACAAGGAGGCGGCCAACACCTCTCAGCTCAAGCGTAACTTCAAGGACTCGCCGCTCCTCTTCGTGCCCACCATCTACTGGCCCTACACGCGGCGACACGTGATGGTGCAGGAGCGCATTCACGGCGTACCGGTGGCCGACCTGGAGACCTTGCGGGCCCGCGGCACCAATCTGAAAAAGCTCGCCGAGCGCGGCGTGGAGCTGTTCTTCACCCAGGTATTCCGGGACAACTTCTTCCACGCGGACATGCATCCCGGCAATATCTTCGTCAACTGTGACGACCCGGACGACCCCCAGTACATCGCCATCGACTGCGGTATCGTGGGCAGCCTCACCCGGGAAGACCAGGATTACCTGGCGCGCAACCTGCTGGCTTTTTTCCATCAGGACTATTACGAGGTGGCCTCCCTGCACATCGAGTCGGGATGGGTGGGCGAGAACACCCGTGCCAACGAGTTTGCCGCGGCCATTCGTACCGTGTGCGAACCGATTCTGGAAAAGCCCCTCAAGGACATCTCTTTTGGGCAGGTGCTGCTGGGGCTGTTTCAAACGGCTCGACGCTTCAACATGGAGGTTCAGCCGCAGCTGGTGCTGCTGCAAAAAACCCTGCTCAACATCGAAGGGCTGGGGCGTCAGCTCTACCCGGAGCTGGACCTGTGGAGCACCGCCAAGCCCTACCTGGAAAAGTGGATGAGAGAGCGCGCCGGTATCGGCGGGCTCTGGGCATCGCTCAAGCGCCAGGCGCCGGAGCTTTCGCATCAGCTGCCAGAGCTGCCGGTGCTGGCACATCAGGCGCTCAGCCGCATGGAACATGAACACCGCCAGCGGCATCAGCAGGTCACCGCGCTCAGCCAGATGCGCCACCAGTTGAAACAACAGGGCAAACGCCAGCATCGGCTGCGCATCGGTTTGGCACTAGTGGCCATCGCGCTTGCCTGGCAGCCGCTGAGCAGTTGGGCCGCCACCCAGGATTGGCCGATTCTGGCAGCTGCCGGGGCCGGGTTGCTGCTGCTGATCTGGCAGTGAGCCTTTCCAGCACGTGCCGGATGACACTCTATTGCGATGAATAACGAGAACACCATGACAGATGCCAACCAAGCTCCCGTACTGGACGCTCTGGCCGACGTTTTGAAACAGCGTCGCCATGCCCAACCAGAAGAATCTTATGTTGCCTCCTTGCATCATAAGGGTTTGAACAAGATACTCGAGAAAGTGGGCGAAGAGGCCACCGAAACGCTGCTGGCCGCCAAGGATGCCGAGCATGGCGATGAGCAGGCCCGCCAAGCGTTGATCGCCGAAACGGCCGACCTGTGGTTTCATAGCCTGGTCATGCTGTCGCATCTGGATCTGGACCATCAGCCCGTGCTGGACGAGCTTGCGCGACGGTTTGGAATCTCTGGTCACGACGAAAAAGCGTCCCGATCACAACGTTAACCCTGCATCCATGAGGAAACGCATATGTTAGGTGGTATCAGTATTTGGCAGCTGCTGATTGTTCTGGGCATCATCATCCTGATTTTCGGCACCAAGAAACTGCGTAACGTGGGCACCGACCTGGGCGGCGCGGTCAAGGGCTTCAAGAAAGCCATGCACGAGGAAGAGAAGGACGGCGACAAGCCCTCTGACCAGCCTCAAGCCAAGGTCGCCCACGAAGAGAACGGCAACACCTATGACGTTCAAGCTGAGCAGAAATCTGCAGCAGACGTTCACTCTGGCGACCGCAACGAAGAGCGCAAATAACCCATGCTGGATATCGGCTTTCTTGAACTCATGCTCATCAGCGTGGTGGCACTGCTGGTGCTGGGCCCGGAACGCTTGCCCAAGGCGGCACGCACGGCGGGTTTATGGATTGGCAAGATCAAGCGTACGGTATCCGGTATGCAGCGTGAAATCAGTGCCCAACTGGAAGCCGAAGAGCTGCGGCAGAAGCTGAATGAGCAGCAGAGCAAGCTCAATG
The DNA here is from genome assembly GCF_000275725.1 of Vreelandella stevensii S18214. Classification (GTDB taxonomy): domain Bacteria; phylum Pseudomonadota; class Gammaproteobacteria; order Pseudomonadales; family Halomonadaceae; genus Vreelandella; species Vreelandella stevensii. Next base: position 12,585 of record NZ_AJTS01000049.1, on the reverse strand, counting down.
ACAGCCTGAAAAAAGCCAAACAGGATGTCGAGAGCATTGCAGACGCCCCTTCAGCCTCGTCTGCCCAGCCCTCCGCTCAGGCAGACACCGAGCAGCGGGTCGCCAGGGCCAGCGCACGACTGGATGACGCCTTGCAGACCGTACGTGAAGACCTGCCGAGCGACACCGACACGGCCGATCAAAAGGATAGACCCCACTCATGAGCACGTCTGGCAACTCCCAGCCACCGCACAACGACCAGGGCCAGGCGCCCCTCATCGAGCATCTGATCGAACTGCGTTCGCGTTTGATGAAAGCGGTCGTGGTGATTCTGGTGATTTTCCTGGGGCTCTACGCCTTTGCCAACGATATCTACACCTTCGTGGCCGAGCCGCTGATGGCGCTGTTGCCCGAAGGCTCTCAGATGATTGCCACCGAGGTCGCCTCGCCCTTCATGGCGCCTTTCAAGCTGACGCTGGTGGTGGCGGTCTTCATTGCCATTCCTTTCGTACTGCACCAGGCCTGGGCCTTCGTGGCACCGGGGCTCTACGATAACGAGAAAGCGCTGGCCATTCCGATCCTCGTTTCCAGCGTGGCGCTGTTTTATGCCGGGGCTGCATTTGCCTATTACGTGGTGTTTCCGCTGCTGTTCGAGTTTTTTACCCAGACGGGGCCGGAAAATGTCGCGGTGATGACCGACATCAATCAGTACCTGAACTTCGTGCTCAAGCTGTTCTTTGCATTTGGCGTGGCCTTTGAAATACCCATCGCCACCTTCCTGCTGATTCTCTCCGGCGCGACGACCGTGGAAAGCCTGTCGAAAAAGCGCCCGTATATCATACTGGGCTGCTTTGTCGTCGGTATGCTGCTCACCCCACCCGACGTGATTTCCCAAAGTCTGCTGGCGGTTCCCATGTACCTGCTGTATGAAGTGGGCCTGCTGTTTGGCCGCCTGGTGCGCAAGCCAAAAACCACCGAGGAAGAGTAGACCGACTAGCGCTCCTGTATGCTCAAGGCCATTAAAAAGCCTCTGTCATCCCACGATGACAGAGGCTTTTTCCCTACGGGCGGGCTTGCAAGCCTAGCCCATCATTTCATCGATACGGTCCACCAGTTTGAAGATGCCCGTGGCAGCTTCACTGATGCGCGTTGCCAGCATATAGGCAGGCGTGGTGACCACGCGATGTTCGAGATCCACGACGATCTCTTCCACGCCGCAGCTACGGTGCAACCCGCCCATGGCACTGATCGCCCCGGATACGCCCGGATCATGGCCTACCGTGACGGCGATGCCATCCCCCAACAGCCGGGGCACCATGACCGGGGCAATGCACATCAAGCCAATCGGCTTGGCGTCTTCCTTGAATCCTGCCAGCGCCTCCTTGACGCTTTCCAGCACCTGCATCTCGTCACCTTGCATGGCAAAGTCACACAGGTTCTTGGCAACGCCAAAGCCACCGGGCACGATCACCGCATCGAAGTCATCGGACACCAGCTCGGTGATCGGACTGATCTCGCCACGCGCCAGACGGGCCGATTCCTGCAGCACATTGCGGCGCTCACCCTCCACCGGCGTCTGATCCAGGTGGTTGATGACATGGTGCTGCTCTACATCGGGTGCAAAGCAGCGATACCCGATGCCCAACTGATCCAGACGCAGTAGTGTCAGTGTCGTTTCGTAGATTTCCGAACCGTCGAACACGCCACAGCCGGCTAATACCACCGCTACCTGCTTGGTCATACCTCTACTCCTTGTCGAAGCCATGCGAATGGCTGAGTGACTCACTTTAGTCAGTCTGCCCTGCGGCCACAAGGCGGCTTTCGCTGCATGGCATGACTGATATACTCAACCCACGCCCAGAGAGTTGGCCGCGCTGTTGGCCAATGCTCGTGGGGCATCCTTTTCGAGACTGTCTGGAGAGAGCCGTTGAACACCTCAAGCCCGCGCCACTTCCCCGCCACCCGCATGCGCCGCATGCGCCGGGACGACTTCTCACGCCGTTTGATGCAGGAGTCGACCCTGACGCCCAACGACCTGATTCTGCCGGTGTTCGTGCTGGAAGGCGAAAATCAGCGCGAAGCGGTAGCCTCCATGCCCGGCGTGGAGCGTCTGTCCATCGACCTGCTGATCGAGCAAGCCAAGGAGGCCCATGCCCTGGGCATACCGGCGCTGGCGCTGTTCCCGGTGATCGGCGCCGAGCAAAAAAGCGAGCTGGCCGAAGAGGCCTACAATGCCAGTGGCCTGGTACAGCGCACCGTGCGTGCTCTCAAGGAAGCCGTGCCAGAGCTTGGTATCATCACCGATGTGGCGCTGGACCCCTACACCAGCCACGGTCAAGACGGCATTCTCGATGCCCAGGGCTACGTGCAAAACGACCGTACGGTGGACACGCTGCTCAAGCAGGCTCTTTCTCATGCGGAAGCCGGCGCCGATGTCGTGGCCCCCTCCGACATGATGGATGGCCGGATTGGTGCGATTCGCCAGGTACTGGAGCAGGAGCAGCTGCACAATGTGCGCATCATGGCGTACAGCGCCAAGTACGCCTCGAACTACTACGGCCCCTTCCGGGATGCCGTCGGCTCCGCCGCCAACCTGGGCAAGGCCGACAAACGCACCTATCAGATGGACCCCGCCAACAGCGACGAAGCACTGCACGAAGTGGCGCTGGACATCGCCGAAGGCGCCGACATGGTGATGGTCAAGCCGGGCATGCCTTACCTTGACGTGGTGCGGCGTGTCAAAAGCGAGCTGCAGGTGCCAACCTTCGCCTATCAGGTGAGCGGTGAGTACGCCATGCACCGCGCGGCCTTCGACAACGGCTGGCTGGCCGCAGAGCCGGTGATTCTCGAATCGCTGATGTGCTTCAAGCGGGCGGGGGCCGACGGCATATTGACCTACTTCGCGTTGGAAGCGGCACGTCTGCTGCAGCGCTGATGCCAACAGGATGACAAATCGGTGACACCTGTTTGTCATCTTGCCCCTGCATACTTAACGCAATTCGCGTTATAACAAGCAGCACAGGCAAGCGCCATTACCGCAGGGGGCCAGCATGGAAGACAACTCAGCCGATTCCACCACCGATGTCAGCAGTGCCGTGCCCGGTAACGAGACTTTCGTGAGCGACAGTACCGAGGCACTGCCTTTACGGGTCAACCGTACACCGACGGGAGTACAGGCCCGTGAAGTGCTTTCGGAAGCCGACCTGGATGACCCACAGCTCTACTTCAACCGCGAGCTTTCGCACCTGCAGTTCAATATTCGCGTGCTGGAGCAGGCGCTGGACGATGCGCATCCGCTGCTGAACCGTCTCATGTTCCTGCTGATCTTCTCGTCCAACATGGACGAGTTTTTCGAAATCAGGGTCGCGGGGCTCAAGCACCAAATGGCGCTGGGCGATGACACCACCGCCGCCGATGGTCGTTTACCCAAGGCCGTGCTGGGGGAGATTTCCACCATTGCCCACCAGCAAATCGCCCGCCAATACGCGATCCTCAATGACACCCTGCTGCCTGCCCTGGAAGCCCAGGGGCTACGTTTTCGCCGCCGCGATCAATGGACCGAGGCGCAGAAGGCCTGGGCGCGGGAATTTTTCGATAACGAGATCATGCCGGTCATCAGCCCCATCGGCCTGGACCCCTCTCATCCGTTCCCTCGGCTGGTCAATAAAAGCCTCAACTTCATCGTCGAGCTCGACGGTAAAGACGCCTTTGGCCGTGCTGGCGGCATGGCGATTCTACCCGCCCCACGCTCGCTGCCACGGCTGATGGCCTTGCCCAGGGAGCTGTGTGCAGAGGGCTACACCGAGTATGTCTTTTTGTCTTCGCTCATTCATGCCCATGCCGAAGAGCTGTTCCCCGGCATGCGCGTGCGCGGCTGCTACCAGTTCCGCCTGACCCGCAATGCGGACATGACCGTCGACCCGGAAGAGGTCTCCGACCTGGCATCGGCGTTACGCGGCGAGCTGCTGGCACGGCGCTATGGCAGCGGCGTACGCCTGGAGGTCGCCGATAACTGCCCGGATGAGCTCATCAACTTCCTGCTGCGCCAGTTCGAGCTGGACAACGACGACCTGTACCGCGTACAGGGGCCAGTGAACCTGACCCGCATGATGGCCGTGCTGGGCGACGTGGACCGCCCCGAGCTGCTCTATCGCCCGTTTACCCCTAGCGTGCCCAAGGGCTTGAAGGGCGGCAGCCTGTTCAGCGCCATTGCCAAAAACGACATTCTGCTGCACCACCCCTTTCAGGCCTTCTCCCCCATCGAAGATCTGCTGCGTGAAGCCGCACGCGATCCGGACGTGCTGGCCATCAAGCAGACGCTCTACCGTACCGGGGCCGACTCCTCCATCGTCAGCGCGCTGGTGGATGCCGCCAGCCAGGGCAAGGAGGTCACCGTGGTCATCGAGCTACGGGCACGCTTCGACGAAGCGGACAACCTGCAGCTTGCCTCGCGCCTGCAGGAAGCCGGGGCCATCGTCATCTACGGCATCATGGCCTACAAGACCCACGCCAAGATGCTGCACATCGTCCGCCGCGAGCGCGGCGAGCTGCGTCACTATGCGCACCTGGGCACGGGCAACTACCACGCCAGGACCGCCAAGCTGTATACCGACTACAGCCTGCTGACTGCCAACAAGGCGCTGTGTGCCGACGTGCACAAGGTCTTCCAGCAGCTCTCGGGTATGGGCCGCGCGCGCAAGATCGATACGCTGCTGCACGCGCCGTTCACGCTGCACGAGCGGCTGGTGGAAATGATCGACCGGGAAGCCCAGGTCGCCCGCAAGGGCAAACGTGGCCATATCATCATCAAGTGCAACTCGCTGACCGAACCCAAGCTGATCAAGGCGCTTTACCGAGCCTCTCAGGCGGGCGTGGAGTGCGACCTGATCATTCGCGGCATGTGCTGCCTGAAACCCGGCGTGCCGGGCGTATCGGACAACATTCGCGTGCGCTCGATCATTGGCCGCTTTCTGGAACATACCCGAGTCTTTCACTTCCACAACGACGGCAAACCGGAAATCTGGTGCTCCAGCGCCGACTTCATGTCGCGCAACATGTTCCACCGCGTGGAAACCTGCTTCCCGCTGCTGGACAAGAAACTCGCCACCCGGGTGCGCAAGGACCTGGAGACCTACCTGGTCGATAACTGCCAGAGCTGGCTACTGCAGAGCGATGGCAGCTACCAGCTTCAGGACCCGGGCCACGGCGATGCCATCAGCGCCCAGGAAACACTGCTCTACGCTTACGCCACGAAGAGCTGACGCCGAGGCCGCCGCCCAGCCGGGGCGGCTCAGGCACACTTCCCTCTCACGTGTGTTGCTGGCGCAGCTGGCGGGCAGCTTTCACCATATTGGCCAGGGCCGGCTCCACATCGGCCCACTCACGGGTTTTCAGCCCGCAGTCAGGATTGACCCATAGCCGTTCAGCGGGAATCTTTTCCAACGCCTTCTCCATGAGCGCGGCCATCCAGCTCACCTCGGGAGTGTTGGGCGTGTGAATGTCGTATACCCCAGGCCCAATTTCATTAGGGTAAGCAAAGTCCTGGAAAGCATCCAACAGCTGCATGTCAGAGCGCGATGTTTCGATGGTGATCACGTCCGCGTCCAGGGCCGCAATGGCACCGATGATATCGTTGAACTCCGAGTAACACATATGGGTGTGAATCTGGGTACTGTCGGCAACCCCGGCCGCACTGAGCTGAAAGCTCTCGACGGCCCAATCCAGGTAGGGCTGCCACTCGCTCTGGCGCAGCGGCAAGCCTTCACGCAGGGCGGGCTCGTCAATCTGGATCACCCGAATTCCCGCGCTTTCCAGGTCACGAACTTCATCACGCAGTGCCAGGGCTATCTGGCGACAGGTGAGGGCTCGGGGCTGGTCATCACGCACGAAGGACCATTGGAGAATCGTCACCGGGCCGGTCAACATGCCCTTCATCGGCTTTTGCGTCAGCGACTGGGCGTACTCACTCCAGCGCACCGTCATGGGCGCGGGGCGGGCTACATCACCATAGATGATCGGCGGTTTGACGCAGCGTGAACCGTAGCTTTGTACCCAGCCAAATCGGGTAAAGGCAAAGCCGTCCAGCTGTTCACCGAAGTATTCCACCATGTCGTTACGTTCGGCTTCGCCATGTACCAATACATCCAGCCCCAGAGCTTCCTGGCGTGCGATGACATAGGCAATTTCCTGCGCCATTCTCGCGTCGTAATCGGACTGTCCAAGCTCACCGGCTCTGAATGCTCGTCGTGCTTCACGAATCTCGCTGGTTTGCGGGAAGGAGCCAATGGTAGTGGTGGGAAACAGTGGGAGCGCCAGCGCACGCCGCTGTTCCAGCGCGCGTTGGGGGTAAGCTGACCGTCGCTGGCTATCTGCTGGTGTGATGCCTGCGAGGCGCGTGCTTACCTCGAGCTGGTGGATACGCCGCGACTCACGCCGCGTGTCCAGCGCACGTGTGGCCTCGTTCAAGCGCTGCTCATCGGCAGGCGTGGCGCGGTTGTCGATCAGACGCGCCAGGCTGACCACCTCGTCCAATTTCTGACGAGCGAAGGCCAGCCATGATCGCAGCTCCGGGTCCAGGCTATCTTCCTGGGCCAAATCCACGGGCACATGGAGCAGCGAGCAGCTGGGCGCCAGCCAGAGCCGCCGGCCGAGACGCACCTTGATGGGCAGCAGGCGTTCACGCAAGGCGGCCAAATCGGCCCGCCAGACATTGCGGCCATCGACCAAACCGAGCGAAAGAATCTGGTGCGGACTCAAACGGTCAATGACACTTTCGACCTGCTCTGGAGCACGCACAGCATCGATATGCAGCCCAGCGACCGGCAGTCGAGTGGTCAAGGCAAGGTTATCGCCCAGGGCGCCAAAATAGGTCGCCAGCAACAGTTTCGACGGTGCCGCCTGAAGGCGATGATAAGCGCGTTCGTACGCCTGCTGCCAAGCCACGGGCAAGTCCTGCACCAGAGCAGGCTCATCGAGCTGCACCCACTCCACGCCCTGGGTCGCCAAGCGCGCCAGGATATCGCTGTAGACATCCAGCACGCTATCCAACAGCGTGAGTCGATCAAAACGGCTGCCCTTGGTCTTGCCCAGCCACAACCAGGTCAGAGGCCCCACCAGTGTGACCTTGGGGGTGAACCCTGCCTGCAGCGCTTCATCGACCTCATCGAACAGCCGCTCCGAGGCCAGTGTGAAGCGTTGGCCCTGGTGAAGTTCGGGCACCAGGTAGTGATAGTTGGTATCGAAATACTTGGTCATCTCGCAAGCGGCAGCGGGTTTTCCGTCAGGTGCTCGCCCGCGAGCCATGCGAAACATGGTATCCAGGTCTACCCTGCCGTCTCTGACTTCATCGGCAGCATCAAAGCGCTCGGGTACCGCCCCCAACATGACCGAAACATTCAACACCTGGTCGTAAAAGGCGAAGTCACCGACGCTGACCATGTCCAGCCCAGCCGCCTGCTGAATTTGCCAATGATGGAGCCGTAGCGCCTGAGCGGTGCTCTCCAAAGCTTCTCGGTCGGCCTCACCGCGCCAGTAAGCCTCGGTGATTTTCTTCAGCTCACGTCGTGCACCAATGCGGGGGTAGCCGAGTATATGAGACACTGTCATGATGAATCCTTCCCATGCGAATGATGTCACTCAGTTTGCTCACCGCACAAAAGTGAATCAAACTAAATATTCTAATATAAAACATGAAAATTACTCACCATGATTGAGCTACGCCATTTGCGCACGCTACTGGCGCTGAGGGAAACGGGGTCGCTGGTGGAAGCCGCCGAGCGCGTGCACCTCACCCAGTCGGCGCTTTCTCACCAGTTGAAAGACCTGGAAGGCCGTATCGATAGCGCGCTGTTCGTGCGCAAGACGCGCCCCGTGGAATTTACCCGCGCCGGTTTGCGCCTGTTGGCGCTGGCCGATGATATTTTGCCCGAAGTACGCAAGGCCGAGCGAGACCTGGCGCGCTTGGCAGGCACCGAGCAGGGGCGCCTGCACATGGCCATCGAATGCCACAGCTGCTTTCAGTGGCTGATGCCCACCGTGGACTATTTTCGTGACCATTGGCCAGAGGTGGAAATCGACATCCCCAGCGGCCACCATTTCGACCCGCTACCTGCCCTGGCACGCGAGCAGCTGGACCTGGTCATCACCGCCGACCCACAGCCACTGGAAGGGGTCCACTACGAGCCGCTGTTTCGCTACGAGGGGTTGTTGGCCGTAGCCCGCCAGCATCGCCTGGCGGGCAGTGCCTATGTTCTGCCCGCCGAGCTGGCCGAAGAGACGTTGATCACCTACCCAGTGGAGCAGTCACGACTGGACGTCTTCACCCAATTCCTGACGCCCGCTAATGTGCGCCCCAAGGAGATTCGTACGGCCGAATTGACCATCATGATGATGCAGCTGGTGGCCAGCGGCCGTGGGGTTTGCGCGCTGCCCAACTGGGCCTTGACCGAGTATCTGGAGCGCCACTACGTCAGTGCCGTCAAGCTGGGCGAACAGGGCATCTGGAGCACGCTGTACGCGGCCATTCGTGAAGAGACCATGGAGGCGCCGTGGATGCAGGACTTTTTACGCACGGCTCAGGAGACCTCCTTTGCGGTACTCTCCGGGATCAGGCCGGCGAATCGCGACGAGGAATGAGCAGGGTAAAGCGGGCGCCGCCCAGCGCTGGGCTGCTGTCCACGGTGACGCTGCCGCCATGACCACTCATGATTTTCTGCACGATGGACAACCCGAGGCCATACCCGCCCGAGCTGCGGGCGCGGCTATCGTCCAGCCGGGCAAACGGCTTGAAGATATCGGCCCGGGCTTCCAGCGGTATGCCCGGCCCATCGTCTTCCACATCGATGCGCACGAGGTGGGGCTCATCCCAGAGCCGAATGATCACCTGTGTTTTGCTGTAACGACAGGCATTGCCGACCAGATTCTGTAGCGCCCGTTGAAGATAGCGAGGCTCGGCCAGCAGTTCGATGTCTGGGCCAGGGTCGAGCTCAAGCGTGAGGCCTGCGTGCAGCGGGGCCAGGGTATCGATGACCCGGTTGGCCATGGCACGGCAGTCGACCAGACTCATTTCAAGCTCGCCACCGTGCAGGGTGTCTCCCCCCAACCGGGCATAGGTCAGAATCTCATCGACCAGTTCATCCAGCTCGGCGATATCGGCATCGATGCCCTGTAGCTGCCTCTGAATGGCTGGCTGGTCGGTCATGTCTTCCACCATCTGCACGGCAAAGCGGATACGCGCCACCGGGGTACGCAACTCATGGGAGACCGCGCGGATCATCTCCTGCTGGCCTCGCAGCAAGCTCTGCACCTGATTGGCCATACCGTTGAACGCCATGCCGACACGACCGAGAAAATCACCGCTTTCCACTTTTACACGGGTTTCCAGGCGGCCACTGGCGATGCGGGTTGCCGCCAACTCCAGTCGCGCCATGCGTGATTCGATACTACGCATGATCAGATAAACGATCAGACTGAGCACGGCCATCAGGCCAACCAGTAAAGGAAGATGCAAGTTGAGCGGCAGGGTGTCGCCCCGGGTCACCGGTCCTGCCTGTAGCCACTGGGGAGCGTCACCCGGCGGGACGGGGAGCTGGTAGAGCAGCGTGATGGCGAGCTTGTCGGACATCAGTCGGGTAATGACGCCCCCGAGCGTCATCTGAAAGCGCTGTTCGGCAGTCAGGTCCTCTGGCGGTGCGCTCAGCAGCGTCAATGGCCAGCTACCAGGGCGCAAGTGGCTGAGGGTATCGGCCCGTTCCTGAGGCGGCATGCTAGCCAGCCACTCGCCCAACGCCACCAGGCTACCCTGCCATTGGCGCTCCCCCCAGGCCGCAAAATTCGCTTCCAGCAGCCATACCTCATGCTGGCGTGGAGAATCCGGCAAACGTTGGCGCAGTTGCCAGGGGGATTCCGCCACCAGCACACGACCCCGCTCGATGCGTGATCGTTCGAAATAGCCCAGCGGGGTATCGGCCATGCGACGCAGCGCTAGCTGCATGCCCAGGCGCTCGGAGAGCTCGCCCAATAGCGCTTCCCGCTCCTCCTCAGCCACGCTGGCCAGTCGCTGAGTCATCATCGACATAGGCAGTGCAGCCAGCTGCTCTCGGTAATCCTCGCGACGCACCTGCTCGATGAACGAGCGCCCCCCCAGGGCAATCAGAAACACCGCGCATAGCGCCAACCCGAGCAGCAGGTAGAAGCGTAAAAACGAGCCGTGACTCAGCACTCGCCGCATTGGGCGACCTCTCCTGGTTAGCTGTCCTTGACGAACAGATAGCCCTTGCTACGCACCGTCTTGATCCGGTGAGGCTGATTGGGGTCATCGCCAATCTTGGGTCGGATACGGGAGACCCGCACGTCGATCGAGCGATCCTGACCATCGTACTTGATGCCGCGCAGGTCGCTGAAAATCTCTTCACGCGTCAGTACCCGCCCCGCATTGCGGGCAAGCAACCATAAAAGGTCGAACTCGGCGCTGGTCAAGTCGATGCGATCACCTGCCAACCAGGCCTCGCGGGTGGCGTTGTCGATTTCCAGATTCTCGAACTTCAGGCGCATTTCACCGTCGGGAGCAGGGCCGTCGGCACGTCGCAACAGGGCACGCATACGGGCCAGCAACACCCTCGGCTGTACCGGCTTCGGTACGTAGTCATCGGCGCCCATTTCCAGCCCCAGCACCTGATCCAGGTCGTCGGTGCGCGCGGTGAGCATCATGATCGGCCCGGCGAAATTGGGTCGCACGCGGCGGCAGATGGCCAGGCCATCCTCACCGGGCAGCATGAGATCCAGAATCACCAGATCCGGCTGCAGCGTCAGGATACGATCTACCCCCTTGGCACCATCCGCTTCGATCGTCACTTGAAAGCCGTTGGCTTCCAGGTAGTCACGGGTGAGCTCCGCCAAGCGCTGATCATCTTCAATAATCAGCACATGATCCTGGTCGGGGTAGTCGGGCGTTACCGCCTCCTGCGATCCAAGTGCTTGAAATTGCTGTTCCAAGTGATCCACCATCCTTTTCCTTCACTCCGCTTAGGCAGTTTGTGTTGTCACCCGCACATCCCCTCTGCAACAGCAGGTTGTGAGCGCTTTCAGGATACCCTAAAACTGCGGTAACGCCTGCCCCTTGATCAACGTTCAGCACCCATCTCCCTGACGTTTCCGTGGGTGGCTTGATTCTTCCACCATCAAGCGCTAATGTGAATGCGCAACTGTCGACAATATGGCAGGAGGATATCGCCATGGAAAATGGCAAGGCAAAAAGTGTGATCAAGCGTGTTTATGTACCCACCCAGGTGCGCGATCTGCCCAACGGTGAGAAGTTGAAAATCCCGGGGCATTACAAGGCCCCACCCAGCGATAGTAACAGCTGACTCGAGCGCGTCCATCGCACTGATCGCAAAAAGGCAGACCCGTAGGGCCTGCCTTTTTAATACCTGACTGTTCAACAGTGTTAGCCGTTGGTTACGCTACCCTTTGGGCCCCAACAAAAACCAGGCAATCAAGCCCACCAGCGGGAACATCAACAGCACGTTGACGTCCTCCCCGCCCTAAAGGACGGGGATTCCAACTTCTTGAGGGCAACGTCCTGCCCCGAGGCTGAGGATATTCCGGGCCGCATTCACGTCCCGGTCGTGGAGTACACCACACTCCACGCACTCCCAGACCCTTACTCGCAACCCGTTGACGCCCTGCGGCCCGCTAAGCGAGCCGCACGACGAACAGGCGCGGGTGGTGTTGGTTTCGCGAACGACCTTGAAGACGATGCCTGCGTGAGCGCATTTATATTCCAGCATCGTTTTCAGTTGTGACCAGCCAGCGTCGTAGACGCTTTTGGCCATCCTGGTCTTCGCGAGCCTGGTTGAGGAAACATCGCCCACGACGATTTCGCCGTACTGGTTGACGAGTTTCCGGGAAAACTTGTGCTGCGCGTCCTGGCGACGGTTCTTGATCTTGGCGTGAATAGCTTTTACCCGCCGCTTGTTGCGGGCACGTTGGGCTGTCGCCAACTGGTCTTCCATGCGGCGGTAGAAGCGGCTGTTTTCCAGCCTTCCTCCATCGCTACAGGTGGCCACATCCTTGAGCCCAAGGTCGATGCCAACGGCGCCCTGCCCAAGCGTCGGCTGCACGTCCACCTCGACCGCAACATTGAAATACCACCGGCCCCGGCTATCTTCGTTGAAACTGCCGGCACGGAACTTGTATGTCGACAGGCCGTAGCTATCCCACACCTTGAAGTAGGTGCCGTTGTGAAATACCTGCCCGTTCTTCCACTTGGCCGCGCCGGTATTGACCGGAATCCAGCCAAGTGAGCGGCGTACACCGCCGGACTTGCGCCAATTCAAGCGGGGCTTTTTGAACTGCTTGCGGCGGGCAACGTATTCAGCAGCGATGCATTGCAGCGTTTGGCTGTGCAGGCCGAGGTCCTTGCCAGCACCCTTGGTATAGGGGTGCATGTCGTAGGCAGACAGAAACAGACCTTTCTCCCGAATGGCTCGGGAAGACAGTTCGTTGAGGTAGTTCCAAACAAAATTCACGCTGCGGGCCATGCGGTTAAGCTCGGCGGCGTGTTTGTCCTTCACTCGAACCTTGAGGGTCTTGGTCTGCTTCATGGCT
>NZ_AJTS01000048.1 GCF_000275725.1 Vreelandella stevensii S18214 | reverse complement strand
CTAGGGGCGCTCTCGCGCCCCTCGCTATCCAGCCTCGCACTAGAAGTACGAGGTTTTTCGCGATGTTCGATAATCCATAGCAATTTGGCAAGGCCGCCCGCCGAACTCTTGGCGACCTTGACGATGGCCCACACGACAATGACGAGCCAAATCAAACCTAACAAACCGCCGACTTCAATACCCATGGTAACTCCTTGTTGGGTTGCATCCGTGAGCATTTAGCTAAGCACATGTTAGGCAAGCGCACAAGGTTGGTTCAAGGTTCTGGCACACGTAGAATCATTTCACCACCGCGAATCTCGATGGCCAAGTGATTCAAAAAGCTCATGCCCAACAGGACGGTATCCCGCTCCATGCCTGGGCTGATGGAGCCTTGCACGTTACTCATGCGGATGCCGCCCAGCGCCACTTCATCCAGCTGAGTCAGGCTGCCTTCGACACGGCCATTGGCAGTATTGAACCAGGCACGTCGACCAGGCTCCAGGCCCAGCTGCGCTGCCAACTCCCCGGGCACGGCCACATAGGTCGCGCCGGTATCCAGCAGGAACGTAACGCTTTCGCCGTTGATCTCACCCGGCGCTTCAAAGTGGCCGGCACGGTTGCGCTTGAGCGTGACAGGGCCATTCTCCGGCGACGTATTCATGATCTGGGCATTGGGGTACAGCATCTGCTCGAGCCCGCCCTGGACCCACCAGGTGCCGACACCGATCAGCAGCACCCAGAACAGCAGCATCATGACGATACCGCCCTGCTGTGACTTGGCTGTCGTCATGACGTACCTCACGAGTTCAGGAGCTTTTCCAAGCCGCCGCGGCATCGCGACCCCGTCGTTCGTTCACGAACATACAAATCAGCATAGCCGTTATGAACAGCACCACACACAGAAGAATGGAGGCCTGAAGGCCTATCAGGGCCTGCAACACCCCCAGCATGACGATGCCCATCACCCCTGCGAGCTTGTTGGCCAGCCCCCAGAAACCAAAAAATTCGGCAGATTTCGGCAACGGGGAAAAGACCCCCACCAGGGCACGGCTGGCGGACTGGCTGGATCCCAGGCTCAAGCCCGCCAGGCAGCCTACCCACAGGAAGAGATGCTGCGCCTGCCACGCCAGCCCGAAACGGCCATTCAACCAGGCAGTGAGTTCCGGCGTAGCCCATATAGCGACGATGGCGGCTACCCATAGCCCCAGTGTCATCTGATAAGTGCGTTTGGCGCCCAGGCGATCCTGCAAAAAGCCAAAACCAATGGCCCCAGTGGCCGCGGTCACCTGGACGATGATGAACATGATGTTGCGTACGCTCTCATCCCAGCCAATGACCTGGGCCCCGTAAATAAAGGCAAAAGCGATGATGATGTAAACGCCGGCCATGGAGAACAGCAGCGACACCAGAAAGATGCTCAAGTCCTTGAAGTAACGCAGCTCCTGAAAGGTCCCCATGATCCGCTGCCGAGCAATCTGAGCATAGGAAACGCCTGTGGGCTGCGGCACTCCTCGCTCTTTCAGCCAGAAGAACGTGGGAATCGCCGCCACCAGGAAGAACCCGGCAGCGAAGGGCCCCACCCAGCGGATTCGCTCGAAATTATCCGCCGTCGCCTCGCCAAGCACCATCAGCGTGAAACCTGCAGCCACCAGTCCACCCACATAGCCCAACGCCCAGCCAAACCCGGAAATCCGTCCCAATGCATCAGGTGGCCCCAGCTCGGGAAGAAAGGCAGCAATGAACGACTCTCCCATGGAGTAGGCATAGTTCGAAAGCACGATCAGCAGCAGCCCCAACACCACGTAGCCTGGCGTCACGAAATAGAGCATGGCAGTGGTCAGCACCGTAGCCAGATAGCTGAAGAACAGAAAGCGTTTTTTCTCGGCACGGTAATCCATGATCGCGCCACACAAGGGAGCACTAACCACTACCATCAGATAACTGATCGCCAGCGCAAGGCTCCACAAAAAGTTGGCCAGGCGAAAGCCGTCATTGCGGTCCCCCACAATGACGGTGGTAAACAGCTCGCCAAATACCACGGTAATAATTAATAACGTATAGGCCTGATTGGCAAAATCGAACATTGCCCAGCCGAAAATTTCCCGGCGGGAAGCATAAGGCGTTTTAACCACTGGCGTAGCACTGGGCAGCATATAAAGGACTCACAGGAAAAGAAGCTCAAGATTAGCAGTACCAAATGCAATACCGCCATGAAAAGCGTTAACAGAATAGAGGTGACAGCGCTATCGAGTTACTCTAACTTTGCTGGATTATATAATGACAGGGATACCTCAGGATGGGACTCGGCAAGTTAATCTTTAAACGAGGGGGAGCAGCACTCTCCGTGTGGCTTGGCAGCTGCCTGGCTTCACTGCCTGCGTTTGCCGATGCGTCGCCTCCCTCGCTTGCTGGACTGACGTTCATTACCGAAGAGTATCCCCCCTATAATTATCTGCAGGCAGGCGAGATCAAGGGCACCGCCGTAGACCTGCTCGAGGCAATGCTGGCGCATACCAGTTCACCTCTCAAGCGTGACAGCATCCGTTACTTCCCCTGGGTAAGAGGCTACGAAATCGCCTTGAACCGCCCCAATACCGTGCTCTTCTCTACCACTCGCACATCCTCCCGAGAGGCACGCTTTCACTGGGTTGGCCCCATTGCCCGGGACCGGGTGGTGCTACTGGCGGCTGAAGGCTCCCCCCTACGCATGGCATCGCTGGACGACGCCATGGAACAGGGTCTCAGTGTGGCCGTCATACGCGAAGATATCGGCGCTCAGTCCCTGCTGGAAGCAGGCTACCCGGAGCAGCTGATACGCCCCGCCATCGACAGCCGCAGTGCGCTGCATATGCTACTGCATCAACGCGTCGACTTATGGGCCTACAGCGAGGATGTCGCCCATTGGATCGCCGAGCAGGAAGGTTATCATGCCGACGTTGTGACGCCCGTGCATACGCTGAGCGAATCTTATCTATACTTTGCCCTGAACAAAGAGACCGATCCGCTGCTGGTGGCACAGCTACAACAGGCACTGGAGCGAGTGAACGCTTACCCGGCAGTCACACAGGCATACCATGATGACTAGACAGCGGCGTCTCACCAACGTCAAAACCGGCCTCCTGGTGCTGGGGCTATGGGGTTGGCTAGCCTCACCGGCGTTTGCTCATCTCCCCCACTTGATCATCAATACGGAAGAGTACCCCCCGTTCAACTATCATAACGATCAAGGCGTCCTGGTCGGCACCGCCACCCAACAGCTACGTAACGCACTAGCGCATGCGGGCATCGAGGCAGAGTTCCGCCTGCTGCCTTGGGCACGCGCCTACACGGAAGCACAGCTGCGCGAGTATCACTGCGTCTATTCCACGACGCGCACCGCCGCCCGCGAATCGCAGTTTCTGTGGGTGGGGCCATTGGCCATCAATGAGTGGTCGGCCTTTAGCCTGGCGTCCCCCACAGCGCCGCTGAAGGCTGATCAGTTGGCCGACCTGCAAGACAAGCGCGTGGGTAGTTTCAGGGAAGACGCCGTCGGCGATTACGTGGAGAGCCAGGGCGTGCCGGTGCTACGTGCCCCTACTGAACGCGAAAACATCGCGCGGCTGGGTGCCGGACTGCTGGACGTGATCGTCACCGGGCGTGCCGCGGCAGAGTATCTGGCCAATGCTCAAAATCTGGCGATACAGCATCTGTTCACTTTTTACTACGCTCCGCTGTACCTGGCGTGCCACCCCAGTGTCGGTATCGACGCCACACGTCTACTGCAACGCCATCTGGACACCCCATTGGGGCCAACACAGGAGCCTGCGCCGTGAGCGTTGACAAGCGATCCTTCATCCATGGCCGCTTGACGCTCAAGCAAGCCCTGCTGACCCTGCTGATTGCCGTGGTGATCAGTTTCATCGCAGGCTGTCTCGAGCTTGTAGGCCATGCCAGCACCATGCGTGAAGAGGTCAAACAGCGCACTTTGCAACAGCTGGCCATCGTCAACGGGGCCGCCGCCGAAGCCGCGTTCCAGCTCAACCCGGACCTGGCTCACCAGATTGCCTATGGGCTCTTCAATGGTAACGACATCGCCCAGGTGGCCGTACGTGACGACTTCGGCCGCGCGCTGGCAGCGTTTGACACACAGGAGCCACCGCCCAACAGTTGGCTAGGCCAACGGCTGTTCGGTGACATTACCCACCACTCGATGCCGCTGAGTTACTACATGGGCAGCAATGCACCGGAAGCCACCGTGGGCGAAATCGTCCTCACGTTGGACGACGGTTATCTCGCCCGCCAGTTTCTGGAACGCGGCTACTCTGTGGTGGGAAGAAGCATGATCGAGGCATTCCTGCTGAGTAGCCTGGTCATCGTCTTCTTTCACTTCTTCATCACTCGACCGCTGCTCAAGGTACACGCGGCGATCACCAACACCGACCCCACGCGCCCAGGGCAGTGGCCCAAGCCCACCCTGACCTGGCACCGCAACGATGAGCTAGGGCACCTGGTAGAGAGTCTCGATCATTTATTGCGTGAATTTCAGTCGGGTCTGGAGCAGCGCGACCATCTACACCAGCTATCACAATACGATGGCCTCACCGGCGTGGCCAACCGCCGCCATTTCGATATGTTTCTGGCCAAGCAGTGGCAACGCTGTGTACGCCAGCATCAGCCCTTATCGGTGATTTTTATCGATATCGACAACTTCAAGGAGTTCAACGATCACTATGGCCACGCCATGGGTGACGACACGCTGCGTGCTGTCGCTGAGGCGCTCAATGGCTGCATCACACCGCACCGCGACCTGCTGGCACGTTACGGCGGGGAAGAGTTTGTGTGTGTGCTTCCCGGCGTGGATGCCGATGAAGCCATGCAAACCGCCCACTGCCTACGTCAGGCCATTCTTGCCTTGGCAATTCCCCATGCTTATTCCACCACGCATTCGCACTTGACCGCCAGCATGGGCATTGCAACGACCACCCCTGACCATCCCTTGGGTCATGACGAATTGCTCAGCAGGGCCGACCAGCAGCTCTACCATGCCAAGCGCCGTGGCCGAAATCGCATCGAAACGCAAAAACGCCCGGCTTAGCCGGGCGTTGCTCGAAGGCACTCAGCAGCTCGTTACAGCAGCCAGTGCGCCAGGACGGCGGAGAGTCCCACCACCATAGCGGTCACTACGGCGACGGTTACGATACGATCCAGCCAACGGTCGAAGGCAACGCCTTTGGGCTGCCTTCGCGTGGCTCCGTGACGTCCCTGTCGGGCCATTAGCACGCCTGTTCCATCGGTGCGTCCTCTATCGACACTGTTGATTAGCTATTGATACGCCGATTCACTACGCTGGGCGCACGACGCAGTCGCTCTTCTTCACCCAGCTGCTCGGCCTCGAAAGCATCGGCTCCCACCGGGGTTTCACCATGACGCCGATACAGCTGGGTCAGCATGGCTTTACGATCGGCACGCAGCTCCCGTACCAGGACGACAATCATCATATACAAAATGAACGTAAACGGTAGCGCCGCAAGCACGGCTGCAGACTGCAGCCCCGAAAGCCCGCCTGCCACGATCAGCGTCAGGCAAATCGCGGCAATCAAGACGCCCCAGATAATGCGCTTGTAAAGGGGCGGGTTGATCGAGCCATTGTCAGTCATTTGCGCCACGATGTACGACGCCGAATCCGCCGAAGTCACCAGAAAAATGAAGATCAACATCATGGCAATGACCGAGAGCAGGCCAGAAAACGGCATCAGGGCAAACATCTCGAACAACGCCACCGTGATATTCGCTTCCGTGGCCGCCGCCAGCCCCACATCACCGTTGAGCTCCAGGTTCAAAGCGGCACCGCCAAACACCCCGATCCACAGACAGGCCAACAGCGGCGGCACGAAAAGCACCCCAAACACGTACTCCTTGATCGTACGCCCACGTGAAACACGAGCCACGAAGGTGCCGACGAAGGGAGACCAGGCAATCACCCAGGCCCAGTAAAAGATCGTCCAGTTGCTGGCCCACTCGTTATCACTATAGGGGGAAATACGCAGGCTCATGCCAATGAAGTTCTGCAGATAATCACCGATCCCCAAGGTGATGGTTTCCAGGATGGCCACCGTCGGCCCCGTGACCAGTACATAGACCATCAAGCCGATGCACAGCACCATGTTGAGGTTGGATAACCGCTTGATGCCTTTATCCAGCCCTGACCAGGTGGAGGCCATGTAGGCACAAAACATCACCAGCAGGATCACGAACTGCCACCAGCCGTTTTCAGGCAAGCCAAAAACGGCGTTCAAGCCGCCGTTCATCTGCAGTACGCCCAACCCTAGTGAGGTAGCGACCCCCATGACGGTAGCCACGACCGCAAACACATCCAGCCAGGACGCGTAGGGGCGCACTCGAGGATGTTTTGCGGTGACCGAAGAGAGAACCGACGACACCAGCCCCGCCTGGCCCTTGCGAAACTGAAAATAGGCAATGATCAGGCCCACGACCGAAAACGCCGCCCACTGGTGGATACCCCAGTTGAAATAGCTGTACTGAATGGCATAACGGGCGGCAGCTTCGCTTTCGGCGGGCACATCGCCGTAGGGAGGGTTGATATAGTGCGACATGGGTTCGGCCATACCGTAAAACACCAGGCCTACCCCAAAACCAGCCGCCAGCAACATACTGATCCATGAAAAGAAGCTGTAGCTGGGCGTACTATCCTGTGGCCCAAGGCGCACTTTGCCGTATTTACT
Source organism: Vreelandella stevensii S18214 (assembly GCF_000275725.1). Classification (GTDB taxonomy): domain Bacteria; phylum Pseudomonadota; class Gammaproteobacteria; order Pseudomonadales; family Halomonadaceae; genus Vreelandella; species Vreelandella stevensii. Next base: position 64,168 of record NZ_AJTS01000048.1, on the reverse strand, counting down.
CAGTGCAAGACCAATCAAGAACACGACAAAGCCAAAGACCGAAAACAGATAAAACCAGCCAAACAGTTCCGTGACGGTTGCCAGTGCCGTTTCCGCCGCACTGCCAAAGGCCTCTGGAAACGCTGCGCCAATAATGACCAAGCCGAAAATAATGATCGCCGAAGCGATAAATACCGACTTGCCTCCATGATTCGTCATATCACCACCCTGGTTAATGAACTTGGTTGGCACTCTCCTGGTGCGTTCTCATAAATCCTAACACTCAACGGGGGAAGCCGCATGTCAGGTGTTTAACGCTGCATAATTAGCCTTTACTGATTTTCAAATCGGATAAACGGCGAGCACAAGAGTGAACTTGCCCATCGGGGTATGTTCCAATAAGGCAAACGAACGATGGAGGCATATATGCCACAGATGAATCGCGATCAACGTAATGCTGCTTGGCAAGCTGCGCACCAGTGGCGCGCCCGAGCTGCTCAGTCACGCCCCACTGGCGTCATGGGCAGCGTCAAGCTGCTGCTGACCTGGCTTGCCTTCGGGGCGCTGATGATCGTCGGCATGGTACTGGGCCTGATATTTTTGCTGATCGGCTGGGCCATGATGCCCTTCGTACGCCACAAGATGAAAAAGCGCATGGAACAGATGCGTGCCGAGCAGGCTCAGGATATTGGTGGCGGCTATGCCTCTCAACGTCATGCTTCTTCACAAAACCAGTCAACCTATGGCCATCGCCCGCACCAGAACGTTCTGGAAGGCAGCTATGAGGTGAAAGACGAGCCGCGCCACTGAGTCGGCACGTCACTTGGCCAAGCCAGCACGTCACTAGGGTGGTGTTTGTATCCAGGCAAAGGCCGCTGCCAGCGCCAGCGGCATGACCACCAGACTACCCAGATTACCGATCAGTACCAGCGAAGCCACCTTATGGGGTTCCAGCTTGTACTGTTCTGCGACCAGATAGTTGAGCACTGCCGGAGGCAGCACTGCAAATACCAGCAGCACGGCGGTCTGCAGCGGGTTCAACGGCAGTAGCCACATCAAGGGCAAGGCAACCACCAGCCCCGACAGCGGGCACAGCACGGCACCCAGCAACCCTGTGCGCCAGTCGCTGAAATCGATCTCCAGCAGCCGTACCCCCAAGGCAAACAGCATCAGTGGGATACAGATACCTCCCAACATGTGCATGGCTTCCAACAGCCAACTGGGCAGTGCCACTCCCCCCACATTGACCAGCAGCCCTGCCACACTGGCAGCCACGATGGGCATGCGCAGCATCCGCCACAGGGACGTGCGCGGGTCCAGCATGTAGAGCCCTACCGAAAAATGCAGCAGCATTTCGATGATGAACACCACCACGGCAGCGGGCAGCGCCTCGGGCCCAAAGGCAAGCACCAGTAGCGGCACTCCCATGTTGCCGGAGTTGTTGAACATCATGGGCGGCAGGAAGACCTTGATGTCCAGCGAGAGCCACTTGGCCACCGGCCACAGCACCAGGCCGGAACCCAGCACCACCACCGCTGCTGCCGTTGCCAGCCAGGCATAGTCGGCCAGCGGCGCCTGGCGGTCTGCCAGTACGGCAAATACCAGCAGCGGCACGAACAGCTCCATGTTCAGGGTATTCAGGCTGCCAATGTCGGGGCTGCGGTAGCGCCCGTAGGCAGCGCCGCAGCCAGCAATGAGGAATACCGGCAGCAGCGTGGCGAGTATGTGGCCAGTCATGAGCGGCCCTGCCGAACCGGCGAGCCCGCTGGGGTTGTGGCATGCATGTCCTGTCGTCCTTGTTGTTATCTTAACAGGCTATCTTTTTATCCCTGCGGCTGCCCATTAGCCCTTGGTGGATCATGCGCCCAGAAAACGCTGCCACAGGTCCGCCACCACGTGACGATGGCTCGCCAGCTCGCGGGCACTTCCTTCTGCCTTTTCGCCAGTCAGCGCGGCCCGGTGCGTGCGGCTACGGTAAGCCAGGTAGGCCTCTTTCAACTGTTCGGCTTCGCTGGGGGTGATATGCCCGCTGTCGGCCAGGGTTTCCAGAATGCGGATATTGTCGCTGTAGGTCAGCAGCGCGGGCGTCTGGTGGGCAAAGGCCAGCACGGCATACTGGCAGAGGAATTCGATGTCCACCATGCCACCCGCATCGTGCTTCAAGTCGAAGGTGCCCTCGGCGCTCACGGTATTGGCCGCCCCCTTGCTGCCCAAATGGTCACGCATCTTGTGGCGCATGTTGACCACATCGCTGCGCAAGGTGTCCTGGGCACGTTCGACGCCCAGAATCGCACCTCGCAGCGTCTCGAAGCGCGCGGCCAGTGCGTCACTGCCCGCCACTACGCGGGCCCGCACCAGCGCCTGGTGCTCCCAGGTCCAGGCATTCTGACGTTGATAGTCGGCGAAAGCCTCCAGCGAGGTCACCAGCAGACCAGCGTTGCCCGAAGGCCTCAGCCGCATATCCACCTCGTAGAGGCTGCCCGCAGGCGTGATGGCCGTCAGCAGGTGAATGATGCGCTGCCCCAGGCGAGTAAAAAAGACCGGGGTGTCCAGCGGGCGCGGGCCATCGGTAGCGCCCTTGCCGTCGCTGTCGTGCAGGAACACCAGATCGAGATCCGAGCCGTAGCCCAGCTCGATGCCGCCCAGCTTGCCATAGCCAATGATCAGAAACGCCGGCTCACGGTTATTACAGCCAGGGGGCACGCCATGCTTGCGGGCCAAGTGCTTCCAGGCCATGGCCAGCACCGCTTCCAGAATCACTTCCGCAATGAAGGTGAGGTAATCGCTCACTTTCATCAGATGCCGCGTACCGACCACATCCGATGCCGCCACGTGCAGCATCTGGGCGTGCTTGAAGACCCGCAGTGCTTCCAGCTGCGCCTCTTCGTCATCCTCGGGCAGGCGATTGAGCGTCTGGCGTAGCTCGTCGGCAAGGCGCGCCTTGTCGGCAGGCGTGTAGAGCGTGTCCGGGGTGAGCAGCTCATCGAGCAGGATGGGGTATCTGGCCAGCTGCTCGGCAATCCAGGGGCTAGCGCAGCAGAGCCGCATCAGATGCTCCAGCGCATGGGGGTTTTCACGCAGCAGCGCCAGATAGGCCGTCCGACGCAGCACGGCCTCGATCAAAGGCTGCACCCGCGCCAAGGCGGTGTCCGGCGCGTCGCTGCTGGCCAACGCCTCCAGCAGGAGCGGCATCAGGGCGTCCAGCCGCTCGAAGCCTATGCGCTGCATGCTCTGCACTGCCCGTGAGTGGTAGAGGCTGACCAGCCGCTTGTGGGCTCGCTCAGGCTCATGGAACCCTGCCCCGGCCAGCAAGGCCTGCGCCTCGTCGGGCTCCAGCTCTTCGCGCCACAGCAAGCGCCACTGCGCCAGGGCGTTTTCGCTCTGCGGCTCGTCGGCTTCTTCTTCGGGGTCGGCAATCACGGCATCGAAGTGTCGACGCACCCGCTCACGCACGCGGTTCAACTGCTCCTGCAGGGATGACCAGCCGTCGTAGCCCAGCGCGAAGGCAACCCGCTCGCGATCATCGTCATCGGTAGGCAGTTGCTGGGTCTGGCGATCTTCCAGGGCTTGAATGGCATGTTCCAGATCACGCAAGAAGGCGTAATCCGGCAGCAGCTCGTCCACCACGGCAGTGGGCAACAAACCCAATTCAGGCAGACGATTGAGAGCCGTGTACAGCGATGTCACTTGCAGCTCGGTATCTCGCCCACCGCGAATCAATTGAAACGCCTGCACGATGAACTCGACTTCGCGAATGCCCCCGGGCCCCAGCTTGATATTGCTCTCCATACCCTTGCGTTTGACTTCCCGGTTGATCATCGCCTTGAGTTCGCGCAACGACTCGATGGCGCCGAAGTCCAGATAGCGGCGATAAACGAACGGGCGCAGGCTCGCCAGCAGCGTCTGTCCGGCGTCGATATCCCCTGCCACGGGGCGCGCCTTGAGCATGGCGTAGCGCTCCCACTCACGCCCCTGATCCTGATAGTAGCTGTCCAGCATCGAGAAGCTGCCCACCAGCGGCCCGCCGTCGCCCAACGGGCGCAGACGCATGTCCACGCGAAACACGAAACCGTCGGCCGTCATGGCATCCAGGGCAGCAATCAAGCGCTGGCCGAGCTTGGTAAAATACTCCTGATGCTCGAGGGGTTTGCGCCCTCCTTGGGTTTCGCCTTTTTCGGGAAAAGCAAAGATCAGATCGATATCGGAGGAGAGGTTCAGCTCGCCCGCGCCCAGCTTGCCCATGCCCAGCACCACCAGCCGCTGGGGTGAGCCATCACTTCGCACGTCAGGCAGCCCCCACCGGGAGGCGTAAAAGTTTTCCAGCCAACCCAGCGCCGCCTCGATGCACACCTCTGCCAGCCAGGCAACCGACTGCGCCGTCTGCCACATGGTGGCGCCTGCAGGCCGGTTCAGGTCACGCCAGACGATGCCCAGCATACGGGCACGGCGAAAGCGGCGCAGGGCACGCTGCAGGCTCTCCTCATCCTCGCAGTCTGTTAGGGCGTCGTGCAGCCACTGCACGAGCGTCGCCTTGTCGGGAGCGCGGTCCAGCTCCCCAGAAGCCTCCAGCTCGGCCAGCCAATGGGGAAAGCGCGCCAGGGTTTCCAATGCGAACGTCGAGACCGTCACCACGCGAGCCAGCGCTTCACGACGCGCCTCTGGCAGGTCATGCCATGGCCCAGAGGGCAGTGCCTTGCCGGTCATCGAGGCCAGGTTGTCGGCCTGTGTCAGGGCATCCACGAGACGCTGCCGAGCTTCTGCGGCCGGGCCTGACAGTGCGTCAGGCAACGTGGTGGTGGAAAAGAGAGCCTGCGGTGTCTGCATATCTACCTCTGCGCCTAACGCACGTCGAAGTGACACGACTCATTGCTTGTCGGTCATTGCTGGTCTGTCATTGCTGGCCTTTCATTGCTTGTCTGGGCCATGGGAGCGGGTCAGCCCAGCCACTTCTCCCAGCCTAACAGGCCCCAGGTGAGCCCCGCCATGATGAGTGACAGCATGACCGCCGCCGAGCCGATATCCTTGGCACGGCCAGAGAGTTCGTGGTGTTCGGTGCCGATACGGTCCACCACGTTCTCGATGGCGCTGTTCAACAGTTCCACGATCAGTACCAGCAGCAGGCTGCCCACCAGCAGCAGCCAGCTGACCGGGCCCTCGCCGATCCACCAGGCAAACGGCAGCAGTACGGCGGCAATGGCCAACTCTTGACGGAAAGCGGCTTCGTTACGAAACGCGGCCTTCAGGCCTTTCCATGAGTAGCGCGTGGAGTGAACCAGATGGGTTAACCCGGTGTGTTGTGGCTTCATGCCCGTTGTCTCGTCTGCACGTTGATTAATGAGCCAGGATCATGGCGTCAAGATCCAGGGAGAGCGGGTCGAGGACTTCCGGCCAGCTCAGATAAGGGGTACTGCCGCTGCCGTTGACCAGTACGCTGAACACCCCCCAGCGCCCTTGCGCCGTGCGGAAATAGCCCGCCACTGCGCGCACGGCAAAGGGTTGATTCAGCGTACCGGTCTTGAGCATGACGTTATTCTGGAACGTGGGCGAACCGCGGCGAATGAAGCGCATCACTCCGTTGGCAGGCGACTGAAACGATGCCACGAAGCTCGGAAACAGCGCGCTCTGACGATACATGTCTTCCAGCATCACGTTGGTACCATGGGCCGACGTGCGGTTGTCCGTGGTCAAGCCGCTACCGCTGGAAAGCGTGATCGGCCCGTGGCCAGACAGCCCCTGAGCATAGGCCTCGATGGCCTGGCCCGCCTGTCGCAGCTGCGCCTGGGGCGTTTCCACCAGGTTCAGCGCCAGCACATCGGCCATGTAGTTGTTGGAATAGTTCATCGTCCGCAGCAGCAGCTCCTGCAGCGGCTGTCCATCGACGGCCGCTAGGCGACGTGCTTCGCTGGGCGGACGCGTCGAGCCCACACGCCATGGGTCACGCACGGTGATACCGGCCTGATTCAGCATGGCCTGCAGTGTTTGCGCCGTTTGCTCAGCGGCATCGCCAGCCCCACGGTAGACATCCCGGGCCGCCGCGTTGGTGGAAATCTGCCCGGTCAGGCGCATGACGTCGCCACGCTCATCGGTGATCCGCTCGGCGCTGATTTCCGTGCCGCTATTGGCCGGGCGCGTGACGACCTGGTTGTCGATCACGATCAGCGGCGCGGCGCTGTCACACAAGCCCGTGCGCGCGGGCTGCCCAGCAGTGGTAGCGGGCGCCACGTTGACGCACCAGGTGCCAAAGTTGACCCCCGCCGAGGTCAGCGGCGCACTGTAAGCATTGGCGACCCGCGTGCGTGCGTTGCAGCGGTCGGTAGTGATGCACTCCACCGGGCCAAAGCGCCACTGGCTGACCACCAGCGCGCCATCCACATGCTCGACGCCTGCCAGCTGCAGGCGCTGCACCAGCCGCCAGAGGTCTTCGCTGGTCAGCCCAGGGTCACCGCCACCCTCGAACACCAGGTCACCACGGAGCACGCCATTCTCCACGGGCGCGGTGCTCACCAGCTGGCTGGTAAAGCGGTGTTGGGGGCCAAAGCGGTTGAGTAGCGCGGCCGCCATATAGGCTTTGGTCACCGACGCAGGCGACAGCTGACGCTCGGGGTTCAGGCTTCCCAACAGCAGCTCGCTGGGACTCCCCCCCTCCAGCAGGCGCGCCTCGGCACTCACCGAAAACCCTTTGGCCTCCAGCTGGCTCAGCCGAGTGAAATCCGCCCACAGGGAGGTGCTGGCGCAGAGCGCGGCACTGGCAACGCCTGCCACCACACTGGCGCGCAGCCAGCGCGCAGGTAAATTAAAAAAACACGTCACGTTGGACTACCTCAGTACACAGTATCAATACAGATTCATCGTGGAAAACGCTGGTAACGCTCAGGAAGAGACTCGCTACGGCCGCTCTAAATCGATGGTCAAGCGCCATAGCGCCTGGCCACTTTGATCATACTTGGCTTCGAACGGCGTCAGATAGTCGCCGTTGGGCGTTACCCGGGCCACCGCCGCCTCACGATCGGTGACCACCTGCACGGCCTGGGCAAACTCCTCCACGTAGAGGTCCCAGTTCGAGCGCAGCTCCAGCCGCCCACCCAGCGCCAACAGTGTGGGGAAAACCGGATGACCATGCCAGCGCATTTTCAAGTGGGCCGACTTGGGGTAAGGGTTGGGATAGAGCAGATAATGACGCGCAGGCGCCCACCGGGCTGCCTGCGCCAGGCGCCAGAAATCCACCAGGTCGGCACGCACCAGCAGCGCATTGCCCGGCAGCTCGCCGTGATCTCGCCCCAGCCGGTCTGCGCTGCGATCCACCCCGATCACACAGTGGTCGGGGAACCTCTGCGCCAAACGGCGGGTCGATAGCCCGACTCCGCATCCTGCATCGATGATCAACGGTGCAGCGTGCTGGCGCCGCCAGAGGTCCGCCTGTTCGAAAGCCAGGCGGGTATGCTCGGCAATGGGTTTGCGCAGCGGATGCGCCAGGGCACGCTCGACGCGCCGTACCACATCCTGGTGTGGTCCCGGTTGGTTGGAAGTCACCGATCGTGAGGTGTGCTGCATGACATCCTCTGCATGAAAAAAACGTGATTCTATCAGTCTCCCGGCTGCGCGGCATGACGCCGTTGCTCGCCCGGTGCTATGATCACGCCAGAGTCGCTATTAAGCTCACTATTAAGTTCAGGACAGGCGCTGTGAAACGGCCTCCTGGCGATAATTGTCATTAAACACCACCGCACCACGAGGAACCCGGCTTGTCACACTTACCGGTGATTGTCGGCATGGGCGGCATCAATCCCGCCGGCAGAACCTCGGGCCATCAGGCCTTCCGCCGCACCGTGCTTGATGCCTTACCCGCCGATCAGCAGCGCCAAACACTGGAAGGCTTGGCCGCGCTCATGCGTCTCGCCGAGCACTCCGACCATGGCTGGCAGGACAGCGCAGGACAGCCCCTTGACTCGCCTGCCAGCCTGCTGCGTGAGCAGGTGCTTGACCATACCCTGATCCGCCGTAACGAGGATCCCCGCTTCCAGGCACCGGGCATGCCCGCCAACCGCCGTGCAGAGCTGGCGCTGGCCGAGCCCGTGCGCGTCACGCTGCGTCGCAAACAGCTGCCCGAGCAGCTGCCGGAAGGCTGGGAAGTACGCGAACTGGACGCCCGAGAAGTAGAAGTGACCCTGCCAGCGGGCATGCTGGAGGTCCTGCTACCCGATACTCAGGAACCCAAGGTGAAGGCCGCTGCCCAGCTGCCCTCCGGGTTCGACCCAGCCAGCCTGTACCGCAGCGTACACCACCCGCGCGGGCTGGCCATGGCCATTTTCGGGGCCAGCGACTGCCTTGGCGCCAGTGGCCTTGACTGGGAGACCCTGCGCCAGCAGCTCAACCCTGACCATATCGCCGTCTATGCGGGCAATTCGATTGGTCAATTGGATGACGAAGGCTGGGGCGGGCTGCTGAAGAGTCTGGTCAGTGGCCAGCGCGCAACGTCCAAGCAGATGCCCCTGGGGTACGGGCAGATGCCGGCCGATTTCCTCAATGCCTATGTACTGGGCAGCGTGGGTGGCACCGGCGCGGCGCTGGGCGCCTGCGCCAGCTTCCTCTACAACCTGCGCCTGGGCATCGACGATATTCGCGCCGGACGCCGCCGCGTGGTCATGGTCGGCACCGCCGATGCGCCGATCACCCCCGAGATCATCGAAGGCTTTCGGGCCATGGGCGCGCTGGCAGACGACGCCAGCTTGAAAGCCCTGGACGCCCTGACGCTGCTCACCGATGCCGACTACCAGCGCGCCTGCCGCCCGTTTGCCCGCAACTGCGGCTTCACCATGGCCGAAGCCAGCCAGTTCGTGCTGTTGATGGACGATACGCTGGCTCTGACGCTGGGGGCCGACATTCTGGGGGCCGTCCCCGATGTGTTCGTCAACGCCGACGGCTACAAGCGCTCCATTTCGGCGCCGGGGATCGGCAACTACATCACGCTGGGCAAGGCTGCGGCGCTGGTCAGGAACATGCTGGGAGAGACCGCGCTCAAGGAGCGTACCTATCTGCATGCCCATGGCACCAGTACACCCAAGAACCGCATCACGGAATCCCATGTATTCGATGAGATTGCCCGTGCGAACGGAATCGAGCAGTGGCCGGTGGTGGCCATCAAGGCGTTCATTGGCCACTCCCAGGGCTCTGCGGCGGGCGACCAGCTGGCCAGCGCCCTGGGCAGCTTCGCCCACGGCCTGCTGCCGGGCATTCCCACTCTGGATGCAGTGGCCGATGACGTTTACGCCGAGCGGCTGCGCTTTTTCACGACGCCCCAGGCGTTCAGCGCCGATGCGGCCTTCATCAACGCCAAAGGGTTTGGTGGCAATAACGCCACCGGCGTGGTGCTGTCCCCCCAGGTCACCGAGCAGCTGCTGCTCCAGCGCCATGGCAGCGCTGCCGTGGAGGCCTGGAAAGCCAAGCGGGAAACCGTGCGTGCCCAGGCCGCCGCGTATCTCAGCGAGGCGGACAAGGGCCACTACGCCCCGCGCTACCAGTTTGGCGAAGCCGTGCTGGAAGGCCCCGAGCTGGATATCCGGGCCGACCGCATTCATATCCCCGGCTACCACCAGGCGGTATCGCTGAACGTCGACAACCCGTTTGGCTCACTGAACGGCGAGGGGCAGTCATGAGCGCCCCACGCCGCAATATCGCAGTCTACCCCGGCACCTTCGATCCCATCACCAATGGCCACTTCGATCTCATCGAGCGTGGAGCGCGCATGTTCGATCAGGTGGTCATCGCCGTGGCGGCCAGCCCTGGCAAACGCCCCGCGCTGGAGCTGCCGACCCGTATCGCGCTGGCTCAGCAGGTGTGCGCGTCGCTGGAGAACGTGTCGGTGATCGGCTTCTCGTCGCTGCTCACCACCATGATGCACGAACAGGGCGCGACGATCATTCTGCGCGGCCTGCGCGCCGTCTCGGATTTCGAGTACGAACTACAGCTGGCCAACATGAATCGCGCCCAGAACCCCGAGCTGGAAAGTGTCTTTCTGACGCCTGCGGTGGAGAACTCCTACATTTCCTCGACCATAGTGCGTGAAATCGCCAAGCTGGGAGGCGATATTTCAGCGCTGGTGCATCCGCAGGTCGCAGAGGCGCTGCGTAAGCACTACACTAACTAGCCATCGCTATTGTTGAGTAAAACACTCGGGTATATCACCGCCCGAGTGTTCCGCCATTCGTGAGGTATGCCCATGGCCCTGATGATTACTGACGAATGCATTAACTGCGACGTCTGTGAACCCGAATGCCCCAACGATGCCATTTCTCCCGGCGAGGAGATCTATGTCATCGATCCCAACCTGTGCACCGAGTGCGTCGGCCACTTCGACGAGCCTCAGTGCCAGCAGGTGTGCCCGGTCGACTGTATTCCCCTGGACCCGGAGCGCCCCGAGACCCAGGCACAGCTGATGGAGAAGTACCGCATCATCACCGCAGCCTGACCCGTGCGTATCTGGGCGTTAGCCTGGCCCATCATTCTCTCCAACATCACCGTTCCGCTGCTGGGACTGGTGGATACCGCCGTGGTGGGCCACCTGCCCGACCCCCGCTACCTGGCAGGCGTCACGCTGGGGGCCACCCTGTTCAGCTTTCTCTATTGGGGGTTCGGGTTCCTGCGCATGGGCACCACTGGCCTGGTGGCGCAAGCCATGGGGCGCGATGCGCCCAGCGATGTACGCAACCTGCTGGGCCAGTCGCTAATCATCGCCATGGGAATTGGCGTGCTGCTGATCCTGCTGGGCTCCCCGTTGATCTCGCTGGGGCTGTGGCTGCTGGACGGCAGCGCCGAGGCCACCCCGCTGGCCCGGGAGTACGCTGAAATCCGCCTCTGGTCGGCCCCCGCCGTGCTGGCCAACTATGCCATCCTGGGCTGGTTCCTGGGGCAGCAGAATTCCCGAGTGACGCTGATGATCCTGCTGCTGACCAACGGCGTGAACATCCTTCTGGACGTTTGGTTCGTGGTGGGGCTGGGGATGACCAGCAACGGCGTCGCGCTGGCCAGCGTACTGGCCGACTACAGCGCGCTGGCATTTGGCGGTTATCTGGTGATGCGCCAACTGGGGCTTCTCGAGGGCCACTTTCAGCGCCAGCGGCTGCTGGCATGGAACGCCTATGCGGCGCTGTTCAATGTCAACGCCAACCTGTTCGTGCGCACCCTGGGGCTGCTGTTCGCCATGGCATTCTTCACCGCCCAGGGGGCTCGCCAGGGGGATACCGTGCTGGCCGCCAACGCCGTGCTGCTGCAGTTCATCATGCTGACCAGCTACGCCCTGGATGGCTTTGCCCACGCTGCAGAATCGCTGGTGGGCAGAGCCTACGGGCGCCGTGATTGGCCAGCGTTCGCCGCCACCGTCCGGGCCACGGCACGCTTCTCCTTCTGGACCGCCGGGGCCGCCGCCCTGCTGTTTGCGCTGGGCGGCAACCAGCTGATTGCCCTGCTCACCGGGCTCGAAGAAGTGCGCGCGGTGGCCGCCGTCTATCTGCCCTGGATGGTGCTGATGCCGTTGATCGCCGTGTGGAGCTACCTGCTGGACGGCGTTTTCATTGGTACCACCGCCGTCAGCCAAATGCGTAACAGCATCTTTGCCGGGCTGGCCGTCTACCTGCCCTGCTGGTGGTGGTTGCAGGACGCTGGCAATCATGGCCTGTGGCTGGCACTCACCCTGTTCACCGTGACACGTTCGCTGGTGCTGATTCTCTATTACCGCCACTACCGGCGCACCCGCTGGTGCGACCATCCAGCTCGCTAAGCTAGCGTTGAAGCCCACAACGGGCGGCTTTGGCCAATTACGCTAACGTGAGCTTGAGGGGGTCTGCTTCGTGAGTCGTCGAAGGGTGAAAATTATGCCGCACCGCCGTATATTAGCCGCGCACTTCCTAATAACGAATAAAGAGAGCACTCCATGCTAAAACTCATCTCGAAACCGGCGGTCAAGCTGGTCGAACGCTATTTACCCGACCCGTATATTTTTGTCCTGCTGCTGACCCTGGTAGCGGCAGTGGCGGCCATCGCCGTCGAACGACAAACGCCCCTGGCCGTGCTGCGCATGTGGGGGGATGGCTTCTGGGGCCTGCTGACCTTCTCCATGCAGATGCTGCTGGTGCTGGTCACCGGCTTCATGCTGGCCAGCTCGCCGCCGGTCAAACGTATCCTGCAGAAAATTGCCGGTACCGCTAAATCGCCGGGCGGGGCCATCATTCTGGTCACCCTGGTATCGCTGGCCGCCAGCTGGATCAACTGGGGCTTCGGCCTGGTCGTCGGTGCCCTGTTCGCCAAGGAACTGGCCCGCCTGATCAAGGTGGACTATCGCCTGCTGGTGGCCAGCGCCTACTCCGGCTTCGTGGTCTGGCACGGCGGGCTGGCTGGCTCGGTGCCGCTCACCATCGCCACCGAGGGGCATTTCTCTGCCGACCAGATCGGTGTCATCAGTACCAGCTCGACGATTTTTGCCTTCTTCAACCTGGCCATCGTGGTGTGTCTGTTCATTGCCGTACCGCTGGTCAATCGTCTGATGCTGCCGGATGAGAAGGACAGCGTCTATGTAGACCCCCGGCTTCTCGATGACGAGCCTGAGCCCGTTGGCCGCATTACCCGTCCTGCAGAAAAGCTCGAAAACAGCATGCCACTGGCCCTGCTGGTGGGTGTGCCTGGCCTGCTGTTCTTGCTGGATCACTTCTTGCTGCGCGGCGGTAGCCTGAACCTGAACGTGGTGAATTTCATGTTCCTGTTCCTGGCGATCGTGCTGCACCGCACGCCACGTAACCTGCTTACCAGCCTGAACGAGGCCATCAAGGGCGGCGCGGGCATCGTCATCCAGTTTCCCTTTTACGCCGGTATCATGGCCATCATGGTGCAGTCGGGTCTGGCCCAGAGCATGTCCGAGTGGCTGGTGTCGTTTGCCACCGCCAATTCGCTGCCCTTCTGGTCGTTCCTGAGTGCCGGTATCGTCAACCTGTTCGTGCCCTCCGGCGGCGGCCAGTGGGCCGTACAGGCACCGGTCATGCTACCGGCGGCCGAAGCGCTTGGGGCGGATATCGCTCGGGTCGCCATGGCGGTCGCCTGGGGCGATGCCTGGACCAACCTGCTGCAACCCTTCTGGGCGCTGCCGGTGCTGGCCATTGCCGGGCTCAAGGCCAAGGACATCATGGGCTTCTGCCTGATCCAGCTGTTCATTACCGGTGCGATCATCTCGGCGGGGCTGGTCTGGTTCTAAGCCCCCTGGTACGCTGTTGACCACCCGCCCCGCTCGGCCCGTGCGCCAGGGGGCGGGTATTTTTTGGCTTTCAAAAGGTGATCTCCATGACCGACACGACGCTTGAACACAGCCCACTGCCCGGCCAGCACGAGCTGTCCATGACGGTACTGATGACCCCGGACATGGCCAATTTCAGTGGCAAGGTGCACGGCGGTGCTATCCTGAAGAAGCTGGATGAGGTGGCTTACGCCTGTGCCAGCCGCTACTCGGGCCACTACGTGGTGACGCTCTCGGTGGATCAGGTGTTGTTCAAACAGCCCATCCATGTGGGTGAGCTGGTCACCTTTTTGGCCAGCGTCAATCACGTTGGCCGCTCATCCATGGAGATCGGCATCAAGGTGGTGGCCGAAGACATTCGCGACAAGCTGATACGCCACACCAACAGCTGCTACCTGACCATGGTGGCCGTGGACGAGCAGGGCAAACCGGCTCGCGTGCCGCCGCTGGCACTGGAGACGCCGCTACAGAAGCTGCGCTTCGAAAAAGCCGCCCTGCGCAAGAAGCTGCGCAAACAGGCCGAACAGGAAGAGGAGCGGGCCCAACAGCATCACCGGCAGCGCTAGATGCTGCCCTATTCGTCATGACAAGGAGTCACCATGCCCATCAGGCGGCGCTACCCCCATCTGCCCAAGGGGGTCGAATACGCACACATCGGCTGGGATTTACTGATCCTGACGGCAGTGGCCGTGAATTTGAGCCTGCTGCTGTTCGACTCGCTGTTTCTGATCGAGCCGCTCAATCAAGCCTTCGCTGCCATGGCCCCGAGCGCCCATGCGACCTACGACACGGCGATCCATAGCCGCTTCACCACCATCGACCTGATGTTTGTCGGCCTGTTCGTGGCCGATGTCCTGCTGGGCTGGACGGTGGCCATCGCCGAACGGCGCTATCACCGCTGGTTTTTCTACCCGTTCGTCCACTGGTACGACGTACTGGGCTGCATTCCGGTGGGCGGATTCCGGCTGCTGCGCATCCTGCGCGTGGTGTCGCTGCTGCACCGCTTGCATCGGCTTGGCCTCATCACGGTCACCCAGTGGCCGCTTTACCGCTTCTTTGCCAAATATTACGACATTCTGCTGGAAGAGCTCTCGGACCGTATCGCTCTGCGCCTACTGGGCAACGTTCAACAGCAGATCACGGCCAGCGACTCCCTCTCGGAGCGTGTCATCGAGCGGGTCATCATGCCGCGCAAACGTCAGCTGATCCATGAGATCACCCAGCGCCTGGAAGCCACCGCAGGGCAGGCCTATCAGCAGAACCGCAGCGCCATCCAGACCGCCATCAGCGAGCTGGTCAGCCGTACGCTGCGCGAAAGCCCGGAGATCCGTCGCCTGCAGCGCCTGCCCATGGGCCACGCGGCATCCAGCGCGCTGGAAGCGTCGCTGAGCGGCGTTGCCCAGCGGCTGGTGGACGAGATTGCCCAGCAGCTGCACTCCCCGGCCTTTCGCCAGCTGCTGGAGCAGACTGCCGATAGCGGCTTCGATAGTTGGCTGCAGGTCGACCAGGGTAGCCAGCAGGTGACCGAGCAGGTGCTGCTGGATATCCTGGAGATGCTCAAGGAGCAGGTAGCGCGACAGCGCTGGAAAGATCGCTATGATTGAGGCGGCTGGCCACGGGCCCTGGCATCAAACGGTGGTGGTGGCCAGCGGCGGCTGCGCCAGGCTGGCGCGTACGGTGTTCAGCGCCGACACCAGGGCAGGCCGGTCCGATGCGGCACCGATACAGATGCGTATGGCCTGAGGTGCCGGGGCACTGCCCACGCAGAAAGGCTCGGCGCTCTCCACCTTGACCCCCTGCTGCTGAAGCCGCATGCATAGCTCCAGGGCACGCACGCCCTCGGGCAGCGCCAGCCACACATTGCTTCCTGATGGCCGTTGGCCCAGGGCGTAGCCTGCCAGGAGCTGTTCGGCAAGCCCTTGGCGGGCCGTCAGCTCACCGGTTTGCCAGGCCAACAGTTCGCTGGCGGCTGGCTGATGAATCCAGTGGCAGACAACATCCACCATCAGCGGCGGCACCATCCAGCTTTGCGCCCGCACCCCCGCCGCAAGCCGCTCCAGGAGCGCTGGCGGTGCACGCAGCACGCCGATACGCAGGCCACCCGCCAGCACCTTGGCCGTGCTGAACACGAACAGCGTGCGCTCCGGGGCCAGCTGGTAGAGCGGCGTACCGCGCTGCTCTACCGGCAGGTACTGAACGCCATCTTCCAGTAGCCATATATCGTATCGCCGGGCCAGCGCCACCAGCTGGGTGCGGCGCTCTTCGCTGAGGCAGGTGCCCGTCGGGTTGTTCTGATCGGGGGTCAGATAGATCAGCCGTGGCGGCTGGCGTGCGCACTGCGCCTCCAGCGCTGCGATGCTCATGCCCTCCTGGTCGAAGGCGATACCGACCATTTTCAGATGTGCCTGCTGCGCGGCACTGATGGCGCCGGGATAGGTCAAGGCGTCGGCGGCGACCAGCTCGCCGGGACGCAGCAGAGTATTCAACACCAGGCTGATGGCGTGCTGGCCCCCTTGGGTCACCAGCAGCTCGTCGGCCGCCAGCGCCATGCCAAGCCTGCCCAGCCAGTGTGCCAGCTGCTGGCGATGGTGTTCGCTCCCTTGCGCGCCGGAGTAGGTAATTCCGCGTGTCAGTACCTCTGGGTCGCCGCTCAGGGCATGCAGCGCCGTACTCAGCGCCTGGGCTCTCAGCGGATGAGGCGGCGGCAAGCTCAAGCTGAGATCGGTCAGGCCGCTCTCCCGCTCATGGAGCGTGTCAAAGGCATGGGGCTGATGCGACTTGACGTAGGTGCCACTGCCCACCCGAGCCGTGACCCAACCCTGGTGTTCTGCTTCGGCATAGCCACGGGTGACCGTACCTACCGTCACACCCAACGCATCGGCCAGGCGCCGCTGAGGTGGCAAGCGCGTACCGGGCGCCAGCTCACCCCGCCGGATGGCCTCCCCAATGGCCAGGGCAATAGCGCGATAGCGGGGGCCGCTATGCGAATCGATGTGAGGCACCCAAATTGTCATGGTGACAATAAAACCTTTGACGGGAATTCAGCGGTCATTATGCTAACAATCAGGTGGGAAAAACAACTCAACCCAAAAAATTGTATGGGTACAAAATGAACAGTGAATGGTTAGTACTGGGCCCAGCAGCGCTTTACATGATGTCCATGACGCTCACTCCGGGCCCCAACAATCTCATGCTGACCGCCTCCGGGGCCAACTTTGGCTTTCGGCGCACCCTACCCCACATGTGGGGCATTCTGGGCGGCTGTTTTTTGCTGTTCTCGGCCATTGCGCTGGGGCTCGGCGTGCTGTTCGAACGCTTTCCCGTGGTGCAGAACCTGCTGCGCTGGGCTGGCAGCGGCTACTTGCTGTACCTGGCCTGGAAGATTGCCACGGCACCGCCGCCCAACCTGAACCGCCAGCAGCGCAGCGTGCCGCTCACCTTCTGGCAAGCCGCCATGTTTCAGTTCGCCAATCCAAAGGCGTGGGTGATGGGGCTGGCCCTCATGGCCAGCTTCTTGCCGCAGAGCGGGCAGCCCGTGGTGAACGCACTGGTATTGGCAAGCTTTGCCGAGCTGGTCGCATTGCCCTGCATTGCCCTCTGGGCCGCGTTTGGCAGCGCCATCGGGCAATGGATCAAGAGCGACCGGGCATGGCGGGCCTTTAATGTCACCATGGGCGTGCTCACCGCTGCCTGCGTGTGGCTGATACTGCGTTAGCCGCAGCGCACGGCCTCGATCAGCTCGTCACTGCCCAGCACAATGTTCAAACGATCTTCCCGGTAATCCATGGTCGCGGCGCTGTCAGGCCGCAATACCCGTACATGACGGGAACCGCTCTCGTCGCGCAGCGCTTCGACAAGGGCCTCGTCAAAAGAGGCGCCAATGGCATGGGCGACGGCGTTGGCATCACAGACCGCCTCGGCATCCACCGGCGTGCTGCCAACCACGGGAGGCTCGGGGGCTGGTTCACTGGGGGTCTGGGACGTACAAGCGGCCAGCAGCAAGGCAGCCAGCAGCGCCGCTAAGGCACGGGTAGGTCGGAAGGTGGAAAAGGGAAGTGGCATGCGTGTTCCTCAAGAAAAGCGCTTAATGGTCGTCCTCTAAAAGCAAGGGTCAGGCATGGCTGCCTGACCCTTGCTTGCTCAAAGCCCACCTTGATCAGCTAGCGGCATCCTGAACGGCACGACCACCTTCCTGAACATCCTGGCCAGCACCTGCCACGGTGTTACAGCCTGCCAGTGCACCCGCAGCCATCAGTAGAATGAAGCTTGTCGCCAGTAACTTTTTCATCGTGTTCTCCTTAACAGGTGATGTCGCCTTTGCGTCTTCACTTGGCTGGCATGAAGACATTACCCTTTGAGCCTAACAGATTTTCAGCATTTCGCCTGCTATGCTGAGCTTTTAGACCCATGCTTGCCCCACGCCCTACCTGGAGACGTCACTTGGCCGACCTGATTCTCGACCCCCGCCTGGAAGCGGATACCTTCCCACTGGCCGACCTGCCCCTGTGCCGGGTGCTGCTTATGAACGATGCCCGCTACCCCTGGGTGGTGCTGGTGCCCCGTGTTAACGACATCAGCGAGGTATTCGAGCTAAGCGACGCAGACCAGGCCCAGCTGTGGCGAGAAGCTGCGGCCCTGGGAGCGGCCATGAAAGAGGCCTATCACGGCGACAAACTCAATATCGCCACCCTGGGCAATGTGGTGAGCCAACTGCACCTTCACGTGGTGATCCGCTACCGCGACGATGCCAGCTGGCCCGCCCCGGTATGGGGCAACGGCACGCCTGAGCCGTATGAGCTTGCCGACCAGGGCAAACGGCGTGAACAGCTGCTGGCCCTGATCAATGGCTTGAGCGTTTAGGCTGCCTCAGCCGCCGGGCAGTACGCTGCGACTCGGCGGCTCGCTCAGCAGCGGGCCGCTGGCAGGCTGAGCCGCTCCCGCCAACGACAAGGAGACGCCCAGCGCCACGATCAGCGCGCCCCCTGTGAGGGCGACCCACCCCGCGATTTTTTCCACCGCTTGCCGACTCTGCTGCCGTTGCAGCCGCCTTGTTGCCCAGCCACGCGCCACGATGCTGGCCATGGCCAGCGCCGAAACGGTGATGCCGGTACCTAACGACATGACCAGCACCGCGGCCATCCCTACATGAAACTGCCCCAGCAGGCTGGCCGCCCCCAGCATCAACACGGCCCCGGTACAGGGGCGCATGCCAATGGCCCCCACCGTCATTAGCGCAGTACGCCACTCCAGCACCTGTTGCGGCTCGATATGGTGGGCTCCGCCGCAGCAGTGGGCATGATCGTGGCTGTGGCTGTGGCTGTGGCTGTGCTCATGATGGTGGGGCTCGGCCACCGGTGCCTGCGCGCGATGGGCGTGGCGCAGTTGCCTGATGGCGCGCCAGCATAGCCAGACGCCCAGCAGCGCCACCAGCAGAAAGCTCGCCTGTTCCACCCATACCACGCTCCCCATGGCTTGCCGAGTGACCCACCCCAGCCCGTGCACCAGCACCACTACCATGACGATGGCCGTCACACCCTGCAGCAAGGAAGCCGCAAACGACAGCCCCAGTGCACGCCGAGTCGCTCCCCCATGGGAAGCCAGGTAAGTGGCCAGCACCGCCTTGCCATGACCAGGCCCCGCAGCATGAAACACGCCATAGGCGAAGCTGACTCCCAGCAGCGTCATCCACGCACCCGTAGACGGCGTGCGGGAGAGTTCCGTGATGGCCAGCGTCAAGCTGCGATGCAAGTCGCGCTGCCAGCCCAACAACTGGTAGCTGACGCCCTGCAGATTGCTTTGCACGACCCAGACCAACAGGATGGCACACAGAATACCGCCTGCTGCCCAGGCCAACTGCTGTCGTGTTACCGGCATCCTCCCTCCACAGCTAAAAAGTTATAAAGTAACATTTTATACACGATAGCAGGTCGTCTGCGCTAGCGGCAATCCACCCTGCCGGTCTCGGCAAAATGACGCCCCAAGCCTGGCTCACCCTCTTCGTCCACATCCAGCAGGGCCGCCTGCAAGACCATTTCGGGGTCTGGGTCCGCCTCGATGATGCTCAGCTCGCAGGTGGGCTCACCATTCAACACCAGCGCCCCCTTGCTGGGGCCATCGTTATCGGCTTCATGCACCACTTCGATGTAATAGGTAGGGTCAAAGACCTGGTACTCCAGCACGTTGCCTTGCAACGGCTGAGGGCTCTCCAGGGGTAGTATGAACATGAAGGTCAAACGGCCATCCCGCTCCATGGCGGTATACTCCGTCACTTCGCCAAAGGCCTGGCGCTGGCGGTTGATACGCAGCTCGGTAAAGTAGTGCTGGGGCACCAGATTATTACGGATATCGCTGCCCAGCTGGTCCAGGCCCTCTTCCAGCGACGCGCCGGGCACCTGCTGCAGCTCCTCGAACACCACCAGGCTATAAAACGGGTCCATGCGCCAGGTTTGATGCACGCCGGTGGCCTCACCCGCTTCGTTGGTAATCACGCGCATGCTGAGATCGATCCAGCCATGGGGGTGCGCCCATACCTCACCGCTGGCCAGCCCAAGGCCCACGGCCAACGCGGCCCCTTTCATCCATCTCCATTGTTTGGCGACTGCCAGGGTCACGGTAACTCTCCTAATCTGCTTTGTAACTCCACCAGCCACGGGTCCAGCACGTAGGGGGGAATCGGCTGACTGCCGCTGAGCGCAGATACCCGCACCAGCGTGCCGCCGCCCGATTCGCTCACTTGAAGCTGCAACCGGTAGCCGGGCCAGCGGGCCAGCACCGCTTCCGCCCTCCCCAGGGACATATCGGCATGGCGCACCACATACCCCTGTTCGATCATCATCGCGACGGCTTCACGGAACGTCTGTTCGGTATCGGCACGGTAGTGCAGATCGCGGCTTTCCAGCGGCTGCGTCGTTGCACATCCAGCCAGCCACAGCAGTGTGACCAGCGCGGCTCCCCACTTGATGAAACGGCTCATAAGCCCCCCTGCCCCTGGGCCTGTTGAAAGGCCGTTTGAAAGCGTCCGCAAAAGTCATCGTTACTGGCGCTGTAGGCCTCGCGCTGCTCACCGAAGTGATCGAAACGGCGAATGTCCCGAGACAGGCGTAGCTGCGCGTCACTGACCAGCACCGATACACGCTCCACTTCCGTGGGCGTTTGCCCGACACCCGCACCAAAACGCCCGCCGCCCCCCAGGCCGATGCTGGAGCCGCGACCCACGCCCATCCCGCCAAACAGCCGGAAGCCGCTGCCGTAGGGGGAGTAATAATCATAACGGTCATAATATCCCACCAGCTCGCGCTCGCGGGAGGCGCTCACCAGACCAAGCCGAGTGTCGGTGGCGTCCAGGCTAAAGCCCCACTCTTCCAGCACATCGACAGCCCGAGTGACCGCCGCCAGGGAGTCGGCAGCCTGATGGACCGGGAATGCACAGGCCGCAGCAGGCCCAGGCTCGGCCTGAGGCAAGCGGTCTGGCACTGTCTGGCAGCCGGCCAAGGCCAGCAGGCAGGTCATGCTGATAGGGATAACCTTCATGTGAATTCCTCTTGCCCTCTGTGCGACTGGTGTGTGGTCCAGCAGCACGCTAAGCTCGCTGGCTAACACGAAAAAGAACGACAATACGCTGAGACAACGTTTCAAGGAGGTTGTGCGATGAATGTACTGCTTTGCCCGGATAGTTTTAAAGATGCCTTGAGCGCCGAACAAGCGGCCCAGGCCATGGCACACGGCATTACACGGGCGGCACCATCGGCCATCACGCACCTTTGCCCGCTGGCCGATGGCGGCGAGGGCAGTCTGGATGCCTTGATGGCAGCCACTCAGGCAGAGTGTCGCACGCTCACCGTTCAAGATGCCCTGGGCAGACCCCGCCAGGCCCGCTGGGGCTGGCTTGGCGAGCAGCGTACCGCGTTTATCGAGCTGGCAGAAGCCAGCGGCTTGCAGCACTTGAACAGCGACGAGCGCAACGCCCTGCACACCAGTACCCATGGCGTGGGCGAACTGTTCCTGGCGGCCCTGGACGCCGGTGCCACCCAGGCCCTGCTCCTGCTGGGCGGTAGCGCCACCAACGATGCGGGCGCCGGCATGCTCCAGGCGCTGGGGGCCAGGCTGCTCGACCAGTACGACCAACCGCTGCCTCCCGGCGGGGCTGCCCTGCAGCAGCTGGCCACGCTGGACCTCTCCACCCTGGACCCGAGGCTGGCCAGCCTGGACGTCACGGCCGCCGTGGACGTGGATAACCCGCTGCTCGGTGAGCGCGGTGCCAGCGCCGTGTTCGGGCCGCAAAAAGGGGCCAGCCCCGACGACGTGGCCACCCTCGACCGTGCTTTGGGGCACTTTGCCACGCTCGCCGCAGAAGCCTTGGGTCGCGATGACCGAGACATGCCGGGCGCGGGTGCCGCGGGCGGCATGGGCTTTGCCGCCAGCAGCTTCCTGAACGCCAAACTCTCGCCGGGTATCGACATGATCATGCAGCAGGCCCAGGTGAGCAGCCTGCTGGCCAAGGCGGATCTGGTGATCACCGGCGAAGGCCGCCTGGATGGCCAGAGTCTCTCTGGAAAGACCCCGATTGGCGTGGCCCGCGCCGCCCAGCGCCTGGGTAAGCCGGTCATCGTGCTGGCGGGCAGCCTGGGGGATGGCTGGCAGGCCTGCTTGAATGAAGGCGTCACCGCCGCCTTTGCCCTGGCCGACGGCCCCATGGGCCTGGAAGACGCCCTGCCGCGTACCGCTGAACTGCTCAGCGACCGCTGCGACAGCATAGCCCGGCTGTGGCTGGCTCATTGACGGCGGCGGCCCCCTTGAAAAATCGCCGAGTCGCCAACATCTCTTGATAAGTCGCGATGAGTCAGCCGTCGCCAGCTCACCGCCGGTCATGGCAGGCCGCTATGGTAGCGATGCAAAAAACCTGTTTTGCATTGGCCAACCAGGGCCTTAAGCTGGAAAAAACGAAACGATGGAGGAGCAGACAATGGAAGATACCAACAGCATTGGCCTACACGAAGGCAGCGCCAGCCAGCTTGCGGAAAAGCTGAATCATCTACTGGCCAACTACCAGATTTTCTACATGAACGTGCGGGGGTACCACTGGAACGTCAAGGGTAACGACTTTTTCGAGCTGCATGCCAAGTTCGAAGAGTTCTACACCGACCTGCTGACCAAAGTGGACGAAGTCGCCGAACGCATCCTGACCCTGGGGCACAAGCCCGTCCACGCCTACAGCGACTACATCGCCCTGTCGCGCATTCAGGAAGACAAGGACGTCCACGACGGCAAAACCTGCGTCAAAGGCGTGCTCACCGGATATCAGACATTGATCGAGCTGCAGCGCGAACTGCTGTCGCTGGCCTCGGATGCCGACGACGAAGGTACCGCCGCTCAGGCAGGCGATTACATTCGCGAGCAGGAAAAGACCGTCTGGATGCTCAACGCCTACCTGGGCAAGTAGGCCTCTCGGCGGCGCACCGCCGAGACACCACCCACGGCACCCTTGCGGTGCCGTTTTTGTTGCCCGCCAGTGTTGCTGGGCGGGCATGTCAGATCAGACCTGGCGACTGGCCGAGTCGGCGGTTTGCCTGGCCAGGGTTTCGATCAGGTCACGCAGCATGGTCCAGAACTCCGCCACGGAAGCGATTTCGACGCGCTCGTCCGGTGAGTGAGCCCCGCGAATCAAGGGCCCGAACGAGATCATGTCCAGATGAGGGTACTTGCTGCCCAGAATCCCGCACTCTAGCCCGGCATGAATGACCTTCACCTCCGGAGCGTGGCCCATCAGCGCCGCATGGCGAGTATTGAAGGTGCCCAGCAGCGGGCTTTCCGGGTTGGGCGCCCAGCCTGGGTAACCATTTTCGACCTTCACGCGGGCGCCCATCAGCCCGAACAGCGCCTGGAAGCGCCCGGCCATGGCCATCGCCGCGCTGTCGTGCAGCGAGCGCACCAATGCGCAGAGGTGAAAACGCCCCTGCTCCACGCTCAGCACGCCAAGATTGTTGGAGGTTTCGACCACTCCCGGCACATCGGCGCTCATCCGCTCGACCCCACAAGGAGCCGCATGCAAGGCGGCCAGCAGCATGGCGCTGGCGTCGCGGGTCAGCGGTTCGGCCTCGGTAGGGGCCGCTTGCGTAGCCGTCAGCACCAGGCCAGGGTCACCGCTACCCAGCTCCGCCTTGAGCGTTCTGGCGAGGGTTTCCACCGTGGCCAGCGCGGCCTCGACATCGTCGGCGGGCAGCGCCACCTGGGCAAAGGCTTCACGGGGAATGGCATTGCGCAGGGTGCCGCCCTGATAGCTCACCAGCCGCGCATCGAAGGCTTCCAGCGCCCACAGCACGCGTACCAGCAGTCGGTTGGCGTTGCCCAGCGGCTTGTCGATATCCATGCCCGAATGACCGCCCTTGAGGCCGGTCAAGGAGAGCGAGATGACCTGCTCATCGGGCTGCAGCGCCGCACCTGGCAGCTGGGCGTCCACCACCACGTCGGCACCGCCCGCGCAGCCGATATAGACCTGGCCACGGTCTTCACTGTCGAGGTTGAGCAGCAGTGCCCCCTCGAGCCACTGCTCGGCCAGATTGAGCGCCCCGCCCATGGAGGTTTCTTCCTCCAGGGTGAACAGCGCTTCCAGCGGCCCGTGGGTCAGTTCCGGGTCCTCCAGCACGGCCAGAATGGCGGCCACGCCCATGCCGTTGTCGGCCCCCAGCGTGGTGCCTTCAGCGTGCAGCCACCCCTCCTTGACCACCGTGCGGATGGGATCCCGCGTGAAATCGTGGGCCTGGCCAGCGTTGGCCTGCGCCACCATGTCCAGGTGCCCCTGCAGGATGATGCCCGGCGCTGCCTCACACCCCGGTGATGCGGGCTTACGGATACGCAGGTTGCCGAAGGCATCCCGGTCATGGGCAAGCCCCAGGCCATCGGCCCAGGCTTCCAGCTTGGCGACCAGCGCTGCCTCGTGGCCCGATGGCCGAGGGGTATTACACAGCGTGCGAAAATGCTGCCACACCAACGTGGGCGCGAGCGCTTCTAGATGTGCGTTCATGGAAACTCTTCGTCATCGATAACCGAGCTACTTTAACCGCTCCTGCCCATCCGAGAAAAGCATCGACGCGGTCATCAGCTGCTGTGTCACTCGGCGCAGTTGCTGCGTGGCTTCGCGCGGGGCATCGGCCAGCGGCTGATTCTGGTAGGCCCAGGCCACCAGCTGCTGATGCGCTAGCCGGGCCTCTCCCAGCGGCATACGACTGGCCTCCCGCCCTAGCGCCTGCAAGGCAGCCCGCGCCAGGGCGGGGTCGCGATGGGCGTAAGCCACGTCGCGGATCGTTTGTCGCTCCACGGCACTCAGCGGCCGTTCAGGCAGCTCGGACAGCAGCAGCGCCACCACCGGCGCGGGCAAGTCGCGTAGCTCGAAGGCCAATAGCCCCTGCAAAGAAGCCACAAAACCTTGCTGCATACTCTGCAATACGGCCTGGCCGGTCTCGTTCAACGACTTGGCGACCATGATGGCATACTCCCCCGTGGCGGCTTCCCGGGTCACGCCCAGGCGCACCGGCGTGAACCCAAGGGCCAGCCAGAATGACAGCAGCCCCGCCTCCGCGCCGAAGGTGGCGCCATACAGCGCGACGCCCTGCTCTGCTGCGCTGGCCATATCGGCTGCCAACAGCCTGTGCCCCAAACCTTCGCGTCGCCGCTCGGGGTGAGCCGCAATGCGCACCACCCTGCGCCAGCTAGCGGTCAACGCCTCGCGATGCCCCCCGTGAGCCGCCAGGGACTGGGCCAGCAAATGCCCCTGGGGCCGCCGCTGGCCCAGTGCCACCTGCTCGGCCAGCGCCGGGTCAAAGCCGCCCTCCTCCCGAGTGACCAGCACCGCCAGCGGCGCCGTCTCGGTGCCCCCCGTGAAAGCAGCCGAGGTGTGGCCCTGGCTTGCCATCATCATGCGCAGCCGCGTGCCGGGGCCATCCATCAGCTGGCGCAAGTCGCTGGGGGTGGTGCGATAGTGCGACTGCACCAGCAGGCCAAACAGCTGCTCCAGCAGCGGTTCGTTGGCGGCCAGCTGTGCCTGGCTCACGCTGAGGGTCTGCGCGTCGATAAGGCCATGCGCGTGGGCCTCAGGCAGCGGCGCGTTCAGCAGCAGCGCCTGTTGAATGACGCTTTCCAGAGGGTCATTGGCTGCCCAGCGAATCGGGGTTTCCAGGGTCAGCTCCCGCCATTGGGGCGTCTGGCGCTCGAGCACCTGCCGAAAACGCAGCGCAAAGCCCCGGCCAGAGCCCTCGTAACCATGCACCGTCGTGGCAAAGGCCATACGCGGGAACGCGGCCAGCCAGCGGGCCAGCATGGCCGCCGGGAGTGCCGCGGCCTCATCCACCAGCAGCAGCGCCCCATTGCCCCCCAAGATACCCTGGGCCAACTGGGTGTCGAGCACGTCTGGTGGCAAGAAGCACAGCGAGCTCCCCGTGGCAGGCAGCTGCACCTCGTGGCCATGGCGCTGCGCCTCAGGGCACAGCGCCATGACACGCTCGAACAGGCTGTCCACCGCGCTGGCCCTGGGGGCGGTGACCAGCAACTGCGGGTAGCTCCCCTGCTGCAGCAAGCGCGCGCAGGCAATGCCCAGCGCCGCGCTTTTCCCGCGCCCTCGGTCGGCCGTTATGACCAGCGGGCGGCGACGCTTGAGCTTGCTCAGGGCCGTGACCGCACGGGCCTGGTCGGGCGTCAGGCAGGCGGGGTCTTCAGGGCGGCGTGGCGAGGGCTGCCCGGCGGGCAGCCTGGAAAGCACCAGCGGGCCAGCCACCGGCCAGCGCACCACCTGAGGCGAAGCACCCAGCTGGCGTGCCAAACGTGCCAAGTAAAAGCTGCTCAGCGCCGTCCAGTGCCAGGGATAGTCGGCAAAGCGTGCGTAGTTCGGGTCGGGGCGCTCACCCCAAGGCTCGGGGGTTACCAGCAGCAGTATACCGCCCGCCGTCAGGGTGCCGGCCAGCGCCCCCAGGGCGTCCGGGTCCAGCCCGTCACGACCGCTGACGTCCATGACGATCAGCTGATGCTCGGCCCCCAGCCGCGTGCGCGCTTTACCTGCAGGCAAGCAAGGCGCCACGGGGGCTTCCTGCGGGTCGCCCACCCACAAGGGCGCTTGCCATGGCTGGGCGTGCCACAGCATTAGTGCCAGACGGCGAGTGTGCTCGGCGGGTCCGCTGAGCCACACGAGCCCCCGCCAACGGCGGCGTTGCCAGCGCCGCGCATGGCCCACCACTAGCGCCATGCGGCGGTCATCACTTGCTTCGCTCATCACGCTCCTCAAGGGTCGATTGCTTACAACTTTGGTACAACAAGGCGCACATTTTCAACGCTTTCAAGCGCTATCCAGACCTGCCCAGCCGTTTAAATAACGACATAAGCATATGTTTTAAAAACACTTTCATATCGAGCGATGTTTCATAGCGTGCGTTAACTTCCTGCAAATCCTGATATTGCGCCGCAGCGGGGGGAGTGTGCTAGCTTAGCGGTACAGCCTTGGCCGCTTTTACTTTACGTAAACGTCAGCCCTACTCGCTGTGCTTTCCTGCTTTCAGGTAATCAACACTAATAACGCCAACCGCCAAAGTACCAGGAAATTGATAATGAAAAAGACTACAAAATTTGCCTTGACCAGCCTTGCCGCTGGCGTCGCATTTGCCGCTCTCACCACGACGGCCCAGGCACAAGAGCAGTGGACCATGACGTCCACCTGGCCCGACAACCTCGATCTGATCAAGCTCGATCAGCACTGGGCCGAGCTGGTCAACCAGCTGGCGGGAGACGAAGTTCAGATCAACTTCCGCGCGGGCGGTACGCTGATGCCCGGCACGGAAGTGTTCGATGCCACCGAGACCGGCAGTATCGAAGCCGCCGGCGACTGGCCAGGCTATTGGGCCGGCCTGAACCCCGCATTCTCACCGCTGGCCACCACCACCAGCCTGTTCAACGCCGTTGACTACATCAACTGGATTCAGCAGTGGGGCGGCCGCGAACTGTACGAAGAGATTTACGGCCAGTACAACATGATGTACCTGCCCTATGCCGCGCTCAACAACGAGTCCGGCTTCATGGGCCGTACGCCCATCGAAAGCATCGCCGACCTGGAAGGCAAGCGTCTGCGTCTCTCGGGCCGTGACCAGGGCCGCGTGCTGGAAGCCCTGGGTGGCTCTCAGGTAACCCTGGCCGGTGGCGAAGTCTATCAGGCCATCGAGCGTGGCGTGATCGATGCCGGTGAGTTCTCGACCCCCGGCGTGGATTACAACGCAGGCTTTGCCGAAGTGGCCGACTACTGGGCCACGCCTGGCTGGCACCAGTCCGCCAGCGTCTTCGGGGTCATGATCAACCTCGACGCCTGGAACGCGCTGTCGGAAGAGACCCAGCAGAAGCTGCGCATCGCTGCCGACGCCACCATGGCCTGGTCACTGGCTTGGTCCGAGCGCGAGTCCACCGATGCCACCCAGAAATTCATCGATGCGGGTATCACCATCAACCAGTTCTCGGAAGAGGATCTGGCCCGCATTCAGGAGATCACCAACGAGGTCATCGTGCGCGGCGCCTGTGAAAACAGTGACCACGCCAAGGTCTACCACTCCATGGTGACCTACCTGGAAGACTACGCCAAATGGCGTGACGTCTCGGCTCCTTTCAACATGAGCCGCACCATGGATAACCTGCCCTCACTGGAAGAGATCGAAGCCTGCCTGTAAGGCGTTTCTGCGCCGCCCCGGGCCGACCGGGGCGGTTTT
The DNA here is from genome assembly GCF_000275725.1 of Vreelandella stevensii S18214. Taxonomy (GTDB): domain Bacteria; phylum Pseudomonadota; class Gammaproteobacteria; order Pseudomonadales; family Halomonadaceae; genus Vreelandella; species Vreelandella stevensii. The sequence goes on along the minus strand of NZ_AJTS01000048.1, from coordinate 36,181 downwards.
GTATGCTGACCGCGGAGATCTTCCATGAATGCGATTGCCAAGGCGATCGATGCAATCAATGAGCTGTTTGGGCGATTGATCGCGCCATTGATTGCCATCATTACCCTCATCGTGCTGTACGACATTGCGTCACGCTTTTTTCTCGGCCGCCCCAGTGACTGGGCGTTCGATGTTACCAAGATGCTGTTTGGTGCCCACTTCATGCTGATGGCCGCCTACGGTTTGCGCCATCACGCCCATGTCGAGGTCGACGTGTTGAAACGTTTGCTGTCCCGCAAGCGCCAGGCCCTGATCGAAGTCCTGGGCTACCTGATTTTCTTCGTTCCCTTCATCTGGATGCTGCTGACCTACGGCTGGCGCTTCTTCGAACGCTCCTACACCCGGGGTGAGACCACCTACGGCATGGTGTCGATTCCCGTCTACCCGATCAAAGGCGTTATCGTGGTGGCGGCTGCCCTCATCCTGCTGCAGGCCATTGCCATCGTACTGCGGGCCATCATGCAGTTGCGCGAGGAGAAATCGGCATGAACCTGAGTCCTGAACTGCTGGCGCTGGTGATGTTTGGCGGGCTGCTGATCGGCCTGTTCATGGGCCATCCGCTGGCCTTCGTGCTCGGCGGCGTCGCCGTCATCGGCGCCTTTCTCGGCCCTGGCGAGCGGGTGCTGGGCACTCTGATCAACAACATCTTCGGCAACGCCATGGACAACTACGTGCTAGTTGCCATACCGCTGTTCGTCCTGATGGCACGGTTTCTCAACGATTCCGGGGTCACCGAAAAGATGTTCGATGCCATGCGCCTGCTGCTGGCCAACCTGCGGGGCGGGCTGGCGCTGACCGTGGTCATCGTCTCTGTCCTGCTGGCCGCCACCACCGGTATCGTGGGCGCCTCCATTGCCGTCATGGGCATGATTGCACTGGTGCCGATGCTCAAGTATGGCTACAACAAGGAGCTGAGCACCGGGGTCATCATGGCCAGCGGCTGTCTGGGCATCCTGATCCCGCCCAGCATCATGCTGATCCTGATGGCCAGCTACTCGCCGGTATCGGTAGGCGCCCTGTTTGCAGGGGCGATGATTCCCGGCCTGATGCTGGGGGTGATGTACGCGCTCTACGTACTGCTGATCTGCTACTTCAAGCCCTCCTATGGCCCTCCGGTACCCAAGGAAGAGCGTGCGGAAGTCAGCACTCGGCAACTGCTGATCATGCTGGGCAAGTACGTGGTGCCGCCCATGTCGCTGATCCTCGGGGTACTCGGCGCGCTCTTCACCGGCGTGGCCACCGCTACCGAGGCCTCGGCCATCGGCGTGTTCATTGCCTTTATCCTGTTTTTGATTTTTGGTGACCGCCGGGTCTCCACCTGCTTCAAGACGCTGCTAGAAGCAGGCAAGACCACTACCATGGTCATGCTGGTGCTGGTGGGCGCGACGGCCTTCACCGGGGTGTTCTCACGGGGCGGCGGCATGCAGGTGATTCAGGACCTGCTGCTGGCCATGCCGGGCGGCACCACCGGCGCGCTGATCATGATGCTGTTTCTGGTGTTCATTCTGGGCATGTTCCTGGACTGGACGGGCATCGTCCTGCTCAGCTTCCCGATCATGCTGCCCATCGTTCAGCAAATGGGCGTCGATCCGCTGTGGTTCGTGGTGATGGTGGCCGTAGTGCTGCAAACCTCCTTCCTCACCCCACCGTTTGGCTATGCGCTCTTCTATCTGAAAGGGGTCTCCCCGCCGGGTGTGGAGATCGTCGATCTCTACAAAGCGGTCATCCCCTTCGTGGCGCTGATTCTGCTGGCCTGCCTGCTGATGTCGTTCTTCCCTTGGCTGGTCACCGGCCTGCCACGCATGCTGCTGGGCTAAACTGACGCCCTCGCGTTGCCGCCTTGCCGGGCAAGGCGGCAAATATCAGGAAGATGACGAAGCACCACGCCCCGTTGCCGGGGCGCTGGCGCGTACGATGGGCGTCACCGGTAATACTTTCCGCTCCCCCGCGACCTGCCCACTGGCGATTTGCGCCAGCAGCAGGGCCACCGCCTCGTCCACCATGGGCTCGACCGGCTGTTGAACGGTGGTGAGCCGATAGCTCGGCCAGACCGCCATGGGGATATCGTCGAACCCTACCACCGCCACGTCCTCAGGCACGCGTAGCCCCAGCTCGCCGCTGAGCGTATCGATTACCGCAATGGCCATATGGTCATTGGCGGCAAAGACCGCATCCGGGTAGGGCGCCGCCTCGAACAGCTTGCGGGTCGCCGCCTGGGCTGTCGCGAAGTCATAGTCGCCGCATGCCTCGCCCCAACAGCTGACACCCTGCGCCGCCAGCGCCTCCATGAAGCCATCACGCCGCTGGCTGCTGGTAGAAGAGTCGGCAAGCCCGGCCACCAGCGCGATGCGCCGATAACCGCCAGAGACCAGAAACTCACCCACCCAATAGCCTCCACGATAGTTATCGCTGGCGACCTGGCTGACCCCCTCGAAGGCCACCGTACGGTTGATCAACACCACCGGAATGCCTCGGGAGACGCACTCGCTGGCCAGCGAAGAGGAAAGCGTCGCTGCTAGCATCAGAATGCCGTCTGCCTGGCTCTGCAGAATGTCCGCCATGACGCCCGCCGTCTGCTGCTCGTTGCTGCTCATGAACAGCAGCAGGTGATAGCCATGCTGCTGAAACCGCCGCGCGGCATACTCCAGCATCTGGGCGTAGAACGGGTTGTCCAGCTGGGTCATGACGACCGCGATGGTGCGCGACGAGCGCGTAATCAAGGAGCGGGCGATGGCATTGGGGCGGTAGCCCAACTGCTGGGCCGCCGCCAATACCTTTTCCCGGGTCTGGGGGGCAATGCTGGCGTGGGGAGAGAAGCAGCGACTGACCGCCGACTGCGACACCCCCGCCAGTTCTGCCACTTGCCGTGACGTCACGGGCCGTTTTTTCATGCTCATCCTCTGGTTGGTCGCAAGGCCCCGGCACCCGCCGCGCTAGGCGTGTTGACGCTGATGGGCCATCAGCGCCATCAGGCGGCGGTCACGCCAGGCCTGGCGTTCGGCCAGCTGCGCTTCCGACAATATCTCGCGACGCTCCTGCGCCAGGCGTAGTCCACGACACCGGCTGGGGCGTTCAGGTCGATGGTCTCGAAAGGCCCCATGAACGACCAGCGCAGCCCCAGCCCGTGTTTGACCGTTTTATCCAGGTCCTCGGCGGACACATAGCCATCGCGGAAGAGGCGCAGCGCTTCGTTGAGCAAGGCGCCCTGCAGCCGATTGAGAATGAACCCCTGCACCTCACGCTTGACCAGAATGGGCGCCTGCCCCACTTCCTGCATCAGCACCAGGGTACGCTCGACCACCGCTGCATGGGTCTGCTCCGAGGGCGCGACCCGCCCTGGCAGGCGCATTGTAAATGGGGCCTGCAAGACCCGCACCCGGTTCAACATAGCATGCTCCAAAAGTGTTTGCATTCGTATGCAACAGGCCCTAGCCTTATTCTGCTCCATCATGCTGACCCTACCCAACTGACCCTACCCAACTGACTCTACCCAACTGACTCTACCCAATAACAATCCTTTCAGGAGAGCGTCATGATTCGCCACCTCAAAGCCGGTGCCTCCCTCGAAACCCGCGCCGAAGCGGACCGCCAGGTACGCGAAACCGTCGAGCGTACGCTGGCCGACATCCAGGCCCGAGGCGACGCCGCCATCCGCGAGCTGTCGGAAAAGTTCGATGGCTGGTCACCGGAAAACTTCCGTTTGAGCGAAGCCGAGATTGCTCAGGCCATGAGCGAAGTGTCCGAGCGTGACCTGGACGACATCCGCTTTGCCCAGGCCCAGATACGTCGCTTTGCCGAGGCGCAGCTGGCCTCCATGCAGCCGGTCGAGATCGAAACCCGCCCCGGCGTCATCCTTGGCCACAAACATCTGCCGATGAACGCGGTGGGCTGCTATATCCCCGGGGGTTCCTACCCTATGGTGGCGTCTGCCCACATGAGCGTCCTGACGGCCAAGGTCGCCGGGGTGAAACGCGTCATCGCGGCGGCGCCGCCCTACAAGGGCAAGCCCCACCCCGCCATCGTAGCGGCCATGCACCTGGCAGGCGCGGATGAGATTCTGGTACTCGGCGGCGTTCAGGCCGTGGGTGCCATGGCCATCGGCAGCGACTCCATCGCGCCAGTGGACATGCTGGTGGGCCCCGGCAACGCGTTCGTCGCCGAGGCCAAGCGCCAGCTATATGGCCGTGTCGGCATCGACCTGTTCGCGGGCCCCACCGAGACGCTGGTGATTGCCGACGAGAGCGTGGATGGCTTGCTGTGCGCCACCGACCTGCTGGGGCAGGCAGAGCATGGCCCGACCTCCCCCGCCGCCCTGCTGACCAATTCCGAAGCGCTGGCCCGGGACACTCTGGCGGCCATCGAGGAACTGCTGCAGAAACTGCCCACCGCCGATATCGCGCGCCAGGCCTGGGAGAGTCATGGAGAAATCATCGTCTGTGACAGCCACGAGGAAATGCTGCAAGTGGCCAACGAGATGGCTTACGAGCACGTTCAGGTCATGACCGAAGACCCAGACTTCTACCTGGAGAACATGACCAACTACGGCGCGCTGTTCCTCGGCCCGCGCACCAACGTCGCCTATGGGGACAAGGTGATTGGCACCAACCACACGCTGCCCACCAAAAAGGCAGCGCGCTACACGGGCGGCCTGTGGGTGGGCAAGTTCCTCAAGACCTGCACCTATCAGCGGGTATTGACCGATGAAGCCTCGGCAGAGATCGGCAGCTACTGCTCACGACTCTGCATGCTGGAAGGCTTTGCAGGTCACGCCGAACAGGCCAACGAGCGCGTGCGCCGCTATGGCAAACAGGAGGTGCCCTACGCCTCGGCGGTGGACGCATGAACCTTCCCCAGGCCCCCGGCTTCAGGCTGGACGGCATGCAGGCGCTGGTCACGGGCAGCGCGCTGATGGTGAACGGCGGCTGGACCGCCCACTGAAGGAGCCCCACGGGTACACGCCTCGACCCTGCCCCACGGGCAGGGTTTTTTAATGGGCGGCCGATGAGCTGCACCCCATCGGCGCAGGTGATACTATTTGCAACCGCTATTTTTTCGCATTGACGAGCCACGCAGCTTCTCGTCCAAGGAGATCACGACGTGTCCACGCCCGCTCGCCGCTCATCATCGGCTCTGCTGTCAGGGGTCGCTTCACGCTTTGCGCTGTCGCTCAACCCCTGGTCTATGGCGCTGTTTCTCATCGCGCTGACCGTGGCACTGCCGATTCTGGTGGTTCTGGGCCATATCGTGCTGCCCACCGACGGCATCTGGCAGCACCTGGCCAGTACCGTCCTGCCCCGCTATCTCAGCAATACCTTCTGGCTGGTGCTGTGGGTAGGCCTCGGTACCTTGGTGATTGGCACGGGAACCGCCTGGCTGGTGGTCATGTGCCGCTTTCCAGGCAAGCGCATCTTCGAGTGGGCGCTGCTGCTGCCGCTGGCCGTTCCCACCTACGTGATCGCCTATGCCTACACGGATTTCCTGCAGGTGGCCGGGCCGCTGCAGAGCATGCTGCGGGAGTGGTTCGACTGGCGAGTGGGCGACTACTACTTTCCCAACATTCGCTCGTTGGGGGGCGCCATCACGCTGATCACCTTCGTGCTCTACCCCTATGTCTACCTGCTGGCCAGGGCCTCGTTTCTGGAGCAGTCGGTGTGCGTGCTGGACGTGGGACGCACGCTGGGGCGCGGGCCGTGGCACCTGTTTGGCACCGTGGCCCTGCCCCTGGCGCGGCCTGCGCTGGTGGGCGGCGTGTCGCTGGTGCTGATGGAAACCCTCAATGAGTTCGGGGCAGTGCAATTCTTTGGCGTGGACACCTTCACCACCGGTATCTACCGCACCTGGTTCGGACTGGGCGAGCCGGTGGCGGCCGCACAGCTGGCGGCCTGCCTGCTGACCTTCGTGATCGTGCTGGTACTGCTGGAGCGCTGGTCACGGGGCAAGCGGCGTTACTTCCATACCTCCAGCCGTTACCAGCAGCTGCCCGAGTACCGTCTGCGCGGCTGGCAGGCCACCGGTGCGTTTCTGGCCTGCCTGCTGCCCATCACCATCGGCTTCCTGCTGCCCAGCGGCCTGCTCTTGAACATGGCGATTCGGATTGGCGACAGCCTGTTCGGCACGCGCTTCATCGGCTTCGCCCTGAACAGCCTGTCGCTGTCGGCCATTGCGGCCCTGATTGCGGTGGGGCTGGCGGTGCTGCTGAGCTATGGCGTACGCCTCAACAACTCCCCCAGCGCACGCCTGTTCACCCGCATTGCGGCCATGGGCTACGCCATTCCGGGCTCCGTGGTGGCGGTCGGCATTCTGATTCCCTTTGCCTGGCTGGACCACACCCTCAACTCCTGGCTGCACGCCAACTACGGCAAGATTATCGGGCTGGTCTTCAGCGGCACGGCCTTCATTCTGATCTACGCCTACGTGGTGCGCTTTCTGGCGGTGTCGTTCAATGCCGTGGAAGCCAGCCTGGGCAAGGTCACCCCCAGCATGGATGCCGCCTCGCGCACCCTGGGCCAAACCGCAGGGGGCACGCTGCGACGCATTCATACGCCCCTGATGCGCAGTAGCCTGTTGGCGGCGGGGATTCTGGTCTTCGTCGATGCCATGAAGGAGCTGCCGGCCACCATCATCCTGCGGCCGTTCAACTTCGATACGCTGGCGGTGCGCGCCCATAACCTGGCGTCGGACGAGCGGCTGGCGGAGGCCTCTACGGCCTCACTGACCATCGTGGTGGTGGGGATCCTACCGGTGATTCTCCTCAGCCTGGCCATGCGCCGAGCGCGCCCCGGCAGCCAGGCCGAGTAAGTTCAAACACACGCCTTCCCGCGCCTCAGCGTGGGAAGATGAAGACCTGGGAGTGGTCCAGATCGATGTCGATGGGCTGGCCCTCCTGGGGCAGGAACACCCCAGGTACACGGGCATGCAGGTGCGCTTCCTGGCCATCGCTGCCATGGGCACACAGGTGGATCAGGCTGGTGCGGCCCAGCAGCTTGGCCATGACCACGTGGCTATGGCTGTGCGCTTCGGCTGGCAGGTCTCGCTCCTGAATGCGCAGCGCCTCGGGGCGAATCATCACCTGCACGTCACTGCCTTCCGGCAGCCAGCTGGCATCCACCGCGCCCACGGGGGTCTGCACTCGCCCGCCTTGCACCACTCCCGCCAGCTCGTTGACCTCGCCAAAGAAAGTCACCACGAAGGGGTCGATGGGCGCACAGTAAAGCTCGCGAGGCGTGCCGGTCTGGACGATCTTGCCATCGCGCATCAGTGCGATGCGGTCCGCCATGAACATCGCCTCTTCCGGGTCGTGGGTCACCAGCAGCGTGGCCGAACCCAGCTTTTTCAACACGTGCAGCGTGTCGTCTCGGATACGATCCCGCAGCCGGGCATCCAGGCTGGAAAAGGGCTCGTCCAGCAGCATCAGCCGCGGCGTAGGCGCCAGCGCGCGGGCCAGCGCGACACGCTGCTGCTGGCCTCCCGACAGCATGTGCGGGTAAGTTTCGGCATAGGCGGCCATGCCCAGCTGGTCCAACAGTTCCAAAGCACGCGCGCGGCGCTGGCTGGAGGGCAGCTGTTTCAGGCCAAAGGTGACATTTTCCAGCACGCTCAGATGGGGAAACAGCGCCGAATCCTGGAACGCCAGGCCCACGTTGCGCTTTTCGGGCGGCACATGGCGCTTGCCAGGGGCAGCGATGGCCTGCCCGTCCAGGCTGACCTCGCCTTCCTGCACCACCTCCAGGCCTGCCGCGATACGCAGCAGGGTGGTCTTGCCGCAGCCGGAAGGACCCAGCAGGCACACCACTTCGCCCTGGCCGATCTCCAGATCGATGCCCTTGACCACCTTATTGGCTGCAAACGTGTGCTCGACACCCCGCAGCGACAGCGCCGCCGCCGGTGCTGCCACCTCTGAAAATGACACCGTTGCCGTCATTCGTTCACCCATGGTTAGTGCGCAGCGCAGATGCCTGACTGCGAACACGGTTGAAAGTTATTTGCATTCTATTTTCTATTGGCGGCAGATGCACGCACATGCACAAAAAGTGTTGCGTGTCATTATCATTTCGCTTGACGTCCATGGAACAAGACGCTTCAATAGGCGCAGTTTGCCAATGCAACTTATTATCATAAACATTTAGGGTGTATGTTATGAAAAAGACACGTCTTGCAGTCTCTGTCGCCGCCGTCATGGCTGGCTCGGCATTTGCTAGCAGCACACTGGCTAACGAGGTCAACATCTACTCCGCTCGCCACTACGACTCAGACGAGATTCTGTACAACGCGTTCACCGAAGAAACGGGGATCAAGGTGAATGTACTGGAAGGCGACGCCAATCAGTTGATGGAGCGTATGCAGCGTGAAGGCGTGGCCAGCCCTGCCGACGTCATGCTGACCGTGGATGCCGGCAACCTGTGGCGTGCCGAGCAGGATGGCCTGTTCCAGGCCGTGGATTCCGACGTGCTGAACGAGCGCCTGCCGGAGTCCATGCGTCATCCCGAAGGCATGTGGTTTGGCTTCAGCCAGCGCGCACGGGTGATTTTCTACAACCGTGAGAACTTCGACCCGAGCCAGATCGCTACCTATGAAGACCTGGCCGACCCGCAGTTCGAAGGCAAGATCTGTATCCGCTCTTCCAACAACATCTACAACCAGTCTCTGCTGGCCTCGATGATCGAGCACCACGGTGCGGAAGAAGCGCAAGAGTGGGCACAGGGCGTGGTCAACAACCTGGCGCGCAACCCGGAAGGCGGTGATACCGACCAGATTCTGGGCGTGGCCAGCGGCGAATGCGAGCTGGGCGTGGCCAACCACTACTACTATGTTCGTCTGCTGCACTCCAGCGAAGCTTCCGACCGCGAAGCCGCCCGTAAAGTGGGCGTGATCTTCCCGAACCAGGATGATCGCGGCACGCACATCAACGTGGGTGGTGCAGGTCTGGTCGCCAACGCGCAGAACGCCGAGAACGGCATCCGCTTCCTCGAGTTCCTGGCTTCCGACCAGGCCCAGGAAGTGCTGGCCGAGCGTAACTACGAGTTCCCGGTGGTCGATGGCGTGAAGAAGAACCCGGTTCTGGAGTCCTGGGGCGACTTCCAGCGCGACGAAGTGAACATCAGCGAGCTGGGTAACAACAACCCGGAAGCCGTGCGCATTTTCGACCGCGTCAACTGGCGCTAAGCGCTGGCCCAGGCAGTATGCAAAACCCCACCGCAAGGTGGGGTTTTTGTGTGGATGGCCAGTCAACCAGGGTTTGAACGGCGCCTCCTCTAGTGTGCTTCGTCCCAGTTGGCGCCGCTCTGGGCTTCCACGATCAGCGGCACGCTCAGTGTGGCCGCCGACTGCATCCGTGCACTGACCTCCTCGATGAACGCGTCTACCTGCGTTTCAGCCACCTCGAACACCAGTTCGTCGTGCACCTGCATGACCATCAGGGCATCGAACGCCCCTTCCGCCAGCCACGCATCCACGTCGATCATCGCCTGCTTGATGATGTCTGCCGCCGTGCCCTGCATGGGCGCGTTGATTGCGGTGCGCTCGGCCCCCTGACGGCGGTTGCGGTTCTGCGAGTGGATCTCGGGCAGGTAGAGCCGCCGCCCCATGACGGTCTCGACGAAGCCGTTGTCGGCGGCCTGACTGCGAATGCGATCCATGTAGCGGGCAACGCCGGGGTAACGGTCGAAGTAGCGGTCGATGTAGGTCTGCGCCTGCTGGCGTTCGAGATGCAGCTGACGCGACAGCCCCCAGGCGCTCATGCCATAGATCAAACCGAAGTTGATCGCCTTGGCACTGCGGCGCTGGTCGGCGGTGACCTTGTCCAGCGCGGTGCCAAACACTTCGGCGGCGGTGGCGGTATGGATGTCGCGGCCCTGTTCGAAGGCTTCCAGCAGCCCCTTGTCTTCCGACAGGTGGGCCATGATGCGCAGCTCGATCTGCGAGTAGTCCGCGGCCACGATGCGATACCCGGGGCGGGCCACGAAGGCCTGGCGAATCTTGCGCCCCTCTTCGGTACGGATCGGAATGTTCTGCAGGTTCGGGTCCGACGAGGAGAGCCGCCCGGTGGCGGTCACCGCCTGGTGATAGCTGGTGTGCACGCGGCCGGTTTTCTTGTTCAACAGGCGCGGCAGCTTGTCGGTATAGGTGGACTTCAGCTTGGCCAGGCCACGGTGCTGCATGATCACCTTGGGCAAGGGGTAGTCCAGCGCCAGCTCTTCCAGCACGGCTTCGGCGGTGGAAGGCGCGCCCTTGGGCGTTTTCTTGATGACCGGAATTTTCTGCTCTTCGAACAGAATCTGGCCCAGCTGCTTGGGGGACCCCAGGTTGAACTCGCGGCCCGCCAGCTCGAAGGCTTCACTTTCAAGCTCGCGAATACGCTGCTCCAGCTGCTGGCTCTGCTGGTGCAGGCGCTCGGCATCCAGCGCCACCCCGTTACGCTCGATCCGCGACAGCACCTTGATCAGCGGCAGCTCCAGGTGATCGAGCACCTCGGCCAGGCGGCCTTCCTGCTCGACCTGCGGGCGCAGCGTCTGCTGCAGGCGCAGGGTAATGTCCACGTCTTCACAGGCGTAGGGCGCGGCCTGCTCCAGGGCTATCTGGTTGAAGGTGAGCTGCTTGGCGCCTTTCCCGGCAATCTCCTCGAAGGAGATGGTCTTTTCCCCCAGGTACTTGAGGGCCAGCGAATCCATGTCGTGGCGGGTCGCGGTGGAGTTGAGCACGTAGGACGCCAGCATGGTATCGGCAAACGGCCCCGTGACGTGAATATCCACGTTGGCCAATACGGAAATATCGTACTTGAGGTTCTGGCCGATCTTGGTTTTGCCGGGATCTTCCAGCAGCGGCTTGAGCGCCTCGAGAACGCTGCGGCGGTCGAGCTGGGCAGGCGCATCCAGATAGTCGTGGGCCAGCGGGATATAGGCCGCTTCACCGGGTTCCAGCGCCAGGCCGACCCCGACGATCTCGGCATCCATGTAGTTGAGGCTGGTGGTTTCCAGATCGAAGCAGAAGCGCTCGGCGCTGCGCAGCCGCTCAAGCCACGCGTCCAGTTCGGCCTGCTCGGTGATCACGTGGTCGCGGCGTGGGCCTGGGGCCGTGCCCGACGCCACCTGCTCGGCCTGCGGGGTTGGCTGGCCGCCGCTGACGTCGTCCACGCCCTCGTCCTTGCCCTCCAGCAGCTCCGCCAGCCACTGCTTGAACTCCATCTCCTTGTAGAGCGCCACCAGCGCTTCCCGATCCGGGTGAGCGATCTCCAGGTCGTCCAGCCCTACGGGCAGGTCGCAGTCGACCTTGATGGTGGCCAGCCGATAGGAGAGAAACGCCTGTTCGCGGTGCTCTTCCAGTTTTTTGGGGAGCGTCTTGGCTCCTCGAAAGCCCAGCGTGGTGACCCGTTCCAGGTCGCCATAGATGGTCTCCAGCCCGCCACCCATGCCTTGCAGCAGGCCAATGGCGGTTTTTTCTCCCACGCCGGGCACGCCAGGAATGTTGTCCACCTTGTCGCCCATCAGCGCGAGGAAGTCGATGATCAGCGCAGGCGGCAGCCCAAATTTCTCCTCGACACCGGCCTCATCCAGGGTCTCTTCCTTCATGGTATTGACCAGCGTGATATGGCGATTCACCAGCTGGGCCATGTCCTTGTCGCCGGTGGAGATCACCGCGTCACGCCCGGCCTGGGTGGCATGATGCGCCAGCGTGCCGATGACATCGTCGGCTTCGACGCCTTCGATGCACAGCAGCGGCAGCCCCAGCGCTTTCACGCAGGCGTGTAGCGGCTCGATCTGGCTACGCAGGTCATCGGGCATCGGCGGGCGGTGGGACTTGTAGTCGCTGTACATGTCGTCGCGAAACGTCTTGCCCGGCGCATCGAAGACCACCGCCATGGGGCTATCGGGGTAGTCCTTGATCAGCCGCTTGAGCATGTTCAGCACGCCTTTCACGGCGCCCGTGGGCTGGCCGTTGGAGTTCGTCAGCGGCGGCAGCGCGTGGAACGCACGGTAAAGGTACGAAGAGCCATCAACTAGCACGATAGGGGCACGGGCCATAACCAGATTCCATAGTCAGCAGAACAGTAAGAGCGTCTATTCTGCAATGATACGCGTTCGGCGGCGCGACTGCAGAAAAGCACTGTGAAAGCGCCCCTTCACCGCTCACAGCGCTGCCAACTGACGCGCCAAGCCGCTACAATGACCGGCTTAGCAACCTGGGCGAGATTCTCATGGCTGTATTTACTCCGCTGAGCGACGCACAGGTCGCCGCGTTTCTGGAAAAATTCGATGTTGGCAGCCTGGTGTCCCTTCAGGGCGTGGCAGGCGGCACGGAAAACTCGACGTTTTTCGTGACTACCGAGCGCCGCGAAATGGTGCTCACGCTGTTCGAACAAGGCGAGCACGAAGAGCTGCCGTTCTTCGTCGAGCTGCTGGACTACCTGGATGAACACGGCCTGCCCGTACCAGGCACCATTCATGACCGCGAAGGGGTGGCGCTGCACAGCCTGGCGGGCAAACCGGCCCTGCTGTTCCCGCGCTTGCCCGGCAAGCATCCCACCGCCCCCAACCTGGCCCAGTGCCAGGCGCTGGGCAGCGCGCTGGGACGTATGCACAAGGTCTCGCAGCATTTTCCGGGGCATCGTCCCAACCCCCGCAACCTGCACTGGCTGCGCGCCGTGCACCACAAGGTGCTGACCTACATCAGCCCCGACGACCAGACCCTGATGAAAAACGAGGTCGATGATTTCGAGACCGCGTTCAGCCAGTATGGTGCGCTGCCCCAGGGGGCGCTGCACGGTGACCTGTTCCGTGACAACACCCTGTATGAAGGCGACCAGTTGGGCGGCATCATCGACTTCTACAATGGCTGCACCGGCGACCTGCTGTTCGACCTGGCCATCGTCATCAACGACTGGGCCTCCAACGAGGACGGCAGCCTGAACGCCGAGCGCTATCAGGCGATTTTGAGCGCCTACCAGGCACGCCGCCCACTGACCGACACCGAGCGGGCCCTGTGGCCCACCATGCTGCGCTTGACGGCGTTGCGCTACTGGCTGTCGCGCCTGCTGGTGGTATATGTGGACCCGCCTGCCCATGACCTTACCCCCCACGACCCCGAGCGTTTCCGCGTGATCCTCAAGGCACGCATCGCGCTGGGGGCACTCCCTATCCCGGAGGCTTCCTGATGAGTGACATGGCCGCAACCAGCAGCCCCGCCGTACGCGCCCGCCGTACCTGGAACATGGACCAGTGGGGCAGCGGTTACTTCGATGTCGATGACCACGGCCAGGCGCTGGTGCGCCCCCTGGGCAGCGATGCCGAAGGCCCTGCCCTGCCGATCAGCGCGCTGGTTCGCCAGCTGCAGCAGGCCGGCCTGCGCTTACCGGTGCTGGTGCGCTTCAGCGACATTCTTCACGACCGCGTCGAGCAGCTGTGTGGCGCCTTCGACGCCGCCATGCAGGATGTGGCCTATGAGGGCGGCTACACGGCGGTGTACCCGATCAAGGTCAACCAGCAGCGCCGCGTGGTCGAAGAGATTCTGGCCACCTCGGAGCGAGGCAACGGTCGCGTAGGGCTCGAAGCAGGCAGCAAACCCGAGCTGCTGGCGGTGCTGGCGCTCTCCGACGGCGGTTCGTCGCTGATCGTCTGCAACGGCTATAAAGACCGTGAATACGTGCGTCTGGCGCTGTTGGGCGAGAAGCTGGGCCACCGCGTCTATCTGGTGGTGGAAAAACTCTCCGAGCTGGACCTGATTCTGGAAGAAGCCCGGGAGCTGGACGTGACGCCGCGTATCGGCCTGCGCGCGCGGCTGGCCTCGGTGGGCAAGGGCAAGTGGCAGAACACCGGTGGCGAAAAGTCCAAGTTTGGCCTCACCGCCAGCCAGATCCTGGAAGTGGTGGACACCCTGCGCGCCCAGGACGCCCTGGCCAGCCTGCAGCTGGTGCACTTCCACCTGGGCTCCCAGATCGCCAACATCCGCGACATCCAGCGCGGCCTGCGCGAATGTGCGCGCTTCTACCAGAACCTGATGGCGCTGGGCGCCCCCATTGACACCGTGGACGTGGGTGGCGGCCTGGGGATCGACTACGAAGGCACCCGCTCGCGCAGCTACTGCTCGGCCAACTACTCCATGCAGGAGTACGCGCGCAACGTGGTCAGCGCCTTCGCTCAGCTGTGCCAGGAAGCCGACTTGCCACAGCCGCACCTGATCAGTGAATCCGGCCGCTCGTTGACCGCTCACCATGCGGTGCTGATCACCAACGTGATCGGTGAAGAGCGTATCGACCACACGCCGCCGGTGCGCAGCGTTACCGACGACCCCCAAGTGGATGAGCTGTGGCGCGTGCTGGACCAGCTGGCCGAACACCAGGAGCCCAGGGTGCTGGTCGAAGCCTGGCACGACCTGCTGCAAGCCGTCAGCGAGCTTCAGGACCGCTTCGTGCTGGGCTTGAGCAGCATCAGCGCCCGCGCCGAAGGCGAACGCCTCTACATGGCTGCCTGCGCGCGCCTGCGGGGCAAGCTCGATACCCGCAACCGTGCCCACCGGGAAATCATGGACGAGCTGGCCGAGAAACTGGCCGACAAGCTGTTCGTCAATTTCTCGCTGTTCCAGTCGGTGCCGGATGTCTGGGGGATCGAGCAGATTTTCCCGGTACTGCCACTCAGCGGGCTGGACCAGGCGCCCACTCGCCGCGCGGTGATTCAGGACATCACCTGTGACTCCGACGGCCGCATTGACAGCTACGTGGACGGCCAGGGCGTCGAGAGCACGCTACCGCTGCCGGAGTGGGCCAACGATGACGAGCGCTGGCTGGGCTTTTTCCTGGTAGGGGCTTACCAGGAGATTCTCGGCGACCTGCACAACCTGTTCGGCGACACCGACTCGGTGGATGCCGCGCTGGGCGCCGACGGCGAGTGGGTGCTCTCCAACCCGCAGGCAGGCGACACCGTGGCGGACGTGCTGGCCTACGTCAATTTCGATGCTCGCGTCCTGAAACAGAAGCTGACCGAACAGCTGGTAACCAGCGGCTTCTCGGCCGAAGAGCAGGCGCACTTTGCCGCCAGCCTGACCGAAGGACTGGAAGGCTACACTTATCTGGAGTAACGCTCTGGGGTAAGGGGGGAGGAGTAAGGGGCCAAGAGCAAGGGGGCAGGAGCCCCCTTCTCGCCTGACATTCCAGCATAAAAAAAGCCACCGTTGCCCAGGGCAGCGGTGGCTTTTGACGTTCAGCCGGTGGGGTCGTTTATTCGACCACGCTGGTGTTGATCTCCAGCCCGCCGGTGAGCGTGAAGCGCAGTGATGCGCCGCGAGTCAGCTCGCCTACACCCGCAGGCGTGCCGGTCAGGATGACATCGCCGGGCTCCAGGGTGAAATGACGGCTCATTTCCGCGACCAGCGTCGGGATCGCAAAAATCATGTCCGAGCCTTCACCGTGCTGGCGCTCCTCGCCGTCGATTTCCAGCGTAAAGCTCAGCGCGTTCCAGTTGGGCACGCGGCTCAACGGCAGGAACGGCGACAGCGGGCAAGCCCCATCAAAGGCCTTGGCGATTTCCCAGGGATGGCCTTTCTCTTTCAACGCGGTTTGCACATCGCGCAGCGTCAGATCCATCGCTAGGCCGATACCGACGATGGCGCGCTCCGCTTCATCCTGCGTGGCGTGGGTTAGGGTTTCCCCTACCAGCAGCGCCAGCTCGACTTCATAGTGCACCTCACCGCGTGAAAACGGCGGGTCCAACGGCTTGGTCAAATCCACCACGCTGGTGGCCGGTTTGATGAACAGCAGCGGCTCACTGGGAACCGGGTTGTCCAGTTCCTTCGCATGGTCGGCGTAGTTGCGGCCTACACACACGACTTTGCCCAGCGCGTGGGGAAACTCCTGGCCATCGGTAAACTGTGGAACAAAACGCATGGCGGGTATTCTCCTTCTCATTATGCGTGCCGCATTCGCAACGACAGGCGCACTAGTCTACCCCACCCTGGCGCTTGTTCCACAACCCTCCCGCTGCTTTTCTTGCACCCTGGCTTATGTACCCAAAGTACGTAAACGTTTAAACGCCCGGCTGCCAAGGCTGGTCAGGCCCATGGGCCAGAAACGCTGGGCGCTGCTTGGGGGCGGCAAACGGCGCACCGCAGCGGTTGTCCGGCCGATTGAACACGAAAAAGACATTGCTGCGCGGGTCCGGCGACAGGTTCGCATTGGAAGCGTGCAGCGTGTTGCAATCGAACAGCAGCAAGCCCCCTGCTCGCCCCTTTGGCGCCTCGATGCCGTATTGGCCGACCATATGACGCAGTGCCTCCTGGCTGGGCACCCCGACCTCCTGGGCTTTCAACGAGCTTTTGTGGTTGTCCTCGGGGGTTTCGCCAAGGCAGGGGACGAACGCTTTGTGCGACCCTGGAATCAGCATCAGCGGGCCGTTGAACTCGTGGTTATCGGTGAGAATCAGCGATGCACTGACCGCATGCATGTTAGGCATACCGTCTTCGGCGTGCCAGGTCTCGAAATCCGAGTGCCAGTTGAACCCCTTGCCTGCAAAGCCGGGCTTGTAGTTGATGCGCGATTGATGCACGTAAGGGTCGTCACCGATGATCTGACGTGCCGCTCCTGCCAGCCGCTCGTCGCTGGCCAGCGCCCCCAAACGGGCAGAGAGATGGTGCACGGCGAACAGCGAACGAATCTCCTGGCTTTCCGGCTCGGTGATGCTGAACTCCCGCCCACGGTAAGCATCGTTGCTCATCAACGACTCGATTTCATCGCGAAGCGCATCCAGCTCGTCGCCATGGATCAGGTCTGGAATAAACAGATAGCCCTTGCGCTCGAACTCATCCAGCTGCGCTTGGGTCAGCGGCCCCGGCAGCGCTCGCCCTTTGACCACATCGTCACGGCGTGCCTGGGTCAACGATGCTGGCGCCGTGGCCAGCCGAGTAGGATAGAGGTCCACTCGCGTATTGCTGGCAGAAGGGGTATCTGCCATGTCGCTGTACTGCTTGTGGGCCGTCAGGTTTTTGAGAGGTGTATTGCCGACTGTCATCTAATCCACTCCTTGTATGATTAAATTTCAGTTAAAACGTGTCTCATTCAGAAACACAGTGCAGGGAGAAGCCTAGCCCACGCATGACGGCTTGCAACCCTTGGGAACCCCGCGCATAACGTGCGTTATGACATTTTTTTCATGCTCATGGACACCCCGTTGAGGCCCACCGCAGCAACCACCCTGCGCACAGCGCACTACGGGCGAATTTCAATGTTTGATAAACATCGGGCCAAAAAAAGCGCCGCTCGAGAGAAGCGGCGCGGGTGGCGGGCGAGGGACGTGCGCTAACCCAGGCATATATGGCCGTAGATGAAATCCCGGTCGAAGCCCGTATTACGCGCCATCTCTTCCGGCTGCAGCAACTTGATGCTGCTACGCGTCTTGCGGATCAGCTTCTTCTGCTCCAACGCGGTCATGCAGCGGCTGACGTGCACGCTGGTCATGCCCAGAAGCTCTCCTACGATGTCCTGGGTCACCGGAAAGGAGAATACGTTGCTGTTCAGCAGGCCTTTGAAATTGAATCGCGCATAGACTTCCAACAAGAAGTGCGCCACTCGCTCTTCTGACCGATGATGCGTACAACTTCGCAAACGCTCGATGGTAATATTGTCGTTGACCATGACATACGAGGTAATGGCCTTGCGGATTTCGTCGTTGGTTTTAAACAACGCATGCAAATCATCTACCGATACTTTTTCCAACTTGCAATGTGTCAGCGAGAGAATCACGATATCGTGACTTTCGAAAAAGCTTTCTCGCATTCCGATAATATCGCCCGGCATGAAGACGTTACAAATATCTTGCCCACGTGTAGAAGTGGCATGGGATAGACTTGCCCAGCCCTCTTTCACCACGAAGATATCGGCACGCCCCTCGCATAGCGAAAAGACTTTCTGGTTTCTCTTCAGCTCGACAGGTTTTTGTCGAACGTTGGTCAAGGCCTCCAGTGACTCTGCCCCCAGCTCACCGTACAGCCCCAACACTTCACCAATACTTATACAACCACCCTCGGCCCCCAGGGGGCCCGGCAAACCATTGCGACTTCTATCTTCCACTAGATTATACTCTTCTGCAGTAACCTTATTCATCTCTACACTCCTTTGTAGTTAGACAAATGCTATACTCACCCGGAATTTTTTATAATTTCTATACACTAAAAGGAAGATAACGCGACAAAAATATAGACAACTATAAACATACAAACAAGAAACTTTCATAGTTTGCGCTATCAAATACCCAAAAACCCAAAACTATTAACATTTGTTAAACACATTACAAAAACTCAAGAAAACTAACAGTATGAAAACAACTCCCAATACAAACAGGCTGTCGCCATCACGATGATAAAGCTTAAAAAAACTGGCTAATAAAAAACCAACCCTCCTCTCCCCACTCCTTTCAACCCTTTACCCAAACATATACCCGCCTCTCAAACAGCCATTTAAAGCAGAAGGCCCAATTCTCTTGGGTTAGCAAAAAAGTCAATTCTATAAAGCATTAAAACAACCGACCAACTAGAAAAACAACAAAAGACAAGAAGCGAAGCAACATCAATAAATCACTTTAATGCAGAGAAAGGAGCTTTCGATGTCACACTATTGCCACACAGTCCTCTTAGGCTAATAGTGACATATGTTGCCCAAAACCCCGTACCAGGAGCGCCGCCATGAGCCATACAGCCCAGCCAGACCTGATGCATACGCTGCAAGAGGCAGCCCGGCTGGCTGGAAAAATCCTCACTGAGGGGTATCACAAAGCGGGGGGTATCGACTTCGAACGCAAGGGAAGCTCGGACTTCGTCACCCATTACGATCAGGCAGCTGAGCACGCCATTATCGATACCATTCAGCGTGCGCATCCAGACGTGGGATTTCTTGGCGAGGAAACGGGCGTTACGCCGTCTCGCAGTAGCGACCTCACCGTCATCATCGACCCGCTCGACGGCACCAATAACTTCCTGCACCGGGTGCCGCATTTTTCGGTTTCTATCGCGGTGCGCCAAGGCGCAACGCTCATACAGGGTGTGGTCTATCATCCCTTACTGGACGAAATGCTCTGGGCCGTTCGCGGGCAAGGGGCCTACCAAGGGTCAAGACGATTACCTATCTTACCGGCCCGCCCTCTCAACGAGATGCTGGTTGGCACCTGCTTGCCTTACCATCATAAAGGCGACTGTACGACGAGCCAACGCCAGCTCGCGGCACTGATGCCCCATGTGGCAGGCATTCGCAGCCCCGGCTCTGCGGCATTGGAAATTGCCTATGTCGGCATGGGCAGGTTTGACGCCTTCTGGTCTCAAGGTGCGGAGCTAGAGCTTTGGGATATTGCAGCGGGTATTGTCATCGCACGTGAGGCTGGGTGCCAGGTTAGCGACCTTGCTGGCCACGATGCCCCCACCGAGTGGAACAGCTTGCTGATCGCCCACCCCGAGCAGCATGGCATACTCAGGAGCCTGCTCAATGAGTGACTGGGTTCAAAATATTTGGAGGAGCTTTCCCGGTAAGAGTGTGCCAAAGATATCGCTAAAATTGGCTGGCGATGAGCAAGCAGCAATCCCATACGAGACACATACGAAAAAGCCGCCCCGAAGGGCGGCTTGATCTTGTTCTCTAACGCTTTGCTTTAAACCACTTTTAGTGGTGCCGACACCAGGAGTCGAACCCGGGACCTACTGATTACAAGTCAGTTGCTCTACCAACTGAGCTATGTCGGCGCGTCGCGTTTTCTTGAGAATTTGATTGAGTTGCCGTTAAGCTAGCCAATCAACAAGAAATCTTGTTGGCAATGGCTGGGGTACCAGGATTCGAACCTGGGAATGCCGATACCAAAAACCGGTGCCTTACCACTTGGCGATACCCCAACGTTGTGGTGGCCAGAGACGGAATCGAACCGCCGACACGGGGATTTTCAATCCCCTGCTCTACCAACTGAGCTATCTGGCCCTTGCCAACGGTGCGTATTAAACCAAAAGCTTCTGTTTTCGTCAACACCTTTGTGAAACTTTCTTTCTCGTCACATGCTTAGGGCACATTGGGCCGCGTGAGCCACGGCCACGCCTGCGCCCTTTGCGGGTAACGGCGGAGCCCTGGCGGGGGCTTATGCCTGGCTGGGGGGCACGTACCCTTCGGCCTGGTCGGTGGCTTCGTTGTCCAGGAAGCGTTCCATCTGCTCCATCAGGTAGGCGCGTGCTTCGGGGTCGAGCATGTTCAAGTGCTTTTCATTGATCAGGCGGGTTTGCAGGGCCTGCCACTCTTGCCAGGCGGGCTGTGACACCGTGGCCTGTATTTCCTGGCCCTGCTTGCCGGGCAGCGGCGGGAAAGGTAGCGCGGGCAGCTCTTTTTGGTACTTGCGGCAAAAAACGGTGTTGCTCATGGAATAGCTCCTGGGCGGATGCCTAATGAAAATCGTGCCAGTCGTCAGCGCGCTGGGCCCGGTGCCGGGTCCAGGTCAAACGGCGCCAGCTGGCTCAGCAGCGATTTGACGGGTGCCGCCAAGCCTAACGCAGGTGGCTGGTGAACGTCATACCATAGGCCATTTTCGCGCACTCCGGCGAGCCGTTCACAGCTCACTGGCTGCGGAGTGATCAAAAGCTTGAAGTGGCTGAAGGTATGCGTAAAGGCGGGCAGCGGCGCCAGGCGCCGGGCGGCGACGACATTATCCTCCAGCCAGTGGTTCAGCTCGCCGTGGCGCTCAAACTGCGGCAGGCTCCAGAGCCCGCCCCACAGGCCGCTGGGCGGGCGTTGTTCCAGCCACACGCGCCCCTGGGGATCCTGCAGCATCAGCATGAGGGTTTCACGGGTGGGGGTAACTTTTTTGGGCTTCGATTCCGGGAAGCGCTGCGGCTCGCCCAGGGCGTAGGCGCGGCAGACGTCGTTGAACGGGCAAATTAGGCAATCAGGCTTGCTGCGTTTGCACAGCGTGGCGCCAAAATCCATCACCGCCTGGGTGTAGTCGGCCAACCGCGTGGTGGGGGTGAAGTACTCGGCCAGCGCCCACAGGGAGCGCTCTACCGCAGGCTGGCCGGGCCAGCCCGCCACGGCGTGCAGCCGTGTCAGCGAACGCTTGACGTTGCCATCCAGAATGGCGGCCTGCTGGCCGGTGCTTTGGGCAATGATCGCCCCGGCAGTGGAACGGCCGATGCCGGGCAGCGTCATCAGCGTATCGACGCTCTGGGTGGGCAGCTCGCCGCCATGCTCGGCCAGCGCCAGCTGGGCCGCCTTGTGCAGGTTGCGGGCGCGGGCGTAGTAGCCCAGCCCTGTCCAGAGGTGCAGCACTTCATCCTGAGGGGCGCAGGCCAGGGCCTCCAGCGTGGGGAAGCGCTCCATGAAACGTTCGAAGTAAGGGATTACCGTGGCCACCTGGGTTTGCTGCAGCATGATTTCCGACACCCAGACGCGGTAGGCGCTGCGGGGTGACTGCCAGGGCAGGTCGTGGCGGCCATACTGGTCGAACCAGCGCAGTAGACGGTGTTGAAACTCATCGGCCGCCAGGCACGGCGTAGGCATCTCGGCCATGGTCACTCCTGAAGTGCTGGCATGAAAAAAGCGCCGGCGGTAAGGCCGGCGCATGCAGGGGGTGGTGCCTCCTTCTCCATAAGAAGGCAGGCGTATCAATTGAACAGGCGGCGAATACCTTCGCGTAGCTCCTGGCCCGCGCCCTCGCCCAGGCGCTCGTCGATGCGCTCGATGGTGGTGCCCAGGCGCTCTTCGAGCTCTTCTTCCAGACGGCCGCCCGCTTCAGTGCGCAGCAAATCCACCACGCTGGCCTGGAACGCGGTGCGGTCGAAGCGGCACCATTCGGCTTTATCATCCCCCAGGTGGCCTTCACAGCGGATGGGCAGCGGCAGCTGCTCCAGGCGCGGGTTCACTTGGCAGGCGGCGTCGGCGGTATCGACAAGGCGTGCATTGGCCAGCGTCATGAAGTCCTGAGAGGTCAGGTTGAGCTCGCCCTCGCCTTGCACTTCGATACCCGGCAGAGTGATCGACAAGTCATCGCTGTGCACGACGCCGTTGCGTACCTGGAACGTGGCGTCGAAGCGCTCGAAGCGCGTATCGGGATGCCACTCACGGGTGGTGCCCTGGCCTTCCAGCAGCGCCGCCAGCTCGCACATCTCACGGGAGATATTGGTACGCAGGATAGCGCCTTCGTTCAGCCGGGCATCCAGCTCGCCGTTGAGGTTGCTGAGCAGCACCTGACGGCTGTTGCCTTGGGTCGTCAAGCTGCCTTCCAGATTGAAGCGGCCGCGCAGCGGGGCCTCTTCGTCACTGAAGGTTTCGATCAACGGGGCCACTTGCACATTGCTGATGCGCGGCGCGAATTGCCAGGTCATCACGCTGTCGGTGGCGTCCAGCGCGCCGGTGGCATTGAGTTCGCCGCCATAGAAACGCGATTCGAAGCCGGTCAGGCGATGGTTGCCCTCGTCACCGCGCAGCGCCAGCTGGGTGTCGTTGAAGGTCATGCCCGCCAGCTGCAGCTCGCCGACGCTGAGATCCCCCTGCAGGGTCAGGCCGCTGAGCCACTCCTGGGGCAGCAGGGCTTCTTCGGACTGGGCAAAGGCGCTGCGCAGCAGGCCTCGGCTGGCTTGCTCGGGGGCGGCAGGCCGCGGCAGGTAGTGGTCCAGGTTGAGCTGGTCACCGTCCAGATTGAAGCTCAATTGGCTGCCATCCAGAGCAGCACTCACGTCGCCGGTAAAGGTGCTGTCATCGATGACCAACGAGAGGCGTGGCAAGGCGATGCGCGAGAGATCACCTTCGACCGGGCTGGTCAGGGCCACGTCGCTCAGCGCCGCTTCGCTGGTGGTATTGAGCGTTGCGCCAGTGCGCGAGATCCAGGGCCGCAGGGTAAAGGGGGCTGCGGTGAGCTGGCCGCTGTACTGGGGCGCTTCCAGCAGCTGTTCGAGGTTGAGGTGGCCGCTGACCCGCAGGCCATCCGGCCCGGTCAGTTGCAGGTCCTTCAACTGGGCGGTCTGCGCGGCCAGGTCGCCTTCCAAGCCGAATGCCAGCGAAAGGGCCAGGCTTCCCTGCCAGTTGTCGGCATGGCGCAGGCCGGCATCCAGCACGCCCTGGCGAATGCTGAGCTGCTGCTCGCCCATGCGCGCCACGATTTCAGCCGCTTTCAGGCTGAGCTGCTGGGGCTCGCTGTTGGCGCCTGGGCGGGTCTGCGTGGTGAGCTGGGTATTCTCCAGAGTGATCTGCTCATCCTGCAGGCCAAGGCGCAGGCGAGTTTCCAGGTTGACCTCGCTGGTCATGTCCGGCGTGCGCTCCAGCACTTCGGCATCCAGGCGGTTGTGCCGGGAGAGCGTGAACATGGCCTTGAGCGGGAAGGAGCGCACTGGGTTGACGTTGGTACCCGAAATGTTCAGCGGCTGTACCCGCCACAGGGCCTGGCTCTGTTCATCGCGGTAGCGAATATCCGCCCCTTTGACTTCTACGCTGGCGATGTTCAGCACCACCGAGAGGTTGCCCGCATCGGCATTGGGGCCTGCACTGGCCGGTGCCAGCACGGTTTCGGCGGACTCGTTGCTGTGTTCGGAGAGGCGCTCCAGCAGCGGCTCCCAGTTGCCCTCGCCTTCGGCATTTTTCACCAGGTTCAGGCGCATACCGTCGAGCGTCAGGCCATCCACGGCGATTTCACCCCGTAGCAGCGGCGCGAAGGCCACGCTCACCTCGGCCCGGTTGATCGCCGCGAAAGCAGACTCGTCCACCGACTGTTCGGGCAGCCAGGCACGGGCCTGCTCGACGCTGACACCGATACGCGGGTAGAACGACCAGCTGATCGGGCCTTCCAGCGCCAGATTGAGCCCTGTCTGCTCTTCCACCACGGCGGTCAGCCGGGGCTTGAAGTCTTCCGGGTCCAGAAAGGTGGTGACGTAGACCACGGCAGCGACGGCGGCGATGGCAAGAATGCCGATGGCCGCCAGTAAAAT
Source organism: Vreelandella stevensii S18214 (assembly GCF_000275725.1). Classification (GTDB taxonomy): domain Bacteria; phylum Pseudomonadota; class Gammaproteobacteria; order Pseudomonadales; family Halomonadaceae; genus Vreelandella; species Vreelandella stevensii. The sequence continues at coordinate 12,223 of NZ_AJTS01000048.1, read as the reverse complement.
ACGGAGTAGCTGTTTCATTAACCTTTCCCTTGGGGGTCTAGCTCTACAAAATCACTGGTGGCCGGGAGGCCCGGTTCCGTTGGCTCGGCATCGGCGATAGGCCGATAGCCCAATTTGGATAGCAGCACGCGGTCGGCCAGCGGCAGCGTGGTGGTGGCAATACGCAGTACACGGCCCTCTTCCTTGGCCTGCTCGCCCATCAGCGCCATCAGCCGTGAGCCCACGCCACGCCGCCGCGTGGTCTTGCGCACGCACAGCTCGGATAGCCACCAGGCGCGGTCATCGCCCTCCTGCACCGCCACGGCTCCCAGCAGGCGGTCGTTGAACAGGGCGCAGGCAAACACGTGCTGCCCTTGTAAATGCTGCTCTATGAAGGGTAAAACCCTGGTGGTCGGCATGCGCTCTTGCGGTGCGTCTTCATAGATACGCACGAGGTCGATACGCACTTGCTCATCGGCGTCCCATCGGGCCTGGTCGACGTATTGCAGTGTCACCGGCATGGTGAAATCCTCGTTGCCAATGCAGCCAGGCTGCTGTTTGAGCGCCGCAATGGGCGGCGACATTTCACGCATTGTAGCGGATGGGGGGGCCGATTCTCTATAATGCTTGTTTTGGCCGCAGCCGCCGCCCGCCGATTATTCCTCAGAGTGCGCCTCGGCGCAGGAGATGCAACATGTCAGCGCGTATTGCCACGGTTAGCCGTGACACCAACGAAACGCAGATCACGGTCAGCGTCAACCTTGATGGTGAAGGCCATCTTCGCTGCCAGACGGGCGTTCCGTTTTTGGACCATATGCTTGACCAGGTGGCTCGGCACGGAATGGTCGACCTCGATATCGACGCCAAGGGCGACCTGCATATCGACGACCATCACACCGTCGAAGACCTGGGCATCACCCTGGGCCAGGCCTTTCATGAGGCGATTGGCGACAAGCGCGGCATTTACCGTTACGGCCACGCCTACGTGCCGCTGGACGAAGCGCTCTCACGGGTGGTCATCGATTTCTCCGGGCGTCCCGGCCTCTTCATGAACGTGGAATTTACCCGCGATACCATCGGCAGCATGGACACCCAGCTGTTCTGGGAATTCTTCCAGGGCTTCGTGAACCATGCGCGGGTGACGCTGCACATCGACAACATCAAGGGCTTCAACGCCCACCATCAGGCAGAAACCATCTTCAAGGCCTTTGGCCGCGCCCTGCGCATGGCCGTGTCGGAAGACCCCCGCATGGCCGGGCAGATGCCCTCCACCAAAGGGTGCCTGTAATGCCTAACGCAGCGATCAGCCATCGCTCGATGACCTCGACAAGGAGCGCTTCATGACCATTGCCGTGATTGATTATGGAATGGGCAACCTGCACTCGGTCGCCAAGGCGCTCGAACACGTCACCCATGAGAACGTGATCATTACCCGTGATCCCCGGCGCATTCTGGGCGCGACCCGCGTGGTGCTACCTGGCCAGGGGGCCATCCGCGACTGCGTGGGCGAGTTGGAGCGTACCGAGCTGCGCGGGCTGGTGGAGGAGATTCTGACCCGCCAGGCCAAGCCGCTGCTGGGTATCTGCGTGGGTCAGCAAATGCTGATGGAGCGCAGCGAAGAGAATGGCGGCGTGGACTGCCTGGGCTTCTTCCAGGGCAGCGTCGACCGCTTCCCGGCGGATATGCGCGATGCCCAGGAGCAGCGTTTGAAAGTGCCGCACATGGGCTGGAACCTGGTCGCCCAGCATCATGACCACCCGCTGTGGGCCGGCATCGATGACCGCGAACACTTCTATTTCGTGCACAGCTACTACGTGAATGCCGCCGACGATGCCCAGGTATTCGGCACGACGGACTACGGTCGCGTCAGCGCCCACGTGGCGATTGGCCGCGATGCCACCTTCGCGGTGCAGTTTCACCCGGAAAAAAGCTCCCGCGCAGGCCTTCGCCTGCTGGAAAATTTTGTCACCTGGACGCCCTGAGAGGTTTCACTATGTTGGTAATTCCCGCGATTGATCTCAAAGACGGCCAGTGTGTGCGCTTGAAGCAGGGCCGCATGGACGAAGCCACTTCCTACGGCGACGACCCGGTGGCCATGGCCGCGCGCTGGGTAGAAGCCGGTGCGCGTCGCTTGCATCTGGTGGACCTGAACGGCGCTTTCGAAGGCAAACCGGTCAATGGCGACGCGGTGACGGCCATTGCCCGCGCCTACCCGAACCTGCCCATTCAGATCGGCGGTGGCATCCGCTCGGCGGACACCATCGAGCACTACCTGAACGCCGGGGTCTCTTACGTGATCATCGGTACCAAGGCGGTCAAGGAGCCGGAATTCGTCGGTGAAATGTGCCGCGCCTTCCCGGGCCACATCATCGTGGGCCTGGATGCCAAGGATGGCTTCGTGGCCACCGACGGCTGGGCTGAGGTATCCACCGTGAAGGCCACCGAGCTTGCCAAGCGCTTCGCCAACGATGGCGTCTCCAGCATCGTCTACACCGACATCGCCCGCGATGGCATGATGCAGGGCGTGAACGTGGAAGCCACCGCGGCGTTGGCCCGCGAAGGCGGCCTGCCGGTGATCGCCTCGGGCGGCGTCACCAACCTGGATGACATTCGCGCGCTGTGCGACGTGGCCGACAGCGGCATTCTGGGGGCGATTACCGGACGCGCCATCTACGAAGGCAGCCTGGATGTCGCCGAAGCCCAGCGCCTGAGCGACGAGCTGAGCGGAGGCCGTGCATGAGCCTGGCCAAGCGCATTATTCCCTGCCTGGACGTCGATGCCGGGCGCGTGGTGAAGGGCGTGAACTTCGTCGGTATCCGCGATGCCGGTGACCCGGTGGAGATCGCCCAGCGCTACAACCAGCAAGGCGCCGACGAAATCACCTTCCTCGACATCACCGCCAGCCACGAAGACCGCGCCACCACCGTGGACATGGTCGAGCGGATCGCTGGCGAGGTGTTCATCCCGCTGACCGTGGGGGGCGGCATTCGCACCTGCGACGATATTCGCACCATGCTCAACGCGGGTGCCGACAAGGTGTCGATCAACACCGCCGCCGTGACCAACCCGGAGTTCGTGCGGGAAGCCGCCGACCGGTTTGGCAGCCAGTGCATCGTGGTGGCCATCGACGCCAAGAAGGTTTCTCAGGAGGGCGAACCCGACCGCTGGGAAATCTTCACCCACGGTGGGCGCCGCCCGACGGGCCTGGATGCCGTCGAGTGGGCCAAGAAAATGGTCGAGTTCGGCGCAGGCGAGCTACTGCTGACCAGCATGGACCGCGACGGCACCAAAATCGGGTTCGATCTGGGCGTGACCCACGCCATTTCCGAGGCCGTCAGCGTGCCGGTGATTGCCTCGGGCGGCGTCGGCAACCTGGACCATCTGGTGGACGGCGTATTGAAAGGCGGTGCGGATGCGGTATTGGCCGCCAGCATTTTCCATTTTGGCGAGCACACGATTCCCGAGGCCAAGCGTTACATGGCCGAACGTGGCATCGAGATGCGCCTTTAGGAGAGTGACATGCCCCGTGCCTGCACCTGGTTAGGTGGCCTGGCAATGCTTTGGCTGAGCGCATCTGCCTCGGCCTTTTCTATGCCTGACTGGCCACCGGCCTTCGAACTGGACCACACGCTGGTGCAAACCAGCCTGTTGACTCGACACTTCAGCCCCGACCCGGAGCACACCAACCAGCAGGATCTGGTGAGTGTCGAGTTGCACAACCCTGACCGCTGGCTGGCGGGTGCCGCCTGGTTCAAGAACTCCTTCGACCAGCCCACCTGGTACTTCTACGCTGGGCGGGAGTTTCCGCTGGGGCAGCTGGGCGACAACATCAACGTGCGCGCCAAGCTCACCGGCGGGCTGCTGCGGGGCTACAAGGATGAGTTCCGCGACAAGATTCCCTTCAACCGCTACGAAATCGCCCCCGCCCTTCTGCCCAGCGTGGGCATTCAATGGGGGCGCGTCGAGTCGGACCTGATCGTGTTCGGCACAGCGGGCATGATGATCACGGCGGGCGTCCGTTTTTAAGGCCGTTCGTTCGCAAGACCCAAGGGCGGCTACTCGTCGCCCTCTTCCAGCGAAAGCCCCAAGTTGCTGATGCCGCTGTTGCGCCCCAGCAGGCGAATCTCTTTTAGCGCCGCTTTGGTGAGCGGCTCGCTGACGGCTTCCAGCACCGCATCCTGAAAGTCGTTTTCATCGGCCATCAGCGGGTGGTCGCGGATGATCAGCGCCAGCGCCTGTGCATCCACCTCTCCCTCGGTCAGCTCGATGAATGCCCGCACTCCTGCCCGGGAAGTGCGGCTCACGTCCAGCACCGCTTCCGGAGACTCACCCTGCAAGGTATCCAGCAGCGCCGAGATCGAGACCACGGCGTCCAGCGCGCGGCGCGCCCCGAAACTGTCATCGTTGGCCGGTGGCTCGCACTCCGCCAGCTTTTCCGCCTGACGGGCAAAGTCGATACTGGCATTGGGCACGCTCAAGCGCTCCCACACCAGGCTCAGCACGGTACGCAGGGTATGCCCATCACCGTGGCCTGTGGTTTGCTCGTAGAGGGCGTAGTTGGGTAGCAGCCGCTCGCACAAGGCCGCCATGAAGGCTTGCTGGGCGGGCAGCGGCAGCAGTTGCAGACGCTGATAGAATCCTGTGGGTTTTGCCACCATGCTGATGTCCTGGGTCACTATGTTGATGAAGAGGGTATTGATGAAACGGTATTGATAAACGGTATTGGTGAAGTGGACGCGATACGTTATCGTCCCACACTCGCGGCGGGCAAGCTCCGCCGCGCTTGATGTGTGCGGCCGGCGAGGAGATTACCATGCATATTCATCTGCTACAGCACGGCCCTGACCATGGACCCGCTCGCCTGCAAGACTGGCTGGAGAGCATGGGCCATAGTTACACCGTTTTTCATCTATACGCAGGGGAGCTGACCCCGCGCCCTGGCGAGTGCGACGCGCTCATCGTGCTGAGCGGCCCCGACGCGCTGTTCAGCGCCCCGCCCGCCTGGCAAAAGGCAGAGCGCAAGCTCATCCACCGCTACCTCGATGGCCAAAAACCCGTCATGGGCATTGGCCTGGGGGCGCTATGGATCGCTGAAGCCCTGGGCGCCGTCATCGCCCCCGGCACCTACCCCGAAACGGGCTGGCACCCTGTCACCCTGGCGCCAGAGAGTACCTTTGACCTGCCCGAGCAGTTCGATGCCTTCATGTGGCACCGCCTGGTATTTAGTCTGCCTGACGGCGCACTGCCCCTGGGCGGCAGTGCGGCGGCGCCGCTCCAGGGGTTCAGTTGGGATGCTGGTCGCGTGGTGGCGCTGTTATGCCATCTCGAAATGACCCAGGCCAGCGCGGCTTCCTTGCTGAATGCCGAGGCGCTCCCCACGGCCAGGAGCCCTTCCGCCGGGCGCTTCCTGCAAACCGGCGATCAGATACAGGCAGATCCCAAGCGCTTTCAGCGTCTGGCGCCGCTGCTGGACCGGGTCATGACCCAGTGGCTCAAAAGCCTCTGATACGTATCGGCCGCCGCTAGGCACTCCACTGCCGAGCGGCGGCCAGGCAGCTTTCCCAGTCCCCTACGTGCAGTTCGGGTGCGAGTTTGTCGAGTGGCCAGCCCAGAATGCCCATCGCCCAGGTCGTCCAGCATAGTCCATGTCACAACGCCTCAAGGGCATCGCTAAGCTTGTCGACGGGGATGACTTCCATGCCTTTGGGCGACTGCTTTGGCGCATTGGCGCGCGGCACGATGGCGCGCAAGAAGCCATGCTTGGCTGCCTCGGTAATACGCTCCTGCCCGCTGGGCACGGGGCGAATCTCGCCGGAAAGCCCCACTTCGCCAAACACGACCAGCTCCTTGGGCAGCGCACGGTTTTGCAGGCTCGACACTACCGCCAGCAGCACCGCCAAGTCGGCACTGGTTTCCAGCACCTTGACCCCGCCCACCACGTTCAAGAACACGTCCTGGTCACCGGTGAACAGCCCACCATGCCGGTTCAATACCGCCAGCAGCATGGCCAAGCGGTTCTGATCGACCCCAACGGCGACCCGGCGCGGGTTCCCCAAGGCTGACTCATCGACCAGCGCCTGCACTTCCACCAGTATCGGCCGCGTGCCTTCCCATACCACCATCACCAGGCTGCCGGGAGCCTGCTCTTCCTGGCGCGACAGGAAGATGGCACTGGGGTTTTTCACTTCCTTCAAGCCCTGCTCCAGCATGGCGAACACACCCAGCTCGTTCACCGCGCCGAAGCGGTTCTTCTGGCCACGCAGGGTGCGAAAACGCGAGTCCGCCCCGCCCTCCAGCAGCAGCGAGGCATCGATCATGTGCTCGAGCACCTTGGGGCCTGCCAGGGTGCCATCCTTGGTGACATGCCCCACCAGCAGCAGGACGGTGTTCGTCTGCTTGGCAAAGCGGGTCAGCGCTGCGGCAGACTCGCGCACCTGCGCCACGCCACCGGGCGCCGAGCTGATATCCTCCAGGTGCATGGTCTGAATAGAGTCGATGACCAGAATCTCGGGCTTTTCACGCTCGGCAACGGCCAGAATGGTCTCGACGCTGGTTTCCGCCAACATTTTCAAGCCGTTGGTGGGAAGCTGCAGGCGATGCGCTCGCATGGCGACCTGGGAAAGCGACTCCTCGCCGGTCACATAGAGGATGCGGCGTTGCTGAGCCAGCTTGCAGGCCGTTTGCAGCAGCAGCGTCGACTTGCCCGCCCCGGGGTTCCCGCCCAGCAGCACGGCCGAGCCCGGTACCAGGCCGCCTCCCAATACACGGTCGAACTCGGCAAAAGTGGAGGTCAACCGTGGCACTTCGCTGAGGTCGACGTTACTGAGGTCCACGACTTCCTTCGAGAGGTTGCCCGCATAGCCAGCGCGCCCGGTCGCCGTCGTTCCGCTGCCAGGCCGCGCACTGGTCAACCGGATCTCACTGAGCGTATTCCACTCCTGACAGCTGGTGCACTGCCCCTGCCACTTGCGATACTCGGCACCACACTCGGTACACACAAAGGCGCTCTTTGCTTTTGCCAACGCTAGCCGCTCCTGTCTCGCATGACTGTACTTGCCACTGTTGTTGCAACGGTTGTTAAAACGATTGTTGCGACGGTCGTTAAGACGGCTGTAACGACCGTCATTGCTACTGTTTCACCACCGCCAGACATACAAAAGGCGGCCAATGGCCGCCTTGATGCGATGCGCTCAGCGATTACTGGCGACGCAGTTGCAGCATCTCGCCGTTTTCAAAGCGACGACGCTCCGGGTCGATCAGCTCGAGCGTACGCTCGTCGATCCGCTGGAAGTAGTAGATCTGGCCGTCACCGTCCGGTGTCAGTTCGTAGACCGTCGCGTCGGGGTCGGCAGGCGTACCCGTCAGCACTTCCCAGTTACCAGCGTAGTTTTCATCGGGCGGTGTCTGGGGGTGGTTGCGGTAAGTCGCATTCAAGGTAAAGGTACGCTCTTCCGGAGCGGCCATTTCTTCACCCTGCATGGTCACATCCAGGTCAATGCCGTCACAGTTACGGCAGGGCAGAGTACCCTGATAGTTAGCCTGTGAGGCGCTCATGCCTGCGTCGTCGCGCTGATCCGTCGGGCCAGCTGCGCAGCCCGCCAGCAGTGCCAACATAGCCGAACCGGCTAGCAAACTCCTGAATTGCATTGCGTGTCTCCTTATGGTGTTGGACATACATTTCTTTCGCGCGCTTATGACAGCATAACCGCTACAAGGTGCGACGCCCACCCCTTCACAGGAGAAGTATGGGCCGAATCGCGGCCAATGGGAATGCTTGCGCTCTTGCGGCCATCAGGCGACCATGGGGATATTCACATCCGCACAATCAGGTTACCCCCATGAGCCAATACTGGAGCCCTGCCGTCAGGGATCTTACCCCGTATATTCCCGGCGAGCAGCCCCGCGAGCGCGTGATCAAGCTCAACACCAACGAGAACCCCTACCCCCCGGCCCCTGGTGTCAGCCAGGCGCTGGCCCAATACCCTACCGACCATTTACGGCTCTACCCCGACCCTACCTCACTGGCGCTGCGTGAAACCCTGGCCAGCCGCTACGGCGTCAGCGTCGCGGAAACCTTCGTGGGCAACGGCTCCGATGAAGTCCTGGCCTTCGCGTTTCAGGCATTTTTTTGCCAAGGGGCACCTCTCGATGTACCCAGCATCACCTACAGTTTCTATCCGGTATATGCCAACCTTTACGGCGTAGAGCTGCGCAAGCATCCCTTGAATGCCCAGTGGGAAGTGGATATGGATGCGTTGGCCAGCGCGAGTGAGCGAAGCGGCGTCATCTTTGCCAACCCTAACGCCCCCACGGGCCATGCTCACCCGCTGGAAGCCATCGAGGCGCTTCTGCAGAAAGTCACCGACCGCGTGGTGCTGGTGGATGAGGCGTACGTGGATTTCGGCGCTGACAGCGCCGTGTCGCTGATTAGCCGCTACCCGAACCTGCTGGTCACGGGCACGTTCTCCAAGTCACGTAGCTTGGCAGGATTGAGGCTAGGCTATGCAATTGGCTCCAGCGAGCTGATCGAAGGCCTGCAGCGGGTCAAGGACTCCTTCAACTCTTACCCCGTAGATAGCCTGGCCAGCCTGGTGGGCATCGAAGCCCTGAAGGATACCGAACACTTCGACGCCTGCCGCAATAACGTGATCGCCACCCGGGAGCGCACCCGCCAGCGCCTGGAGCGGCTTGGATTCGAGGTATTGCCTTCCAAGGCCAACTTCCTGTTTGCCCAGCACCCTCACCATGAAGGCGCCCAGCTCTTCGCTGGCCTGCGTGAGCGCGGCATTCTGGTCAGGCACTTCAACACCGAGGCGCTGAACAACTTTCTGCGCATTACCATCGGCACCGACGACGAAATGGACAGCTTTATCGAAGCCATGGAAACGCTCTGCGCCTGACGATGCTCACACCCAGCCTTTGGCTGGGTGTTTCGACGTATGCTACGCACAGCAAAAAGCCCCGAACACAATGTGCTCGGGGCTTTCTACGATATAAGTGCCTGACGATGACCTACTCTCACATGGGGAGACCCCACACTACCATCGGCGCTAAGCGGTTTCACTTCTGAGTTCGGCATGGGATCAGGTGGTTCACGCGTGCTATGGTCGTCAGGCGTAACAGGTAATGCATATCATGCTGAGGTGTTCTTGACGTGTATTGTGTGCGTCTCTTGTCAGCAAGCGCTCTGGCTCACTGCGGCGTATCCGGTGTTGCGAGTGCGTTCACACTCTTCGTTATCATCACGACCAGACCCCTTGGGTGTTATAGGGTCAAGCCTCACGGGCCATTAGTACACGTTAGCTCAACGCCTTGCAGCGCTTCCACACCGTGCCTATCAACCAGCTGGTCTCGCTGGGCCCTTCAGGAGGCTCTAGGCCTCGGGGATGTCTCATCTTGAAGGGGGCTTCCCGCTTAGATGCTTTCAGCGGTTATCCCGTCCGACCATAGCTACCCGGCAATGCCACTGGCGTGACAACCGGAACACCAGAGGGTCGTCCACTCCGGTCCTCTCGTACTAGGAGCAGCTCTTCTCAAACATCCAACGCCCACGGCAGATAGGGACCGAACTGTCTCACGACGTTCTAAACCCAGCTCGCGTACCACTTTAAATGGCGAACAGCCATACCCTTGGGACCGACTTCAGCCCCAGGATGTGATGAGCCGACATCGAGGTGCCAAACACCGCCGTCGATGTGAACTCTTGGGCGGTATCAGCCTGTTATCCCCGGAGTACCTTTTATCCGTTGAGCGATGGCCCTTCCATACAGAACCACCGGATCACTAGAACCTGCTTTCGCACCTGCTCGACGTGTCTGTCTCGCAGTCAAGCACCCTTATGCTCTTGCACTCATTGCACGATGTCCGACCGTGCTGAGGGTACCTTCGTGCTCCTCCGTTACGCTTTGGGAGGAGACCGCCCCAGTCAAACTACCCACCACACACTGTCCTCGATCCGGATCACGGACCTGAGTGAGAACGCCAATGATGCCAGGCTGGTATTTCAAGGTTGGCTCCCCTCGAACTGGCGTCCGAGGTTCAAAGCCTCCCAGCTATCCTACACAGGCAACATCAGCGTCCAGTGTGAAGCTATAGTAAAGGTTCACGGGGTCTTTCCGTCTAGCCGCGGGTACACCGCATCTTCACGGCGATTTCAATTTCACTGAGTCTCGGGTGGAGACAGCGTGGCCATCATTACGCCATTCGTGCAGGTCGGAACTTACCCGACAAGGAATTTCGCTACCTTAGGACCGTTATAGTTACGGCCGCCGTTTACCGGGGCTTCGATCAAGAGCTTCGGACGAATCCTAACACCATCACTTAACCTTCCGGCACCGGGCAGGCGTCACACCCTATACGTCCTCTTGCGAGTTGGCAGAGTGCTGTGTTTTTACTAAACAGTTGCAGCCACCTGGTATCTTCGACCGGTTCGGGCTTGGAGAGCAAGTCTCGTCACCCTACGCCGGCGTGCCTTCTCCCGAAGTTACGGCACCATTTTGCCTAGTTCCTTCACCCGAGTTCTCTCAAGCGCCTTGGGATTCTCACCCTGACCACCTGTGTCGGTTTGGGGTACGGTCGCACATGATCTGAAGCTTAGAGGCTTTTCCTGGAAGCGTGGCATCAATGACTTCGACACCGTAGTGTCTTCGTTTCGTGTCTCGGCCTTGAAGGGTCCCGGATTTACCTGAGACCCCAGCCTACTCACTTTCACCAGGACAACCAACGCCTGGCTCACCTAGCCTTCTCCGTCCCCCCATCGCAATCATGTCCGGTACGGGAATATTGACCCGTTTCCCATCGACTACGCCTTTCGGCCTCGCCTTAGGGGCCGACTCACTCTGCTCCGATTAGCGTCGAACAGAAACCCTTGGTCTTCCGGCGAGGGAGTTTTTCACTCCCTTTATCGTTACTCATGTCAGCATTCGCACTCGTGATACCTCCAGCATGCTTCTCAACACACCTTCATCGGCTTACACGACGCTCCTCTACCGCTCATCCGTAAGGATGAACCCGTAGCTTCGGTACCTGGTTTAGCCCCGTTACATCTTCCGCGCAGGCCGACTCGACTAGTGAGCTATTACGCTTTCTTTAAAGGATGGCTGCTTCTAAGCCAACCTCCTAGCTGTCTGAGCCTTCCCACATCGTTTCCCACTTAACCAGGATTTGGGGACCTTAGCTGACGGTCTGGGTTGTTTCCCTTTTCACGACGGACGTTAGCACCCGCCGTGTGTCTCCCACGCTTGCACTCACCGGTATTCGGAGTTTGCCTCGGGTTGGTAAGTCGGGATGACCCCCTAGCCGAAACAGTGCTCTACCCCCGGCGGTGATACGTGAGGCGCTACCTAAATAGCTTTCGAGGAGAACCAGCTATCTCCGAGCTTGATTAGCCTTTCACTCCGATCCACAAGTCATCCAAATCTTTTTCAACAGATCCTGGTTCGGGCCTCCAGTTGATGTTACTCAACCTTCACCCTGCTCATGGATAGATCGCTCGGTTTCGGGTCTATATCCAGCGACTGTGTCGCCCAGTTAAGACTCGGTTTCCCTACGGCTCCCCTATACGGTTAACCTCGCCACTGAATATAAGTCGCTGACCCATTATACAAAAGGTACGCAGTCACAGAACAAGTCTGCTCCTACTGCTTGTACGCACACGGTTTCAGGATCTATTTCACTCCCCTCTCCGGGGTTCTTTTCGCCTTTCCCTCACGGTACTGGTTCACTATCGGTCAGCCAGGAGTATTTAGCCTTGGAGGATGGTCCCCCCGTCTTCAGTCAAGGTTTCTCGTGCCCCGACCTACTCGATTTCACGTGATCAGATTTTCGACTACGGGGCTATCACCCGCTATGGCCAGACTTCCCAGTCTGTTCGTCTAATCCGTCACACGCTTAAGGGCTGGTCCCCGTTCGCTCGCCGCTACTAGGGGAATCTCGGTTGATTTCTTTTCCTCAGGGTACTTAGATGTTTCAGTTCCCCTGGTTCGCCTCCTGCCCCTATGTATTCAGGACAGGATACTCATCTTGTGATGAGTGGGTTTCCCCATTCAGAGATGTCCGGGTCGCAGGTCGTTTGCCACCTCACCGAACCTTATCGCAGGCTACCACGTCTTTCATCGCCTCTGGCTGCCTAGGCATCCACCGTGTGCGCTTCATTGCTTGACCCTATAACCCGAAGGAGTCTGGGGTTCGCAATGATAACGATTGCCGGATACGCTTGAGACGTATCACAATACAATTTACGTAA
>NZ_AJTS01000047.1 GCF_000275725.1 Vreelandella stevensii S18214 | reverse complement strand
TTCTGATCAGGTAATTCATTGTGAGCGCTTGCCGCGAGGGGAAGACATCGTTTAAGGAGGTGATCCAGCCGCAGGTTCCCCTACGGCTACCTTGTTACGACTTCACCCCAGTCATGAACCACACCGTGGTGATCGCCCTCTTGCGTTAGGCTAACCACTTCTGGTGCAGTCCACTCCCATGGTGTGACGGGCGGTGTGTACAAGGCCCGGGAACGTATTCACCGTGGCATTCTGATCCACGATTACTAGCGATTCCGACTTCACGGAGTCGAGTTGCAGACTCCGATCCGGACTGAGATCGGCTTTTCGGGATTGGCTCACTCTCGCGAGTTGGCAACCCTTTGTACCGACCATTGTAGCACGTGTGTAGCCCTACTCGTAAGGGCCATGATGACTTGACGTCGTCCCCACCTTCCTCCGGTTTGTCACCGGCAGTCTCCTTAGAGTTCCCGCCTTTACGCGCTGGCAAATAAGGACAAGGGTTGCGCTCGTTACGGGACTTAACCCAACATTTCACAACACGAGCTGACGACAGCCATGCAGCACCTGTCTCTGCGTTCCCGAAGGCACCAAGTGATCTCTCACAAGTTCGCAGGATGTCAAGAGTAGGTAAGGTTCTTCGCGTTGCATCGAATTAAACCACATGCTCCACCGCTTGTGCGGGCCCCCGTCAATTCATTTGAGTTTTAACCTTGCGGCCGTACTCCCCAGGCGGTCGACTTATCGCGTTAACTTCGCCACAAAGTGCGCTAGGCACCCAACGGCTGGTCGACATCGTTTACGGCGTGGACTACCAGGGTATCTAATCCTGTTTGCTACCCACGCTTTCGCACCTCAGTGTCAGTGTCAGTCCAGAAGGCCGCCTTCGCCACTGGTATTCCTCCCGATCTCTACGCATTTCACCGCTACACCGGGAATTCTACCTTCCTCTCCTGCACTCTAGCTTGACAGTTCCGGATGCCGTTCCCAGGTTGAGCCCGGGGCTTTCACAACCGGCTTATCAAGCCACCTACGCGCGCTTTACGCCCAGTAATTCCGATTAACGCTCGCACCCTCCGTATTACCGCGGCTGCTGGCACGGAGTTAGCCGGTGCTTCTTCTGTGAGTGATGTCTTTCCTGATGGGTATTAACCACCAGGCGTTCTTCCTCACTGAAAGTGCTTTACAACCCGAGGGCCTTCTTCACACACGCGGCATGGCTGGATCAGGGTTCCCCCCATTGTCCAATATTCCCCACTGCTGCCTCCCGTAGGAGTTCGGGCCGTGTCTCAGTCCCGATGTGGCTGATCATCCTCTCAGACCAGCTACGGATCGTCGCCTTGGTGAGCCTTTACCTCACCAACCAGCTAATCCGACATAGGCTCATCCGATAGCGGGAGCCGGAGCCCCCTTTCTCCCGTAGGACGTATGCGGTATTAGCCTGGGTTTCCCCAGGTTATCCCCCACTATCGGGCAGATTCCTATGCATTACTCACCCGTCCGCCGCTCGTCAGCGGGGTGCAAGCACCCCCTGTTACCGCTCGACTTGCATGTGTTAGGCCTGCCGCCAGCGTTCAATCTGAGCCATGATCAAACTCTTCAGTTTAAGATCAATGCGATCCTTACTCGCCATCTCAGGACTAGCCGAAGACAACAAAAGCGGATCAAACTTGGCTCAAGGTTCAAACGAATTCACTGCGATACTCCGAAGAGTATCCTGGTGTTCGCTTGCCTTGATATTGGGTGATGATTCACCCTCATCGGCAAGCGCCCACATGAATTACCTGATCAAATTGTTAAAGAGCGATACCACTGTCATCATTTCGCTGTGACTGGCTCGGTGACCTGAACCGTGTTGCCTCAGCGAGGAAGGCGTATTCTACGCATTCCGCGGTGTTTGTCAAGGGCTGTTTTCAGCGAGTGAAGTGAGCGATCAATCCAACCAGCAGATGACGCCAACTTCCTGACAAACCGAAAGTTTTTCAACCTTCTTCACCGCTGGTAACGCTTGGCGTCCCCGGCAGCGGATGCGTACTTTACGGATTCGCTGCCGGGTTGGCAAGGGCTTTTTAAAATAATTTCAGCTCAGTGCTTGGCCTTGACCTTGCGCATGACGGCCAGCACCGGCCCTGAGCAGACGTAGGCACCAAACAGCAACAGCAACATGACCGAGGGCTGTACCGAGATCATTACGAATCCAAGCACCACCGCCAGCAGCACCACGAAGGGCACGGGCTTCTTGAAGTCCAAATCCTTGAAGCTGTAGTAGCGGATATTGCTCACCATGAGAATACCCGCCGCGCCCACCACCACCAGCATCAGCAGCTTGAAGCCGAAGGCATCGGCGTCGAAGCTGTGGAATGTCCACACGCTGGCGGCGACCAGCGCCGCAGCCGAAGGGCTGGGCAAGCCGATAAACCACTTTTTGTCGACGCTGCCGATCTGTACGTTGAAGCGGGCCAGGCGCAGGGCAGCACACGCCACATAGAGAAAGGCCACCACCCAGCCGGTCTTGCCGATATCTTGCAGTATCCAGGTAAAGGCGACCAGGGCAGGCGCCATGCCGAACGAGATCATGTCCGACAGGCTGTCGTACTCGGCCCCGAAAGCGCTTTGCGTATTGGTCATGCGCGCCACGCGACCATCCAGGCCATCCAGCACCATGGCGATGAAAATGGCCACCGCTGCCGACGTGAACTCGCCATTGATCCCGGCCACCACGGCAAAGAAACCAGAAAACAGTGCCGACGTGGTAAACAGGTTGGGCAGCAGGTAGATGCCCTTGCGGCGAATTTTCTTGCCGTTTTCGACGGCCTCCTCCACGACTTCGGTTTCACGAAGAAAGGCAGCGGCAAGATCCTCGTTCCGCACGATTTCCTCTTCCTTCGACGAAGGAGTAGCCGCGCTGTCCGTATCTGCAGCGGACGAAGGGAGCGATTCCTGCTCTGGGTCGCGAGCATCCTGAGTCATAAGTGTCATCCATTTAGAGTGAAGTCACGTTCACAAGTAACCCTTCTCATTCTACACGGTGAACCCTTGCCGACCAGTCCTGACAGCCGGAATGCAAAACGCCCCGCAGCACGCATAGGCGCTTCGGGGCGTTTTCATAACGGTGATCGATCAGTTTTTGGACTTGTCGACCAGCTGGTTGGCAGCAATCCACGGCATCATGCCGCGCAGCTTGGCACCCACCTGCTCGATTTCGTGCTCGGCATTCAGACGACGGCGTGCAGTCATGGAAGGATAGTTGGTGTTGCCTTCCTGGATGAACATCTTGGCGTACTCACCGGTCTGGATGCGCTTGAGTGCATTGCGCATCGCGGCACGGGACTCGTCGTTGATGACCTCAGGGCCGGTCACGTACTCGCCATACTCGGCATTGTTGGAGATGGAGTAGTTCATGTTGGCAATGCCGCCTTCGTACATCAGGTCGACGATCAGCTTGAGTTCGTGCAGACACTCGAAGTAGGCCATTTCCGGTGCGTAACCTGCTTCGGTCAGGGTTTCGAAACCGGCCTTCACCAGCTCGACCGCACCACCGCAAAGGACCGCCTGCTCGCCGAACAGGTCCGTTTCGGTTTCATCCTTGAAGGTCGTCTCGATGATACCGCTGCGGCCACCGCCAACGCCTGCAGCGTAAGAGAGCGCCAGCTCTTTGGCGTTGCCAGAGGCGTCCTGGTGGATCGCGATCAGGTCGGGAATACCGCCACCCTTGACGAACTCGGAGCGTACGGTGTGGCCCGGCGCTTTCGGCGCGATCATGATCACGTCGAGGTCTTTACGCGGCTCGATCTGGTTGTAGTGGATGTTGAAACCGTGGGCAAACGCCAGGGTCGCGCCTTCTTTCAGATTCGGCTCGACTTCCTGCTCGTAGATGGCTTTCTGGTTTTCGTCCGGCGCCAGAATCATGACGACGTCAGCGGTCTTGCACGCTTCTGGTACGCTGGCGACTTTCAAGCCTGCTGCTTCTGCTTTCGCCGCAGACGAGGAGCCTTTGCGCAGCGCTACGGTGACATCGACACCCGACTCTTTCAGGTTGTTGGCGTGGGCATGACCCTGAGAACCGTAGCCGACGATGGTGACTTTCTTGGCCTGAATGAGGGAAAGGTCGCAATCTTTATCGTAGTAAACGTGCATGGCGAGACTCCAGAAATCGGTTGAATCAGATCGTTATCGTGTATGTGTCAGCGTTGATGGCCACCCGTGCCGTCTAGTGCAGCACTGGGATTCGGCGTTGAGGTCACTCTACGTCAGCAGCACCATTGCGTAAAACGCTATATTTGCAACATACTATTTCATAAAATGAAATCACACTCAGGGCATCGACCCCATGGATTTTCGTCTTCTCAAGCACATGGTCACTCTGGCGGATACGCTGCATTTCGGGCGCGCCAGCGAGCTGTGCCATATCAGCCCTTCCACCTTGAGCCGCTCGATTCAGCAGGTGGAGAGCGAACTGGGCACCCGGCTGTTCGAACGTGACAACCGGCATGTCACGCTGACCCCACAAGGGATCGCTTTCCTGCGCTACGCCAAGGAGACGCTGGAGCAGTGGGAAACCCAAAAGCGCACGCTGGCCACCAGCGCGACACAGCTCAGCGGGGAAATCAGCATCTACTGCTCGGTCACCGCCAGCTACAGCTTTTTGTATGAGCTGTTGAGCGATGTGCGGGTACGCCACCCCGGTATCGAGCTCAAGCTGCATACGGGTGACCCGGCAGACGCCATGAACCGCGTACTGGAAGGGGCCGATGACATGGCCATTACGCCCAGGCCTCGCATTCCTCCCAGCGCCCTGGCGTTCAAGTCGCTCACCCGTTCGCCGCTGTTGTTCATCGCCCCGACGGAAACCCATGCCTGGCTGCCTAGCCATCCGGAAAGCTCGACCGCCGAACAGTGGCGGCATGTGCCCATGATTCTGTCGGAGGCGGGCCTGTCGCGGGAGTACGCCAATACCTGGTTCAAGGCCATGGGCATTGCGCCCCGCATCTATGCCCAGGTGGCAGGGCATGAGGCCATCGTCAGCATGGTGGGGCTAGGGTTTGGGGTCGGTGTGGTGCCGCGTATCGTGCTGGACAACAGCCCGCTGGCAGAGCGTGTACAGGTACTCAACGTCAAGCCCGAGCTGCCCCACTACGATGTTGGCCTGTGCGTGCTGAACCGGCGGCTGCAGAATCCCATGATCGATGCTTTCTGGACCACGGTGGCACCTCGCTAGCGGCATCCGCCTGGCACCACCCAAAAACAAAAAAAACCGCCCGGCGAAGGGCGGTTTTGGGTGGGTGCTAACGCGCGATCAGAGCGACAGCACCTTGTCACCGCGGGCAATGCCGGAGACGCCCGTGCGCGCCACTTCCAGAATGCCCACCGGCGCCATGGCCTGCAGGAAAGCATCCAGCTTGGAGGCATCGCCGGTGATCTGAACGGTGTAGAGACTCGGTGTCACGTCCACGACCTGGGCGCGAAAGATATCCACGGTACGCTTCACTTCATCGCGGGCAGCGCCCAGCGCCTTGACCTTCACCAGCATCAACTCCCGCTCGATGTGGTTACCTTCGGTCAGGTCGACCAGCTTCACCACGTCGATCAGCTTGTTGAGGTGCTTGGTGATCTGCTCGATCACCCGGTCGTCACCGATGGTGGTGACCGTCAAGCGTGACAGCGACGGGTCTTCCGTCGGTGCTACGTTCAGCGTTTCGATGTTGAAGTTACGCTGAGAGAACAACCCGACTACACGTGACAGCGCACCCGGTTCGTTTTCCATCAGAATCGAGATGATATGACGCATCAGGTACGCTCCGTTTTGGACAGCAGCATGTCACGCATCGCGCCTAACGGCACTTGCATCGGGTAAACGTGCTCAAAGGGGTCGACCTTCACGTCCAGGAATACCAGCTCATGCTTGTTGGCAAAGGCACGCTCCAGCGCTGGCTCAAGCTCATCCAGGGTAGTGACCGTGATGGCGGTAAACCCGTAAGCTTCGATCAGCATATGGAAGTCGGGCAACGACTCCATGTAGGAGTGCGCATGGCGGGATTTGTAGTTCAAGTCCTGCCACTGGCGCACCATCCCCAGCGACGCGTTGTTCAGGTTGACGATCTTGACCCCCACCCCGTACTGCTTACAGGTGGAAAGCTCCTGCATCATCATCTGGAAGCTGCCTTCCCCCGTGACACATACCACGTCGTCTTCGGGGAAGTTCTGCTTGATGCCCATGGCGGCCGGAAAGCCGAAGCCCATGGTGCCCAGGCCACCGGAGGTAATCAGGCGGTTGGGCTTGTCGAACTTGTAGTACTGCGCGGCAAACATCTGGTGCTGGCCCACGTCGGTGGTGACGTACGCTTCGCCCCGAGTGACGCGGCACAGTGCCTCGATGACTTCCTGGGGCTTCAGCGCCTCGCCGGGCCTGGAGGGCTCATAGAGTTTGCCTTCTCGCTCGGCGCGCCAGCCATCGATCTTCTGCCACCAGTCGGTCAACGCTTCGGGGTGGGCAATCTCGCTCCCCTGCACCAGGCTGATCATCTCGTTGATGACGCTGGCGGCTGGACCAACGATGGGCACGTCGGCACGCACGGTCTTGGAGACCGAGCTGGGATCGACGTCCACATGGATGATCTTGGCCGTGGGGCAGAATTTCGACGTGTTGTTGGTCACGCGGTCGTCGAAACGTGCACCGATGGCAATGATCAGGTCCGCGTGGTGCATGGCCATGTTGGACTCATACGAGCCGTGCATGCCCAGCCAGCCCAGGCACTGGCGGTCGCTTTGCGGGTAAGCGCCAATGCCCATCAGCGTGGTGGTGATCGGGTAACCAAGCTGCTTCACCAGATCGGTCAAGCCTTCGCTGGCCTTGCCGGTGACCACACCACCGCCGGTGTAGAACACCGGGCGCTTGGCCTTCAGCATCATCTCGACGGCTTTCTTGATTTGCCCGGTATGCCCACGGGTCACCGGATTGTAGGAGCGCAGTTTGACCTTCTTCGGGTACACGTACTCGTAGCGCTCGGTGGGCGCGGTCATGTCCTTGGGAATATCGACGACCACGGGGCCAGGGCGACCGGTAGAGGCCAGGTAGAAGGCCTTTTTCAGCACTTCCGGGATTTCAGAGGGGTGACGAATCGAGAAGCTGTGCTTCACGATGGGCCGGGTCACGCCGACGATATCGGTTTCCTGGAAGGCGTCGTCACCAATCAGGTGGCTCATGACCTGACCGCACAGCACGACCATGGGAATGGAGTCCATGTAGGCAGTCGCGATACCCGTGACTGCGTTGGTCGCACCGGGGCCGGACGTCACCAGCACCACGCCGGGCTTGCCGGAGGCACGGGCATAGCCGTCAGCCGCGTGGGTGGCCGCTTGCTCGTGACGCACGAGGATGTGCTTCACTTTGTCCTGGCGGAACAGCGCATCGTAAATATGCAGTGCCGCACCGCCAGGATAACCATAGATGTACTCTACGCCCTCATCTTGCAAGAAGCGGGCGATCATGTCTGCGCCGGAAAGCAGTTCCACTGTATTTCTCCCCTGGAGGTCTCGAGTGCGATCCGCAGGACATCCTGCGGGGTCGAGTGCGGCGGTATGCCGCTGCCGGCCCATGCCGGCACCTGATGCCAAACCCTGGCAATATGGCCCGGTTAGGGCCTGCACTCTCATCGGGAGCACGCGTTGCTGGTCACCATGGCCTGTCTGGACGTGGCGAGCTTGACACGTGCCTCCCTTACACGGCGGTTTGCCGTGTCGGGGCGTTGGCCAGGTCAGGCGGTTAGCCCGAGCCCGGAAGTCCTTCGGCGGGTAGAGGCGTGAGCCTACCCTTCGCGCGGTGATGAGGGATTGCCCGTTGGTTCCGCGCCCGCAAATCAGGAACCCACAAGATTCCATTAGCGCCCTTGGCGTGTCAACCACCTATCCGAGCAAACGCAACAAAGGTCGCAGTCGCTGCAAAAAAATGCCCCGCCAGCGTCACTGACGGGGCATTCGCCCTATTTGATTGCGCAGCAAGCCCTTCCGGGATCAGCCAAAGATCAGCTTGCCTTCACCCGCGCTGATGCGAATGGTATCGCCCGGGGCGTACTTGCCAGCCAGCAGATCCTGCGCCAGCGGGTTTTCGATGCGGCTCTGGATGGCACGTTTCAGCGGCCGTGCGCCAAATACGGGGTCGAAGCCAACCACCGCCAACTGCGCCATGGCGTCGTCACTGATTTCCAGGCTCAGGTCGTGCTCTGCCAGGCGAGCCTTCAGGCGCTCCAGTTGAATACCGGCAATCGCTTGAATCTGCTCCTGGCCAAGGGCATGGAATACCACCACTTCATCGATACGGTTGATCAACTCAGGGCGGAAGTGATTGCCCACTACTTCCATGACTGCCTGTTTCATCAGCTCGTAGTCGCTGCCGTCGTCACTGCTGGTGTCGCCTCCCATGCGCTGGATGATGTCCGAGCCCAGGTTGGAGGTCATGACGATGACCGTATTGCGGAAGTCAACGGTACGCCCCTGACCATCGGTCAAGCGCCCATCTTCCAGCACCTGGAGCAGGATGTTGAACACATCCGGGTGGGCTTTTTCCACCTCATCCAGCAGCAGCACCGAGTACGGCTTGCGGCGCACCGCTTCGGTCAGATAACCGCCCTCTTCATAGCCGACGTAGCCAGGCGGTGCGCCAATGAGACGGGCCACGGAGTGCTTCTCCATGAACTCGGACATATCGATGCGCACCATGGCCTCTTCGGTATCGAACAGGAAATTGGCCAGCGACTTGCACAGCTCGGTCTTGCCCACCCCGGTGGGGCCCAGAAACAGGAACGAGCCGTTGGGGCGGTTGGGGTCGGAGAGACCCGCCCGGGAACGCCGCACCGCGTTGGCCACTGCTTCCACGGCTTCGTGCTGACCGATGACCCGTTCGTGCAGGGCATCTTCCATGCGCAGCAGCTTGTCACGCTCGCCTTCGAGCATTTTGGACACCGGGATGCCGGTCCAGCGGGACACGACTTCGGCAATCTCCTCTTCCGTCACGTTGGAGCGCAGCAGCTGATGGCTGGTGGTATCGGCTTCACCCTCACCCGCTTCGCTGATCTTTTTCTCCAGCGCGGGAATCTTGCCGTACTGCAGCTCCGACATGCGCCCAAGATCCCCCTGGCGGCGCGCCTGTTCGAGGTCGATACGCGCTTGCTCCAGCTCGGCCTTGAACTGCGCTGCACCCTGGATGCTGGCCTTTTCCGCCTTCCAGATTTCATCCAGGTCGGCGTACTCGCGCTCCAGCTCATGGATGTGCTGATTGAGGGCTTCCAGACGCTTTTTCGTGGCGTCGTCGGTCTCTTTCTTGAGCGCCTCCCGCTCCATCTTGAGCTGGATCAGACGGCGGTCGAGACGGTCCATCTCCTCCGGTTTGGAGTCCAGCTCCATACGGATGCGCGATGCAGCCTCGTCGATCAGGTCGATGGCCTTGTCCGGCAGCTGGCGGTCGGTGATATAACGGGTCGAGAGTTTGGCCGCCGCGATGATGGCCGAGTCGGTGATATCGACACCGTGGTGAACTTCGTAACGCTCCTTCAAGCCGCGCAGAATGGCCACGGTATCCGCTTCCGAGGGCTCGTCCACCAGCACTTTCTGGAAGCGCCGCTCCAGGGCCGCGTCTTTTTCGATGTACTGACGGTACTCATCCAGCGTGGTGGCCCCGACACAGTGCAGCTCGCCTCGGGCCAACGCCGGCTTGAGCATGTTGCCAGCGTCCATGGCGCCTTCCGCCTTGCCTGCGCCCACCATGGTATGCAGCTCGTCGATGAACAGGATCACCCGACCTTCTTCCTGGGAGAGCTCCTTGAGCACGGCTTTCAGCCGTTCTTCGAATTCCCCGCGGAATTTCGCGCCCGCCAGCAACGCCCCCATATCCAGCGAGAGCACACGCTTTTCCTTCAGGCCTTCGGGCACTTCCCCATTGACGATACGCTGGGCCAGGCCTTCGACGATCGCGGTCTTGCCCACGCCCGGCTCACCGATCAGTACAGGGTTGTTCTTGGTGCGGCGCTGCAACACCTGGATGGTGCGACGAATTTCGTCGTCACGACCGATCACTGGGTCGAGCTTGCCTTCCAGCGCTCGCTGGGTCAGATCGAGGGTATATTTGTTCAGCGCTTCACGCTGATCTTCGGCGTTGGGGTCGTCAACGCGGGAGCCCCCACGCAGGCTGTCGATGGCCGCCTCGAGACTTTTGCGCGTCAGCCCGGCCTCTTTGAGCAGTTTGGTGATGGCACCGTTCATTTCCAGCGCTGCCAGCAGCACCAGCTCGGAGGCAATGAACTGATCGCCGCGCTTTTGCGCTTCGCGGTCGGTCAGGTTCATCAGTTTGACGAATTCCCGAGAAGGCTGGACCTCGCCGTCGAACTGGCTGACTTTGGGCAAGTCTTCCAGTTGGCGCTGCAAGCCGTCGCGCAGCCGGGAACCGCTGCCTTCGGCTTTTTCGATCAGCGCCTTGATGCCGGTATCGCGCGTGTCGAGCAACGCCAGCAGCAAATGGGCAGGGTCGAGTTGATTGTGGCCACGCCCCACGGCGAGGGATTGAGCCTCGGCAATGGCGGCCTGCAACTTGGCAGTAAATTTATCGAATCGCATGGAGTGCCTCCTGGGGGGGGTGCCGTGCGTTTCGACCCACGGCGCACCCTGATAACCTGTCGTTGAACGTGCTAAAGACGATTAGCTTGACAAGTAACATGGCGGCAGTTATGGCCATTTCAAGAGGCGTGCGATATTAACCAGCCGCTGCCCGACTGCTCACTTGATCCAGATCACGCTTGCCATGCGGCCGGTGTTGCCGTTATCCCGCCGATAAGAGTAAAAGCGCGATTCGCAGGCCGTACAGAAGTGACCACCGCTGATCTGATGGATGCCCAACGCCTCCAGGCGAAAGCGCGCCAGGCGGTACAGGTCGGCCATGTAATGGCCCAGGCGATAAGGGCTATGATCGAAGGCTTCTGCGGTGTCGGGCTGGATGGCCACGAAGGTGCCGTACACTTCCGGGCCCACCTCGAACTGGGCATTGGAGATCGCCGGGCCAAGCCACACCAGAATGTCTTCGGGGTCGCAGTTCATCGCTGCCACCGTGGCTTCCAGCACGCCACCGGCCAGCCCGCGCCACCCGGCGTGGGCCGCCGCCACCTGGGTACCCTGCCGATTGCAGAACAGCACCGGCAGGCAGTCGGCGGTGAGTACCACACAGGCATAGTCGCTGCTGCTGGCCACCGAGGCATCGGCTTCTGGCACGCCTTCCTGATACTCCTGCTGCACCCGTGCCCCGTGGGTTTGATTGAGCCACAGCAGCGGACGGCTATCGCCGATTTCCTTGTGCAGCAGCCGACGACAAAGCGCCACGTGGTCGGCGTTGTCGCCCACGTGGGCCGCCGGGTTGAACGCCGCGAAGTCGTTCTGGCTGGGGCCTGTCTCGCGGGTGGTCACAAAAGCCTGCACGCTGGCAGGCGCCGCCCAATCAGGGCGCAGCAGCGTGGGGCGCAGGTCTATGGCATCGCTCATCGCATGGTCTCGCTATCTTCACGCAGATAATCCAGCAGCATCAGCAAATCGTCAGGCAGCTCCGCCTTGAAGGTCAGCGTTTCTCCACTGACGGGGTGGACGAAGCTCAACTGGCGCGCATGCAGCGCCTGACGGGGAAATTCACGCAGAATCTCCTTCAATGGCCCGGCTGCCCCCGGCGGTAGCTTGGCGCGACCGCTGTACAGCGGGTCGCCCACCAGCGGAAAACGCGCATGAGACATGTGTACGCGTATCTGGTGAGTACGCCCGGTTTCCAACTGGCAGCGCACGTGGGTGTGCGCGCGGAACCGCTCGACGACACGAAAATGCGTCACCGCAGGCTTGCCCGAGGCGGTCACGGCCTGGCGCTTGCGGTCCTTCGGGTGCCGACCAATGGGGGCATCGATCGTGCTGCCCGACACCGGCTTGCCGAGCACGACCGCATCGTACTGGCGTGACACGGTCCGCGCCTGAAGCTGCTCCACCAGCGCCGTTTGCGCGGGCAGGGTCTTGGCCACCATCATCAGGCCAGTGGTGTCCTTGTCCAGCCGATGGACGATGCCCGCTCGGGGCACTTCTGCCAGCGAAGGGTGATGGAACAGCAGCGCATTGAGCAGCGTGCCATCGGGATTGCCTGCGGCAGGGTGTACCACCATTCCCGCAGGCTTGTTGACCACCATGACGTCGTCGTCTTCATAAACGATGTCCAGGGCGATGTCCTGGGGCGCAAAGCGAGTGTCTTCTTCGATGGTGGCGTGGAGCGCCAACACTTCGTGACCGTGCAGCTTGGCCTTGGGCTTGGCCTTGGCCCCATCGACCGTAAGCTCTCCCGCATTGATCCACGCTTTCAAGCGCTCGCGGGAATAATCGCTGAACAACTCCGCGGCGGCCTGGTCCAAGCGTGCGCCCGCCAGGGTGGCGGGGACGCGCTGCGTGGCTTCCACAATTCGAGACATGAATGACCTCTTTATGACACAAACACGCCTACTTCTGGATGATACGACACCGCTAACCCCTTACAGCAAAGTATCGCCAAGCCTGCGTTTTGCGCTCAGGTGTTTTATAGTGGGCTGACTGCGACCTATTCTACCATTTCTACTTATGGCCATCGTCGCTTTTCGGTGATTGAGGCTTGTTTGCAACGAGGATGATGATGCGCGTTTTTTCCGCTGCCAACCGCTTTGGCGCCCTGGCCCTGAGTCTTGCCCTGTTAGCAGGCTGTGCCAGCAATGACACCACTCCGGAAGACGAAGACGAGCTTGCCGGTGTTCAAGAGCGCGAGCTGTATGAGCTGGCCCGTACGGCCCTCGACAGCAATCGCTACCCTATCGCCATCGAGCGCCTGGAAGCCCTGGACACCCGCTACCCATTTGGCCCTCATGCCGAACAAGCCCAGCTCGAACTGATCTACGCCTACTACGAGAACAGTAACTGGGAAGAGGCCCGCGCGGCAGCCAGCCGATTCATTCGCCTGCACCCTGACCACCCGCAAGTGGATTACGCCTATTACCTGCGCGGGCTGTCCGCCTGGCAAGCAGGACGCTTCAGCCTGGAACGCCTGCGCCTGATCGATATTTCCAAGCGCGACCTGGGCGCCTCACGGGATGCCTACAACGACTTCCGCGAGCTGATTCAACGCTATCCGCAAAGCCAATACGCCCCAGATGCCCAGCAACGTATCGTCTACCTGCGTGAGCTGCTGGCTCGCCATGAGCTGCATGTCGCCGACTACTACCTGCGTCGTGGCGCCTTCCTCGCGGCCATCGAGCGCGGTCGCTGGGTCGTTGAAAACTATCCGGAATCCAACGCCACGCGGGATGCTCTGGCCACCATGGTAGAAGGTTACCAAGGCATGGGCATGCAAGATCGCGCCAGCGAAGTCCTGGCCGTGCTGCGTGAAAATGCGCCCGATCACGAGCAACTTCAAGGCAGCCGCTTCGTGCCTAAATACAACGGCGGCCGCAACTAAATGACCTGTTAGTGAACATTGATCGCGGCATTCAGGACGCGGTCAATGTCTTACAAGCCGCAGTGACGACAACGGGCCCAGGGCTGGCCGCTGCTGGCAGCAGGCGCTACTCGCCTGGCTGCCAGCCATTGACGATGGGGTAACGACGGTCACGCCCGAAACCACGCGGCGTGACCCGTACGCCTACCGGAGCCTGGCGACGCTTGTACTCGCAGCGGTCCACCAGCTTCACCACTTTGTAGACATCGTCCTCGTCGTAACCCGCCGCAATGATGGCTTCGGCGCTCATGTCCCCTTCGATGTAGCGCACCAGAATCGCGTCCAGCACATCGTAATCCGGCAGGGAATCGCTATCCTGCTGGTCAGGCGCCAGCTCTGCGCTGGGCGGACGCTCGATGACCCGCTCTGGAATGGCCAGCGACTGGGTGTTACGCCAACGTGCCAAGCGGTAGACCCAGGTCTTGTAGACATCCTTGATGGCGTTGTAGCCGCCCACCATGTCGCCATAGAGCGTGGCATAGCCCACGGCCATTTCGCTCTTGTTGCCGGTGGTCAGCACCATCAGGCCCTTCTTGTTGGAAATGGCCATCAGCAGCACGCCTCGGCAGCGCGACTGCAGGTTTTCCTCGGTGGTATCGCGCTCGGTGCCCGCAAAGCTATCCGCCAGGGTCGTCATGAAGGCTTCTACCATGGGCTCGATGGGCATCACATCGTAATGCACCCCCAGCAACGTGGCCTGCTCGGCGGCGTCCTGTTTGGAGATGTCGGCGGTGTAGTGGTAAGGCATCATGACCGCCTGCACGCGCTGCGGCCCTAGCGCATCCACCGCAATCGCCAGCGACAAGGCGGAGTCGATACCGCCGGAAAGCCCCAGCACCACGCCTTTGAAGCCGCTTTTATTGACGTAGTCACGTAGTCCGGTGACCAGCGCACAGTAAAGGCTCTCTTCCGGCATGACCTCCGGCTCGATCTCTCCAGCCTGGGGCTCCCAACGCTCGGCGCTGGTTTGCAGCAGTTGAACGGGCATCAGCCCGGCTTGCCAGTAAGGGGCCAGCACCTTGAGCTGGCCCTGCTCATCCACACAGCAAGAACCGCCGTCGAACACCAGCTCGTCCTGGCCGCCAATGGTATTGACATAGAGGATGGGCAGTTGAACGTCCTGGGCCCGCTGCTCCAGAAGGCGCAGCCGCTCGGTGGGCTTGTCCTGGTGGTAGGGCGAGGCATTCAGGCTGATCAATACTTCCGCCCCGGCCGCCTGCGCCGCCTTGACCGGCGAGCCTTCCCACAAGTCCTCACAGATCAACAGCCCCAGCTTGGCACCCTTGTGCTCGTAGACCAGCGGCTGGGTGCCGGGGGTGAAGTAGCGCTGCTCATCGAATACCTGGTAGTTGGGCAGCGCCTGCTTGGCGTATTCCGCTTCCCACTGGCCGTTGTACAGCACGCCCGCCATGTTGTAGCACTTGCCTTCACGCACGCCGGGATAACCAATGATGACCAGCACGTCTCGGGCCACCTTCTCGGCCATTTTGGCGCGGGCTTCGCGCAGGCGCGCTTCCATGGAAGGCCTCAGCAGCAGATCTTCCGGCGGGTAGCCGGAAAGAAACAGCTCGGGAAAGACCACAATGTCCGCCCCATGTTCGATCCTCGCCTCACGCACGGCCTCGATGGCGCGCGCGGCATTGCCGGGAATATCTCCCACTAGCGGGTCGAGTTGGGCCATTACCAGCGTTAAGTCTTGCATGGGCGTCAAAATCTCTTGAGAATCTTCAGAATACGATGGCACTTTGGGCATTGTCCCGCAAGGTGCGCCTGCTGGCAAAGGCCATACGGCTACAGGCGTGCGGCCCGCTTTTTCCCGGCATGGGAGTTATCGAGGATGAACCTGTTGATCATTCGACTGATTATTTTTGCGGTGCTGTTTTATGCAGGCCTGAAACTCTACGGCATGTATCGCCAGCACCGCCTTTCCCAGCAGCAGCCCCCCGCTCCTCGCCATGAAGGCGGGCAGATGGTGCGCTGCCGCTGGTGCGACGTTCACGTGCCGGAAAGCGAGGCACTGCGTGACCATGAGCAGTGGTTTTGCTGCAGCGCCCACCGCGACCGTTTCCTGCTGGAACAGCGTGATCGCGACGACGGTAATGCTTGATGCGCTACCCCCGACGTAGCGCCACCGGCAAGTAAGGCGCTGGGTCGATCAGCGGCTCACGGTCCAATAGCTGGTCGACCAGCAGATGCGTCGAGGCGGGAGCCAGTACCAGCCCATTGCGGTAGTGCCCTGCATTGACGAACACGTTGGGAAATTCCGGCAGCGCCCCGATGAACGGAATGCCGTCCGGGGAGCCCGGACGCAGCCCCGCCCAGTGATACGCCACGGGGTACCTGGCCAGCGCAGGAATGATGTTTTCAGCACTCTGGCGCAGCGACGCCAGGGCGTCCTGGTCGGTGGTTTTATCGAACCCGGCCTCTTCCAGCGTCGAGCCCACCAGCAGCAGACCATCGTTACGCGGAATCACATAGCGACCATCTTTCAGCACCACCCGCTGCACCAGCCCTGGCGGAGTCTGATAAGCAATCATCTGCCCTTTCACGGGCCGAACGGGCAACTGGACACCCAGGCCTTCCAGTAGCTGGGCTGCCCAGGCTCCGCCACATACCACTACTCGCTCGGCATGCAGCTCGCCCGACGCCATGGCCACCCCCACGACCTTGCCCTGACGCTGGAGGAAGCCGGTGACCTGACACTGCTCGACCAGCGTGACGCTCGGCATCGCCGCCAGCCGGGCACGCAGCGCCTGGCCAAGGCGGGGGTTACGAATGCTACCCAGCGTCGGCATCCACAGAGCGCTCCCGCCAGAGGCCGGCGCGGCGGGCTCTTTCTGCTGCACGACCTCTGCCTCGACCCGTTCGAGCGGCTTGCCCATTTGCCGAGCCCACGCCAGCGCCTGCTCGTCATCTTCCACGTTCAGGTAGAGCAGGCCTTTCTGGCGATACTCGGGGTCGATGCCCGTTTCTTCCAGCAGCCGCAGCGCCAGCGTGGGGTACACCCCTTCCGACCAGCGCGAGAGCCTCGACACCGGCTCGCCATAGCGCCAAGGGTAAAGCGGCGAGACGATGCCGCCGCCCGCCCAGGAAGCCTCCTGACCACACTGCCCCCGCTCTACCAACGTGACCTGCTGCCCTGCATCAGCAAGCTGGAGCGCGGTCATCATGCCGATGACACCGCCGCCAATAATTAAGATATGGCTCACAAGCTTTGTCCGTTTTGGCTTACATAAAAAGAGCTCAAGGCCCTCTAGGATGAGCCCCATGACCGTACACAGAGGGTCTCATGATGATATGCGATACCGCTGCACACCCACGGCCTGGCTCGGTTCAGCGAGGCTTTACGCTCCTCGAACTGATGGTAGCTCTGCTGCTGATGGCCGCCATGGCCGCCTGGCTAGCTCCAGGTTTTCAAGCCCTGGGGCATCACAGCACGCTCAACAGCGAAGCAACGCGGCTACAGGCGGCGTTTGCATTGGCGCGTAATACGGCCATTACCCAGCGCACATCGGTCACCGTCTGCCCTGCCAACCCACAACGCAACGCCTGCACGGCGGGCTGGCACGACACCTTGATGGTGGTGAAAGGACGCGCCACGGATACCGTCGAGCCAGAACACGTACTGCGTACCTTTCCAGGCCAATCGACTACCTATACCACCTATAACCGCGGCTGGCGGCGAGTGACCTACACGCCGCTTGGCCATGCCAGCGGCTATAACGGCAGCTTCGACGTGTGCGCGACCGGTGAAACGGGCAAGCGGCTAGTGCTGAGTCAGCTAGGCCGACTGCGTATTGATAAGACGCCTATCGACTGCTAGCCATGGCCGCTTCAGGCAATACCGTCCAGGTAACGCTCGGCATCCAGTGCTGCCATGCAGCCACTGCCCGCCGAGGTGATGGCCTGGCGATAGATATGGTCCATGACGTCGCCGCAGGCAAATACACCCGGCACGCTGGTGGCTGTGGCGTTACCTTCGCTGCCGGACTGTACCTTGATGTAGCCACCGTTCATTTCCAGCTGGCCTTCGAAAATGCCCGTATTGGGGCTGTGGCCGATGGCGATGAACAGCCCAGGCGCGTGGATTTCCCTGGTGCTGCCGTCCTGGGTCGACTTCACCCGCACACCAGTGACGCCGGTATTGTCGCCCAGCACTTCTTCCACCTCGTAAAACCATTCCAAGGCGATCTTGCCTGCCTCCGCCTTCTCGAACAGCTTGTCCTGCAGGATCTTTTCGGCGCGAAGCGTATCGCGGCGATGGACCAGCGTGACCTTGGAGGCAATGTTCGACAGGTAGAGCGCTTCTTCGACCGCCGTGTTGCCACCGCCAACCACGATCACTTCCTGATTGCGGTAGAAGAAACCGTCGCAGGTAGCACAGGCAGAGACCCCCTGGCCCATGAACTGCTGCTCTGAAGGCAGCCCCAGATAGCGAGCGCTGGCGCCGGTAGCCACGATCAGGGCGTCGCAGGTATAGACGCCGCTATCGCCCTTCAGGGTGAACGGCTTCTCGCCCAGGCTCACCTCGTGGATATGATCGAACAGCACTTCGGTGTTGAAACGTTCGGCATGCTGTTTCATGCGCTCCATCAGCTCAGGCCCTTGTACGCCCTCGGCATCGCCAGGCCAGTTGTCCACGTCGGTCGTCGTGGTCAATTGGCCACCCGCCTGCATGCCGGTAATCAGCAGCGGCTTCAGATTTGCCCGAG
This sequence comes from Vreelandella stevensii S18214, assembly GCF_000275725.1. GTDB lineage: Bacteria > Pseudomonadota > Gammaproteobacteria > Pseudomonadales > Halomonadaceae > Vreelandella > Vreelandella stevensii. The sequence continues at coordinate 90,351 of NZ_AJTS01000047.1, read as the reverse complement.
CGGCATAAACGGCTGCCGTGTACCCCGCCGGGCCAGAGCCTAGAATGATCAAACGTTCATGACGCGTTTCCATGACACCACCTTTGTGACAATTGAGCAGAGTTCGTCGTCGACATTCGTTGCAGGGCCGACATTCGCAGAAGAGTCTGCCTGAAATGGCGTCGAGTACAAGCAATTACAAGGGTTGGTCTACGCTATTAGGCCAGGATAGCTTGAAAGGCGAGCCAGACACACCCATGTGCTCTATATGGGCCATACTATTGATTAGCGCTATCCAGACAGTGACCGTTGCGATACCCATAAGCGATCGAGAGGAGAATGGAATGAGCAAGATACCCAGCACGCTTCATACCTTGACGGCAGGAAGCCAGGAGTATCACTACTACAGCTTGCCCAAAGCAGCCGAAACGCTGGGCAACATCGACCGGCTGCCCAAGACGCTCAAGATTCTGCTCGAAAACCAGCTGCGCTTCGCTGACGACGAGAGCGTCGAACAGGCCGACATGCAAGCCTTGGTCGACTGGCAAAACGAGGGGCAGTCCAGCCGCGAAATCGGTTACCGCCCTGCCCGCGTTCTGATGCAGGACTTCACCGGCGTACCGGGGGTCGTGGATCTCGCCTCCATGCGCGCAGCGGTCGAGTCCCTGGGCGAAGACCCCGCCCGCATCAACCCGCTCTCTCCGGTCGATCTGGTCATCGACCACTCGGTCATGGTCGACAAGTTTGGCACCCCCACGGCCTTTCAGGAGAACGTGGATATCGAAATGCAGCGTAACGGCGAGCGTTACGAGTTCCTGCGCTGGGGCCAGAAAGCATTCGACAACTTCAGTGTCGTGCCGCCCGGCACCGGCATTTGCCACCAGGTTAACCTGGAGTACCTGGGCCGCACCGTCTGGACCAAACAAGAAGACGGCAAAACCTTCGCCTACCCGGACACGCTGGTAGGCACCGACTCCCATACCACCATGATCAACGGCCTGGGCGTACTGGGCTGGGGGGTAGGCGGCATCGAGGCCGAGGCGGCCATGCTGGGCCAGCCGGTATCGATGCTGATTCCCGAGGTTATCGGCTTCAAGCTGACCGGCAAGCTGCAGGAAGGCATTACGGCCACCGACCTGGTTCTCACGGTCACCGAGATGCTGCGCAAGAAGGGCGTGGTCGGCAAGTTCGTCGAGTTCTACGGAGATGGCCTGAAAGACCTGCCGCTGGCGGACCGCGCCACCATTGCCAACATGGCCCCCGAGTATGGCGCCACCTGCGGCTTCTTCCCGGTGGACGATGAAACCCTCAACTACCTGCGCCTGACCGGCCGTGAAGACGAACTGGTCGCGCTGGTCGAAGCGTACAGCAAGGCCCAAGGGCTCTGGCGTGAGCCCGGTGACGAGCCCATCTTCACCGATACCCTCAGCCTCGACATGAGCAGCGTGGAAGCCAGCCTGGCAGGCCCCAAACGCCCACAGGATCGCGTCTCTCTCAAGAACATGCCCAAGGCGTTCGCCAGCGTCATGGAGGAAGATGGCAAGTCCTACCCTGCTACGGAAACGGGCAAGCTTTCCTCGGAAGGCGGCCAGACCGCCGTGGGCATCGACCGGAGCTTCGAACGCGCGTTTCAGCATAACGATAGCCAAGCGGTCAAGATGGGTGAGCAGGACTTCAACCTGGACCCCGGCGCCGTGGTCATCGCGGCCATCACTTCTTGCACCAATACCTCCAACCCCAGCGTCATGATGGCGGCGGGCCTGTTGGCACGTAACGCGCGTCAGAAGGGGCTGGCCACCAAACCCTGGGTCAAGACGTCCCTGGCGCCTGGCTCCAAGGTGGTCACCGACTACCTGGCCGCTGCCGAACTGAACGATGACCTGGATGCCTTGGGCTTCAACCTGGTGGGCTACGGCTGCACCACTTGTATCGGCAACTCCGGTCCGCTGCCCGACGCCATCGAAAAAGCCATTCAACAGGGGGACCTTGCCGTCGCCTCCGTGCTATCGGGTAACCGCAACTTCGAAGGCCGCGTGCATCCGCTGGTCAAAACCAACTGGCTGGCTTCACCGCCGCTGGTGGTGGCCTATGCACTGGCAGGCAACGTTCAATGCAACCTGTCCACCGACCCGCTTGGGGAAGACAGCGATGGCAACCCGGTGTACCTGAAAGACATCTGGCCCTCGCAGGCGGATATCGCCAATGCCGTACAGAAGGTCAACACCGAGATGTTCCGCAAGGAGTACAGTGCCGTTTTCGAAGGCGACGAAACATGGCAGTCGATCAAGGTGCCGGAAAGCAACGTCTACGAGTGGCCCTCCTCCACCTACATTCAGCACCCACCCTTCTTCAAAGGCATGCAGCGCGAGCCCGATGCCATCGAAGATATCCAGAGTGCTCGGGTACTGGCGATACTGGGCGACTCCGTCACCACCGACCATATTTCCCCCGCAGGCTCCATCAAGCCCGACAGCCCTGCTGGCCGCTACCTGCAGGAGCACGGCGTCAAACCCGTGGACTTCAACTCCTACGGCTCACGCCGAGGCAACCATGAAGTCATGATGCGCGGCACTTTTGCCAACGTGCGGATCAAGAACGAAATGCTGGACGGCGTGGTCGGGGGTGAAACGCGCCATGTGCCCAGTGGTGAGCAGATGTCGATCTATGACGCCGCCATGAAGTACAAGGAAGAAGGCACGCCGCTGGTGGTGGTGGCAGGCAAGGAGTACGGCACCGGTTCTTCCAGGGACTGGGCAGCCAAGGGAACCCGGCTGCTGGGCGTACGGGCGGTGATTGCCGAATCCTACGAGCGGATCCACCGTTCCAACCTGATTGGCATGGGCGTCGTACCGCTGCAGTTCCCCGAAGGCGAGAGCCGCACGAGCCTTGGGCTCACCGGTGACGAAGAGATTTCGATTGCGGGATTAAACGACTTGAGCCCAGGCGGCACGGTCAAAGTGGTCATCAAACAGGGCGACCAGGAGCGTACCGTTGATGCCAAATGCAGAATTGATACCGCCAATGAGCTGGCTTACTACCGCCACGGTGGTATCCTTCACTACGTGCTGCGCAAAATGATCGGCGCAGCCTAACGGTAAAAACTTCCAATGCTTGCATCGCCCCCACCTTGGTGGGGGCTTTTTTTGCACCGCGCCTTAGAAAGCGCGGCGACGGTAGAAGCGATACTCCGGCGACCAGCAGGACTTTTCGATACGCTCACGCAGCTCCGAGCCGCTGGTTTTCAGCGCCACGCCGTTTTGCTGCGCCTGGGCAGCCACTTCGAAAGCAATCGACTTACTGATTTCACGAATGCGCGACAGCGGTGGCAGCAGCGCACCCTGCCCCTCCTTGACCAGCGGTGCTTCACGGGCCAGAGCACGCGAGGCGCTCATTAGCATCTCGTCGGTCACGCGGTGGGCGTCGGCGGCAATCACCCCCAGGCCAATACCGGGGAAAATATAAGCGTTGTTGCACTGGGCAATGGGGTAGGTCCGCCCGTTGTAGACCACCGGCGCAAAGGGGCTACCCGTGGCTACCAAGGCCTGGCCGTCGGTCCAGCGAATCACGTCCTCAGGCACGGCTTCTGCCTGGGAGGTGGGGTTGGAGAGCGGCATGATGACCGGGTGTTCACAGCCTGCATGCATGGTACGCACGACCTGTTCGGTAAAGATGCCCCGCTGGCCACAGACCCCAATCAGGATGGTGGGTTTGATCTGGGCAATGGTCTCTTCCAGCCCCTGACCGTTCCAGTTGGCTACCAGCGCAGGATCATGGGCCAGACGACGCTGGAAATCACGCTGCCAGGTCTGGTCGCTGGTCATCAAGCCATCCCGGTCGACGATGAAGATGCGTGCTCGCGCCTCTGCTTCGGTCAAACCTTCGGCCTCCATGGAGACCACTACCTGCTCGGCGATACCACACCCCGCCGAACCACCGCCCACGAACACCACCCGCTGCTGCGCAATGGTTTCGCCCCGCGCCTGGCAGGCAGCCATCAGCGTACCTACCACTACAGAGGCCGTTCCCTGCACGTCGTCGTTGAAGCAGCACAGTTCGTTGCGGTAGCGCTCCAGCAACGGCACGGCGTTGGCCTGGGCAAAATCCTCGAACTGCAACAGCACATTCGGCCATCGACGCTTCACGGCGCAAATGAACTCGGCCATGAAGGCATCGTACTCTTCCTGGCTGACCCGCTCGTGACGCCATCCCATGTACATGGGGTCATCCAGCAGCGCTTGGTTATTGGTGCCCACGTCGATCATGATCGGCAGCGTGTAGGCAGGGCTGATGCCGCCACAGGCGGTATACAGCGCCAGCTTACCGATAGGAATGCCCATGCCGCCGATGCCCTGGTCACCCAGGCCAAGAATACGCTCGCCATCGGTTACCACGATGACTTTCACGTTGTCCTTGGTGGCACTGCGCAGGATGTCGTCCATATGCTCGCGGTCCGGGTAGCTGATGAACAAGCCCCGGTGGTTACGATAGATATTGGAAAACTCCTGGCACGCCTGACCCACGGTAGGGGTGTAGATGATCGGCAGCATCTCTTCCAGATGCTCGGACACCAGACGGAAATAGAGCGTTTCGTTATCGTCCTGAATGGCGCGCAGATGAATATGGCGCTCCAGGTCACTATGGCACTGCTGGTACTGTCGATAGACACGTTCGAGCTGGTCGTCGATGGTTTCGACTTTTTGCGGGAGCAGGCCGATCAGGTTGAACGCCAATCGCTCCTCTTGAGTAAACGCGCTGCCTTTGTTCAATAGCGGCATTTCAAGCAGCGAAGGACCGGCGTAAGGAATGTACAGGGGGCGTTTACTCTTCGTAGACATAGGCACTCTCTTTTTATGTCAATTGCTGTTGCAATGCAGCAACGCTGGGCGTTGGCGACGTTTGTGCGTAATGTAACATGGTCGTGCGACAAAGGTAGAAGCAGCGCCAGGAATGGCCATAAAAAAACACCCCGGCCATGGCCGAGGTGTTCATCGAATACACCAAAACGCTAGCGATCAGCAGCTCTTGGCGGTGGGACGGCGCCCCTCTTCGCCAGCAAAGAAAAACGGCCGCAGTTTCACGCCAATCAGGTTGCCCGCAAAGGCCGCCGCCATCCAGACCCAGCCATGCAGGCTACCCGACGCAATGCCGCTGAAGTACGCACCGATATTGCAACCAAACGCCAAGCGCGCACCATACCCCAGCAGCAGGCCACCAATCACAGCGGCCAGCACCGAGCGCAGCGGAATACGGAAATTCGGTGCGAAACGCCCGGCCAGATGGGCGGCAGCCAGTGCCCCCAGCATGATACCCACATTCATGACCGTCGTGATATCGCTCCATATGCTGGCTTCCAGCGCGGCCGCGTTACCCGGTGCTTGCCAATAACCCCACTGGCTCACATCGCCGCCCACCAGCTCATACGCCTTGGCGCCCCACAGCGCAAAGGCCGAGGTAATTCCCCAAGGGCGACCCGCCAATGCCAGGGTGGCAAAGTTGAGCAGCGCCAGGGCCACGGCCCCCGCCACCAGCGGCCAGGGGCCCGTGAGCCAGCGCTCCACGCCGGGCTTATCGACCGTAGGGACCTGCTCCAGCTGGCCATGACGGCGCTTCTCCATGATCACCGTAAAGGCGGCAATGGCAGCGAACAGCACCAGGCTGATGCCGATGCCGCCCCCCACACCAGCCACATTGACCAACGACACCGGCTGGAAGGCGGGCAAACTTTGCCACCAGGTGAAATGCGCGGAGCCAATGACCGAGCCCACGATAAAGAACACCAGGGTAATCAGCATACGGGCATTACCACCGCCAGCGGTAAACAGCGTGCCCGAGGCACAGCCGCCTCCCAGCTGCATGCCGATACCGAAGATGAACGCACCGAACAGCACCGAAATGCCGATCGGCGAGACGAAGCCACTCACCGGCGTACCAAACAGCGACCCCGCCCCCAGCGCCGGGAAAAACAACACTACGGCAATCGCCAGCATGATCATTTGCGCCCGCAAGCCACGCCCACGACGCTCGGTAATGAACACCCGCCAGGCCGCCGTAAAGCCAAACGCTGCATGATAGAGCACCATACCCAGCAGGCCGCCCACGATCATCAGCAGCCCGATATTGGCGCCAAAGATGACGCCAATCACGAGCGCCCCCAGCACAATCGCTGCCACGGCCAGAAGGGGCACGCGGTACGAGCTCGAAGCCACCATTGAGGTAGTCGCCATAATTCACCTGTTTAGCAACGCCAAAAGCGCCTGCAACAGCAAGGCGCTTGGCTAAGTTGGACAATAGTTATAAGCCTAACGGCGAGGCGTAGACGCTGGAAATTCTTTATTGAGAGGTTAATATTCCCAAAGTGAATAATTAAATAAAACGCCCCAGCCCAACCACCGAACGCAGCTTATCCATAGTGCTGGATGCCTCGGCACGGGCACGCTCAGCGCCTTTCTGCAATATGGCTTCAATATGAGCAGGATCTTCCATCAAGGCGTTATAGCGCTCACGCGGTGCGCTGAGATGGGCATTGAGGTATTCGAAGACCTGATCCTTGGCCTCTCCCCAGCCAATACCTTCTTCATACTGTTGACGCATGGTAGCGGTTTCGGCATCGCTGGCAAACGCAGCATAAATCTGGAACAGCGTACACGTGTCGGGGTCTTTGGGCTCACCAGGTTCCAGAGAGTTGGTCTTGATCTTGCGCACCAGCTTTTGCAGCTTTTTCTCGCTGACAAAAAGCGGAATGGTATTGTTGTAGCTTTTGGACATCTTGCGACCGTCCAGGCCTTTCAGCACCTCTGCCTTTTCGTTGACCACGGCCTCCGGCTGAGCAAAGTATTGCCCTTTGAACAGATGGTTGAAGCGCCCTGCGATATCACGTGCCATCTCGATATGCTGGATCTGATCGCGCCCGACCGGCACTTTATGGGCATTGAACATCAGGATATCGGCGGCCATCAGTACCGGGTAGCTAAACAGCCCCATGGTAATGCCCTTGTCCGGTTCCTGGTCGCCTGCCTCTTCGTTCTCGGCCACGGCGGCCTTGTAGGCATGGGCTCGGTTCATCAGGCCTTTGGCACAGACGCACGACAGCATCCACATCAGCTCGGGAATTTCGCTGATATCCGACTGGCGATAGAAGATGGCGTTATCGGTATCCAGACCCAACGCCAGCCAGGTAGCGGCGATCTCCATGCGTGACGCCTGAACACGCTTGGGGTCCTGACACTTGATCAGGGCGTGAAAGTCGGCCAGGAAGTAGAACGACTGCACGTTAGGGTCCTGGCTTGCCTCGATGGCAGGCTTGATGGCCCCGACGTAATTGCCGAGGTGAGGCGTCCCCGTCGTGGTAATTCCGGTCAGCACGCGGGTTTTGGCTATCTGACTCATGATCTGGATCCAACTGAATAAAGGTGAAAAACGATACGCTATTGTACGCCTATTTCCAAACGACGACTGCCTGTCCATCCGCTCGAGTGTCCAGCCGCACGAAGACGGGCTCACTCTGGGCCACGATGCCATCACGTTCAGACAGCACTGCCCCCAACGCCATGACCCATGATTCGCCTTGCAACACCACTGGCACGAACAGACAGCCCTGGGAGGGGCAATCCTGGGACACGCGCTGGGAATGGGGATGACCAAGATAGTCTTCGAAGCGCACCGTGGCGGAAGCCTCTATCTGCGGCGCGCCTTCCCACGATAGCTCGTCGAATCGCCACAATGCGTGTGATGCCGCACTCCCTGAGTTCATTTGAGCCTGCAGGGAAGCACGAAAATTGCCCGCGAGCCGCTCGTCCACCAGGGCGGACTGCATGCCCATCATCGCCGTGACCAGAGCACTGGCCAGCAGCACCATGACAATGACCAGCGCAGCGCCTCGCTGAGTGTTCATCTGCTCGAGCCCCCCAGGCTATTCATCCGGATGGAATAACGCTTCACGATGGGCCACATGAAAAGTGACTGCTTGACCACTGGGTCCTAACGGCAACACTACTTGATACACGTCAGACGCCTGTCCAACGACGGTGCCGACGGGTTCATCGCGTGCACAGGAGGCACCCTCTGCAGCCTGGAAGGTCACCAGCGGCTGCGCTCGCGACATATCCTGTAGTGTGCAGCGACACTCACTGGCTGACGGGACGCACTGTAACCGGTAGTACGGCTCTCCCGTATCGTCGTATGCCCCGTGGCGCTGTAACGTGGCCGTAATGTGGGCAACGGAGAAAATCAGCGCCTCCTGCTGGCGCCCGAGACTTTCTGTCTGCCTAAATGTGTGCAGAGTGCTCAAGAAGAGCTGCCCTGCCCCTATCACAATGGTGACGCCCACCACCATGGCCACCATCATCTCTGTCAGGGTGAAGCCGTTTTGCCTCTCCATAGGCGCCGCCACACTCTTTAAAGAGGGAGTTGAAAAGGATAAACAAGCGACTGGGCGCTTGCGTCCAACGCGCTGTCCAGCCCGACCGTCACCTCGAACAGGCAATCTTGCCGGGTAATGGTGCTATCAGCCGCCCTGGCATGGCGGATAAGCGGCCCACCTGAAGCAGCGAACCAGGCCGCGTGCCAGGCACGCTCGATCTCGGCAAGCGGGATATCCTGACAGCCCTCGGCATGACGCGTTGCCGCCCAGACCCGTTCCTGGGCATCCAGCGCCGCTACGCTCACCAGCGTTTGCTGATAGCCGCGCTGCACGGCCTGCAAGGCTTTCAGCTGCATGGCAGCAATACTGATCAGGCCAAGTGACAGCACCACCAGCGCCACGAGTGCCTCGACCAAGGAGAAGCCGCCTTGCTGCCGGTGCTTACCAGCAGGCAGCAGGCAGCCTTTCGCCACGGGCGTTGTACTGCAAGTCTTGTTCGCAGCCATCGTCTCGCTCACTGGAAGCCGTTAGCAGGAAACCACCGTCTTCGTCACCACCATTGGCGACCGTAATGGCGTAGTTACCATCGGGCGAGGTGGCCGTGACGGTGCAGTCATTGTAGGAGTATTGACGTGAATAGCAGCGCTCCATCTCGGAGGCGGCCTGAAGCAGGCCCGCATGCGCATCGGTGCGCAGGGAACGCTCGACATAGCGGTTATAGCTGGGGTAGGCGATACCGACGATGATACCGATGATCGCGACGGCGATCAGCAACTCGATGAGGGTAAACCCCTGAGGGGGAAATTTGCCACCCACAGGGGGAATAGAGCGATCTGGCACGCGCGGTGCTCCCGTATCAACTGAACCATACTTCGAGTATGTCCCAAACCGATACGCTTTGCACCTCCATGAACAGCTCAGGTGTTAACGCTGTCTCACTGATGATTATTCACTAACGATCACACGCTCGCGTAGCTCTTTGGGCATGGAGAAGGTGATGTTCTCCTCACGCCCCTGCAGCTCCACGGGGGCTTCTGCGCCTAGCGTCTGTAACTGGTCGATGACGCCTTTCACCAGCACTTCCGGGGCGCTGGCACCAGCAGTGACGCCAATGCGCTTGACGCCTTCGAGCCAGGCAGCCTCAATCTGCTCGGCATTGTCGATCAGATAGGCGGGGGTCCCCATGCGCTCGGAAAGCTCCCGCAGGCGGTTGGAGTTCGAGCTGTTGGGGCTGCCCACGACCAGCACCAGGTCGCTGTCCGCTGCCAGCTCGCGCACGGCATCCTGGCGGTTTTGAGTGGCGTAGCAGATATCGTCCTTGCGCGGCCCCTGGATCTCGGGAAACTTCTCCCGCAGCGCGTCGATCACTTTGGCCGTGTCGTCCATGGAGAGCGTGGTCTGGGTGACGAACGCCAGCGCCGCAGGGTCGTTGACGACCAGATTGGCAACGTCCTGTTCGTCTTCCACCAGATAGATCTTGCCCCCATGGGAAGTGTCGTAGCGCCCCATGGTGCCTTCGACTTCGGGGTGGCCTTCATGCCCGATGAGAATGCACTCCTGGCCGCGTTTGGCGTAGCGCAGCACTTCCATGTGTACCTTGGTGACCAGCGGGCAAGTGGCATCGAAAACTTTCAGACCACGCTGTTCGGCATCCTGCTGAACCGCTCGGGAAACGCCGTGGGCCGAGAAGATGACGATCACATCGTCGGGCACTTCATGGAGTTCTTCGACGAAGACTGCCCCGCGCTCGCGCAGCGTTTCCACCACGAAGCGGTTGTGCACGACTTCATGGCGCACATAAATCGGCGGGCCGAAGACATCCAGCGCGCGATTGACGATATCGATCGCACGGTCGACCCCGGCGCAGAATCCGCGCGGGTTAGCCAGCTTGATCTGAATGGGCTGAGATGACTCTGATGACTGCATAAATGCGCCTTGATGCAACCTGCATCGCTCGGGAAATTAGTGTTTGGTGATCGGCGTGACGTTGAGCACTTCGACCTCGAACGTCAGCGTGCGCCCTGCCAGCGGGTGGTTGAAATCGACCTCCACGCGGTCACCTTCTACTGTTTTGACCACGCCCGGCAGTTCCGTTCCCGCCTTGTCGGCAAACGACATGACCATGCCCACCTCGGGCTCGTCGTCACCAAAATCTGCTCGCTTCAAGGTCTGGATATTCTGCGGATTATGCTGACCGAAGGCATGCTCCGGGGTAATCTGGAATGACCCGCTCTGGCCGGAGGCCATGCCCTTGATGGGGTGCTCGAAACCCGGCGGCAAGTTGCCATCGCCATATTGAAACGTGGCAGCCGCTTTCTCTTTGGTGGAATCCACCACTGTGCCGTCCTCCAGCTTCAACGTGAAGTGGAGGGTGATTTCCATGCCATCGTCAATTAGGTAGTCCATAGTTCCTCACAGGTAGGCGCGGGGGCGTTCAGGCCATTTTTTTACGGCGTCGATCGCCCATGAACGACTCCCAGATAAGCCCCACGGCACCCAGCGTAATACCAATATCGGCCACGTTGAAAGCCGGGTAGTACCAGCCCGCCACGTGGAATGAGAGAAAGTCCACGACATAGCCGTGAATGAGCCGATCATACAGGTTGCCCAGCGCGCCACCGATGATCAACGGCAGCGCGATGGCCAGCAGCTTTTCGTCTGCCCGCACCCTGGAGAGCCACACGGTCAGCCCTATGCTGGCGCCAATGGCCACCGTGGCAAAGAACCAGCGCTGCCAGCCAGGATGGTCAGCCAGGAAGCTGAAGGCCGCGCCGGTATTGTGCAGCAGGGTCAGGTTGAAAAACGGCAGCACTTCAACCGGCTGTGCATAACTCAAAAAATGGCTGGCGGCGTATTTGGTCAGCAAATCCAGCACGATCACCGCCACCGCCAGCCATAGCCAGCGCAGCGGCCGCCGCATGGGCGGACGCTGGTGGGTCGACGCTTCCGTGCCGCTCACGGTGTTAGGCATAGTAACGAATCTCTCCACTGCCTTCGGGCAAGTTGCTCACACAGCGGCCACACAGGTCCGGATGGGCGGCAAAACTGCCCACATCGGCGCGGTGGTGCCAGCAGCGCTCGCACTTGGCATGTTCACTGGCGTTGACGGCTACCTTCAAACCCTCAAGCTCGGTACTTTCGGCACCGGCCGCATCGGCCAGCGGTGCCAGATGCACTTCACTGGTGAGCATCACAAAACGCAGCTCGTCGCCCAGCTTGGCCAGCGCCGTGTGCAGTTCGTCGTTCACGTAAAGCGTGACTTCCGCCGCCAGGCTGCCCTTGATCACTTTGGCGTTACGGGCATCTTCCAGGCACTTGTTCACCGAGTGCTTCACTTCCAGCACCTGCTCCCAGAACGCCCGGCCCATCTCGGCACCCTCGTCCAGCGTGGAGAGGCCTGTGTAGTAGGTCTCCAGCAGCACGCTGTCGCCACGCTGGCCGGGGATATGCTCGAAAATCTCTTCGGCGGTGAACGACAGAATCGGGGCCACCCAGCGGCTCAACGCTTCCACCACGTGATACAGCGCAGTTTGCGCACTGCGACGGGCCAGCGAGTCGGTTTGCGTGGTGTACTGGCGGTCCTTGATGACATCCAGGTAGAAACCACCCAGCTCCCGTGCGCAGAAACCGTGCACCTGCTGGTAGACATCCAGGAAGCGGTACTCTTCATACGCTTTTTCGATACGGCCCTGCAGCTGAGCCGCACGGTCCACTACCCACTGGTCCAGCGCCAGCATATCGCCGAACGCCACCTGATCCCGAGCAGGGTCAAAACCGCTCAGGTTGGACAGCAGGAAGCGGGCCGTGTTGCGAATACGGCGATAGACGTCGGCCGTACGCTTGAGAATTTCGTCGGAGACGGCCATCTCGCCGGAGTAGTCCGTCGAGGCGACCCACAAGCGCAGAATGTCCGCCCCCAGCTTGTCCATCACGCTTTGCGGGGCCACCACGTTACCGATGGACTTGGACATCTTGCGCCCCTGGGCATCGACGGTGAAGCCGTGGGTCAGCAGCTGCCGGTAAGGCGCATGCCCATCGATGGCCGCGCCGGTCAGCAGCGAGGAATGGAACCAGCCCCGGTGCTGGTCCGAGCCTTCCAGGTAAAGGTCTGCCCGGGGGCCACTCTCATGGCCATGGGGGTGCGAGCCGCGCAGCACGTGGCGGTGGGTGGTGCCCGAGTCGAACCACACGTCCAGCGTGTCGGTGACTTTTTCGTAGTCGGCGGCTTCCGCGCCCAGCAGCTCGGAGGGTTCCAGCTTGAACCACGCTTCGATGCCCTCTTGCTCCACGCGCTTGGCGGCCTCTTCCATCAGCGACACGGTGTTCGGGTGCAGCTCACCGGTCTGCCTGTGCAGGAAGAAGGGGATCGGCACGCCCCAGTTACGCTGACGGGAGATACACCAATCCGGGCGGTTGGCAATCATGCTGTGCAGGCGCGCCTGCCCCCAGGCAGGGGTGAACTCGGTGGCTTCGATACCGGCCAGCGCCCGTTCGCGCAGGGTCTTGCCATCCTTGCCTTTGATATCCATGCCGACGAACCACTGGGCCGTGGCACGATAGATGACCGGCGTCTTGTGGCGCCAGCAGTGCATATAGCTGTGCGTGATCGGCGTATGGGCCATCAGCGCGTTCACGTCACGCAGCTTGTCGATGATGTTCGGGTTGGCTTTCCAGATCATCTGGCCGCCAAAGAACGGCAGGTCGTCGATATAGACACCGTTGCCCTGCACCGGGTTAAGCATGTCGTCAAAGCTCATGCCGTGCTCACGGCAGGTGTTGAAGTCGTCTACCCCGTAGGAGGGGGCCGAGTGAACAATACCGGTGCTGCCGACCTCGGACTCCACATAGTCCGCCAGATAGACCGGCGAGAGGCGGTCGTAGAACGGATGGCGGAAATTGATCAGATCCAGGTGTTTGCCCTGAGTCGTCGCCACCACGCCACCTTGCAAGCCAAAACGCTCCAGGCAGCTCTCGACCAGCTCTTCGGCCAGCAGCAGCAACCGCTCGCCGGTATCCACCAGCGCGTAGGTGAAGTCGGGGTGAACGTTCAGCGCCTGGTTGGCGGGAATGGTCCAGGGCGTGGTGGTCCAGATCACCACCGCCGCAGGCTTGGCCAGCTCGCTCAGACCGAACGCCGCTGCCAGCTTGTCGGCATCTTCCACGGGGAAGGCCACGTCGATGGCGTCAGATTTTTTATCAGCGTACTCGACTTCCGCCTCGGCCAGCGCCGAACCACAGTCGAAGCACCAGTTCACCGGTTTAAGCCCTTTGAAGACGTAGCCCGCTTCGACCATATCGGCCAGGGCGCGGATCTCGCCCGCCTCGTTGGCGTAATCCATGGAGCGGTAGGGGTGATCCCAGTCCCCGATGATCCCCAGGCGCACGAAATCCACCAGCTGGGTTTCGATCTGGGCACCGGCGTACTCACGGCACAGCTCACGGGCTTTATCGGCCGGAAGGTGCTTGCCATGGGTGGTCTCGACCTTGTGCTCGATAGGCAGGCCGTGGCAGTCCCAACCCGGCACGTAGGGTGCATCGAAGCCCGCCAGGTTCTTGGACTTGACGATGATGTCCTTGAGAATCTTGTTGACGGCGTGACCGATATGGATGCTGCCGTTGGCATAGGGAGGGCCATCGTGCAGGACGAACAGCGGTGCCCCCGCACGGGCTTCGCGCAGGCGCTGGTACAGGTTCATGTCCTGCCACTGGGAAACGCGCCCTGGCTCCTGCTTCGGCAGCATGCCGCGCATGGGAAAGTCGGTTTCTGGCAGGTTTAGCGTGTGCTTGTAATCCATAGTTCCGGTCAGCCGTCGTTAGCATCGGCGTCGTTATCCGCCGAAGTGAAATCAGAAGAAGCGGTCTCACGCCCAAGCGGGGCCGAGGCCAGCGGAAGAGTACGTGCTACGCCAGCCTCAGCCGCCGCAAAATAGCGGCGCGCCCTGGCCTGGTCGTGTTGAATCTGCGCCTTCAGCGCGTCGAAATCGTCGAACTTCACTTCCCCGCGCAACCGTGCGCAAGGGTAAACCGTCAGCCGCTGACCATACAGGTCGCCGGAAAAGTCCAGCAGATGCACTTCGAGGGTGGGCCGTTTGGCCCCCACGGTGGGCCGAAAACCGACGTTGGCCACGGCGGGCAGGCGAGCACCGTTCGGCAGCTCGGCCACCACGGCAAACACGCCGCGCAGCGTCAGCGGCTGGGGCAGTAGCGGCAAATTGGCCGTGGGCACACCGATGGTGCGCCCCAACTGCTGATCGCGCACCACGCGGCCATGCAGCGAATAGGCCCTGCCCAGCAGGCGCGCCGCCACCTCGAAATTGCCGCTGGCCAGCAAGGTACGCACCCGGGTGCTCGATACACGCTCCCCTGCCACCGTGAAGGTGTGAGTATTTTCGACGCCAAACCCATGGTGACTGCCCACGGCTTCCAGCAGCTCGAAATCGCCCTGGCGATCACAGCCAAAACGGAAATCATCCCCTACCACCAGATGGCGGACGTTCAACCCCTGGATCAACACCTGGTCGATGAACTGGCGGCCGGTCAGGCTGCGCAAGGCGTCGTTGAACGGCAGGCAAAGCACCTGTTCCGCACCGTGGTCGTGCAGCAAGCGCACTTTTTCCCGCAGCCGCGTCAGACGAGGCGGCGCCTGGTCACCCGCAAAGAACTCCCGTGGCTGCGGCTCGAAGACCACCACGGTCAAGGGCACTCCCAGGCGGGCCGCGTGCTCTCGGCACTGCTGCAGGATCGCCTGATGGCCGCGATGCACGCCATCAAAATTACCGATGGTCGCCACGCAGCCACGCTGAGAGGGTGTCAGATTGTGCAGACCTCGAATGACGTGCATGGCACCTCTGCCGTCTTGAAAGCGTTTGATTATAACGAACGTGCTGGCCTGGTGCAGGTCAAGATTGCCATCGGGCCATCTTGACCAACGCCCCGCCTCAGCCTAGCTATTCATCCTGAAATGCCGTGGGCGCAGCCCCAGCGCCGTCAGCCACAGAAAATAGAGTCCACCGCCAAGTACGACCAGTCCGGACACCCAGCGAATCCGCTGCCACATGCCGAACTCCAGCCACGCCTGCCAGTGGGGCGACACGAGATAGAGTGCCACCCCCATCAGCAGGCTGCCCCCACCCAGCTGCACCGCGTACCGCCCCCAGCCAGGCTGAAACACCAGCACGCCCTGACGATACAACAGGTAGCCCAGCAACCCCGCGTTCAGGAACGCCGACAGCGCCGTGGCCAGCGCCAGCCCTGCGTGCGCCAGCGGCCAGATCAGCAGCAAATTGAGCAGCATGTTGGCGACCATGGCGACGATCCCGACCTTCACGGGGGTTTTGGTGTCCTGGCGGGCAAAGAAGCCAGGGGCCAGCACCTTGATCAGCATGAAGGCCACCAGACCGAACGCATAGGCGCGCAGACTCATGGCTGCCATCTGAATATCCACCTCGGTCATCGCCCCATAGTGGAACAGCGTGATCAGGAAAGGCTCGGCCAGCACCGCCAGCGCCAGCGCCGCAGGCACGCCCAGCAACAGCACCACGCGAATGGCCCAGTCCAGCATGGCAGCGAAATGTTCGCTGGACTGCTCTGCGTGGCGCTTGGAAAGCGCGGGCAGGATGATGGTACCAATGGCTACCCCAAACACGCCCAGCGGCAGCTCCACCAAACGGTCCGAGTAGTAGAGCCAGGAGACGCTACCGGCCACCAGCAGCGACGCCAACACCGTATCCAGCAACAGGTTGATCTGCGACACCGATACGCCAAACAGCGCCGGAGCCATCAGCTTGAGAATACGCTTGACCCCATCATGGGCGAAGTTGGGCCATGGCGTTGGCAATAGCCCCAGGCGCAGCAAAAACGGCACCTGAAAGGCGAGCTGGGCAGCACCGGCAATCAGCACCCCCCAGGCCAGCGCCATGGCAGGCTCTTCCATCAGAGGCATTAAAAACAGCGCCGCCCCGATCAACGAAAGATTGAGCAACACTGGCGTAAACGCAGGAACGGCAAAGCGGTTCCAGGTATTCAGAACACTGCCGGAAAAGGCCGTCAAGGAAATCAGCAGCAGGTAGGGGAAGGTCAAGCGCAGCATGTCGGCGGTCATGGCCAGCTTGTCGGGGTCACGCCCAAAGCCTGGCGCAAACAGCCATACCAGCCAGGGCGCACCGAGCATGGCAAACGCCGTGATCAGCGCCAGGATGGCGGTCAGGCTGCCCGCCACCGCATTGAGCAGCTCACGAATTTCCTGCTTGCTGCGCTGGGTCGAGTACTCCGACAACACCGGCACAAAGGCCTGATTGAAGGCCCCTTCGGCGAACAGTCGGCGCATGAAATTGGGAATCTTGAACGCCACGAAGAAGGCATCGGACCCGTTGCCCGCCCCCAGGAAGGTGGCAACCACCACATCCCGCACCAGCCCCATGACCCGCGAGATCATGGTCATGGCGCTCACCACCAGTCCAGAGCGCATCAGCCCTCGGCGCGGCGGCGACATATTGGCTTGCGGCGGTGTCTTCGCACTCATCACTGGTTCCATACTGAGAAAAGGGGGGCTCAAGCAGCACGGGCAACGTTTGGACACAAAAAAACCGGCCGCAGCCGGTTTTTTAGGGCGACTGCCGGCTTACGCCGCCAGAGCCTTGATGCGCTTGTTCAAGCGGCTTTTCAGGCGCGCTGCTTTCTTCTTGGAAAGCACGTCCTTGTCAGCAATGCGGTCAACGACCGGCTGCATGACCTTGAACTCTTCCATGGCCTTGCCATGATCGCCAGTGTTGATCGCCTTGATCACGCGCTTGATGTAAGTGCGGACCATGCTGCGCTGGCTGGATTTCAGGACGCGACGAGTCTCGGCCTGGCGGGCGCGCTTGCGTGCTTGCTTGCTGTTCGCCACAGGTATCTCCTTGGAGAATAAAGGTTGCCCATCAACGGCAACGGATTAACTATGTGTCTGTCGGCTGGCAATTGCCTTGGCACGACATTTCCGTACGAATCTTTCCACAACAACCGATTGATTTGGCAGCACTTTCAATTCTGCCAAATAGTGTAACGAGCAGTCATTTCGCTGCCCGTTCACGGGTCTTGTCTGAGAGGATGGCGTAGTCTATCACGCGTCAAGCGTGCTTGCTAGCCGTTGTCAATGGTTTCAAGCTGCGACTTCAGCTTCTCAAGCCGCTCGTAGGACTTGCGCAACCACTTGCATGCCTAACTCATTGAGTAAGTCAGCCGCGCATCCTACGTATCGACGCGAAGCGTGATGCGCTAGTTAAGCGGCGAGCCTTGGCGAACGTCAAGGCAAATACTGGATAAATATCAGGTAATGGCTTAGGCTTTTTCCATGACTCGAACCATGATTCGCACGGACAAGTGGCCACTACAAGCCACGACGCAGCAGCGACACCTGATGCGTTTGACGCTGGCGGAGTATCGCCAGTTCTGCCGTGCGTTGTCGGTGGTGGTCCTGGCCAACTGGCCGTCGCTGCAGCAGGCCCCTAGCTTTGCCGCTGCCGTGGAGCGGCTGATGCACCCGACCAAGAAGAACCCCTCGCCTCGCCACCACTACTTCGTGAAGCGTTTCTACAAGTTCCCGTCCTACCTGCGCCGAGCCGCCATCGAGTTCGTCAAGGGCCAGGTATCGAGCTACCTGACCCGCTATTGGGCCTGGCAGTCGGGAGATCGCCAGCGGAAACATGCCCAGCCACCGCGTTTCAACCCCGTGGCCGGCTGCTATCCGGCGATGTATCGCGGGCAGTTGGTCAAGTTCGATGCCGACTTCACCACCGCCAGCCTGAAGCTGTGGGATGGCAAGGAGTGGCTGTGGCATAACGTGGCGATCAAGGCGGTACGTCAGCGCCATCTTCTCGGCACTGTGAAGTCGCCCACCCTGGTGCTCAATCGACGCTGCCACCTGGCGGTGCCGGTGGCGTTGGCGCCTCAATCCCTCCCTGACCAGCAGCGCGTATGCGCCGTGGACGTGGGGATCAATACGCTGGCCACGGCCAGCATCGTGACACCGGACGGCACTGTCGCAGCGCGTGGATTCTTCCACCCCGCCGCGGACATAGACCGTCGCGACAAGCGCGCCACGCTGATTCGCCGCAAGGCGCGCAAGACCGCCAGGCTCTCGAAAGGGTTCGGGCGGATGTGGTACCGCAAGGCCCAGCACATCAACGAGCAGATTGCCCAGCAGACCTCCCGTCGACTGGTCGACTTCGCACTGGCACAGGGCGCCGATGTGATCGTGCTGGAAGACCTGAAGGGCTGGCGCCCCAAAGCCGGCAAGAAACGGTCGGGACTTCGCCAGCGCTTCCATCAGTGGCTACATCGCCGGCTGACCACGCTGATCGAGCAGAAAATGGCCGAGGCGGGTGGTCGGGTTGTCTACGTCTATGCCCGGGGCACGTCTTCCTGGGCTTTCGATGGCTCGGGTCGCGTCAAGCGGGACAAGGCACAGCACGAACTGGCTATCTTTCCGAACGGCAAGCAGTACAACGCCGACCTCAACGCCAGCTACAACATCGGTGCCCGCTATTGGGCCTGGAAACACAAGCTGACCCGCCGCAAGGACGGGCAGTTGTCAGCGGGCAGAAGCTCCCTTGGCAAACCGAGAACACCGGTCACGCTCTCAACGCTCTGGCGGCGAGAGCCTGAAGCCCCGCATCAATGCGTCGCATGATGCGTGGGAGTGTTCACCAGACCAAAGACATCGGTCTCCTCGATCCAGCGATTGATCGGCTGCGCCGACTGAGCCGCCAGATCGATGACCAGGTCACGCTCGGGGTGCTCTTTCACGGCAGAGGCGTATGCCCAAAGGGGAATCTAGCAGGAAAAGCAGAGCGAAAAATAGACAAGGCGCAGAAATAGTCGCGGGCATTGCCGTAAAGCCAACCTGCATCAGGCAAAAAGCCCGATCCCTCTCGGGCTCGGGCTTTTCAGCGTTAGGCGGTGGCACTAAGTAGCAGCACCACCCAACAAGCTCACATCATGCAGCGATGGCAGCATCACCCATTTTCTGACGAAGCTTTTTCATGGCGTTCTTTTCGAGCTGGCGAATACGCTCGGCGCTCACCCCGTAAACATCGGCCAAGTCATGCAACGTGGCTTTGTCATCGGTCAGCCAGCGGCGCTGGAGGATATCCCGAGAGCGGTCATCCAGTGCCTGCAAGGCCAGCTGAAGGCGGCGCGTCGAATCCTCTTCGAAGTCGCTATCTTCCAGCTGTGTCGCCGGGTCTGCCGAAGCGTCGTCGAGGAAATAGGCAGGTGCCTGATAAGCGCTCTCGTCGTCATCGCCGGGCGCTGCGTCGTAGCCAGCGTCGAACGCCGACAAACGGCCTTCCATGTCACGCACGATCTCCGGCTTGACGTCCAGGTCCTTGGCGATGGCGTTGACTTCATCGTTGTTCAACCAGGCCAGACGCTTCTTGGCGCTGCGCAGATTGAAGAACAGTTTGCGCTGTGCCTTGGTGGTGGCAATCTTGACGATACGCCAGTTGCGCAGCACGAACTCGTGGATTTCTGCCTTGATCCAGTGCACCGCAAAGGATACGAGGCGCACGCCCTGGTTAGGATCGAAGCGCTTGACGGCCTTCATCAGGCCAACGTTGCCTTCCTGGATCAGGTCGGCCTGGGGCAGGCCGTACCCCGAATAACTGCGAGCGATGTGGACAACGAAGCGCAGATGCGACAACACCAGACGACGCGCCGCTTCCAGGTCGCCTTCGTCATAAAGACGAAACGCCAGCTCACGCTCTTCTTCGACGCTCAAGACGGCAATGCCGTTGACCGCCTGAATGTAGCCGCCCAGGTCGTTGCCTGGCGACAGCTGTCCCACCGGTAGAAGACTAGTGCTCATGTGCAAACGGTCTCCCTTAAAACCTTTCGTGGTCGATGCGCAGGCAATACTCGGCCAGCGCATCTGGAATTGACTGATAAGACCCTGGCCAACCGTCAAGGTTCACTAGGCCAGTTCATCAGCGGTAGCACCTCTTTCAAGCTTGTCACTGGTCCATTAACCTGAGATGACATGACCATGACTGCCCGATGTCCTGCGCCGTGAACCTAACGCGGGCGGATACTGGAAAGGTGGCGGGTCACTGCCAGCCATGCGCCTAACCAGCCCAATAGTGTACTGCAAGATAGCAGAATTGTAGAGCCCGTCACATCCAGCTGCGGCAAAGTGAAGCTGGCGCCATAGCTGGCTGCCAGGGCCGCCACTGGCAGCGATAGCCAGTGATTTCCCAACCCCAGCAACCCGAGCGCAATCACGCCTCCCCCAATGCCGTACCAGGCACCACTGTAGAGAAATGGCCGCCTGACAAAGGCATGGGTGGCCCCCATGAGCATCACCACTTCGATCTCGCGGCGACGACTTTCCACCGCCAGGCGTATGGTGTTGCCCACCACCAGCAAGACGCCAAAGCCGAACAGAACGCCCAGCGCCAGCGCCACCCGGCGCCCCAGCTCGGCCAAATGGCGCAGCCGCTCCACCCAGGCCAGATCGACACGAACTTCGTCTACGCCAGTGAGGGTTTCGAGCCGATGGGCCAGCTCCGCCATGGCATCGGGGTCGACGCTTTGCGGTGCGATCACGATGCTGGTGGGCAACGGGTTGTCATCCAGCCCCGCCAAAGTGTCATCGATGCCCAGCGACTGCTGGAATTCGGCCATGCCCTCTTCCGGGCTGATCATGCGTGCCTGCGCCACGCCTTCGTCTGCCACGACCGCCTCTTCTATACGCGCCGCCTGCGCTTCGTCCACGGCAACGTCGAGGTAGACCGTCAGCGTCGCGCTTTCATCCAGCTCGGTATTCAGCAGGCGAGCGCTATCCAGCGTCAGCCAGAGCGCGGCCGGGAGCACCAGCGCAATCGCAATGGCCAGCATGGTCAGCAGGTTGCCCAGCGGCTGGCGCACCAGCCGGTACAGGCTGTCGATGGCCATGGCACGATGGTGCCTGCCCCAGGCACGCAGGCGACTGCTGAAACGTGTCTGCTGCGAACGCGCCCCCTTGCGTGCTGTCGCTTCGCTCGGTGAAGACGGGGTGGGTGCAGCGCGTCTGGCTCGCGGGGCAGCGCCACCCTGGCGCGGCGTGGCAGGGTGGCGGGGTGTCGAACGCTTCATAAGGCTCCCTCGTCACCCACCAGACGACCATCCTGCAAACGCAGAATGCGGTGACGCAACCGGGCAATCAGCGCCAGGTCGTGGCTGGCGATCATGATGGTCGTGCCAATCCGATTGAAATCCTCGAAGAGCCCCATGATATCCGCCGATAGCTGTGGGTCGAGGTTACCGGTGGGCTCATCCGCCAGCAGCAAGGCTGGCTTGTTGACCACTGCCCGCGCAATGCCCACCCGCTGCTGCTCACCACCAGAAAGTTCGATGGGCAGCGCTTTCTCGCGATGCAAGAGACCTACCTTGTCGAGGGCGGCACGCACCCGCCGGGCGGCCTCTCGTGGCTCGACGCCCTGGATTTCCAGCGGCAGCGACACGTTGTGGAACACGCTGCGGTCGAACAGCAGCTGGTGGTCCTGAAACACAACGCCAATCTGGCGGCGGTAGAACGGCACCTGACTGGGGTGCAGCTGGGCAATATCGTGCCCCGCCACCACCACCCGGCCCCGGCTAGGAGTTTCAAGACGCATGATGAGCCGCAGCAGCGAACTTTTGCCTGCCCCCGAGTGGCCGGTCAAAAAGACCATTTCGCCTCTGGCCACGCGGAAGTTCAGGTGCGCCAGCGCATCAAAGCGCCCTCCATAGCGCTTACCCACATGCTCGAAGGCAATCATGCGCGGCTATCATCTCCCTGGCGGTCAAACAGTGCGTTGACGAAATCGTGGGCATCGAAGGGGCGCAGGTCGTCCAGACCTTCACCCACGCCAATGAACCGGATGGGCGTCTCCAGCTGTTTGGCCAGCGCGAAGATGATGCCGCCCTTGGCGGTACCGTCCAGCTTGGTCAGCGTGATGCCACTGATCGGCACCGCTTCATTGAACGTGCTGGCCTGGGAGATGGCGTTCTGGCCCGTGCCCGCATCCAGCACCAGCATCACCTCGTGGGGTGCGGTGTCATCCAGCTTCTGCATGACACGGTGCACCTTCTTGAGCTCTTCCATCAGGTGGCTCTTGTTATGCAGCCGCCCGGCCGTGTCGGCAATCAGCACGTCCACCCCACGAGCCTTGGCCGCCGCCACCGCATCGTAAATCACCGATGCGCTGTCTGCGCCGGTGTGCTGAGCAATCACCGGAACGCTGTTGCGCTCACCCCAGACCTTCAACTGCTCCACGGCGGCCGCCCGGAAGGTATCCCCCGCCGCCAGCATGACACTCTTGCCTTCGCGCTGAAAACGCTGGGTGAGCTTGCCGATGGTGGTGGTTTTCCCCACCCCATTGACCCCCACCACCAGAATGACGAAGGGCCCGCCATTGGCGCTCTGGACATCCAGCGGCGTGGAGACCGGCCCCAGCAGCGCGGCCAGCTCTTCCTGCAAGCCGCGATACAGCGCCTCCGGGTTGTTCAGTTCCTTGCGGGACACCCGCGCTTCCAGGCGCTCGATGATCTCGCTGGTGGCTTCGATGCCCACATCGGCCATCAACAGCTGGGTTTCCAGGTCTTCCAGCAGCTCGTCATCGATATGCTTCTTGCCCAGAAACAGATCGGCCAAGCCATCGGTCAGGTTGGCGCGGGTCTTGCCCAGCCCCGACTTGATGCGTGCAAACCAGCCCTTCTTCTCGCCCTGCTCGGCCACCGGCTTCTCTTGTAGCGCGGGCTTGGCTGGCTCTGGCTCTAGCTCTGGCTCTGGATCTGGCTCTGGCTCTGGCTCTGGCTCTGGCTCTGGCTCTGGCTCTGGCTCTGGCTCTGGCTCTGGCTCTGGCTCTGGCTCTGGCTCTGGCTCTGGCTCTGGCAGCGTATGTTCCACAAGCTCACTGTGCACCGGCTCTTCGTCCTGGGGCAGCGCTGCCTCTTCCTCGGTGGCTGACGGAGATAGCGGCTCATCCAGCGTCTTGGCACTGGCGGGCGCGTCTTCGCGAGGCACCTCTGGCGCGGCCTCTTCCGCCGCGGGAGCCGGTGTGTCACGCTCGCTGACGGGGGGCTCAGCGCCTAGCGACGGATCCTGACTTTCCTGCGGCTCCTGCTGGGAGTCGTGCTTTTTCTTGCGTTTGAAAAAACCGAACATAAGGGTCATCCGACTGAATAGGTGAACATTGCGATTATCCTACCACCGCAGGCCAAGACTTTGGATAAGTTGCCCGCTACAATCCGCGTCATGAAACGACAACGCTCCTCTCGCTCAACGCCTCGCGGCGCTTCTGCATCCCATGGCACGACTCGGCCACCGGGAAAATTGCGCATCATTGGTGGTGACTACCGCCGCCGTTTGCTGCCGGTACTCGACCAGCCGGGACTGCGCCCCACGCCGGACCGGGTGCGTGAAACCCTGTTCAACTGGCTGGGCCAGGCGCTTTACGGCCAGCGCGTCCTCGATCTGTTCGCAGGCACCGGTGCGCTGGGTATCGAAGCGCTCTCCAGGGGGGCGGCTGTCGTGACCTTCGTCGAGCGCACCCCGGCGGTGGCGTCACTCATCGGCGACAATCTGGCCACCCTGGGCACACTCAAAGGGCACGTGGTGACCCAGGAGGCGCAGGCATTTCTCGCCCAGCCCGGCGACCCCATGGCGCTGGTGTTTCTCGACCCCCCCTTCCATCAGGGGCTGGCAGCACCTTGCTGCGCCCAACTGGAGGCAGGCGGCTGGCTGGCCAACGATGCCATGATCTATCTCGAAACCGAGCACACGCTAACCCCGGAAGTCCCGGCCAACTGGCAGTTGCATAGAGAAACCCGGGCGGGTGAAAGCGTTGCCCGACTCTATCGTCGCGGGCCTGCGTAAAGCGCTTGCCGACGACTCGCCGCAGCGTTACGCTCGGCGCATCGACATCGTTATTCATTCCCATGTCGGCAGGCCGCTGCCTGCCGATCGTCACCGGAGGTAGGCATGAGCCTGGAGCTTTTCAATCAGTTGGAGCAGAAAGTCACCGACACCGTCGAGGCGTTGGAGATGATGAAGTTGGAAAACGAAGAGCTTCGCAATGAAAACAGCCAGCTGAAGCAGGAGCGCGAAGAGTGGGAGCGTCGCCTGCAGGGTGTCCTGAGCAAGTTCGACGGTATCGAAGGGGGCAGCGCCTCTTAAGGCAACGACCGCGACATCAGCAGCGCATCTTCTCGCCCGGTCGTCCCTTCAGCGGCCGGGTAGTAGCCTTTACGGCACCCATCCTGTGCGAACCCCGCCCGACGATAAAGCGCTATGGCCCGCTGGTTGCCAGCGCGCACTTCCAGCAATAGCCGCTCGGATGACCACTGCGTGGCCGCGGCCACGCAGGCGTCCAGCAGCTGCCTCCCTACCCCTTGCCCCTGTGCCTCCGGGCTTACGCCAATGGCCTGCAACTCGGCATCGAAGGGCAGCCTGACCAGCAGCGCATAGCCCAGCAGAACACTCTCTTGCCAATACCCTGCCACCCAGGCTTGTTCGTCCTGCAGCGCTGCCAGCAACTGAGCGCGACTTGCTCCGCTGCGCGCCTGCACTTCGAGCGAGCACACTCCTTCGGCGTGCTGGCCGTCAAGCCGAGTGATCATGCGAGCTCCACTGCTGCCCCAATGCCACCAACCGTGGCCACAGGGCACGTTTGGCTCCGGCCTGCTGCATCAGTGCCGACAACCCTGGCGCCTCCCATACCGGCAAGGACAAGCTGCGGCTACGCCCATCGGTCAGGGCCATCACCTGCGCCATGGCCGATGCCTCTACGGCATCGCTCGCGCCCCACCAGAGCACGCTTTCCAACGCCCAGCCCTGACGGCTGGCCGCGCCGGAGACGAAGGCAGCCAGCCCCTCTCGGGCTTCTTCCAACGGGTCCTCTGGGGTAAATGCAGTGGCCATCGGCGGCCATTTGAAAGTGACCACCGTGGGCAGCTCACCTTTCAAAAGTCCTGCCGCACGCAGCATATTGGCCAACAGCTGCTGCTCGGGAGGTGACATGTCGCCTTCGCACAGGCTGAGCCAGCGGCCATCGAGACAGACGCAGGACAGGCTGAACTCCAGCGGTTTGGCCACTGCCTTGGGGGTCTCGGATACGGCATCGTCTGGCGCTTGCGGCGCTGGCGCTTCGACAGGTTGGCCGCCCAGCAGCGCGCGCACCGCCTGGGGGGCGGCATGGGAACTGGCAGGCGCAGGGGCGCTGGCCTCTGCCGCAGCGGGCCGTGGGCGCGGCGGCGGAGCATCGTCCAGCAGGGCGTGCAGGCGCTCGCGCGGTGGCGCCTTGGCAGGGGCGTCTTCCCATTCACAGGCTTGCGTGGGGAGCGCGTTGGGCAGTTGATAGCGGGAGGCCCAGGCGGTAATGCCCATGGCCTCCAGATAGTGCCTTCGCGCGGCTTCCGGTGTCACTTTCCGCCGCCACGACAGTGGGGCGAATCGGGGCGCGCACCGCCCCGGGCCTGCCACTCGGTGGGCGTGTAGAGGTGCAGCGCCAGAGCGTGCACCGGCCCCGACAGCTCGTCGGCCAGCAGCGCATAGATCTGCTGATGGCGTTTCACCGGCATCATGGCTTCGAAGCTGTCGCTGACCAGCGTGACCTTGAAATGCGTTTCAGAGTTGGCCGGCACGTTGTGCATGTGGCTTTCGTTTTCGACCTGGAGCAGCTCAGGGGTCAGCGCCGCCAACTTCTGCTCGATCTGTGTCTGTATCGCCATGGGGCGTTCTCCTTCTGTCCGCAACGTCACCATTGTACGCCCTTACTTGCCAGCCGACGATGCCCGCCGCGCCAATAACGCCTGCTGCGCCACGCGAATACGCGACAGGCTGGCCAGCAGCGCCAGAAGCGTGGTGGCCGCTCCCAGCCAAAGGGTCAGCTGAACGGGCGCCCCTAGCGCCAGGGCAGCCCCCACCAGGGCCACCCCGAAAGACTGCCCGACCGTGCGCATGGTGCTCATGACTCCCGACACATTGGCGCTACGCTCCGGCGGCAGGCTGCCCATCATTTCGCGGTTGTTGGGGGGCTGAAACAGGCCAAAACCGATGCCGCACAGCGCCGTGCGCCACAGGCTTCCCGCCACGCCCGTGCCTTCATCGACCTGCGCCAGCGCCACCAGCCCGATGATCAGCAGCACCAGGCCCGTGCTCGACAGCAAGCTAGGGTTGATACGGTCTGCCAACCTGCCTGCCAGCGGCCCCACCAGCATGATAGCCAGCGGCCACGGGGTGAACAGCCAGGCCGTTTCCAGCGGTGAAAAGCCCATCTGCTCCTGATAGAAAAACGACAGCGCCACGAAGGTCAGCCCTTGGCCGATAAACGCCAGTCCAGAAGCCGACACGGCCAGGGTAAAACGCTTTTCGGCAAAGACGCTCAGCGGCAGCAGCGGATAAGGGGCGTGCCGCTGGCGGCGGATAAACAGCCCGCAAGCCAGTACGGCCAGCAGTGCCCAGCCCCCGCTTTGCCACAGGGGCGCAGCGTGCCCGACGGCGTCCATGGCCACGAAGAAGCTGGCCAGCATCAGCATGGAGTAGAGCGCCCCCAGGGTATCGAAGGCGCCTTGCCGGGGAGTGTCGCGCGGCAAGGCCCGGCCCGCCAGCCAGAGCGAGCAGAGCCCCAGGGGCACGTTCAGCGCAAACAGCCACGGCCAATCGGCGAACGACAGGATGACGCCACTCAAGGTCGGGCCAGCCGCGTAGCCCCCGGCCACCACCAGCGCACTCAAGCCGAGCGCGCTGCCCAACAGCCGCGACGGGAAGATGGCTCGATAGAGCGATGGCCCTATGGAGAGGGTGGCGGCAGCGCCCAGCCCTTGCAAGGCGCGAAATACCAGCAATGACTCCCACTGGCGGGATAACGCCGCCCCCAGCGAGGCGGCCATGAACAGGCCGATGCCGAACAGATACAGTCGCCGCCGTGTGACCAGCTCGCTGATACCGGCAAACACCAGCAAAAAGGCGGCGCATACCACTTGAAACAGGTTGGTGATCCAGACGGCCCGAGACGCTGGGATGCCCAGGTCGGCGGCAATCGTCGGTAACGCCAGATTGATCATGGTGGTATCCATGACCGCCATCAAGGTACCGGTCACCAAGGCCAGCACGGCCAGCCGTCGCTCTGGCCCGGGCAGGCCGTCGTCACCTGGACGAGTTTCGAACAGTCGCATGGTCATCACTTCCTGAACAACCCCTCTGAAACGGCGAAACCGGCCGAAGCCGGTTTCACAGTGCGCTTACGCTAAAAATAATAGCACGCTAATCTTGTTCGTTGTCGAGCAGCAGGGCATCGTCAACGTCAGAGATCTCGAGGGCCGTCTCGTCATCCAGGTCGATGGCCAGATAGCTGTGCTCGACGCGCAGGAAATCCTCGAACAGCGCCCAGTCGAGCTTTTCGGGCCACTGGCGCTCATCCTCTTCCCAGGCGCGCAGCTCGGTTTCCAGAATCTCCACGTGCCGGTCGCGGACAAACGTCTCCAGCGCCTCCGGGGTATCCATTTCGGGAATCAGATACACCGTGCTTTCACGCTCGACGTCGGCCAGGGTCAGGTCGTCGTCTCCCATGGTGGGTTCGAGCGCATTGATCCAGTCCACGAAGGTCTGGGTCGGCCTGACGCTCAAGGCAGAGCGATTTAGCAGTTTCATGGGATTCTCCTCGCCGTCGAAACGTTGACCATTATGGGCGCTAAAACGCGCCCTTACCAACTTTTCGTCCGCCCGTGCGACGTTTAACGTTAATCAACCTCGGGGCGCATCGCCGGGAACAACAACACGTCTCGAATGGAGGGACTGTCGGTAAACAGCATCACCAGCCGGTCGATCCCGATGCCTTCGCCTGCCGTGGGCGGCATGCCGTACTCCAGGGCGCGAACGTAGTCGGCATCGTAGTACATGGCTTCCAGGTCCCCGGCGTCTTTTTCGGCTGCCTGCTCACGGAAACGCTCCGCCTGGTCTTCGGCGTCGTTCAGCTCCGAGAAACCATTGGCGATTTCACGCCCACCGACAAAGAACTCAAAGCGGTCGGTGACGAACGGGTCGGCGTCGTTGCGGCGCGCCAAGGGGCTCACCTCGGCGGGATATTCGGTAATGAACGTGGGCTGGTCGAGCTTGTGCTCGGCCACTTCCTCGAAGATCTCGGTCTGCAGCTTACCCAGGCCCCAGCTCTCTTTCACCTTGATACCAAGCTTCTCGGCAGCCGCACGGGCCGCTTCCAGCGTCGCCAGGTCGGCCTCGGTAATGCCGTCGCCGTGATCCAGAATCGCCTGGCGCAGGGTCAGGCGTTTGAAGGGCTGGCCGAAGTCGTAGCTGGCCCCTTGGTAGGTAAGCGTGGTGGTGCCCAGCACTTCCTGAGCCGCCGTGCGCAGCATGGCTTCGGTCATGTCCAGCAGGTCGCGGTAATCCGCGTAGGCCCAGTAGAACTCCACCATGGTGAACTCGGGGTTGTGGCGCGTGGAGAGCCCTTCGTTACGGAAGTTGCGGTTGATCTCGAACACTTTCTCGAAACCACCCACCACCAGGCGCTTGAGGTAAAGCTCCGGCGCAATACGCAGATACATATCGATATCCAGCGCATTGTGGTGGGTAATAAACGGGCGCGCCGCCGCGCCGCCGGGAATCGGCTGCAGCATGGGCGTTTCCACTTCCATGAAGCCGCGCGCTTCGAAGAAGCGCCGCATGGAGCTGATCACCGCCGCACGGGTTTCGAATACCTTGCGCGACTGCGGGTTCATGATCAGGTCTACGTAACGCTGACGATAGCGCGCTTCCTGGTCGGTCAGGCCATGGAACTTGTCCGGCAGGGGGCGCAGGCTCTTGGTGAGCAGCTGCGCTTCCACCATCATGACGTAAAGGTCGCCCTTGCCGGATTTGTGCACCGGGCCGCGGGCCGCGACGATATCGCCGATGTCCCAGCCCTTGATATCCTCCAGCACGTCTTCCGGCAGCCCTTTCTTGTCCACGTAGAGCTGAATCTGGCCAGCCACATCCTGAATCACGATGAAGGGGCCACGCTGGCGCATGACACGACCCGCTACCGACGCCTGATGGTCAAGCGCTTCCAGCTCGGCCTTGTCCTTGTCACCCAGCAGTTGCTGTAGCTCTACGGTCAGGCTGTCGCGGCGAAAGTCGTTTGGAAAGGCACTCTTGCCCTGCTCTGCCGCCCGCTCACGGCGGGCGGCGAGCTTGGCACGGCGCTCGGCGATCAGGTGATTTTCATTGTCGAAAGAAGACGCGTCTTGGTTGGTCATCGGGCACCCTATTCAAATTCACACGCTAAAAAGATTACAGACCCTGCTTCAGGCTGGCGATGATGAACTGGTCCAGATCGCCGTCGAGTACCTTGTCACAGTTGCTGGATTGAACGCCGGTGCGCAAATCCTTGATGCGCTGATCGTCCAGTACGTAAGAGCGAATCTGGCTACCCCAGCCGATATCGGCCTTGGAGTCTTCCGCTTCCTGCTTGGCAGCGTTGCGCTTTTGCATTTCGAATTCCCACAGCTTCGCTTTCAACTGCTTCATGGCGAAGTCGCGGTTGGCATGCTGGCTACGCTGGTTTTGACAGGCCACCACGATGCCGGTGGGCTCGTGGGTGATCCGCACCGCCGAGTCGGTGGTGTTGACGTGCTGGCCACCCGCACCACTGGAGCGGTAAGTGTCCACGCGCAGGTCCGACGGGTTGATCTCGACCTCGAAGCTGTCGTCGATTTCTGGCGACAGAAAGACGGAGGCAAACGAGGTGTGGCGACGGCCACCCGAGTCGAAGGGGCTCTTGCGCACCAGACGATGGACGCCGGTTTCGGTACGCAGCCAGCCAAAGGCATAGTCACCCTGAATATGCAGCGACGCCGACTTGATGCCCGCGACTTCCCCGGCAGAGATTTCGATGATCTCGGTCTTGAAGCCGTGGCTTTCGGCCCAACGCAGGTACATGCGCAGCAGAATGTTGGCCCAATCCTGAGCTTCGGTGCCGCCCGATCCTGACTGAATATCCAGATAAGCGTTGTTCTCGTCCATTTCTCCCGAGAACATGCGGCGAAACTCGAGTTTTTCCAACGCATCTTGCAGCCCGGACAGCTCCTTGCGGACTTCCTCGACCGTGGCCTCGTCTTCTTCCATCTCGGCCAGCTCCAACAGGTCGCGGCTATCCGCCAGGCCCTGTTCCAGCTCGTCGATGGTGGCCACGATGGCTTCCAGGGAGGCCCGTTCCTTGCCCAGTTTCTGGGCGTATTCCGGGTCGTTCCAGACGTTGGGGTCTTCGAGCTCGCGGGAAACTTCTTCTAGCCGATCTTTACGCTCGGCATAGTCAAAGATACCCCCTAAGAACGTCTGTCCGCTCAGACAGGTCCTTGATCTGGTTGTGAATCGGGTTGGTTTCCAGCATGGATCGCCCTAATCTTGGTCGGTAAATAAAGCTCGCTGACGCGGGGTCGCCTCGCGCCGCAAAAGAGACAGTCGCCGTTGGGGTGGCCTGGCCACCTGAGACGGTGCCAGCCACCCCAACGGCGACATTCTGGCAGGCATTGTAACCAAACCCGCTGCCAATCGCACCCACCCTGAGAAAGCAAAAAACCCGGCCGAAGCCGGGTCAGTCGATCAGTAAGCGCGAGCCGTCACATCAGAACCGATAGGTCAGCTGAGCACCGAAGCCATGGGCTTCGTTCTTGTAGTCAGCCGAGTAGTTCACCCCGCCAATGGGCTGGCCGCCGGTTTGTGCGCTGGCCAGCAGGTCGCGCCGCTCTTGCTCGACGAAGGTGCCACCCTCGGTCAGGTAGGAGTAGGCGAAATCAAGCGTCAGGTCTGGCGTGGGGCTCCAGCCTGCGCCAATCGAGAAAATGCGCCGGTCATCTGACGGAATACGTACGCTACGGAATTCATCGCTGGTGGGCGTGAAGTCGAGCGTGACGCCTGCACGCAGGGCAAGCTGCGGCGTCAACTGGTACTCGCCGCCGGTCGCGAACGCCCAGGCGTTGGAGTAATCCTGCTGCTCCTGGGTAATGGTATCGCCCTGGCTGCCCTGGACCAGAATCTGATCGAAGCGACTCCAGCGTACCCACGAAGTGCCAAACATCAGCTTCAGCCGATCACTCATCTGTTGCGTCAACGAGAAGTTGATGGTTTCAGGCGTGGTCAAATCCAGCGTTGCATTATCATCCGCCCGCACCACGTTGCCCGCAGGGTCACGCGCCACGAAGGTGCCATCCAAAGTGTAATCCACCTTGGAGCGATAGGTCAGGCCGAACGTGGTTTCAGGAACGGGCTGATAGATCACTCCCAGGTTGTAACCCCAGGCATCGTCATCCCCTTCCACGCGAGAATCGACATCCGTGGCCGGGTCGAACCCTGGCCCCGTGGGCAGCTGACGACGCAGCTCACCGTCGACACGGTTATAGGTCACACCGGCACCCACCGACCACTGGTCGTTGAAGCGGTAGGAAACCGTGGGTTGTGCACTGACCACGCGGATTTCGGTGTAGTCGCCAAAGTAACGGCCCTGGAAACTATCTTCGTAGTCGGTTTTAGCACCAAAGGGAGCATACACGCCAAAGCCAAAGGCCAAGCGGTCATTGACCGGCTGAGCATAGAAAGCAAAGGGTATGAGAGTGCCTGGCACCATGTCGCCATCGTTGGTACCGGGTACGCCACCAATCGGCACCTGCACCCCGGCAGGTGCGCCACCCATCGCCACGCCCGCATCAAGCGTGCGGCTGGCTTCCACGTTACGAATGTCTGTATTCACGTTCAGATAAGTGCCGCCCGCCGTCACCTGAGCGCGATCCAGGAACGACATACCCGCTGGGTTACCGTAAACAATCGTTGCATCGTTGACGTTTGAGCTACGGCCTGCGTGACCATACCCCTGGCCGCTAACGCTCTGTTCGTTGATTTGGTACCCGCCTGCGTTAGCTTGGCTGGCAAATGCTACCGCTGCTACTGCAGCGGTCAGGGTGAGCTTTTTAAAGTTATTATACATAGTGGGCCTCTCTCCCGATGATCCGTCGGACGGTGCGTTCCATCCGCATTGTTCTGACACCTAAATTTTCGCCCAATGTAGGGTTTGGTTCAAAGGCAAACGAGCGTTTTATTTTGTTTTTTACTTATACATTAGTCGCACGGTCGTTTGAAATCAGTGTTTTAGTCATTTCGATGGAGATAAGGGCGGCCCTTGACCTATGGGTTACCCAAGGGTTTTACACTATCTTTTTCAAAAGCGATGTCAAAAAGGAGGCTTCGTGAGCGCCATCAAAGTCGGTGAACTGGCCAAACGCGGTGGCGTCACGGCGGAAACGGTGCGTCACTACACCCGTGAAGGCCTCTTGACGCCGAGCAGGCATCCAGACAATGGCTATCAGCTCTACACCGCTGGGGACCTGGAGCGCCTGCACTTCATTCAGCGCGCCCGCAAACTGGGTTTTAGCGTGGCCGAAATACGCGACATTCTGGCCCATGCCGACCAGGGCGACTCGCCCTGCCCACTGGTACGCGACCTGCTGGCCCATCGTCTGCCGCAAATCAGGGCGCGCATTGCCGAGCTGGAAGCGCTAGCGCACCGCATGGAGCAGGCGCTGGAGAGCTGGCAGACCATGCCCGACGGCACCCCCGATGGCCACAGCCTGTGCCGCTTGATCGAAAGTTTTCCCGAGGAGGCAGCATGCCCCAACGCCACGCACCGCCAACAACGCTGACCCGCACCGTGCCCGGCATGAACTGCCAGGGCTGCGTCAAGCGCATGCGGGAAGCAATTCTCGCCGAGGACGCCACTGCCGAGGTAACCGGCTTTCCAGCCGACAAACGCCTGGAGGTCACCACCACCCTGAGCATGACGGCTCTGGATGACGCCCTGGCAAAGGCAGGCTACCCTCCCAGCGAGCTGGCCCCGCCAGCTGTTGACGACACCAAAACCGAGGCCGAAGGTAACGACTCGACGGCAGCGGCCCACACGGCTGACACGCCACGCTCCCACCAGGGCAGCCAGCGAATACGCCTGGCCATCACCGGCATGACCTGCGCCAGCTGTGTCAAAAGTGTCCAGAAAGCCTTGGAACGCGCACAAGGCGTGGATACGGCCAGCGTCAATTTCGCGACCCATACCGCCCAGGTGTTTGGCCACGTCGATGTAGCAACGCTGCTGGCCGCCGTCGATGCCGCAGGCTACCGCGCCGAACCGATTGTCGATATGCGCGCCGCCGAAGAGACGCGTGCAGAACAAGAAGCGCGGCTCTATAAAATCCGCCTGAAGGGTAGTGCCTACTCGCTCGCCTTGGCGCTACCGCTCATGCTCAGTATGTTTTTCTATCACCCACACCCGGTGGGGATGGGGCGCTTGTTCTGGCTGGTGATTGGCCTGCTCACCCTGGCCATTCTGGTCTTTCCTGGCCGCCACTTCTTTGTGAATGCATGGAAGAACCTCAAGCATCATCAAGCCAACATGGACACCCTGGTGGCCATGGGTACCGGCACCGCCTGGCTCTACTCCATGATGGTGGTGCTCTTTGCCCCCTGGTTGCCTGAGGTGGCTCACGGCATCTATTTTGAAGCCTCTGCCATGGTGATCGGCCTGATTTTGTTGGGCAATGCACTGGAGCTCAAAGCCCGCGGTCGCACCAGCAGCGCCCTTAAACGGCTGCTCGACCTGCAGGAGAAAACCGCCCGGGTGATACGCGACGGCGTTGAACAAGAAATCGCGGTGGACGATGTAGCGCTGGATGACCATATTCGCGTGCGCCCCGGTGAGCGGCTGCCGGTGGATGGCGTAGTGCTCGACGGCCAGAGCTATATCGATGAATCCATGCTTACCGGCGAACCGGTGCCCGTGCATAAAACAGCGGACGATGACGTAAGCGCGGGCACGGTGAACGGTAACGGTAGCTTGGTGTACCGCGCCACGCGCATCGGCCGCGATACCCGTTTGGGGCGCATTACCGAGCAGGTGGCCAGCGCACAAAACTCCCGCCCACCGATTGGCGAGCTGGCCGATACGATCTCAGGCATATTTGTACCCGCCGTGATGATTATTGCGGTGCTAACGGCCCTTGCCTGGTACAACCTCGGACCCGCTCCGGTGGCTATTCATATGCTGGTTACTGCTACTACCGTGCTAATTATCGCCTGCCCCTGCGCGCTGGGCTTGGCCACCCCGATCTCTACCATGATTGGCGTGGGCAAAGCCGCCGAGCATGGCGTGCTGGTGCGCAGCGGCGAAGCGCTGCAAACCGCTAGCCGCCTGAACACGCTGGTCGTCGATAAAACGGGAACGCTGACCGAAGGCAAACCGCGCGTCACCGAGGCAACGGTGCTGCACGATGATAGCACCCAAGTACTGGCCTGGGTGGCCGCCTTAGAGAGCCGCTCCGAGCACCCCCTTGCCAAAGCGCTGACGGCCTACGCCGAAGAGCAAGGCGCCCGACCCGATACGCTGGCTAGCTTTGATAGCGTGACCGGCGGCGGTGTTAAAGGCACCAGCCAAGCTAATGACACGCTGCTGCTAGGCAATGCGCGGCTACTGGATGAGGCTGGCGTTGATCTTTCCCCAGCAGACGAGAGCATTCGCCAGTTGGAAGCCAAGGCGCGCTCGCTGGTTTATTTAGCGGTGAATGGCAAGCTGGCCGCCCTCTTCGGCGTTAGCGACCCGCTGCGCAAAGATGCCGCCGCCGCCGTGAAGCGCTTGCAGGATGATGGGTTAACCGTGGTGATGTTGACGGGCGATAACGAGCATACCGCTGCTGCGGTGGCCCGCGAGGTCGGCATTAGCGAGTTCAAGGCAGGTATGACGCCTGACGACAAGCACGCAGAAATTGAGCGCCGCCAAGCGGCGGGCGAAGTGGTCGGCATGGTGGGCGACGGTATTAACGACGCCCCCGCGCTGGCCCGAGCCAACGTGGGTTTTGCCATTGGCCAGGGTACCGATATCGCCATGGAGAGCGCCGGTATTACGCTGATGCGCGGTTCACTACACGGCGTGGCCACGGCGATTGAACTGAGCCGTGCCACGCTCTCTAACATCAAGCAGAACCTGATCGGCGCGTTTGGCTATAACGTGCTGTGCATCCCGATTGCCGCTGGCGTGCTCTACCCCATGACCGGCATGCTGCTGTCACCCATTATTGCGGGCGCGGCCATGTCGCTCTCCTCCATCACCGTGGTCAGCAACGCCAACCGCCTGCGGTTATGGAAGCCCACCCAGCAGGAGGCCGTATGAGTTTACTGATCAATCTTGCGGGTATCGCCGTCATTGGCTTGATCGTCTGGTGGTTTTGGCTTAACTAGCAACCGCTTAGCTAACCCCGATATAACGCCCTGGCTTGTGGTTCAGGGCGATAATCAAGTTGAGCATCAGCGCCCCCAACACCGAGTAGCCTACGCGGTCTAGGGGTAGCTGGGTGAGTGCCACCAGCAGGATCACGGCGTCGATGCCGAGCTGCACAAAGCCTGCCCGCAGGCCATGCTTGTCTTGCAGGTAGAGCGCCAGAATGTTGATGCCGCCAAGGCTGGTGCGGTGGCGAAACAGCATCAGCATGCCAATGCCCATCAGCGCGCCGCCCATCACGGCGGCGTACAGCGAAGGGACGCTTTCAAAACTGACCCAGCGCTGGGTCAACTCGGAAAATAGCGAGACCAGGCCAATGGCGGCAAAGGTACGTAGCGTAAAGCTCCAGCCCATGCGCTTGATGGCCAGATAGTAAAACGGCAGGTTGATGGCAAAGAACCACACACCGAACCCCCATCCGCTCAGGTAATTCAGCAGCAGCGCCATCCCGGCGGTGCTGCCTGTCAGCAGCACCGCGTGGGTATACAGGGTGACTCCCAGCGCCACGAACAGCGTGCCCAGCAGCATCGCCATCACGTCCTCGTAGGGCTTGTGGGGGTCCTTGGGAAGATCTTCCATACGCATCGATGCGTCCTTTTTAGGATTGTTGGAGCGGCCGGGGCATCGGCCAAGGACGCGAGGATAGCGGAGCGCGTCAAACGGGGCTAGCGTGCTCCACCATCAATTGCAGTGCCTCGCGACCGCGCCAGCGGTTGCGGTTGAGCTTGTAGGCACAGTGCAGGGTGTCGCCCACCCCAAACGAAGGCAGCTCGCCCGGCGTCAGGGCGCGAAACCAGATCGCCTTGCTGGTCACCGCTCCCATGGAAAGCTCCATCATCAGATGCGAGCCTTCGGCCCCCACCGGGCGCAGCGCCTCCACGATGAAGCGTCCTTCGAACAGCGGAGGTTCGAACTCCCGGCCATAGGGGCCCAGGGTCTCGATCTCTTCCAGCGTGGCCAGGCTAAGCTGGGCCGTTGACAGCTCGCCATCGGTCCATAGGCGAGGGTAGAGCGGCATGTTGCCCAGTTGCTCGCCAACGGCCTGCAGAAAAGCCGCCTTGAAGGCCACCAGCTGCTCCCTGGGCACACCGACCCCTGCGGCACCGCGGTGCCCGCCAAAGCGCGGCAGCGCCTCTGGTGCCAGCTCGAAGGTTCTTTGCAGCGCGTCGCGCAGATGCAGGCCGTCGATGGAGCGGCCAGAACCGGTCAGCATGTTGGGTGCAGCGGCCCGCGTCAGTATCAGCGCCGGACGGCCATAGGCCTGTACCAGGCGGGAAGCGACGATCCCTTGCACGCCGGGGTGGCCGTCTTCCAGCAGCACCACGATAGCGGGCTCATTGGCCTCCAGAGCCGCGACCGCCAGCGCCTTGGCTTCCTCGGTCATGTCGGCTTCGATGGCCTTGCGCGACTGATTATCCTGATCCAGCACCTCCAACTGCCGATTGGCGACGCCGTCGCTCTCGGCCAGCATGAAGTGCAGCGCCGCATAGGGGTCGTCCAGCCGCGAGCGGGCATTGATGCGCGGGCCCATCTGAAACGCCAGGGTTTCGGCGTTGAACGGGACACTGTCGGCCCCTAACCGCGCGGCCATGGCGCGCCAGCAGGCGGCATCCATACGGTTGATCAGGGTCAACCCATGGCTGACCACCGCTCGGTTGGCAGGGCTGCCCCCCAACGAGACGCAGTCGGCCACCGTGCCCAGGGCCACGTAGGAGAGCCAGGGCGAGAGCTTGGGGGTGGCATCCGGCAGCGCGCCCCACTCCACCAGCACGCTACGGGCCAGTGACATCAGTAGCCACGCCACCATGCAGCCTGCGATGGTTTTATCCGGATAGCGACAGTCGCTGCGGGTGGGGTTGACGCAGGCGTAAGCCGAGGGCGGCGGGCCTTCCAAGGGCAGCGCATGGTGGTCGCTGACCACCACGTCGATCCCCGCCGCTTTCAAGCGCGCGATCCGCGGCTCGTCGGAGCTGCCACAGTCGGCGGTGATCACCAGCGTGGGCAGCGGCTTCAAGCCGAGCGTTCGCTCCACCAGCGGCAGGCTGATGCCGTAGCCGTCGTGAATGCGGTGACCAATTAAGCTGTGTAGCTTGTGCTCGGGCACGCCAAATAGCTCGACCAGCGTACGCCGAATGACCACGTGAGAGGTGATGCCATCGACATCGTAATCGGTCAGGATGCCGATGGACTCGCCTTCGGCGACGGCCTGGGCGATACGCTCCGCGGCGCGCCGACCATCGGCCAGCTTTTCAGGGTGCACCAGATAGCGCAGGCTGGGCGACACCAGCGGCGTCAGTTCGCCGGTATAGCCGGGCAGCCGCGACGCCAACAGGCGCGCCTGCAGCTCGCTTAGCCCTTGCGCCTGGGCGCGCATGTAAACAGCCTCGTCCAGAGGACGAGGCTCGAGGCGAGGGTGACTGGCTGAGAGGGGTGACACTGTCGTCATGCCACCTCAGCGACGGTTGTCGGCAACGAACTGCTGCACCGCACCCAGCTCTGCCGGCAGCACGGTGTAGCGCTCTTCACGCTCCAGCAGGTCGTTCATGTGCGTGGGTAGCGGCACGCCCTGGAAGCCCGCCTTGACCACGGCTTCGGCAAATTTCGCCGGGTGGGCCGTGGCCAGGGTGATCATTGGCGTGGTGGTATCCTGACGCGCCCGCTCCGCCGCGCGATAACCGGTGGCGGTATGGGGGTCGAGAATCTCACCCGTGCGGCGATGGGCTTCGCGAATGACTTCCAGAATCGTGGCGTCATCCACGCTGTAGCTGGCGAATTTTTCCCGCAGCTTGGCCAGCGGCGCATCGGCCAGCGCCGTGGGCTCCTGCTGGAAGCGCTCCAGCAGGGCGGCCACGGCGTCGCCATCACGCTCGTAGGCATCGAACAGCAGACGTTCGAAGTTGG
Source organism: Vreelandella stevensii S18214 (assembly GCF_000275725.1). Classification (GTDB taxonomy): domain Bacteria; phylum Pseudomonadota; class Gammaproteobacteria; order Pseudomonadales; family Halomonadaceae; genus Vreelandella; species Vreelandella stevensii. Next base: position 51,807 of record NZ_AJTS01000047.1, on the reverse strand, counting down.
ACGACACGACGATATCCATGGAGGGCGCTAGCGTGGCAGCCAGCTCCTTTTTGGAGAAGTCGTTGGCCGCCAGGGTACGATGCAGAATGTCGTTGGCATTGGTGGCAATGATGAACTGCTTCACTGGCAGCCCCATCTTGTAGGCCATGTAGCCCGCAAAGACGTTGCCGAAGTTGGCCGATGGCACACAGAAGCTCACTTCCCGCTGCGGTGCGCCCAGTGCGACCCCGGCGGCCACGTAGTAGACGATCTGGGCCATGATGCGCGCCCAGTTGATCGAATTCACCGCCACCAGCCGGGTGCCGTTCAGGAAGCCCTGGTTGGCAAAGCTGGCCTTGACCATGGCCTGGGCATCGTCGAAGTTGCCCTCGATGGCCACGTTGAACACGTTGTCTGCCAGTACCGTGGTCATCTGACGACGCTGCACTTCCGACACGCGGTTGTGGGGGTGCAGAATGAAGATATCCAGGTTGTCGCAGTGGCGGCAGCCTTCGATGGCCGCCGAGCCGGTATCCCCGGACGTGGCGCCCATGATCACCGCACGCTCGTCACGCTTTTTCAGGAAGTGATCCAACAGCCGCCCCAGCAGTTGCAGTGCCACGTCCTTGAACGCCAGCGTGGGCCCGTGGAACTGCTCCAGCAGGAAGTGGTTGGCGTCGAGCTGCTTCAGCGGCAGCACCGCGTCGTGATTGAACGTGGCGTAGGCATCGGTGACCAGGCCATGGAACGTCTCGTCGTCGATCTCGCCGTTGACGAAGGGCTTCATGACCCGGAAGGCGATCTCGGCATAGGAGAGCCCGGCCATGCTGGCCAGCTCTTCACGGCTGAAGGTCGGGACGCTTTCCGGCACGTAGAGGCCGCCGTCGCTGGCCATGCCGGTGAGCACGACTTCCTCGAACGAAAGCGCGGGGGCCTGACCGCGAGTACTGACGTAGCGCATGCTCACTCTCCTTCGTCCAGAGCTTCCACACGAATGCGGGTGACGGGGCCTGCGATATCGGCCATGGCCTCGATTTCGCGGATCGCTGCGTTCATCTGGCGCTCTTTGGTGCGATGGGTCAGCAGAATGATCGGTACCAGCTCGCCTTCGGTGGCCTCTTTCTGGATCAGCGCTTCGATGGAGATGCCCTGCTCGGCAAGAATCGTCGCCACACGCGCCAGCACACCAGGACGGTCCACTGCCAGCAAGCGCAGGTAGTAGGCCGTGGTGATCTCTTCCATGGGCATGATCGGCAGCTGGCTGACGTCTTCGTCGATGCCGCTGAACGCCAGGTAAGGCACTCGATAGTGGTGGTCGGTGGCGATATCACGCGCCACGTCCAGCAGGTCGGCCACCACGGCCGAAGCCGTTGGCTCGGCACCGGCACCGGCGCCGTAATAGAGCGTCGGGCCGACGGCATCGCCCATGACCGCGATGGCGTTTTTCACCCCATGGACATTGGCCAGCAAACGCTCTTTTGGAATCAGCGTGGGATGCACCCGCAGCTCCAGCCCTTGATCGGTACGCTTGGAAATGCCCAGGTGCTTGATCACATAGCCAAGGTTGTCGGCTTGCTCCACGTCTTCGGCGGTGATCCGCGAGATGCCTTCGGTAAAGGCTTTTTCAAACTGCAGCGGCACGCCGTAGGCAATGGAGGCCAGAATGGTCAGCTTGTGCGCCGCATCGATGCCTTCCACGTCGAAGGTGGGGTCGGCTTCCGCGTAGCCCAGCGCCTGGGCCTCGGCCAACACGTCTTCAAAGGCACGGCCATCGTCACGCATGTGGGTCAGGATGAAGTTGCCGGTGCCGTTGATGATACCGGCCACCCACTCGATACGGTTGGCACCCAGCCCCTCACGCAGGGACTTGATGACGGGAATACCGCCAGCCACCGCCGCCTCGAACGCCACGATCACGCCCTTTTCGTGGGCCGCGCGGAAGATCTCGTTGCCGTGCACCGCGATCAGCGCCTTGTTGGCCGTCACCACGTGCTTGCCATTGGCAATGGCCGTCAGCACCAGCTCACGGGCGATGTCGTAGCCACCGATCAGCTCGACGAGCACGTCCACGTTGGGGTTGTTGGCCACTGCGAACACGTCGGTGGTGGCGTTGATGCCGGTAATATCGCAGTCAGCATGAATACTGCGGTGAGCGACCTGTTCGATGACGATGGGACGGCCCGCGCGGCGACTGATATCGTCCGCATTACGCGTCAGCACGTTGAACGTGCCACCACCGACCGTACCTAGCCCACAAATGCCTACTCTTACCGGTTTCAAAATACTTCCCCTTTCGTGTTGGGCGCCCTTGGGCACCGCCTCGTGATTCAGTGTCTCAGCGCTATGTTCGTCACTCGGGTGACGTTATTCATCTTCCAAGCCTAACATGGCCACCAGCCGCTCGGCAGGCACAAAACCCGGCACCATCTGGCCGCTGGGCAGCACGATGGCAGGGGTACCTTGAACCCCGAGCGCCTGGCCCAGCGCATACTGCTCGGCCACCGGGTTGTCACACCGCGCACTGGCGCCAATGGCCAGCCGCTCCTTGGCCTGATTCATCGCTTCGCTGCGATTGTCGGAGCACCATACCTGCTGAAGCGTTTCCGCAGCGGCGCTGCTCATGCCCGCGCGCGGGAAGGCCAGATAGTGTACCGCAATCCCGCGCTCGTTGAGCTCTGGAATCGTCTCGTGAAGACGCTCACAGTAAGGGCAGGTAGGGTCGGTAAACACGATGACCGTTGCCCTGGGCTCACCGACGCCGCGAAAAATGACACGCTCGTCTTCGGGAACCGCGGCCAGCGCCTCGGCCCGCTGCAGATTGCGCGACTGCTCGGTCAGGTTGACCAGCCCATTATCGGCGTTTTCAAACAGATCCCCCACCAGAAAGTGGCTGCCATCGGCATTGGAGTAGAACGACTCACCGCTCTCCAGGCGCACATGGTAGATGCCTTCCATCGGCGTGACGCTGACCTGCTCTACCGGCATCGGCTGGCCATTGACGCTCAGGCTTTCGGCCAGGCGGTCGGCCGTGGCGTCCGCCAGGGCCAGCGAGGGCAGCAGGCTGATTGCCAGCACCCACCAGGGGGCACGGGATGCTACACATTCAGGCATACGTTGACGCATTGTTTTCTCAACCTCTTGGATGGTGGTCGGCATGCAGCTGCTCCAGGCGCGCCTGGGCGACGTGCGTATAAATTTGCGTGGTCGATAGATCGCTATGACCCAGCAGCAGCTGTACGACACGTAAATTGGCACCATGATTCAATAAGTGGGTGGCAAACGCATGACGCAGCGTATGCGGCGACAGTGGCCTCGAGATACCAGCCGTGATGGCGTGGGCCTTGATACGGTGCCAAAAGGTCTGGCGAGTCATGGCACGGTCACCCCGACCGGGAAACAGTGCGGGCCGCGTCGGGTCCTGCATCAAGGCAGGACGCGCCGTGCGCAGGTAGCGCTCCAGCCACTCGGCAGCCTCCTCTCCCATGGGCACCAGGCGATCCTTGTCGCCCTTGCCTCGCACCCGCACCACCCCTTGGCGCAGGTTCACTGCATCGCCGGTCAAACCCACCAGCTCGGAAACCCGCAGCCCACAGGCGTAGAGCAGCTCCAGCATGGCGCGATCACGCACGCCCAGCGGCGTTTCGATGTCCGGCGCCAGCAGCAGCCGCTCCACTTCGTCCTCTTCCAGCGTGTTGGGCAGGCTGGGGCGCACCCGTGGAAGCGCCACTCGGGCCAACGGGTCGGCATCGATATGTCCGTACAGCCGCGCCCAGCGATAAAAGCTGCGCAGCGACGACACCAGGCGCGCATTGCTGCGCAGCTGATACCCCTGCTCACGGCGCTGGTCGAGCCACACGCCCAGGCGATCCGGCGAGGCCGTCAACAGCGTCTCGCCCTCCTCCGCCAACCACTGCTGCCAGGCCGTCAAGTCGCGCCGGTAGGCCGCTAGCGTATGGTCACTGGCACCCTGTTCCAGCCAAAGGGCGTCCAGATAGGCATCGATCATGCTCATACGCAAACGGTCTCATGCTAGAACGATAAACAAAAACCCCGCTCCGCAAAGCGGTAACGGGGTTTTCCGTATCCGAGCGCCAAGCGCCCGTGAAAGCGTGGTGATTAAACCAGCTTTTCCTTGATACGTGCAGATTTACCGCTACGCTCACGCAGGTAGTAAAGCTTGGCTTGACGAACGTCACCGCGACGCTTGACTTCGATGGAGTCAACCAGCGGGCTGTAAGTCTGGAAAGTACGCTCAACGCCAACACCGTGAGAAATCTTGCGCACGGTGAAAGCGGAGTTCAGGCCACGGTTACGCTTGCCGATGACCACACCTTCAAACGCCTGCAGACGCTCGCGAGTACCTTCTTTTACTTTAACCTGAACGACAACGGTGTCGCCCGGTGCAAAAGCAGGAATCTCTTTGCTCATTTGCTCGGCTTCGATCGCCTGGATCACCTTGTTCTTGCTGCTCATCTTCATGCTCCTAAATAACGTAGTGGTTTGCCGCGCAGTTGTGGAAGGGGCAAACCGTGATCCCGGCGCTCGAAGCGAGCCACGCGGGAGTCGTTATGGGTGACACAGGTGCGCTGGCCAACGCCTTCGCCCTGCACCGCCGCCATCCTCTAGGGTGTCGTTGTCGACACCACAGACGAGGCGTGTTCCTCGATGAACTCATCCAGCAGCCGTTGCTGCTCGGCATTCAGGGTACGTCCGCTCAGCAGGTCAGGTCGACGCTGCCAAGTACGCCCCAGAGACTGCTTCAACCGCCAGCGCTTGATGGCGGCATGGTTACCGCTCAACAGCACGTCAGGCACTTTGCGCCCGTCGATCACTTCCGGGCGAGTATAGTGCGGGCAGTCCAGCAGGCCGTCGTTAAACGAGTCCTCGATAGCGGAGTCCTGATGACCCAGTACACCGGGTATCAGCCTTGCCGCTGCGTCGATCAGCACCATGGCCGGCAGTTCGCCGCCACTGAGCACATAATCACCGATCGACCACTCTTCATCGATGTCACTCTCCACCACACGCTCGTCGATACCTTCGTAGCGTCCGGCAACCACCACCAGGGGTCCTGCGGCGGCCAGCGCCTGAACTCCCTGCTGATCGAGCTTGCGCCCCTGGGGCGACAAGTAGATCACGGTGGGCGTAAAACCGGTTGCCTGCTCCGCGCGCTGGCGGGCATCGGCAATCGCAGCCCTGAGGGTATCGACCTTCATCAGCATGCCGGGGCCACCCCCGTAAGGGCGATCATCGACACTGCGATGGCGGTCGGTGGCGTAGTCGCGTGGATTCCAGAACTCCAGGGCAATCTGCTGCTTCTCGACGGCTCGACCGATCACACCCTGCTGGGTAATCGCATCGAACATGTCAGGGAACAGCGATACCACGCCAATCCACATGGCGGGCGCGTCTGTCGCACTTTCCACGGGTGCCGGTGAAGTCATCGTCGCATCCGCTTCCGCTCGTTCCGTCAAAGCGTTCTGGCTCATCAAAACTCGGGGTCCCAGTCGACGACCATACGGCCCTCTTCCAGGTGGATCTCAACGATCACGTCATCGGGCAGGAAAGGCAACAATCGCTCTCGCTTGTCGATTGCGTCGTCGTCTCCACGTACCACCATGACATCGTTTGCGCCGGTCTCGAACAGGTAGCTGACCCGTCCCAGCCGCTCGCCTGACTGAGTAAAGACCGCGAGGCCCTCGAGCTCATGCCAGTAATACTCATCGTCGGAAAGCTCGGGCAGTGCGTCCTTGGGCATCAGAATATCCGCCTGGGCCAGCGCTTCGGCCGCCGTACGGTCATCGACCCCTTTCAGTTGCACAACCAGTCCCTTGCCTTGCCGACTGCCCTGAACGACGCGCATGGGGGTCAACGTATTACCTTGACGCACCCACCACTCAGGGTATTCCAGAATGCTGTCCATGGGATTGGTATAGGAGTAGACCTTCAGCCAACCTTTGATCCCGTGAGGGCTGGTCAGCTTACCAAGCACAACGTGCGTGTCGTCAGTCGGGCTGGTTTCAAAACGCGTCATTGACGACCACTCCACAACAGCATTGATGAACGGCGATATCTCACACAACGCTCAGGCTTACGCCTGCTTGCGTGCTTCCTTGACCAGCTCGGCAACGCGACCAGACAGCTGGGCGCCTTGGCTCTGCCAGTGAGTCACACGGTCCAGATCAACGCGCAGACGCTCTTCCTGACCACGGGCAACCGGGTTGAAGAAACCGATACGCTCGATGAAACGGCCGTCACGGGCGTTGCGAGAGTCGGTCACGGTCAGGTGATAAAAGGGACGCTTCTTGGCGCCACCACGTGCCAAACGAATGGTAACCATACGATAACTATCCTTCGGTTGAGGTTACGCGAGTGGGGCATAGCGCCAATGCGCTATCAGAACACTCGTCATACTGTTTTCTTAGTGCTCCTGCCTCACCAGGGCTTGCGAAACGCTTGCCTGGCCCAGCAGAGGGCACCTTCAGGACCTTCATCCATGGAATATCGCCCAGTGCCAGAGCACTTTTCAGCAACACCCAAACATGAAGAGGCCGCATTCTACGCAAATGCGACCTGCTTGGAAAGCCTGACAGCCAGAAAACTCACAGGCCGTCAACCTTGCAAAGGGGCATCAGGCGGGCTCAGCGCCAGGGCAAACCACCCGGGCCACCCATTCCGCCCATGCCTCCCATACCGCCGGGGCCACCTGGGCCGCCGGGGCCTTTACCGCCCATCATGCCGGACATGCCACGCATCATCTTCTGCATGCCGCCCTTCTGGCCGGCTTTCTTCATCATCTTTTGCATCTGTTTGTGCTGCTTCAGCAGCCGGTTCAGGTCCGGCACCTGAAGTCCGGCACCTGCCGCGATGCGGCGCTTGCGCGAACCGTTGATGATATCGGGCTTGCGGCGCTCCTTGGGCGTCATGGAGTTGATCAGCGCCTCCAGCTTGCCCAGCTCCTTTTCTGGCCCGGGGCCCTGGGCCATCTCTGCCATCTGACCCATGCCCGGCAGCTTGCCCAACAGGCCGCCCATGCCGCCCATTTTCTTGAGCTGCTGGAGCTGGTCGCGGAAGTCTTCCAGGTCGAAACCATCGCCTTTCTTGACCTTACTGGCCAGCTTCGCGGCCTTGTCCTTGTCGACGGTGCGCTCGGCTTCTTCGATCAGCGACAGCATGTCGCCCATGCCCAGAATGCGCGAGGCTACGCGATCAGGATGGAAGGGCTCCAGGGCATCGACCTTTTCACCCACCCCCATGAACTTGATCGGCTTGCCGGTCACGTGGCGCACCGACAGCGCGGCACCGCCACGGGCATCGCCGTCGGCCTTGGTCAGAATGACGCCGGTCAGCGGCAGCGCTTCATGGAAGGCCTTGGCGGTATTCACCGCATCCTGACCGGTCATGGCGTCGACGACGAACAGCGTTTCCTGGGGTTCGATGGCTTTATGCAGGGCCTGAATTTCGGCCATCATGGCGTCGTCGATGGCCAGGCGGCCAGCGGTATCTACCAGCACGACGTCATGGAACTGAATTTTGGCGTGTTTGATGGCTGCCGTGGCGATATCCACCGGCTTTTCGTCAGAGCGCGACGGATAGAAATCTACCTGCACCTCTTTGGCGAGGGTTTCCAACTGGTCGATGGCCGCAGGGCGATAGACGTCTGCCGAAACCACCAGCACTTTCTTCTTTTCGCGCTCGCGCAGGTAGCGGGCCAGCTTGGCCACCGAGGTGGTTTTACCCGCGCCCTGCAAACCTGCCATCAGCACCACGGCAGGAGAGCCTTTCAGGGAGAGGCCTTCATTGGCCTCGCCCATGATGGCTTCCAGCTCCTGCTGGACGATCTTGACGAACTGCTGACCCGGCGACAGGCTCTTGGAGACTTCCTGGCCTACCGCACGTTCACGCACCCGATCGATGAACGCCTTGACCACGGGCAGCGCCACGTCGGCCTCGAGCAGCGCCTTGCGCACTTCTCGCAGCGTGTCTTTGATGTTGTCGTCGGTCAGGCGCGCCTGACCCTTGATAGACTTCAGCGTCTGGGATAGACGCTCGCTCAAATTCTGAAACATGGGGCCTCTGCCTCCGTCGCTGTCGCCGGGTGTCTTCACCGGACGAATGTGACATCGATTATACGCGCTCACGCCGTCAGTCTCCATGGCCGCAAGCGTTGGCTAGCCATGACTGTGCGATGCTGCCATGATTCGTTATAGTAGCAGTACCGCTTTAGAAGAAGCGGCAGTGACCGGGCCCTGCGACGTTTTGCAGAAACGTTTGGCCGGTCGCCACGTTTACCCCATGACGCGCTGCCAGGCGCACGGATAGCATCATGCAGGCGCTACCTTTCGCCACGATTGCTTTTGTACTCTATGTTGCTGCTGCCATCTGGCAGGGCATGACGCTGTTTCGCCGCGTGCCGCCACGCCAGGGCATGGTGCGCCTGTTGGGCGCCCTTGGCCTGCTGCTGCATATTCCCGTGGTGGTCAAGCTGGTGGGCGCCGCCCCCGGCTTGCTGCCGGGCTTCACCACCAGCGCCACGCTATTGATGGCCGTGGCGGTCAACGTGGTGCTGGTGGCCAGCCTGTTCAAGCCCGTCTTGAACGCCGGTATCGTGCTGTTTCCGCTGGCGGGCATCGCGCTGATCGTCGCCACCTGGCTGCCCAGCCAGGGTAGCCACAGCGGCTTGACCCCCGGCATCCTGCTGCACGCGGTCAGCTCGGCCCTGGCCTTCGCCGTGCTGGCCATCGCCGCCGTACAGGCGGTACTGGTGGGGCTACAAAACCAGGCCCTGCGTCATCACCACATACGCGGCATCGTGCAGTCACTGCCACCGCTGACCACCATGGAGCGGGTGCTGTTCGAGCTGGTATGGGCGGGCATTCTGCTGCTCACGATATCCATCGCCAGTGGTCTGATCTTCCTGGACAACCTGTTTGCCCAGCACCTGGCTCACAAGACCGTGCTATCGCTGGGGGCTTGGGTCATCTTCACGACGCTGCTGGTGGGCCGCTACCGTTTCGGCTGGCGTGGCATGCGCGCCGTACGTTGGACCCTGGGTGGCTGTGCTCTGTTGCTGCTGGCGTATTTCGGCAGCAAGTTCGTGCTGGAAATCCTGCTGAATCGCTAGGCGCGCCTTGACACGCTACCTGCATGACTCTACAAATCGAGCCTGACACGCCATAAAGGAACATTCGACTTGAGCGACGACTTCCCCCTGGGGTTACTGTTCGGCCTGCTAGCCTTGCTGATTTTACTGTCTGCCTTCTTCTCCAGCTCTGAAACGGGCATGATGTCGATCAACCGCTACCGACTCAGCCACCAGGCAAACAGCGGCGACCGCCGTGCCAAACGGGTCATGCGCCTGCTGACACGTCCCGACCGTCTGATTGGCGTCATCCTGATTGGCAACAACTTCGTCAACAACCTGGCCGCATCCATTGCGACCATCATCGCCATTCACTTTTTTGGCGATGTCACAGGGCCAGCCGTCGCGACGGCGTTACTGACCATCACCATCCTGGTCTTTGCCGAGGTCACGCCCAAGACCTACGCAGCCATCAAGCCCGAGCGCATCGCCTACCCCACGTCGGTAGCACTGGAGCCGCTGCTCAAGCTGCTCTACCCGCTGGTATGGCTGGTCAATATGGTCTCCAATGGACTGCTGAGGCTCGTTGGCGTGAAAAGCGTCGACAACGGCGGTGACAGCCTGACCCGCGACGAGCTGCGTACCGTGGTGCATGAAGCAGGCACCCTGATTCCTTACCGCCACCGGGCCATGCTGCTGTCGATTCTGGATCTCGAAAACGTCACGGTGAACGACATCATGGTGCCGCGGCATGAAGTGCTGGGCATCGATCTGGATGACTCCCTGGAAGAGATCCTGACCCAGATCCGCACCAGCCAGCATACTCGCTTGCCAGTCTACAAAGGTGATATCAACAACATCATCGGCATGCTGCATCTGCGTAACGCAGCGCGCTTTTTATCCCGCGATGCAGTCACCAAGGCCGCCATCGTTCAGGAAGCACGCGAGCCCTATTTCATTCCCGAGTCGACACCGCTGCATACCCAACTGCTGAATTTCCAGAAACAGAAACGGCGCATCGGCATCGTCGTCGACGAGTATGGCGATGTGGAAGGACTGGTGACCCTGGAAGACATTCTGGAAGAGATCGTCGGCGAGTTCACCACCGACGTGTCCGAAGACGAAGAGATTCATCAGCAGGACGACGGCAGCCACGTCATCGAAGGCACGGCCAATATCCGCGAGATCAACAAGATGCTGGGCTGGCAACTGCCCACCGACGGCCCGAAAACCCTCAACGGGCTGATTCTCGAACACCTGGAATCTTTCCCGGACGGCCCGGCCTGCCTGCAGATAGGCAATACGCGGATGGAAATTCTCGAGATTCGCGACAACCTGATCACTTCCGCCCGCTGTTGGCAGAAGCACCGCCTGCCGCGTCGTTGACGCGGCTAACGGTGCGCGATGTCGCTATCGGCCGCGGCCTTGAGCGCCCTTACCCGGGTCTCCAGGTAGCGCCGCAGGGCAACGCCCTCCACCTCTTGTACGGTAATGGGCGGGCCAAAGTGCAGGCTGACCGGCGCTCTGAACCGCGACGGCCACTTCTTCAAGGCTTTGCCGCCGTAATGTGACGTCCAGGAACCCCATAGCCCGGCCAGCCCGGCAGGGATCACCGGCACGTTGTCACGGGCCAGAATGGTCTCCAGCCCACGGCGAAAGGTGTGAATCTCGCCATCGGGGGTCAAGCGCCCTTCCGGAAACACCATGACCACGTCGCCATCGCGCAGCGCCTTGCTGACTTCGTCCAGCGTGCGCCGCAGCGCGCCGGGGCTATGGCGCTCCGACTCGATGGGAATGGCACCTACCAGTTGAAACCACCACTTGAGCCAGCGGGACTCGAAGATGGGCTGGTCCATCACGAACCGCAGCGGTCGGGGGCTGGCGCCTCCCAGTACCAGAGCGTCCATGAAACTGACATGGTTGCACACTACCAGCGCCGCGCCCTGTTTCGGCACGTGCCCTTGCCCATGCACCGTCAACCGATAGCAGCCACGCATGGCAAGATAGATCAAACGACGTAGCAGGCGGCGCAGCGCCTTCACCCCTGCTGTCACGTCACCGCCTCCCGGTGCCGCAATCCGGCCAATACCGTGCTCATCAACTGCTCCAACAGCTCATCGACCTTCAACTGCTGCCCCTGCCAGTAGCCCAATCGCTCGTTCAATCCCAGTTGCACCAGGCCATGCACACTCCCCCACAGCGTACGCCCCAGACGGCGCGCTTCGAGGTCGTCCAGCGCAGGCTGGTACTGTTTCAGTGAGGTTTCCACCTGAGTAAACAGCGCCTCGATGAGAGCGCTTTGGCGCTGATCCAGCTCACCCTCCTGGGCCAGCGGATAGTCGAACAACAGCTGCCAGCGGTAACAATCCTGCTCGGCAAAGCGCCAATAGGCATGCGCCAGAGCACGCAACCAGGGTTCAGGGTCATCGGCCGCCAAGCCGGTAATGGTCTGCTGCAACCGGGCCAGGGTCTCAACGTTGACATGCTGCAACAGGTTATTGAAGCTGCCATATAACTTGAGCAGGGTACTGGGCGCACAGCCCACTTCTCGGGCCAGGGCACGCAGTGATAGGCCATGAACTGGCTGCTGAGCCAACCACTCATCACAAGCGTGCATGACCTGCGTATGGAGGGCGTCGGGCGCATGCTGTCTGGGACGGGCCATGGCGATCTCTTAGGGTCAACGGCAAACAGGAAAGATTGCCTCATCGCGCTTTAGCGAGAGCAAGGACTACGATAGGATACCTTACATCGAACACTGTTTTCGACACTAAAACACGACATTTAACGTATTCACACCGCTTACCCCGTTTTGACCTTGCCCCGTGGCAGTCAAGCGACCGCGTTGCACTCGAGGAGACCGCATGACGGGACGCCTACACGTACAGCGCTTACCGCTCGCTCGTCTATTGCCAGCGCTCACCTCGGCGGCGCCGCTGATCGAGTCGCCGAACATGGCCCCGCGCCAGCCTGTCTCTGCCATTCGCATGGCGCAGGGCCGCATGACGCTGTCACCGCTGTTCTGGGGCCTTACCCCCCCTTGGCTGAAAGTGCTCGACCACGCCCCCCACTGCGCCAGGGCCGAAACCTTGAGCAAACGCGCCATGTTTCAGGAGGCGTTCAACGCCCGGCGCTGCGTGATCCCGGTGAGCGGCTTTTATGTCTGGAAGCCCCAGGCACGCAACAAGCAGCCTTATCTGGTGACCCACGTGCAGCGCACCCCCCTGCTGCTGGGTGCCCTCTGGTGCCGCTACCACACCACCTTGACGACCTTTACCGACTCGACGGCCTTGATCAGCGTGCCGGCCAATGCCTGCCTGTCACCGCTGACCGACCGCCTGCCGGTGGTGATCGCCCCTGAAGACGTCACGACATGGCTGGACCCGAACACCGACCCCGACCAACTGACACCGCTATTGATGCCGGCCCCTCTGGAACTGTTGGGCGCTTTTCCGGTATCAAGGCATGTGAACAACCCTGCCTTTCAGTCACCCTCCTGCGCGCATCCCGTTGGGCCCATGCTGCGCTGGACCGTGCCACAGGAGCTGTAATGCTGCGACTCATCCCTGCTTACCCGCCGCGCCTTGCTGCGCGGCACATCGCCCTTGGCCTGTCTACAGGGCTACTTTGGGGGGCTCTGCCCGGTGCCTGGGCCGAAGAGAGCCCCATTGCCGACGTGGTAACCCCCACCGTCAGCCCCTTCGACGAGCGTGACTACCGGGTACTGACGCTGGAAAATGGCCTGCAGGCGCTGCTGGTCAGCGACCCCAATGCCGACAAGGCGGCGGCCTCCATGAACGTGCGGGTCGGCAGTGCACAAGACCCGGAAGACCTGCAGGGGCTGGCGCACTTCCTGGAGCACATGCTGTTTCTGGGCACCGAACCCTACCCCCAGTCGGATGCCTACCAGCGTTTCATTTCCGATAATGCAGGCTCCCATAACGCCTTCACTGCCCAGCAGGACACCAACTACTTCTTCGATGTCGCGCCCTCGGCACTGCCCGGCGCCCTGGATCGTTTCAGCGAATTTTTCCTCTCACCGCTGTTCAATGCCGACCAGCTGGAGAGCGAACGCAATATCGTCCACTCCGAGTACATGGCGCGCATACGTGATGAGTCGCGGCGCGAGAACGACGTCCTGAACCAGTTGCTCAACCCGGCGAACGCCACCACCGGCTTTGCCGTGGGCAGCCGTGACACCCTGGCCAACCCGCCAGAGGGCGAGGCGACGCTGCGTGAGCGGGTGATCGACTTCTATCATCGCTACTACGATGCCAATGTAATGAACCTGGCCGTAGTCGCTCCTCAGCCGCTGGACGAGCTGGAAAGCCTGGTGGTCGAGCGCTTTGCCGAGATCCCGGATCACGGTCTCAGCGTGCCGGTGATCGATGCACCGCTGGTGGATTCGGACACGCTCCCCCGCTATATCGAGCGTCAGTCACTGCAGGACCGCCGTCAGCTGCGCTTTTACTTTCCGATTCCAGACCCCACGGACGAGTACCGCACCAAGCCCACCCAGCTCATGTCTCATCTGCTGGGTGACGAGAGCGACGGCAGCTTACTGGCCGTGCTCCGCCAGGCAGGACTGGCCGACGGGCTATCCGCCGGCGTGGGCCGCGGTGACGGCAACCACGCCCTGTTCACCGTCTCCATCAGCCTGACCCCCGCCGGGGCCGAGCGGCTGGACGACATCGAAGCCACCCTCTTCGCCGCCATTGAGCAAATTCGTGAAGAGGGCCTGGCCGAATGGCGCTATGAGGAACAGCAGCGGTTGAGCGAGCAGGCCTTCCGCTTCCAGCAGCACGGCGCACCCCAACAGGAAGCCACGCGCCTGGCCATGAGCCTTTCGCGCTACCCCGTGGAAGACGTGCAGTACGCGCCGTATCGCATGGATGGCATGGATAGCGAGCGTCAGCAGGAGTATCTGGATGCGCTGACACCTCAGAACATGCTGCGTTTCTACTCCGCCCCGGATATCGAAAGCGAACAGGTCTCGCCCTGGTTCAATACCCAGTGGCGCGAGCAGAAGCCTGCACAGCCGGGCCGGGCCCTGGAGGGCCTGGCGCTGGCAGAACCCAACCCCTTCATTGCCGAAGACCTGACGCTGCAGCCCGGCCAGGACGAGCGCCCCTCCTCGCTCATCGACACAGAGACCTTTGCCGCCTGGCACATGCAGGATAGTCGATTCAACACGCCCAGCGTCGAATGGCGGGTCAGCCTGCAGCACCCCAGCGCCAGCTACTCAGCCGAAGAAGCGGTGCTGACACGCCTGCTGGCCAGCTGGCTGAACGACAGCCTCAACGAATCGCTCTACCCCGCCTGGCTGGCAGGGCAAGCCTTCAGCGCCTACCCCCATGCACGCGGCATCACGCTGTCGTTTTCGGGTTGGCGGGATGGGCAAACGCCGCTGATCGAGCAGGCCATTGCGCAACTCAAACAGGCCGACATTTCGGCAAGCGCCTTCGAGCGCGTGCGTTATCAGCTGCAACGCGAGTGGCGTAATGCACCGCAGGGATCGCTCACCGGGCAGGCCAGCCGCGCGCTGGGCGAAGCCCTGCTGACCCCGCAGTGGTCCAGCGCCGAGCTGCTGGAAGCAAGCCAGCGCCTGGAGAAACAGCACCTGGACAACTTCCGGCGCCGCTTCCTGGGCAATCTGTACATCGACGCCATGGCCGTGGGCAACCTGACCGCTGACCAGGCACGGGAGCAGGCCAATCTGATCCGCGGTGCCCTGACGCCGCGCCTGAGCCGTGACGACATTCCTGCCCTGCTGCCGCTGCGGGTGGCCGATGACCCCACCACGCTACAGCCTCACAGCACTCGTGAAGAGTCGCTGGTACTCCGCTACCTGCAAGGGCGCGATCAGAGCCTCGAAGAGCAGGCACGACTCAGCGTTCTGGCGCAGTGGCTGGATACGCCGTTCTACCAGCAGCTGCGTACCGAAGAGCAGCTGGGCTATATCGTCAATGCGGGCTACTCACCGCTACTGGAAGCACCGGGGGTTGCGCTGATCGTGCAGTCGCCCGATGTGGATAGCGCCACGATCGCCGAGCGCATGGATGACTTCTTGCACCAGGCACAAGCGCGCCTCGAGGCGCTGAGCGATGAGGAGCTAGCCGCGCACCGTCAGGCCGTGCACGACCGGCTGCGCCAGCGGGACACCAGCCTGCAGGGCATGGCCAACCGCTACTGGCAGGCCACGGCACTGGAAGAGATTCGTTTTGACCGCCGCGAGCGGCTGGCCGAGCTGGCACTGGACGTTACCCCGGAAGCGCTGCAGACACTGTGGCCCGAGCTGCTCGGCCATCGTCTGGACATCCGCTTCGACCCAGGTGACGCGCCCAGCGACATCACCGCCTACCGCAACGCACGCACCTCCTTCAACGAGCGCTAGCCTTCCACCCCGCTCAGGCGTCGAACGCCTGGGCGGGCATCATGGCCTCCACGTACATCACCAGCTCTTCCAGTATCTGCCGCTCATGGTCACTCAGCGACTGCTGATTGTAACGTTCGATTTCTCGGGCAAACGCTTTCAAGGTAAACCCGGATAACGCCGGATCGTTCATGCGCATCCAGCGAAAAGCTTCCCACTGCTCACGCTCATCGCCTTCCAGCGTTTCCGGATAGCTACGGGCGCGGAAGCGGAACAGCATCTCTTCCAGACGCGGATCCTGAAAGGCAAAGCGCTGGCCCACCAGATCCCATGGCTCCATGGCTAGCACGCTTTCCATCTGCTGGCGGTCTGCCGCCGAGAAAAAGCTGCCGGCGTACAGCATCAGGTCAGGGTCCTGGGGCGATGCTTCATGCTTGGCATCAAACACCTCTCTGACCTTCTGGGCCACCCCGGCGGCAGCGCGCAGGGTTTTCCAGTGGCCTCGGCAAGCCTCGATATCCACACCCAGTCGGGCGGCAATCGCCCCGTACTCTCCCTTGTGCTCACCCTCGATATCCTTGAGCACCGTGGCTGGAAAGACCACCGGGCAGCGGTTGATGTGAATCACCTTGAGGGGAATACGCGCCTCGCCTTCAGAGAGATCCTGCTGGCTGACGAACACCCGCTCACGAATCTGCTCGGCGCTCAATGAGAGCAGGTCGTCCGGTGCCACGCTCAGGTCATAGACGATCACCCCGTTGGGGTTGGTGGGATGCTCGGCCAAGGGCATGACCAGGGCGCTACAGCCACGACTGGCCGGGTAGCGGCGCGAAATATGCAGCAGCGGCTTGGCATTCGGCAGATCCAGCTGCTGGGCCACCGCCCGTTTGCCGCGCAGGCCCAGCAAGTAGTCGAACAGCTTGGGATTGCGCGTCTTGAGCAACCTTGCCAGGGCAATGGTGGCACGCACATCGGCCACCGCATCGTGGGCCCCTTCATGGGCAATGCCGTTGGCCGCCGTCAGATGCTCCAGTTTGAAGCTGGGTGCGCCATCGTCACGAAGCGGCCACTCGATACCCTCCGGGCGCAGCGCGTAAAAAGCCCGTACGACGTCGATCAGGTCCCAGCGAGAATTGCCGTTCTGCCACTCACGGGCATAGGGGTCGAGCAGGTTGCGGTAAAACAGGTGGCGGGAGACTTCATCGTCGAAGCGCAGGCTGTTGTAACCCGCGACACAAGTGCCCGGCTCGCTCATGGCGCGCTGTACCTGCTGGGCAAACTGGGCTTCCGGCAGCCCTTTGCGACGGGCTTTCTGAGGCGTGATGCCGGTAATCAGACAGGCTGCCGGATGCGGCAGGTAGTCATCGGCGGGCTTGCAGTAGAGCTCGATGGGGTCGCCGATTTCGTTGAGTTCGGCGTCGGTGCGCAGTGCCGCAAACTGGGCAGGCCGATCACGGCGTGGGTCAGCACCGAAGGTCTCGTAGTCGTGCCATAGAAAACTGGCCGGGGCGGCATGGGATGGCGCCATGAGTGCATACTCCCTTGAGCGAAACCCCCTACCCACAGGCAACGCCCATGTGGGTCGGGTGGGAACAAAAGCTCAAGACTAGCACACCCACGACGCCTATCGCCGCTACATCGCCCAGCCCCTAGCTCTTGGGCAACGTCACGTTCAGCTCCAGCACCGAACAGTTGTCTTCACTGTCCAGCGAGATTTGAATGGCATCGTCATCCACGTGCACATAGCGGCGGATGACTTCCAGCAGTTCGCGCTCAAGCAGCGGCATGTAGTCTGGCTGACCACGCTGGCTACGCTGATGCGCCACGATGATTTGCAATCGTTCCTTGGCCACCGAGGCGGATTTCTTGCGCTCACGCTTCAAGAATTCCAGCAGTTTCATCGACGACTACCCCCAAACATCCGGCTCAGCAATCCCTTACGCTGAAGCTCATGAAAACGCAGCGGCACCTCTTCACCCAGCAGCCGAGACACAGTGTCGGTGTAGGCTTGCCCAGCATCACTGGCCGCATCGTGGGTCACCGGCACTCCCTGATTGGAAGCGCGCAGCACCGCTTCGGATTCGGGAATCAACCCCAGCAGGTCGATGGCCAGAATCTCACGAATGTCTTCCAGTGTGAGCATGTCGCCCGAGGTTACCCGTGACGGGTTGTAACGGGTGATCAGCAGGTGCTCCTTGACCGGCTCCCCGCCCTGCTCGGCGCGCTGGGTTTTCGAACCCAGCAGCCCCAGAATACGATCCGAATCGCGTACCGACGACACCTCGGGGTTGGTCACCACGATGGCCTCGTCGGCAAAGTACATGGCCAACTGGGCACCGCGCTCGATACCTGCCGGGGAGTCACACAGGATGAAGTCAAAATCCTCTTTCAACTGCTCAAGGATCTTTTCCACGCCTTCCTGGGTCAGCGCATCCTTGTCGCGGGTTTGCGAGGCGGGGAGGATAAACAGGTTTTCTACCCGCTTGTCACGAATCAGCGCCTGGTTCAGACCAGCCTCTCCCTGGATCACGTTGACCAGATCGTAGACCACCCGGCGCTCGCACCCCATGATCAAATCCAGGTTACGCAGCCCCACATCGAAATCGATCACGACGGTTTTCTTGCCGCGTAGCGCCAGCCCCGTCGAAATTGCCGCGGCGCTGGTAGTTTTACCGACCCCCCCTTTACCAGAGGTCACCACAATAATCTTGGCCAAGAGTCACTTCCTTCTTGAAGTCGTTTATGGCGAGCGCCGTAGCGCTATTCGCCTAACGGGAACATCAATGTCGTCAAAAGCGGTACTGTAACGGATCACGACGGTGGCGTCGCCAGGTAGAAAACATCAGTCGCTGCCCGGCCGTTCAGCCACTCGACTCAGTCCAATGGTTTGATATCCAGCTGTTCCGCGATGAAATGCACCTCAGCTGACCGCCCCAGCAGCTGAGAATCGATATCTTCCAGGCGCTTGTAGTTGCCCGCCACGGACAACAGCTCGGCTTCCAGCTCACGACAGTAGATGCCCACATCGGTATTGCCGTGGATGCCCGCCAGAGCACGCCCTCGCAAGGCGCCGTAAATATGGATACTGCCTGCCGCCAGCACTTCGGCGCCCGCATTCACCGCACCAATCACGATCAGATCACCTGCGGCGGAGCTTACCTGCTGCCCAGAACGCACGGTGCCACGGTAGAGACGCGTCACCCCCGACGTCTGAGCAGGAGGGAGCGCTTCCTCATCGGCCGCTGGGGTCGGTTCAGCCAGCGGCGCGACACTTTCCAACGCCCTTGCGCGCCCCTCTTCTACCGGGGCAAACCAGCCCAACCCCAGCGCCCAGGCAGACTGGCGTATTGGCTCTGCCCCACCGCGCACGGCCACGGGCAGCAGCTTGTGATCGCGACATACGGCACAGATACGCTCCAGTGCCAGGTGCGGCTCATCGAGTTTTTCCACGCTCAACACAACCGGTGTATGCTGAAAGAACGCGGGGGATTGCGACAACTTGCCAGCCAACTGCCGACGGATGCGCTCCGGGTCAGCACTGGTCAGCTCCATGACGGTCATCGGCAGCATGCCGCCCTTGAAGGTGAAGGCTATGTCGGCACTGTTGGCGTTGAGGCTCATGGCCGAACTCCATGTCTTGTTCAGATAAAATAAGGGTAGCGCAATCTCACGCCTTGGGTTGTGATTGACTGGAAAACTCACAACCATAGGGCAAAGCTAAGCGACAGTGACGATGACTGCAACCGCCTACTCATCGATGGCTGATTTTTTTCATATTACGCACCTCTTGGCAGGATGATCCATGCACGGACTGTTACGACGCCTGTTCGCTCCTCGGTGGCAACACCCCGATCCCGAGGTGCGTCTCAAGGCACTTCATACGCTGGACCCACAGCATCCTGAGCAGCGCACCGCGCTTGTCACGCTCGCCCAGGACGACAACACCGAGGTAGCACTGGCCGCCTTGCTGGCGCTGGATGACCTGCAAGGCCTGATGGCAGGCTATCCCGAACAGGCCGATAACGAGGCGTGGTTCAACGCGCTTTGCCAGCGGCTCACCGGAGCCGAGGGCCGCACCGACCTGGCCACGCGACAGAGTGTCGTGGCGCAACTGACTGACCCACGCTTATTGAACGCGCTAGCCGCCCAGGGCGACAACCTGAGCCTGCGCCTGGCCGCCCTGAAACGGATGACCGATGAGCAGATGCTGGTGGAGCACGCCTGCCATAACAGCGTGGCGGCCGTACGTCAGCAGGCGGCCGAGCGTATCACCGACGAAGACAACCTCAAGCGCCTCCTGAAAGAAGCCCGGCGTGACCGGCAAGTGGTCCGGCTGGCCAGGGAAAGGCTCACCCAGCGACGTGACGATGCCGAGTGGCTGGCCGAGCAGCAGGCTCAACGCGAGCACCTTCTAGCACAAATGGAAAAGCATGCCCACGCCCCCTGGGAACCACTCTATGGCGGGCGCTTTCGCCATCTCGAGCGGGAATGGCGGCAGTTGGATCACCCGGCCACCGCTGAACAGGAACAGCGTTTCCAGCAGGCCGTACTGGGTTGCCGCAAAACACTGCAGGATCATGAGGCACAAGAGCAGGCACGCCAACAAAGCCTGGCTCGCCGGGCCGAAGTCGAGAACACCCGCGATCAGCTGTTGAGCGGACTCGAAGAAACGCTGGAAGGCCTGACTCACGGCACTGACCTGACGGCTCAGGATATCGATAGCCTGCGCGCCCAGCGACAGCTGCTGGACCAGCGTTGGCAGGCGCTCTCCGATCAGCACGCCCCCCATGAGACTGCCCAGCAGCGCTATTATCAGGTGCTGCAGCAGTACGAACACTGCCTGGAGGCCTGGCAGCGCTGGCTGGCGGTACGCAGCGCGCTGGAGCAAGCGGTGGTCCAGCACGACACGGCGGCGCTCAGCGCACTGATGACCCAGTGCGATTGGCCAGCCACCTTGACGTCTCCCGCACTGCTGGCACAGGCGCAAACACAGCTGGCACATACGCCCCAAACCAGCGCCACACCTCCCTCGGGGCCTTCGCTCGAGGCCCTGGCCGCCGACCTGGATAGCTTCGAGCATCTGCTGGAGCGCGGTTCGTTCAAAAGCGCCAGCCGCCAGCACCAGCGCCTCAAACCGCTGATAGAAGCGCTGTCAGGCGACGAGGCCCAACCCCTCAAGCGGCGACTCAAGCAGCTAGGCGCCCGGTTGGCCGAACTACGTGACTGGCGCGGCTTCGTGGCAGGTCCCAAACGTGAACAGCTATGTGCCAGTATCGAGACGCTGGCCGGCGACCAGCACATGGCCGAAGCGGCACTGGATCGCCATCACCGCCAACTGGTCAAGGAGTGGAAAGCACTGGGAGATGCCGCCGCCAATCGCGAGCAATCCGCACGCTTTCGCCACGCCTCCGACCGGATTCACGAGCGCCTCGCCCCCTGGCGCGCACAGCTCGACGCCGAACGCGATGCCAACCTGCGTGGCCGTGAAGCGCTCTGCGAACAGCTCGAAACCCTGCTGGCCCAGCCTGCCGAAGATGCCGACCCGGACGTGCTGCGTGAAATTCGTGACAAGGCACGTCTTCAGTGGCGACATTACTCCCCCGTACCACGCGAGCATAGCGAAGCGATTGGCCGACGATTTGGCGCGATTCGCCATCGGCTGCAGGCTCTGATCGATCAGCGTGCGGAGCAGATTGCCCATCAAAAGCGTGACCTGATCGAGCAGGTCAATGCCCTTCAAAGCGAGGACGCACAGCCGCTGGACGCGCGCATTGCGCGTACCAAACAGCTGCAGCAGCAGTGGCGAACGCTAGGCCGCGCACCAAAGGGGGAAGAGCAGGCCCTTTGGAAGGCGTTCCGCAGCGCCTGCGACCAGCTGTTTGCCCAGCGAGAGGCTCGCAAGCAGGCACAAGCCTCGCGGCAACAGCACTCCCTGGACCAGCTGCAGGAGATCATTGATGAAATGGACAGCTGGCAGCCCACCCATGCCAGTGACACCCGTACGCTGGAACAGTATCTCTCTCGTGTCGAGCAGTGGGAGCCCCTGCCCAGGCACCGGCGCAGTGACGGCATGCAGCGCCGTTTGGGCGGCATCGTGCGTGCCAAGCGCGAGCGACTCAACCGTTTGGCCATGACCGAGGCCGTAGCCCGCTGGCAAGCGCTGACGCCCCTTATCCACGCGCATTTGCAGGCCGACCAGCAGGCCTTACAAGGCGAGCCCACGCCCAGCGTCGACGTATCCCAAATACAGACCCCACCGCTGCCCGAACACTTTGCAAACGCTCATCAGCAGCGCAACCAGGCCCGACAAGCGCTGCTTGCCGCCGGAACGCCCGCGCAGGATAACGCTCTGGAAGAGCCACTGGCCCGCCTGAGGGTGCATCTTTCATTGCTGGCGCTGGGAACCGTCAATCAACGTGACGAGCCGCTTCGCCTGGCCATTCAGGTCGAGCGGCTCAACAGCGGTATTCATCAAACGCGTAGCCCCGTCGATGAGCTGAATGACGTCCTGGCCGAGCTGCTCGCACTGGGGCCGTTACCCAGCGAACTGTGGCAGCAAGAAGCGCCTGAAATCGAGCGACTGCTGCAGCGACTGGCCAGACCACCCCAGCCCTGAATCCCTCCAAAGCAGACGGCACTCACGCAAACGGGCGGCGCATGGCCTCCCGTTTTTCACAACGCTCTTGTGAAGCGTCGTGCCTGACAGCAGGGCTTAGCCCATGAATTGACCGCCGTTGATGTCGATATTGGCGCCGGTAATGAACCCTGACTCCTTGTCCGCCAGGAACGCCACCAGGCGACCAATCTCTTCCGGCGTGCCGTAGCGCTTCACCGGGATGGTTTCACGGATCGCCTCGCGCACCGGCTCGGGAATCTTCATGATCATATCGGTGGCGATATAGCCCGGCGATACGGTATTGACCGTAATCCCCTTGGTGGCGGTTTCCTGCGCCAGCGACATGGTCAAACCATGCATACCGGCCTTGGCCGCCGCATAGTTCACCTGGCCAAACTGTCCTTTACGTCCATTGATGGAGGAGATATTGATAATCCGGCCGTAGCCATTCTCCAGCATCATCTCGATCACGCTGCGGCACGTGTTGAACACCGTATTGAGGTTGGTATCAATGACTTGATACCACTGCTCATAGGACATTTTTTTCATGGTGCCATCGCGTGTGATACCGGCACAGTTGACCAGCACACTGATGGGGCCATGCTTTTCGTGGATCTCGCGGGCACCTTCGACACAGGCATTGTGGTCGGACAAGTCCACACCGGACAGTGCAATGTTGTCATAACCATCGGCCTGCTGCGCTTCCAGCCACGTCTTGGCCTTGTCAGGGTTGTGATACCCCGCCACTACCAAATAACCCGCATCTGCCAACGCGCGGCAGATTGCCGTTCCGATTCCACCAGTTCCACCAGTTACCCAGGCGACGGGGGCTTGATTGGCCATTGACTACCTCCCAGATATGACAAATGGCTTGGACTGTAAGCACTGTTATGGCGTCGCAAGCCACTTTGAATAAGCGCCTTCACGCTTTTTTCACTGACAGCGAGCCGCTTGAACTCATCAGCGGCACGCTGACCGCATGCTTTTTATTATGCCTACTGAAAGCATAGCTATACTCTGGCCATGTTGCAGCACGATGATCATGACCGCCAGCATAAAAGCGTTTTATCGAAGGGGTTGACTTGGCGATAAAAATGCGTAGAATACGCCACACGTTGATGCGGGGTGGAGCAGTCTGGTAGCTCGTCGGGCTCATAACCCGAAGGTCATCGGTTCAAATCCGGTCCCCGCTACCAATATTTTGAAAGGCAGATCAGTTACTTACTGATCTGCCTTTTTTGTTGCCTGCCCTTCCAAAAAGCTCTGTGCCCAAATTGTGCCCACACCGTGCCCAGGGTATTGGAACGTAAGGACCGTATCGAGACGTTTCTGAATGCACCCGCCAGCGTGACCTACCACCACGCCTATGCAGGTGGGTTGCTAGAGCATTCGCTGAACGTCGCGAATAATGCTGTTTCCATGTTGCACTTAAATGAGCCAGCTATGCCGCGCCTGATGCAGGAAACGTGCTTTGTAGCGGGGCTGTTGCACGATATTGGTAAGACGTATACATACGACTCGAAAGGCAAGCCTAACGCGGCGTGGAAGCTCTGTAGCCACGATGCGTTTACGCTAGAAGCGTGTGCCTATGGCCTTGCCTATTTAGACCAACATGAGCCTGATATTGCGATGACCTTACGCCATATCTGGACATGCGCTTCCCCGGGCGCGCGTTATGGCCAGCCAGCCGCCATGACACTGGCTCGCTACATTCGTGATGCAGATGGGCAAAGCGCCATGACAGATAACCAACAACGTGCGTTTCGTAGCAAAAGCCAGTGGGGCTTTAGCCGGATTGGGCAAAACGTTTTCTGGCGGCCAGAGACACCTATGTTGCAGGCACAATAGCGCTAGAGAGTAGAAGCATTAGCCTGCCGCCGACGCTAACGCGTGGCGGCTTTTTTTATGCCTTACTTCGTCTGTCTTACAAACCCTAGGCGGGTCTACTGCTCATGCGGTGGTTCTCTTTTGACGGGTTTTCTTCGCTGGCTTCATCGCCGCCCGCTCCGCCTTGATCCGCTCCATCAACGCCTGCGCACTGTTTTCCCCGCTGATCAGCTCCGGGTTGTCCTTGCGCCACTGCTCGGTAAGTTCGCCACGGAACGCCTTGGCCAGGATGGACTGGGTGAGGCTGTTGACGCGGGCCAGGGCGTTGTTGACCTGTTGCTCGATGCGGTCGGCGTGGGCGAAGAGTTGGTCTACTCGGCGGACGATTTCGGTTTGTTCCTCTGGCGAGGGGATTGGCAGTATGAATCCTTTCAGAATTTTCGCGGGTAATTGAGGCTGTGCCGATCCCGTGCTCTGATCATTAATAAACTTCCGGAAAAGTGGAGATGCGATAAGGATCTTGAAGTAGTCATTGGAATAATCGGGCTGTTTCTTTCTGAGAATCAGCATCCCCGAATTTATTCGCACTATCTCGAATGGAACGCTTTCATCAAAGGACGCCACGTGACCTAAGGTTCCCCTTGTCGTAATGACTAAGTCTCCCCGGGTTAGGCGCCCTTTGCGCAGTATTTCGTCCTTTTCCTTTGAGATGAAGACCTGATCTGTGAAACCGAAACCGAACGGACGAACGTTTTTCGTCGACAGAAATAGACAGTATCCGGAGTCCAGGTACTCATGTTTTTTAGGGTAGTTGGGGCCTCTGTCCCCATCAATACACTCAAAGCACTCGTCTAGCTTTTTTGACTCCCAAGGTTTGAGTTCCTCCGTCAACCGCCCACTCACCGCCGCAGCCAGCACGGACTGGCGGAAGCGTTTGAGGATTTGCGGGATGCGTTCGAGGCGGGCTTTGGTGTTTTCCACCTGGGCCAGCAGGGTGTCGAGTTTGTCGGCGATGACTTTTTGTTCGGCGAGAGGCGGAAGAACCGCATTCAGCTCCTTCAAAAAGCCCCCCGAGACTGCCTTAAATGTGGTTCCCGTTCCCTGCTGACTCATCCAGGGCTCAATACAGCGAAAATAATGGAGCAGGAATCTTGGATCGACTGCTTTATTTTCCGCTCTGATCGCTGCGAGCCCGCGTCCAATAGCTGTTGTCCGGTTTGCAACATTGGTAGGCCCAACTGGCGCTCGAACTGATAACAAGATATCGCCGGATTCAGCAATTTTTTTTGGCGCAGTGCAGAATTTTCGCGCAGTGGGATTAAGTTTTCCGAACTCAGCTTTCCCTTGGAAAAAAGCAATTCCGTCCCCAGAGTTGTTTACGTCCGAGCTCGAAGGAGATTGACCCATATTCAGTGTCGCAATATCGATCAACTTTACCGGTAACCAAGCGGAAGGCCTGTCTGAAAACTCCATTACTTAACGCCCTCCAAAACTTCATTCAAAAGCACCCGAGCCCCATCAGCCTCCTCCTCAGCCCCCAACTCCCGCATCAACGCATCCAGCTCGCCCAATGCCTGCACCAGCTCCCCCATGGCCTCACCCGCCAATACACTCGGCTCCGGCAGGTTGGCGGCATCCACGCTGTCGCTGTCCTTCAGCCAGGAAATATCCAGCGAATCGCCCTTGTGCTCGGCAATCCATTGGCGGCTGAAACTGCGCCAGCGGCTATGTGCCAGGCGCGGGTCGATGCCTTCGTTTTCGTCGCTGTGTTCGGGCAGTTCGATGTCTTCGGAATGGAAGCTGTATTCTCCTTCCTTGCGCTCGCTGTCGCCGTTAGGGCTTTCGCCATAAACAGCTTCAAACGGCTTCAGGTGCGGGTCGCCAAAGGGGGTGCGTTTGCCGAAGCTGGGCATGTTGGTACGCAGGTCGTAGACCCAGACGTGTTCCGTGCAGTTCTCTTCCTGGTATTTGTCCTTGGCGCTGCCCTTGGTGACCTTTCCTTTTGTGAAAAATAGCACGTTGGTTTTCACGCCCTGGGCGTAGAAGATACCGGTGGGCAGGCGCAGGATGGTGTGCAGGTTGCACTTGTTCATCAGGTCCCGGCGCACGTCGGTGCCCACGCCGGCTTCGAACAGCACGTTGTCCGGCAGCACCACGGCGGCGCGGCCACCGGGTTTGAGGTTGCGGTAAATGTGCTGCAGGAAGGCGAGCTGTTTGTTGCTGGTTTTGTAGGTCAGGTCGTCCCGGGTGATGCTGGCGTCGCCGCCCTTGCTGGTGCCAAAGGGCGGGTTGGCGAGAATCACGTCGGCCTTTTCCAGTCCGGCGCCGGTCTGGCCCAGGGCGTTGCCCAGGTGCACTACGCCTTCGGCGTCCCCTTCCATACCGTGCAGCAGGCAGTTCATCAGCGCCAGGCGGCGGGTGCCGGGCACCAGTTCGATGCCCACGTAGGCCTTGGTGGTCTGAAAGGTTTTCGCTTCGGCCTTCAGCTCGTACAGGTCATCGGTCTGGCTTTTGATGTATTCGTGGGCGGCAATCAGAAAGCCTGCGGTGCCCGCGGCCGGGTCCTGGATGCGCTCACCCGGTTGCGGCTTCAGGCAGCGCACCATGGTGTTGATCAGGGCGCGGGGCGTGAAGTACTGGCCGGCACCGGACTTGGTTTCGTTGGCGTTCTTTTCCAGAAGGCCTTCGTACAGGTCGCCCAGGCCGTCTTTCTGGGCGCTGAACCAGTCAATCTGGTCCAGGGTTTTGATCATCTGTTCCAGATGGCGCGGCTCCCGCAGGCGGGTCTGGGCATCGGCGTAGATGGCGCTGATCAGCGGGTCGTCGTGTACCAGATTGCCGTCGCCGTCCTTGCCGGTGGACAGGCTGAGCAGGATGCGTTTGTAGTCGTTCAGCAGGTTGATGCCGGATTTGCCGTTCAGGTCGGTCCAGCGGCAGCCTTCCGGCAGCGGGTGTTTTTTCAGGGTGCCGGCTTCGGTATTCTCGTGCACCATTTTGATGAACAGCAGCAGCACCAGTTCGGTGACGTAGTCGGAGTAGTTGATGCCGTCGTCCCGCAGAACGTCGCAGAGGTTCCAGAGTTTCTGGACGATGTCGTTGTTGGTCATGTGTGTTCTCAAGGTTGCTGAATTCAGTGGTAAGGCTGAAGCTCGTTGCTATCGCTGGTCATCAGGCGTAGCAGGCGCGGATTAAGGAACAGCTTTTCGTTGCCTGCTGTTTTCTCCTGCAGTACGCCAATCTCGACCAGCTGTTTCAGGTAACTGGATGCTGTCTGCCGTTTGGCTATGTCTTTTTCTACCAGGTTGCTGATGCGGCAATAGGGCTGCTCAAAAATGGTCTGGACCAGTTCGTGGCTGTAGATCTTGGGCAGCGCTTGTCTGACATGGTCTTCAGTTTCAGTAATGAGCTTTCTCATGGCGGCGATCTTGGCGCAGGTCCAGGACGATACCTGCTCCACGCCGTTAAGCATAAAGATAATCCACTCCTGCCACTCACCGGTGCGGGTAACCTGGGTCAGTAGGCGGTAGTAATCGTTTTTGTGCTGAACTATGTAGCGGCTCAGGTAGAGTATGGGCAGGGTGAGTAGCCGCTGTTCGATCAGGTAAAGCACATTGACGATACGGCCGGTTCGTCCATTGCCGTCGTGGAACGGATGAATGGCTTCGAACTGGTAATGGCTGATGGCCATTTTGATCAGTGGGTCCGTGTCGTCGTCTGCATGCAGATAGTTTTCCCAGTTGGTGAGCAGGTTGCGAATAACCGCTTCACCAACCGGTGGGGTGTAGATGGTTTCACCGGTTGCCTGATTGCCAATGATGGTCCCGGGCACCTTACGTACATCCATATCCACGCCTTTCAGCGTGCTGCACACCTCTATAGCGGTGCTCGCGCACAGTGGTTTGCGCTGAAGATGGACGAAGCCCTCATAAAGGGCTGTGCGATATCGGAGCGCTTCTTTGGTAGCCGGATCGGCCCCCTGATCTTCCTGCGAAAACTGAAACAGTTTGTCGGTGGTGGTGACGATGTTCTCGATCTCGGAACTGTCTTTGGCTTCCAGCAGTGGCAGAAGGTTTATCAGCAGTGATTGATTCGGAATCAGTTCACCTGCCTGTTTAAGCTCAGCCAGAGCGGCCCGGGCGGGAATGCAGGCTTTGAGGATGCCCAGAGTCTCGGTCACTTCTTTGGCAGGCGGAAGCGGCGGTAACTGGTTGTAAGGCTGATCCGGTCGCCAGGCCATGTTTAAATTCCTTGAAAATTTCGACAAAGGTGTGTGTTTTGCGCAGTCTATGTTTATGCGGTAAACATAGCAATGATCTGTGTCGAAAAAATACTGAAAAATCGACACAGGTTAAACCTATGTCGATTCCATAAACATGGCATTCTCAAGCACTCCGCTCCGGCCACATCGCCTCATTCAATTCCTCCAGCACGGTATCCAGCTGCGCTCCCAGCACCTTGTCCATCTGTTTCGCCCCGCCATCATCGGCAAACCGGTGGTTCACAAACTCCCGGTCGATGATGACTTCGTGCACTAGTTGCTTGGCCAGGCGTTCCAGCCATTTGCGCTGGTTCGGGGTCCAGTTGTGTTGGGTGTAGATGCGGTCCATGGCTTCCGCTACCCGCTGTTCGAAGGGAATCAGCGGCTCGCCCAGGGCGGCGCGGCGGATGTAGCCGATGATGCTGGCGGCGATATCTTTGTTGGTCTGGTTGCGCACGGCGCTTTGCAGACGGGCTTCGGAGTAGCCGTGGTTGTCCAGCAGCAGTTTTACTTCCCGTAGCTGTTCGCGGGTGAGGTCACGGGGTTTGTTGACCACCACGGCCAGGGCGGCAGACTGGTTGAGTTGCTGTTTGATGAATTCGTTGAAGCTGTCCAGGTAGTCTTCGGGTTTGCTGTGCACGCCGTAGGTTTGGGTGCGCTCCTGGATTTCGTCGTCGTGGTCGGAGATCAACGGCATGTAGTCGCTGCCAACCAAGGATTTCACCTCTGCTAACTGGCCCAGCAGGCCGCTGTGCTGCTTGATGAACTCGGAGGCCTGGCGGGGGCCGAGCTGGTGCAGGTGGGTGTGCAGGGATTTGGGTTCCACACCCCAGCTCTGGTGCAGTTCGTCCAGTTTCTGTTTCAGTTCGGGGCGGTTCTCGGCTTTGTTGTCGGCCTTGCGCAGCACTCGCATAAGTTTCTGGCTGAGCTGGCTGAGTACCACATCGGCCTGGCTTTCGTCCGGTAACTCGCCGGGGCTGTTGAGGGCCTTTTCCAGTTGCTCGTCGTCGGTGAGCTCGTCCACCAGTTGTTCCAGGGTGATGTTGGGGTCTTTCACCAGGGGCTTCATGGTGTTCACATCCTGCAGGGCAGCGTAGATGTCCACCGGGTCGTAGATGCGGAACACGGTTTTGCCGATCTCGTCGCAGCGGCGGGTGGCGCGGCCGATCATCTGTTCATACAGGATGCGTGAGCGCACGCGGCGCATGAACACCAGGTTGCAGATGCGCGGTACGTCGATGCCGGTGGTGAGCAGGTCCACGGTGATGGCGATGTTGGGGTAGCGTTCGTTCTTGTAGCGGCGGATAAGCTGGTCCACCTTGTCGCTCTGGCCGGTGATCTTGGCCACGGCGGCTTCGTTGTAGCGGCCGTTGTAGAGATCCTTGAAGGCATCGTCCAGCAGGCGTTTGACCATGTCCGCGTGCAGGTCGGTGGCACAGAAAATCATGGTTTTCTCGTCGCCGAACGGGTCCAGCTCCTGTACCAGCTGTTCGCAGATTACCTGGTTGAAGTTCTCGTTGATCACCCGGCGGTTGAAGGCGTCGACCTCGAAGGTGAGCTCGTCTTCCAGCTCGGTGGTGTCCACTTCTTTGGTCTGGGTATTTAGCACGGTGACGGAATCGCCTTTCTCAAAGGTGATGCCGTTTTTGGTGAGCAGGGTTTCGTAGCGGATGGGCGGTTCGTGGTCGATCAGCCAGTCGTCTGCCACGGCTTCCCGGTAGGAGTAGGTGTACACCGGTTTGCCGAAGATCTCGCTGGTGTGCTTGGCCGGGGTGGCGGTGAGGCCGATTTTCACCGCATCGAAGTAATCCAGCACCCGGCGGTAGCTAGACAGGTACTGGCTGGTGTCCCGCAGGGCCAGTTCGCCCTCTGTCATTTCCTGGTCCAGGGTGTAGCCCCGGTGGGCTTCGTCGATGATGATGCAGTCGAACTGGTCGATAGGCGGCGGGTTGTCGCTCATGAAGATGCGTTTCACCATGGCCTGCACGGTGGCCACCTGAATGCGGGTTTCCGCTTCGGCGGCCATGTCGCCCAGCTCGGCAACGTTGTAGATCTTGCTGAGGGTGTGGTTCTGTTCCAGCGGTGCTTCGTTGAAGGCATCAATGGCCTGCTGGCCCAGTGCGGTGCGGTCCACCAGGAACAGGATTCGGTGAAAGCGTTCGGCTTTCAGGAAACGGTACATCAACCCGATGATGGTACGGGTTTTACCGGTGCCGGTGGCCATGGCCAGCAGCGCGGTGCGCACGCCACGTGCCAGGGCGTTTTCGGTGGCGATGATGGCGTTCTGTTGGTATTCCCGCAGTTTCAGGTAGCCGAATGGTTCTTCCTTTAACCGTTTCTCAGCGCTTTCCTTGTCCCGTTCCAGCAAATCCAGCAGGCCGCCCGGGGTGTGGAACTGCGGCAGTGCCCGGCGCAGGTTGCTGGGCTCGCGCACATCCCGAAACCAGGTGCCAGATTGTTCCGCCAGCTGCGGTACATAGGGGCGACCGTTGCAGGAATACACAAAAGGTACGTGGTAGTGGCCGCTCTCGTCAGCGGGCCAAGCGATGGTGCGGCCCATCAACTCCCAGGCGCCGACTAACGGAGCTTCCACTTTGAAGCCCTTGCTGTAGCGCTCGGCCTGGCGAATTTTACCGGCCACGTTGGTGTTCTCTTTCTTGGCTTCCACCACGGCGATGGGTGTAAGGCCTACAAAGAGCACGTAATCCGCCCGGCCCTTCTCGCCGTTATGGTTGGTGGGCCATTCGGCGATGGCGCGATAGGTGCCTTTCTCCGGGCGGGCACCTTTCTGGAAGGTGATGTCCTGGCTGTCCGCTTCCCAACCGGCTTCCTGCAATTGCTGGTCGATGAGAATGCGGGTGAGTTCTTCGTTCAGTACCAGGGTATCCGTGGCGGCCTTGGTTTGCTTGGCCACCTGCTGGCGCTGCTGGTTAACGGATTGTTCGCCCTGCTCCGTGAGCTGCTGTTGCAGGGCTTTGATCTTCTGCTCGTAGGCCTGTTGCTGCTGGCTCAGGGCCTGTTCGTGCTGGCGCGCCTGTTCCGCCAGGGAGCGGGATTCCTCATCCATGGCCATGGCCAGGGCTTCGTATTCTGCCTTCTCTTGTTCGATCAGCTGGCTGAGCTGCTGGCTGCTGTCCAGCGCCATATTGGCGTGTTGCAGATCGTGCCGCAGTTTTTCGATGTCGCTCTGAAGCTGGCGCAACTGGGCGCTGGGGTCGGCGGGGGGTATGAAAGGGCCGGGCTTGAAGCTGGCACAGGCTTTACCGAAGGAGCGGTGAAACCAGATGGCCAGGGCCCGCGCCACTTTCAGGCCATCCATGGCCTCCTTGTGTTGGGTACGGAACTGGTGAGTGGCTTTGTTGCCTTCAATCCGCAGGATATGAAACAGTTCTTTGATCTGCGGTTCCAGCCGCAATTCCCGGTTCAGGCGGTAAAGAAGCTCCGACTGGCTGGTTTGTTCGTCACATTCGATACCGGAGAGCGCAGCCAGATGTTGAGCAAGCGCTTCGCCTAGCTGGCGGAGTTTGATAAGGGTAGTGTTAGGGTCGCTGGAGAAAGCCCCCTCAGCAGCGGATGCCAACTGCACAAAAAGCGCGTCATGCTCGGCTAGGAAACTAAAATTTGTTGAGATTTGGTCGCTGACTCGCACAAACGGCTCCATGTCATCTGCATTTAGCACTTGCTAAGAAAGATTCAGCTTTCAGCATTATGCTACTAATCAATGGACTTTATCAGGGTGGTGCGAAATGACCACCCATAACGCAGCTAAATATACAGAACACTTAATTCATCAGCAGTGCTGCAGGGACAAACCAACCCATAGTTAATGGCGTCACCAAAACATCGTTAGCAACCTGAAAGAGTCGCCCTGCCCGATACGCTATTCCAGCGTTGTACAAGTTGACATGCAGTTCTATGCTTCTTTTGGGGTTACTACATAGGGCAGGGGCAGGCCATGAACAAAAAGAAAATTATGGGCGCACTTTTATTGACGCTGGGTATGACAGGCGATGCCCTCGCAGAGAGTGGCTTCTATGGTGGGACGAGCATCGGTCAGTCAACCATCGATGCCTGTGGCGGTGTCACCAATTGCGACGACACAGATACCAGCTGGAAAATCTTCGGCGGCTGGGAGTTGAATTCGAACATCGTCTTCGAGGCTGCCTGGGTAGATTTTGGTGAGGTCAGTGGGTCTGTAGACGGTTCGGCAGTTAGCGCCGAAGCGGACGGCTGGACGATTGCTGCGAAAGGCATTTTGCCGCTCAACGAGCAGTTCGGCGTGTTCGGCAAACTTGGCGTGATCATGTGGGATATTAAAGGGAGCGGTGCTGCTGCCGGTATTAACGACGATGGTACCGACCTGATGTATGGCCTCGGGGCTCACTACATGTTCACTGACCAGCTCGGCATTGTAGGTGAGTGGGAGTGGTATGATATTGACAATGATATTGACGTCCTCCCCGCCCTAAAGGACGGGGATTCCAACTTCTTGAGGGCAACGTCCTGCCCCGAGGCTGAGGATATTCCGGGCCGCATTCACGTCCCGGTCGTGGAGTACACCACACTCCACGCACTCCCAGACCCTTACTCGCAACCCGTTGACGCCCTGCGGCCCGCTAAGCGAGCCGCACGACGAACAGGCGCGGGTGGTGTTGGTTTCGCGAACGACCTTGAAGACGATGCCTGCGTGAGCGCATTTATATTCCAGCATCGTTTTCAGTTGTGACCAGCCAGCGTCGTAGACGCTTTTGGCCATCCTGGTCTTCGCGAGCCTGGTTGAGGAAACATCGCCCACGACGATTTCGCCGTACTGGTTGACGAGTTTCCGGGAAAACTTGTGCTGCGCGTCCTGGCGACGGTTCTTGATCTTGGCGTGAATAGCTTTTACCCGCCGCTTGTTGCGGGCACGTTGGGCTGTCGCCAACTGGTCTTCCATGCGGCGGTAGAAGCGGCTGTTTTCCAGCCTTCCTCCATCGCTACAGGTGGCCACATCCTTGAGCCCAAGGTCGATGCCAACGGCGCCCTGCCCAAGCGTCGGCTGCACGTCCACCTCGACCGCAACATTGAAATACCACCGGCCCCGGCTATCTTCGTTGAAACTGCCGGCACGGAACTTGTATGTCGACAGGCCGTAGCTATCCCACACCTTGAAGTAGGTGCCGTTGTGAAATACCTGCCCGTTCTTCCACTTGGCCGCGCCGGTATTGACCGGAATCCAGCCAAGTGAGCGGCGTACACCGCCGGACTTGCGCCAATTCAAGCGGGGCTTTTTGAACTGCTTGCGGCGGGCAACGTATTCAGCAGCGATGCATTGCAGCGTTTGGCTGTGCAGGCCGAGGTCCTTGCCAGCACCCTTGGTATAGGGGTGCATGTCGTAGGCAGACAGAAACAGACCTTTCTCCCGAATGGCTCGGGAAGACAGTTCGTTGAGGTAGTTCCAAACAAAATTCACGCTGCGGGCCATGCGGTTAAGCTCGGCGGCGTGTTTGTCCTTCACTCGAACCTTGAGGGTCTTGGTCTGCTTCATGGCTGTAGTATAGTTGGCCTATGGAGACCAAACAAGACTTACGCACCGGTAGACACTGTGTTTTTATGATTCATGCTCACTTGGTCTTTGTGACCAAATACCGGGGCAGAATCTTCAACACTGAGCACCTCGACTCCCTTGAAACGCTATTTCGACGGGTCTGCGCGGATTTTGAAAGCGAGCTAGTTGAGTTCAATGGTGAGACAGATCACGTTCACCTGTTGGTTAACTACCCGCCAAAAGTGGCGTTATCCAAACTGGTGAACAGCTTGAAAGGCGTATCAAGCAGGAGATTGAAGCGGCTGCACCCCGAACTGGTGAAGCCTGCGTACCTGAAAAATGCGCTATGGAGTCCAAGCTACTTTGCGGGAAGTGTCGGAGGCGCCCCCCTGAGCATGGTCAAGCAGTATATTGAGCAACAATCGAGGCCGGACCAGGGACGCTCTCGCGCCCCTCGCTATCCACCCTCGCACTAGAAGTACGAGGTTTTTCGCGATGTTCGATAACGCCCATGGAGACTCAAGCACCAGTATGGCGCGACTGGCATGACGATTGCTCATTCTTATTCCTCATTATAGTTAAAACTTGCTTTTTCAGCTGACACTCTTGTGTCGGCAACGTGCTTATAAATTATTGTATCAAGAACTATTTTCAAACATTTTTCTCATGTGGCAGCACCATCACTAATCAGCATCTTCGAAAGGTGCGACACATAATGTCGCAATCAAGCTATAGCCTCACCTTCTCTTATCAAGGAAGGTGGCCGCGAAGATGACAATGAGCGAGTGTGTAACGACTCAAAAGACGACTCAGCAGGAAACAGCCAAGTGGTTAGCTGATCGTGAACGGTGGCAACATGAGCTGCCCATCATGGGCTACTTAAGCCAGTTTTTAACTGTCACGCCGGTGGTTGACTCCGCGCTCAATAGTGCGAGCACAGATGGTAAATCTCTCTTTTTTTGTCCCCAATACAGCGCTACGTTATCTGATACCTCCCGCCAGTTCCTGCAGGCGCATCTCATTTGGCATTGCGTGGCCGGCCATCTGATTGCACCGCTCGTAGCCGACGATCAACGTTGGCACCTTGCTTGCGACCATGAAGTGAATTCACTGCTGTTAGCACTTGAGATTCCTTTCCCTGCGGATGCCTTGCTCTTTCCCGTGTGCGTGGGGCGTAACGCATTGAGCGTTTACCGCTGGCTGGAGGGACACCCTAATCTTTCAGTTGAAACCTCCATGGATATACATCCCGCCGCCTTGTGGCATGCCTTACCTGACACCCAAGTCTCGCACAGCACCCTTATGCTCTGGAGACAACGTGCCCACCTGATCGCTAAAGAGCCAGGTGCTTTGCCAGAACAAGTCGCTACGTTTTGTGAGGCGCGCTAAACTCAACGCTTTCATGCATTCAGCCAAGGTTTGCGTCACTATGTCTGAGCCCCGCGATACGCTTTTTCGCTACTTAACCATGTTGCAGTTGATTCCTCGAGCACCAGGGCGTATCGCGACCCCCGTGTTGAAAGAGAAGCTTGCAGAGCGCGGGTTCAATATCGATACACGTTCGCTGCAGCGGGATTTAAGCCAGAAGCTATCCACGCAGTTTCCGATTGGCTGTGACGATAGCCAGAAACCTTACCGCTGGTATTTTGATCGTGACTTTCAGTGCCAGCTACCTGCGCTGGATGTGCCTGGTGCGCTGACGCTGGTTCTGGCAGAAGAGTACTTGAAAGGGTTGCTTCCTCCGGTGGTGGTCGGGCAACTCTCGCACCACTTTACCGATGCGCGGAAACTGCTGGACGATATGAGCACTAATGGGCTTAGTCAGTGGGCACGCAAGGTACGTGCCATTCCCAATGGCAAAGCGCTGATCCCCGCTGAGATTGACGAGGCAACCTGGCAAACCATTTCGC
This sequence comes from Vreelandella stevensii S18214, assembly GCF_000275725.1. Classification (GTDB taxonomy): domain Bacteria; phylum Pseudomonadota; class Gammaproteobacteria; order Pseudomonadales; family Halomonadaceae; genus Vreelandella; species Vreelandella stevensii. Next base: position 16,235 of record NZ_AJTS01000047.1, on the reverse strand, counting down.
AGGCGCTCCTTGAGCAGAAAGCCGTTGACGTGATTTATCTATCGCGCACCAGTCACTCTGAAAAGGCGTTGACGCTTCATCCTCAAGGCATTGTGAGCCGCCACAGCGCCACCTATCTGTTAGCGCATGTGGACGGGTTCAGGGACCTGCGCCAGTTCGCCCTTCACCGAGTGAAGCTGGCAACATTAAGTCATCAGCCCTGGCAGGCGCAGCACGATTTTGACATCGATGAGTACATCCAGGGCGGTGCGTTTGGATACCGTCAGGGGCCAAGCGATGTGGTTCTGGAAGCTGACATTACCAGATCCGTAGCGTGGCTATTACAGGAAACGCCGCTGTCAGACAAACAGTCGATAGAAGCATTGCCGGGCACTGACAGTTGGTATCGGCTAACCGCCCATGTACCGGATGACCAACAAACTCTGTGGTGGCTGATGGGCATGGGGCCAAATATCAAGGTCCTTGCTCCTGATGTGTGGCAAGAAACGATCAAAACCAACGCAGAACAGATGCTGGCACATTACGCCACCGAACACTCTGCACCGTCATGAACAGCTTTTACTCCCAGGTTCTGACATACATGTTTTCCGCATGCGGAAAAAGCCACGACTTATCGTTTCTACACAAAGGAGGGTTACCATGCTCTATTTTGCTTACGGCTCCAACATGGCTACCCAGCGTTTAACAGATCGCCATGCGCGCGAGACGGCGTTATACGCGACGACAGAGCTCACTATGGAGGCTGTCTAATGGATAACGATACGCGCTTGATCGATTTTTACAGTGGCGAAGGCCTGGACCATAAAGGTCGGCGTCTAGAGGATATTTGGGCGCTGTCGTCCTTTTGGCTAGAACACACCCACGACTATATTCAGTGGCTGTTCCCTATTCCTGAGGCGGGCAGGTTTAACGGCTTTGCGCCCCTTTTAACACCCACCGTGCAAGCTGCCTTTCAAGATAGCGATGTTATGCGCCAGCACCAGCAGCAATCGCTAGCGGTGATGCTTGATTTTTTTGGCCTCGCTCGGGATGAAAACGGCATCGTTGCTCAACCAACGTTAGCGATACCAACGCACATCTGGCTGAAAGCCGGTGGCCATAACCATTTACGCATCACGCGTATCATTCGGTCACTGGCGCTGTGTCATCAGCCAGGCCTCGCACGCACTTTTCAGCAAGCCGTCATCGAGATTGGCACCCAGCAGGGGATGGTCGCTGATACGTCCATCCAATATTGGCGGGAGGCGCTTTAGACCAGCTTAAACGGCTCAATGTCTCTAAAGATGCCTGTTGGGGTCATGTCACGGCGAAGCGTAAACACCTCAACAGCTGCCACCGGATCGACCTGCTCTAGCAGATCAAAGTGGATTCGTTTCCACTGAGTCCGGGTGACCTTGATACTGTATAGGTACTGATCGCGTGTACCGCCTGTAGTGGGATCGACCACCTGACGATACCCGGATACCCGAGCTTCTTGAACAGAGGGCAAACGTACAAACACGGCACCAAGCACACGAAAGGCAATGCCATGAACATGGTCTCGATGCAGTTTCCTCTGCCGTGTAGCACTCTTCTTTCGAGGATCGGCTTTTTTGTGCGCATCACTTATGCAGCCAACGTTTTATTTCCAACGCATTGCTTGAATCCTCCACCTCACGCCTGCATATCCAAGGGTAATCCCTTTTTCACGCGATGCAGAGTTTACCCATGTCGATTATCGATCCCCGCACCGGCAACCCTTTGACGGCCGACCCCGCGACCAGCAAGAGCACTGCTGCACAGGGCGAGCGCCCCTCCGTTACTCGCGAAGAGGTCATTATCGAGCTGAACGCGGGCAATATTCAGCAGGTGTTGGAAGCGTCCATGCAGGTACCTGTGCTACTGGATTGCTGGGCTCCCTGGTGCGAGCCGTGCAAAAACCTGATGCCGGTGCTCGAGAAGCTGGCCGTCGAGTATGCCGGGGCATTTCTGCTGGCCACGCTGGACGTGGAAGCCAACCCGGAAATTGCCAGCCAGCTTGGCGTGCGCTCGGTGCCAGACGTAAAACTGGTAAGCCAGGGGGGCCTGGTGGATAGCTTTCAGGGGGCGTTGCCAGAGAAAGAAGTCCGCGAGTGGCTCAATCGCTACTTCCCTGCCCCCGGTAACGCACCGCCCAGCCCTGAAGAGCAGGCAGAGGAAGCCTTGGGCGCCGGCGACGCCGCTGGCGCACGGGAGATCTACCAAACGCTGATGGGCCAATATCCCGAGCACTACGCGTATCAGGTAGGTTTGGCCAAAGCGCTGGTCGCTGAAGGCCGTGGTGACGAAGCGCGCAGTGTGTTGGACAATTTGCCGCCAGAGGAGCGCGATGCGGCACCGGCCCGTGGCGTGCGCGCCAGCATCGAGTTCAGCGAGCAGGCGCTTTCAACCGAAGAGATCGCCGCGCTGGGTGATCGTACGGACAGCGAAGCGCAGTACCAGCGGGCGCTGCGCCAGGTGGCCGATGGCCAGTACGACGCAGGCCTGGAAGCCCTGCTAACGCTGATGAAGCAGGACCGCGCCTATAACGACGACGCGGCCCGCAAAACGCTACTGCAGGTGTTCGATGCGCTGGGAGCCGACCACCCGTTGACGGTCACCTACCGCCGCAAGCTGTTTGCCCTACTTTATTGATGCTGCACAGTCGGCACAGCGCATCACGCGTTTAACAGCGTATCCATGCGTGACAACGCCGCTTCCAGCTGGGAAGCGGTGGTGCCAAAATTGAGGCGCACGAACCCCGGGCAACCAAAAGCCGCACCGTCCGATAGCGCCACGCCTGCCTGCTCCAACAGCACCTGAGCGGGCGACGCCCCCAGTCCCGCCTCACGCATATCCAGCCACGCCAGATAGGTGGACTCTGGCGCGCTCATCGAGACACCCGGCCACGTGGCCACGCGTGCTTCCAGCGTTGCCACGTGGCTGCGTAGCACCTCCAGCAACGCCTGCCGCCACGGCTCCCCGTCACGGTAGGCGGCCTCGGCAGCCACCAGGCCCAGTACATTGCCATCGGGCAAGAACCCTTTGGTGGCCGTGGCAAAGCGCTCTCTCAGTTCGGCATCGGCGATGACGGCACAGGCGCTGGTCAACCCGGCCAGGTTGAAGGTTTTGGACGGTGCCCACAGCGTGATGGTGCGCTTGGCCAGGGTGGGAAACATGGCCGCCAACGGGCGATGCGTGTCGCCCTCTCTCAATAGCAGGTCACAGTGCAGTTCATCCGAGACTACCCACAGGTCATGGCGCTCCACCAACGCTGCCAGGGCCGCCAGTTCTTCTGTGGACCAGACGCGCCCCGTGGGGTTGTGGGGATGGCACCATAGCAGCAGCCGCGTTTGTGGGGTCATGGCCGCTTCCAGCGCGGCAATATCCAGTGTCCAGGGCTCGCCAGGGGCGGCGGGCTCGGCTAACATCGCCTGCTGTGCCACGCGCCCCGTACGGGCAGCCACCGCCATGAAGGGGGGATAGATCGGGGCGACCGTCAAGATGCCTTCGCCTGGCTGGGTCAGCGCCATGGCGGCAAAGTGCAGCGCCGGCACCACGCCTGGCAGCCACTGCTGCCAGCTCGGCTCAATCGTCCAGCCATAGTGCTGGGCGCTCCATTGGCAGAGGGCATCGGTCAAACTGGTGGGCACTTCGCCGTACCCATAGACGCCGTGTTCGACCCGTGCCTGAAGCGCGTCTATGACGGCAGGGGGTGAGCGAAAGTCCATGTCGGCCACCCACAGCGGCAACACGTCAGCACCAAAGCGGTGCCATTTTTGGGATGCATAACCTCCGGCAGGCGCGCGTCGCTCAACAGGCGTGGCAAAATCGAATGCCATGATCGGTCTCACTTATGTTTACGAGGTAGTCACGCAGCATGCCGCAAGATGACTTTTATACCAAGGTGCGTACAGGACTCCCGGCACTGCTGCGTCAGTGGCTGTCGCTAGGCAGGGCTGATGTCGATCAGTTGGCGCTGATTCTGGCGGAAACGGCACGGGTAGCCAAATTGGGCACGCCGGAGTCGACTCCCAACGGCGCCACGCTCCGGCAGTGGTGCGAGGAAAGCACTGCTGAAATACCGCGCTGGGCGCCTCGTACGGCGGTGTTTCTGCTCAACCAGATGCCTGCCCGCCCTGCGCCACAAAGCGAAGAAGAAGCGTGCGCCTGGGCCTACTGCTGGCTGCGCAATCGTGACTTCGTGTCGCTGAACGATGCCCACGCCGCACTGCCCGAGCATCTCAAGGCACCGCTCGAGCAAGCGCTGGAAGCGGCCTGGCAGGACCAGCAGGGGCTGCGCCTGGTTTAGGCTCCGGATGAACACGGGTTCAGCGGCGTTTACGCACCGGCGATTTGGGCTTGAAACCTGCTGGCTTGGTGGCCAGCCACGTCACGAAGTCGTGAATCTCCGGGTCTGCTTGCAGCGCTTCCAGGCTGGCAAAGCGGTCGGCCAATTCACGCTCGCTATACAGGCGATGAACATGCTTATGGCAGGCGTGGCAGATCCAGACGATCGCCGTCAGCCGCTCTTCACGGCTATGCCGCTTCTGGTAACGCGGCTTGTCATGCAGCGTGCGGGGGATCAGGTGGTGCCTGGTCAGTGAGGTGTCGCGCTGACATAGCTCACAGCACGTCGGCCTGGGGGGCGGTGAAAGCGCATGCTTTTTTGAGGGGGTCGTCCGCGTCACGGTCTGGAGCCTCGCACGTTTGTCGCACCACTAAGAAATCACATAATAAAGCAAGGAAAACGCCGCATGATAGAAGTTCCGCTCACCTGGCAGCTGGCCAAACTGGGGCTGTCAGTCAGCATGGTATTAGGGTTGGGCGCGGTCGCCGTCCGCGCTAGCCCACGCCTGGCCGGTTTGCTTTCGGGCTACCCCCTGGGCACGGCACTGGCGCTGTTTTTCATTGGCCTGGAAATCTCTACGGATTTTGCCAGCGCAAGCGCCGTTCATACCCTGGCAGGCTTTACCGCCACCATGGCCCTTGGGGCTGGTTATATCGTGGCGGGTCGCCGCCCCGGCATGCCGGGCGTACTCGGCGGTGTACTGGGCGGTTTCGCTGCCTGGCTGGCCGTCAGTACGCTGCTGGCACAGTTCAGCTTTACGCGGGTCACCGGGACACTGGTCACGCTGTGCGCCATCGTGCTGTTCAGCTGGCTATTTCGTGCGGTGCCCGATGTCAAAAGCTCGGCCGGAAAGGCATTTTCCTGGTCAGCATTATTGGCACGCGCCACGCTGGCCACCGTCATCATCTTCACCATCACCCGGATCGCCCACTGGGTTCCACCGGAGTGGGCGGGGACTCTGGCCGCGTTTCCTGTCACCATGCTGCCCTTTTTACTCATCCTGCACTTGAACCACGGCCATGCGCCCGTGGCCACGGTCATCAAGCACTACCCCATGGGCCTGGGCTCACTGCTGTGCTATACGTTATGCGTTTCCTATACCTACGACACGCTGGGACTTTTCTGGGGCACGCTGGCCGGGTTTGCCGTGGCGACGCTCTGGCTGCTGGGCTGGATGCAGCTCACTGCCTGGTATCATCGACGCCGCGCTTGACCAAGCGCTCGCTTGGGTGAATGCTGACAAGGTATTTTGACACCTCCATAACAAGGATAAAGCGATGTTTACACGTATCATCGAGCCAGCCTTTTACGATACTGACGCTCTGGGCCATATCAACAATACCCGCCTGCCCGCCTGGTTCGAGCTGGCGCGTAATGATCTTTTCAAGCTCTTCACCCCTGATTTGAATCCACGCCAGTGGCGGCTGATCATGGCGCGCATGGAGATCGATTATCGCGCTGAGCTGTTTTATGGCCACGATATCGAAATACGTACCTACCTGACTCGGCTGGGCAACAGCTCCTTCACCGTGACCCAGGAAGCACGCCAACGCGAAACGTTGACGAACCTGGGACACACGGTCATGGTGCATTATGACCATCATGCCAAGCGTGCCGTCCCCCTCGAAGGAGAGCTGCGTCGGGCACTTTCCACACACTTAGTCACCGAGCCCGCACCAGCCTGATCGACATGGGCCACCCAAGGCGGGGCATCAGGAGTCCTTATGGCTATCCGCTACAATCTCTGGATTGATCCCGACAATACGGCGCAGCACCGCGCCGTCGAGGCCGACCTGGAGCGCTATTTCATGGAGCGTTTTGCCGATTACCCGCACATCCGCTTGTTTGGCGCAGACCCCTACGATTATGATGCCCCGTTCAATCGGCTCTACGATGCGCTGATGGCCCGAGCGGCGGAGTACTGCGAAGAGAAGTGGCGCTACGTGGCGTCACCGGAGCAGTTGAACCGCTGCTTTTTCAGAGCCGTAGGCCGTTCGACCAAATTCGTTCAAGACGATCAACAGTGAGACCCCTCAGCAATGGTTATTCGTACCGACCAAGCACCCGACGAACGCCAACTGGCGATTATCACCCAGCAGCTCGGGCGTGCCCCACGCGGTATCGAAGCCGTTGCAGCCACCGATGCGCATGGCACCCCTCTCGTGCTGCGCATGGCCCCCATCGTTGACGACAAACCGTTTCCTACCCTGTACTGGCTCTGCTCGGATCTGCTCAAGATCGAGATATCGCGTATCGAGGCCGTGGGCGTCATCAAGTCGCTGGAGCAGCGCCTGCAGGAAGAGCCCGAGTTTCTCGCCGCCTATCGACAAAGCCATGAAGATTACGTGGCCACGCGTTGGCATTTCATGAGCGAGGCCCAGCGGGAAGAGGTCGCACGACTGGGTTACACCGATGTGCTCACCGAGCGCGGCGTTGGCGGCATCAGCAACTGGCAACAGGTACGCTGCCTGCACACCCAGTACGCACACCACTTGTGCGGCCACAATGTGATCGGCCAGTGGATGGATGAGCATTACGACGTTCAACGCTGTCTGGCTTGAGTCGACAGCGGCACCCCGCCCCTCCCCGTTTACGATAAGGACTCGTTATCATGTCTCGTATTTGTGTCTACCTCGGTTCCCGTGAAGGCAGCAGCCCCGCTTTTCGTCACGCGGCCCATACGCTGGGAAGCGCACTGGCCCAGCGCGGTCATACCCTGGTATACGGCGGCGCACGGATAGGTCTGATGGGGGCGTTGGCCAATGCAGCGCTGGATGCTGGCGGTGACGTCATCGGCGTCATGCCTGACCACCTGGTGGAGCGCGAACAGGCGCACTTCGGGCTGACCGAATTGATTCGCGTACCCAACATGCACGAACGCAAGGCGACCATGGCGGCCAACGCCGATGCATTCATCGCCCTGCCCGGTGGCATTGGCACGTTTGAAGAGCTATTCGAGATATGGACGTGGGGGTATCTGGGTCTCCACGACAAGCCCATGGGGCTGCTGGATACCGACGGCTTCTACGCTCCGTTGCTGACCTTCCTGGATGGCACCGTTGGTCACGGATTCATGGCTCAGACGACACGTGACATGCTGCTGGACGCGCCCACGCCCGATCAACTTCTGGATGTGATGGAAACCCAGCTACGCTAGTCAGGAGCAGCGGCCAAGCTGCGCCAGGGTACGTTGGTAGGTCAGCTGCAACAGGCGCGCATCTTCGCCTGCCCGATGACGGTGGATGCTGCGCTCGGCTACGAGGGCTTCCTTGGTCTCGCTCCAGATCGCCTGCTGCTCTTCACTCATCAGGATACGCAGCGCCTCCAGACGAAACCGCGGCAGCATGCCCGCATGATGGAACAGCAGCGATAGCCAGGTATTGTCGTAGCCCCAGCTATCGCTGTACGCCTTGCCAAGTTCGCGCAGCTCATCGTTCAGCCAGTGGGCTACCTGGCGCACCGGGTAGCCCTCCTTGATCAATCGATCACGGGAAATGCCATGCAGCAGCTCGGCCTTCGGGTCCCAGTGGGTCCACTCTTCGAGGGGCTGAATCAGAAACGCGCAGCAGCTGCCGTCGGCACGTGCGATGCCAACTTCGATCGGGTAGCTGCCACGTCCAAACCCGGACGCTTCAATATCCAGCACTGTTGGTAGCGTCTCGGACACTGCTTTCCTCATCAGTCTATCGGCAGGCCAACGACCTGCTGCGAACCCGCTCACGCCGCTGCGCGACGGCCCGCCAGCGAAGGTTGTTCGGCCAGATTCAGCCAGTAGGCGGCCTGGGCCTGGTCTACCACCAGCCCAAGCTCCCCCCGTCGGTAGGCGCGCACCAGGCGCTGTGCCGCGAGGTAATGGCCTGCCTGAGCTGCACGTGCATACCAGGTCACCGCGTAATCCTCACGCTGTGGATACTGCACGCAGCCATGCTCGTAGATATACGCAAGCTGATACTGTGACTTTACATCACCCGCCTGGGCCGCTTCCAATACATAGCGGGCTCCGCGCGCTTTATCCTGAGGCGACACGCTACGATGAAACAGCATGTGCCCGTACAGCGACTGGGCATCAGGATGCCCCGCTTCCGCACAACGCTTGAAAAGACGCATCGTCAGCCGTTGGGTACGCGGCGAGCGCGGCAACAGCCAACGCGTGTGAAACAGCTGCTCGGCCAGACGAAACTCCAGCCGAGTCAACAGCGATGATACTTGCGGCATGGCAAACCACCCTGCCTCTTTTGCTTGGAAAACTTCGGCTAGCGCCGTTCAGGAGCCGCTAACCACGCGATAAATCAGCCCTGGGCCGATTAATGGGCTGGCAAGCATACGCTTGCCTTGGCGCCGACTCAACCCTATTGATTTGCTGCTTTTGTAGCGCCTCGTTAACATGGCTGCCAGTGGTCGAATATGGCGCTTCTCAGCGCCTTGCCACCCGAGCACATCACGTCTCAATTAAGGAGAGAGTCAATGCAAACGCGCCCCTTGGGTAGAACGGGCATCGACGTCAGTCGTCTGTGTTTAGGCACCATGACCTTTGGTGAGCAAAACAGCGAAGCCGAAGCTCACGAACAGTTGGATCGCGCCGTTGCGTTTGGCATCAACTTCATCGACACGGCGGAAATGTATCCGGTTCCCCCCAAGGCAGAGACGCAGGGGCTCACCGAACGCTATATTGGCACCTGGCTGCAGGCGCGCGGTGCCCGTGATGACGTGATCATCGCCACCAAGGCAGCAGGCCCAGGCCTGGATCATATTCGCGGTGGGCCCAAAATGAGCCGGGAACACCTTCATCAGGCCATCGACACCAGTCTCGAGCGGCTCCAGACCGACTACGTGGATCTTTATCAACTGCACTGGCCCGAGCGCAGCACCAACTTCTTTGGCAAGCTGGGCTATGTGCACGATGAGCATGAAGAGACCACCTCTCTCGAAGAAACCCTATCGGCCCTCAAGGAACTCGTCGATGCAGGCAAAATTCGTGCCGTGGGCCTTTCCAACGAGACCCCCTGGGGCGTCATGCGCATGCTGCATCTTTCGGAGCAGTTGGGCCTGCCCCGGGTGGCCTCCATTCAGAACCCCTATAACCTGTTGAACCGCTCCTTCGAGGTGGGTCTGGCAGAAATCGCTCATCGTGAAGATGTCGGGCTGCTGGCCTACTCTCCACTGGGTTTTGGCGTCCTGTCAGGCAAATATCTCAACGGCGCCCAGCCTCCCAAGGGCCGTCTGACACTGTATGAGCGTTTCAAGCGCTACACCTCGCCAGAAGCGGAAGCGGCGACACAGGCTTACGTGGATCTGGCCCGAGAGCATGACCTGGACCCCGCGCAGATGGCGCTGGCCTTCGTCAACTCGCGTAGCTTCTTGACCAGCAACATCATCGGCGCGACGACCATGGATCAGCTGGAAAGCAACCTCGCCAGCGAAGGGCTCAAACTGGACGAAGACGTGCTCACGGCCATCGATGACATTCATCGCCGCATGCCAAATCCCTGCCCCTGATGCCCCTGCGCCCGATAGCCCTGCCGCTATCACCCCGATAGCCTTGGCACACCCCAAGGCTTGATATAATAGCTGCACGATTTCTCGTCACTGCCCGCACGTTCGCGTGGGGCAGTGGCCTATTCCTGGTCACGGCAAAAGGAGCCCGCCATGCTGAGCGTCATTTCCCCGGCCAAAACGCTGGATTTCGAAACGCCCTCCACTACCGATCAGGTGACACAGCCTGACTTTCTGGAGTATGGCCAGCCGCTGATCGATATCTTGCGTGGTTATTCACCTCAACAGCTGAGCGATTTGATGGGCATCAGCGACAAGCTGGCCGGGCTCAATGCCGCGCGCTTTGCCGAATGGCAGCCCCCCTTCTCCCTCGATAACGCCAAGCCCGCCGTTCAGGCATTTCAAGGAGACGTGTATACCGGTCTGCAGGCCGAGACTTTCAGCGAGGCAGACAACCGCTTTGCGCAGCAGCATCTGCGTATCCTCTCAGGCCTCTACGGCTTGCTGCGCCCGCTGGATCTCATTCAGGCCTACCGTCTGGAAATGGGCACCAAACTGCCCAACGATGCTGGCAAGGATCTTTATGCCTACTGGAAGCCGGTGCTCACGCCCGCGCTCAACCAGGCGATTGAAGACAGTGGTTCCAGGGTTTTGGTCAACCTGGCCTCGAACGAATACTTCAAGGCCATCGACACTCGGAAGCTGGATGCACGCATCATTACGCCAGTGTTCAAGGACGAAAAGAACGGTACGTTCAAGATCATCAGCTTCTACGCCAAGAAAGCCCGTGGCTTGATGAGCGCATGGATCATCCAGCAACAGATCAACGACCCCGATGCCCTGACATCGTTCGATGTGGCAGGTTATCGCTTCGACTCGGCCGCATCGGAAGGTGATACGCTGGTCTTTACGCGCAAGGAAGCCGACCGCGACCGCTAGAAAAAGGTTACCGGCCATGGTGAGCGCGGTTTGAGGAAGCGCTGGTGCACCTCCTTGAAAAGCGGGGTGTCACAGCGGTGCAGCCACTCATACGCCACCATGTCGGCGCTGACGGCCACCGCGCCTGCCGCACAGGCACGCGCTTTGGCCAGTTGCGCCTCTTCGCGGCGACGGCTAGCCGTTGCTTCGCTCAGCCAGAACACCTCGTAGCCCGCCTCCCGCAAGCCCAGCACACTTTGCAGTACGCAAATGTGAGCTTCCGTGCCACAAACGATGATCTGATGTCGCCCCAGCGCTTTGAGGGCCTGTGCAAAGTCAGGCTCTTCCATGACGCTGAAATGCGTTTTTTGCCATCGTTCATGTGTGCCCACGGCCTTTACCAGCCCCGCCGCCGTACCGCCTAAACGCTCCGGGTACTGTTCAGTCAGCCAGCGTGGCACCTGCAGCATCTCGGCCACCCCAGCCAGCCAGGCCGCTTCGCGAATGGCCAGTTCGCCGCCCTCGATGACGGGCAGTAATCCGGCCTGGAAATCGATCAGCAGCAGCAGACTATCTGTCTTATGAATACGCACTTTTTCACCTTACTTTTGTCTTTATAGTGTGTGTCAGCATAACCCAGACAGGACGTTACACGGTACACTGGCCCTCGTTTATGGATTGGGAGCTGGGTTCCCGGCGCCTTCCGTTTTCTGCATCCTGAAGGGAGAAACCTCAATGTTACGACAGTTTTTTGTCATGCTGCTGGTCAGCGTGATGGGTATGAGTGCCGCTATCGAGTATGCCGAAGCGCGCCGCATGGGCGGTGGTGGCAACGTGGGCAGTATGTCTCGCTCGGCGGACCGCCCCGCCAGCACGCCTGCCCAACAACAGGCCCAGCCTGCCCAGCAGGGTCAGGCAGGCGCTGCTGCAGCTCGCCGTGGCGGCATGGGTGGCATGATGGGCGGCCTGCTGGCCGGTGGCTTGCTGGCAGCGCTGTTCTTTGGCGGCGCCTTCGACGAGCTGCGCATGATGGACCTGCTGGTCATGGTGGGTGTCGCAGCGCTCGCCGTCTTCGCGTTCCGCGCCTTCATGCGCCAACGTCGTCCTGCCACGCAAGCGGGTTATCAGCGCGAACAGCATGGTGACGCTGCCCCCGCTCCCACCAGCTTCTCTTCGTCGGCAGCTCCCGGCAGTTTAGCCAGCGGCCTGCAAAGCACGCCTGCCTGGTTCGACAAAGAGCGCTTTCTCGGCGGCGCCAAGGAGCACTTCATGACGCTGCAGCGCGCCTGGGACAATAACGACTTCAGCCAGATTCAGGAGTACGTGACCCCCGAGCTCTACAACCTGCTGCGCGAAGAGCGCGCGCAGGAGCCTGCCAACAACCGCACGGAGGTCGTGCGCCTGTTCGCCGAGCTTGGCGATATCAATGAGTACGACGGCGTTGCCGAAGCCACGGTCATCTTCCATGGCCTATTGGAAGAGAACGGCGAACAGACCGAGTTCAACGAAACCTGGCACCTCACACGCGCCATGCGTGACCAGGCTCCCTGGTACCTGCAAGGCATCGAACAGAACCCGGGTGCCTGATACGCGGGTCATTGACCGCTGCAACGCAAAACAGCCGCTGATTCAGCGGCTGTTTTTTTATGCTTGACCCGTCAGGTTCGGATAGCGGGTGATGCATTGCTTGGTTTTTCAGATTTAGTTTTTCAAATTTAGTTTTCGGCAGACTCTTCGATGCTCTCGCCCATCTCTTCCAGGCTTTCACCGGCGCTTTCGATGCTGTTATCAATGCTTTCGCCAGCCTCCTCGGCGGGGCCCTGATTATCACAGGCCGCCAGACCACCTACCATCAGCGCAATGAAAAGCGCAGTCGCCAGCTTCTTGATGATCGTCGTATTCATGTGGTTCTCCTCCTGAGTCATTACTCCAAATCATTCAATTACATACTAAAAGAGCATAGGGTTGTACACCAGATGTGAAGAGTAAGGAGTTGTTATAAATTATGTTAAGCCCGCCTGCTTTGCGTAAATATCGTGCACTGTCCACACACCACTATTGTACACAACGCACAGCAAAAAGCCCCGAACACAGAGTGCTCGGGGCTTTTTGCTTAATAAGTGCCTGACGATGTTCGGGCCGGCCATCCGGCGGGCGGCGCTCCGCTACTCTTCAGGGGGAGACCCCCAAAAAGCAAAACCCCGGCGATAAGGCCGGGGTTTCGTATAAGTGCCTGACGATGACCTACTCTCACATGGGGAGACCCCACACTACCATCGGCGCTAAGCGGTTTCACTTCTGAGTTCGGCATGGGATCAGGTGGTTCACGCGTGCTATGGTCGTCAGGCGTAACAGGTAATGCATATCATGCTGAGGTGTTCTTGACGTGTATTGTGTGCGTCTCTTGTCAGCAAGCGCTCTGGCTCACTGCGGCGTATCCGGTGTTGCGAGTGCGTTCACACTCTTCGTTATCATCACGACCAGACCCCTTGGGTGTTATAGGGTCAAGCCTCACGGGCCATTAGTACACGTTAGCTCAACGCCTTGCAGCGCTTCCACACCGTGCCTATCAACCAGCTGGTCTCGCTGGGCCCTTCAGGAGGCTCTAGGCCTCGGGGATGTCTCATCTTGAAGGGGGCTTCCCGCTTAGATGCTTTCAGCGGTTATCCCGTCCGACCATAGCTACCCGGCAATGCCACTGGCGTGACAACCGGAACACCAGAGGGTCGTCCACTCCGGTCCTCTCGTACTAGGAGCAGCTCTTCTCAAACATCCAACGCCCACGGCAGATAGGGACCGAACTGTCTCACGACGTTCTAAACCCAGCTCGCGTACCACTTTAAATGGCGAACAGCCATACCCTTGGGACCGACTTCAGCCCCAGGATGTGATGAGCCGACATCGAGGTGCCAAACACCGCCGTCGATGTGAACTCTTGGGCGGTATCAGCCTGTTATCCCCGGAGTACCTTTTATCCGTTGAGCGATGGCCCTTCCATACAGAACCACCGGATCACTAGAACCTGCTTTCGCACCTGCTCGACGTGTCTGTCTCGCAGTCAAGCACCCTTATGCTCTTGCACTCATTGCACGATGTCCGACCGTGCTGAGGGTACCTTCGTGCTCCTCCGTTACGCTTTGGGAGGAGACCGCCCCAGTCAAACTACCCACCACACACTGTCCTCGATCCGGATCACGGACCTGAGTGAGAACGCCAATGATGCCAGGCTGGTATTTCAAGGTTGGCTCCCCTCGAACTGGCGTCCGAGGTTCAAAGCCTCCCAGCTATCCTACACAGGCAACATCAGCGTCCAGTGTGAAGCTATAGTAAAGGTTCACGGGGTCTTTCCGTCTAGCCGCGGGTACACCGCATCTTCACGGCGATTTCAATTTCACTGAGTCTCGGGTGGAGACAGCGTGGCCATCATTACGCCATTCGTGCAGGTCGGAACTTACCCGACAAGGAATTTCGCTACCTTAGGACCGTTATAGTTACGGCCGCCGTTTACCGGGGCTTCGATCAAGAGCTTCGGACGAATCCTAACACCATCACTTAACCTTCCGGCACCGGGCAGGCGTCACACCCTATACGTCCTCTTGCGAGTTGGCAGAGTGCTGTGTTTTTACTAAACAGTTGCAGCCACCTGGTATCTTCGACCGGTTCGGGCTTGGAGAGCAAGTCTCGTCACCCTACGCCGGCGTGCCTTCTCCCGAAGTTACGGCACCATTTTGCCTAGTTCCTTCACCCGAGTTCTCTCAAGCGCCTTGGGATTCTCACCCTGACCACCTGTGTCGGTTTGGGGTACGGTCGCACATGATCTGAAGCTTAGAGGCTTTTCCTGGAAGCGTGGCATCAATGACTTCGACACCGTAGTGTCTTCGTTTCGTGTCTCGGCCTTGAAGGGTCCCGGATTTACCTGAGACCCCAGCCTACTCACTTTCACCAGGACAACCAACGCCTGGCTCACCTAGCCTTCTCCGTCCCCCCATCGCAATCATGTCCGGTACGGGAATATTGACCCGTTTCCCATCGACTACGCCTTTCGGCCTCGCCTTAGGGGCCGACTCACTCTGCTCCGATTAGCGTCGAACAGAAACCCTTGGTCTTCCGGCGAGGGAGTTTTTCACTCCCTTTATCGTTACTCATGTCAGCATTCGCACTCGTGATACCTCCAGCATGCTTCTCAACACACCTTCATCGGCTTACACGACGCTCCTCTACCGCTCATCCGTAAGGATGAACCCGTAGCTTCGGTACCTGGTTTAGCCCCGTTACATCTTCCGCGCAGGCCGACTCGACTAGTGAGCTATTACGCTTTCTTTAAAGGATGGCTGCTTCTAAGCCAACCTCCTAGCTGTCTGAGCCTTCCCACATCGTTTCCCACTTAACCAGGATTTGGGGACCTTAGCTGACGGTCTGGGTTGTTTCCCTTTTCACGACGGACGTTAGCACCCGCCGTGTGTCTCCCACGCTTGCACTCACCGGTATTCGGAGTTTGCCTCGGGTTGGTAAGTCGGGATGACCCCCTAGCCGAAACAGTGCTCTACCCCCGGCGGTGATACGTGAGGCGCTACCTAAATAGCTTTCGAGGAGAACCAGCTATCTCCGAGCTTGATTAGCCTTTCACTCCGATCCACAAGTCATCCAAATCTTTTTCAACAGATCCTGGTTCGGGCCTCCAGTTGATGTTACTCAACCTTCACCCTGCTCATGGATAGATCGCTCGGTTTCGGGTCTATATCCAGCGACTGTGTCGCCCAGTTAAGACTCGGTTTCCCTACGGCTCCCCTATACGGTTAACCTCGCCACTGAATATAAGTCGCTGACCCATTATACAAAAGGTACGCAGTCACAGAACAAGTCTGCTCCTACTGCTTGTACGCACACGGTTTCAGGATCTATTTCACTCCCCTCTCCGGGGTTCTTTTCGCCTTTCCCTCACGGTACTGGTTCACTATCGGTCAGCCAGGAGTATTTAGCCTTGGAGGATGGTCCCCCCGTCTTCAGTCAAGGTTTCTCGTGCCCCGACCTACTCGATTTCACGTGATCAGATTTTCGACTACGGGGCTATCACCCGCTATGGCCAGACTTCCCAGTCTGTTCGTCTAATCCGTCACACGCTTAAGGGCTGGTCCCCGTTCGCTCGCCGCTACTAGGGGAATCTCGGTTGATTTCTTTTCCTCAGGGTACTTAGATGTTTCAGTTCCCCTGGTTCGCCTCCTGCCCCTATGTATTCAGGACAGGATACTCATCTTGTGATGAGTGGGTTTCCCCATTCAGAGATGTCCGGGTCGCAGGTCGTTTGCCACCTCACCGAACCTTATCGCAGGCTACCACGTCTTTCATCGCCTCTGGCTGCCTAGGCATCCACCGTGTGCGCTTCATTGCTTGACCCTATAACCCGAAGGAGTCTGGGGTTCGCAATGATAACGATTGCCGGATACGCTTGAGACGTATCACAATACAATTTACGTAA
>NZ_AJTS01000046.1 GCF_000275725.1 Vreelandella stevensii S18214 | reverse complement strand
TTCTGATCAGGTAATTCATTGTGAGCGCTTGCCGCGAGGGGAAGACATCGTTTAAGGAGGTGATCCAGCCGCAGGTTCCCCTACGGCTACCTTGTTACGACTTCACCCCAGTCATGAACCACACCGTGGTGATCGCCCTCTTGCGTTAGGCTAACCACTTCTGGTGCAGTCCACTCCCATGGTGTGACGGGCGGTGTGTACAAGGCCCGGGAACGTATTCACCGTGGCATTCTGATCCACGATTACTAGCGATTCCGACTTCACGGAGTCGAGTTGCAGACTCCGATCCGGACTGAGATCGGCTTTTCGGGATTGGCTCACTCTCGCGAGTTGGCAACCCTTTGTACCGACCATTGTAGCACGTGTGTAGCCCTACTCGTAAGGGCCATGATGACTTGACGTCGTCCCCACCTTCCTCCGGTTTGTCACCGGCAGTCTCCTTAGAGTTCCCGCCTTTACGCGCTGGCAAATAAGGACAAGGGTTGCGCTCGTTACGGGACTTAACCCAACATTTCACAACACGAGCTGACGACAGCCATGCAGCACCTGTCTCTGCGTTCCCGAAGGCACCAAGTGATCTCTCACAAGTTCGCAGGATGTCAAGAGTAGGTAAGGTTCTTCGCGTTGCATCGAATTAAACCACATGCTCCACCGCTTGTGCGGGCCCCCGTCAATTCATTTGAGTTTTAACCTTGCGGCCGTACTCCCCAGGCGGTCGACTTATCGCGTTAACTTCGCCACAAAGTGCGCTAGGCACCCAACGGCTGGTCGACATCGTTTACGGCGTGGACTACCAGGGTATCTAATCCTGTTTGCTACCCACGCTTTCGCACCTCAGTGTCAGTGTCAGTCCAGAAGGCCGCCTTCGCCACTGGTATTCCTCCCGATCTCTACGCATTTCACCGCTACACCGGGAATTCTACCTTCCTCTCCTGCACTCTAGCTTGACAGTTCCGGATGCCGTTCCCAGGTTGAGCCCGGGGCTTTCACAACCGGCTTATCAAGCCACCTACGCGCGCTTTACGCCCAGTAATTCCGATTAACGCTCGCACCCTCCGTATTACCGCGGCTGCTGGCACGGAGTTAGCCGGTGCTTCTTCTGTGAGTGATGTCTTTCCTGATGGGTATTAACCACCAGGCGTTCTTCCTCACTGAAAGTGCTTTACAACCCGAGGGCCTTCTTCACACACGCGGCATGGCTGGATCAGGGTTCCCCCCATTGTCCAATATTCCCCACTGCTGCCTCCCGTAGGAGTTCGGGCCGTGTCTCAGTCCCGATGTGGCTGATCATCCTCTCAGACCAGCTACGGATCGTCGCCTTGGTGAGCCTTTACCTCACCAACCAGCTAATCCGACATAGGCTCATCCGATAGCGGGAGCCGGAGCCCCCTTTCTCCCGTAGGACGTATGCGGTATTAGCCTGGGTTTCCCCAGGTTATCCCCCACTATCGGGCAGATTCCTATGCATTACTCACCCGTCCGCCGCTCGTCAGCGGGGTGCAAGCACCCCCTGTTACCGCTCGACTTGCATGTGTTAGGCCTGCCGCCAGCGTTCAATCTGAGCCATGATCAAACTCTTCAGTTTAAGATCAATGCGATCCTTACTCGCCATCTCAGGACTAGCCGAAGACAACAAAAGCGGATCAAACTTGGCTCAAGGTTCAAACGAATTCACTGCGATACTCCGAAGAGTATCCTGGTGTTCGCTTGCCTTGATATTGGGTGATGATTCACCCTCATCGGCAAGCGCCCACATGAATTACCTGATCAAATTGTTAAAGAGCGATACCACTGTCATCATTTCGCTGTGACTGGCTCGGTGACCTGAACCGTGTTGCCTCAACGAGGAAGGCGTATTCTACGCATTCCGTGGTGTTTGTCAAGGGCTGTTTTCAGCGAGTGAAGCGAGCGATCAATCCAACCAACAGATGACGCTAACTTCCTGACAAACCAAAGGTTTTCAACCTTCTTCACCGCTGGCAACGCTTGGCGTCCCCGGCAGCGGATGCGTACTTTACGGATTCGCTGCCGGGTTGGCAAGGGCTATTTTGAAAAAGTTTTCAAAAAGTTCAAGCAAGCGTCACACGAGCGTAGCGTTTCTTGCCTGCCTGGATGACGTACACCTTACCGGTGGCCAGCATGGTGTCCTGAGCAACGACCTCGCCATCGACCTTGACGCTGCCATTTTTCAGCATGTCCTTGGCCTGGGCGCTGTTCTTTGTCAGGCCGGAGCGATTCAGAACCGCGGCGATGGGTGCTTGCTCACTGCCTTCGAACTCTACCGTCACTTCCGGCAGGTCTTCCGGCAGCTCACCCTCGGCCAGCTGGTTGCCCGCCGATTTATGCGCATTCGCGGCTGCTTCATCGCCGTGGTAACGGGCGATGAGCTCACGCGCCAGCTCCATCTTCACATCCCGAGGATTGGCACCCTGCTCCACGCTGAGCTTCAGCGCGGCGATCTCTTCGTTGGTTTTCAACGAGAGCAATTCAAAGTAGCGCCACATCAAGCTGTCAGGCATGGAGACCAGCTTGTTGAACATCGACCCCGGCGCTTCATCCACGCCGACGTAGTTGCCCAGCGATTTGGACATCTTCTGGACGCCGTCCAGCCCTTCCAGCAGCGGCATGGTAATGACGACCTGTGGCTCCTGGCCAAAATGCTTCTGGATTTCACGCCCCATCAGCAAGTTGAACTTCTGGTCGGTACCGCCCAGCTCGATGTCGGCTTCCAGCGCAACCGAATCGTAGCCCTGCACCAGCGGGTAGAGGAACTCATGGATGGCGATGGGCTGATTGGCCTTGTAACGCTTCTCGAAGTCGTCACGCTCCAGCATGCGGGCCACGGTGCTTTGGGCGGCCAGCTCGATCATCTTTGCGGCGGTCAGCTCACCGAACCACTCCGCATTGAAACGGACTTCGGTCTTTTCAGGATCGAGGATCTTGAAAACCTGCTCTTTATAGGTTTCCGCATTCGCTTTGACATCGGCTTCGGTCAGCGGCTTGCGGGTGACGTTCTTGCCGGTGGGATCACCGATCCGACCGGTGAAGTCACCAATCAGGAAGATCACCGTGTGCCCCAGATCCTGGAACTGGCGCATTTTGGTGAGCAGCACGCTGTGGCCGAGGTGCAGGTCGGGGGCGGTAGGATCGAATCCAGCCTTGATGCGCAGCTTGCGGCCCGACGCCAGTTTCTTGCGCAGCTCGTCTTCTACCAGGATTTCATGCGTACCTCGCGACAGCAGCGCTAACGCCTGATCCACCTCACTCATTGCCTCTCTCCATGTACTATATGCCGTATATAGGCGATTAACCGTGATGCGGGCGATATTACCACGCCCCAAGGCACTGGTTGAGCCTTCACCCCGTTTTGGATGCATGGCGATATGAAAACTTCACCTCTCGCGTTACCGACCTTGTATGTCGGGCTGATGTCGGGCACCAGCCTGGACGGCATCGATGCCGCCCTCGTCGAAATAACGCCCCATACTCCTCCGACCCTGATCGGCACCACGGCGGTTGCCATGCCCGATGCGCTGCATGGGCAACTGCTACATTTATGCCACTCGTCGTCGGTGACGTTTGCCGAGCTGGCCGCTGCCGAAGATGCTTTCTGCCGCTTGCAAGCACGGGCCGTCAACACTCTGTTGGCAGAGCATGGCGTCGCTCACCACCAGATAGCGGCCATCGGCAGCCACGGCCAGACCATCGAACATGCCCCCGAGGGGCACCAGGGCGGGCCACGCTATACCTGGCAACTGGACAACCCGAGCCTGCTGGCAGAACTGACCGGCTGCGCCGTCGTGGCGGATTTTCGCCGTCGTGACCTGGCTGCAGGAGGCCAGGCGGCGCCCCTGGCTCCTGCGTTTCATCAGGCACTGTTCGGAGCACGGGCAGGTGAACAGCTGGTGCTCAACCTGGGCGGCTTTGCCAACCTTACCTGGCTATCGAGCCAACCGGGGCAGGCGGTGGTGGGGTTCGATACGGGGCCGGCCAATGTGCTGCTGGATGCCTGGTTTGGCCAGCATCATGTCGGCCGATTTGACCAACAGGGTGCCTGGGCAGCCAGCGGCCGCGTGGACACCGCCCTGCTGGAGCGACTGCTGCAAGAGCCCTTCTTTCAGCAGCCACCGCCGCGCAGCACGGGCCGTGAGCTCTTTCACCTGGATTGGCTACAGCGCCACCTCACCGGCCACGAAGCGCCCTGCGACATTCAGGCAACGCTGGCGGAACTCACGGTGGCCAGTATCGCGCAAGGCATCGCCCAACTGCCGCTGGGCGATCAAAAAGCGACCCTGCTGGTCTGCGGAGGAGGCGCCCATAACGGCCATTTGATGGAGAGGCTGGCGGCTCGCCTACCGCACATGACGCTGGTATCACCGGCCACGCTGGGCTGGCCGGAAGATTGGATCGAAGCGGGTGCCTTTGCCTGGCTGGCCCATCAGCGCCTGCATGGGCTCCCCGGCAATCTGCCTTCCGTGACGGGTGCCAGCGGCCCGCGTGTACTGGGCGGTATTTACGCCGCCTGATACCGCGCCGCTACTCCTTGACCGACAGCGTTCCCTTGGCTCGGGCCTGAGCGTCGCCTAGTGTGACCACCCCCTCCTTGACCAACCGCGCCAAGGAGGCATCCAGCGTTTGCATGCCCAGCGCGCCACCGGTCTGAATGGCGGAGTAGATCTGAGCCACCTTGTCTTCGCGGATCAGGTTGCGCACCGCTGCCGTGGCAATCAGAATTTCGTGAGCTGCCACACGTCCGCCCCCCTGTCGCTTGAGGAGCGTCTGCGAGATGACCGCCTGCAGCGACTCGGACAGCATCGAGCGCACCATGGACTTCTCTTCCCCGGGGAACACGTCGATGATCCGGTCGATGGTCTTGGCCGCCGACGTGGTATGCAGGGTGCCAAACACCAGATGGCCGGTTTCGGCGGCGGTCAGCGCCAGCCGAATCGTCTCCAGGTCCCGCAGCTCGCCCACCAGAATCACGTCCGGGTCTTCCCGCAGCGCACTGCGCAGCGCGCCAGCAAAGCTGTGGGTGTCACGATGCACCTCGCGCTGATTGATCAGGCAGCGCTTGCTGGTATGCACAAACTCCACCGGGTCTTCGATGGTCAGGATATGCTCGAAGCGGTGGTCATTGATGTAATCGATCATGGCCGCCAGCGTCGTGCTCTTGCCCGACCCCGTTGGCCCTGTCACCAGCACCAATCCCCGCGGCAGCATGGCAAGACGCTCGAACACCTCACCCATGCCCAGGGTCTGCATCGACAGCACTTCATTGGGAATGGTACGGAACACCGCCCCGGCCCCCCGCGCCTGATTGAAGGCATTGACCCTGAAACGCGCAACGCCGGGCACCTCGAAAGAGAAGTCGGCTTCCAGATGCTCTTCATAGTCGCGGCGCTGACGATCGTTCATGATGTCGTAGATCAATCGCCGAACGTCACTGTTTTCCATGGCGGGCACATTAAGCCGACGGATATCGCCATCAACACGTATCATGGGAGGCAAGCCTGCAGAAAGATGCAGGTCGGACGCATTCTGCTTTGCCGAGAATGCCAGCAGTTCGGTAATATCCATCTCTCTTTTCCCAGCTGCGGTAAGGTGTTTGAGTATGACAGACAACGCGCTTCCCGAGTCACTGGCCGCTGCGCGCGAACGCCTGGGCCAGGCGCTCGACCAGGCCGGGCGACCAGCGAACGGTGCAACGCTGCTGGCGGTGAGTAAAACCAAGCCCGCCAGCAGCGTGCGCCTGGCCTGGCAGCACGGCCAGCGGGCGTTTGGCGAAAACTACCTGCAGGAAGCGCTGGACAAGCAGGCGCAGTTGGCCGACCTGGAAGACATTGTCTGGCACTTCATTGGCCCGTTGCAATCCAACAAAACCCGGCCCGTGGCCGAACAGTTTGCCTGGGTACACAGCGTCGACCGCCTCAAGATTGCCAAGCGCCTGAGCGAACAGCGCCCGGCCCACCTGCCACCGTTGAATATCTGCCTGCAGGTCAATATCAGTCGCGAAACTACCAAGTCCGGGGTACTGCCGGAAGATACGCTGGCCCTGGCCCGGGAAATCGCGCCCCTGCCCAGCCTCGCCTTGCGGGGCCTCATGGCGATTCCTGCCCCAGCGGAAACGCAGGAAGCGCAGCGCAAACCGTTGGCTGAACTACGGGCGTTGCTGGAAACGCTGCAGGCAGCCCTGCCCGATGCCCCTCTGGATACGCTCTCGATGGGCATGAGCGATGACCTCGAAGCCGCGATTCTGGAAGGTGCCACGCTGGTACGGCTGGGCACCGCCATTTTTGGCGCTCGGAGTTGACGGCAACCCCCCCGAACACGGCTTATTTACTGCTGCACGTCGCAGCCATTTGCGAAAAAGGATCCCCCATGGCGAACAAGATCACCTTCATTGGCGCAGGCAACATGGCCAGCGCCATTATCGGCGGCCTGATCGACAGCGGTGTCGCGCCTGGCGACATCACCGCCACGGCCCCCAACGAGAGCGAGCTTTCAGCCCTGGCCTCGCGCCTGGGCATTCATACCCATACCGATAACAACGCGGCGGTGAGTGGTGCTGACGTGGTCGTCCTGGCCGTCAAGCCGCAAATCATGCGTGGCGTTTGTGAGGCCCTGCGCGATAGCGTCCAGCAGCAGGCACCGCTGGTCGTCTCGATTGCGGCAGGTCTGGACGCTGACACCATCGACCAGTGGCTAGGGGGTGGTAACGCCCTGGTACGCTGCATGCCCAACACGCCGTCCCTGGTCGGCATGGGCGCCAGTGGCCTCTACGCCAATCAGGCCGTCAGCGAGGCCCAGCGCGAACTGGCCACACAGATGATGGAAGCCGTGGGTATCGTCGAGTGGGTCGAAGAAGAGCACCTGCTGAATGCCGTCACCGCCGTGTCCGGCAGTGCACCGGCCTATTTCTTCCTGATGTTCGAAGCCATGGAAGCAGCCGCCGTGGCACAGGGGCTTTCGGCCGCCACGGCGCGACGGCTGGCCATCCAGACCGCGCTGGGTGCCGCCACCATGGCCAAGGGCAGCGATAAAGACCCCGCCACGCTGAAACAGAACGTGATGTCGCCGGGCGGCACCACCGAGCGCGCCATTGCCCACATGGAAGAGGCCGAACTGAGAACCATCATCGCCGATGCCATGCAAGCGTGCGCTCAGCGTGCCGATGCCATGGCCAAAGAGCTCAGCCAACACACATAATGCCTGCGTTACACAC
This sequence comes from Vreelandella stevensii S18214, assembly GCF_000275725.1. Classification (GTDB taxonomy): domain Bacteria; phylum Pseudomonadota; class Gammaproteobacteria; order Pseudomonadales; family Halomonadaceae; genus Vreelandella; species Vreelandella stevensii. The sequence continues at coordinate 118,274 of NZ_AJTS01000046.1, read as the reverse complement.
AGGATGACGTGCCTGATACGCCTTTAGCGTTTATTTTGCACACCAATACCAAGATCGAAGGAGAGGCAGCAATGGGAAGCCAACTGGGCAGCGCGGGGCTAATGCTCGTCAACACACTGATCAATATCTATCTGTTTCTGTTGATGCTGCGTTTCTTGCTGCAGGCGTCACGGGCCGATTACTACAACCCCCTGAGCCAGTCGGTGGTCAAGATCACCCAGCCGGTGGTAGGGCTGTTCCAGGGCTTCCTGGGCCCCGTGGCAGGTCGCTTCGACCTGGCCACCCTTGCGGCGGGGTTCGTCCTGAAGGTCGTCAGCATCGTGGCCATCTTCATGGTCGTTGGGCTGGGCATGCCGCCGATTCCCGGCCTGTTGATTGCCGGAGTCGCGGCGCTGGCCAATGCCATCCTGAAGATTTACTTCTTTGCCATGATCGTCATGATCATCCTGAGCTGGGTGGCCCCCAATGCCAGTCATCCAGGCGCGCTGCTGGTCATGCAGCTGGTAGAGCCCATCATGGCTCCCGTGCGCAAGGTCATCCCGCCGCTGGGCATGATCGATCTGTCACCCATCGTGGTGTTCATCGCCATCAACCTGGTCGATGGGCTGGTGGTTGGCGCGCTGATCCGCGCGGCGGGAATCTCGGGCGCGCTGGTCGGCCTCTGAGGCTGGTCGTCGCGTCTTTTTGAGCAGGATCCATTTTGCAGGACTAGCGCTTTCGATGCCTGATTCAGACACTCTTGCTTTTGCTGACCGGCCAGCGGACTCCGTGGGTCTGGTCACACCACACGTTGCCAAATTTGATACGCCGCTACCGCTCGCCTGCGGCAAGACGCTGCCGGAATACGAGCTGATCTATGAAACCTACGGCACGCTCAACGCCGAGCGCTCCAACGCGGTACTGATCTGTCACGCGCTCTCCGGCCACCACCATGCGGCGGGCTACCACTCTGCCGAGGACCGCAAGCCCGGCTGGTGGGATGCCCATATCGGCCCGGGCAAATCCATCGACACCAACCGTTTCTTCGTGGTGTCGCTGAACAACCTGGGCGGCTGCCACGGCAGTACCGGCCCCGTCAGCCATAACCCAGACACCGGTCGCCAGTGGGGGCCTGACTTCCCCGTGATCACGGTCAACGACTGGGTGGCCAGCCAAGCGCGCCTGGCCGACCACCTGGGCATCGAGCGCTGGGCTGCGGCCGTGGGTGGCAGCCTGGGCGGCATGCAGGTGCTGCAGTGGAGCATCACGTACCCGGAGCGGGTGGCCAATGCGGTCATCATTGCCGCCACGCCACGCCTGTCGGCCCAGAACATCGCCTTCAACGAGGTGGCTCGTCAGGCCATTCGCTCCGACCCGGAGTTCTTCGACGGCTGGTACGCAGAGCACGACACGGTGCCCAGGCGGGGGCTGAAGCTGGCGCGGATGGTCGGTCATATCACTTACCTCTCCGAAGACGCCATGGGCAGCAAATTTGGCCGCGACCTGCGCAGCGACGACCTGAATTTCGGCTTCGATGTCGAGTTCCAGGTGGAGTCCTACCTGCGTTATCAGGGCGATACCTTCTCCACCGCCTTCGATGCCAATACCTATCTGCTGATGACCAAGGCGCTGGACTACTTCGACCCTGCCGCCAGCCACGGGGGCGACCTTGCCCAGGCGCTGGCCCCGGCCCAATGCCCTTTCCTGATCGTCAGCTTCACCACCGACTGGCGCTTCCCGCCCTCGCGTTCCCGTGAGCTGGTGGATGCCCTGACCCAGGCGGGCAAATCGGTCAGCTATGCCAATATCGACTCCCCTCACGGCCACGACGCCTTCCTGCTGCCTGAACCCCGCTACCACGCGCTGTTCAGTGCCTTCATGGGTCGCGTCGCTCGCGAGCTGAAGATCGACGCCGTCGCCAAGAAGGAGGCTCGTTAATGCGCACCGATCTGGAATTGATCTATGACTGGGTGCCCCACGGCGCCCGTATCCTCGACCTGGCCTGCGGCGACGGCACGCTGCTGGAGCGGCTGGCCAACGAGAAACAGGTCTCCGGTTACGGGCTGGAGATCGACCCGGAGGGCATCACCCAGTGTGTGGCCAAAGGGGTCAGCGTGATCGAACACAACCTGGACGACGGCCTAGCCAGCTTCGGCGACAACAGCTACGACCAGGTCATCATGACGCAGGCCTTGCAGGCACTGCGCCGCCCGGACAAGATGCTCGATGAGATGCTGCGGGTGGCGGAGGAAGGCATCATTACCTTCCCCAACTTTGCCTACTGGCGTCACCGCGTCCACCTGGGGGTGCGCGGTTACATGCCGGTATCGAAGTCGCTGCCCCACGCCTGGTACGACACGCCCAACATTCACCTGTCGACCTTCAATGACTTCGAGCATCTCTGTGGCGAGAAGGGGCTGGTGATCGTGGACCGCGCCGTGGGCGTAGGCGACCACAAAGGGCACTGGACATCCAAATGGTGGCCGAATCTGTTTGGCGAAATTGCCATTTTCAGGGTTCGCCGCCGCCCATCGTAGAGGAGAACCGCCATGGCGATGGCAAGACTGCGCCGCAGCCTCGCGCTGCTGACACTATTGGGTCTGCTGCTGATGTCGACCCAGGCCACGGCAGAACAGTGGGTCGAAGTGGGCGATTATGAAATTCACTACAGCGCCATCGCCACGCGGCACTTGAGCCCGGAAGTCGCTCAAGCCCACCGCATCCAGCGCAGCGCCGGGCACGGGCTGGTCAACGTGGCCGTGCGCCAGCGCCAGCCAGATGGCACGACGCGCCCGGTCATGGCCAACGTTCAGGGCAGCGTAGGAGGACTGAATGACGCCGGGGAGTCTCTCGGCTTTCGCAATGTCCGCGACGGCGATGCCACCTACCACATTGCGCTGTTCACCCTGCGCCATGACGAACCCATGCGCTTCGACCTGGAAGTGCGCCACGACCGCAATGCGCCCCCGCAGCCGGTCAGCTTTATCCAGCGTTTCTACATCGAGCGTTAGGCCCGCACCGTCAGCGCCCGGTTCAAACGTGCAGTGAACGGCGCTGCGTCGCGCCACTCGAGACGAATGCCGTAGGCCAGCACATCGACGCCCGCCGCCATGGCCTCGGCCAGCGCGGTCGCGTAAACGGGGTCGGTGTGGGCCGCTGGAGCCACGTCCTCGATCCCTTCATGGGCGACGCAAAACAGCAGCACCGCCCGTGCGCCCTGCTGGGCCAGCGCCGTCAGGTGGTGCAAATGCCGCGTGCCACGCTCACTGACCGAATCCGGGAAATAGCCGTGGCCATCGTCCTCCTTGAGCGTTACCTGCTTGACCTCGACATAGGCCGCCCCCTTCACCGGGTCGTCGAGGCGAAAATCGAGCCGCGCATCGGCTACTTTCACCTCACGCGTCAGCGTGGCGTAGCCTGCCAGAGGGGGGATGTCTCCCGCCTGTATGGCCGACTCGACCAACCGATTGGCCCGCCCGGTGTGCACCGAGGCCAGCGCCAGCGCGCCGTCCGGCTGGGGCAGCGCAATCCACTCCCAGGTCCAGGCCAGCTTGCGTTTGGGGTTGTCGCTGGGCGATAGCCATACCCGAGCCCCCGGCACGTTGACCGCCTTCATCGAACCGGTATTGGGGCAGTGCGCCACCACCTCTTCGCCGCTGTCCAGCCGCACATCGGCCAGAAAACGCTTGTAGCGGCGCAGCAGCGTACCCGGCACCAGCGTGGGGTAGTGCATCATAAGCGACCTACGAAGCGGGCCAGGCGCTCCATGGCTTCCTGAAGCCTGGGCACTTCATTGGTGAACGCGATTCGCACATGGTGCTCTCCGCCCTGGACGGCAAAGTCGATCCCCGGCGTGATGGCCACGTTCTCCTCTTGCAGCAGGCGTTCGCAAAAGGCCTGGCTGTCGCGGCTGTAGCGAGAAATATCCAACCATACATAAAACGCCCCCTGGGGTGGCAGGTCCGGTGCCAGCCCCAGCGCCGCCAGGCCATCCAGCAACACCTGACGCCGCTGCTTGAGGGTGGCCCGACGGGTTTCGAGAATATCGCGACACTCCGGCGTGAAGGCCGCCAGCGCCGCATACTGGGAGGGCGTCGGCGCAGCCAGAAACACGTTCTGCGCCAGCCGCGTGAGTGGCTCGACCGCCTGCTCGGGCGCCCCCAGCCACCCCAGCCGCCAGCCCGTCATGCCGAAGTACTTGGAAAAGCTGTTCACCACAAACGCATTCTCCGACAGCGACAGAGCCGACAGCGGGGCATCGTCGTAATTCAGCCCCTGATAGATTTCGTCGACGATGAGATCGCCGCCCTTGGCGGCCACCGCCTGCATGACCTCCCTTAGCGCGGTAGCGCTGAGCGTATGCCCGGTGGGGTTGGAAGGCGTGGCCAGCATCGCCAGCCGCGTATCGGGCTGCCAGTGACGTTCGACCAGCGGTGCGGTCAGCTGCCAGCCGCTGTCACGGCCCACCGGTACGCTGTCGATGTGGGCACCGGCCAGCGCCATGAAGTGGCGATTGCACGGGTAATTGGGGTCGGCCATCAGCACGCGCTGACCGCTTTCCACCAGCAGCTGGCTGGCCAGCAGCAGGGCACCGGACGCGCCGGGGGTCACCAGAATCCGCGCCGGGTCCACCGTTGCCCCAAAGTGCTGGGCATAATGGTCGGCAATCGCTTCACGCAGTGTGGCCAGCCCCGCCGCCGGTGTATAGCGTGTACGGCCTTCCGCCAGCGCCTGCTGCCCTGCCGCCACGATGGGGGCTGGCGTGGCAAAATCGGGTTCTCCTACCTCCAGGTGGATGACATCATGACCCGCCGCCTCACGCGCCTGCGCCATTTCCAATAAGTGCATCACGCGAAAAGGTGCGACGTGTTCCACACGCGTATTCCAGGCCATAACGGTTCCTTTTCCTAGCAGTAGTCAAAACATGACCCATGGCGTACAAGATGTAGGACCATGGTCGAAAACGCACTATTATGCTTGCATCGCAGCTAATTTTCAGCTAAACAAGCACCCCTTTGGCGTGCGATCGTGACACACGCACATGGTCGATCAGCAGTCACAACGTTCAGTAGTCACAACGTAAGGGGCACTCCCATGCCAGTAGCGGAAAAGAAATCGGAAGCGTCCAAGTCCTTCATCCCGTACGAGCCGGCACCGGGTGAAGAGTATATGAACGAGAAGCAGCTCGCGCACTTCCGCCAGCTGCTTCTGGACTGGAAACAGGACCTCATGGAAGAGGTGGATCGTACCGTACGCCACCTGCAGGAAGACGCCAATAACTACGCCGACCCCGCCGACCGCGCGACCCAGGAAGAAGGCTTCAGCCTGGAATTGCGTACTCGGGATCGTGAGCGCAAGTTGCTGAAAAAGATCAACGAAACCATCGAAAAGATCGATGAAGACGACTATGGCTTCTGCGAGGCCTGCGGGGTCGAGATCGGTATTCGCCGCCTCGAAGCACGCCCGACGGCCACGCTGTGCGTCGACTGCAAAACGCTGGCCGAGCTGAAAGAGAAGCAGCTGGGCGGTTGACACCGCGGCCACCGCAACATGAGTGACGGCCGCTGACGGGCACCCTTGAGGTGCCCGTTTTTGTTTGTCATCTTGTGTCTTTCCACGCTTGTGCTCTTTGATTGCCAGAAACGGGTTGCCATGACCGCTACCGCTTCCTATCGCGGGCGTTTTGCCCCTACGCCCTCCGGCCCTTTGCATCTTGGCTCACTGGTGGCCGCCCTGGGTAGCTATCTGGACGCCCGTGCCGCCGGTGGCCAATGGCTGGTGCGCATAGAAGACATCGACCCGCCACGCTGCCCAGACGGCGCCGACCGCACCATCCTGCAGCAGCTGGAAAGGTTCGGCTTGTATTGGGACGAAGCGGTCTGCTGGCAGCACACCCGCTCAGACGCCTATCAGCGGGCGCTGGAGCAGCTGATCACTCAGCGCCTCGCCTACCCCTGCAGCTGTTCGAGAAAACAGTGGCAGGATTTCGACGTCTATCCTGGCTGGTGCCGAGACGGCGTGCGCGACGCAACTAAACCTATTGCCTGGCGGCTGCGCAGCGACCTCGGCCAGCGCCCTGTGGTCTGGCAGGACCGCCTGTTTGGTCGCCAGCAGTTCGACCCGGCGGCGCTGGGCGACGTGGTGCTCAAGCGTAAGGATGCCTTGTGGGCCTATCAGCTGGCGGTCGTGGTCGATGATGCAGACCAAGCCATCACCGATATCGTGCGCGGCTACGACCTGCTCGACAACACCCCCTGGCAGCGCCAGCTGCAAGCGGCACTGGGCTATGCCACGCCGCGCTACCTGCACCTGCCGCTGGTGGTATCTGCGGATGGTCAGAAGCTCTCCAAACAGAACCTCGCCCCGCCGCTGGCGGATGCACCAGACGCCGTGCGCCGCCAGCTCCACCAGGCGCTCACGCTGCTCGACCAGGCGCCCCCGGCAACCCTGGCAAGCGAGCCAGTCGACACTCAGCTGCAGTGGGCCATTGCCCACTGGTCGCCCGAGCGCCTGACGCCCCACGCCCATCGGCCCACGCCCGAGGAGCCCTGACATGTACGTTTACCGCATCATGCTGTTTCTGGTGTTTGGCGGCTATCTGCTGTCGCCTCTGTTCATGAACGGCTGGGGCGACCCGGACACGGCCTGGTATCGCCCTTTCGCCATCTGGGGTGGCCTGATCGCCCTGACCCTATGGCTCGAACAGAAGAGGAAACTGGATGAGCGTTGAGCTAGCGGGGGTTGCCCTGCTGGGCCTGGGCTATCTTGGCCTGCTGCTGGCCTGCGGCATGGCCGTCGAGCGCGGCTGGGTCCCTATTCGGGTCACGCGTCACCCCATGGTCTACACCCTGGCGCTAGGGGTCTATGCCAGCGCCTGGGCGGTCTACGGCAGCGTCGAGATGGCTTCCAAGGCCGGTTTCGGCTACCTGGCCTACTACCTGGGCGCGGCCGGTGCCTTCTTGCTGGCACCGGTACTGCTGGTGCCCATCCAGCGTATCACCCGCACTTACCAGCTCTCTTCTCTGGCCGACCTGTTTGCGTTCCGCTATCGGTCACGCTGGGCCGGTACGCTGGTCACGCTGCTGAGCCTGGCGGCCGTCCTGCCCTTGCTGGGCATTCAGGTGCAAACCCTCAGCGACACCATTGCGCTGCTCTCGGGCAGCCATTACAGCGGGGCCGTCACGCTGCTGCTCTGTGCCGCTATCGCTGCCTGCGCGGTGCTGTTTGGTGCCCGCCATAGCCACCGCCAGCGCCACGATACGCTGCTGACCGTGATTGCCTTCGAGTCGGTGATCAAGCTGCTGGCCCTGCTGGGGCTTGGCGTGATTGCGCTGTGGTGGGTGTTCGATGGCCCCCAGGACCTGCAGCGCTGGCTGGAAGGCCCGGGGGCCGCCGTGCAGGCCGCTACCCCACAGCTGGAAGCGCCACAGTGGAGAACCCTGCTGCTGCTGTTTTTTGCCGCCGCCTTCCTGATGCCGCACCTGTTTCAGATCACCTTCGCCGAAAGCCTCTCACGGCACACTCTGCTTCAGGCCAGCTGGTCACTGCCACTGTTTCTGCTGCTGATGGCGCTGCCCGTCCCGCTGATCTTATGGGCAGCCCAATCGACCCAGCCCGACGTGCCCGTCGCGGCCTACGCCGCCTATCTGATGAGCGAGCACTGGTGGGTCGGTGCGCTGGCTTTCATCGGCGGCCTGGCCGCAGCCAGCGGTACCATGATGATGATTGCGCTGGCGCTGTCGGGCATGGTGCTGAATCACCTGGTGCTCGTAGCCCGGCCGCCGGAAGCGCGCAGCGACCTCTATGGCTGGCTGCTGTGGCTACGTCGCGCGCTGGTGGTCGCGGTGATTGCCGGTGGCTGGCTGTTCGCCGAAAGCCTGGGCCGCTATCACTCCCTCACCAGCCTGGGGCTGGCCGCCTTCGTGGGCATGGCCCAGTGCCTGCCGGGAATGCTGGCACTGCTCTACTGGCCCGGCGCCAATCGCAAGGGCACCCTGGCGGGATTGGTCGGCGGCATCGTCATCTGGCTGTGGGGGCTTTGGCTGCCCCTGCTGCTCAACACCCCGCTGCCCGCCCTGCCCTTCACCCCGCTGATGAGCGCCGATGACCCTGCCTGGTTCAGCGTCACGCTGATCTCGCTGGCCATCAATATCGTTCTGCTGATGGTGGTATCGCTGTTCACGCGCATGTCCGAAGGCGAAAGCTCGTCTGCCGAGGCCTGCTCGGTGGACGCGGTCATTCGTTCCAAGCGCCTGCCGCTGGAGGCCGCCACCGCCGGTGATTTCACCGCACACCTGGCCCAGGCGCTGGGCGAGGAAGCCGCTGGCCGTGAGGTCAGTCGCGCCCTGAAGGCGCTCAACCTGACACCTCAGGAGCGCCGCCCCTACGCACTGCGCCGCCTGCGTGATCGTATCCAGGCCAACTTGTCCGGGCTCATGGGGCCTTCGGTGGCGCGCGACATCGTGGACCGCTACCTGCCCTATCGCCACGACGATGCACCGGTCACCGACGACATTCACTTCGTCGAAAGCCGCCTGGAAGCCTACCGTTCACGGCTGACCGGGCTGGCCCGCGAACTGGACGGTCTGCGCCGCCACCACCGCCAGACGCTGGCGTATCTCCCCGTCGGGCTCTGCGTACTGGGTGACGACGACGAACTCCTGATGTGGAATCAGGCGCTGTCGCAGCTCTCGGGTATCAGTGGAGACAGCGTGATCGGCTCACGCCGCGACAGCCTGCCCGCACCCTGGCCGGAACTGCTGGGCAGCGTACTGGAAGCAGACCAGACCCCGCTTTACAAGCAGGCCGTCTCGCTGCACGGCAAGGACTACTTTCTCACCCTGCATAAAGCGGTTCTGAGTGGCCATGACAGCCGTGGCGGCAGCGTGGTGCTGGTCGAAGACCACACCGAGATGAAGTGGCTGGAAGAGGAACTCGTGCACGCCGCGCGGCTGGCCTCGATTGGCCAACTGGCCGCCGGCGTGGCCCATGAGATCGGCAACCCGATTACCGGCATCTCATCGCTGGCCCAAAACCTGCGCTACGACACCGAGGACCCAGCACTGCTGGAAACCGCCGACCAGATCCAACAGCTGACCCAGCGCGTAACCCGCATCGTCAACTCGCTGGTCGGCTTTGCCCATGGCGGCCGAGCTGCCCTGCCCCAGCCCGCCGCTCCGGTCGCCCTGGCCAGCGTCAGCGACGATGCCTTGCACTTGATCCACCTGGCCCGCTCAGGGGAGGATGTGCGCTTTACCAATGCGTGCGCGGATGACATTGTGGTGCGTGGTGACGCCCAGCGGCTGACCCAGGTGATGGTCAACCTGCTGAGCAATGCCAAGGATGCCTGTGCCCCGCAAGGCAGCGTGGTGATCGAGGCTGGCCACCAGGCCAACCACGCCTGGTGGCGCGTGACCGACGACGGCCACGGCATCGACGACAGCGTCAAACACCGGCTGTTCGAACCGTTCACCACCACGAAACCGGCAGGCGAAGGTACCGGGCTTGGGTTATCGTTGGCATATCAAATCATCAATGAGCACCAAGGCAACATAGAAGTGGCTTCGCCACCTCCCGGACAGCCTCGCGGCACGGCCATCACGCTATGGCTCCCGCTTTACCGACAGGATGATCACTTGCCCCATGCCCCGGATACTGATTGTTGAAGATGAAGCGATTATTCGCAGCGCCCTCAAGCGCCTGCTGGAGCGTCATGACTATCGCGTCAGCGAGGCCGCCAGCGTCGAGGAAGCCCGCGAGCTCCCCCCCAGCGACTTCGATCTGGTGATCAGCGATCTGCGCCTGCCTGGGGAACCGGGCACGGCGCTGATCGCCCTGGCCGCCCCGGCCCCGGTGCTCATCATGACCAGCTATGCCAGCATGCGCTCGGCGGTGGATGCCTTGAAGCAGGGCGCCGTAGATTACGTGGCCAAGCCCTTTGACCATACCGAACTGCTGGAAACCGTCGAGCGCATTCTGCACAAGCAATCCATGCAGCAGGGTACTCCCCCGGACATCACCGACGATGGCGGTGGCAGGCAGACGATGATCGGTGATTGCAGCGCCATGCAGCAGGTCTATACGCGCATTCGCAAAACGGCGCCCGCCGATGTGACCGTGCTGATCCAGGGCGAGTCCGGCACCGGCAAGGAGCTGGTCGCCCGCGCCATTCATCAACAAAGCAAGCGTGCCAAGGCACCGTTGATCTGCGTGAACTGCGCGGCGATCCCCGAAACTCTGATCGAGTCCGAACTGTTTGGCCATGAAAAGGGAGCCTTTACCGGCGCCAGCGCCGCCCGCACCGGGTTGGTGGAAGCCGCGGACGGCGGGACGCTGTTTCTGGATGAAATTGGTGAACTGCCGCTGGACGCCCAAGCCAGGCTCTTGCGGGTGCTGCAAGAGGGCGAGATCCGCAAGATTGGCTCGGTCGAAACACGCCACGTGGATGTGCGCCTGATTGCCGCCACCCACCGGGACCTGCGCGCCCTCTCCAGGAGCGGCGAATTCCGGCTCGACCTCTACTACCGCCTGAACGTCATGCAGATTGCCCTGCCGCCGCTGCGGGAGCGCGAGGATGACGTGCTGAAGATTGCCGACATTCTGCTGGAGAAAGCGTGCAAGCGACATGAGCGGCCGGGGCTGAGGCTTTCACGGGCGGCACGCCAGGACCTGCGCGACTACCCATGGCCCGGTAACGTGCGCGAGCTGGAAAATGCCCTGGAGCGCGGCGTCATTCTGGCCGAGGGGCATCTGATCCATCCTGACGACCTGGGGCTTGGTCCAGTGACCAATCGCCCGGCGCCGTCCCCCACCGCCAGCGTCACACCCACGGCTCCTGCCAGCGACGGTGAACCGGAACCCAACGAGGACGACCTCTCTCTGGAGGACTATTTTCAGCACTTCGTGCTGGAGCATCAGGACCAGATGAGCGAAACGGAGCTGGCACAGAAGCTGGGCATCAGCCGCAAGAACCTCTGGGAAAGGCGTCAACGGCTAGGGATTCCACGTAAAAAAACGACACGCCGATAAACTTAAGTCGACAATAAGACTAACGTCCAATAGATTGATTTGCATAAGAATTATCCAAAAACCGTTACCCCTTCACTGTTACCTTCCCACACAACGACTCGGCAAAAAGGGCAATTTCGGGGTAACACTTCCTGTGCGGATAAGTTCCCTGGCCCGCCTTTAAAACGCCAAGCCCATGAAAAATAAACGCTATCTGATAGGTGGCACAGCGAGTGCAATATTACTCAGCAAGAAGAACAAACTGGGCCACGCGGCAGTCGCCAACAAAAACAACATGACGCCGCCCCCACCTGAGCCACAACAAGAACAACAGGGCCAGGTAGAGATAACGGTACTAACAAGAACAACAGGCTCGAGTCTCACTACTTGTAAGCACAGGGTTTGCAAACACGGCGCAGACCCTGATGTGACAACAAAAACAACAGCAACCTACAAGTGCCCAAATAAGGACGCGACGTACACAAAAAGCTGCACCCCAACAACAATAACAGCAGCATAGGTGTACACCCCCGGAGCCAATAACAACTCGCCGGGAGAGAAAAGTTCGCGGTTGGATTATTGTTTTGAATACGAGGCGGTCGGAATCAGAGTGGTTCTTACGCCTACCGACTGCGGTGCGTATTCAGGGCGATGTGCCATCATGAATAAAAACAGCAGCATGGATGCTGATTGTCTGCTTAGTAGGGGGAGGCTCATGTAGCCTCCCCTTTCCGCATTTGTCACCTGTTACCGCCCAAACGCTACCTCGGCGCTTTGCAAGCTATCGGGGGTCGGATACACTCAACGCCTTGATCGATACCCCTGCGAGTCGATATCGCCGCATGTTTAAAGGATTTACCCGTTTATTACATCGTCCGGGAGAGCACTTGAAATCACTGCTCGATTCCCCAGAGAGCGCTGACAACGCGCTCAGCCCACGTATTATTCCGCGCTCCGAGCATCCCGTTTCTCGTAAGCAAATCAGTGAAGCCGCGCTGAAGGTGCTCTATCGCCTCAATGGCGCTGGCTACGATGCCTACCTGGTGGGTGGCTGCATTCGTGATGCGCTGCTGGGCAAGATGCCCAAGGATTTCGACGTGGCCACCAACGCCACGCCGGAGCAGGTGCGTGATCTGTTTCGTAACTCGCGCCTGATCGGCCGTCGCTTCCGCATCGTACATGTGCGCTTTGGTCGTGAGGTCATCGAGGTGACCACCTTCCGCGGCAAGCCGCAGGACGAGCACGGCGACCACATTGCCCATCAGTCCGACGATGGCCTGCTGCTGCGCGACAACGTGTGGGGCAGTATCGAGGAGGATGCGCTACGGCGTGACTTCACGGTCAACGCGCTCTATTACAACATTGCCGACTTCACCATTCACGACTTCGCCAACGGCGCACAGGACATTGACTCACGCACTCTGCGCCTGATCGGTGACCCTGCCACGCGCTACCGGGAAGACCCGGTGAGGATGCTGCGGGCGGTCCGCTTTGCCGCCAAGCTCGATTTCACCATCGAGCCGGCCACCGAAGCGCCGATGTACGACCTTGCTCCGCTGCTGCTGAACATTCCTCCGGCACGCTTGTTCGACGAAGTGCTTAAGCTGTTCATGTCCGGCCATGGGCTGATTACCTTCCGCCTGCTGAGCCACTACAACCTGTTCGGCATGCTCTTCCCGGAAGCCGAAGAGGCCATGGCCGATGCCGCCTGGGCAGAGGAGTTGATCGAGCAAGCGCTGATCAATACCGACAAGCGTATTGCCGAAGATCGCCCGGTCACGCCCGCGTTTCTGCTGGCGGCGTTCCTGTGGGCACCGGTGGTGCATCGTCAGGCAGAACTCGAACGCGATGGCATGCCCCCAGTGCCCGCGCTGCAAAACGCCGCCCAGCAGGTCGTCTCACGCCAGTTGCAGCACACGTCGATTCCCAAGCGTTTCGGTATTCCCATGCGGGAAATCTGGGAGCTGCAATCGCGTCTGCCCATGCGGCGGGGCAAGCGCGCCTTCCAGACCCGCGAGCATCCACGTTTTCGGGCAGCCTACGACCTGCTGTTGCTCCGTGAGCAGGCGGGCGAGATCCCGCGTGGCCTGGGCGACTGGTGGACGGCCTTCCAAAAAGGTGACGAACACGAACAGCTGCGCCTGCTGCAAAAAGTCGGCAGCGACCCGGCAAGCCAGGGCGACCGGCGGCGCAAGAAAAAGCGTAAATCTCGCAAGGGCGAAGCGTGAGCCCGGTACGCGCCTATATTGGCCTGGGCAGCAATCTGGACGACCCCAAGGGGCAGCTCATTCGGGCCCTGGAGGCGCTGGCCGAGCTGCCCCTGTGCCAGATGCAGGGCCACTCCTCGCTCTACGCCACCCCGCCGATAGGCCCTCAGGACCAGCCTGACTTCATCAATGCCGTGGCCTGCCTGGAGACCCGCCTCTCGCCGCTGGCCCTGCTGGATCAGCTGCAGGCGCTCGAGCAGCGCCATCGGCGGCGGCGTTTGCGCCACTGGGGGGCCCGCACCTTGGACCTGGACCTGCTGCTCTATGGGTCACAGCACTGCCAATGGCCGCGCTTGACCGTGCCCCATGCGCAAATGCACTTGCGCGCCTTCGTACTGGTGCCGCTGGCAGAGCTTGCCAGCACGCTGGAGCCATCGCTCACCCTACATGGGCAGCCGCTCGACCAGTGGGCATCGACACTTCCGCTGGACGACATCCGTCGCTTACCCAATACGGCCGCCCCCTCGACGGCTAGCGTCTGACACAAATCTCGACACCATGCCCGCATTCAGGTGACAATTGCCGGTTAAACCCCTTCGCACACGCAGGGATGCCGCGATAATAACGGTCGAGCAGCGCTGACGTTCAGCCATGCCCTCGACCCCATGAAGAAACAACGAGAGCACGCCATGAAAACCGTTACCCTGAGCACGCTACAAGCCTATAAGCGCGCCGGCGAAACGTTCAGTTGCCTGACCGCCTACGATGCCTCTTTTGCTCACGCCGCCAGCGCCGCTGGTGTCGATGTGCTGCTGGTCGGTGATTCGTTGGGCATGGTGCTGCAAGGTCACAGCAGCACGCTCCCCGTCACCATCGACGATATCTGTTACCACACCCGCTGTGCCGCGCGGGGCAAGGGCCATAGCCTGCTCATGGTCGACCTGCCCTTCATGAGTAATGCCACTACCGCCCAACTGTTACAGGATGGCGCAGCGCTGATGCGTGCCGGTGCCGAGCTGGTCAAGGTGGAAGGCGAAGCCTGGATGGCCGACGGCATTCGCGAACTGACGCGCCGGGGCGTGCCGGTATGTGCCCACCTGGGTCTGACCCCGCAAACCGTCTATCAGTTGGGCGGCTATAAGGTGCAGGGCCGCGAGGCCGAGCAGGCAGCGCAGATCATCGAGGATGCCAGGGTACTGGTAGAGGCCGGTGCGTCAGTCATTCTGCTCGAATGCGTGCCTGCCAGCCTTGGCAAAGCCGTCACCGAAGCGCTGGATGTGCCCGTCATCGGCATTGGCGCAGGGCCGGATACCGATGGACAGATTCTGGTGATGCACGATGTACTGGGGGTTACCCATGGCCGCACGCCGCGTTTCGTGAAGAACTTCATGAGCGAGGCCAGCTCCATTCAAGGGGCCTTCGAAGCGTACCATCAGGCGGTCAAGCACCGCACTTTCCCCGCCACGGAACACTGCTTCTAAGCGAGTCATTGCGAATTTCCTATGCGCACTTTGCGAGATATCAACGAGCTACGCGCCATGCTGCGCGAATATCGGCGCCAGGGGCAGCGTATTGCGCTGGTGCCCACCATGGGCAACCTGCATGCCGGTCACCTGGCTCTGGTGGCCACCGCCCGGCAGCACGCGGACGTGGTGGTCTCCAGCCTGTTCGTCAACCCGATGCAGTTTGGCCCGGGTGAAGACCTGGATGCCTACCCGCGCACCTTCGAGGCCGACCAGGCCCAGCTCACCGAGGCGGGCTGCCATGTTCTGTTCGCCCCCACGGTGAGCGCGCTCTACCCCAATGGCCTGGCGGCACAAACCCGCGTTCACGTGCCGGTGGTGGGCGAAGGGCTATGCGGCGGGTCACGCCCTGGCCACTTCGATGGCGTCTCGACGGTGGTCAGTATGCTGTTCCACCTGGTTCAGCCCGATGTCGCCTGCTTTGGCGAAAAGGACTATCAGCAGCTGGCGGTGATCCGCAAGCTGGTCGCCGACCTGCACATGCCCATCGAGATTCTGGGCGTGCCCATCGTGCGTGCCGAGGACGGTCTGGCCCTGTCGTCGCGCAATGGCTACCTCAGTGCCGAAGAGCGCGCCCAGGCGCCTGCGCTATATCGCACGCTGTGCGCATTACGCGAGGCGCTGGGGCAAGGCGAACCCACCGAACAGGTACTACAACGCGGCAAGGCTGCGCTGTATGATGCCGGCTTTACGCCCGACTATCTGGAGCTGCGTGACACCGAACTCAGCCCGGTCACGCCGTCCACCCACCAGGCCGTTCTGCTGGCGGCTGCCAAACTCGGCCCGGCACGGCTTATCGATAACATCAGTGTGCAGCTACCCAAGGCTGCCCGGAGCTAGCCGTTAGGCTGGCTCGTCATCCAGGAGTTTTCATGCATACCATCATGCTCAAGGCCAAGCTGCACATGGCCCGCGTCACCCACGCCGTGCTCAACTACGAAGGCTCCTGCGCCATCGACGGCGAGCTGCTGGACATGGCCGGGATCCGCGAAAACGAACAGATCCAGATCTACAACGTGGAGAACGGCGAACGCTTCACCACCTACGCCATTCGCGGCGAGGAAGGCTCACGGCTGATCTCCATCAACGGCGCGGCGGCGCATTTGGCCTCGCCTGGGCACCGCATCATCATCTGCAGCTACGCCCACTACTCCGAAGCCGAAGTGGAGCAGCACCAGCCCGCGCTGGTCTACCTGCAGGAAGGCAACCACGTCAGCCACACCAGCAATGCCATACCGGTACAGCTGGCGTAAGACGCATGCATTGAGAAACGACAGTTCAGAAACGATGTTTCCAGCGGGCCGTTGATCGGCCCGTTTTTATTTGCCAAAAAAAGCGTATTGCCGCAATGCACAACCTTCCCCTATGCTGGTAGCCAAGCCTGACACGACACGCAGTAACGTCGCTAATAACAAGAGATAGGCGACACGTCTATCTGCCATAGGAACGATGCAACACTCACTCAAGGAGTCAATGTATGCAAGACGTGGTCATTGTGGCGGCTCGCCGCACAGCTGTAGGCTCATTTGGCGGTTCACTTGCCGGTATTCCTGCCAGCGACCTGGGCGCGCTGGTCATCAAAGACATCATGGCATCGACGGGCGTGGCTCCTGAACAGATCGATGAAGTGCTGCTGGGTCAGGTACTGACCGCAGGCGTTGGCCAAAACCCCGCTCGCCAGGCCGCCATCAAGGCAGGCCTGCCAGAGAGCGTGCCGGCCATGACCATCAACAAGGTCTGTGGCTCCGGCCTCAAGGCGCTGCACCTGGCCACTCAGGCCATTCGCTGTGGCGATGCCGAGATCATCCTGGCAGGCGGCCAGGAAAACATGTCAGCCTCCCCGCACATCCTGCCGAATTCGCGTAACGGCCAGCGCATGGGCGACTGGAAAGCCATCGATTCCATGGTCCACGACGGCCTGTGGGACGCGTTCAACAACTACCACATGGGCATCACCGCCGAAAACCTGGCCGAAAAATACGCCATCACCCGGGAAGAGATGGACGAATTTGCCGCCGCTTCGCAGCAAAAAGCCGCCGCCGCCATCAAAGAGGGCAAGTTCAAAGGCCAGATCGTGCCGGTGGAAGTCCCCCAGCGTAAAGGCGACCCGGTGGTTTTTGATACTGACGAAAACCCGCGCGAAGTGTCTGCCGAGAAGCTGGGCGGCATGCGCCCTGCCTTCAAGAAAGATGGCACCGTGACAGCCGGCAACGCTTCATCGCTCAACGATGGTGCTGCCGTGGTCATGCTGTGCTCCGCTGAAAAAGCCAAAGAGCTGGGCCTGGAGCCGCTGGCACGCATTGCCGCATACGCCAACGCAGGGGTCGACCCGGCCATCATGGGCATTGGCCCGGCACCGGCCACCCGCCGCTGCCTGGAAAAAGCGGGCTGGAGCCTGGATGACCTGGACCTGGTCGAAGCCAACGAAGCCTTCGCGGCTCAGGCGCTGTCGGTCAACAAGGAGCTGGGCTGGGATACCTCGAAGGTCAACGTCAACGGCGGCGCCATTGCCATTGGCCACCCCATCGGCGCCTCCGGCTGCCGCGTGCTGGTCACGCTGCTCCACGAAATGATCGCCCGCGATGCCAAGAAGGGCCTGGCCACCCTGTGTATCGGTGGTGGGCAAGGGGTGGCGCTGGCCATCGAGCGCCCCTGATACCGCGCACTCGCGCTGTGATGACTGCCCCCGCACACGCGGGGGCATTTTTTTGCCTGACGGCTAGCGGTGCTTTTCCCCCACGATGCGCGCGGGGGTGCGCCATACCAGCAGCATCCCCAGCAGGAACAGCCCCGCCGATGCCCACATGGTCACCGGCAGGCTGGTGCTGTCCACCACCTGACCGCCCACCATGGCGCCCAGGCCAATCGACATATTGAAGACAAACGCCATCAGCGCCGTGGCGGCTTCGGTATTGGGGGCCGTGCGCAGAATCCAGGTCTGGATACTGACCGAGACGCTGCCAAACACGGCGCCCCACAGCATCAGCAGCAGCACACCGCTGGTCGGTTGCACGCCCAGCAGCGGAAACAGCCCGACTACCACCAGCAGCAGGCTGGGGATGACCAACACCGCCCGATAAGGATGGCGCCCGGCAAAAGCCCCAGCGGCGATATTGCCCAGAATGCCTGCCGCCCCATAGAGCAGTAGCAGGCTGCCTACATGCCGCTGGGCCACGCCGCTGATCTCCTGCAGGATTGGGCTGATAAAGGTGTACGCCACGAAGTGCCCAACCACCACCAGACCGGTGGTCAGCACGGCGACCCGAACGCCTCGGTTTTGCAGCTGCTGCGCCAGCATGCGCAAGCGCACCGGCTCCCGGGGTGGAAGCGGCGGCAACCACACCCATAGCGCCACGGCGGTGAGCAGGCTCAAGCCGCCAAGGGCGCCGAAGGCCACCCGCCAGTGGCTGGCATCCCCCAGCAGGGTCCCCAAAGGCACGCCCAGCACCGAGGCTGCCGCCACGCCTCCGAAGATGATGGTCATGGCACGGGCCACCTGATGCGCCGGCACCAGGCGCGGCGCAATGCTGCCAGCAATGGCCCAGAAACCGCCAATACTCATCCCCACCAGCACCCTGGCGGCCAGGAGAAAGATAAAGGTCGTGGCCAGGGCCGACAGCAGGCTGCCAATGACCATCACCACCATCATCAGCGTCAGCATGATGCGGCGGTCCAGACGGCCGACGGCCACCGGCAGCAAGGGGGCAGAAAACGCCGCCACTACTCCCGGCACGGTAACCATCAATCCGGCCATGCCGGGGGTCACGCCCATGTCTGCGGCAACCTGCGAGAGCAGCCCAATGGGCAGCTGCTCGGCGGTTACCAGTAAAAAGATGCCGATCATCACGGCGACCACCGCCCACCAGCGCGGTGACTCCTGCTGCTCCATGCTGCTTCCTCTGTATGGGTCTATCAAAATACGTGGGGCTTCAAATATGCGGGGCTACCAAACGACACCGCCCCCACAGCCAGGGGCTGCAGGGGCGGTGGTCATACGCGGGTGGCCGATTAGCCTGCGATATCCGCCTCGGCAGCGGCAAACGCGGCCTTCTCTTCCTCGGTGATCTCTTTGATCGAGAGCTTCACGCGGTTGCGGTTGTCGATATCCAGCACCTTCACGACGACGTCGTCACCTTCGTTGAGGAAATCGCGCACGTTGTTGACGCGCTCGGCGACGATTTGCGAGATATGCACCAGGCCATCGGTACCCGGCATGATGTTCACGAAAGCACCGAAGTCGGCGATGCGCACGACCTTGCCCTGGTAGAGCTTGCCGATTTCCGCTTCTGCCGTGATGGCCAGTACGGTATCGATGGCCTTCTTGGCCGCGGTCTTGTCTTCGGCATAGATGCGCACGGTGCCGTCGTCATCGAGGTCGATGGACGCGCCGGTGTCTTCGCAAATCTTGCGGATGGTAGCACCGCCCTTGCCGATGACGTCACGGATCTTGTCCGGATCGATCTTGATGGTGGCCATGGAAGGCGCATTCTCGGAGACGTCGGTACGGCTTTGGCTGATCACGGCGTTCATCTGCGCCAGGATACCGATACGCGCATCGTGAGCCTGCTGCAGCGCGGTTTCCATGATCTCTTCGTTGATGCCTTCGATCTTGATGTCCATCTGCAGGGCCGTAACACCCTCTTCAGAACCCGCTACCTTGAAGTCCATGTCGCCCAAGTGGTCTTCGTCACCCAGGATGTCGGTCAGCACCGCGTAGCCGTCTTCGTCCTTGACGAGACCCATGGCAATACCCGCCACCGGGGCTTTCAGCGGAACGCCTGCATCCATCAGCGCCAGCGAGGAGCCACAAACCGAGGCCATGGAGCTGGAACCATTGGATTCGGTGATTTCCGACACCACGCGAATGGTGTAGGGGAAATCTTCTTCGGAGGGCAGCATGGCCTGGACGCCACGACGAGCCAAACGGCCGTGACCGATTTCACGACGCTTCGGGCCACCCATGAAGCCTGCTTCACCCACCGAGTAGGGAGGGAAGTTGTAGTGCAGCATGAAGCGGTCTTTACGCTCGCCTTCCAGCGACTCGATCAGCTGCGAGTCGCGCAGCGTGCCCAGTGTCGCCACGGCGATGGCCTGGGTTTCGCCACGGGTGAAGATGGCCGAGCCGTGAGTCTTGGGCAGCACACCGACTTCGATGGCCAGCGGGCGCACAGTGACGTTGTCGCGGCCGTCGATGCGCGGCTCGCCCTTGACGACGCGAGAGCGCACCACGCGCTTCTCCAGCGCCGCAAAGGCCCCCTTGACATCATCGGCACTGAACTTGCCTTCCGAGGAGTCGCCTTCTTCAGCTGCCAGCTGGGCCAGAGCAGCCTCTTTCAGCTCGGCCAGCGCATCCTGACGCGCCATCTTGTCGGTAATGCGGTACGCATCGCCCACTTTGGCTTCGAACGCGTCGGCCATGGCGGTTTTCAGCGCCACGTTTTCGGCGGGCGGCTGCCAGTCCCAGCGCGGCTTGCCTGCTTCAGCGGCCAGTTCCTTGATGGCGTTGACCGCCACCTGCATCTCCTGGTGGCCGAACAGTACGGCACCCAGCATTTCGTCTTCCAGCAGTTCCTGAGCTTCCGACTCCACCATCAGCACGGCGTTTTCGGTACCGGCCACCACCATGTCCAGCTCGGAGGTGGTCAGCTCTTCGACGGTGGGGTTCAGGAAGTAGCCCTGCTCTTCGTTGAAGCCAACGCGCGCAGCGCCAATCGGGCCATTGAACGGAACGCCTGAGATGCTCAGCGCTGCCGAGGTGCCCAGCATGGCCGCAATATCCGGATCATGGTTGCGGTCAGTCGACAGAACGGTACAGATCACCTGCACTTCGTTCATGAAGCCCTTGGGGAACAGCGGGCGAATGGGGCGGTCGATCAGCCGTGACGTGAGAGTCTCTTTCTCGGTGGGGCGACCTTCACGCTTGAAGAAGCCGCCAGGAATCTTGCCGACCGCGTAGGTCTTTTCCTGGTAGTGCACCGAGAGCGGGAAGAAGGATTGGGCGGGATTGACGTCTTTCTTCGCTACCACCGTACACAGTACGACGGTCTCGTCCATGGTGACCATGACGGCACCAGTGGCCTGGCGAGCGATACGCCCAGTTTCGAGGGTGACGGTGCTACGACCGTATTGGAACGTTTTCTTGACCGGATTCACGGCGACTTCCTTTAACATTAATAGCTACTTGTCTTTTCGCTTGGGTCGTTTTGACTCGCCACCATTCTAGGCGTTGACGCGGCTGACGGCTACCTCAAACAAAAAAACGGGCAGCTCGCAAGGAGCTGCCCGTTTTGAATCGTTGCCGTTACTGCTTAGCGACGCAGACCCAGTTTCTGGATCAGAGACTGATAACGCTCGAAATCCTTACGCTTCAGGTAGTCCAGCAGCTTACGACGCTGGTTTACCATGCGGATCAGACCACGACGAGAGTGGTGATCCTGCTTGTTGGTCTTGAAGTGGTCCTGCAGGCCATTGATGTTGGCGCTCAGCAGTGCAACCTGCACTTCAGGGGAACCGGTGTCGTTGTCGCCGCGGCCGTATTCGTTGACGATTTCGGCCTTTTTCTCAGCGGTTAATGCCATCTGTCTCTCCAGTAAGCAATATGCCTAAAAATGAATGGGTGAGACCACGCATATTTGCAGTCTCAAGCTGCTATTTTCGCGCAAATCGCCGCATCCTTGCAACGTTTTCACGGCGAAATTACGAACGAGCGACCGTACTCAACAGTCGCTTGGGAGCCACTTCCTGCGGCCCTTTTACAACGCCAAGGCCGATAAAGGTCTCGGCGTGATAAAGTCGTGCCAACGCATCTGCTGCCAACTCGCCACTGGCCAGCTGCACCGACTGCCCGTGGGCCAGCCTGTCATAGGCAGCATCGTCCACGCTGAGCGATGGCAGATGATCCACCAGCACATCGACGGGCATCAGTTCCGCCTCGCGATGGGCCTGACTTGCCAGCGCTTCCAGCGCCTCCAGGGTCCACATGGCGTCGCCACCGAAGGGGCCGGTCTTGAGCCTGCGCAGTTGACTGATGTGGGCACCACA
The DNA here is from genome assembly GCF_000275725.1 of Vreelandella stevensii S18214. Lineage (GTDB taxonomy): Bacteria > Pseudomonadota > Gammaproteobacteria > Pseudomonadales > Halomonadaceae > Vreelandella > Vreelandella stevensii. The sequence goes on along the minus strand of NZ_AJTS01000046.1, from coordinate 96,517 downwards.
CCCCAACGCCAGGCCAATGTCTTCGGCCAGGGTTCGGATGTAAGTTCCCTTGCTGCAACTGACTTCCAGCTCGAAGGCATGACCCTCGAACGCCAGCAGGCGCGCATCATACACGCTAACCCGCCGTGCTGCACGTTCAACCTGCTTGCCCTCGCGCGCCAGCTCGTAGAGCTTCTTGCCCTGGTGCTTCAACGCCGAATACATGGGCGGCACCTGGTCGATCTCGCCACGAAAGCGGACCAGCACGGCCTCCACATCCTCGGCTGTGAGGCTTGGCACCTCACGCCGCTCGATGACGTTACCCTCGGCATCGCCGGTGTCGGTGATCACGCCCAGTTCGACCCGGGTGCGATACATCTTGTCGGCTTCCAGCAGGTGTGCGGAAAACTTGGTGGCCTCCCCCAGGCAAATGGGCAGCAAGCCCGTTGCCATGGGGTCCAGCGTGCCGGTATGCCCGGCTTTCTGCGCCTCGAACAGACGGCGCACACGCTGGAGTGCATGGTTGCTGGAAATGCCCTTGGGCTTGTCCAGCAGCACCACGCCATTCACCGGTAATCCGCGACGGCGACGAGCCATTAGCGCGTCTCCTCACCCTGGGCGTCGGTGTCGTCCTCGTCATCTGATTGGCGGGCACGGTCGGTAGAGACCGCCTCGTCGATCAGCGATGAGAGGTGCTGGCCACGCACCACGCTTTCATCGTAATGAAAACGCAGCTCGGGCACGTGGCGCAGCTTGATGCGCTTGGCAATCTGGCTTCTCAGAAACCCCGAGGCGCGCTTGAGCACCTGCAGGTTTTCCTTGATACGCTCGGGCTCCTGTTCACCCAGCAGGGTGACATAGATATCGGCGTAGCCCAGGTCACGGCTGACGGCAGCGCCGCTCACCGTGATCATGCCAAGACGCGGGTCTTTTACTTCCCGCTGGATCAGTACCGCCAGCTCCTTCTGGAGCTGGTCGGCTACCCGGTCGGTACGCTTGAATTCGCGCATGTTGACTCCTCGCTGCCTTACAGGCTGCGCTCGACCTTCACTTGGTCAAAGACTTCGATCTTGTCGCCGACCTGAACATCGTTGTAGTTCTTCACGCCGATGCCACACTCCATGCCGTTACGCACTTCCTGTACGTCGTCCTTGAAGCGGCGCAGCGATTCGAGTTCGCCTTCGTAGATGACCACGTTGTCACGCAGAACGCGGATACGCTTGCTGCGGGAAACCGTGCCTTCGACGACCATACAGCCGGCCACCGCACCGATCTTCGGCGCGCGGAAGACGTCGCGTACTTCGGCCACGCCCACGATCTCTTCTTTCCACTCGGGAGCAAGCATACCGCTCATCGCCTGCTTGACCTCGTCGATCAGCTGATAGATGACGCTGTAGTAGCGCAGATCCAGACCTTCACGCTCGATGATCTCACGGGCTGCGGCATCGGCACGTACGTTGAAGCCGACCACGATGGCTTCCGACGCCAGCGCCAGGTTGGCGTCGGTTCCGGTGATACCACCCACGCCGGAGGAGACCACCGCCACTTGCACTTCGTCGGTGGAGAGCTCTTCCAGAGCGCCCTTGATGGCTTCCAGTGACCCCTGAACGTCGGCTTTGAGGACGATGTTGACCTTGGCCACTTCGTCCTGGCCCATCTGGCTGAACATGTTCTCCAGCTTGGCTTTCTGCTGACGCGCCAGGCGCACTTCGCGGTATTTGCCTTGACGGAAGTTGGCCACTTCACGGGCTTTCTTCTCGTCGGCCACGACCATGAAGTCGTCACCGGCATCCGGCGTGCCGTCGAGACCCTGGATCTCGACCGGCATGGCGGGGCCAGCGGTATCGACCTGTTGACCCAGCTCATTGGTCAGCGCACGAACGCGACCGTAGTGCAGGCCTGCCAGCACGATATCACCCTTCTTCAGCGTACCGTTCTGAACCAGCACGGTAGCCACCGGGCCACGGCCTTTGTCCAGGCGAGACTCGACAACGACACCTTTGCCAGGCGCCGACGGAACGGCTGTCAGCTCAAGCACTTCGGAGGCCAGCTGGATCGCTTCCAGCAGGTCTTCCATGCCTTCGCCGGTTTTGGCGGACACGTGAACAAACTGCGTGTCACCGCCCCACTCTTCGGAGATCACGCCGTGCTGTGACAGCTCGTTACGAATGCGGTCAAAGTCCGCGCCCGTTTTATCGATCTTGTTCACCGCCACGACCATGGGCACTTCAGCCGCTTTGGAGTGCTCGATCGCTTCAACGGTTTGCGGCATCACGCCATCGTCGGCAGCCACGACCAGGATGACCACGTCGGTGGCTTTGGCACCACGAGCACGCATGGCGGTAAACGCCGCGTGACCGGGGGTATCCAGGAAGGTGACGCCGCCATGGTTGTCTTCCACGTGGTAAGCACCGATGTGCTGGGTAATACCGCCCGCTTCGCCAGTGGCGACCTTGGCACGACGGATGTAGTCCAGCAGCGAGGTCTTGCCGTGGTCAACGTGACCCATGACGGTCACCACGGGTGAGCGGGTGATCTCTTCGCCTTCGTAGGAGATGCCTTCCAGCATTTCCGTTTCCAGCGCGTCATCCTTCACCAGCTTGACCTTGTGACCCATCTCTTCCACGACGATCGCCGCAGTATCCTGGTCGATGGTCTGGTTGATGGTCACCGCCGCGCCCATGGTGAACATGGCCTTGATGACTTCGTTGGCCTTGATCGACATCTTGTCGGCCAGCTCGGCAACGCTGATCGATTCAGGGATCGAGACTTCACGCACGATCGGCTGAGTCGGCTTCTGGAAGCCGTGCTTGCCGTTGCCGCTCTGGCTGGCGCCGCCACGACGACCACCACGGCGCTCGGCACGCTTGACCTTCTTGCCGCCACCGCCACGCTTGCGCTCTTCGCGATCACCGCGATCGTCGTCATCGTCGCGGCCTTTTTTCTTGGCAGCGGTTTTCTTGGGCGGTGCCGTGCGACGGTCGGTACGGCCTTCCTTCGGCGGTGCAGGCGGCAGGTCTTCACCCGTCGGTGCATCGTCGATTTCCAGGTCAGGCACGGCGATGTCCGGCACTTCTGCCGCCTTGGCCTTGGCTTGCTCATCCGCTGCTTTGCGCGCTGCGTCTTCAGCCGCCTTGGCTTTTGCGGCAACGGCTTTCTCTTCCGCCGCCTGGGCTTCCTGCGCCTTGCGCTCGGCTTCCGCTTCGGCCATGTCGCCTACCAGCTGGCGCGGGCCAGAGTGCTGGGGCTCGGCGGCCTTGGGCTTCTCTTCTTCACGCTTGACGTAGGTCTTCTTCTTGCGCACCTGAACTTCGATGGTTTTACCGCGCTCGCCGGTCTTGATGCGGCTACGGGTTTTACGCGTCAGGGTGATGCGGTTCTTGCTCGGCTCGTTGTCGCTGCCGCCGTGGCTCTTCTTCAGAAAGCTCAGCAGCGTCTGCTTGTCTTCTTCAGATACGGCGTCGCTTTCCGAGGCGTGCTGCAAACCGGCTTCTTTCATCTGTTCCAATAGGCGGGGCACATCGCGGCCCACCTTCACTGCAAAATCTTTAACTGTCATATCCGACATAGTGACCCTCCTCAGCCCGTGACCTGTTTACTGTGTGTTCGAATCCGATGTGTCGTCGGTTTCGAACCAGGGCGCACGGGCAGTCATGATCAGTGCCGCTGCGCGCGCTTCGTCCAACTCCTCGATATCGACCAGATCGTCGACAGACTGCTCGGCGAGATCTTCCATTGTGACAATGCCGCGGCTGGCGAGAATGAAGGCCAGGTGGCGCTCCATACCGTCCATTTCCAGCAGGTCATCCGCTGGTTGGGCACCGTCCAGCGCTTCTTCCGAGGCAATCGCCATCGTCAGCAGCTCGTCTTTTGCGCGTGCACGCAGCTCTTCCACCAGCTCTTCATCGAACTCTTCGATTTCGAGCATCTCTTCCAGCGGCACGTAAGCAACTTCTTCCAGGGTGGTGAACCCTTCTTCAACCAGCAGGCGGGCAACGTCTTCGTCCACTTCCAGGTGCTGAACGAACGTGTCCACCAGGCTGTCGATTTCCTGCTCGCGCTTGGATTCCGCCTCGTCTTCGGTCATGACGTTGATACGCCAGCCGGTCAACTCGGACGCCAGGCGCACGTTCTGGCCGCTGCGACCAATGGCCTGGGCCAGGTTGTCCTGGGCGACCGCCACGTCCATCGCGTGGGCGTCTTCGTCCACCAGAATAGACGCCACATCGGCAGGCGCCATGGCATTGATGACCAGCTGCGCCGGATTGTCATCCCACAGCACGATATCGACGCGCTCGTTCTGCAGTTCGGAAGAGACCGCCTGCACCCGCGAACCACGCATACCCACACAAGCGCCCACCGGGTCGATACGGCGGTCGTTGGTTTTTACCGCGATCTTGGCCCGAGAGCCGGGGTCGCGAGCCGCCCCTTTGATTTCGATCAGCTGCTCGGCGATTTCCGGCACCTCGATCTTGAACAGCTCGATGATGAACTCCGGGCAGGTACGCGACAGCTGCAGCTGGGCACCGCGGGCATCCGGGTCCACCTTGACCAGCAGCGCACGCACTCGCTCGTTCATGCGGTAGCGCTCGCCGTGAATCATCTCGTTGCGCGGCAGGAACGCTTCGGCGTTCTCGCCCAGGTCGATGATCAGGCCATCACGGGTGGTTTTCTTGACGATACCGGCCACCAGCTCGCCTTCACGGTCTGCGTATTGACGCACGACCTCGGCACGCTCGGCTTCGCGCACCTTTTGGACGATGACTTGCTTGGCAGTTTGTGCCGCAATGCGGCCAAACATGGCGTTTTCGATCTTCTGCTCGACCACATCGCCCAACGCCAGCGGCGGATCCCGCTGCTCGGCGATGCTCTGCTTGATTTCGTAGTCGGGCGTCTCGAACTCATCGTCTTCCACGACGGTCCAGTAGCGGAAGGTGTCGTAGTCGCCGGTTTTACGGTCGATACGCACCCGCACATTGGCTTCTTCCTGCTCGAAACGCTTGCGCGACGCGCTGGCCAGCGCGGCTTCTACCGCTTCGAAAATTACATCACGGGGGACGCCTTTTTCGTTGGAGATCGCGTCCACGACCATTAAGATTTCTTTACTCATGCGTATGCCTCGCCAGAAAACCTGTCCTTTTGTGCGCCGACCCGGCATCTACCGGAAGCCGCCACCCGTTATTCTTCGAACTGCGGGACAACGTGCGCAGCGTCAATGCTTTCAATGGGAAAGCAGTACTCCTCACCTTCCATTTGCAGCAGCACTTCATCCCCTTCGACCCCAGCCAGCAGCCCCTGGAACTTGCGCCGACCATCGAAAGCGAGGCGTAGTTTCAGCGCCACCTGATGGCCCTGGTAACGGATGAAATGGTCCAGAGAATAAAGGGGGCGTGCCATACCGGGTGACGAGACTTCCAGGCGGTACTCGCCGGGAATCGGATCTTCCACATCCATCACGGCACTGACTTGACGGCTGATGTCGGCGCAATCTTCCACGCTGACACCGCTCTCGCGCTCGATATAAATGACCAGCCGCGAATGCTTGCCCTGGGAAACATGCTCGATGCCCCAAAGCTCGAAGCCCATGGCGGCAACGATGGGTTCGATAAGCGCATGAAGCGCAGCGTGTTTTGTGGCCACAGACAAAGCTCCTATAGCCGTTGCATCAGGCACCTGGCCAGGAGTCTTGATAAAAGCCAGGAGGCTGATTGGCATTACCTGGGAATGTGTCTCTGGCTACTGAACAACGTCCGCGCGTGAGACACTCTTGGCTCGCAAAAAAGCTACTAACAAAAAGCCCCTTCACAGGAAGGGGCTTTTCGAAAGAAACCTGTAATACCATTTTAGCAACATGCTGCGATTTTTCCGCTGCCTCGAAGCACATTGCGAACTGCTTCACGGCACTACAAGCTGCTAAATAAATGGTAGCGGGGACCGGATTTGAACCGATGACCTTCGGGTTATGAGCCCGACGAGCTACCAGACTGCTCCACCCCGCATCAATCTAGGTCGACGATAATAGACACTTAAACTACTGACGTCAAGTGCTGTTTTCGTCTCAGGTGCCAATCCTGATATTCTGGGAAGCTGGCAAGCCAGCGAATCAGATGGTGCCGAAGGCGGGACTTGAACCCGCACGACCATACGGTCACTACCCCCTCAAGATAGCGTGTCTACCAATTCCACCACTTCGGCATCAGGGGAGGCTAAAGAAAAGGCGGCTGATTACTCTCCGCTTTCCTCGAGCACTGGCGCGGTATTATCCATACTTGCAGGGCTGTCGTCAAGCGTAGGGATGCTACGCTGCTGCTCGATCAGGCGTGCGTCGGGAATCCCCGCTTCCGGTGCCTGGCCCGCCTGGGTGGCAAAGTACGCCAGCGCCATGGAGGTGACGAAGAAACCGGCTGCCAGCACACCCGTGGTGCGAGAAAGGAAGTTACCGCTACCCCGTGAGCCAAACACCGTTTGCGATGCGCCACCACCGAAGGCAGCCCCCGCTTCAGCGCCTTTACCCTGCTGAAGCAGGATGAGTACTACCAGGGCGACCGCAATCACCACATGAACCATAAGAATTGCAACTTGCATGGCGTTATCCTGCTGACTGACAAATGGCGTAGAAATCGTCGGTTTTAAGCGAGGCACCGCCCACCAAACCGCCGTCGATATCCGGCTGAGCAAGCAGCTCTGCCGCATTACTTGCATTCATGCTGCCGCCGTAAAGCAGTTTCAACTGCTCCGCCAGCGACGCATCGAACCCTGCCTGGTAGGCACGAATACCTGCCATGACTTCCTGAGCCTGCTCCGGCGAGGCCGTGCGCCCGGTACCAATGGCCCAGACAGGCTCGTAGGCAATCACCACCTGACGACGCTGCTCTGGTTCCAGTCGCGCCATGGCATAGCCCACCTGGCGCAGCACGACATCCATGGTCTGACCAGCGTCGCGCTCTTCAAGGGATTCACCAACACATAGAATCGGCGTCAAGCCGACATCCAGAGCGGCCACCAGGCGATTGAATACCTGCTCGTCGCTTTCACGGTAGAGCTGACGGCGCTCGGAGTGGCCCACCAGCACGTAGCCAACGCCAAACTCCTTGAGCATGCGGCCACTGACTTCACCGGTATGCGCCCCGGCGTGCTGAGGATTGAGCGTTTGCGCCCCCAGCTTCAGCGGCGTATCACCAAAGGCCTGACGCGCCATGTCCAGGTAAGGAAAGGGTGGAATAATCACCACCTCGACACCTTCCGGTAGCGTGGCGGAAGCAAACGTTTTACCAAACGACTCGATCAATGCCGCCGAACCGTTCATTTTCCAGTTACCGGCAATCAAGGGCGTGCGCATGGGTAATCCTCAATCCAGGTGGAGCGAAATGGTATAGGAGCCGCCTTGTCAAGACAACCGCTGTGACGCGTCCTGCGTTATTTGCTGGCGTCGTCACCGAGCAGCGCCTGGACCTCCTGGGCCAGCCGATTGGCCAGGCGGTCGACATCCAGATGGGCACGGCCTTCTACCATGACCCGAATCAGTGGCTCCGTCCCCGAGGCGCGCAACAGCACGCGCCCCTGGTCGCCCAACTCGGTTTCCAGCGCCGCCACGGCTTCCTGCAAGGGTGGAGCTGCCATCACCTGGCGAGCATCGGAGCCGGCCGGTAGCCGCACGTTGACCAGCGACTGGGGGACTTTTTCGAGCCCCTTGAGCAGGGTTGGCAGCGGCTTCTGCTCGCGAACCATCAAGGCCAGCACCTGCAGCGCGGACACGATGCCGTCGCCGGTGCTCTGCACATGGCCACACACGATATGCCCCGAAGCCTCGCCCCCCAGCTCCCAGCCGTTGGCAGCCATCATCTCCATGACGAAGCGGTCGCCCACCTTGGCACGTTGAAAAGGTATACCCAGCCGCTCCAGCGCCATGGCCAGCCCAAAATTGCTCATCAGGGTGCCCACCACACCACCGTCCAGCAGGCCACGCTCAAAACGGTCACGGGCGATCAGATAGAGAATGTCATCGCCATCCACTTCTCGGCCATCGGCATCCACCAGCAGCACACGGTCGCCGTCGCCATCGAAGGCGACGCCCAGATCGGCCCCTTGCTGAATGACCGCGGCACGTAGCGCAGCGGGATGGGTGGACCCCACCTGTTGGTTGATATTCAATCCGTCGGGAGACGCCCCAATCACGCTGACATCGGCCCCCAGCTCGCGGAATACGCTGGGGGCGATATGGTAAGTGGCCCCATGAGCGCAATCCAGCACCACTTTCAGGCCATGCAGGCTCAGCCTGTCCGGCAGCGTGGATTTACAGAACTCGATATAGCGGCCCGCCGCATCGTCGATACGCGTCGCCTTGCCCAGCTGCGCGGCCTCGGCCGTGGTCAGCGGCGCTTCCAGCATGGCTTCGATACGGTCTTCGATCTCATCGGGCAACTTCTTGCCTTCGGCAGAGAAAAACTTGATGCCGTTGTCATCGAAGGGGTTGTGCGAGGCCGAAATGACGATCCCGGCATCCGCGCGGAAGGTCTGCGTCAGGTAGGCAATACCGGGCGTGGGCATCGGCCCCAACAGCGCCACGTCCACCCCAGCAGCAGACAGCCCCGCCTCCAGCGCCGACTCGAACATATAGCCGGAAATACGCGTATCCTTACCGATCAACACCCGGGTGCGGCCTTTTTCGCGACGCAACACCTGCCCGGCGGCCCAGCCCAGCTTGAGCATGAAATCGGCCGTAATGGGCGCTTGCCCTACCGTGCCACGAATTCCGTCGGTGCCAAAATAACGACGCGTCATGTTACAGCTCCTTCTTCACGAGCGGCTCACAGCCTTCTTGCAGTACGGCCCAGGCCATATTCACGGCATCCACCGTGGGCCCAACGTCATGCACCCGAATCACCTTGGCTCCGCGCTCCACCGCCATGGCGGCTAGCGCCAGCCCTCCCGCCAGGCGCTCTTCCACAGGGCGGCCCAGCACCTTACCGATCATACTCTTGCGCGACATACCCACCAGCAGCGGCAGGCCCAACTCGTTCAGCGAGGCCATGTGCTTCAGCAGCTGCAGGTTATGCTCGACGGTTTTGCCAAAGCCAAAACCGGGGTCCAGCAGCAGCCGATGACGACGCAGCCCCACTGCTTCGCAGGCAGCGATCCGCTCCGCCAGATAGGCCGCCACGGCCTGCTCCACCGGCACATCGTAGCCAGGCGAGTGCTGCATATCCCGTGGCTCACCCTGACGATGCATCAGGCATACCGGTAGGCCACTGCTGGCTGCCGCAGCCAGCGCGCCATCACGCTCCAGAGCGCGCACATCATTGATCATGCCCGCTCCCAGCGCGCTCACCTCACGCATGACCAGAGCGCTGCTGGTGTCCACCGACACCAGCGCATCCAGCTCACGCACCAGCGCCTCCACCACCGGGGCAACCCGATCCAGCTCCTGCTGCTCGGACACCGGCGTAGCACCTGGGCGGGTCGACTCTCCCCCTACATCGATCATCGCCGCTCCTTCCGCCAGCATGCGCTCGGCATGGCGCAGCGCATCATCGAGGGCCACATGCTGGCCACCGTCGGAAAACGAGTCCGGGGTGACGTTCAATATGCCCATCACCCGGGGAAACGAGAGATCGAGCGAATGGCGCCCACAGCGCAGGTGAAAGGCATCTTCCGGGACGTGCGGAGCCGAGATAGGGTCAACGATCGGGTTCATCTTGCCGCCTGAAATCAAAAAAATTCACTGTCATTGGCCACAGGATAACAAAAAGGCGCCCCGCTGGGGCGCCTTTGCTGGTTGGCGTGATGGCCAGGCTCACGAGCCTGCCGAACCACCCAACGGGTCCGAAGGGCGACGACGCGGCTCGTCATCGTCTTCTTCGCTATCGCCTTCCGAGGGGGCTTCAGGCTCTTCTGGTTTCGCTTCCGGCTTGTCGCCACCTACCGGAGAGCCGCCACCCGACGAGTCGCCGTCACCCCAGCCTTCCGGCGGGCGAGGATCACGCCCTTCCATGATGTCTTTCAGCTGATGCGCATCGATGGTCTCGTACTTCATCAGCGCTTCGGCCATGGCATCCAGCTTGTCGCGGTTGTCATGCAAAATCTGGCGAGCCTGTTCGTAGCACTCGTCGATGATCTTGCGCACTTCCTTATCGAGGCGCGTGGTGGTTTCGCCGGACCTCAGCTTGCCGCCACCCTGACCCGGGCCACCGAGGAACTGGTGAGACTCGTCCTCGTCGTACATGAGCGGACCCATTTCATCGGATAGGCCCCACTTGGCCACCATGTTATGGGCCAGCTCCGTGGCGCGCTTGATGTCGTTGGAGGCACCGGTGGTGACGCCATTTGGCCCAAGCGTCATCTCTTCGGCAATACGACCACCGAACAGCGAGCAGAGCTGGCTGATGATCTGCTGGCGCGACAGGCTGTAACGATCCTCTTCCGGCAGGAACATCGTCACACCCAGGGCGCGGCCACGGGGAATAATCGTGACCTTGTAGACCGGGTCGTGCTCGGGCATGACCAGACCAATGATCGCGTGACCTGCTTCGTGGTAAGCGGTATTGAGCTTCTCTTTATCGGACATGACCATGGATTTGCGCTCGGCGCCCATCATGATCTTGTCCTTGGCCAGTTCAAGCTCTTCCATGCCTACCAGGCGCTTGTTACGACGCGCCGCAAACAGGGCAGCCTCGTTCACCAGGTTGGCCAGGTCGGCACCGGAGAAACCAGGCGTACCACGGGCAATCAGCTGCGGCTTCACGTCATCTGCCAGCGGCACCTTGCGCAGGTGCACGCCCAGAATATGCTCACGGCCACGGATATCCGGCAAGCCCACGGTTACCTGACGGTCGAAGCGGCCCGGGCGCAGCAGCGCGGGGTCGAGTACGTCCGGACGGTTGGTGGCCGCAATCACGATGATGCCTTCGTTGGCCTCGAAGCCGTCCATCTCGACCAGCAGCTGGTTCAGCGTCTGCTCGCGTTCATCGTTACCGCCGCCCATGCCGGTGCCACGCGAGCGCCCCACGGCATCGATTTCGTCGATGAAGATGATGCAGGGCGCCTGCTTCTTGGCCTGCTCGAACATGTCACGCACGCGGGACGCACCCACGCCCACGAACATCTCGACGAAGTCGGAACCCGAGATGGAGAAGAACGGCACCTTGGCCTCACCGGCAATGGACTTGGCCAGCAGCGTCTTACCGGTACCGGGAGGGCCGACCATCAGCACGCCACGGGGAATGGTGCCACCCAAGCGCTGGAATTTGGTGGGGTCGCGCAGGAAGTCGACCAGCTCTTCCACCTCTTCCTTGGCCTCGTCACAGCCCGCCACGTCAGCAAAGGTGGTCTTGATCTGGTCTTGCGAGAGCAGCTTGGCCTTCGACTTGCCGAAGCTCATCGGGCCACCCTTGCCGCCACCGGCACCGCCTTGCATCTGGCGCATGAAGAACATGAAGATCGCCAGGATCAGCAGGATCGGGAAACTGGCAATCAGCAGCCGCGTCCAGATGCTTTGCTGCTCCGGCGCCTTGCCGACCACCGTGACATTGTTGCTCAGCAGGTCGTCGATCAGCTTGGGATCTTCTGCGGCAGGGCGGATGGTCTGGAACTGCGAACCATCGGTCCGCTCACCAGTGATGGTATAGCCATCGATGGTGACGCTGCGGATCTGCTGATTTTGCACCTGCTGCACAAACTGGGAGTAGTTGGTGCTTTGCGGCGCGCTTTCCGTACTGAAATTGTTGAACACTGTCAGCAGAACGGCCGCGATGACCAACCACAGAATCAGGTTCTTCGCCATATCGTTCAAGGGGCTACCCTCATTACAAGAATCCGTCAGTTAACCGTTAGTACTCAGACCTTACACTAGAGTTTAACGTTCAACCATTGCCAAAGCGCATAACGCCCTGGGCCATCTGTGTCACGCTCGTCCAATGTGCATAATGTGACACACCTTACGCCTGCCTGTCTGGCAATCGTGGTGATAAATCGTCGCTATCGTGGCCATGCACGCGGTCACTTGCTAACCGCGAAAGCCTTCGGCCAGAAAATAGACTTCTCGTGAACGGGCCCGCGAAGCATCCGGCTTGCGGGTCACGACGCGCTGAAAGCTGCCGCGCAGCTCCTTCAAATAGGTGTCGAAGCCCTCCCCCTGAAACACTTTGACCAGAAAACGCCCCTTGGGCGAGAGCGTTTCACGCGCCAGCTCCAGAGCAAGCTCGACAAGGTACATGGCCTGTGGCTGGTCGATGGCGGCCATACCACTCATATTGGGGGCCATGTCGGACATAACAAGGTCTACCGGCCGATTTCCCAACCGCTCGAGAATCGCATTGAGTACACGTTCTTCGGTGAAGTCGCCCTGAATGAAGTCGACCCCTGCCAGGGCGTCCATCTCCAGAATGTCGGAGGCGATCACGACACCTTCCGGGCCGACTTTTTCGGCGGCGATCTGACTCCACCCGCCAGGCGCTGCGCCCAGGTCGATCACCGTCATGCCATTGCGAAACAGCTTGTCTTTCTCATCCAGCTCCAGCAGCTTGTAGCTTGCCCGGGAGCGATAGCCATCCTGCCAGCTCTGTTTCACGTACTGGTCGTCGAAATGTTCTTTCTTCCAGTTGTTGCTGGTTTTGCTCACTGAATGTTTACGGCTTGGAGGCTTTTGCTGCATAGAGGCATCTGACGCTGGAATAAGAGATGGGCGCATTGACGGGATTGCTTTCACTTGACGGCATTTCACCGTAAGATGGAACGTTAAGCGCTAACCGGGATACCGCAAGATACCATGAGCTTGTCACAGGCACAAAAGAAAGCATTTCGTAGCATTGGCCACCATTTGAACCCCGTGGTCACCGTTTCTGAGAACGGCGTCTCCGAAAACCTGCTCGCAGAACTCAGCCGCGCGCTCAACGACCACGAGCTGATCAAAGTGAAGCTCGCCCTGCCCGAGCGGGATGATCGCGCCGCGATGATCAACGAGCTGCTGGCTGACAGCAAGGCCGAGCTGGTGCAAACCATCGGCAAGATGGCGCTGCTGTACCGTCGCAACCCCAAGGCCAACCCCAAGCTCTCCAACGTGACCCGCTTCGAGAACCACCACGGGCGGCACTGACGCAGGAGCGTTTGGCTGAGCGGACGCTTGGCTGAACGGATCTGGCGCCCATCATAAAACAGCGCCAGACGAAAAGGCCCGATGCAGGAAACTGCACCGGGCCTTTTTCATGGCGCTAGCGGAACGTGATCAGAGGTGCTCGACACTCTCGATTTCGTACTCCACGTCGCCACCGGGGGTTTTCACCACCACCACGTCGCCCTCTTCCTTGCCGATCAGCGCGCGGGCAATGGGCGATGTCACGGAAATGCGCCCGGCCTTGATGTCCGCTTCGTCTTCACCCACGATGCGGTACGTCACGCTGGCGTCGCTGTCCAGGTTCAGCAGTGACACGGTGACGCCAAAGATCACCTTGCCGGTTTTCGGCAGCCTGGTGACGTCGATCACCTGGGCACCGGAGAGCTTGCTCTCGATTTCCTGAATACGGCCTTCGATGAAGCCTTGCTGTTCGCGCGCAGCGTGGTACTCGGCGTTCTCCTTGAGATCGCCGTGCTCACGCGCTTCGGCGATGGCGGCAATCACCTGAGGGCGAGCTTCGCTCTTCAGATGGTTGAGCTCATCGCGAAGGCTCTTCTCTCCCGCAACCGTCATCGGGACCTTGTTCATTGCGTTGCTCCTGCGTGCAGATCCTGAAGGCGCCGCACCGTAATCTCCCTACCGTACTCCACCGCCATGCAAACAGCATTAGCGCCCGCCAAGGTGGTCGCATAGGGCACCTTGCGCGCGAGAGCAGTACGGCGAATGATCGAAGAGTCGTTGATTGCCTGACGACCTTCGGTGGTATTCACGATGTAGGCGATTTCGTCGTTCTTCAGCAGATCGACGATATGGGGACGGCCTTCATTGACTTTATTGACGTGCTCCACGGGCAGCCCGGCGGCTTCGAGGGCCGCAGCGGTACCGCGTGTTGCACATAGCGTGAAGCCCAATGTTAGCAGAGAACGAGCCACTTCGATAATCCCCTGCTTGTCCGGCTCGCGTACCGACAGGAACGCCTTGCGGTCGCCTTCCAGCGCCGGAATCGCCTCACCCGCGCCCAGCTGCGCCTTGAAGAAGGCTTCGGCGAAGGTATCGCCCGAGCCCATGACTTCACCGGTGGACTTCATTTCCGGCGAGAGGATCGGGTCCACGCCCTGGAACTTGTTGAACGGGAAAACGGCTTCCTTGACGCTATAGAAGTGCGGCACGATTTCACGCTCGAAGCCCTGCTCCGCCAGGGTCTTGCCTGCCATGCAGCGGGCGGCAATCTGCGCCAGCGAGGTGCCGATGCACTTGGAAACGAAAGGCACGGTACGCGAAGCACGCGGGTTGACCTCGATCACGTAGATCTCGCCATCCTGCCAGGCCAGCTGCACGTTCATCAGGCCTTTCACGCCCAGCTCGACGGCCATTTTCTTGACCTGTGCGCGCATCTCGTCCTGCACGTCGGCGGGCAGCGAGTAGGGTGGCAGCGCACAGGCAGAGTCGCCAGAGTGAACGCCTGCCTGCTCGACGTGCTGCATGATGCCGCCGATGACCACTTGATGACCATCGGAGACCGCGTCGATGTCTACTTCCACTGCCGCGCTGAGGAAGTGATCCAGCAGTACCGGCGAGTCGTTGGAGACCTTGACCGCGTTGGTCATGTAGTTTTCGAGCTCGGAGGCATCGTAGACGATCTCCATGGCACGGCCACCCAGTACATAGCTGGGACGCACGACCAGCGGATAGCCGATCTTCTCGGCCTTGGTGAAGGCTTCTTCGAAGCTGCGAGCCGTGGCGTTGGGCGGCTGCTTCAGACCGAGCTTGTCGATCATCACCTGGAAGCGCTCGCGGTCTTCGGCGCGGTCGATGGCATCCGGCGTGGTACCGATGATCGGCACGCCTGCCGCTTCCAGCTCACGAGCCAACTTCAGCGGCGTTTGGCCGCCGAACTGGACGATGACGCCCACCGGCTTCTCCTTGTCGGCGATTTCCAGCACGTCTTCCAGCGTCACCGGCTCGAAGTAGAGGCGGTCGGAGGTGTCGTAGTCGGTGGAGACGGTTTCCGGGTTGCAGTTGACCATGATGGTTTCATAGCCGTCGTCGCGCATGGCGAAGGCGGCGTGCACGCAGCAGTAGTCGAACTCGATACCCTGGCCGATACGGTTCGGGCCACCGCCCAGCACCATGATCTTCTGGCGATCCGACACGTCCGCTTCGCACTCCTCTTCATAGGTGGAGTACATGTAGGCGGTATCGGAGGCAAACTCGGCGGCACAGGTGTCGACGCGCTTGTAGACCGGGCGAATCCCTGCTGCCTGACGCGTCTTGCGGAACTCCTTCTCGGAGACGCCCAGCAGCTTCGCCAGCCGCGCATCGGAGAAGCCCTTGCGCTTGAGCTGGAACAGCTCACGCGCCGAGAACTCTGCCAGGGCGCGCTTGGACACGGCGGCTTCGGTGAGAATCAGGTCTTCCATTTGCACCAGGAACCAGCGGTCGATGTTGGTCAGCGCAAAGATCTCATCCACGCTCATGCCCGCACGCATGGCGTCGGCGACGAAGAAGATGCGCTCGGCACCCGCTGCCTGCAGCTCGCCCTTGAGCTGGGCCATGGCTTCGTCGGTGAACTCGGTGATGATCGGGTCGAGGCCGTCGTTGCCGGTTTCCATGCCGCGCAGCGCTTTCTGCAGCGACTCCTGGAAGGTACGGCCAATGGCCATCACCTCGCCCACCGACTTCATCTGGGTGGTCAGGCGGTCGTTGGCCTGGGGGAACTTCTCGAAGGTGAAACGCGGAATCTTGGTGACCACGTAATCGATGGAGGGCTCGAACGAGGCCGGGGTCTGGCCGCCGGTGATGTCGTTCTGCAGCTCGTCCAGGGTGTAACCCACCGCCAGCTTGGCAGCGATCTTGGCAATCGGGAAACCGGTAGCCTTGGACGCCAGCGCCGAGGAACGCGACACCCGCGGGTTCATCTCGATCACCACCATGCGACCGGTTTTCGGGTCCATACCGAACTGCACGTTCGAACCCCCGGTTTCCACGCCGATCTCGCGCAGCACGGCCAGAGAGGCGTCACGCATGATCTGATACTCTTTATCGGTCAGCGTCTGGGCAGGCGCGACGGTAATCGAGTCGCCGGTGTGTACGCCCATGGGATCGAAGTTTTCGATGGCGCAGACGATGATGCAGTTGTCGTTGCGGTCACGCACCACTTCCATCTCGTACTCTTTCCAGCCCAGCAGCGACTCGTCGATGAGCAGCTCGTGGTTGTTGGAAAGCTCGAACCCACGGGTACAGATCTCTTCGAACTCTTCCTTGTTGTACGCCACGCCGCCGCCGGAGCCGCCCATGGTGTAGGAAGGACGAATGATGGTCGGAAAGCCCAGCTCTGCCTGAATCTCCCAGGCCTCGTCCATGGTGTGCGCCACTTTGGCCTTGGGGCACTCCAGGCCGATGTTCTTCATCGCCTTGTCGAACAGGTCGCGGTCTTCGGCCTTGTTGATGGCATCGGCGTTGGCACCGATCATCTCGACGCCGTACTTGGCCAGCACGCCGTGCTTGTCGAGGTCCAGCGCGCAGTTCAGCGCCGTCTGGCCGCCCATGGTGGGCAGAATCACATCCGGGCGCTCGGCTTCGATGATCTTCTCTACCGCCTGCCAGGTGATCGGCTCGATGTAGGTGGCATCGGCCATGGCCGGGTCGGTCATGATGGTGGCCGGGTTGGAGTTCACCAGAATGACCCGGTAGCCCTCCTCGCGCAGCGCTTTACAGGCCTGGGCGCCGGAGTAGTCGAATTCGCAGGCCTGGCCGATGACGATCGGACCAGCGCCAATGATGAGAATGCTGTTGATATCGGTACGCTTAGGCATAACGGTTCCCGCAAAAAGTGGTGACGATGAGCATCGAGGCGACGTAACTGGGCAATGAGCGGCAGCGCGGCTGACTTAGCGGCGCGCCTGCATCATCGCGATGAAGCGATCGAACAGCGGCGCTACATCGCGCGGGCCGGGGCTGGCTTCCGGGTGCCCCTGGAAGCTGAAGGCCGGGCGGTCGGTGCGCTCGATTCCCTGTAAGGTGCCGTCGAACAGCGAACGGTGCGTGGCGCGCACGTTGCTGGGCAGGGAAGCTTCATCGGCGGCAAAGCCATGGTTCTGGCTGGTGATCATCACCGTGCCGGTGTCCAGGTCTTGAACCGGATGGTTGGCGCCGTGGTGGCCGTGGCCCATCTTGACGGTTTTCGCGCCAGAGGCCAGCGCCAGCAGCTGGTGGCCCAGGCAGATACCAAACACCGGGGTGTCGGTTTCCAGCACTTCCTGGATCGCCTTGATGGCGTAATCGCAGGGCTCGGGGTCGCCGGGGCCGTTGGCCAGGAAGACGCCGTCCGGGTTCATGGCCAGCACGTCTGCCGCAGGGGTTTGCGCAGGCACCACCGTCAAGCGACAGCCGCGGGCCGCCAGCATGCGCAGGATGTTGAATTTCACGCCGTAATCAAAGGCCACCACATGGTAGGGACGCTCACCCTGGCTGGCATCCGCGTAACCTTCGCCCAGGGTCCACTCGCCTTCCGACCACTCATAGGCCTCCTTGCAGGAGACTTCTTTCGCCAGGTCCATGCCCTTCAGGCCCGGAAACGCCTTCGCCGCCGCCAGCGCACGCTCGACGGCATCATCACCTTCGGCCTCGGCACCAGCCAGAATCGCCCCGTTCTGGGCGCCCTTGTCACGCAGAATGCGCGTCAGGCGGCGGGTATCGATATCGGCAATGCCCAGCACGTTCTGGCTGACCAGATAATCGGAAAGGCTCTGTTCGGAACGGAAGCTGCTGGCCAGCAGGGGGAGATCGCGAATCACCAGGCCCGCCGCCGCAATGGACGCGGACTCGATGTCTTCGGAATTGATGCCGGTATTGCCGATATGCGGGTAGGTCAGGGTGACGATCTGGCGGGTATAAGAGGGGTCGGTGAGAATTTCCTGATAGCCGGTCATGGCTGTATTGAACACCACCTCACCGCTCGTGATTCCCTCCGCGCCGATGGCCGTTCCATGAAACACACTGCCATCTTCCAGGGCCAATATCGCGGGTTTGCTCAATGCGGGGTTATTCAAAACACGTTCTCCCATGCTGGTGGGAGCCTGTGGGCGCAGGCTCGGCGATCCGGTTACGGCGTTTGCGTACAAACGTCGGGTCGTAAAAAAGCGGGACGAAGCCGACAATAAAAAAATCGGTTTCATCCCGCTTGTTGTTCTCTTTCCGTGGCCTTCATAACGGTGTTGGCCATGGCGCAGCATGTCGCTGACTACTTTTCCCACTTGACGACCAGTGCAACAAGCGCGGTGCTCTTTCGACAGCTTGGTGCTTGACTGCCGATATGGTGCTGCTTTTTGCAGCCACTGGGCCAAAATTTTTGGAATGTTACAGCATTTAGCGCACCAGGGCCAGCGTTTTATGCCGACCCTGGTCTAACAAGAGCCCACGGCTCAGCTCAGTGCCAGCACGTCCTGCATGTCGTAGCGGCCTTGTGGCTGAGCGGCCACCCAGCGCGCCGCCCGCACGGCCCCTTTGGCGAAGGTCATGCGGCTGGACGCCTTGTGGGTGATTTCGATGCGCTCGCCTTCGGTGGCGAACATCACCGTGTGCTCACCGACGATATCGCCTGCCCGCACGGTAGCAAAACCGATCTCTTTATCGGTACGCGGGCCGCACTGCCCCACGCGCTCGAAAACGCCGTGCTCTTTCAAGGTGCGCCCCAGGCTCTCCGCCACCACTTCGCCCATCTTGATGGCCGTTCCGGACGGCGCATCGACCTTATGGCGGTGGTGAGACTCGATCACTTCGATGTCGTAGCCTTCGTCGCCCAACGCTTTGGCCGCCGTTTCCAGCAGTTTCAGGGTCAGGTTCACGCCGACGCTCATGTTGGGTGCAAATACCATCGCTACGCGGTCGCGGTAGCTGTCCAGCTCGGCCAGCTCGTCATCGTTCATGCCGGTCGTGCCGATCACGATGCGCTTGCCGTGCTCGGCACAAAACGCCAGGTTCGCCAGCGTCACCTTGGGTGCCGTGAAGTCGATCAGCACGTCGAAGTCGTCCACGATGGCCGCCAACGAGTCCACCGCCACCACTCCCCGCTTGCCTACGCCTGCCAACTCGCCGATATCCGCCCCCGCCAGCGAACTGCCCGGCTCGACGATTCCCCCGGCCAGTTGGGCACCGGCATCCTGTTCTATGGCGTTGACTAACGTGCGGCCCATACGGCCAGCTACGCCCACAATGGCAATTCGGGTCATGGGAACTCCTGTGCGTGTGCCGTTCGGCATCAGCGAGAAACAAAAAAGGTGGCCGCGATTATAGCAGACCACCTGACGGGATGCGGTGCTGACGGAAGCACGGCGGATGGCGCTCAGTTCTCCCAGACGATCTCCAGCGGCTCATCTTTCGCCATGCGCACCAGATGGCTTTCCACCACGCCTTCCAGCTGGTCCAGATGCTCTTCTTCGAGGGTTTCGATGGAGACCACCAGGCGCTCAGGCTCCGCGTGCATCAGGCAGGTGCCGCTGGCAAACACGATCCTGGCATGCTGCTCGCCCTGCTCCACCTCCAGCTTGTGGGCCCAGTGCTTGCACAACCGGTTGATCAATCGTGCCCCAGACGGGGTGGCAATCTCGGCGCGAGATAACGGCATACGCTCTACTCCTGTTCGATGACGGCTCAGCTCCCAAGCCTAAAGCCCGCCCTGCCAACCGCCAAGTGACCAATGAGAATTTACTGCAACGATACGTTCGCTTTCCTGCAAGCGCTGCCGCCTAACGCTGCCGACGCTTCGCCCCCCCGGCGCCCCTCCAGCGTGGCCAGGCCCACGCCGCCCAGCAAAAAGGGCAAGGCCATCAGGAAGCCGCTGGACACGGGCAGCCCGAACAGCCACGCATCGGCCAGCACCGGCCAGGCCAGCGCGATGTATTCGAACGGGGCCAGCCGCGACACTTCGGCGTAACGCAGCGCCAGCGTCATGGCGATATGCGCCGCGCCGCCGAACAAACCGGAAAGCACCAGCAGCCCGAACTGCCGTGCATCCAGCGCCGCCCACCCCAGCGGCAGAGTCAGCAGCCCGGCCAGCGCCGAGACCACGATAAAATAGAACGCGATGGACGCCGCCGTTTCCGTGCGGGAAATACGCCGTACCGTGAGCAGAGCCCCCGCCGTCAGCAGCGCGCTCAGCGCCCCCAGCCCATACCCCAACAGCGAGCCCTGCCCACTACTCCCCAGCAGCTGGGGCACTACCAGCACGCCCACCCCGCACAGCGCCAGACCAAACGCCCCGGCACGATAGAACGAAAAGCGCTCCCCTAGCAGCAGCACGCCCCCCAGCGCCATGAAGACCGGCGTCAATTGCGCCAACAGCGTGGTTTCCGCCACCGGCAGCAGCGCCACCGTGGCAAACGAAGCGAACATGGCCGCCGCCCCCAGCCCTGAGCGCAGCGCGTGCCCCAACGGCCGCCGCGTCGCCAGCCCGCGCGGAAACTCATGGCGCAGCACCAGAAACACCACGATGGGCAACAACGCAAACAGCGAGCGAAAAAACACCGACTGCCCCACGGGCACCGCATCACTGACGGCCTTGATGCACACCAGCATGCCGGTGAACAGCACCCCCGACAGCACCCGCAACACGATCCCCAAACCAGGGCGACCCATGGCCTCCGTGGTCATCCGGCTACATTCCTTTTTCGTTAGGCTGGCGGCAAACATCTTCGCTTGAGCCATTCTGACCCAACCCACCATTAGCTGCCTAATAAAAATACCGCGTGTTCAGGGCATGCAAAAGAGCCAGAGCGAACGCTTCCGAAGCCAGTGGCAGATACAAAGACGCCCCGGCACGTTACCGTGCCGGGGCGTCCCTGGTCGTCAGGCCGTAACCTTTACGGCTTCATCTCTTCGAAGAACTTCTTCACGCTGTCGAAGAAGCCGGTCTTCTTCGGTGAGTGGCTGTGGCTGTTGCTGCCATCGAAGCTCTCCTGCAGCTGGCGAAGCAGGTCTTTCTGCTCGTCGTTGAGATTGACGGGCGTTTCCACCACTACCCTGCACAGCAGGTCGCCGGGGGTGCCGCCACGAACGGGCTTCACGCCTTTGCCGCGCAGGCGGAAGAGCTTGCCGGTTTGGGTTTCCGGTGGGATCTTCAGCTTCACGCGTCCATCCAGCGTCGGCACTTCCAGCTCGCCTCCCAGCGCGGCGTCCACGAAATTGATCGGCACGTCGCACTGCAGGTGTTTGCCGTCGCGGCGGAAGATATGGTGAGGCTTGATGGACACCTGTACGTACAGGTCGCCCGCTGGGCCGCCATTCACGCCGCTTTCGCCTTCGCCATTGAGGCGAATGCGATCACCGGTATCGACACCCGGCGGAATTTTCACCGAGAGAGTGCGGGTTTCGCGTACACGCCCTTCGCCATTACATTTGTGGCACGGCACTTTGATGTGCTGGCCGCTGCCATGACACGTGGGGCAGGTCTGCTGAACCGCAAAGAAGCCCTGCTGCATGCGTACCTGGCCATGGCCGTGGCACGTGGGGCAGGTTTCCTTGGAGGAACCTGGCTCGGCACCGTCACCGTCACAGCGGTCACATTCGATATGGCGCGGAACGCGAATATCCACCGTGGTACCGGCCACGGCGCTTTCGAGGTCCAGCTCCAGGTTGTAGCGCAGGTCGGACCCTCGCGCAGGCGCATTGGGGCCCCGCCGACGGCCACCGCCACCCCCGAAGATGTCGCCGAACACATCGCCAAAAATGTCGCCAAAATCACCGGCTCCGCCGCCGAAGCCGCCGCCACCAAAGCCACCGCCCTGGCCATCCACACCGGCATGACCAAACTGGTCATAGGCGGCGCGCTTTTCGCCGTCGCTCAAGACTTCGTAGGCTTCAGACACCTCACGGAATTTTTCCGCTGCGGTGTTATCGTCCGGGTTTCGATCAGGGTGGAATTTTTGCGCCAGACGGCGATAGGCCTTTTTGATCTCTTTCTGATCGGCCCCTTTTTCGACACCCAGGACTTCGTAATAATCGCGCTTGGACATGGGTCCTACGCCTCCTGGTTAGCTACGCACTATTGGCGTCTCGGCCGCGGAAACAGCAACGCGGGAGTTGCCTCCCGCGTCACCGCTTTCCTTGGCAGAAAGAGGTGGGTTACTGCTTCTTCTGCTCGTCGTTGACTTCTTCGTACTCGGCGTCAACCACGTCGTCGTCCTGCTTGGCGTTGGTGCTTTCCGCGCCTTCTGCGCCTGCCTGCTGGGCAGCGTCTGCCTGCTCGGCGTACATCTTCTGCGCCAGTTGGCCAGAGGCTTCGGTCAGCGCATCCAGTTTCTTCTGGATGTTGTCCTGGTCATCGGTCTTGACCGCTTCTTCCAGTTCGGCGATGGCCGTCTCGATGGCTTGTTTCTCGTCATCGGTGGCCTTGTCACCTGCTTCCTGCACGGTCTTGCGGGTGGCGTGAATCATGCCGTCCGCCTGGTTGCGCAGTTGCACCAGCGCTTCGAACTTCTTGTCTTCGTCGGCGTGGGCTTCGGCGTCGCGAACCATCTGCTCGATCTCTTCGTCCGTCAGGCCGCTGGACGCCTTGATCACGATGGACTGCTCTTTGCCCGTCGCCTTGTCCTTGGCCGATACGTTCAGGATACCGTTGGCATCCAGATCGAAGGCCACTTCGATTTGCGGTACGCCACGCGGTGCCGGCGGAATGTCGGAGAGATCGAAACGACCCAGCGACTTGTTCTGCGACACTTGCTTACGCTCGCCCTGCACGACGTGAATGGTCACCGCCGTCTGGTTGTCATCCGCCGTCGAGAAGGTTTGAGTCTTCTTGGTGGGGATGGTGGTGTTCTTGTCGATCAGCGGCGTCATGACGCCACCCATGGTTTCGATACCCAGGGTCAACGGCGTGACGTCCAGCAGCAGAACGTCTTTCACGTCGCCGCCCAGTACGCCACCCTGAATCGCGGCGCCCACGGCGACGGCTTCATCGGGATTGACGTCTTTACGGGCTTCTTTACCGAAGAAGTCTGCCGCTTTCTTCTGAACCATCGGCATGCGAGTCTGGCCGCCGACCAGGATCACTTCGTCGATTTCAGACGCGGACAGGCCAGCATCTTTCAGAGCCGTTTTGCATGGCTCGAGAGAGCGCTGCACCAGGTCTTCTACCAGCGACTCCAGCTTGGCACGGGTCACCTTGACGTTCAGGTGTTTCGGGCCTGTGTTGTCTGCCGTGATGTACGGCAGGTTGACGTCGGTCTGCTGAGCGCTGGAAAGCTCGATCTTGGCTTTCTCGGCGGCTTCTTTCAGGCGCTGCATGGCCAGGTTGTCGCCCGACAGATCAATGCCGCTGTCGGTTTTGAACTGGTCGACCAGATAGTTGATCAGCGCCAGGTCGAAATCTTCACCGCCCAGGAAGGTGTCACCGTTGGTGGCCAGTACTTCGAACTGGGTTTCACCGTCAACGTCGGCCACTTCGATGATGGAGATATCGAAGGTACCGCCGCCCAGGTCGTAGACCGCAATGGTCTTGTCACCACGAGACTTGTCCATGCCGTAGGCAAGCGCTGCGGCAGTCGGCTCGTTGATGATGCGCTTGACGTCCAGACCGGCAATACGGCCCGCATCTTTGGTGGCCTGACGCTGGCTGTCGTTGAAGTAGGCCGGAACGGTGATGACCGCTTCGGTCACCGGCTCGCCAAGGTAGTCTTCGGCGGTCTTCTTCATCTTCTTCAGCACTTCGGCGCTGACCTGCGGGGGAGCCATCTTCTTGCCTTTGACTTCTACCCACGCGTCACCGTTGTCGGCTTCGGCAATCTTGTACGGCACCATCTTGATGTCTTTTTGCACGACGTCGTCCTTGAAACGACGACCGATCAGACGCTTGATGGCGTAAAGGGTGTTTTCCGGGTTGGTCACGGCTTGGCGCTTGGCCGCCTGACCGACCAGCGTTTCGCCGTCATCGGTGTAGGCAATGATGGAAGGCGTGGTACGACCGCCTTCGGCGTTTTCAATGACTTTAGCGCTGTCACCATCGAGCACGGCTACACAAGAGTTTGTGGTGCCCAGGTCGATACCAATAATGCGTCCCATAGCAAAAACCTCGAATTCGGTTGAAACAAAAAACTAGTGGTTTACGCCGTCAAAACTGTTTAAGGCGTTTGCGAGCATTCTCGCGGGTTGCCCTTTATTTGGGGGCCGGCTGGCGCATTTCAAGGGCTTTTTTCTGCAATGCGTCATCGGATTAACCGGCTTTCTGGCTGACCACCACCATCGCGGGACGCACCAGACGGCCATTCAGGGAGTAGCCCTTCTGCATGACGTCCATTACCGTATTGGGCTCCAGCTCGGGATTGGGCACCATGGCCATGGCTTCATGCATCTGCGGGTCGAAGGGCTCGCCCTGGGGCTCGATGCTTTCGACGCCAAACTTGGCCAGCACGTCCAGCTGCATCTTCAGGGTCATGGAGACGCCTTCGCGATGCGCGTCGGAAGCGTCTTGCTGCATGCTTTCCAGAGCTTTCTCCAGGCTGTCCACGACGGGCAGCAGTTCCTTGACGAACTTCTCCAGCGCAAACTTGCGCGCCTTTTCGGCCTCTTGCTCGGCGCGACGGCGCACGTTCTGTGCTTCAGCGGCGGCGCGCAGGGCCTGGTCCTTGGCCTGGGCCAGGCTCTGCTCCAGCTCTTCTACCTGGGCGGCCAGCACGTCGGCTTCAGGGTTGCCTACGTTGCCATCGAGTACTGCTTCGTCTTCGACCAGCCCTTCCAGCTCACCTTCTACCAGGCGCTCTTCTGCCGTTGGTTGCGTGACTTCGGCTTCCTGCTCCTGACGCGCCAGCTCTTCATCCAACGGGGTTTGCGGTTCTTTAGCCATGCCTTGCTCCTGAAATACGTAGCGGTGCCGTTGGCGGCCACCTGAGTTGATTCGCGGGATTTAGACCACGGATAAAAGCTATATGGGGGCCATCAAAGCCATCTCAAGAGGGGCATTGAAGTGAGTTATCGACTACTGTATAAAACAACAATTATTGGATAAGTATCCAGCACTCGGGATGCACCGCCTCAGGAGGCCTCATGCTGACACAGCTAGCGATCCAGGATTACGCGATTGTTGACCGCCTTGAACTCGACCTCAGTCGTGGCATGACCGCCATCACGGGGGAAACCGGGGCGGGTAAATCCATACTGCTGGGCGCGCTGGGGCTCTGTCTGGGCGAGCGCGCCGACGCAGGCAGCGTGCGCCACGGCTGCGAGCGCACCGACCTTTCCGCCCGCTTCGACATTCAACACCTGCCCGCCGCCATCGAGTGGCTGCAGGCCCGGGAACTGCCTACCGACGAGTGCCTGTTACGCCGCGTCGTTACCGCCAGCGGGCGCTCCAAAGCATGGATCAACGGCCACCCGGCCACCATTGCCGACCTAAAATCGCTGGGCGAACAGCTGATTCAAATCCATGGCCAGCACGCCCACCAGGCGCTCATGCGCGAAGAAACCCACTTGGCGCTACTGGATGACTACGCCGGGCTTGGTGAGCGCAGCCAAAAGTTGGCCGAGACTTACCGTGAATGGCGCAATGCCCGTCGTCGGTTGAAAAAGCTCAGTGAAGAGGGCAGCGAGGTAGAGGCCAAGCGCCAGCTGTTGCGCTACCAGGTGGAAGAGCTCGACCAGCTGGGCCTCGCCGAAGGCGAGCTGCAAACCCTGGAAGAAGAGCAGCACACGCTGGCCCACGCGGAAGAGACCCTGCGAGAAACCCAGTTTGCCGCCGACTGCTGTGAAAGCGATGAGGGCGGTGCGCTGTCGTTGCTGAACCAGGCCTACGCACACTTGAGCGCCCTGCCCGGCAGCGACAAGGGTACGCTGGCCAACACCCTGGCCATGCTCAGCGATGCACGCATTCAGGTAGAAGAAGCCGCCAGCGAGCTACAGCGCCTGGCCAGCACCACCGAACTGGACCCCGAGCGCCTGGCCTGGGTCGAGGAGCGCATGGGCGACGTGCACCGCATTGCGCGCAAGCACCATGTCGCCCCGGAGGAAATCTGCGCTCTGCATGCCCAGCTACGCCAGGAAGTGGCGCAACTGGAAGCCAGCGATGATGATCTGGAGGCCCTGAGCAGCCAGGTGGCCGACTACCGCGAGCGCTACCGCAACGATGCCAAGCTGCTCAGTGACGCTCGCCAAAAGGCGGCGGTGCGGCTGGGCAAGGAAGTCCAGCAGCAGCTGGCTTTTCTGGCCATGGGCAAGGCGCGTTTCGATGTCGACGTTACCCCTCGCGACACGCCCACCCCAGAAGGGCTGGATCACGTCCAGTTCCTGATCAGCGCCAACCCTGGCCAGCCTGCGCGCCCACTGGCGAAAGTGGCATCCGGCGGTGAACTGTCGCGCATCAGTTTGGCCATTCAAGTCGTGGCGGCCTCGCACTCCACCATTCCCAGCCTGGTCTTCGATGAAGTGGACGTGGGTATTTCCGGTGCGACGGCCGAAATCGTCGGCCAGCTGCTGCGCAAGCTGGGCGAAAACGGCCAGGTGATGACCGTGACCCACCTGCCGCAGGTGGCCGCCCAGGCGCATCAGCATCTGCACATCGAAAAACGCGCCAAACGCGATACCACCTTGACCCACATGGCACTGCTGGACGAGCGAGGCCGCATCAGCGAACTGGCCCGCATGCTGGGCGGGGTTACGCTTTCCGACCAGACCCTGGCCCATGCACGTGAGATGCTGCACGCCAGCCAGCGCCCTCCTCACTAAGCACAACCAAACTCAACCAAACTCAACCAAACTCATACCGAGCACTGTCTACAAAAACGCCCCTGAGGCGCCAGATGAACTGCTCTGGCACCCCAAGGGCGTTTTCATGTAGCAGCGGACTACTTGCGGTTCGTGGGGCCACTGTCCTGGCGCGTGACGTCCGACCCACGGGGGCGTACGTACAGCACCAGAGCGTGGTCCACTAGCTCGTAGCCGTGCTCTTCGGCGATCTCTTGCTGGCGACGCTCGATGATGTCATCGACGAACTCGATGATTTCACCGCTTTCCAGACACACCATGTGGTCATGGTGGTCTTCTTGGGTCATCTCGAAGACCGCATGGCCACCGTCGAAATTGTGACGAATCACAAGGCCTGCCGACTCGAACTGAGTCAGCACGCGGTAGACGGTCGCCAGACCAACATCCTCGCCCGCATCAATCAGTGTTTTATACACTTCTTCTGCGCTAAGGTGGTGTTGGCCCGAAGCATTTTCGAGAATCTGCAGGATCTTGACGCGCGGCAGGGTCACTTTCAGCCCGGCTTTGCGTAGTTCATGGTTCTGATCGGCCATGGTTGCTCTTCGCAGTAACAGGTTAGGTCGGGTATCATCGACCGAAACCACGATAGTGAAGAACAGGCTCAAATGCAAAAATTGACTCGTATCATTACTCTTTCCGTTGCCCTGACCGTCGTTAGCGGCTGCAGTTACGTCGGCGTGTACAAGCGCGACATCCCTCAGGGCAACCTGGTCACCCAGGAGATGGTCAGCCAGCTCCAGCCGGGCATGACCCAGGAACAGGTTACCTATGTGATGGGCAGGCCGCTGCTGGAAGCGCCCTTCGATGCCCGCCAGTGGGACTATGTATACCGCCTCGATAAAGCGTACGGGGGCGTGGAACAGCGTCGCGTCACGCTCACCTTCGATAACGCTGGCCGACTGGTGAACGTCGAGCAGCAAGGCGACCTTTCTGGCGACCTGCCGGTCAGCTCTGACCGTGGCATGGGGCCTGCCGTCGAAGGCACTGACCCAATGGACAGCATGCAGCCAACCCAGCAGGCCCCCACGCCTGAGACCGCCCCCGAGCCCCAGCCAGTACCGATTGCTCAGTAACGGCTACTGGCCGCTGGCCTGACGTTTGGCCCGCTCCAGGCGGGCCGCCTTGGGGTCGATCTGCAGCGGCCGGTAGACTTCTACCCGGTCGCCTTCGCGCAGCGGCTCCTTATCGGGGTGGCGCAACGCCTTGCCGAAGATGCCCAGCGGCGCCTGCTCGAAGGTCTCGGCGGGCAGTTCCTGAAACAGGCTGGGCAGGTCGGCCATGGCAACGGCTGCTCTGGCAGTGGTGCCGCTGGGTACCTTCAGCGCGACGATACGCTGCTTGTGAGGCAGCGCGAAGGCCACCTCGACGGCAATGTCATCAACGGCCATACAGTTCGTTGGCGCGCTTGGTGAAGGCATCGACCAGTTGCCCGGCGATTTGTTGAAACAGCTTGCCAAACGCCATGCTTAGTAATCGATTGGCGAAAACGAACTCCATTTCCAGACTAACCTTGCAAGCATCATCCCCCATGGGGATAAACAGCCAGCGACCTTTGAGCTGCTTGAAGGGCCCTTTGACCAGCGAAAGCTCGATCCGCTCTGGAGCATGCAGGTCGTTGCGCGTAGTGATGGTTTGCTCGACCCCCGCCCGGCCCAGGGTCATTTCTCCGACCAGATGTAGCTCGTCTCTCTCCAGCAAACGCGCGCGGCGGCATCCCGGCAGGAACTCGGGATAGCGTTCGAAGTCATTGACCAGGTCGAACATTTGCTGGGGGGTATGGCGCACCAAAGCGGTACGATTGACGGTTGGCATTGACCTCTCCGCTGACTTCACAGTGCCCAAAGCGTATCATGGGAAATTATAGTTACAGACCTTGAATGGTATCACGCCTCCCCGCATAACGAAGGGGGTGCGCACGACAGATCAACGATGAGGTTCCATGGCCACTAAAAAAGGTAACAGCAAGGGCCCCGGCAGCAGCGTGATTGCCCAGAACAAGAAGGCGCGATTTGAATACCATATCGACGAAACCTTCGAAGCAGGCCTGGCACTGGCAGGCTGGGAAGTCAAAAGCATGCGCGCCGGAAAAGCCCAGCTCACCGACACCTATATTTTGATTCGCAACGGCGAAGCATACCTGCTGGGCAGCCATGTGACGCCACTGAATACGGCCAGCACCCACGAAATAGCCGACCCCACCCGCACCCGGAAACTGCTGTTGCACCGCAAGGAGATCGCCAAGATCTTCTCGGTCACGCAGGACAAGGGCCACACTTGTGTACCGCTCAAGCTGTACTGGAAGCGCAACAAGGTGAAGTGCGAGCTGGCGCTGGTGACGGGCAAGAAGATCCATGACAAGCGCGCCACCGAGAAGGACCGCGACTGGAATCGCCAGAAAGGCCGAATTATGCGGGAACATAACAAGGCATAACTGGTCAATTGGGCACGAGCACGTTAGAATGCGGCTCTGAATAAGGGGGCGACATGGTTTCGACGCCGGTGACAAACCCTGCGGTGCATGCCGAGAGCGTGATGTATCTCGTAAATACCACATCACGAAAAATAGTCGCAAACGACGAAAACTACGCTCAAGGCGCGCTGGCAGCTTAAACCCTGCTAGCTTCTTGTCTGGCCCCAAGGTGATGTGCCTATTCATCACTGCGGGGATATGAGCTAAAGCTGATAGGACCGCGGTTGGTGGTGTCTTCTCGCCAACCGTCAAACTTTAGAAGGCTCGCGTGGCTGAATCCTGATCGTCGGAGTCAGACACGTTAAAGCAAATGACGAAATCTAAGCATGTAGAGCCAATGGGCGCGTGCTGGCGGACGCGGGTTCAATTCCCGCCGCCTCCACCAGACACCCCTTCGAATCAAGCACCCTCGGGTGCTTTTTTCGTTTCTGGGCGCATGAGAATGCGTTTATTTAAAGCGGTGCCCTTAGCAGCCCACTCCAGCGGCGGCCTACCGCTAATTTAGCTTGGAGCAAATCGGAGCTGGTCGAGCTGGATTGGGGAGGTAACAGCTGTCGGCAAAAGCGCTGCCGAATCACTCGGGCAGCCAAAGGCGAAGCAAAAACCACCAATACTTCGGCAGGCACACATACCATTGACCTGCTCCCACGCGCTTTGGAAGCACTGAAAGCGCAGAAGACACCTAGCTATCTACACCCCAGCGGCCGCGTGTGTCTCACCCCCCGCACAGGCGAACCATGGACCGGCGATCAAGCGATACGCAAAACACTATGGGCCCACGCATTAAAGCGCGCCGACGTCCGGTACCGCCGCCCGTATCAAACCCGCCACACCTACGCATCCATGATGCGCTGGCGTGGGTATCCAAGCAGATGGGGCATACCAGCGTAGTGACCACGGCGCGGATATACGCGGGATGGATACCGACTACGAACAGCCAAGCGGGCATGCTGGCTAACGAGAAATTTTCGGTCAAACATAACGCGACGCAGCTTGCAAGACGAGAAGCTTGCATTTATGCTGCGCATCCTCCATTAATAGTGGAGAAGCTCTAAGCTAGAGCATCTGGAGGTAGCTATCATGCTTAACGAAGAAAAAGTTGCGCAAATTGCAGCCTACTTCACATGGCGGCGTGGTGGACAAATGTCTTATTTGAAGCTGATGAAGCTGATGTATCTGGCAGATCGTGCTTCGATGGAAAAATATGACGAACCATTAAGCCATGACGCTTGGTTCTCAATGGACAAAGGCCCTGTGCTTTCCTCTGTGCTTGAACTAATGCAAGGAGGTAGTCGTACAGGTGAATGGGAAAAATGGATCGCAGAAGGCTCTGTGCGTCATGAAGTTGCCCTTGCTCAAAGTGATTGCACTCGAGAAGCCTTTGACGAATTGAGTGACGCAGACATTGAATTGCTGGACTCTGTATGGAACGATTACGGCTCAATGACTCGCTGGCAGCTTGTAGATTTCACCCACGAATATTGCTCCGAGTGGGTTGATCCAAACAAGTCAGCACGACCAATCCCCCCTCAGGACGTCTACAAGGCATTAGGGAAAACCCCTGAAGAAGCTGAACAGCTAACAGCTGAAATTTTTCAGCGCCGCCAGCTTCACGCCGTAATGGATCGTCTCAGATGACAGGGTATTGTCCTTTTCGCAAGGGGACTCTCCTGATACTTTCAGGCCCTGTCAACCATCTACACATAGTGATGAATGACCCCGTGTACTATCCCGAAAGGGGCTACCACGGGGTTTTGCTTGTTAACATCTCTACTGTCAGAGATGGGCGCAAGTTTGACAGCACATGCCTATTCCACCCCGGTGAGCATCCGTTCGTGAACCAGCAAAGCTATGTGGTCTATAGTGAGGCTGTTGTCAAAAATGCTGAAGATATCTCCCAATTTGTCAACATGGGTGAATTCACACCAAGAGCGCCTATTTCAGATCACCTTTATGAACGTACCTTGGCAGGTTTTCACACCTCTCCCAGGGTCAAACCCAAGATTAAGCGTTTCATTAAAAATTACATGCAGCTTGAATGAGTTAAACTCCCATAGTCATCATCTAGTCAGTTTTCTTTGTAAGCCTATGATATTAATAATAAGAGCGCGGGTTCAATTCCCGCCGCCTCCACCAGACACCCCTACGAATCAAGCACCCTCGGGTGCTTTTTTCGTTTCTGGGCGCGGTGAAAGCGCCCAGAAACCATGGCGTTACGACACCAGCAGCCACTCGATCAGCCGGTGGTAGACCGGGATGCCCAGCATCACGTTGAGCGGGAACGTGATGCCCAGCGAGGCCAGCATGGCGAGGCCGATGTTGGCTTCAGGGATGGCGGCCCGCATGGCGGCCGGGGCCGCGATGTACGAGGCGCTGGCGGCCAGGGCCGCGAGAATCACCACCGAACCAATCGGCAGGCCGACCAGCGCTCCCACGGCAATCCCCATCAGCGACAACACCATGGGCGTGACCAGCGCAAAGGTCACCAACCGCCAGTGATGCCAGGGCATTGGTCGCAGCGTTTGGGCGGCAGTAAGACCCATTTCGAGCAGGAACAGGGCCAACACGCCCTTGAAGGCACCGGTAAACAGATTGGTGACTTCTTCGCCCTGGAAGGGGCCGTAAAGCGCACCGATGACGACACCACCCGCCAGCAGGATGACCCCACGGTTCGTGAGCGTTTCATGCCACAGTTTGCTGGTACTTTCCTTGACGGCTGCGCCCTGGTAGCGCCGGTACAGGGCAATGGCGATCATGATGGCGGGTAGCTCCATGGCCACTAGATAGAGGGTGACCTCGCTGCCCACGGCCAACTGGCGCGCCTCCACGTACGCCAGTGCCACGGCGAAGGTACCTGCGCTCACCGAACCGTAGTGGGCGGCAATGCTGGCACTGTCCGCAGGCGATAGGCGTACCAACCGCCTGAGCACGGGCATCAGCATCAAGGGAATGACCGCAGACAGCAGCGCTACGCCCATCAGTTCGGGCACCAGCCCCCAGTGCAGATTGCCATGCAGCGCCATGCCCCCCTTGAGGCCAATGGTCAGCATCAGCAACAGGCTCAGCGTATCGTAGGTGGCCTTGGGAACCTGAAGGTCGGACTTGACCGCGCCAGCCAACAGTCCAAGTAGAAAAAACATGACCACTATATCGGGCATCGCCGCTGCTCCATCGGATGAAAGTGGCCGCATTTTGCGATGTACACGGCAAGACAACTAATCATATATTGAATGCTCGGCATAGATGATTTTCTATACCCTGAATTTGACCTTCGATTTGACCTTCGTATAAAGGCTGTCTTCGTGAATATCCGCCATTTAACCTTTCGTCTGTTGCAAGTGTATGTCGCCGTGGTGCGCCATGGCTCGATCAGCGAGGCCGCCCGGCAGCTGCACCTGACACAACCCACCGTGTCGCAGCAGTTGAAGCGGCTTAGCGAGGCCATTGGCAGCCCGCTGCTGGAGCATCACTCTCAAGGGCTGACCATGACCGCCACGGGCCAGGCGCTTTATCAGGCCAGCCGTGACGTATTGGGGCGCTTCGATGATTTCGCGGACCAGCTCAGCGATTTGCAATATGGCAGCAAGGGGCGCTTCAGCATTGCCCTGGTGAACACGGCGCAATACGTGCTGCCGCGCCTGCTGGGCCCGTTCAGCCATGCGTTTCCCGATGTGGACGTCACCGTCAATATCGGCAATCGACGGCAGGTCCTGGCCCGCTTCGAGCGGCGCGAAGACGACTTGTATATCTTCAGCCACCCCCCTGCCCTGGCCCACGCCGTAGCGGCCCGCTTCATGCGCAACCCGCTGGTGGCCATTGCCGCCGCCCATCATCCGCTGGCCAGCCAGCCAAACGTGACCATGGAGCAACTGCTTGGCGAGCGCCTGCTGCTCCGCGAGCCCGGCTCGGCATCGCGCATGCTGCTGGAAAGCTGGCTACAGGAGCATGGCCTGACCATGCGCAAGACCCTGCAAATGGCCAGTAACGAAGCCATTCGCGTGGGCGTGGCCGCCGATATGGGGGTAGCGGTATTGTCGGAGCATGTGCTGCCCAGCGAACACTCGGAACTGGCTGTGCTGTCGGTCGATGGCTTGCCCATCGAAAGCCATTGGCAGTTCATCGTGCGCAACGACCAGCGTCTACCACCCGCCGCACAGCGCTTTCTACACTATGTGCATGAGCATCTGAGCCAGTGGATCGAGCCACGCTTCGTATGCAACGAATTAGGGCTTTTACTGGAGGCCTACCCCACCTTCCCGGTGCGCGAGTGAGCCATCAAGCAAAGACGTTGCAGCCCTCTTCAATCCCGCTATGTTGACAACATGAGGTCTGATACCAGGTCGGGCCATTGAACAAGGAAGCGACAACATGCTGTATGGGCTGAGCCTGCTGGCAGGGATTGGATTACTGTTTCTGGGCGGTGAAGCACTCATCCGTGGAGCCGTCGCCAGCGCACAGCGCATGGGCGTCTCTCCGTTATTGACCGGGCTGGTAGTGGTGGGTTTTGGTACCTCCGCGCCCGAGCTGGTGGTGTCGGTGGACGCAGCGCTTCGTCAACAGCCGGATATTGCCGTGGGCAATATCGTGGGCAGCAACATCGGCAACATCTTGCTGATTCTGGGCTTGTGTGCCGCCATCTGCCCCATGACCGTACAACCATTGGCACTGCGCCGGGATGGCGTGGTCGTCGTGGCGGCCAGCGTGCTTTTCATCCTGCTCTCATGGGGAGGAGCATTGGGGGTATGGCAGGCCATGCTGCTGCTGGCCTCATTGGCCGCTTACCTGGTGTGGGCCTATCGTACCGAGCGCAATGTGCCGCAACCTGCCGGTGAGATGCACAGCGCTGAAGCCGAAGAAGTGTCAGCGGTCCCCACGTCTACCGGCATGATCGTCACGGCGCTGGTCGTGGGGCTAGGCATGCTGATTGGTGGCTCGCAGCTGCTGCTATACGGCGCCATCGGGCTGGCGCAGGCCGTGGGTATTTCGCAAGCGGTGATTGGCTTGACCATTGTCGCGGTGGGCACCTCACTACCGGAAATGGCGGTATCGGTCATTGCAGCCCTGCGCCGCCATGCCGACGTTGCCGTTGGCAACATCCTGGGCAGCAATATTTTTAATGTGCTGGGCATACTGGGCATTTCCGCCCTGCTGCAACCCCTGCCCATCGCCGCGCGCGTCGGCCAGTTCGACCAGTGGGTCATGCTGGGGTCGGCAAGCTTGCTGCTGCTGTTCCTGTATACCGGCATGCGCCTTTCACGCGGAGAAGGGGCGGCGCTGCTGGCGGGATATGGCGCTTATATTGCCCTGAGCTTCACGGTGTTCTAACGCAACGCTTCCGGTAGTTCGACCTCGGCTTCTTCATAGTAGCGCAACGCTCCGGGGTGCAGGTCCACCGGCAGATGGGCCAGCAGTTCAGCGGTCACGCTGCCCCACCAGGGTGATGTCTCCGTCAACGCGACCTGCTGCTCCCAGAATGTTTTGGTCAACCGATAGGCCACGTCTTCGTCCATGTGCACCGTGGCAAGCGCGAAGACTGGCGACGACGTGGTCACCACCCGCTTGTCGATGCCTGGGTAAGTACCGCCGGGAATGATCTGGTGTACGGCCCTGTGCGCTCGACCTGCTCATCGGTCAAACTGATCATGTAGACGTGACTGGCCAACCCCTGCGACCCCCCTTCAACTTGACATCAACGATAGGAATGCTCAGGATAAATTTTTATTTTCAATTGAACGTTCAAAAAAAATCCTTGGTAATGGTTTGGGTGATTTTCACGCTGCCTGACACGGCTAGTGTCATGAAACCCGTGTAACCTATGTGCCATTGTCACCTTCATGAGATGGCTGCATCACAGCCCTGACACTTTATGCCCCAACTCATCTTGCACGGCGCGACTTACGATATCGATGCCATTTTGTTCGACAAGGACGGCACGCTGCTCAATTTCGGCGACCTCTGGATTGGTTGGTTCGACCAGCTGGTCACGACCCTTAACCAAAGCCTTCCCGAGGCACACGCGCTATCGCACCAAGCGCTCTACCCCAGGGTCGGCATCGATCCTGAGCAGCGCCTGTGGGACCCCACCGGCCCGTTGACCATTGGCTCATTGGACGATATTGCCACCATCGTCTCGCTTAGCCTGTTCGAGGCGGGCGTCGCCTGGAATGACGCTACTCAGCTATCCCACGATGCCATCGCCCGCCTGGCCGACACGCTGGACTGGCCCAACTGCGTGACCCCCGTAAAGGGCCTGATGAACTTCGTAGCGCAGGCACGACAGGCGGGGATAGCGCTGGCGGTGGTCACCTCCGATGACGCCCACAATGCGCATTTGCATTTAAAGCTGCTCTCGCTGGCCGATGCGTTTTCTGCTGTGTTGGGGCATGATCAAGTGTCGCGCGGCAAGCCCTACCCGGAGATGGCGCTACTCGCCTGCGAACAGCTGGGCACGGCACCGCAACGTACGCTGATCATCGGCGACTCCAATGGCGACATGGCCATGGGTCAGGCCGCCGGTCTGTTGGCCGGTATCGGTATCTGCGCCGCTCCTCACCTGGACGGCTCCCACCTTACCCACGCGGATCACGTGATTCGTGACTATGACGAGTTGACTATCGCACGGCCTCATCATTAATCCATCAAGGGAACACACCATGCATCCAACACTCGAGTCTCTCACCCAGCAAGCAAAACGCGGCCAGCTGTCGCGCCGTGACTTCATGCGTCGCGCCATGGCACTGGGCATTGCCGCGCCCTTTGCTGGCTCGCTGCTCTCCAGCCAGGTATTGGCCAGCACGGGCACTCCTCAACGCGGCGGTATTCTGCGCGCCGGTATGCAAGGCGGGGAGTCGACGGACAGCCTTGACCCAGCCAGCTGGACCAGCCAAGTGCAGCACTCCTTCGGGCAGTCCTGGGGGGAAGCCTTGACCAATGTTTCACCAGAAGGCGAGCTGGTACCCCGCCTTGCGGAAAGCATTGACTCTTCCTCGGATGCCAAGACCTGGGTCTTCAAGCTGCGCCGTGGCGTGCTGTTCCACGATGGCCAGGAGATGACCGCCGACGACGTCGTGGCCACGCTGGAGCGCCATTCGGACGAGAGCTCGCAGTCGGGTGCGCTGGGCATCATGCGCGGCATCGAGTCGATTCGCGCCACGGACACCTACGAAGTCACCATCGTCACGCTGGAACCCAATGCCGACCTGCCGTTTTTGCTTTCCGATTACCACCTGATGATTCAGCCGGGCGGTGGCAAGCAGGACCCGGCCGCAGGCATCGGCACCGGCCCCTACAAAGTGGTGGAGTTCCAGCCCGGCGTGCGCCAGATCGCCGAGCGTTTCGATGGTTACTGGAACCCGGACGAGTACGGCTTCGCCGACCAGATCGAGATCACCATCATCAACGACCCGACGGCGCGCATCTCGGCGCTGCAGAGCGGTCAGGTGCACATGATCAACCGGGTCGAGCCGCGGGTGGTGGACATGGTGCAGCGCCTGCCCAACATCGTGATCAACAACACTTCCGGGCGTGCTCAGTATGTCTTCCCCATGCACTGCGACACGGCGCCGTTCGATAACAACGACCTGCGACTGGCCCTGAAGTACGCCATCAACCGCGAAGACATGGTCGAGCGTATCCTGCGCGGGTATGGCAGCGTGGGCAACGATTTCCCCATCAACGCCGCTTACCCGCTGTTTCCCGACAGCATTCCCCAGCGGGAATTCGACCCCGAGCGGGCCAGCTATCACTACAAGAAATCCGGCCACGACAGCCCCATCGTGCTGCGCACCTCCGACGTGGCCTTTCCCGGTGCCGTGGATGCCGCACAGCTGTTTCAGCAGAGCTGCGCCCAGGCGGGCATCAACATGGAAGTCCGCCGCGAGCCCAGCGACGGCTACTGGTCGGAAGTGTGGAACAAGCAGCCCTTCTGCGCCTCCTACTGGAGCGGCCGCCCCACCCAGGACCAGATGTACTCCACAGCGTACATTTCCAGCGCCGACTGGAACGACACCCGCTTCTTCCGCGAGGACTTCGATGCCCTGGCCCGCGAAGCACGCGGCGAGCTGGATACAGACCGCCGCAGCGAGCTGTACCACGACATGGCCATGATCGTCCGCGACGAAGGCGGATTGATTCTGCCCATGTTCAATGACTACATCGAGGCCACTCTGGACAACGTGGGCGGCTGGTCAGCCAACCCGATGGGCGAAATGATGGCAGGCTTTGCGCTTTCGAAGTGCTGGTTGACGTCATAACCCGGAAGGCTGCCATGAACTCTTTTGTCCTTAAACTGATTGCCCAGCGCCTGGCGCTGGGCCTCTTGCTCCTGCTGGCCGTGTCGGTGCTGATTTTCGCGGGCACCGAAATGCTGCCCGGCGACGTGGCCCAGTCGATTCTGGGGCAAAGCGCCACGCCCCAGGCCGTCGACAACCTGCGCCGCGAACTGGGCCTCGACCAGCCCGCCTGGTCACGCTACATCGACTGGCTGGGCGGCATTCTGCAAGGCGATCTGGGCACCGCCCTGTCCAACCGTCAGGATATCGCCCAGTCTCTTTGGGGCCGCGCAGGCAACACGCTGTTTCTGGCCTTCTGGACGGCGATCGTTGCAGTGCCGCTGGCCATCCTGCTGGGGCTGGTCGCCGTGCGCTACCAGAGCCGCTGGCCCGACCGGGTGATTTCCGGCTCCACGCTGACCGCCATTTCCCTGCCGGAATTCTTTATCGGCTACCTGTTGATCTACCTGTTCGCCGTCCAGCTCAACTGGTTTCCCAGCGTCTCCACGGTGCATGGCGGCATGAGCCTGGGGGAACGGCTGCACGCCATCGCACTGCCTGCGGCCACGTTAACGCTGGTGATTCTGGCCCACATGATGCGCATGACTCGGGCCGCCATTCTCAACGTCATGCAGTCGCCCTATATCGAAACCGCCGAACTCAAGGGGCTGGGCTCGTTTCGCATCATTGCCCGCCACGCGTTTCCCAACGCCATCGCGCCGGTGGTCAACGTGGTGATGCTGAACCTCGCCTTCCTGATCGTCGGCGTGGTGGTGGTCGAAGTGATTTTTGTCTACCCAGGCATGGGGCAGTACTTGATCGACCACGTCTCGAAGCGCGATGTCCCGGTGGTCCAGGCGGTGGGGCTGATCTTTGCGGCGGTGTACATCGGGCTCAATATGCTGGCCGACATCATTGCCATCTTGACCAACCCACGCCTGCGTCATCCCAAATGACCGGCTGCTTGCCAGGCCACAGTGACCAGACAGGAACGTAACACCATGTCGAAACCCTTAACGCTGCTGAAGCGCATGCCCGTGACCGCGCTGGTCGGGCTGCTGCTGACCTTCAGCTTCTTGATCATGGCGATATTCGCCCCTTGGCTGGCGCCCTACAGCATGTCCGAGAGCGTCGGCGACATGTGGATGGGCCCGTCTGCCGATTTTTTGCTGGGCACCGACAACCTGGGCCGCGACTTACTCTCGCGGCTGATCTACGGTGCCCGTACGACCATTACCATTGCCGCCCTGGCCACGGCGCTGGCCTTTTCGATTGGCTCGGTGCTGGGCATTCTGGCGGCAGTCTATGGCGGCTGGATAGACCAGCTGATTTCCCGAGGGGTCGATATCGTGATGTCGATTCCCACACTGATCTTCGCGCTGGTGATCCTATCGGTCATGCCCAGCACCCTTCTCATGTTGATTCTGATCATGGGGGTGCTGGACTCCACGCGCGTGTTTCGTATCTCCCGCGCCGTGGCGGTCAATATCAACGTGATGGATTACGTGGAAGCCGCACGGCTACGCGGTGAAGGCAAACGCTGGATCGTCTTTCGCGAGATTCTGCCCAATGCGCTAACGCCCCTGGTGGCCGAGCTGGGCCTGCGGTTCATTTTTGCCGTGCTGTTCTTGTCGTCGCTGTCGTTTCTGGGCCTGGGGGTACAGCCTCCGGAAGCCGACTGGGGCAGCATGGTGCGCGAAAACCGACAGGGCATCGTGTTCGGCGTTCCCGCCGCCCTGATTCCCGCCGCCGCCATTGCCGTGCTGGCGATTTCGGTCAATCTGGTGGCCGACTGGATCCTGCGCCACACCACCGACCTGAAAGGAGGCCGCAGTGGCTGATACGCTGTTAACGATTCGCAACCTGACCATCGATGCCACGGCCTACCCGCCCGGCGAGCCGCCCCAGGAGATCAACATCGTCAAAGGGGTCGACCTGACGCTGGAACGAGGCAAGGTGCTGGGGCTGATCGGCGAATCCGGGGCCGGCAAGTCCACCATCGGCCTGTCGCCGGCTGGCTATGGCCGGGGCGGCATACGCCTGGGCGGCGAAGTCTGGGTCAACGGCCGCAATATTCTCGAAGGCTCGCCCAGGGCCCTGCGCCAGCTGCGCGGCAAGGAGGTGTGCTACGTGGCCCAGTCGGCCGCCGCCGCGTTCAATCCTGCCCATACGTTGATGGAACAGGTCATCGAGACCACCCTGCTCCACGGCCTGGCCAGCCGCAAGGAGGCCGAAGCGCGCGCCGTGGAGCTGTTCCGCCAACTGGGCCTTCCTGACCCGGAAAACTTTGGCAGCCGCTACCCGCATCAGGTCTCCGGCGGCCAGCTGCAGCGGGCCATGACGGCCATGGCGCTGTGTCCCGAGCCCGACCTGATCATTTTCGATGAGCCGACCACCGCGCTGGATGTGACGACCCAGATCGACGTTCTGGCCGCCATCAAGGATGCCATCAGCAAGACGGGAGTGGGCGCGCTGTATATCACCCACGACCTGGCCGTGGTGGCGCAAGTGGCGGACGACATCATGGTGCTGCGTCACGGCGCCATGGTGGAGTACGGCCCGACGCGGCAAATCATCGAGGCCCCTCAAGAGCCCTACACCCAAGCGCTGGTCTCGGTGCGCTCCATCGATCATGCCGCCAAGACGCCGGAAGAAACGCCGGTTCTGGCCATCGAGCAGGTCAGCGCCGCCTACAGCAACAGCGCAGGCAACGTGCTTCACGAGGTCAGCATGGCGGTCAGCCCTGGCCAGACGCTGGCCATCGTCGGGGAGTCCGGGTCGGGCAAATCGACCCTGGCTCGGGTGATCACCGGCCTGCTGCCGCCCAACCAGGGGCAGGTCAGCTTCCAGTCCCGGGCCCTGCCCAACACCCTGGGCGAGCGCGGCAAGGAGACGCTGCGTGAACTGCAGATGATCTACCAGATGGCCGATGTGGCCATGAACCCACGCCACACGGTGGAAACCATCATTGGCCGACCGCTGACGTTCTATTTCGGCCTGAAAGGCAAGGCGCGACGCCAGCGGGTCGTCGAACTGCTCGACGAGATCGAGCTGGGAGAAAGCTTCATCGACCGCTACCCCGCCGAGCTTTCCGGGGGGCAGAAACAGCGGGTCTGCATTGCCCGCGCCCTGGCGGCCAAACCCAAGCTGATCATTTGCGATGAAGTGACCAGCGCCCTCGACCCCTTGGTGGCCGACGGCATTCTCAAGCTGCTGCTGCGCCTGCAGGAAAGAGAGAACGTGGCGTATCTGTTCATTACCCACGACTTGGCCACCGTAAAAGCCATCGCCGACAGTATCGCGGTGATGCACCAGGGCAAGGTCGTCCGCTACGGACAGCGTGATGAGGTGCTCGCCCCGCCCTTCGACGACTACACCCAGACGCTGCTGGCGTCGGTGCCGCAAATGAAGCTGGGCTGGCTGGAAGAGGCCATGGCTACCCGCTAACGCGGGTTGCGCCGCTCACGTTTGCCCGTGGGCGAGTGAGTGGCGCAGGCCAGTCTTTACTCATGACACTGTTATGAGTGCTTTACTATTAGCGAAACGGATAATTTCAAAAAAAAGACGTAATCGCTTACGCCCTGTCGCTTTTCATTCGGTTTTATTCCGTATTGCAATGCAATATAGCTTGTTAAACTGGCGTGGCTTATTAACCCCTTTCTTCTCATCATTATAAGGATAAACACGCCATGTTGACGTTGCATCATGACCCTGGCCAGCCCCGATGGACTCGTGGCTGGCTTTTTTTGTTAGCGGCTTTGCTGCTACTGGCAAGCCCGGCCGCCTTCGCGGTGACCGGTGAGATCGACTTGACCAGTTCTGCCATTGGCTTTTTTGCCGTAACCATCTTCGTGCTGGCCTACGCGTTGGTCATGGCCGAAGAGAAGATCCACATGCGCAAGTCCAAGCCCGTGCTGGTGGCAGCAGGGGTGATATGGGGACTCATTGGCTGGGTGTACGTCCAGAACGGCATGTCGGAAACGTCGGAGTATGCGTTTCGGGTGACACTGCTGGAGTTCACCGAGCTAATGCTGTTCCTGCTGGTCGCCATGACCTATATCAACGCCATG
Source organism: Vreelandella stevensii S18214 (assembly GCF_000275725.1). GTDB lineage: Bacteria > Pseudomonadota > Gammaproteobacteria > Pseudomonadales > Halomonadaceae > Vreelandella > Vreelandella stevensii. Next base: position 54,871 of record NZ_AJTS01000046.1, on the reverse strand, counting down.
GAAGAGCGCCGCGTCTTTGATGCACTGCGCTCATGGATGCTGCGCAAAGGCTTTAATTACCGCACGCTATTCTGGCTGACGGGTGGTTTAGCCTTTGTACTTTCGCCTATTGCCGACAACTTGACCACGGCACTTCTGATGTGTGCCGTTATTACTAAAGTGGCAGAAGGCGATAAACGCTTTATCAACTTGGCGTGTATCAATATCGTGGTGGCTGCCAATGCAGGGGGCGCTTTTAGTCCCTTCGGCGATATCACCACGCTGATGGTCTGGCAGGCGGGTCTGATTCAGTTTCAGGAATTCTTCATCCTGTTCATTCCCTCGCTGATCAACTTCCTGGTACCGGCCGTCATCATGAGCCTGTTCATCAAGAACCAGAAGCCCAACAGCGTCTATGAAGACGTGCAGCTCAAGCGCGGTGCCCGACGCATCATTGCGCTGTTCTTGTTCACCATTGCCACTGCCGTCGCGTGCCATACGCTGCTCCATCTGCCGCCGGTATTGGGCATGATGACGGGGCTTGGGTACCTGCAGTTCTTTGGCTACTACCTGCGCAAGAGCCTGCCTCGCTCGCTGGAGCGCAAGCGCGAGCGCTATAGCCGCCTGGGCGACAACAAAAAGCTGGAGCAGCTGGGTGGCGTGGTGCCCTTCGACGTCTTCAACCGTGTGGCCCGCGCCGAGTGGGATACGCTGCTGTTCTTCTACGGGGTGGTCATGTGCGTGGGCGGGCTGGGCTTCATGGGTTACCTGGGGCTGCTCTCGGACGCGCTGTATACCAACTGGGACGCCACTTGGGCGAATATCACGTTGGGCATGGTCTCGGCGGTGGTGGATAACATCCCGGTGATGTTCGCCGTACTCACCATGCAGCCGGACATGTCACATGGCCATTGGCTGCTGATGACGCTGACGGCTGGGGTCGGAGGTAGCCTGCTGTCGATTGGCTCGGCCGCTGGCGTGGCCGTCATGGGTCAGGCGCGCGGCTATTACACCTTCATGGGCCACCTGCGCTGGGCACCGGTCATTTTGCTGGGCTACATCGCCAGTATTATCGCCCACCTGTGGCTCAATGCAGGCAGCTTTTCGGTATACGGCTGAGCGCTGACGGCGGCAGCCACCGTTCTGACAACGCCCACCCCTCCATGGGGTGGGCGTTTTGCTGTGGTGGGCGTTTCACTGGGGTAGGCGCTTTGAGACGAAGGCTTGCGCGCGCTCGGCTAGTAGGACTCGAACAGGTACTCGATCGGTGTAGGACGACCAAACAGGTAGCCTTGATAGCGGTAGCAGCCGTGCCCTTTCAGCCAGTCCAGCTGCTCTTTTTTCTCCACACCTTCGGCGACCACGGTCAGCCCGAGGCTGACCGCCAGAAGGATCGTGGTATCGACGATGGCGGCATCGGTCTTGTCGGTCAACAGCTCACGAATAAAAGACTGATCGATCTTCAGCTCATCCAGAGGCAGACGTTTCAAGTAGCTCAGGGAGGAGTAGCCGGTGCCGAAATCATCCAGCGCAAAGCGAATCCCCTGGGCCCTCAATTTGAGCATGGTATTGCGCACCCGCGTCGGCTCGCGCATCAGCAGGCTCTCGGTCACTTCCAGCACCAGCCGCCCAGGCGGCGCCTGGGTTTCGGCCAGCAAGGCTTCCACATTGCGCACGAATTCAGGCTGCTGGAACTGCACCGAGCTGACGTTCACCGAGATGGTCAATGCGGCGTAAGCAGTCTGGTGCGACCACTTGGCCAACTGCTCGCACGCACATCGCAAGACCCAATAGCCAATGGGCACGATCAGACCGTTCTCTTCGGCCAGCGGAATGAACGTGCCCGGCGACACCCAGCCACGCTGGGGGTGGTACCAGCGCAGCAGCGCTTCCACGCCGGTCGTCACCCCCTGGTGATCCACCTGTACCTGATAATGCAGCGCCAGCTCCTGGCGCTGCAGCGCCTGATGCAGATCGCCTTCCAGGCTTGCCCGCTCCAGCACGTTGGTCTGCATATCCACATTGAAAAAACGCAGCGTATTGCCGCCGGCTGACTTGGCTTGCTGCAGCGCCATGTCGGCCTGTTGCAACACGCCGTTCATGGGGTTGCCAGCGCCGTTGAAGAGCGTAATGCCCACACTGGCCGTAATGGGTAACGCACGGTCATTGCGCAATTGGGAGATAGTATCCAGCAATTGCCGGGCCACCCGTTCCACGAAGGAAGCCGCCTCATGCTGCTGCTCGCCCAGCTGATTGATCAGAATCACGAACTCATCGCTGCTGAAACGTGCCAGGGTGGCGTCCTCGGTCAAGCGCTGCTGCAGGTTTTCCGCCACGTTGATGAGCAGCTGGTCGCCGCTGTCGTGGCCCTGAATGTCGTTGACCAGCCGGAAATTGTCGAGGTCCACGATCAGCAGGGCGCTATAGCCCCCGGACGGGCAGTGGGTGGACTCGGCCAGCGATTCGAGCAACAGGCGACGGTTGGGCAAGCCGGTCAGGGCATCATAAAAGGCCAGGTGATGGGTGCGCGACTGCATCTCCAGATAGTCGGTCAGCTCGGTGGAAATACCGCACAGGCTGGGCGCTTCCCCCGGTGACATGATCAACGGCATTTTGACCGACAGGAAGGTGCGCACCCGCTCCTCTCCCTGCAGCACGTTGTGCTCTTCGACCGTTGTTTTCTGGCCTGTGGCCAGCACCTGGCGGTCCACTTCAGCCATTTCTGCAGCGCTGGCCGCATCGAAAAAAGCATCGTCCCCCCGACCGACGATCTGCTCGACAGGCCGGTCGAACAGATGACAAATCTGATGGTTGACGTAGCGATATTTGAGATCAGGTGTCTTGATATAAATATAAGCATCGACACTATCCAGAATACTGGACAGCATATGTTCGTGAGTGGTGAGCTGCTGCCGATTGAGGCTATCGCGGCGGCGCAACAGCACATTACCCGCCAGGGCGATCACCAGCACCACCAGTAACACACCGCCGAGCCACCATAGCCACCCGGGCGCCAGAGGAGCAGGCGGGCCATGCGCCCGCCAGGCACTCAGGGTCTCGTAGTACGTCGACGCCGCGTCGTTTTTCCACTCCACCAGAGTAGCGTCGATGCGCTCCAGGATATGGGCATCCAAACCAGGCGAGGCGGCATAAAAGAGCCGTGAAGGCTGGAAGATGATAGGGGTTTCACGCAGCCCGTAATCGTTGGCTCGCCAGTCGCCGAACAGATGATTGGACGCCACCAGATCGGCATCGCCCAGCGCGACTGCCTGGAAGCCCGCCGCAAAACTATCCACTGGCAGCCACATCACGTCGATATCGAAGCGCTGCGTCACGGTCATCAGGTAGCTTTGCTGGATAGAGCCCTCCACCACCGCCACACGCTGCTGCTCGAGATCCAGAATGGCCTCGACGCGGCTGTCGCTGGGTTGGTAAAGCTGTGACCAGCTGTGCATGACCGGCTCGGCATGAAAGGCGAAGCGCTGGGCACGCTCTTCGCTCCACGCCAGGTCCGGCAGCAGGTCGATATCATCCTGCTCCAGCAGCGTCAGGCACTGCTGAAAATCGCACGGGACGCTTTCCAGCTGCCACTGCTCTTTCAGGGCCATTGCCGTAAGCAGCTCACCCAACACACCACGCAATTGCCCCTGGTCATCGGTGAACAGCTTAGGCGGGTTGTGATACACCCCGACACGCAGCGTTTGCGCAGCGGCTAGCGGCGATACTGCCCCAAACACCATCGTCAGCAACACAGCATGGCAAGCAGCCTGTCTCGCACGCCTCCCCCTGTTGCACAGCATAATAATGGTCACTCACCGGGCATGGTCAATGGCCCTGCACGCTCCACGACCCGCTGCCAGGCCGAGTCCTGCTCAATGCGTGCCACAAAGGCAGTAATCGCCGGAAACGCATCCAGCGACTGGGTGGCGGCCACGGCCTGCATGGGAAAGCTCATTTGAATGTCCGCGCCACTCGGAAACTCGCCGGCAAAATTGCCGTGCGCCTTCAAGTGCGACTCGATCATGCCAAGATGTTGTTTCAGCTGTGGTTGCAGAAAGCGTTTGTGAACGGTGCCACTAATACCCTGGGCAATGGGTTTGACGAACCAGGGCGACTGTTTAGGAATTTGACTAAAGATCAATCCCATCACCAACAGCGGCATTAAAGAGCCTTCGGCATAATGCATCCAGTAACGATAGTTAACCCATTCGTTACTTTTATCTGGCCCCGGCTGAAAATGCCCTTCTCCGTAGCGGTTGACCAGATAATCGATGATGGCCCCCGACTCGGCCACGGTCAGTTCGCCATCGGTAATCACGGGTGACTTGCCCAATGGGTGCACTTTTTTCAGGGCATCAGGGGCTTGCTGTGTTTTGGGGTCACGCTGATAGACTTCGATGTCATACTCTAGCCCGAGAGCTTCCAATAGCCACAGAATGCGGTGAGAACGTGATTTTTCCAGGTGGTGTACGCGGATCATGACTACTCCATAAGGCGATTTGGTACGCAGCCTTCAAGCTGGTGCCAGCATCCATTGACTGCACGCGTTAGCTGAATAATTTCAGCTTAGCACTATTACAGCGTTGAACCCCATCGAGAGAGTGGCGCACTGAGAATATTATCTACGTCTTTTCGAAAAACGTCTTCTAGTGCGCTTTAAAGTATCTTTAAGTGACTGTTTTCAATTATCACAACCCGCTACAAAAGTGGCTAAAAGAGCCACTGCGTGTCACGCCCTGTGTTGCCACATACGGTGGAGCAAATCTTTTGGTGACCATTTACCGTGCAGCCAGGGTGCCAGTAACCGCGTTGAAAGTGGAATAAATACGAATACCATCACGGGCGTCAGCACCAGCGTACTGAGCAACACGCGCGGTATCAGCGTCCACTCGGCCAATAGGCCGCCAAACAGCCAATGAAACAGCAGTGAGACCGGAAAGAAGGCCAGCCAGACGGCAACGGCCTGCTTCCAACGCGGCGGCGCAGCACCATTGGGGGCCACGTTGAACCAGCTGTCCAGGCCGGTGGCACGGTGCTCATGGGGCGCGTCGTAGAGCCCCTTGCCACGCTGCAGCCAGGCATGGCGCGACGCGGAGTGCTCCCAGGAAGCGAGTCGCGCTGCGCTTTCGAAACGGAAAATGATCTGGTATTCGTCATCGTCCTGAGGCGGTGCCAGCACGCCTGAGCCCAGATAGCCCGGAAAGTCAGCGGCCAGCTCGCGGCCTTCGTTGAGCCAACGAATAAAATCCTGATAGCGGCCATTGGCCACACGTCGCGCCACCATCAAGGTGACAGGTGAGGTAGACATGGGTGATCTCCTGATAAGTAGGCAACCACTGCCGGGTAGGCGGGTTGCAGGCATTCAGGTGGGTACGCCTGAAGCACACGGCTACATTATAGAGGGAAAACCACGCGGGCACAGCTAGGCATGCGGGGCCAGGGGAACGATATCGTGGAATTTACCCTGCTCGGTAAAGAACAGCCGAAACACGCCATTCACGCCGTCACGGCCCACCACGCGGCGCAGGGCGGTGGCCGGGAAGACCACCCAGCGGCCATCCACGCTGCGCGCGCGCACGTTGTCATACTGCCCTTCGTAATGGGCAAGGCATTCGGCTGCCGTCAAATGGATCATTACGTCAATGGAAGGCATGGCGTTGCGTAATCGGGTAGTGTCGCTGATACTTCATCATACTGGATTCGATCTCAACATCGGTAACCGCCCATGGATCTTTCATCACTCAGCGCTTCCTATAGCGCCACGCTCTGGCCTTCACCTACCCTGCCTAACGCCAGGGTCGCTGCCGACTCTCAAGCACAGCGCGCAAACGATGCCGACGAGGAAGCTGCCAGCGATGAAACGCCCCCGGCAACGGCAGGCCCCACTCGCCCAGACGGCACCCCGCTGGAACCCGAAGAGATCCAACAGCTGGAGCAGCTCAAACAGACCGACCGCGCGGTGCGCCAGCACGAAATGGCACACCAAACCGTTGGTGGGCCTTATACGGGAGGCGCCACTTACGAGTACGAAATCGGCCCTGATGGGCAGCGTTATGCGGTCGCGGGCGAAGTGTCCATCGACTATGGTCCGGTGCCGGGCGACCCCCAGGCCACCATTGAAAAAATGCAGACCGTCATCGCTGCCGCCCTTGCACCCGCCGACCCATCTCCCAAGGACCTTCAGGTGGCCGCCCAGGCACGTCAGTACCTGTTGGAAGCCCGCCTGGAAGCGGCCCGAGAGCAAAGCGAGATGAACCAGGCCCGCAGCGGCGACGGCACGGACCCGTCGGCCCCTGAGTCAGCCACTGCCGAACAGGCCGCTTGATCTCGACCACGACGTCAGTCACAGCCTCAACCACCGCCACTCCTCTTGACGCTTGGGTTCATTGCAGGCGGCTCAAGCCGTGCCAATCATCGCGTAGCGGCCACTGCTCGAGCCAGCCCGGCAACGCTTCCGGCGGCATCGGCCGAGCGATACCATAGCCTTGGGCCAGCTCGCAGCCCAGCACCATCAGCGCCCTGGCATGCTCCAGGGTTTCGACCCCTTCGGCCAGCATCGGCCGCTGGAAGCGGTTGGCCATGTAGATGACGCTTTCGACGATCGCCATGTCGTCGCGGTCCACCAGCATGTCACGCACGAAGCTTTGGTCGATCTTGATCAAGCTGACCGGCAGTTGGCGAAGATGGGTCAAGGACGAATAGCCAGTGCCAAAATCATCGATCGCAAAGCTGACCCCCAGCGCCTGACAGCGGGCCATGGTTTGCAGCGCGGCGGTCACATCGTGCATGGCCGCGCTTTCCAGTACTTCGAGCTTCAGCAGCGCAGGCGAGACTGTCGGATAGCGCGCCAACAGCGCCGCAAGGCGCTGGCTGAACTGGCTGGTCAGCAGGTGCGCAGGGCTGATGTTGACGTTGATGGGCAGGACGATGTTGGCCGTCTGCCAACTCGCCAGCTGGCGCAGCGCCTGCTCGATCACCCACTCGCCCAGGTCGATTTCCAGCGGCGTGGCGTCGATGGCGGGCAGGAACTGCCCCGGCGACAGCAGCCCGCGCTCGGGATGTTGCCAACGAATCAATGCCTCCACGCCGACGACCCGGCCACTGCGCATGTCCACCTGCGGCTGATAGTGCAGTCGCAGCTCACCGTGGTCCAGCGCATCCATAAAGCGTTGGCGCTGCTCATGACGAGCTTGTAGCAAACGGTCGTGATGGGGATCGAAAAAGTGGTGGGTGTCGCGGCCCCGCTGTTTGGCACGATACATGGCCTGGTTGGCATGACGCAGCAGCACATCCCCCTGCACATGATCGTGCGGGTAGCGCGTAATGCCGAGGCTAGCCGTCAGGTAAACCACCTGGCCTTCGACCATCAGCGGTTGGCGAATGGAGCCCAGCAGCTTCTCGAAGAAGACGTCATCGACCCCATGGTGCAGCAACAGGACGAATTCATCCCCACCAATGCGTGCCAGTACGTCATCACCAAACAGCTGGTGGCTAAGTCGCTGTGCAAACGCCGACAGCAGCGAATCCCCCACCGTCAATCCAAGGCGCTCGTTGATGGCTTGGAAGTGGTCGATATCCAGTGAGCATACCGCCAGCGTCTGCTGCTGGTTTTCCGCGTGCTGGATCGACTCCTGGATCAGTTGCGTCAACAGCTGCAGGTTGGGCAAACCGGTCAAGGCATCGAAATAGACCTCGCGGTTGAGGTGCCGAGCATGGGCAGGAATGGCCGACAAGTCTGCCAGCACCATGACATGGTGATCTACCCGCCCCTGGGTATCGCGGACGCGATTGATCGACAGCATACCGGGATAGAATTGCCCATCATGGCTGCGGTAACTGACCTGGCTTTTACTGCGATCACGTAGCTGCAGCTCTTCACGCATCAAGCTTACGCTGCGCTGGTCGTCCAGCGGCAGGATACTGAACGCTTCCGGGGTCTTGCCGCGCACGTCTTCCAGCGCCAACCCCGTGAGCTCACTAAACGCCGGATTCACCTCTATGACCTGGTTATCGGCGTTGGTAATGATGATGGCTTCATTGGCATAGCGGAACGCCGACGCACTGGGCGAGGCAGCATCCTGAGTATCCAGGGTCGACATTGCCACACGCCACGCCGACGCCTGAGCGCCGGAAGCCATGGCGGGGTGAGGCAAAGACTGCTCCTTTGGGTCGTTCAAGGGCGGGCACATGCGTCTCTGCTCTCCTCGTCTAAACAGCGTGAATGTCATGACTTTTCGACATATTAACACCCTATTGACCGGCAGGGTGCTGGCAGCAACAGCGCTCTATCAACGCGCGCTAGAGCACAAAAAAGGGAGCCGGCGGCTCCCTGTGAAGGCATGCGTGCGGTCTTGTGATTCAGGCGTAGCGCAACGAGGGAACACGCGACGCATCGCCATCGCTCACCAAAAAGCGGCTTACCAACACCGACATCTCTTCGGCCTGATCGTCCAGTGAGCGGCTGGCCGTGGCTACCTGCTCGACCAGCGAGGCATTCTGCTGGGTAACGTCTTCCAGCTGGGCCATAGCGTGGCTGATCTGCTCGACGCCCGCCGATTGCTCATGGCTGGCCGTGGTAATCTCATCCACCAGCACGGCCACCTGCTGCACGCGCGCAGCGATCTGCTCCAGCGTCTCGCTGGTGTCTCCCACCAGACGCTCACCTTCCCCAATACGGGCCACATTATTGTCGACCAGGCGACGAATCCGGCTGGCCTCTTCGGAACTACGACTGGCCAGCTTGCGTACTTCGTCGGCCACCACGGCAAAGCCACGCCCATGCTCACCCGCTCGTGCCGCCTCGACCGAGGCATTGAGCGCCAACAGGTTGGTCTGGAAGGCGATATTGTCGATGGCTGCCACCATGGAGGTCACCTGCTCATTCGCCTGGTGAATCTGCTGCATGGCCTCCCGCGCCTGCAGCGCCACCTGAGTGGCCTCCTGAGCCTGATTCGCCACCTCACCGGTCATGCGCTGGGCCTGATGAGCATTATCGGCGTTCTGACGCACGGTGGCGGTCATCTGCTCCATGCTCGACGCGGTTTCCACCAGCGAGGCAGACTGCTCTTCGGTGCGCTGAGCCAAATCCTGGTTGCCTTGGGCGATTTCGTTACTGGCCACCGAGACCGACTGCGCCGAGCGCTTCATTTCCCCGATCAGCCGTTCGGTTTGTGCAGAGGCTTCATTGATGACAGTATACAGCCGAGAGAGCTCATCGCTACCGGGCACGGGCAGTCGTTGAGTCAAGTCATCGCCGCGCTCGGCAATACTGATCAGCGCCTGCTGTAACGGTAGCGTCATGGTCCGCACGACCCATAGCGCGAGCCCGATGGCGGTGAGCGATGCCAGCACCGCCACCGCCATATACTGCCACAGCGCCTGCTGTGCCGAGCCTTTACGCCCAGCCGTTTCCTCGACGATGGCCGCCGCGACCTGGTCCTCGAGCGCCTTGAGACGGCCAATCTTGACGGTTTGCCAGTCGAACCACTCTTCCGGGTTCACGTTGTAATCGCCGTTTTGCTGCAGCGCCAGTTCGCGACGGGCCAACACCCGCTCGATCTCTGGACCGCTCAGCGCAGCACTCAGGGCTTCGCGCTGGGCGTCATCCGATAGCACGTGGACACTCTCCAGAAACGCCCTTTCTTCGCCGACCAACGACAGTAAACGATGCTGCGTCGCCGGGGGCATGGCGTCTGCAGCAAAGACGCTGGACAGCAGCGCACGCTCGATCCCCGCCAGGTCCTTGGCTTCCAACAGGTTGTAATAAGCCGCTAACTGGCGGGTAATCCCGCCCTCTTCGGTCAGCTGGGCCAGTTCGCCGACCAGCGCCATCAGCGTGTTATTGAGCCCGGTGTAATGGGCCAGCGCATCGGCAGTGGCGATATCCAGTCGATCGATCTGTTGGCGCACCTGCGCTTGCTGCTGCCAGCGCTGCTCGATCGCTTCCAACTGGCGAGTGAGTCCGGCGCCCAGCAGCGTTTGGTCCAGCGTCTGGCGCTGCTCAAGGAAGGTCTCGGCGGCGTTATCGGTGGTCGGCCGCTGTTGGGCCAGCCGGTTCCCAAAGCTGGCCCCTTGGCTGCCTAAAAAGCCGGCGCTCATGCCGCGCTCCAACTGCATCTGGTGTACCCAGTGGCCCGCCTGCTGAGCCAATGCCGTGAGGGTCTGTAGGCGTTCGAGCTCATGGACGGTATTTTTGCGATCCAGCGCTCCGCTGGCACCCAGCCAGCCCAGCGCCAACAGGGGAAGCAACAGCACCAGGGCAAACTTGTAGCGCATGGGCAGTCGGTGGAGTAGCTCTTTCATGGCAGTGCTTAGCCTCGATATGTCGTTCAGGGAGGTAAGCGGCGTGTTCGATGTTATTAGCGTGCACATGCACATTGTAGGTGAAACTGGCCGCATTTTACCGCGGCACTTAAACCAGGTTAAGTGCCGATGAGTAAAACACGGCGAGTGTATAGCGGCCTCAGAAGAAAACCTTGACGTACATCAGGCTCGCCAATCAAGGCGCCATTGAAGCCGCCCCCAGAAAGCGCTGCTGCCAGTAGTCGATATCCAGCGGAACGCTGACCACGGCACGGCCACTGCCCGGGGCATGGATCATCTGACGATTACCGCCATAAATGCCCACGTGGGTGGCCTTGCTGCCCTCGCCAAAGAAAAGCAGATCGCCCGGGCGGGGGGTATCGACCCGTGGCAGAGCACGGTACTGGCCGTCCGCCGTGCGGGGCACACGTAATCCGGCTGCGCGGTAGGTCATTTCGACCAGGCCAGAGCAGTCCAGACCATCCGGTGAGTTGCCGCCAAAGCGGTAAGGAATTCCGATGGATTGCTGGGCGTAAGAGAGAATCAGCGCACGCTCCAGTGACATGCCCCCTTGCACGGGCGGCTTGGCGGGGGGAGCCACGTCCTTGCTGGCACAACCGGCCAGTACTAACAGCAGGGCCAGAGACAGGAGGGAATAAACGCGGGCAAACGGCATGGGTCACTCCTGAGAAACCTCGATAGGGTGCCTCTATCATGGCCCAGGTCATGCGTGCCCGCTACTGCCGCTTCATTGGGAGCACATCATTCGGGCATCGACATCAAAACGCGTCAGCGCCCGATCCACTCCACGAAGGTGGTTTCGCCCAGCGCATGGCGCTCGTGACGTAGTCGACTCATGGCGGCGTAAGGCAGGTCCATCACCAGCCCGTGGGTCAGCGGCTGGGCAATCACCTGACGCAGCAGCGCATTGCAAACGAACAGATGCGCCACCACCAGCACGTGCTTGCCCGGCGGGCGGCTCAACAGGCGCTGCCACGCTTCACTCACCCGGGCATCCAGCGACGCCAGGCTTTCCCCTTCCGGCGGCGCTGCCGTGGTGGGGTCGTGCCAGAAGGCGTTCATCAGCGCGCGCCCCTCCTCGGCAAACACCTGGTCATGGGTCTTGCCTTCCCAGCGTCCCAGATAGAGCTCGGCCAGGTCATCGTCCACCTGCACGGGCAGGTCGAACTCCTCCCCCAACCACAAGGCAAACTCATGGCAGCGCGCCAGGGGGGAGCTGACGATGGCATCGAATGGCGGCCTGCCATCGACCGTGTGACGCATCACGGCCGCCGTGGCCTGCTGCCAACCGGTTTCGCTGAGGGGGTGGTCGGTGCTGCCGCGCAGCATGCGGCCACCCAGTGGCTCACCGTGGCGCATCAGGTCGATGGTCATGATTTCAGCATCAGGAAAGCGCATGGTATCTCCCGGTCAGATGATGGCGTGGCGCACGCGGGCAGAGACCCACTCGGACACCAGCACGGTGGCAAAGATCAGCACGAAGATGACGCTGACCTGGTTCCAGGCCAGGCTGTTGATCGAGGCGTTGAGCTGCAGCCCGATGCCGCCTGCGCCTACCAGGCCCAGCACCGTGGACTCACGAATGTTGATATCCCAGCGGTACACGCTGATACCGGCAAACGCGGGCATCACCTGGGGCAACACGCCGTAGTTCATGACCTGCAGGCGGCTCGCCCCGGTGGCGCTGATGGCCTCGACGGGCGTGGGGTGGATCTCTTCGATGGCTTCATAGAGCAGCTTGCCCACGAAGCCAATGGAGCGTAGCGCAATGGCAATGATGCCCGCCAGCACGCCGGGGCCGAGAATGGTCACCAGCAGCATCGCCCAGATCAGTGAGTTGATGGAGCGTGACGAAACGATAATGGTCAACGCCAGGCTGCGCACCAACGGGTGGGGCGTCGTGTTGCGAGCCGCCAGAAAAGCCACCGGAAACGCCATGACGATGCCCAGCGCGGTGCCCAGCGTGGCGATGTTGAGGGTGTCCCACATGGGCTTCCAGAGGACACTGGCGTACTCCCAGCGGGGCGGCATCATGCGGTTGATCAGGTCACTGCCCTGGCGGCCCGCATCTTCCACGAACACCCACATGGTGTTGTCGGAGATCACTTTCCAGCAGAGCAGGAAAAGGCAGATACCTGCCAGCCAGGCCACATACTGGAGCCACTGGGCACGGGTGGTGCGCCGCTGCCACTGCGGCACGCCTTGGGGGGAACTCGAAACGGGCATGGAAATTTCCTTTACGGGTTAAGACATCGCAGCGCTACTGGGTCCAGCGGCGCACATGGCTGGAGGCGTATTCACTCATCAGCACGATGGCAATGATGATCAGCAGGATCGCCGCCGAGGTGCCGTATTCGTAACGGCTCAGCGAGGTGTTCAGGGTGGCGCCAATGCCCCCCGCGCCGACGATGCCGATCACCGACGATTCACGGAAATTGATGTCCAGTCGGTACATGGAGAGCCCGATCAAGCGCGGCATCACCTGCGGCTGCACCGCATGGTTCATGGTTTGCCACCAGCTTGCCCCCGTGGCACGCACCGCTTCGACCTGTTTCCAGTCCAGGTCCTCGATATCTTCTGCCAACAGCTTGGCCATGAAACCGATGGTGGCGAAGGCCAGCGTCAGCATGCCCGCAAACGGCCCGAAGCCGAACATCACCACGAACAGAATGGCGATGATGATCTCCTGAAACGTCCGCGAGATGGCAATGATGGCGCGGCACAGGGTATAGATGGGCAGCGGGGCAATGTTGCGTGCCGCGCCCAGGCCTACCGGGATCGCCAGCAAGACGCCGATCACGGTGGAGGTCAGCGTCATGGTCAGGCTTTCCATCAGCCCGGCGATGATGTCGTTCTGGCGACTGAGGAAATCGGGCTGCAAAAAAGCCCCTAGAAAGTTGAGCGCTCGGCCGGAGCCTTCCGCCACCCGCGCCCAGTTGACCTGCACCGACGACAGCGCCAGCACCAGATACACCACCACACCGATGGCCAGGCCCCAGCGCAGCCGTGGGTTTTCGATCAGCGGCAGACGCCGCCACTGACCCTGGCGCGCAGCTTGCTGGCGCGCCGTGGCGTCTGCCGTGCTCATAGCGCGCCTCCACTGGCGACCTGGGCGAGCGGCCGCGCGTCATGGTGTGTTTTGGCGACTGACGCTGCAGTACGAGTTACCTGTGTTGCCTCGTCCTCTTCGTCGGCGGGCTCGGGCGTGGTGTCCCAGTCCTCTTCCCCATAGATGGTGGTGAGGATCTCGCTGGTGAGTTCGCTGGGCTTGCCGTCGAAGACGATTTGTCCGGCACGCAGGCCCACGATGCGGTCGGCAAACTGCTGCGCCAGAGCCACGTCATGGATGTTGATGATGGCAGCCAGCTCGCGCTCGGCGCACAGCTCGCGAATCAGACGCATGATCTGGCGCGAGGTTTTGGGGTCCAGGCTGGCAGTGGGTTCATCCACCAGCAATAACTTGGGGCTTTGCAGCAGTGCGCGGGCGATGCCGACGCGCTGGCGCTGGCCACCCGACAGCGCGTCGGCGCGCTTGTCGATGGCATGGGGCAAGCCCACCCGCTCCAACAGGCGAAATGCTTCAGCAACGGCTTCCTGAGGGTAGCGGCGCAAGAAGCTGCGCCAGAAGCCGACATAGCCCAGTTGGCCCGACAGCACATTTTCCATGACGGTCAGCCGGTCCACCAGGGCGTATTCCTGAAAAATCATGCCCATGGAGCGACGTGCGTGACGCAGGCGGCTGCCCGACAGTTTGGTCAGCTCGGTCTCTTCCAGGCGGATACTGCCCTGGCTGGGTTCCACCAGACGATTGACGCAGCGGATCAGGGTACTTTTGCCTGCACCCGATGGCCCAATCAGCGCCATCACCTGGCCTTTGGGCAGCGATAGGTGAATATCGGTCAGCGCGCGGTCGCCCGTCGGGTAACGCTTGCCAACGCCAGTGAGTGTCAACATGGGGAGTGCCTCGTTTGCTTGTCGCTCAAAACGCTTGTGTAGAACATCGATTCAAAGACAATTGATTCAAAAACAGCTTTTTCGAAAACAGCTGACTCGACTCCATAACGCGTCGGCCAGAAGGTTGCCCTCCTGGCCGACAGGGTCACGCAGCGCTGGAATCAATCGCAGTCGTAAGTGACGCCATTGGCATCGGCAATGGTGCGGATGACCGACCAGTGCTCTTCATAGCTGATGGGGATGAACTGCGCTTCGCCAGAGTTCTCGAACTCCGCCTGCAGGGCGGTGCCTTCCCAGTCGTAGCTGAAGAACGCATCCTGGATCTGCTGCTGCAGTTCGGGCGTCAGGTTGTGGGCGGTGCCGTATGCCGTGGTGGGGAAGGTTTCGGAGGTGTAGATCACCTCGTAATCACCCTCGTTGATGACACCCCGTGACAGCATGCGATGGGCAACGGAGTTGGCAATGGCCGCCGCATCGTAATCCTTGTTGATGACGCCCAGAATGGAGTTGTCGTGGGAGCCGGAGAAAGCCGTCTCGAAGTCATCACCGGCTTCCAGACCGTACTCGGAGCGCAGCAGCGCGGACGGTGCGCGGAAGCCCGAGTTGGACGTTTCGGAAGTGAAGGCCAACTGGCGACCCTGCAGGTCTTCCATGCCGTCGATACCGCTACCGGGGTAGGTGATGATCTCCATTTCGTAACCGTAGCTGCCATCTTCGGCCGCCATGATGGCGAAGGGACGGAAGCCGCCACAGTTGACCGCTACCGGTACGCCACCGGTGTTGAAGCCCGCCACGTGCAGACGGCCAGCGCGCAGCGCTTCCTGCTGGGCAGCATTCGACTGCACCGGGAAGAACTGAACGCGTTTACCCGTCGTTTCGCTCAGGTGATCCAGGAAACCCGCCCATACGTCGGCGTAGACCGCCGGGTCTTCAACCGGCGTGTAAGCAAAGACCAGCGTGTCCGGATCGACCCACCGAGACTCATCGCTGGGGATATCGGCCACCATGTCGCCATCGTTGTCCACGTAGCGTGAGGAGAGATCGGCAGCCGCATTCATCGCACTGAAAGCGAAGGCACTGGCAACGGCAGCACTGATCAGGGTGCGCGAGAGTGACACGGTAGAGAGACGAGAGGATTGCATGGATCACCTAACGGGGTAGTGAAGAGGTGGATGTATCCTGACGCCCCAGGATGACAGCGGCGAGTCTGGCGGGTGACAACTTCGTGACGTCTACATGACACCCGCGTGAACGACCTGCCGCTCTGGCGGCTCACGGCCCCACGCAGCAGCCACGCCGTTCCACGAACAGGCTGTTCCCGGCAATCTTCTTCGCCTGGTGCTTGAGTTCGGAGAGCTGGCTGGCAATGTCCAGGGCCTTGCATTGGCCCGGGTCACTGATGGGCTTGACGGCTACCGACACGCTGACGAAAGGGAAAAAGCTGACGCTTCCCTGACGGCTTTCGATGGAAAGCCCGCCTCTCTGGCGGTCCTCTTCCTCGTAGAAGCTCGGGGCCATGACCTCGAAGGAGGCCAGAATCTGCTGGCACACGCTCTCCCAGTGCTCCAGCGGTAACAGCATCATGAAGTCGTCGCCACCGATATGCCCGATGAAGCCCCCCGCGCTTTCCACCTGAGCCTGCAATAGCCGCGACAGCGAGATGATCACATGATCCCCGCGGGCATAACCATAGGCATCGTTGAACGCCTTGAAGTGATCCAGATCCACGTAGGCAGCGGCAAAGCCATTGCCCTGGCTCAGGTAGGCCGTGAGGGTTTCATTGATCAGAATGTTACCGGGCAGCCCGGTGAGCGGATTGGCATGGCGCGCCTGACGCACCTGGATGGCGGTGATCTCGCGCAGCAAATCGACGATATTGCCCATACCCAGATACTGCCCTTCGCCATCGACGATGACGAAGTCCTCCTGTTCGATGTCGCGGCTGTCGGTCAGCTGCTGGCTCAGCGTTTCCAAGGGCATGTCGGCGGCGGCCACCAGCATCTTGCGATCGGCGATGTCCAGCACGCAGCGCTTGGCGTACAGCGAATGGCTATAAGGGTTGGTGAACAGCGTCAGGAACCCGTTGCGCCGCACCACGGCAATGGGCACGCCCTGTTCGATCACAGCCACGCAGCGCAGATGCGGCGTTTCACGAAACCGTTCCGCCAACGTGGGCACTGACACACTGGGCGCCACGGCCTCCACGCTGCGCAGGATGGTATGCGCCGTACGCCCGGCGGGAGTTTTCAATTGCGTGGTGGCGGGCAGCAGCGTATTGAGCTGAACAGGCGGCTGAACGCTGGGACGTGCGAAGTAGAACCCCTGCAACAGCGCCAATCCACGGTCCAGCTCCCACAGGCACAGGTGCTCTGCCGCGGTTTCGACCCCTTCTGCGATGAGCTGGCAGTCGAGGCTTTTGGCGACGTCCAGTATCGAGCGCAGAAACTCCCGCTTGGCGGGTTCCTGATCGATGCCGGAAATGAAATGGCGGTCCAGCTTGACGAAATCCGGGCGCAGCTCCGCCCAGTGGCGCAGGCTGGAGTGACCGGCCCCCAGGTCATCCAGGGCCACCTGAAACCCCATGTCGCGGTAGTGAGCCACCGCTTGGCGCATCAGGTCGTAATCGTGAATGGGCACGTGCTCGGTCAGCTCGATCACCACCCGCTCCGGCGGCAGGCCACTCTCCTGAATGAAGCCCAGCGTCAGCCCCTCGCGGAAATCACGCTCGACGATGGTCAGCGGCATGACGTTGAGGAACAGCAGCCCAGGGAGTGCGAGTTCGGCAAAACGGCGAATGGCGAGCCGTCGGCAAAGCAGGTCCAGCTCCACCAGCAGCCCGGCCTGGGTCGCCACGTCGAACAGCCTTAGCGGTGAATGCAACGGAGAGGTGCTGGGGCCACGAATCAGCGCTTCGTAGCCATAAATGGCCTGCTGATTGGCATCGACAATGGGCTGAAAAAGTACGTGCAGCTCTTCTGCCGCGATAATCTGGTTAAGCCACTGAGTTTCTTGTGCGGTCATGTGCCTGCTGCCCTGTCAAACGTCAACGATCCCTATGACTTGTCAACTCCATCAGGAAGGTGCCAGGGCAGCAAGCGTGCGTCATTTACATGACATTTTCATGACGAACCATCGGTTGGCGCCTTCATGCCTGGGATGTCCGGCGGCGGAAACACCGCGTCGCCACCGCGGGCATCCAACTGACGAATATCGGTGGGACGACCGTTCTCGTCGAGACTGACCAGGCCTATCCCACTGGCATTCCACAGCCGCTCGCCAGCGCTGGCCTGCTCGGGGTCCCGGGGGTAGATGCTGAGCTTGCGCCGCTGGGTAAACCAGTTGAGCGGCGACAGCGGCGCGTATAGCCAACGATTGAGCCGGTCGAAGGTATCCAGCAGCCGCCGAGGGAAGGTGTTTTTCACGCCGCTGGAAGTGATCTGCCACAGATGCGGGGCCTGCTCCTGCCCGCGTACGACGATGTCGTAGGCAAAGGAGTAGTGCACGTCCCCCGACAGGATCACGTAGTTGCCGGGTGTCCTGGAGTGCCGCCAGATGTGCAGCAGCACGCTGGCAGCACCGCGATGGGCCATCCAGTTTTCGGCATCGACCATCAACGGCTTGCCGGCCAGGGTAAACAGCTTTTGAATGCCCTCGATCAGCTTGACCCCGAACATCGGGGCAGGCGAGACGATCACCGCGCTGGGGGTGCCCAACAGCGCCTGCTGCATCTCCATGAGCGCCTCCCAGTCCATCAGCCCGGAGGGCCGTTTGGGGTTGCGCTCACTGCGCCAGCGGCGCGTACGGGTATCGAGCACGATCAGCGCGGGGGCGCCTGGCACCTGAAACTCCCACCCTTGAAAGCGCAGAAGCCGCTCGATCACGCTGTTCTGGGCCTGGGGGTTCAAGGTGCCCGACCCATCGAACAACGTGCCGACCTGATGCAGCAGCGGGTTGAGTTTGTCCGGGGCATTGCCCCACCCTTGGCAAAGCAGGTAGGCCACCAGCGCGTTGCCAATGATGCGCTTGGAGAACGGATGCCCATAAGCACAGCGCTCCCAATCGGCGGTCAGGTTCCAGTCATCGGTGACGTCGTGATCGTCGAAGATCATCAGACTGGGCACGTGGGCCATCAACCGCGCGCACTGGGGCAGCCCTGCCACGAAGGCATCGATGACCGCCTGTTCGGTACGGTACGCTTCGGCCTCCTGCTCGGCCAGCTCGGGAGGCGTGGGCGCAATGATCTGCCAGGGAGTCGGCGACCAGACCAGACAATACATGGCCAGCATTTCGGCCAGGGTCATCAGGTGGTTCTGGGCGTGCGCCGAGGTGAACACCGGCTTTTTCACCCCACCGAAGAAGCGCTCGCGCAGGGCCGCGTTGCTGGTGACATCCGGCAGCAGCGACTCGCGATGATAATAGGTTTCGGGAGCCGCATAGAGCGCCTGGCTATCGTTCACCGTGGCGCCTTCCAACTGTTCATCGGCCAGCCCCAGCCGGGCGATGAGGGCATGCACGGCGCGCAGGCTGGGGCCTGCCACGTCATCCACGTAGACCTGGTCACCGGTCATCAATAGCCAGGCTGGCCACTCGCCAGGGGCTTCCTGGCGCTCGGCCAGCCAGGCATCGGCACGCACCAGACCATCGGGGCTGTCGTGGTGGGGCTTGCGGCAGGAGCCGTGCATCAGGCGGTGGTGACGCGATGCCAGCACAAAGGCCGGGTAGGCCTGCCCGGCGTGACATAACCACGGTGCCCACTCGGGAAGGCGCTGCCATACGCCCTGGCGGCTCTGTACCTGCAGGTCGTAGGCGATGCGTGTATCGGTGGGCAGTGCCCTGGGCAAGCTCAGGTCGATGCAGTACAGGTAGGCCCGCTCGCCGATGGTCACGCATTGGTGATCCTGGCGAGACAGTGGGTAGGTTTGCTGGTCGGGGGTGTCCGGAAACAGAACCAGCTGGAGAGCCAGCGGTCGCGTGGCCACCAGCCACATCACCAGGCGTGACGGCGACAAGCGACGCAGCAGCGGCCCCACCAGTACGTCAGGCAGTGTTTCGGTGACGTCGATCATCGTTGCTCCTTCAGGCCCGCGCGGCCAGCACGGGTAGTTCAATCACCACCTCCAGCCCGCCCTGTTCGGCGCGCTGCAGGCGCATCTGCCCACCATACAGGGCCACCAGATCGGCCACGATGGCCAGCCCCAGCCCACTCCCGGAACGCTGCTCATCCAAGCGTTTGCCGCGCTGCACGGCCTCCTGGCACTCCTCGGCGGTCATGCCGGGGCCGTCATCGCTCACCGTCAGCCTCAATACGCCTTGCTGCGCCTGAAAGCTCACATGCACCGTCTGGCTGGCCCAGCGCAGGGCATTATCGAGCAAATTGCCCACCATCTCCTGCAGGTCCTGGTCGTCCAGGTGTACCCGCACCTGGCTATCCACGGTCTGCGTCAGGGTGATGTGCCGCCGCTGGGCAAGACGCGCCAATCCGCTCATCAGCGGCGCCAGGGTGGCCTGCAGGTCAATGGCGGCGAAGCGCCCGCTGTCCCCAGCCGCCGAGGCCCGGGCCAGGTGGTGACGCACCGCATTGTCGATACGCGAAAGCTCTACGTCCCAGGTGGCTCGGCTGTCGCTGGGTAGCTGCTTCACCAGCAGACGCATGACGCTGAGCGGCGTCTTGAGGGCGTGGGCCAGATTACCCGCCGTATAGCGTCCGCGCTCGATCAGCCGCTGGTCGCGCGCCAATACGGCGTTCATGGAGCTGGCCAGGGTGGCCAGCTCTTGCGGCAGTCGGGTATCCAGTTGCGCTGCCCCTCCCTGCTCCACGTCGCGCAGGTTGGCATTCATACGCCGTAAAGGTGCCAACCCCCAGCGCACCTGGAGCGCCAGCACCCCCAGCAACACTGCACCAAGCCCCAGCAAGCCTAACCACAGCAGACGCTGAAAAGCCTGAATTTCGGCCACCAGAACATCGTCTCGGGCAGCCACGCTAACGTGCAAAGGCGATTCCAAGGGGGCCAGATAGATATCCCGCTCCACCACTCGCAGCTGCTGCCCTCTTGGCCCTGGCACGGTACGCGCCGAGAGCTGTTCGCTGTGGGTCACGGGCAGCCGCTGATCCCATAGCGAGCGCGACGCCACCGTGTGCTGCTCGCTGTCGGTGATCTGCCAATACCAGCCTGAAAACACGTATTCGAAGCGGGGGTCGCCCAAGGCACGTTCATAGCGCAGCTGTTGGCTCAGTGGGTCGTAGGCAACACCGGCAATGATCACGTTGAGCGTCGCTTCGAGACGCTCGTCGAACGCGTTCACGGCGGCGCTACGATAGTGATGGGCCAGCAGCCCACCCGCCACCGGCAGGGCCAATAGTACGATCAGCAGCGCTGCCAGCAGCAAGCGCAGATGAATGGAGCGGCTGGCCCAGCGTTGCCGCCAAGGCTGCCCGGCAGCGCTCATGGTGTGTCAGGCTCATCGGCCAGCAGGCGATAGCCCTGGCCGCGCAGGGTGGCAATACGCCAGGCACCCAGCTTGCGTCGCAGGCGGCTGACCTGCACGTCGATGACGTTGGAGTCGGGCTCGTGGTCACGGTCATAGACGTGCTCCGAGAGCTCGCTGCGGCTTACTACCCGCGGCGCGGCATGCATGAGATAACTCAGCAGGCGGGTTTCCTGGGCGGTCAGGCTGACGGGCCTGCCCACCAGGGTAACGTGCTGGGTGTGGGTGTCCAGGCTCAGCTCGCCTACCCGTAGCACCGGGTGGGCGTGGCCATGGGTGCGTCGCACCAGAGCGCGCAGCCGGAACAGCACTTCAGCGGGCTCGAAAGGCTTGGTCACGTAATCATCGGCTCCGGCGGTAAAGCCTGCGGCCTTGTCGGCCCAACGCTCACGAGCGGTCAAGATCAGCACCGGCAGGTCGATGCCATCTTCCCGCCACGAGGAGAGCCAGCGGGTGCCATCGCCATCCGGCAAGCCGATGTCCAGAATCACCGTATCGTAGGCTTCCGTACGCACCAGAAAGTCGGCTTCCTGACCATTTTCGGCTCGTTCGACGATCCAGTCACCTTCACGCAGGGCCTGGCTCAGCTCACGGGCAAGCGCCTGGTCATCCTCTACCAGCAAACACTTCATCACGCCATCCTTTCAGGGGTTACGCTGCATCTCGCGAATGCGGACACCTTCGATCTTCATCAACTGGCCGCTGTGACCATCGAATTCGAACTCGACCACCTGCCCCTGGGGCCCCAGCATCTTGATCTCATACTCCACCAGCCCGTCGTCCCGGTCGATCTCGATTTCCAGAATATCGCCAATGTAACGCTCTTCGAGCCAGTCGAGTATCGTCTCCAGCGGCACCACATCGCCGCGCCCCACTTCACCGTGCAGCGCTTGCCAGGGCTGGTCGCCAATGGCGTTACCCATCCAGGCCAGCGCCAACGCGCAGGCCATCACCCGAAGGCGGGGCCAGGTGCGTAAGGAGCGTAGGAAAGCGGTCATGGTTTTCATGATGCCAGCATGCCAAAGTCAACATGAACGGTAGATGAACGACTTTGTCAGCTTCCGGTAAGACCCCGGCTGCTATAACTGTCTCGTCGCTTCAACTGACATATCGTGAAAAAAGGAGCTTGTGATGAACGCCATGAAAAAAATGCTGATGATTCCTGCCTCTGCCCTGCTGCTGAGCGCAGCCGCCAGCACCGTGTATGCCGATACCCAACCGGTGGACCGCATCGACGACATTCTGACCTACGCCAGCGATTATGGTTTTACGCACTATGAAGAGATCAGCATCAAGAGCCGTGGACGCGCCGAAGTCGAAGGCTGGCTGGACGATGAGTGGTACGCTGATGTCGAGTTCTCGCTGGATAACGGCGATACCCTGAAGGAAGAGCGCAAGCGTCTGATCACCGGCGCCTGGGGCATGAGCGAAGACGATGTGCGCCAGGCGCTCAATATCGCCAGCCAGGAAGGCATGATGGAGTTCGAGGAGATCGAGATCGACAAGAACGGCACCATCGACATCGAAGGGCGCGACCAGAACGGTCGTGAGCTGGACATCAAGATGCGTCAGGGTTCGTTCCAGGTCACCGAGATCGACCGCGACTGATACGCGCAAGCCACCTTGCATGGCGGGCCCTGGTGGCCCGCCTTTTTCATGTCATCTTCATGGCGTCATGACGTCATCGACACCGTGGGTTAGCGGCAGTCCTGGCAGTTGCCGCGGGCCATGATGGCCTCGGCAATCCGCTCGATGCCCTGACAGTACGCCGCGTGACGAAACGACACCTGCTCTTGCTCGGCCCGCTTGAGTACCTGGCTTGCCTCGCGCTCCAGCAGTGTATCCAGCCGCTCGTTGACCTGCTCTTCACTCCACTTTTCACCGGCACGATTCTGCAGCCACTCGAAGTAGCTGACCACGACCCCGCCGGTATTGACCAGTACGTCGGGCAGCACGTCCACGTCGCGCTTTTCGAGCGCCCGGTCGGCATCGCTGGTCAGCGGGCCGTTGGCGATCTCCAGAATGGCGCCTGCCTGCACCTCGGCCACGTTGTCACCATGCACCTGATTCTCCAGCGCGGCCAGCGCCAGCACATCCACCTCCAGCGCCAGCAGCTGCTCGCCACTCAGGGCTTTCCCCTGCTGACTTTTCGACAGCTTGCCGTGGGACTGCTTGTCCTTTTTCAGCGCTTCGATGTCCAGCCCGTCCGCCGCATAGCGGCCTCCGCTGGAGTCGGAAACCGCGACCACGCGATACCCTTCGGCGCTGGCCAAACGGGCAAAGTGGTACGCGGCGTTGCCGAAGCCCTGCACCGCCACGGTGGTCTCTTCCGGCGCCCGCTCGCGCTGCGCCGCCCACAGGTCGAGCACCTTGAGCGCGCCACGGCCGGTGGCTTCCACCCGGCCTGGCGAGCCTCCTAGCGGCAGCGGTTTGCCCGTGATGGCGGCTGGCGCCTGGGCACGCAGAATCTGCTCGTACTCATCGATCATCCAGCCCATCACCGTGGCATCGGTATTCACGTCCGGTGCGGGGATGTCGCGGTCGGGCCCCATGATGTCGGCGATGGCGCGGATATAGCCCCGTGCCAGCCGCTCCCGCTCCAGCGACGACAGCGACTTGGCATCCACCTGAACGCCGCCCTTGCCGCCACCGTAGGGCAGGTTGACCACCGCGCACTTCACCGCCATCCAGAAGCTCAGCGTGGTGACTTCATGCTGGTTCACGTCCGGGTGGAAGCGAACCCCGCCCTTGGCAGGTCCCAGGCTGGTGTCGTACTGCACGCGCCAGGCCGGAAACGCCTTCAGGCTGCCATCATCCATGCGCACCGGCACGCTGACCTGCAATGAAAGGCTCGGCTGCATCAAACGCGCCTGAGCATCCGGGTGGATTTCCAACGCCTCGAACACGGCCACCAGCCGCGAACGAGCGTCTTCAAACAAGGCAGCCCCGGTATCGGGGGTCAGCTGCTGTGGCGCCTTGGCAGCCGCCGAGGACGCTGTAGAGTCGGACTTGCTCGGCTGGCTTTTCTTCGATTGTAACTATTCAGGTGGCTGCGGATGGGATATCGCCAACCACCTGATTTTTCTGGTATAGTGTGCCTAATCCTTCGGCATATCTATGCGGTGACATGACCATCAGCGATATCAACGTCGACGAGGCTCTGGAGCGGGTCCGACAGCAGCTCAAGGAAGACCAGACGGTCTCTCCGTCGCTGCGTGCGGCCATCGATGTGCTGATGTTGCTGGTCAAGCTCATGGCCGATCGCCTGGCCACCAGTAGCCGCAACAGCAGCAAGCCACCGTCCCAGGATCCCAATCGCCAGCGCCGCTCGCGCGCCAAAGGCGAGCGGCGCCCCGGCGGACAGCCAGGGCATGAGGGTAAGACGTTGGCGCCGGTGACGGACCCCGACGAGGTGGTCAAGCTCCGTGTCGATCGTCGGCAACTCCCCAAGGGGCGTTCTTACCGCCCGGTCGGCGTCGAAACGCGCCAAGTGCAGGACATCGTAATCCAGGCCGTGGTCACCGAATATCAGGCTGAGGTCCTCGAAGATGATCAGGGGCAACGCTACGTGGCGCCATTCCCCGAGGGCGTGACTCGCCCCATCCAGTATGGCCCTCGCCTCAAGGCGCATGTCGTCTATCTCTCCCAGTATCAGCTGTTGCCCTATGCGCGTATCCGCGAGTTGCTCACCTCGCAGTGCGGCCTGTCGCTGAGCACCGGCACCCTGTTCGCCTTCAACCAGGAGGCCTACCAGCGGGCCGAGGCGTTCGCCGAGTGGGTGATCCCGGCGCTACGTGAAGCAGCCACCGTCCATGCCGATGAAACCGGAATGCAGGTCGGTGGCAAACGCTACTGGCTACACAGCGCCTCCAACGAGGCCCTGACCTGGTTGGCCCCGCACCCCAAGCGCGGCCAGGAAGCGATGGACGCCATCGGCGTATTGCCCTTCGTGCGTGGCGTGCTGGTGCATGATCACTGGAAGCCCTACTACCGCTATCCGGATTGCCGGCACGCGCTCTGTAATGCGCACCACCTTCGGGAGCTGACAGCGGCCTGGGAGAACGATGGCCAGGCATGGGCCAAGGCCTTGCATGACCTGTTGTTGGAGATGCATCGCGCCGTGGAGGTGGCCGACGGCTGCCTCTCGGCCGATGAGACCCGAGCCTGGCGGCAGCGCTATCGAGATTGCCTGGCGAAAGGGGACGCCGAGAGCCCCCCGCCGGTGAAACCGCCACCTGGAACGCGAGGCCGGGCCAAGCGCACCAAGTCGCGCAACCTCCTGGAACGCCTCCAGGCGTACGAGGACGACGTGTTGCGCTTCCTCGACGACCCTGCCGCTCCCTTCACCAACAACCAGGGGGAACGCGATCTGCGAATGACCAAGGTCCAGCAGAAAATCTCGGGCTGTTTCCGCTCCTGGGAGGGGGCGGAGATCTTCTGCCGGATGCGCAGCTTCCTCTCGACCGCCGTCAAGCAAGGGGTGGCGGCGCATACCGCACTGGAGCAACTGTTTGCGGGTGATGTGCCAGCCTTCATGCAGCAAGAAGCCCCGACTCAGCCAACCGGTGCTGAATAGTTACCTTCGATTTTCCTTTGCCCATCATGCTGCTCCTGTCGGGTGAATGCTGGCGCTATCGGCCATACTGACTCTCGATGGCCCTTCCGTCAGCGTAGCAGCTCCTGCTGCGTTGGCGGCCAGACTTGCGAAATGCTCGGTTTTTCCCACACTTGGACTAGCCACCCACAGGAAGACGGGGCAACACTCGCCATTCGCAAGGACGCACAAGGAGAAGCATTCGTGAACCACGTCATCCGCCAAGCGCTGCTTTGGGTCACTCTCTACATGGTGCTGGCATTACTGCCGGTGAGCTGGCTGCTGGTGTCGCCGCCAGCTCCACGCAGCGCCTTGGCCGAGGCAGGCGTATTGCTCGGTGCGCTGGCGCTGAGCATCATGGCGCTGCAAGCGCTGATTTCGGGCCGTCACGGCTTTGGTAACCGCGCAGGGTTCGACAACGTACTGCAGTTTCATCGCCAGCTGGGGATCGGTGCCCTGCTGCTGGTACTGGCGCACCCCACGCTGACATTCATCGCCGAGCCCAGCCTGCTGCACTATCTCGACCCCCGCGAGGACACCCTACGCGCCCTGGCCCTGATGGCCCTGCTGCTGGCCAGCCTGACCCTGGTGGTCACCTCGCTATGGCGCAAGCGGCTGGGGTTGAGTTACGAGACATGGCGACTGCTGCATGGCGGCCTGACCGCTTTCGTGGTCATGGGCGGGCTGGGGCATGCGCTGATGGCTCAGCGCTACACCCAAGGCGTCGTCACCTCGGGCGTCTTTGCCCTGCTGCTCCTGCTGCCGCTAGGGCTGCTGGTGGAAACTCGCCTGCTGCGCCCGTGGCGGCTACGCCGCCAGCCCTGGCGCGTGGTGGATAACCAGCTGGAGCGAGGCGACACCACGACGCTGACGCTGGAGGCAGATGGCCAGCACCAGCTGGACTTCCAGCCCGGGCAGTTTTTCTGGATCACCCTAGGGGATACCCCCTTTACCTTGCAGCAGCACCCTTTTTCCATCGTTTCCAGCGCATCACAGCCGGGCAGGGTGGCCTTCAGTGCCAAGCGGCTGGGGGACTTCACCCGCACCCTGCCCAAGGTCAAGGCCAATACCCGTGCCTTCATCGAAGGGCCTTTCGGCGCTTTTACCCCCAACCCCGATAACCCTCATGGCATCGTGATGCTGGCGGGCGGTATCGGTATCACCCCGTTCATCAGCATGCTGCGCAGCTTTCGTGACACGGGCAACGCCCCCCCGATCTGGCTGATCTATGCCAACCCGACCTGGCAGGAAGCCACCTTCCGTGAGCACCTGGAAACGCTTAGCAACGAGCTGCCGCTGGAGGTGATTCACGTGCTATCCGACCCGCACGAAGGGTGGCAGGGCGAAACCGGCTATGTGGACGAGGCACTGATCGAACGTGTCTTGCCGGACCTGGACCCGCGGACCGACTGTTACATTTGCGGCCCCGACCCGATGATGGATAGCGCCGAACGCGGGCTGATTGCCCACGGCATCCCGCCGACGCACATTTTTTCCGATCGCTTCGACATCGTCTGAGAGAGGTTCGCATGCTGCACCACTACGCCCGCCACCTGGGCACTGCCACGCTGGTCGTGTTGATTGCCCTGACGCTGCTGGCCTTCTGGCTACGTTGATGGCATGAGCGACGGCTGCCTGGAAGGCGTCTGGCCCCACTCGCCGCAGCGGCTGCTGCGCGACATGCTGTGGCTGCTGGCAACCCCGGACCTGGTGACGCTGGCCGAGCATCTGGCTGGCCGCCCCCCCCCCGCCGAGCTGGGCCTGGCCAGCGCCGCACAGCGTCACGCCTGGCTGGCCCGCCATGCGGACCATTTTCGGCAGGATGAGTCTCCACAAGCGGCTGGAAGGACAAGGCGTTTACCGCCTCAGCGCATGGGGCATTACCATGAACGGCTGTGGCATCTGCTGCTGGACAGCGCGCCCAACACTCGCCTGCTGGGCCACAACGTACGCATTACCCAGCGCCGCCTGACGCTGGGCGAGCTGGATATTCTCTACCGTACTCGGCAGAACCCGGCGCCCATGCACCTGGAGGTGGCCATCAAGTTTTATCTGGGGTTGCCCGAAGGGCCTGGAGAGCAAACTAGCCAGAGCCGTTGGATTGGCCCCGGAGGGTTGGATAGTCTGGCGCTGAAGTGCCAGCACTTGCGCCAGCATCAGCTGCCGCTGTCGTGTACGCCACCTGCGCGACACTTGCTGCGCCACTGGCTCGCCCCCCGCGACAGCGGCGAAACCCTGCCCGCCTTGCAGCCCCGAGTGGCCATGCCCGGCGTCTTGTTCTACCCGTGGCACGCAACGCTGCCACCGCCGGACGGGGCAACGCCTGACCACCGGCGCGGGCTGTGGTGCTACAGGAAGGATTGGCCAGCACTGGCAGAGAGCTACGCCGACGCACCCAGCATGGCCTGGCTGGA
The DNA here is from genome assembly GCF_000275725.1 of Vreelandella stevensii S18214. Classification (GTDB taxonomy): domain Bacteria; phylum Pseudomonadota; class Gammaproteobacteria; order Pseudomonadales; family Halomonadaceae; genus Vreelandella; species Vreelandella stevensii. The sequence goes on along the minus strand of NZ_AJTS01000046.1, from coordinate 27,121 downwards.
AAAGCCCCACTGGTTAGCGCCGCCGCTGCCGGAATCCTTCGATGAGCTGGCGCTACAAACGGCCAGCGTGATGCCGCTGGTCGACCGCTACGGGCCTCAGCAGGTGATGCTCAGCCACCCGGCTCACCCCCCGTTGCGGGTGATGATCGTGCCGGACGGCTGGCCACAGCAAATACCGCTGCCGCCTTACACCACCACCAGATTATCGCGATGAATCAGCTCGTGGGCCTCCACATAGCCAAGGATGGCCTCGATCTGGTGGCTGGGCTGGCCCGCCAGCTGGCGTGCCTCATCGGCACCGTAGTTGACCAGCCCCTTGGCGACCCGTGCGCCCTGTTCGTCCACACACAGCACCATGTCGCCGCGTCTGAAGCTGCCCTGTACGTCCCGCACGCCCACGGCCAGCAGGCTGGAGCCTTTGCCGCGCAGCACGTTGACCGCACCGGCATCCAGCACCAGCGTACCGCGTACCTGTAGCTGCCCTGCCAGCCAGCGCTTGCGGGCCGCCATGGGCGCCTGGTCCGGGCGCAGCAGCGTGCCCAGCGGTTCGCCCTGCACGATACGGGTGATCACCTCGGGCTGACGGCCGCTGGCGATCACCGTTACCGCGCCGGAACGCGCCGCCAGCTGCGCGGCACGCACCTTGGTGCTCATGCCCCCTCGGCCCAGCGCACCGCCGCTGCCTGCCACGGCGGCCAGCCGTGGGTCATCGGCACGGCCTTCGGCAATCAGTTGCGCGTCAGGATGATGGCGCGGGTCGGCATCGAACAGGCCCTCCTGATCGGTGAGCAGCAGCAGTGCATCGGCTTCGAGCAGGTTGGCCACCAGCGCACCCAGGGTGTCGTTATCGCCAAAGCGGATCTCGTCGGTGACGACGGTATCGTTTTCGTTGATCACTGGCACCACACGCATCTCGACCAGGGTGCGCAGCGCCGACAGCGCGTTCAGGTAGCGCTTGCGGTTGGAGAGGTCGTCGTGGGTGAGGAGAATTTGCGCGGTGAGCATGCCGTGGCGAGCAAAGTGCTGCTCGTAGCACTGGGTGAGCCCGTTCTGCCCCACGGCCGCCGCCGCCTGCAGCTCATGCACGGCGCTGGGACGTGCCTGCCACCCCAGGCGTACCATGCCTGCCGCCACGGCTCCCGAAGAGACCAGCACCACTTCGATACCCTGCTGGTGCAGGGCCGCAATTTGATCCACCCAGCCGCCAATGGCCGCTTCATCCAGCCCGCGACCATCGTTGGTGAGCAGCGCGCTGCCAATCTTGACCACTATCCGGCGGGCGCTACTCAGCGCCTCACGGCCCGGCAACTGCTCGTTGTGTTCCACGTCGCGACTCTCCCACGCCATTGCGCTCACGCGATTCATCCTGGTCGGCACGCCTGCCGTTTACGGGGCGTACTCTACTTCGACATCGTAATCATCGTCGTCGAAATCGTCATCGTCTTCTTCGTCATCGCGCTTGCGGCGACGGCCAAGGCGCGCTTCGGTACGGGCCACCGACTCCTCTTCCATGCGGCGACGCATCTCCTGCTCGCGGGCATGGGCCTCTTCGTCTTCGTTTTCCAGACGCTGCTGCTCGGTGAGCCAGCGGTACGCCGCCTGCACCAGCTTGTCGGTGCCTTCGCTGCTGATCGCCGAAATACGGAACACCGGGCCTTCCCAGTTCAACGCATCGATGATCGCCTGGGCCCGCGCTTCGCGCTCCTCTTCCGGCAGCAGGTCGAACTTGTTCAGCACCAGCCAGCGCGGCCGCTCGGAGAGCGCCGGTGAGAACTGGCCCAGCTCGTGCACGATGGCCTGGGCAGCGTCGACCGGATCGGACTCGTCGAACGGCGCCACATCGACCACGTGGAACAGCAGCCGCGTACGGGTCAGGTGCTTCAGAAAACGCAGCCCCAGGCCTGCGCCGTCGGAGGCGCCTTCGATCAGCCCCGGTACATCGGCCATCACGAAGTGCTCGTGCATGCCCAGCTTCACCACGCCCAGGTTCGGCACCAGGGTGGTGAAGGGGTAGTTGGCCACCTTCGGCTTGGCCGCCGACACCGAACGAATCAGCGTCGACTTGCCGGCATTGGGCATGCCCAGCAGGCCCACATCCGCCATCACCTTCATTTCCAGGCGCAAATTGCGGCGGTCGCCTTCGGTACCCGGCGTGGTGCGGCGCGGTGCGCGGTTGGTGGAGGATTTGAAGTGGATGTTACCCAGGCCACGACGACCACCGGCCGCCACCAGCACGACCTGCCCGATCTCGGTCACATCGGCGATCACTTCGAGGGTGTCCTCGTCGATCACGGTGGTGCCCACCGGCACCTTGACGTGCAGGTCTTCACCAGCCTTGCCGCTCATCTGGCGACCCATGCCGCCCTGGCCGTTCTCGGCCTTGTAGAAGCGCTGAAACTTGAAATCGATCAAGGTATTCAGCGCATCGTCACCAATCAGATAAACGCTGCCCCCGTGGCCACCATCACCACCGTCCGGGCCACCCTTGGGCACATATTTCTCGCGGCGAAAGCTCAGACAGCCATTGCCGCCTTTACCTGCCTCAACAATGATCGAGGCTTCATCGACGAACTGCATTGGATTCTCCCGGCCGCTTCCGCCGCCCTGACTGCATCACCCTGTTCCCGGTACGGGCAAAAGGGCTTGAAAAGACAAAAAAGCCCCGCCATGGCGGGGCTTTTCTTTCGTCATCTTCGCACTGCGCAACCCAGGTTGCTTAGGCAGAAACGATGCTGACGAATTTACGGTTTTTCGGACCTTTGGTCTCGAACTTGACGACACCGTCGTTCAGAGCGAACAGCGTGTGGTCACGGCCCAGGCCAACGCCAGTACCGGCGTGGAAGCGCGTGCCGCGCTGACGCACGATGATGTTACCGGCGGTTGCCGCTTGGCCACCGTACAGTTTCACACCCAGGCGTTTGGATTCGGAATCGCGACCGTTACGCGTGGAGCCGGCTGCCTTTTTATGTGCCATTGCAAAATCCTCCTAAAGGGAAGTGACTGCTTACGCAGAAATTCCGGTAATTTTGACTTCAGTGAACCACTGGCGGTGGCCCTGACGCTTCATGTGGTGCTTCCGGCGGCGGAACTTGATGATGGTGACTTTGTCGCCACGGCCGTGGGAAACGATTTCGGCGGAAACCTTGGCACCGCTGATGAAAGGTGCGCCAATGTTCACGTCGTCGCCGTCTGCAACCAGCAGCACTTCATCGAATTCAATCGTTTCGCCGGTCGCGACTTCGATTTTTTCGAGCTTGAGGGTCTGACCTTCTTGAACGCGGTACTGTTTGCCACCGCTTTTGATAACTGCGTACATGTCGCTCTCCGGACTTGTCGTTAATGCCAGTTACGCCCAGCGTAACCAACGCTCATCGCCTTCCGCTCTTATCGACCTGCTGCGAGTGGCGCCTCTTTTGGCAGCCATCTGACAGGGAGCATGATGAGTGGGTCGCGGATTATAACGACTATCGCGCTTTACCACAAGGCCACCGGGGCTTGTCAATCACCCCGCCGCCCGCCCGGCGCCGCTATGCCTTGACGCCTCACAGGCAGCCCCATAGCATGACCCCCACTCTCTTACCTGCCGCGATGAACGGAACCCATGACAGCCAACGTCTCCTCAACCCCGCCTGCCAGCCCTTCGCCTTCACCGCTGCACGCCGTGGTGGCCGACGATTTTGAGGCCGTCAACCGCACCATTGTGACGCAGTTGAATTCTCGCGTGCCGCTGGTGGAAACCATCGGCCAGTACATCATCGAAAGCGGCGGCAAACGCCTGCGCCCGCTGCTGGTACTGCTGGCAGCGCGCTCGCTGGGCTACGAGGGCGACAAGCACATCACCCTCGCCACGCTGATCGAGTTCATGCACACCTCGACCCTGCTGCATGACGACGTGGTGGACGAGTCGCACATGCGCCGTGGCAAGAAAACCGCCAACGACGCCTGGGGCAATGCGCCCTCGGTGCTGGTAGGCGATTTCCTCTACTCCCGCTCGTTCCAGATGATGGTCGATGTCGGCTCCATGCGCATCATGGCGATCCTCTCCGGCGCGACCTGTGTCATCGCAGAAGGCGAAGTCCTCCAGTTGACCAACATCGGCAACCCGAGCATCTCGGAAGCCGACTACTTCGAGACCATTCAGGGCAAAACCGCCATGCTGTTCGAAGCCGCTTCCCACAGCGGCGCGGTGCTGGCCGATGCCACCCCGGAGCAGGAGCGCGCGCTGCAGTACTACGGCCGCTATCTCGGCCTGGCCTTCCAGCTCATCGACGACCTGCTGGACTACCAGGGCGACGCCGACGCCATGGGCAAGAACGTCGGCGACGATCTGGCCGAGGGCAAACCGACCCTGCCGCTGATCCACGCCATGGAGCACGGCACCCCCGAACAAGCCAAGCTGATCCGCCAGGTGATTCGCAAAGGCGGCCTGGAGCAACTGGACGAAGTGCTGGAGATCATTCACGCCACCGGCGCTCTCACCTACACCCGCGACCGCGCCGTCGAGATGGCCGACAAGGCCCTGGCCGAGCTGAACGCGCTGCCCGAGAGCCCCTTCCGCGACAGCATGGCCCAGCTGGCCCGCCTCGCAGTGGAGCGTCAGGCCTGATCGGCACCCGGCAAGCGCAAAAGGGGCTTGAAAAAAGCCCCTGAACTACGTATGATGCGTCCCGTTGTTAAGCACGCCTTGGCAACCCTCGGAATATAGCTCAGCTTGGTAGAGCGCTGCCTTCGGGAGGCAGAGGTCGTAGGTTCGAATCCTGCTATTCCGACCAAGAATTCAACGAAAACGGCCACTTAGCTTTTATAGCAAGTGGCCGTTTTTGTTTTTGCGCCCCTCATCAGCGCCCGCCACGTTTCATGGCCATACCAGGTCCACCGCGATGGGGTCGTGGTCTGACGAGCGAAACGGGCTGGGCGGGGTGTCGTCCGGCTGTTGGTCGTAGCTCAAAAAACGCGGCTCGTCGGCGTTGATGGGCCAGGTATGCACCTGCTGCACGGCCTCGGCCAGTTCAGCGCTGGCCAGGGCGTGGTCGAGATACCCGGACTCACCGCGAAACACGTAGGTGTAACGGCGCTCGGCGGGGAGATGACGCGCGATCAGGTCGGTCATGCCTGCATGTACCAAAGTGCGGATCGGATCTTCGGCACCGTAGGCATTGAGGTCCCCCAGTAGCAGCAAACGCTCATGGCCCGCTTCCTCGCGCAAGGTGTCCAGAAAACGCTGGGTGGCCTGCGCCTGAGCAACACGCCGCTCGTTCCAGCAGCCTTGGCCACGGTCGATATCCCCCTGCGCGGGGCAACCGGATTTGGCCTTGAAGTGCGCGGTCACCACCCCTACCTCTGGCCCTCCTCGCACACTGCGGAAGAAGCCGGCCAGCGGCGGTCGGTCGTGGGCATCGTCACGGTCGATATGCAGGGCTCCCAGGGCCTCCACTCGGTCCGGCCGATAGAGCAACGCCACCCGAATGGCGTCCGTTCCATGGCGCTCGGGCTCGCCCACCGGCTGGTAGCGAATCCCCGTGCGCTGGTGCAACAGCTCGACCAGATCGGTCAGCGCGTCGGGGCGGTTCTCTATTTCGATCAGCGCCAGAATATCCGCCTCCAGCCCCGCGATGGCCGCTGCCAGCTTGCCGCGCTGGCGCTCCAGCGCGGGCGCATTGGCGGCGCCACGCTCCCCCAGGGTGATGAAGTAGTTCTCGACGTTGAAGGTAGCCACCCGCAGGGCATCACCCGGTGCTTCCAGCGGGCCGGGGCGGGGGTTGCTGTCGGTGAACGTGACCGCTTGCGTGGGGTGCAGACGGTAGTCGCCAAAGGCGTGGGTGAGCACTCCGGTCAGCCCGTCGAGGGTGCTGCCTACGCGGCGCGTCCCCTGCTCGTTCAGATAGGGCACGGGGTCGGGGTTCGTGCGGTAGCTGCCATCGTCCAGCAGCAGTGGCGCAGGCGAAGGAGCTGCCTGAGCGGCACTATGGGTCGGCCGAAAGCGTCGCTCGCTGGCCAGCCCCAGCGTGCCGTAACGGCCCAGATCATGGTTATCGGTGACCGTCAGCGGCTCAGGGAAAGTGACTAATAGCGCTTCCATGGCGTCCAGCGAGGCCGCGTCCTGGGGCCAGGATAACGCAATGGGCTCGGGCAGCTCGCCTGCGCTGTCACAGGTCACCAGCTGAGAGACGCGCTGCAGCTGGGGGTTGCCGCGAAAGCTTCCTGTACGCGCCTGTAGCTGCAGATGCTGGCCCGCCACTACCTGCGTGGCCTTGTGCTCGGCCAGCTCCGGTGCATACACGAATATGCCTACCGGGCCCTGCTCGGTGGTTTGCTGCAGGTAGAACCCGCTGAGGTGCTCGCGCCCCAGAAACTCCCCGGTCACGACGCCATCGATGGTCACACGCTGGCCTTCGGCGAGGGCAGACTGCTCGCCAATGCCTTTGATGTGCGCCAGGTCCGTGGTGGACGCTGCCGGGCAGCTGGCCATGGCAGGCAGCGCCAGCGGCAGCACGAGCCACACGATGCCGTGGGTCGCTCGCCGAAGGGACCTGTGCAGCTGGCCTGCGCGTTGCAGGTTGGCCAGCGCGTCGATGAATCTCATGCGACCACCGCTCCTCTTGAAAGGTTATTCAGCCTGGCATGCTCAGCAAGCCCACCACACTGACCAGCTTGGGGATGATCATGATCTTCAGCGCCTTGACCAGATACCCCCAATCGATATTGCTTTGCACCGCGGCCCCATGGCCCGCCTGCCGCACCTGCCGGTGCCCGTTCCAGGCAATCCAGCTGGAGAAGATCAGCAGATGAATGGCAATGATGGGCAGAAAGACCAGCGGCTCGTTGCTGACCAGCAGCAAGAACGGCAGCGCCAGCACGGCGCCGCCAAAGCCCAAACTGGTGCGCACGAAGCCACTCCAGGCAAAGATCAGCCCAATGAGTACGTACTGGTACCAGAGTAGATCGGCCATGGTGCAATGCGGTCCTTGTGGTTATGGGTTAGGGGACGTGACTCAGCGTCAAGGGGTATCCAACTGCCACCAGCGTGGCAGCAGCGCCCGTATACGCGCCTGGGAAAAGCGGTCATCCATTAATACCACAACCCCACGGTCCTCGGGGCCACGGATCACCCGGCCCGCCGCCTGTACGACCTTGACCATGCCCGGCACACGGTAGGTATAGTCGTCTCCACGCCCAAAGCGCGCCTGTAGCCGAGCCTTCAGCGCTTCGTTGAAGTCGTTGAAGGGCGGCAAGCCCAGCGTGGCCACAAAGGCACCGATCAACCGCTCGCCGGGCAGGTCGATCCCCTCCGCGAAAGCGCCCCCCAGCACTGCAAAACCGATGCCGCAGCCGCCAGGCGTAAAACGCGCCAGAAAAGCGTCGCGCTCGGCCTCCTGCATGCTGCGCGTCTGGGCAAACACGGGAATGTCCGGGTGGGCCTGGGCAAACGCAGCCAGCACCTGTTCCAGGTAGGCAAAGCTGCTGAAAAACGCCAGGTAATGGCCCGGGTGGCGCTGGTACTGCGCCGCCAGGGTAGCCACGATGGGCGCCACCGAGGCCCCGCGGTGATGGTAACGGGTGGAGATATCCGTGCGCAGCTGCACTTCCAGCTGCTGCGCCACGAAGGGAGACGCCACCTCGCGCCACACGCTGTGCTCCGGCAGCCCCAGCAGGTCACGATAGTAGTGAAAGGGCGACAGCGTGGCGGAGAACAGCACCGCGCAGTGGGCACGCTTGAAGCGCGGGCCAAGAAAATCCGCCGGGATCACGTTACGCAGGCCGAGGACGGCACTGCCCTTCCCCGCGACGTCCAGGTCGCACAGCGAATGATCGCCAAACTGCTCTGCCAGGCGACAGAACGCCAGCGCCTCGAACAGCAGTTCCTGAAGCGCCTGGCTCGCCCCGTCAGGATGCTCCACCAGATAATCCGTGATCGCCCCGGCCAAGGTATGCAGTGCACCCAACAATTTGCTGGGTAGCGCATCCAGCAGGTGATAACGACGCTCCGGCGCCTGGTCTGCTACCACTTTGTTGAGGGCCTGCCACTGCCTGCCAACGCGCGCCAAGGGCTTGGCCAGCGCCGGTGGGGAGTGACGCCGCAGGTAGCTCAGACGCTGCTGGGAGAGCGCAGCGCTGTACATGCCACGGGCACGCTCGACCAGGTTGTGGGCTTCATCCACCAGCAGGCCCACCCGCCAGTCGTTGGCCTGGGCCAGCCCGTGCAAAAGCGCGTGGCTATCGAACCAGTGATTGACATCCCCCACGGCCACATCGGCCCAGCGGGCCAGCTCCTGGCCCAGGTAGTAAGGGCACACCTGATGCGCCAGCGCCACCTTGCGCAGGGCCTCGCGGTCTAGCCAGCCATGTTCCACCGCCGCCTGGCGGGCCGCGGGCAGGCGGTCGTAAAAGCCTTTTGCCAGCGGGCAGGCATCGCCCTGGCACGCCGTACCGGGGTACTCGCAGGCCTTGTCACGCGCCACCAGCTCCAGCACCCGCAGCGGCTGTGCGGGGGCCTGCAGGCTGGTGAGGGCATCCAGCGCCAGGCGGCGGCCGGGGGTTTTCATGGTCAGAAAGGCGATGCGGTCGAGCCGCTGGCGGGGCATCGCGGAGAGCATGGGAAACAGCGTGCCCAGGGTCTTGCCGATACCGGTAGGCGCCTGGGCCAGCAGGCAGCGGCCGGTGCTGGCCGCCTTGAAGACATCCTCGGCCAGTGCCCGCTGGCCGGGGCGGAAATCCGCATGGGGAAAGCTCAGCGTGGCGAGCCATGCATCGCGGCGCTCGCGGTGGGCCGCCTCCTGGTCGGCCCAGGCCAGGAAGCGCTGGCACTGGTGGGCAAAAAACGTTTCCAGCTCATCGGCGCAGGCCTCGCAGGTCAGCCGGGTTTCCTGACCGCTGGCAATCTCCAGGTACACCAGCGCCAGCGTGATATGTGCAAGGCCCCGCTCGGCACAGAGCAGCGCGCCGTACACTTTCACCTGCGCCCAGTGCAGCGCCCTTTGGTTATCCGCCATGCGCGCCAGGCTACCGCGATGGGTCTTGACCTCTTCGACACAGTTGCCCGCCACATCGAAACCATCGGCGCGGCCAGATACGCGCAGCCCCTGATACTCAGCGGAGAGCGGCAGTTCGGCGAGATAACCGGGGATCTTTTCCCGCCGCTTGGCCACCAGAGCGTGCCCCTCGATGCCCTCCTGAGCGCTGGGTGCGGGCGTAAAGCGGTGGTCCAGGTCGCCCTGGCGGGCGGTGAAGTCACACAGGGTACGCACCGCCACGCGATAGCGGCTCATGGGTCGGGCTGCCAGCGCACGTGGCAAACCTCGACGGGCATTCCCTGGCGGCAGAAGAAGTCGATCCAGCGGCGCTGGTTATCCTGCAGGCGGTCCCCCGGCCCTTTGACCTCGATCATCCGATAGCGCGGCTCGCCATCCGCTGCTTCCGGCATCAGCTGAATGAGGTCCGGCAGGCCTGCGCGATTGTGCTTGAGGTCCCCCAGCAGGCGGGTAAAACAGCCGCGCAGGTGCGCGGCGGGCAGGCAGTCAAGCGCCATGGTGACCAACGGTTCGCTCAGCACTCCCCAATGCACGAAGGGGGAAGCAAGCCCCTGCTTGTCCTGCCAGGTAGCCAGAATCGTCGCGCGGTAGCGGCCATCCTCCAGCTGCGCCAGGCAGGCGTCGACCTCTGCCTGGCGCTGGCCCACGAAGTCTTCGCGATAGAGGTCCGCAGGCCCGCTGTGGAACGGGTGAAAGAACGCTCCTGGCAGCGGCTTGAAAATGACTGGCCAGAGCAGCAGGCCGAACAGCCCCGTGATCAGGCAGTTTTCCACATAGAAGACCGGCGCACGGGCGGTGGATAAGTGCTCGGCAACGGCGCGCTCCACCGGCTGCGGCCCGGGCAGCTCCAGCACGTAAGAGGGGGCATCGACGGCTTTCGCGGCCGATGGGGCGGGCAAATTCAACTTGCGCGTCAGGCGTGGCAGCAGGCGTCCCAGCGCCTGGGCTTCGCTCTCGCCTGCCTGATCGAGCGACGCCTCGGCAAGCGCGTAAGCCTCCTGATAGCGGCCCTGGCGCTCCAGCACTCGCAGTCGACGGATGCGCGCTTCGCTGTTGCTGGACTCGGCATACAGCGCCAGGGCCAGGGCCGCCTCACCGCTGCGCTCTGCCGTGTGCCCCAGGGTCAGCAGCAGTCGCGAGCGGCGGGCGTCCAGCCAGCGGTTGCCGAAGGCCGCGGGCACGTCAGTGGCAAGCACTCCCGGCGCCTCGCCGCTCTCCAGGCGCTCGCGCAGGCGGTGCAGCGTGAGATAGGTATCGACCTCTTCGCGGCGCTGAAATGCACGCGAATCCGAAGAGAGCGGAAGCTGTTCGAAACGCTGCAAGCCAAGCTCGGTGAGCACGAATTCGGCCCAGTCCTGGCGCAGGTTGCCAAAGAACATCAGCCGCAGGCGGTCGCATAGCGCCATGATGTCGAGGCACACGATGTTCGTGGTGGCCTCTGGCCACCACTGCTGCAGCGGGCGCGCCTCGGCAAGCTCTGGTGTCAGTGCCGCCTGAAGTTCGCGTTTGGTCGCCCTGGGGGCGATGCCCAGCTCAAGGATCGTCGGTTGCAGGGCGTCGCGCAGCTCGCTGAGGCGCAGCAGCCGAAATAGCGCCTCGATGCTCAACGGCGGTGTCTCGTCGACCCACCCTTGGGCCAGTAGCGGGGCCAGTGCCTGCTGGGTGTCGCCAATCTCGGGATAGCTGAGCTTATCGATGCGGAACAGCTCGCCTTTGCGCATCACCATGCGTACCAGCAGCGCTTGAGCAGCCCGCGGCAGCCGTGACCATTGCTGGAGGGCGTGATGCTCCTCGGCACTCAGCAAATCGCCGTGACGCGACTGCACCCAATCGACCACGAAGCGGAAATTCGCCAGGTAGTAAAAAGGGTCATCGAGGGAGGCGGTGGCCGAAACGGCATGAGCACTGTTCATGCATCCATTGTAACAGCGCTGGATGGCGTGGGTTAACCCACTCGGTGTTGATAAAGCGCGTCTAGCGCGTCGTCCACGAAGGGATCTTCCAAGGAAGCATCATCCTCGGAAGGGGCGGCAGACTCGCTACCGGCTTGGGCATCACGGGGCTGACCCGCGAGAGGTGCGGTGCTGGTAACGTTCGAGGAGGGCGGCTTGCGACCGCCCACTAGCACGTACCACTCCGCTTCGCTGAGGTAGTGCTGGCACCAGCGGCTCAAGCCGTCGGCAACGGCTTCGCGACTGCGCTCGCCACCGCGAAACGAGGTCGCCAGATAAAGCAGGTCCTGGCGAGCGGTGCGCGCACGGGCGTTGCCGCCATGCACTTTGGAGAGCGGGCAGCGTCGGTCATAGGCCGCGTTGGTGAGGGCATTCAGCCAACGCTCCACTTCATGTGCCTGTATTCCGCCGTAGACTGCCACGACACGCTCCCGCCATCATTGATAGGCTAAAAAGGCATAAGACTGCCCGAATTTGGTGCCTTTGTCATCTCGCACCCGCACCAAAGCCCTGCAAGACATTGACCACATTGACACCGATATCCCCCACTGCATAGCCCCCTTCCAGTAAAAAGACGCAGGGCAAACCACACTGGGCCAGCCGCTGGCCAAGGGCCGTAAAGTCGGCGTGCTGGAAGGTAAAAGCGCTGATCGGGTCGCCTTCGAAGATGTCCACGCCCAGCGACACCACCACCAGCTCACACTCGGCCTGGGCAATCCGGGTCAAGGCATCGTCCAACGCCGCCATCCACCGCGCCACCGACGTACCGGGCGGCAGCGGGTAGTTCAGCGTGTAGCCCTCTCCCTTGCCCTCCCCCGTTTCGTCGGCATAGCCGGAAAAGTAGGGAAAGGTCACGTCGGGGTCGCCATGCAGGGAAGCGAACAGCACATCGTCACGCTGGTAGAAAATCTGCTGGGTACCGTTGCCGTGATGAAAGTCCACGTCCAGCACGGCCACGCGATGCATGCCGCTGGCCAGGGCCCGCTGGGCAGCAATGGCGGCATTGTTGAAGAAGCAGTAGCCGCCGAACTGATCGAAGGCTGCGTGATGGCCGGGCGGGCGGCAAAGCCCAAAGCTGGGCTCGCCGGTGGCCAGCGTATGCTCCACGGCGGCCAGCGCAGTGTCCTTGCTGGCCATGGCCGCCGCAAACGTCCCCTCACTGATCGAGGTTTCGGCGGCCAGCGCATAGTAGCCCAGCTGGCCGCTCACCGAGCGCGGTATGCGGTCGCCGCGCAGGGTCCGCGCTGGCCAGATATTGGGAATGGCCTCGCCTTCATGGCCGGCGGCCTGCCATGCCTGCCAGCAGCCTTCCAGGAACGCCACGTAGTCTGCATCGTGCACCGCCAGCACGGGGTCGAGCCCATAGGCCTGCGGCGCCTGCACCTCGATATTGGCCTGCGCCAGCGCCGCCAGCACGAGATCCATGCGCGCCGGGCACTCGAAGGGGCTGACCAGCGTGCCATCGTGCAGTTCACTGCGCGCCTGACGCAGACGACTATCCTCGGAAAAAAACGTACGCATGAAGGCTCCTGTTGCCATGGTGTGTTTACTCGCGTTCCGGGTGCCACCCTTCGACCGGCCATTGGCGGGCCCAGTGGCGCTTTTGATCCGGGGTGCGCTGTTTCAAGCGGTACTCGGCCTGGCTGGCCGTGGCGCGATCAGGAAACGGCTGCGCCCCCAAGAGCGCCGTGGGCGGGTGCGCACGGGTATAGCGCGCGCCCTTGCCGGTTCGGTGGGCCTGGTAGCGCTTCGTCAAATCATTGGTGATACCCACATAGGTGCCTCGCCGACACTCCAGCAGATACAGGTACCAGGTCGTGGTGGATAACGCCATGTTTTCTCGTCAATCAGGGGTAGTCGAAGCCGTGAACGCCGCCATGATGTTTTCGAGCTCCGCCAGCGGCATGGGTTTGGCCAGCCCGAAGCCCTGGAACATGTCACAGCGGTAAGTCATCAAACGTTGGTGCTGGGCGTCATTCTCGACCCCTTCGGCCACCACGCCAAGCCCCAAATGGTGGGCCATGGAAATGATGCCCTGCACGATGGCGGCATCGTCATCGCTGTGAATCAGCTCGTTGATGAAGCTGCGATCGATCTTGATGGTGCTGATGGGCAGGTGTTTCAGATAGCTCAAGCTCGAGTAGCCGGTGCCGAAGTCATCAATGGCGACGCTCACCTGCATGCTGCGCAGCGCATGCAGAATACCAATTGCCGCCTCGGTGTTGTTCATCAGGATGCCTTCGGTCAGTTCCAGCGTCAGCTGCTCGGCAGGAAGACCGGTCGACGAGAGCGTCTGGCGCAGCGTCGCCAGAAAGCTTGCGCGATGAAACTGCAAAGGCGAGAGATTGACCGCCACCTTCAGGCTTCCCAACCCCTTTTGCTGCAGGCTCAGCATGTCGCTACAGGCACGCTGCAGGACCCACTCGCTGATGGGCATGATCTGCCCCGTTGCTTCGGCCAGCGGAATGAAACGTGCAGGAGAGATATAGCCTTTCACAGGGTGCTGCCAGCGCACCAGCGCCTCGACACTGACGATATTACCCGAACGGTCGAACAGCGGCTGATAATGCAGCTCCAGACACTCATGCTCGATGGCTTCCTGCAAGTCGTTGCGCAGACTCACACGCTCGCTGGCCAGCTCGTTGATATCGCTACTGAACCAGGCATACGCATTGCGCCCTTGCTGCTTGGCCTTGTACATCGCCATGTCTGCCTGCTGAATCAAGCTTTGTGGCTGGGGTGTGGTCGGCCCACTGATGGCGATGCCGACACTGGCCGTCAGGTACAGCTCGTGGCCATCGATGCAGTAAGGGCGAGCCAGGGCGGGCAACAGGCGCTCGACGATGTCGATCACCTGCTTTTCGTCACTGACCGACGAAATCAGCAGCACGAACTCGTCACCGCCCAAGCGGGCCACCGTATCTTCCTGGCGCAGCGCCGCCTCCAGCCGCTGGCCTACTTCGATCAATACCTGATCTCCCACGGCATGGCCCAGGCTGTCGTTGATCGGCTTGAAATCGTCCAGATCCACGAACAGCACGCTGATGGCGTGCCCCCCCAACTGTGCCTGGGCAAACTGTGCCTGCAGGGCTTCTTCGAAATGCATGCGGTTAGGCAGGCGAGTCAGATCGTCATGGGTGGCATGATAGGCTAGGCGAGCTTCGTAGGCCTTGTGCTTGGAAATATCGTGCTGAACGCCGACGAAATGGGTCACCCCGCCATCCTGGCCACGCACCGGCGCGATGTAGAGATCGTTCCAGAACGGCGTGCCATCCTTGCGATAATTACACAGCGTGACGTGGGTCTCATGCTGATGCTGAATACCGTGGCGCAGCCTCTCCACCATATCCGGGTCGCTCTCCGGCCCTTGCAGAAAACGACAGTTCCGACCAATGACGTCTTCCAGCGAGTAGCCGGTCATCACGCTAAATGCACGGTTGGCGTAGATGATCGGCAAATCCGGTGCGCGGGCATCGGCAATCAGCACGCCGTTCACGCTGGCTTCCACGCTGCGCTCCAGAATGCGCAGACGAGTCTGCTGGGCGCGGCTTGCGGTGACGTCCTGTGCAATGCCGTACACTCCGTCGACTCGACCATTGACCGTGATCGGAATACCGATCACATCCAGCAAGCGCTGCTGGCCATCACGGTGGCGCAGCGAGACTTCGAAGCGCGCGATTTCACCGCCCAGCACCTGCTGAAACTGTTGCGCCACATGCGTGACGTCGTCAGGGTCGATAACGTTGGCAAAGTGACGCTGCATGACCTCTTCCCGAGGAATGCCGGTCACACGCCCGCAGGTTGCATTCGCTTCGATGAAACGCCCTTCGGGATCCACGGCAAAAATGGCGTCGGGGTGGTGCGCAAACAGCGAACGATAGCGCTGCTCGCTGTCGGCCAGGGAGTGGCGCGCTTCGGCCAGCTCTTTGGCCCGGGTGACGCTCGCGCCCACCAACCCCACGCTGAACGCCAGCAGCCAGCTCATCACCAGCCCACCCAGCGTGACGCTCAGCGGCATCACGCCCAACAGTGCCCAGTTGTAGTGTTGGCCGGGATAGGCGCTCAGCATGAGGTTGATCCCCCCCGGCAACCCCATATGCCGAGATGCCAGCATCAGTGTGGAGGCTTCGCCATCATCGACCGTGAACCCGGAAGGGTGCAGCCGCACCAGACGGTGCTGAAGGCGGCTGACATCCACATGAAACGGCCCAAGTGCCAGGCGCAATTCATTACTCAGCAGCTCGCCCAGGTTGAACGAAGCCAGCAACCGTTGTGCACTATCCGGGATGGGGATCAACATGATCACGTTATTAGGCTGGAGGCTGTCCGGTATCAAGAGGCGCGGACGATCGAACGGAATATCGGCCCATGCCTGGACAGACGGAGTGCTCAGTTGCTCCAGCAGCCAGATATCGCTGGTGTGCCTGCGTCCCTGCGACCATGACAGCACTCCCGACGCATCCATCAGTGCAATCGCATGCAGGCTGAGTGTGTCACGAAAATAGTTCTGGGCGTCGCGGGTCAACAACACGTCACGCGGTTGGCCCTCTACCGTTGCCAGGCGTTCGGCCATACGCTGCATCAACAGCAGCCTTTCCGTCATCACCTGCTCGGCATTGAGCTGCACGCTATCCAGCAGATAACCCGCCTGCTGCTCGATGGAAGAGCGTTGATGCATGCTCAGCAGCAACCACGCCAGACTACTGGCCAACACCCCTGCCAACCCGACCACCACGGTCAAGCGGCCCGGGCTGAGCCGCTTATGACGCTGCCGCCAGCCGGCCACCAACAGCGCAACCGCCAATAGCACGATGAACACTAGTACCGCCAGAGGCGAGAAGGTGAATAGCGTCGCCTGGCTTGCCTGAGGACGCCATAGCTGGAGAACCACCACGCCGCCAAATAGCAGCAAACCTATGCCTGTCGCGCGCCACCAGCGCTGTCTTGCTACCCCTTCGACCCCGCGCCATAGGCAGACATTGACCACCAGCAACACTGCCGCCGCCAAACTGGTCATGCGCGGTTGCCCAGTGACCCACGATTCGCTGACGCCCTGCGCCATCAGGTTGTGCAGCAAGGTGTACAGCAGCAGCGCCGTCAAGCCCCCGGCACTTGCCAGCCTCACCACGCGCCACTGGCACAGCGTGGCCAGCAGGCTGACGCCGATCAGCAGCGTCGCCAGCGCGGCATCCGGCACCAGCATCGGGCCGAATACCACTTGTGGCAGCACCAGCCCCACCAACAGGCTGGTCGCTCCCATGCACAGGAGTGTCGCCGAGACCAGCAGCAGTAGCGTCTCGGCGGCTAAATCACGAGTATTCAAGGGCATGGGACGTGGAGGCTCCGGTCGATGGTCTGGCTAGCGCTCGAACGCTAACCGCTGGGTCAGGCTTTCCAACTGTTGATACTGCTCATCCAGATACTGGCCATAGGCCTCCAGCGGGCGAAAGTCCACCAGAGAGCCGTGGGTGTCCATCAAGCGACGTGCCAAGTCAGGCGCTTCCAGCGCCTGACGGAAGGCGGTGGCAATGCTGGCCAGCCGTTCAGGAGGCGTGTTCAAGGGAGCAAGCAAACCGCGGTCCGTGGTATTGACCAGCGTGATGCCCTGCTCCAGAAGCGTCGGCACGGACGGTAGCGCCGCAAGACGCTGCTCGCTGGCAGCGCCCAGAGGCACCAGGGCACCCGACGCAAACAGGGTGCCTGCAGACGGCAGGTTGAGCATGGCAAAATCAAGCTCTCTGCCTAACAAGGCCACGACCTGGGCACCGGTATCAGGATACTGGACGAACTGTACATCGCTGGCATCGATACCGGCCTGAGCGAAGAAGTGTAGCCAAAAAAAGTGGTCCGTTGAGTTGGGAATCACCCCGAACAGCAGCTTGCCCGGCTGTTCGCGCACCTTTTCGGCAATCTGAGAAGCACTGCTGACCGAGTGACCTGCATAGGTGGCCGGAATGTTCACGGTGCGGGTCAGCAGGGCAATGGGGGCGAATGCCTCATGCGAAAAGTTGGCAAGCCCCGACAGGTAGGCGAGGTCGATGGTTTGATGGCTGCCCAGTACGGTGTAACCATCGGGCGGGGATTCCTTGACGAACTGCGCCCCCAGCGTGGCCCCGCTGCCGGGCATGTTCACGACGATGATGGGGGCCTGTAGCGCGACCTGGGCACGCTCGGCAATGGCTCTGAACAAGACATCCGTTGCGCCGCCTTCCCCGTAGGGCAGCACCAGCGTCATGTCCGTGGCAGGGTAAGGCTCCGTTTGCGTCTGGCCATGGGCAGAGGCGCCCACGAAAAGGCTTAGCCACCCCAACAGCACGATGGCCGCCCAGCCGCTCGATGAAGACCATAAGCCACGCTGCCGTCGTCGTTCGGTTTGCTTCGCGTTCATCGGGGGTGCCTCATGCTACTTAGTCTTATAGCTGGCAACATACCTTGAATTTGCGTCCGCTTCCACAAGGGCAGGCATCGTTACGGCCCGGCTTCAGGAGGATCACGGCGGGCTTTCCGTCGACGTACCACCACCGCTGCTCTTCCCATACGAACCGCGAGGCTTCTTCCAGCACATGCCAACGGCCTGATTCCCTGAACGTTGCCTTGAAGTGCACGTGCCCTTCATCGCGGGAAGGCTGCGGTGCCGACACGATGACAAGCGACTGCCACTGCGTCGTGGGGTCGGGTGGCAGTGTGGCTGGGCGCGTGGTGGCGTGCCAGGTGGCCAGCAAATAGTCACGCTCATTCAACGCAAAGGCGGTGTATCGTGAACGCATCAGGGCTTCCGGGGTTTCTGGAATGGCCTGGCCCTGATGAAACGGCTGGCAGCAGGCTGCCAGTGGCAACGTGCTGCCACAGGGGCAACTTTCCGGCATGGGGTGGGTCATAACGGTGACTCTAGCTTGTGCAATGAATAACGGCTGTCGACGTTTCGGAAATAGGGCCCGAGTCAGGTATAGTAGCAGAGCAAGATCTTCAGACAGACGGAGTACGACAACACGATCGATCATTCTTTCCAAACGCAGTGGAGGTTCTCCTATGAAGGTTTACAGACCGGAATGGCAGTGCACGTTTAGCGTAAACGAAGGCGCAGAAGAATCAGCAAACTGGAAAGAGCGAATCGCGTGGCGGCTTAGACAAATCGCCGACCGACTAGAAGGCGGTGGCCGTACGGTAAAAATCGACTACAACGTCTCTCCGCACGTAAGCCGAGACGAAGTTGATACCTGTTTGGGGAAAGGGTTTGAGGTGACTCAGCGGCTGCTGACCCAACTTGCCCGCCAACAGGCCTGCGAAGATGTGATGCGCCACGTGAAAGCAGAGCTTTACGAAGAGCAACATCAGCATTAATTGCAATAAGCACCATAGAAACGTTTCAGAAAAACACCCGCCCGTTTAACCATTGGCGGGTGTTTTTTATTGTGCGCGATTTATACTACGGGTTCATTAGCAGCCATCATCCCGAATAGGGTGTTTCTAACGCCTGTCCTAATCGCTGCATAAACGCCGTGCATTCATGCAGCTGGGCCGTCTCAATATACTCATCGGGTTGATGCGCCTGAGCGATGCTGCCAGGGCCAAGAATGATTGTCTGCAAGCCCTGACCTTGGAACTGCCCCGCTTCCGTGGCGTAAGCCACCGCATGATTGCAACACCCTGCTGGTAAATGGTCTTTGGCTAAGCGAAGCACCTGGTCATTTTCGCGGTCGGCCAAGCCCGGCACCGTCACGTTTAACGGCACCGTGGTCATTTCTACTGTTTTGCCTTTGGCCTGTAATTCAGCGGTTAGCTGCTCGCAGTACGCCTCGAAGCGGGCGTAGATCTCATCAAAGGTGTCGGTGGGTAGGTGGCGAATCTCCCACTCGAACTGGCACTCCCGCGCCATAATATTGATCGCCGTACCGCCCTTTATTTTACCTACATGCAGGCTGGTATGAGGCACATTAAAGGCCTCGTCGACGCGGCCCTCTTCCACCAACGCCGCCATGGTATCTTCAATAAACGTGACCAGCCTTGCCGCAACGTGGATAGCTGAGGTGCCCTGGTTCACTTGGCTACTGTGAGCCTCTTGCCCAATCACGGTGGTACGCAAGTTAGTTGCGCCTTTTTGAGCGACCACCGGCTGCATGTTGGTAGGTTCACCAACAATCACATGGGCAGTGGTGGAGTAGTGCGCGTAGAAGCGTTTAATAAGACTAGGCGCGCCCACACACCCGATCTCTTCATCGTATGAAAACCCGAAATAGATGGGCTGCTTAAGCGATGCATTGACCCAGGCAGGCACCATGGCCAACGCGCAGGCAATAAAGCCTTTCATATCACAGGTGCCACGCCCGTAAAGTCGGCCATCACCGCCATCGCGTAGGGTAAACGGATCGCTCGTCCACGGCTGGCCTGCCACCGGCACCACATCGGTATGCCCTGAAAGCATCACCCCACCAGGCGCATCAGGGCCTACGCGGGCAATCAGGTTGGCTTTGGTGCCACACGGGCTCATCACCCGCTCTGAAGCCACACCATAATCAGCTAGATAGTGCTCAACGAATTCAATTAGGGCCAAATTAGATTCACTGGAAGTGGTATCGAACGATACTAGCTTCGCCAGTAACGTAGTCGCGTCAGTCATACTGCTCTCGTTAGTTAGGCTCTTCATATCACCCTATCACCGCCTCTCTCCTTTTCCTACTAAGCAGACCGACGGACAACGAAACGTTGACTGTCACGTCGAGTTCATCGTGCATTCATGAAAACGTCACCTACACTTTCTACTGTTCAGTGCACTCAAAAACTTAATAAACGTACTGCGCACGACCCACAAGGAGCCGTTATGTCACGTTTCACGTTGCACGCGCTTGCCCTCGGTGTGGCTACCGCCACGTTCAGCCTTTCTGCTCACTCAGCAACCAACGTTAACTGGTGGCACGCCATGGGCGGCCAACTGGGTGAAATTCTTGAGCAGATGACCGAAGAGTTTAACGCCTCACAGGAAGACTACCGCGTGACACCCAGCTACCGCGGCAACTATACCGAAACGATGACCGGTGCCATTGCAGCCTTCCGCGCCGGTGAGCAGCCGCATATTTTGCAAGTGTTTGAAGTCGGCACCGGCACCATGATGAATGCAGCTGGCGCTATTTACCCTGTTTATCAACTTATGGAAGAACACGGTCGTGCGTTTGATCGCGAGGACTTCCTACCCGCCGTGGTTGGTTACTACACCGATGCCAACGGCAATCTACTATCGTTTCCGTTCAACTCCTCAACGCCTATTATGTATTACAACCGCGATGTGTTTGAGGAAGCAGGGTTAGACCCAGAGCAGCCACCGCAAACCTGGGAAGAAATGGCTGAGTACGCAACTCAAATGACTGAGGCAGGCGCGGCTCGATGTGGTTTTACTTCCTCATGGCCAAGCTGGGTGATGCTGGAAAACTTCTCGGCCATGCATAACCTACCCTTGGGCACACTGGAGAATGGCTTCGGGGGCCTAGAAACCGAACTGAACTTCAACAACGAACACGTAGCCCGCCACTGGGATAATCTAAAAGCGTGGCAAGAAGAGGGCCTATATCGTTGGGGTGGCCCTGGCCCTGGTGATGATGCGTTACCAATGTTCTATTCTGGAGATTGCGCCATTTTCTTCGGCTCTTCTGCTTCGCGGGCAAATATTGCCGCTAACGCAGACTTTGAGGTTGGCTTTGGTATGCTGCCCTACTACGCTGACGTAGACGGCGCGCCGCAGAACTCGATTATTGGTGGCGCGACCCTGTGGGCACTGCAAGGCCACAGCGATGAAGAGTACGAGGCCGTTGCCGCCTTCTTCGAGTATCTCTCACAACCCGAGGTGCAAGCTGAGTGGCACCAAAAGACCGGCTACCTGCCCATTACCCAGGCGGCCTGGGACCTAAGCGCAGAGCAGGGTTATTACGACGAAAACCCAGGTGCTGATACCTCCATCAAGCAAATGACGCTAAACGAGCCAACCGAAAACTCGAAGGGTCTGCGCTTTGGTAACTTCGTACAGATTCGCGACATCATTTCTGAAGAGATGGAAGCCGTGATGAGTGGCCGCAAGGATGGGCAGAAAGCATCTGACGATGCTGTCCGTCGAGGCAACAACTTATTGCGCGATTTCGAAGCCGCTAACCAATAAACCAAAAAACCTTTCGCCGTCTACTGATCGGTAGGCGGCGCATTCGTTTGTTGTAAGGTGAGCTTCAATGCAGACCAAACGCATGACCTTCCCAGGGCGTTTTTTGCCCTATGCCCTGTTGGCTCCCCAGGTCATTATTACGCTGATCTTCTTTATTTGGCCGGCCGGCAAAGCAATGTACCAGTCATTGCTTCGCGAGGATGCCTTCGGCCTGCGTACGACTTTTGTTGGGTTGGAAAACTTTGCCCGACTGTTCCGTGATGGGGACTATCTCAACTCGCTATCGGTGACTGCTGTCTTCGCCGTAGGTACTACGCTGATTTCTATGTCAGTGGCGCTGCTGTTGGCCAGCACCGTTAACCGTATGATTCGCTCACGCAGCACTTACACCACGCTACTGGTATGGCCCTACGCCATCGCCCCCGCCATTGCCGGGGTATTGTGGTGGTTTATCTTTAATCCCTCCATTGGCATCGTGCCCTATCTGCTGGATATGGTCGGCTACAACTGGAACCATCGAACCTCGGGAAATGATGCAATGCTACTGGTGGTATTAGCGGCTGCCTGGAAACAGATCTCCTACAACTTCTTGTTTTTTTTAGCCGGTATGCAATCTATTCCTCAGTCACTTATCGAAGCGGCGGCCATTGACGGCGCTAGCCCAATGAAACGCTTCTGGACCATTGTGTTCCCGCTACTAACGCCCACCACCTTCTTCCTAATGGTCGTCAACGTGGTCTACGCCATGTTCGACACCTTCGGTATTATCCACGCCACAACCCAAGGCGGCCCATCACAAGCCACCAACACTCTGGTCTATAAGGTTTATGCCGACGGTTTTATTGGCCTGAACCTAGGCTCTTCAGCCGCTCAGTCGGTCATTTTGATGGTCATTGTGATTCTGCTCACCGTGGTGCAGTTCCGCTTTATTGAAC
The DNA here is from genome assembly GCF_000275725.1 of Vreelandella stevensii S18214. GTDB lineage: Bacteria > Pseudomonadota > Gammaproteobacteria > Pseudomonadales > Halomonadaceae > Vreelandella > Vreelandella stevensii. The sequence goes on along the minus strand of NZ_AJTS01000046.1, from coordinate 5,061 downwards.
GACGAGTAAATTACTAATGCCGATTTTCCAGACACTTACTAACCAGAGAGCCTTGTGATGGTTGAAAACCGCCCCTGGGCCAATGTGTTTGCCCATACCATCCTAATCATTGGCGTCGCGCTAGTGGTTTTCCCGGTATACATCGCAATTGTCGCCTCGACTCATGGGCCGGGAGAGTTTTTGCGCGGCACACTGCCCCTATTACCAGGCCCACATGCCATCGATAACTACAAAGCCATGTGGAATACAGGCCTTTCTCGGGCTGGCGCACCACCGGCTGGGCAGATGCTGTGGAACAGTTTTGTCATGGCGATGGCAATTACCATAGGCAAACTGTCAATTTCGCTGCTATCAGCGTTTGCGATTGTTTACTTCCGCTTCCGCTTCCGGATGTTCTTTTTTTGGATCATTTTTATCACCCTGATGCTACCGGTGGAGGTGCGTATTATTCCCACCTTTCAAGTCGTGGCAGACCTGAAGATGCTCAACAGCTTCGCGGGACTTTCAATACCACTGATTGCGTCGGCAACGGCGACGTTCCTATTTCGTCAGTTCTTTATGACGGTACCGGAAGAGATGTTAGAGGCGGCACGGGTGGATGGCGCAGGCCCGCTGAAGTTTTTTAAAGACATCTTAATGCCACTTTCCATTACCAATATCGCGGCGCTATTTGTGATCATGTTTATCTACGGCTGGAACCAATATCTCTGGCCACTACTGATCACCACTGACCCCGACTACTACACCATTGTGATGGGCATCCAACGCATGACCACCGCCGCCGATGGCGACCCCCAGTGGCATTTGGTAATGGCTGCTGTCGTGATGGCGGCCCTGCCACCGGTGCTGGTGATCCTGTTTATGCAACGCCTGTTCGTGAAAGGCCTGACCGAGACGGAGAAGTAACCATGGCCAGCATTACCCTGGAAGGGCTGAAGAAAACCTACGCCGGTAACGTGGCAGCCGTCAAAGGCATCGACCTGCACATCGAAGATGGTGAGTTCGTGGTACTGGTGGGGCCTTCCGGCTGCGGTAAATCGACCCTGCTGCGCATGGTGGCCGGGCTGGAAAGCATTACCGAAGGCACGTTGAAGATCGGCGAGCGGGTGGTCAACCGGCTGGAGCCAGCCGAACGGGACATCGCCATGGTGTTCCAGAACTATGCGCTCTACCCTCACATGACGGTGTACAACAACCTGGCCTACGGCCTGAAAAACCGTGGCTTCAAGAAGCAGGACATCGACCAGCGCGTGCGCGCCGCCGCCAAAATGCTGGAAATCGAGGAGTACCTGGAGCGCAAACCGCGCAAGCTTTCAGGTGGCCAGCGCCAGCGCGTGGCCATGGGACGCGCGCTGGTACGCGAGCCCTCGGCCTTCCTGTTCGACGAGCCGCTCTCCAACCTGGATGCCAAGCTGAGGGTGCAGATGCGCGTCGAGATCAAGCAGTTGCAGCGTCGCCTGAAGACCACCAGCCTGTACGTCACCCACGACCAGCTCGAAGCGATGACCCTGGGCGACCGCCTGGTGGTGCTGAACGCAGGCAATATCGAGCAGGTAGGCACGCCCATGGAGATCTACACACGGCCTGCCACGCTGTTCGTGGCCCAGTTCATCGGCTCCCCTGCCATGAACATCCTGCCGCAGGCCTATCTGGCCCCCCAGGATCATCAAGGGATATTGAGCCAGCTGCCGGAAGGCACGGACACTCTGGGTATTCGCCCGGATGACATGCTGCTGACACCGCCTGCCGAGCCGCATATCGCCCTACGAGCCACGCTGATGCTATACGAAGCAGCCGGGGCCGAAAGCCACCTGTACGTGCATCTGGCCGACCGCCAACAGCCTACGGTACTGAAAACCGCAGGCCAGCCTCCCGTTCAGGAGGGCGAGACGCTCAACCTGTACGTCACCGCCGGTGCCCTGCACCCGTTCAATGCCACCACGGGGCAGCGCACCGGCTGAGCCTACCGCTTGCCCAGGGCGATGAAGTGACTATTCGTCCTGGGCAATATCGACAATACGACCTTGAGGCTGGTAAAACACCTCGCCATGGGGCACCACATGATCACGCAACATTTCCCAGTCGGTATGCCCCACGATGGTATGGCGGCCATCGTCGTGGGCCGCCTGACGATACTCACCAATGGTGGCCTGGCCCGGGCTGGAGGTGGCGTCGCTATCCTGGGTGCTCAACCCGAAGATCCCGATACGCTCCCCCTGGTGTTCGAGGATCATGCCGTCATAGAGATACCCCGGCTGGGGATCGGCCGTGATGCTCTCCCCGAGGCGCTCGGCAAACTCGGTAGACGCCGAAAAGTCCAGGTTGGCGCCTAAAATGGGGAAGTCTGCCCCTGCAAAGAACGCCGCCAACGCCTGATGACCGGTCTCAGGGTCACCCAGGTCGAACTCATGATTCCCCGGCACGAACGCGTCGTAGCCCATCAGGTTCATGAAGGTCAGCGCATCCTGGCCCTGAAACTCGTTGAAGTAGAGCGTCCCGGAGAAGATATCCCCCGCATCCAGCAGCAGCCCCTCGCCATAGGTCTCCCGGGCCTCGTTCAAGGTGGCCACCAGAGCCGGGTAAGCATCCGTGCGGCCATGCAGGTCGTTGGTGTGATAGATCGTCAGGGTCAAGTCACTTTCCTGGTATATGTAACGATACTTGCTTCCTGCGGCACAAGATGGGGCACATTGCGTGTCATCGCTTGTTCACCTGGCTGTCGCCGCGGTGTCACTGTTGGGCCTCACCATGGCGCTAAACGTGATAAAGGGATGAATCGCTCATGCGACTCTGTATCGTCAGCGAAACATGGTCACCGGAAATCAACGGCGTCGCGCACACGCTGAACCGGCTGTGTCGTGAACTGCTGTTGCTGGGTATCACAGTGGACGTGATACGCCCGGCGCCGCGTCAACCCGGCAGCGCTGCGTGCGCTACTCAGGAACTTCAGGTCAAGCGGTTTGCGCTGCCTAACTATACCGACGTTCAGGTAGGCTTTGCCCGCCCCGGGAAGCTTCAGCGCTTTTGGCAGCAATACCGCCCGGATGTCGTCTATCTGGCGACCCAGGGCCCGCTGGGCTGGGCAGCCCGCCAGGCAGCCCAGCGCCTGGACCTGCCGCTGGTGGCCGGTTGGCATACCAACTTCGACCATTACTGCCAGGATTATGGGGTTGCCTGGCTGAGCAAAGCGACACGACGCTATTTGCGCTATTTCCATAACGGCTGCGCGCTCACCCTGGTGCCTACCCAGCAGCAAGCCGTGGCGCTGCGCCAGGATGGCATCAAAGACGTACAGGTGCTGTCCCGGGGCATCGACGGCGAACGCTTTTCGCCCGCCCACCGCGACCTCGCGCTGCGTCAGCAGTGGGGCGTCAGCGAGCATCAACCGGTAGCCCTGTACGTAGGGCGCCTGGCACCCGAGAAGAACCTGTCGCTCCTGCAGGAAACGCTGCAAGCCATGCGCAGCGCTCGCCCCGATATGGCGCAGGTCATCGTCGGCGATGGCCCGGCCCGCAGCCAGCTGCAAAAAGCCTTGCCCGAGGCCCACTTCACCGGTTTCGTAGATAAGCATTCGCTGGCTCGCCACTACGCCAGCGCCGACATGTTCGTGTTTCCCTCGCTGTCTGAAACCTGGGGCAACGTGGTGACCGAAGCCATGGCCAGCGGCCTGGCAGTCGTGGCGTTTCGCCACGCGGCCAGCGCAGCACTGATTCACAGCGGCCATAACGGCATTACCGTGGCGACCGACGATGCGCTGGGCTTTCAACACGCAGCGGTCACGCTGTGTCAGCACCCTGCCGATTACGCACGACTAGGAAGAGTCGCCCGCCTGCGCGCGCTGGAACAGAGCTGGACGGGCATTGCCGAGCAATTTCTACGTTACCTGCACCATGCCCAGGAGGCCCGCCATGCGAGCTCGCCCGCTTGTCGTATTCGATCGTCTTGACCTGTTGGAGTGGCGCTTTTGCCAGCGTGTGACGCATCTCTCGCTCTACCGCCCCTGGCGTCTGACGCTCCAGACGGCCAGCAAACTGGGTGATTGGCCCGTTTGGGTACTACTGATTGCAGCTCAGCCCTGGCTGCAAGCGGACGGCCTCTGGCGCATGTGGCAATACTCACTGATCGCGCTACTGGCGATCCTGGTCTATAAACTGGTGAAAACCCGGCTGTGTCGTGAGCGTCCCTTCATCACCTACCTGGGGGGCGTCCACTGTGGTGAACCCGCCCGAGACCGCTACAGCTTTCCCAGTGGCCATACCATGCATGCCGTGATGTTCAGCGTGCTGGTGGCTAGCCATACCCCCTGGCTGTTACCCATCGTGTTACCGCTTGCCTTGATCATCGCGATCTCGCGGGTGGGGCTGGGCCTGCACTATGTCAGTGACGTGCTGGCCGGGGCCGCCATGGGCTATGGATTTGCGCTATTGGGACTCTACTGGATGGGCTAGGCGCTGTTCGAATACCTGAACGCCATAGCGCTTTCATTTGATTGGCACTACGTCAACTCATTACCCTTTTCGAATCATCAAGGAGCGATGAGATGACCATGACCGTTGGTGAACTGTTCATCGCACTGGTGCTCATTGCGCTGGTGCTGCTGGTCAGTAACGCGCTGCGCCTTTGGCTGCCCTGGCTGCGCCGCCTGTTTCTCCCCAGGTCGTGGTGGGGCAGACCATGGCCTGGGGCCAGTATGTGGTCGGGCTAAGCCTTGCCCTGCTGGTGCTGGTACCGCTTTTCAACATGAACCCCATGGTGGGGGCACTGATTGAAATCGGTTTCGAAGGCGGGCACGGCACCGCCGCAGGCATGGCCGACACCTTCGCCGACCTCGGCTTTGAGGAAGGCGCCGACCTGGCGCTGGGCCTGGCCACCGTCGGCATCGTTTCGGGGGTGTTGATCGGCACGGTGATGATCAACATCGCGGCACGCAGAGGCGTGGTCAAGCCTACCCGTGAAGAAGACCAGCCGGATGAAAGCCTGCGTGAAGACGAACGCCCCTCTACAGAGGAGTTCAGCGAATTCAAGAAGGATCTGGCACAAGAAGCAGGTACCACCGACCCA
>NZ_AJTS01000045.1 GCF_000275725.1 Vreelandella stevensii S18214 | reverse complement strand
ACGTTGCCCTCAAGAAGTTGGAATCCCCGTCCTTTAGGGCGGGGAGGACGTCAACTCATTACCCTTTTCGAATCATCAAGGAGCGATGAGATGACCATGACCGTTGGTGAACTGTTTATCGCGCTGGTGCTCATTGCGCTGGTGCTGCTGGTCAGTAACGCGCTGCGCCTTTGGCTGCCCTGGCTGCGCCGCCTGTTTCTCCCCAGCTCGGTGATTGGCGGGCTGCTCTTGCTGCTGCTCGGCCCCGATGTCATCGGGCGCTTCATGCCCACGCTGTTCGAAGATAGCCCCGGCTTGTTCCCCGCTTACGTCCAGGAGAGCTGGTCGGCGCTGCCCGGGCTGCTGATCAACGTCGTCTTTGCTGCCCTTTTCATTGGCAAGGCCATCCCTGGGCTGCGCACCATCTGGCTACGCGCAGGGCCCCAGGTCGTGGTGGGTCAGACCATGGCCTGGGGCCAGTATGTGGTCGGGCTAAGCCTTTCCCTGCTGGTGCTGGTACCGCTTTTCAACATGAACCCTATGGTAGGGGCGCTGATTGAAATCGGTTTCGAAGGGGGGCACGGCACCGCCGCGGGCATGGCCGACACTTTCGCCGATCTCGGTTTTGAGGAAGGCGCCGACCTGGCGCTTGGCTTGGCCACCGTCGGAATCGTTTCGGGGGTGTTGATCGGTACGGTGATGATCAACATCGCGGCACGCAGAGGCGTGGTCAAGCCCACCCGTGAAGAAGACCAGCCGGATGAAAGCCTGCGTGAAGACGAGCGGCCCTCTACGGAGGAGTTCAGCGAATTCAAAAAGGATCTGGCACAAGAGGCAGGCACCACCGACCCTTTGAGCCTGCATATCGGGCTGGTGGGTATCGCCATCGTGATTGGCTGGCTGCTGCTGACAGGCCTGCAGTGGGTAGAGCAGATGACCTGGGCACGCGACGGCGGGCTGGAAATACTCGCCCACGTGCCGCTGTTTCCCATTGCCATGATTGGCGGGGTGATCGTACAGCTGTGTGTCATGTGCTTTGGGCTGGAACGGCACGTATCCACCCGCACCATGTCACGTATTGCAGGCACCGCGCTGGATTTCACCATTGTGGCCGCCCTCGCAACGCTTTCGCTGACCACGCTGGGTGATTACCTCATCCCGTTCCTGCTGCTGGCACTGGCCGGGATTGCCTGGGGCTTGTTCGTGCTGATCGTGATCGCCCCTCGCGTGATCCCCGAGAACTGGTTCGAACGCGGTATTGGTGACTTCGGCCAATCCATGGGGGTCACCGTCACGGGGCTGTTGCTGATGCGCATGGCAGACCCCAAGAACAAGTCCGGCGCACTGGAGAGTTTTGGCTACAAACAGCTGATGTTCGAACCCGTGGTGGGGGGCGGCCTGTTCACCGCCGCCGCGTTACCGCTGATTGCCCAGTTTGGCGCACCCGCCGTGCTGGGATTGACCGCCATACTGACCGTCGGTTGGCTGGCATTCGGATTGCTCTACTTTGGCAGGATGGTGCCCGACCGTGGCAAGGGTCGATGGCAAGGCAAGTAAACATCGGATAGCAAAACGCCCGCAATAGCGGGCGTTTTGCATTGGGACGGATGTCTTGCAAGGGAGGACTTACATATCAGGTGGCATGTCGTCACGCTCTTCCAGGCCCCCTGAAAATGACGTCTTGAACGCCATATACAGGCCTACCCCCGAAAACCCCAGGAAGAGCACGAACATGCATAACATCAATACCATCGCCATAACGCGTGTCCCTGTCAGTGTGCGGCCGTTGCGTTGACGTCTTCTCACCGCTGAAATTTGGTCTACACGACAGGATAGACCAAAACACTGCGCCCATCTGTACCATTACTGTACAGACGCAGGGATGGATTTGTAAAATTATCTAAAATCAGTTACTTGAGACAACAAAAATAACGCAAAAAAACCACCCCACGCACGCGAGATGGCTGTTTTGCATCGCTGCCAATCCTTGGCTTTGATGGCCAGCACATCCGGGTACTGGCAAGAGTGAGCAGGCTCGATGTCCCTACACGTCCTTGATGCTTTCTGGGCGTCCTGCCCTCCATGACTGCCTGTTAGCCTGCCCACGCTGTCGATGAAGAAAGGGGTCACTTCCTGTGAGCCCGAGGCAGTTTATGCTACTAACTATGATGCTGCACAAGGCGGACCAATACTTGCAAAAAAATTAAAAAATACATTAAAAACAATTGCTTGATTTAAATAAAAAGGAGCATCATCTATGCCAACGCAGTGTTCTGAGCCGCCCAAACCTGTGTAAAAGTGACACATGCGACAAATGCGTATAGCGCATTTTTAGCCTGCCACCGCCGTTTGCGTCACCCAGGCATCACGACCAGTGGCGGGCCTCCCCGTTAACGCTTATGTTATACATCGAATGCCCCACTCTCGGGGATGGGCCCCACTGAGGACACGCTCATGAAACGCTCCATGCTGCTTGGCATACTCTTGATGTCGACCCTGCTGGTCATCAGCGGATGTAATACGGTTCGCGGCATGGGCCAGGATATCGAGCGGGGTGGTGCTGCCATTCAGCGCTCGGCGGAGTAACCCCATGATGACGGTCTTTCTTTCCCACGGCCTGGAGAGCGGCCCCGGCGCCTTGAAGATACAGGCGCTAAAAGGCGTCGCAGAGCATGTAGATGACTGTGAGCCCGTGGTCATGGATTATCGCGGCATGAGCGAGCCTGCAGCCCGTTTGGCTCATTTACGTGAGACGTTGAATGCCCGAGGCGATGACCCATCCCGATGCATTCTGGCGGGGTCTAGCCTGGGCGGATGGATCAGTGCGGCACTGAGTGCCGAAACGCCCGTACTCGGCTGCTTCTTGTTGGCTCCCGCGCTCGGCATGCCCCGCTACCCGGAAACCTCCCCCATCATTCAGGCCCAACACACCCATATCATTCACGGTTGGCAGGATGACGTAGTGCTGCCAGGCCCGGTCATTGAGCACGCCCAGCGCCAGCGGCTCTCGCTGCGCATGGTGGATGACGACCATCGGCTACACAGCAGCCTGGAGGTCATCCTGGCGGATTTCACACGATTTTTGGCCACCTGTGCCAGCTGATGCTCGCACACGCCAGGATTAGCTTGCCAAAACCTCGACATGGGCACCATAAACCTATACAAATAATATACACACAATAGGAGATAGCTCATGTTTGGACTTTTCAAGCGCGACCCCAAAAAGAAACTTCAGCAGGACTACGAACGCAAACTCACCGAGGCCATGCAAGCGTCTCGCAATGGCGACATGCGCGCCAATGCGACCCTGACCGCCGAAGCCGAAGCGCTGTTGCAGGAAATCAACCGTTTGAAGGACGAAGGCCGCTAGCCCATGGGCCGTTTGCCAAGAGGCGTGTGCCGCCTGATGCTGGCCCTGGGCATGGTGTCACAGGCACAGGCAACAGAAACGTGCCAGCTTCAGGGGCGCTGGTGGCAATCGGGTCAGGCCGTGACTGCCGATGCGGTGCTCAACCTGGCAGCGCAACGGCCAGTGGTGCTGCTAGGGGAACGGCACGACGCCATGGAACACCACCGCTGGCAATTGCATACCCTGGCAGGCCTGTACGCCCATGAGAGCGATATGGTGATTGGCCTCGAGATGCTGCCCAGAGAAGCGCAGCCGGTACTGGAACGCTGGGTGGCGGGAGAGCTATCCGAAGAGGAGTTTCTGGAGCAGAGCGACTGGCAGGAAGCCTGGGGGTTCGATCCTGAGCTTTACTGGCCCATCCTTCACTTTGCACGCTTGAACCGCATTCCACTGAAGGCGCTCAACATTACTCCAGCCTTACGCCAGCGGCTGACCAGCGAAGAGATCGGCCACATTCCCCCAGAGCAGCGTTACGGTATACCCGCGCCGCGACCTGCCAATGACGCCTACCAGACGTACCTGGAGGAGGTCTTCGACCAGCATGCCATGGGGCAAGACAACCCCGACATGCTGGAACGCTTCATTCGAGCGCAACTCAGTTGGGACATTGCCATGGCGCAGGGGCTGGCAGACGCTACCCAAGAGAGCACCCTGGCCGTGGGCCTGATGGGCCTTGGGCATGTCGTGCATGGCCATGGCGTAGCGCACCAATTGGAAGGACTGGGCATTCAAGATACGCTCAGTCTCTTGCCCTGGGAGCTGGAGGAGTGCGCGCTTCCCGACCCCACCTTGAGCGATGCGATCTTCATTGTGCCCACCCCGTTGACCACATCATCACCGGCAGCTAACGGCCCGTGACTCAACACACATCAAACTCATAACGTTTATTAGCTAACTAATAGCATTGTAACTATTCAGGTGGTTGCGGATAGCCTGTCGCCAACCACCTGATTTTTCTGGCATAGTGTGCCTAATCCTTCGGCATATCTATGCGGTGACATGACCATCAGCGATATCAACGTCGACGAGGCTCTGGAGCGGGTCCGACAGCAGCTCAAGGAAGACCAGACGGTCTCTCCGTCGCTGCGTGCGGCCATCGATGTGCTGATGTTGCTGGTCAAGCTCATGGCCGATCGCCTGGCCACCAGTAGCCGCAACAGCAGCAAGCCACCGTCCCAGGATCCCAATCGCCAGCGCCGCTCGCGCGCCAAAGGCGAGCGGCGCCCCGGCGGACAGCCAGGGCATGAGGGTAAGACGTTGGCGCCGGTGACGGACCCCGACGAGGTGGTCAAGCTCCGTGTCGATCGTCGGCAACTCCCCAAGGGGCGTTCTTACCGCCCGGTCGGCGTCGAAACGCGCCAAGTGCAGGACATCGTAATCCAGGCCGTGGTCACCGAATATCAGGCTGAGGTCCTCGAAGATGATCAGGGGCAACGCTACGTGGCGCCATTCCCCGAGGGCGTGACTCGCCCCATCCAGTATGGCCCTCGCCTCAAGGCGCATGTCGTCTATCTCTCCCAGTATCAGCTGTTGCCCTATGCGCGTATCCGCGAGTTGCTCACCTCGCAGTGCGGCCTGTCGCTGAGCACCGGCACCCTGTTCGCCTTCAACCAGGAGGCCTACCAGCGGGCCGAGGCGTTCGCCGAGTGGGTGATCCCGGCGCTACGTGAAGCAGCCACCGTCCATGCCGATGAAACCGGAATGCAGGTCGGTGGCAAACGCTACTGGCTACACAGCGCCTCCAACGAGGCCCTGACCTGGTTGGCCCCGCACCCCAAGCGCGGCCAGGAAGCGATGGACGCCATCGGCGTATTGCCCTTCGTGCGTGGCGTGCTGGTGCATGATCACTGGAAGCCCTACTACCGCTATCCGGATTGCCGGCACGCGCTCTGTAATGCGCACCACCTTCGGGAGCTGACAGCGGCCTGGGAGAACGATGGCCAGGCATGGGCCAAGGCCTTGCATGACCTGTTGTTGGAGATGCATCGCGCCGTGGAGGTGGCCGACGGCTGCCTCTCGGCCGATGAGACCCGAGCCTGGCGGCAGCGCTATCGAGATTGCCTGGCGAAAGGGGACGCCGAGAGCCCCCCGCCGGTGAAACCGCCACCTGGAACGCGAGGCCGGGCCAAGCGCACCAAGTCGCGCAACCTCCTGGAACGCCTCCAGGCGTACGAGGACGACGTGTTGCGCTTCCTCGACGACCCTGCCGCTCCCTTCACCAACAACCAGGGGGAACGCGATCTGCGAATGACCAAGGTCCAGCAGAAAATCTCGGGCTGTTTCCGCTCCTGGGAGGGTGCTGAGATCTTCTGCCGCATGCGTAGCTTCCTCTCGACCGCCGTCAAGCAAGGGGTGGCGGCGCATACCGCACTGGAGCAACTGTTTGCGGGTGATGTGCCAGCCTTCATGCAGCAAGAAGCCCCGACTCAGCCAACCGGTGCTGAATAGTTACATAGCATTTAAACTTGTTGCCGCTGCCATGACCCTTTATATCTCGATTCACGATCACGCAGCGCTTCGATATCATGCTGCGCGCTTACTCTCCCCGCTTACTCTCCCCGCTTACCATTCCTTACTCATAAAAGCGTTGACTGTCCCGTTTAATCAGACCTGTATTACCAATTGATTACAATGACGGCCGCTCATACGGTAGAACGCTTCTTCATCTGCCGATACCGCCCCATGACACCTGACTCTCAATTACAGCGAAGAAACGTGTGGTCTGGACTCGGAGTGACCCTGGTTGCCTGCTGGCTGCTGGTCTGGTTGATTCCACGCTACGGTGGCTCGGGCATGGCGTTTGGCATGCATCCACAGCGTTTGGCGACGCTGGGCGCCTGGGTCATGCTGCTGTGTGCCGCCACGCTCATGGTCATCAGTTTTATTCGTTTGAAGCAACAACACGCCCCTCTCTTCAACCGTTTATCACTTATTGACTTATGGCATCAAGCCTGGCCTTTCTTATATGTACTACTCTTTATCCTACTCGCTAACTTTATCCCTTTAACGTGGCTGGCTCCCTTTATTATAGGTTGTCTCGTTGCACTACTGGGTGAACGGCGCTGGTATGTCATTGCACTTTCCGCCGCGATTCCTACCGCAGCACTTTACTTACTGACCGTGCAACTCATGCGCATAGGAATTGTTTAAGATGCCAGAATTCAGTGCCATTACCAGTGCCTTTGGCGATGCATTAACACTGCACTCTATCAGCGTCATTCTAGGGGGCGTTTTACTGGGCTATATCGTGGGCGTCATTCCCGGCCTGAACCGCTCGGTGGCCATTGCCATTGCCATACCGCTCACTTTCTACATGTCGGCCTATGCCGCCATCGCCTTTTTGATTGGCCTCTCCAAGGGCACGGCAGCGGGCAGCGCCGTTTCTGCCATTTTGCTCAACACCCCGGGCGAGCCCTCGTCGGCAGCCACCTGTCTGGATGGCTACCCCATGGCCAACAATGGCCAGCCTCGCAAGGCGCTCAAGGTAGGGCTACTGGCGTCGGTGGTCGGCGACCTGTTATCGACACTGCTATTGATCGTCGTCGTTATTCCCTTTGCCTCGATTGCCCTCAAGTTTGGCCCTTATGAACTGGCTGCCATTCTCATTTTTGCACTGGTCTTTATTGCCGGAATGGCCGGAGGCTCTTTTTTAAAGGGCATGGCCGCCGGAGGCATGGGCGTTATTTTAGGAACGGTTGGGTTAGACCCGGAAACCGGCGCCATGCGCTTTACGTTTGGCTACGCGGAGCTGATGGAAGGCGTGCCTATTCTCCCTTTAGTGATCGGCACCCTGGCTCTTTCGGAAATGTTCGTACAACTGGAAGCTTATCGGCGTAATAAAGGCGCCAGCTCCGTCAAACTTGGCCATAACCCGGAAGACGACCTCTCCTTTAAAGAGTTTAAAAGCACCTTGCCGACCATCTTTAAAAGCACCGGCGTCGGGGCGTTCGTTGGCGCACTGCCGGGCCTGGGGCCATCGGTAGGTTCGTTCATGGCGTATGGGCTCGCCAAGCGCGGCGCCAAAGACCCGGATAGCTTCGGCAAGGGCAACCCCAATGGCATTGCCGCCGCCGAGGCTGCCGATAACGCCGTCATTCCCGCCAGCTACATTCCGCTGTTCGGGCTGGGTATTCCCGGCAGCGTGTCGGCGGCACTGCTGGTGGGTGCTTTCATGATCCACGGCATTCAGGTCGGCCCGCTGATGCTGCGCGACCATCCACAAATGCTGTTCACCATCTTTGCAGGCATGGTGGTCGCTAGCCTGATCATGCTGGCCGTAGGCTGGTACGGGCTACGTATCTTTGCCCGCGTCACGGATGTGCCGCAGAACATCGTCATCCCCGTGGTGATCTTTCTCTGCCTGGCCGGCATTCAAGTGCAGGGCTACGGCACGTTTGGCCTGCTGACCGTGTTTGGCTTTGCGATCTTCGGCTATTTCCTGAAAAAGCATGACTACTCCTTCGTGACCTTCCTGGTCGCTTTCATCGTCACGCCCATGCTGGAGATGAACCTGCGCCAGTCGGTCATTCTTTCCGGGGGCGACATCGGCATTCTCATGCAGCGCCCCATCGCGCTGACGTTTGTGGTCGCCACTGGCCTGCTGGTACTGCACCTGCTGTGGAGCAGCTATCGCCAGTACCGGCTGCGTCGGCAACACGGCTAATACCGAGCAACCTTCACTACCAAGAAAAAACCATCGAGGAAACCACCATGAAAAAGCATCTTCTGACCACCGCCATCGTTTCAGCGGCGCTGACCCTGGCCGCAGGCACCGCCCAGGCCAATGACTTCCCCAGCAAGCCGCTGACCATGGTCGTCGGCTTTGGCGCAGGCGGCAGCACCGACATTCAAGCCCGCGTGCTGGCCAACGTACTGGAAGAAGAGCTGGGCCAGCCGGTGAACGTGGTCAACCAGCCGGGCGCGGGCGGTGGCGTGGCCTTGACTCGCCTGGCCAACAATAACGACGAAGGCTACACCTTTGCCTTTGGCACCTCCATGACCATCACCTACGGCCCGCTGGCCACGGAAACCGCCTACCAGCTGGACGACTTCCGCTACGTGGCGGGCGTGACGCTGGGCCAGTCGGCTATCGTGACCGGCGAGAATCGCCCCTTTGGTGACAGCTGGGAGTCGCTGGTGGAGTATGCCCGCGAAAACCCCGGCACCAGCTACGCCACGCAGACCGCCCTGGATCGCATGATCATCGAGTACATTGCCCAGCAGGAAGGTCTTGACCTGCGCATCGTGCCCACGGCAGGCGGCGCTGGCATGGCACCGCTGATTCTCTCTGGCGACGTGGACTTCGCCTATAGCGGCGGCACCCACTCCGGCTACGCAGAAACGGGTGAAATGCCGGTACTGCTGAGCCTGGCAGAAGACCGTCTGGTAGCCTTCCCGGATGCGCCCAGCCTGCAAGAAGCCGGTTATGACATCAACCCGGCAGAAATTCGCGTGGTCATGGTGCCCAACAATACGCCGGATGCCCACGTCGAGCGCCTGGCAGAAGCACTGGAAGCCGCCACTCAGGATGAGCGCTTCATCGAGATCACCGAAGAGCGCATCCTGATGCCGGTGGTGTACCTGTCGGAAGACGAAGTCACCCAGACCCTCACCGAGCAGACCGAAAGCTACAAGGCGCTGATCGAAGAGCTGGGCGGCGTACCGGGTGCAGACGACTAAGCTGCCCCGCATGCCGTGAACAGGATGGCATGAAAAAGCCCGCTGACCGTGTCAGCGGGCTTTTTAGTGGTTCCGGGCCAGCATCGCCGAGCCGACGGCGATTGCCAAGAGGGCTACTCATCGGCAAGCGCGGGCAGCAGCGTCTTGAGCTTGCGCGTCAAGGTATTGCGCCCCCAGCCCAGCAGCTCGGCCGCTTCCCCCTTGCGCCCCCCGGTGTGCTTCAGGGCGGTTTCGATCAGGATGCGCTCGAAGTCCGGCACTGCTTCTTCCAGCAGGTGCGTATGCCCTTCGGCCAGGGCGTGGTCGGCCCAATCCCGGAAGGCCGAACGCCAATCACCGTAAGCGCCCCCTTCCGGCGCGCTGACCGAGCGCAGCTCAGGCGGCAGGTCCTCGATCAGGATCTCCCTGCCAGACGCCATCACGGTGAGCCAACGGCAGATATTTTCCAGCTGGCGAACGTTGCCCGGCCACGGCAGCCGAGTCAGGTGAGCCTCTGCCTCGGTGGTCAGCACCTTGATGTCGGTGGATAGCTCCTTGGCCGCCTCCGCCAGGAAATGGCGAGTCAGGCGGGGGATGTCTTCACGGCGCTCGGCCAGGCGCGGCAGGTGCACCCGAATCACGTTCAGGCGGTGGAACAGATCCTCACGAAAACGCCCTTCATCCACCAGAGACTCCAGGTTCTGGTGGGTAGCGGCAATGATGCGCACATCCACCTTGACCGGCGTATGGCCGCCGACCCGGTAAAACTCGCCATCGGCCAGCACCCGCAGCAGGCGCGTTTGCGTCTCGGCGGGCATATCGCCAATTTCATCCAGAAACAGCGTGCCGCCGTTGGCCTGTTCGAAACGCCCCTGGCGCTGCTGGGCGGCACCGGTAAAGGCGCCTTTCTCATGGCCGAACAGTTCCGACTCGATCAGGTCACGAGGAATCGCCGCCATATTGAGGGCAATGAACGGCTTGCCGGAGCGCGGGCTGTGCTGATGCAGCGCCTGGGCTACCCGCTCTTTACCGGTGCCCGACTCCCCGTTGATCAATACCGTGATATGGGAGTGCGACAAGCGGCCAATGGCGCGAAACACCTCCTGCATGGCAGGCGCTTCGCCGATGATCTCGGCGCTCAGCCCTTCCGGTACGCTGACCGGCCGCTGGCGCTCCCGGGCATGAGCCACCGCGCGCCGCACCAGCGCCAGCGCTTCGTCGACATCAAAGGGCTTGGGCAGGTACTCGAAAGCTCCCCCCTGGTAAGAGGCCACCGCGCTATCCAGGTCCGAGTGGGCGGTCATGACAATGACCGGCAGATCGGGGTGAGCCGCACGCACGCGAGACATCAGGTCCAGGCCGTCGATTCCCGGCATGCGAATATCGGTGACCAGCACATCTGGTGGATTTTCCAGCAGCCGAGCCAGCGCCGTATCCGCCCGCTCGATACACTCTACATCCAGGTCGGGTTGCGCCAGCGCGCGCTCCAGCACCCAGCGGATAGCGCGGTCATCATCGACGATAACCACCCGTGCAACATCGGTACGTGTCGCCTCAGTCATGACGCATCTCCGGTAAATTAATAACCAATGGAATCAGTAAACGAAATTCGGTGTGTCCGGGTCGGGAATCGCATTCGATCAATCCTTGATGTTGGTGCAAAATTGACTGAGCAATCGATAGCCCCAGGCCACTGCCTTCCGCGCGGCCTGACACCATGGGGTAAAAAAGCGTTTCACGTAACGCATCGGGAATGCCGGGGCCGTTATCGATCACGCCCACCTCACTGACCAGCCGATGGCGCTCGGCCCCCAGCGTGAACTGGCGACGGGCACGGGTGCGCAGGGTCAGCGTGGGGGACGGCGTGTCGGCTTCGCTCATGGCCTGTACCGCGTTGCGGGCCACGTTCAACACGGCCTGGATCATCTGCGACTCGTCGCCAGAAAGGTCCGGCAGGCTGGGGTCATAATCGCGGTTAACGGTGACCTGCGGGTGCTCGGCCAACAGCAGCGCACGCACGCGCTCCAGCACCTTGTGAATGTTCACCGGCTCATGCTTGATGATGCGGTTGGGACCCAGCATGGAGTCCACCAGATCGCGCAAACGGTCCACTTCCTCGACGATGATGTGGGTAAACTCTCGCAAGGCCGGGTCGTCCAGATCGCGCTCCAGCAGCTGCGCCGCGCCGCGGATACCGCCCAAGGGGTTTTTCACCTCATGGGCCAGCCCACGTGCCAGCACCTTGATGGTCTCCTGGCGAGTGGTCAGCGCTTCTTCCCGGGAAATCTGCATCAGCCGATCACGGGGCTCCACCTCCAGCAGCAGCTCGTCGGCGGACAGCGGCGTCACGGTGTAGTCCACCGTCAGGGGGTCACTATTGAGCGGCGTAATACGCGCTTCGCGTTGGGTGTAAGGGTGAAACGCATCGCGCGCCTTGGCCAGCACGTCATCGATACTCTCGTCACCGCCCAGCAGGGTGTCCAGACTGATGCCTTGTACCCGACTGAAGCTCACCGCCAGCAGCGCCTCGGCGGCCGGATTCATCCAGCGAACCCGAAGTTCGCCGTCCAGCAGCAATACCGCCGTGGTGAGGTGTTCCAATAAGCGCTGATACATGGCGTGTCCTGAAGCGTCGCTAACCGTAGCGTTAGTGATTTAGCTGAGGAAGTGCAAAAAGCGCGCCAGGTTACCCAAAACGGCGCCATGCACGGCTTAGGGGCAGCCTACCGATACCGCTCGGGCGTTTATAGCGCAAGGGACGGAAGATTTAGCTAATTCAACGCACCATTATAGTGCATACACTTAATCAGCGATAAAAATCGTCACCTGATCGGTGCGATGCTGAATGCGCCCCTGGCTGTCCAACAGCTCTGCCTGCAAACGATGCTGCCCCGGGGGCAAGCCTGCCAGCCAAAAAGCATCGCTGTGCAGAGGAGATTGGCTAAGCTCGCCGTTGACGAGCAGCTGGATCTGGTGGTCCTCACGCAGCGCAGGGGAAACGCTGACCTCCACGGGCGTCATGCCACCGCGCAGAGAAGCCCCAGGCGCGGGGGCAACGATGATGAACCGGTCATAGGGCATGAACGGCTGGCCCGGGCGCCCTGCAGGGCGTGCCGCCGAGGGCGCGGCTGGGCGTGCAGCGGGCAAGCTGGGCAGAGGAGCCAGCCGCAACACTTCGCCGCCGCGCTCGGGGTTATCGGTAAAGGTCACGTTGCCCTGGGCATCGACGATGCGGTACACCGTTTGTGCCTTGGCAGCGCTTACCCACAGGCAGGCGGCCACGAAAACCCCTGTGGATAATATGGCTGACCATGCAACACGCCGCTTACTCACCATGCTGCCTCCTCAACTATTCTGCCCATAAAAAAACCCCGCCGAGGCGGGGTTTTGGCTCGTCACACCGCAAGGGTGATCTTAGCAGTCATGCCATCAGCTTAGCAGCTGTAGTACATGTCGAACTCGATCGGGTGAGTCGTCATGCGGATACGCTCGACGTCTTCCATTTTCAGTTCGATGTAAGCGTCGATCATCTCGTCGGTGAATACACCGCCTTCGGTCAGGAACGCACGGTCAGCATCGAGTGCTTCCAGGGCCTGATCGAGGCTGTGAGCCACGGTGGGAACCGACTTGCCCTCTTCCGGCGGCAGGTCATACAGGTTCTTGTCCATGGCATCGCCAGGATGAATCTTGTTCTTGATACCGTCGATACCCGCCATCAGCATGGCAGAGAACGCCAGGTAGGGGTTCGCCGTCGGATCAGGGAAACGCGCTTCGACACGCTTGCCTTTCGGGCTGGCAGTGTACGGAATACGGATGGAAGCAGAACGGTTACGGGCGCTGTAGGCCAGCATGACCGGCGCTTCGAAGCCAGGTACCAGACGCTTGTACGAGTTGGTAGAAGCGTTGGTGAAGGCGTTCAGAGCACGGGCGTGCTTGATGATACCGCCGATGTAGTACAGAGCCATTTCAGACAGGCCTGCGTACTCGTCGCCTGCGAACTGGTTCTGACCATCTTTCCAGAACGACTGGTGTACGTGCATACCAGAACCGTTGTCGCCTACCAGCGGCTTCGGCATGAAGGTAGCGGTCTTGCCGTAAGCGTGCGCCACGTTGTGGATCACGTACTTCATTTCCTGAACTTCGTCAGCTTTCTTCACCAGCGTGTTGAACTTCACGCCGATTTCGTTCTGACCAGCGTTGGCCACTTCGTGGTGGTGTACTTCGACGGTCTGGCCAATCGCTTCCAGGGTGTTACACATGGCACCGCGGATATCGTGGAAGCTGTCGACCGGCGGAACCGGGAAGTAGCCGCCCTTGACGCGCGGACGGTGACCCAGGTTGCCTGTCTCGACCTTGCTGTCGGTGGCCCAGGCGCCTTCGTCGGAAGTGATCTTGTACATGGAGCCCTGAATATCAGACTTCCAGTGCACTTCGTCGAAGATGAAGAATTCAGGCTCCGGGCCAAAGAACGCAGTGTCGCCCAGGCCAGTAGACTGCAGGTAGGCTTCAGCGCGCTTGGCGATAGAACGCGGGTCGCGGTCGTAGCCCTGCATGGTGGCAGGCTCGATGATGTCGCAACGCAGAATCAGGGTGGCGTCTTCGGTGAAGGGGTCCAGGAAGCCGGTGCCGTCTTCCGGGCGCAGGATCATGTCAGACTCGTTGATGCCTTTCCAGCCATTGATAGAAGAACCATCGAACATCTGGCCGTTTTCAAAAAACTCTTCGTTCACGTCACGCGCAGGCACGGTCACGTGCTGCTCTTTACCGCGTGTGTCGGTGAAACGCAGGTCTACCCACTTAACGTCATGTTCTTCGATTAGCGCAAGAGTCTTGGCTGACATAGTGTCCTCCGGTATGAGCGTGGCTTAGAGCTTGAAACAATAAGCTATCGATAAAAGTGTTATTCAACAAATCGTCTACATGCCTTGGCACGTGGCGCGTTTGTCTTTTTTGTTCGCTTTACGTTTGCTTGACCATGGATAACAAATCGCCCAGCGATCATTTCAGACCGGCTATCGTTGTAGCACGCCAAGCGGCTTCTGCCTATGGCCTGCTAGCGACTGACAAACGGCCCATGAAACTGTTCATGAAACTGCCTACGAAGCTGTCACGAAATATAAGCACGTAGCATGCCAACTTTGCACCAATATGGCTTTTGAAAAAATAACAGCATGATTCAAAAAGCAAAAATCATTTTCTCCGATGCCTCCTGATGTAGCATTTACCCACTACGCTACTGCATGAAGCACGTCTCAAGCTCAATATGCACCAAAAAAATACAAAAAATTCCCTTATTGCACAAAATCAGTGCATAGCAAGGCAGTCTATTTTTATGCTTTTCTCCACCATTTCTCCTTGCTACGAAAAGAAACCAATGCCTACAATAAATTACAAAACGGAAAGTTGTTACTACGAAGGAAGCCGCTTTCATGGGTACGGTTTGCTTTATCGTCGATGCTTCCGTGGCGGGAGCCTGGCTTCCTCGCCACCTGCGCTCCATTCGTCAATCTGGCCTGGCCGAGCATCTCGTGCCCGTGATCGTGACCGCCGCGTTTCTGGATGAGCGCTTCGCGACCCTGGAGCACCGTTTTCACGCCCACTGCCTCGTCACCCCAGAGAAGAAACTGGGCGCTCGCCTGAATCAGGCGGCGTATGTCAGCCAAGCAGAATGGCTGCTGGTGGCCATGCACAAACAGGTATTGCCTGCACAGCTATGGCCCCTGCTGTACCCCGAGCTAGATACGCAAACGCTGGATGCGCTGATCATCAGCGCGATGACGCCTCGGTTGCCAGAGCGCCTCTGGCAGCAGCTACGTGGCCCTAACGCCGCATTGCCCCCTTACATGGCCATCAGCCGAACCTGGCTGGAACGCCTGGGAGGCTTCGACCCCGAGCTGGAGGTCACGGCAATGACCGACCTGCTACAGCGCCTGCATGCCTGCCCTACCCGCCTGAAGACCCTCAGCGGGCAAGCACTGGGGTTGCCGCGAGGCTCTCCACTGAGCGCGTTGAAAGCACGCTTTTCTACCGAACCCCCCCCACACTGATCGTCGCCCTCGTCCCTTCATCACTCTTCAACGCCTTCCCCAATCCACAAGGCATACTGAACGACCCCAGCGAGGCTTACCTAACGCCAGCCTCATACTTTCAGGCGTTTGCCAAACAGCATGGCGCCCCAAGTGGTGGTGTTCACCGCCTTGTTCAACAGCACCGAGCCCACGCTGGCCACCACGATCAAGAGCAGTGCGTAAAGCACCAGCGGCAGCGTTTCCACGCCGACCAAGGTATCGGTAATGGCAAAAAACATCGGGTGGGCCAGGTAAATACCGAAGGAGTAGGCATTGATATAGCGCACCCAGCCAGGCGCTCGGCGCCCCTTCAAGCGGCGCATGGTCACCAGCACGAACAGCACGAAAAAGGGAATGACCCAGACTTCCTTGGAAGAGAACGCCAGCCAATGAGCAAAGGTGGCCATCACGATCAGCGCCACCCACCCCCATAGCCAACGGGACTGCGACAGCGTTTGCAGCCACACGGGGCGCTCCTGCAGCACGGCACGAGGCGCCAGCGGGTAATAGCGCACCAGCACCAGCGCCAGAAAGAAGAGATACACCCACCCCAGGGGCGCGATCCACAGCAAGTAGCCTGGGGGCTCTACCTGGAACCAGTACGCCAGCCCCCAGTAGGCCATGCTGACTACACATGCCACCCACAGCCAGGGCACCGGATTCACCCGCCACAGCTGCCAGCGGGTAAATGCCCAATATGCCGCATAGAACTGCATGGCGATGATCAAGAAATACCCGTGCCAGCCCGCATAGATGAAGTAGCTGCGTGCGTTGGCCAAAAAGTCCACAGCATCGTCGCTGCCCGCCAACCGCCACCACTCTGCCGTCGAATAGATAAAGCCATACATCAGGTAAGGCAGCATGACGTACTTGACCCGCTGGAGCAGAAAGCCCGGCGGGATCTGCTTGTCGTAACGCACGGCGAAAACGAATATCGAGATGAACAGGAACACGGGAGTGCCCAACACCAGGGGAATCCGCATGAGGTCGGTGGCCAGGTTATCTACCCGCTGGTTCAAATGGTCCAGCCAATGAAACAAAAAAACGGCAATGCAGCCGTAAGCACGCAGCCAGTAGATTTCCTCGATTTTCTGCATCCAGCCTCCCGGTTTCCCCCAGCGCACCGCCTAGCCGCTATCCTGTTAATAGCGGCCGAGAGTGAACACCCGCGAGCCGCCTGCTGTCCGACCTTGTAAATGCCCGTAAATTCCGGAGGCCCCGTGATCAGAAGAACTGCCTTGCAACGCATTGCTCTGCTGGCTGGACGCTTGGCCGGGCTCTTTGGCTGGCTGGTGTTGAGCAACGTCGCACTGGCAGGCGAGGTGGTGCGCGAGCAGTTCTACTCCCCCACGCTGGGCTACGATTACCCTTATACGCTGTATTTACCCGATGGCTATGACAGCCAAGCGACAACGCCCTACCCCGTGATCTACCTGCTGCACGGTTCTTTCGGTAACGAGCTGGACTGGGCTACTCGGGGCAACCTGCCACAAGTGGCAGACCGACTGATTCAGGCAGGGCATATTCCCCCCGCCGTATTCGTGATGCCAGGCAGCCGCAGCTGGTGGGTAGATGGCCATAACGAACCCGCCCGCAGCGCCTTTTTCAACGACCTGATGCCTCACATCGAAGCCCACTACCACGTGGGCACCACTCGTGAGCAGCGAGGGGTGGCTGGGCTTTCGGCAGGCGGCTACGGCGCGCTCAACTTCGCGCTGGAACACCCCGAAATGTTTGCCGCCGCCGCCGCGCTGAGCCCCGCCAGCTACGTGCCCACGCCGCCCAGCAACTCCTCGGCGCACCGCCACCCCGCCTTTCTGGATGAGCGGGGCCAGTTCGACCAGGCACAATGGGAGCGTCTCAACTACACCGCTCATCTGGAGCACTATCGTCTGCAGGTCACGCCGCGCCCTACTGCCGAACAGAGTGACACCCCGCCGGTGCCGCTTTACATCAGCGCCGGACGCAGCGACGTGTACGACGCCGAATACCACGCGCGCCAGCTACGCCAGACCATGGAACGCATTCAGCCAGGACTGGTGCGGCTGGACCTGTACCCCGGTGGGCACACCTGGCGTGTGTGGCGCGCCAGCCTACCCGCCGCGCTCAACTTCCTGTTCCAGTACGTGGGTCACGACGCATCTGACGACGCAGGTGCATAAAGCACCGCCTGATTACGCCCTTGCGCCTTTGCCTGATACATCGCCTGGTCGGCGCAGTGGATCAGCGTGGACTCTTCAGCAGCGTGCAGAGGCAACAGCGCCACTCCAATACTGGCCGATACGTGGACGTCCCCTACCGGCAGCGTAAACGGTGCTGCCAGTGCCTGACAAAGCTGGTCGGCCACCATCAAGGCTTCCTCGGCGGCCACGGGCCCGCCCAACATGGCCACGAACTCATCGCCCCCAATGCGCCCCACGCGGTCACCGCCGCGCAGCCGTTGCAGAAGGCGCTGAGCCACGGCCTGCAGTAACTGGTCACCGACACCATGGCCAAAACGGTCATTGACCGGCTTGAAATCATCCAGATCGATGAACAGCAGCGCCAGCGGTATATCACTCCGCTTGGCTTGAGCAATGGCACTGCTCAGGTGGCTGAAAAACAGCGACCGGTTGGGCAAGTCGGTCAAGGTATCGTGCTGGGCCAGATGCAGCATTTTCTGCTCCATTTCCCGGCGCGGCGTCACATCATGGGAAATCCCCAGGAAGCTCATCACCTGCCCCTGCTCGTCCAGCAGCGGTGCCCCGTTGGTAAAGTGCCAGCGCCACTCGCCGTTGGCGTGCTGCACCCGGTACTCGATCAACCCCTGGGGCGCCCCGGTGCGGTAAACCTTTTCGATATACCGCTGGCAGGCTTCCAGGTCTTCCGGGTGCAGCACGAAGCTCATGTTCTGCCCCAGCACCTCCTCGACCTCATGGCCCAGAATGCGCGGCCAGTTCGGCGACACGTAGGTAAGCGTGCCTTCGGCATTCAGCGTGTAGATGATGTCGTTGGCCTGCTCGACCAGCTGGCGAAAACGCTGCTCGCTGGAGCGCAGCGCGGCCTCCAGCGCCTTACGCTGGGTAATGTCGTTGGCGTAGCCTGTCCATAGCAGGCTGCCATCGGGCTGGCGGCGAGGACGATCGTGGGCCTCGACCCAGAGCATCTCGCCATCAAGGCGAAACATGCGAAACTCACTTCGCCAGGGCGTCAAGGAACGCGCACTTTGCAGCGACCCTTCAATTACCGTATCGCGGTCACTGGGATGAATGTTGGCCAACAGCGTTTGGGCATCTGCCAGCACCTCTTCAACCGACGCACCAAACAGCTCCGTGACCCGCTGGCCCACGTAGGTGTAGCGCCACGCCCCCTCCTGCGAGAGATGCAGCTGGTAGACGAACCCCGGCAGCTGCGAGAGCAGGTCGTCCAGCGACTCGCCAAACGGCAGCATCAACTGGCTCAGCTCGCCATATACCGCTCGCTGGCCCCCATCGCGCACGGGAGAAAGCTGCAGTTGCCATGACCTTCCCGTTTCCCCCCAGCAGACCGTTAACGTGCAAGGCTGCTGCTGTTCATCACAGCGGCGAATGGCGTCGAGCACGCTCGTCCCATCCAATGGAAAGCAGCGCTCCAGGGCGGCTTCTGACCCCATGGCTTGCCAACCGACCGTACGCCGAAACGCCGCGTTGCCCTGAACGCACGTCTGGCCATCGCACGTCATCACAAACAGCGGGGTCGCCGACTGCTCGAACAGCGCATGGTATAAGTGCATGGGCGCTCCGCTCCCTGGTTCGTAAACGGTTAAGTTAAGCGGATCCGTCGACAGTGTCCACGAACACTGGTTGACTTCTACCAACGCAAACTACACTGAAAAGGAACCCTTTTTTAGACCCACGAAAGGAAGCCTTCCTATGCATAAACACATTGAATGGGACGACCCCGGCAGCGCGAGCGTGGTGGAGTACTTCAAGAACGACCCTGACCACACCTCCCCCTACCCCGGCGCTATCCTTTCCGCCCGCTACCAGGGCCGCATCGTACGCGTCAAAGTAGAAGCCTACCGCGACGACGATGCCGTCAGCATCGGCAGCGTCGCCGCTATCCTCGACGAACACGGCCACCGCTTCAAATCACACCAGAAAATCGACATCGGCGACATCGTGCGCCTACCCGACGACAAACGCGCCATGGAACACTGGGAAGAGGAAGAAGAGGACGAAAAAGAGTAACCACGGCCCCCGCTCGGGCGACATGTTGGGGTGGGGGGTTAAGCACACTAGGCTAGTGCATTTGATCTCTAGAAAAGGTGTCAGCTTACATCGGTCAGCCAGTCATACACTTCGATGAAAAGCTGCACCTTTCCAAGAAGTAGGCGTAATGCGAGGTTGGCTCGCCATCCCCAAATGCCTCATCTGTTCTCACAGGACACACCAGGCGAATATTGGTCTCTCGCATTATCTGAAGAAGTGTAAGCAAAATATCGGCTAGGCTCCATGGAATAACGACAGGTAGAAAAGCTGATTCTCACTGCAAAGCCTCGCACACATGAACTATATCCTAAGCGGGGATCGGTCATAGATGCCCACACCCTCCATGCTGGTGCCCAGTTCATCCCCGCTCGTGCGGGGATCGGGCTTTTTTCATGTTAGCGGGGGAGGGCTCGAGCGGTTCATCCCCGCTCGTGCGGGGATCGGGATCTCCACTTTCTCACGCGCCTGGCAGAGCGCGGTTCATCCCCGCTCGTGCGGGGATCGGGCTTTTTTCATGTTAGCGGGGGAGGGCTCGAGCGGTTCATCCCCGCTCGTGCGGGGATCGGGATCTCCACTTTCTCACGCGCCTGGCAGAGCGCGGTTCATCCCCGCTCGTGCGGGGATCGGGGGTGTAGTGGTCAACTAATTCCGGACAGTAATTTAAGGTTTTCCTCAGCCACCACGGGAGGCAGGCCATCGTTAAACGAGTGAGGGCGCTGCTGGTTGTAGTACCCCATCAGATAGCTACTAACGTCTTTCCTGGCCTCAGGTAGATTTCGATATCCCCATGCCGGTATCCACTCTGATTTCAGGCTCCGGAACAGCCTTTCCATCGGCGAGTTGTCCCAGCAGTTGCCACGTCGGCTCATGCTTTGTTTCATTCGATAGCGCCAAAGTCTTTGGCGGAACTTACGGCTTGCATATTGACTACCCTGATCGGAATGGAACATGTCGCGCTTGGGCTGACCACGTTGTTCCCAAGCGTGATCCAGTGCTTTCACAACAAGATCTGCATCCGGGCTGGACGACATGGCCCAGCCAACAACACGACGAGCATAAAGATCCAACACAACGGCCAGATAGCTCCAATGCTGGCCACTCCAGATATAAGTGATGTCACCACACCAGACCTGATTGGGCTGGTCTGGTGTAAATTTGCGGCCAAGATGATTCGCAATATCAGGCCGCTCAACAGTCGCCTGCTTGTAGGCATGAGGGCCTGGTTGCTTGCAGATCAACCCCATTTCGCTCATCAAACGCCGAACCTTGAAACGGCCGATGGTGACGCCTTCTTCGCTGAGCAACCCCTTGATTGAGCGGCTGCCCGCTGAGCGGCGACTCTTTTTGAAAAGGCGGCTTACCTGAGCTTTTAAGGCCAGACGCTCAACATCCACACGGTGCCGCCGCTGGCGGTACTCGTAGTAACTGGAGCGGCTAATATCAAACGCGTTACAGACCATTTCAACAGGCATTTGCTCACTCAACTGGTCTATCAGCGCGTACGATTCATGTCGTCTGACATCAAGAGAGCGGTAGCCTTTTTTAGTATCTCTTTCTCCATCTCAAGCCGTTTGCAACGGGCTTCCAGTTCCTGAATCCGGCGCTGCTCGGAGGTTAAGGCTTTGCCCTTTGGGGTGATGCCCTCACGTTCATCTTTCAGCTGTTGTACCCAGCGTCGTAGAGCTGTCTCACCCACACCGAGCGACCGGCATGCTTCGAGAGTGGTGTAGCCCTGGTCCAACACCAGGCAGGCTGCTTCCTGCTTGAATTCAGGAGAAAAAGTACGTCGTTTCTTGGTCATCAGACACCTCGCTTCTGGTGGCAATATTACCACCTACGTTGGTGCCCGGTTTTATTGAACCACTACAGGGCGCGGCCGCCCGGCGAAGCACGGCCAGGCCGGTTCATCCCCGCTCGTGCGGGGATCGGTACTGGCACCATCAAAGGCACCAACACCTTCGCGGTTCATCCCCGCTCGTGCGGGGATCGGTCGGCGCCGCCCGCCCAGGTCAATCGGCCGGCCGGTTCATCCCCGCTCGTGCGGGGATCGGCTGCTTCGACCCCTCAAGTATCGCCTAAAATGCGGTTCATCCCCGCTCGTGCGGGGATCGGCCTCACGCCATGCCACCAGGAAGTTTTCCCAACGGTTCATCCCCGCTCGTGCGGGGATCGGAAGCCAACGAGCAAATCACGCTGACGTACCGACGGTTCATCCCCGCTCGTGCGGGGATCGGGCCATGCATCGCCAGCGAAGTCGGAAGCCTGGCGGTTCATCCCCGCTCGTGCGGGGATCGGTTGGCCGTTATCGGTGCCTGTTGGAATACGCTCGGTTCATCCCCGCTCGTGCGGGGATCGGCTTTGCTGGCTGCCAGAGCGGCATTCAGCGTCCGGTTCATCCCCGCTCGTGCGGGGATCGGACATGCCTGCCGCCATCGAGTTAGTAGATAGGCGGTTCATCCCCGCTCGTGCGGGGATCGGGCGCGGCATCCACCGCCGCTAACACACAGAGCCGGTTCATCCCCGCTCGTGCGGGGATCGGGCTCATTTCAAGGTACATGGCTTCACCCCAAGCGGTTCATCCCCGCTCGTGCGGGGATCGGTCGCGCTTAATACCATACTCGTCAGCCATCGCCGGTTCATCCCCGCTCGTGCGGGGATCGGCATCATCTGCGCAGTTTCGCGGCGGCTGGTGACGGTTCATCCCCGCTCGTGCGGGGATCGGTCCTCGGCGTTCACGCCCACCAACGGGTTCACCGGTTCATCCCCGCTCGTGCGGGGATCGGTGGTGCGCCTGCATTGTTATCAGCGTATCGAACGGTTCATCCCCGCTCGTGCGGGGATCGGGCATTCATACCAGGATGCGGCGGCCACTCTTTCGGTTCATCCCCGCTCGTGCGGGGATCGGAGCATGCGCTGCCCGAACAACTTGCCTGTCGCCGGTTCATCCCCGCTCGTGCGGGGATCGGATTAACCACGTCAACCCGCTGCTACGCACTGACGGTTCATCCCCGCTCGTGCGGGGATCGGAGTACCGCGTTCTGCAGAACCACGTCGCGGAACGGTTCATCCCCGCTCGTGCGGGGATCGGCTTGGGTTTGCTCTCTTCCGTGGCCTTCTCCGCGGTTCATCCCCGCTCGTGCGGGGATCGGTTAGTGATCCAGCCAGAACCGCTAGACCTGCCCGGTTCATCCCCGCTCGTGCGGGGATCGGTCCATGTGAGAATATTAAAGTTATTAACAATACGGTTCATCCCCGCTCGTGCGGGGATCGGTTGGTTTTCACGGTCTCAACGCCGCCAGTCTCCGGTTCATCCCCGCTCGTGCGGGGATCGGTCATACGGCTCCCGTAGCAGCGCCTGTAGCGCCGGTTCATCCCCGCTCGTGCGGGGATCGGAAGACGAGAATCATCAGAAATAGGAGAGCGATCGGTTCATCCCCGCTCGTGCGGGGATCGGAAGACGAGAATCATCAGAAATAGGAGAGCGATCGGTTCATCCCCGCTCGTGCGGGGATCGGACGCTCGATCTCGGCTTGCCCTCTTCTCGCCGCGGTTCATCCCCGCTCGTGCGGGGATCGGCTCGTGTACGAGTGGTGGTCCACCCCGGATCGCGGTTCATCCCCGCTCGTGCGGGGATCGGACCAGGTAGGCCGAAGCATGGGGGATTGAGTACGGTTCATCCCCGCTCGTGCGGGGATCGGGCGTCACAGTTAACGCTAGGCGATACGTTTACCGGTTCATCCCCGCTCGTGCGGGGATCGGCCAGTTGTTCGGGTCTCGGTTGGGCATTGCGTCGGTTCATCCCCGCTCGTGCGGGGATCGGGCCATGGGCGTCAACGGCAGGCGATGTTGTCGCGGTTCATCCCCGCTCGTGCGGGGATCGGGCTCGTCGCGTATTCCCACTCGATCTCAGCCACTGGTTCATCCCCGCTCGTGCGGGGATCGGGTGTTATTTAGCTCATCGTTGTCGTATTCCAGCGGTTCATCCCCGCTCGTGCGGGGATCGGGCACCGGCCCAAGATTTCGACTCAAAGTCGATCGGTTCATCCCCGCTCGTGCGGGGATCGGCCCGGCGGGTTAAACGTGGCCGGGTCGCCTTTCGGTTCATCCCCGCTCGTGCGGGGATCGGACAAATGTTGATGTTCAGCCAGGTGTTTGGAACGGTTCATCCCCGCTCGTGCGGGGATCGGATGCAAGCTCGCATAGATGCACTCTACAATATCGGTTCATCCCCGCTCGTGCGGGGATCGGTGCGGCGGGCGTTGGGTAGCTGGTCGAGCATGCGGTTCATCCCCGCTCGTGCGGGGATCGGCTCATACCACCAGACCGTCACGCTATCCATGCCGGTTCATCCCCGCTCGTGCGGGGATCGGCAGCACCGCGCAATACCCTTCATAATCACTGCCGGTTCATCCCCGCTCGTGCGGGGATCGGATTGCCGCGCTTCATCTGCCACGTCTGAAAGCCGGTTCATCCCCGCTCGTGCGGGGATCGGCAGAGCCAAATGGCGGCATGGACAGCGCGTCGCGGTTCATCCCCGCTCGTGCGGGGATCGGGCGTTGTCGAAGCTCTCCTCATGGCCGCCGAACGGTTCATCCCCGCTCGTGCGGGGATCGGCTGATGCTGCTGGGGGAGCTTGTCGCCGCTGGCGGTTCATCCCCGCTCGTGCGGGGATCGGTGCGCTTATCGCCCCGTGACCTAGCGCCAAATCGGTTCATCCCCGCTCGTGCGGGGATCGGCTAATCGTGATGATCGTTCAAATTTTTGTTATCGGTTCATCCCCGCTCGTGCGGGGATCGGTACGGGCCTGCTGTTCGGCACTGCTCAGGGCGCGGTTCATCCCCGCTCGTGCGGGGATCGGCTAGAACAAGTCGCAGAAATGCACGGTTACCGCGGTTCATCCCCGCTCGTGCGGGGATCGGTCCCGCCAGCGTGACGGTCAGGCCGTCGATCCCGGTTCATCCCCGCTCGTGCGGGGATCGGATCCGGCTGCCGAGCATAAATCGCTAGGCGAACGGTTCATCCCCGCTCGTGCGGGGATCGGATGGGCTGGAAGAACATTCAAAAACCCCCGCACGGTTCATCCCCGCTCGTGCGGGGATCGGCCATTTCATCAATGATTGGGCGCTTGAGCGGCCGGTTCATCCCCGCTCGTGCGGGGATCGGATTCGCGCATCTACTCTTCTCCGGTGCTATGACGGTTCATCCCCGCTCGTGCGGGGATCGGGCATTGAAACCGTTAGCGGGCTGGCAGACGCGCGGTTCATCCCCGCTCGTGCGGGGATCGGGTCTCCATGTCATTGCCGAGCCGCTCTATCCGCGGTTCATCCCCGCTCGTGCGGGGATCGGGGATGGATGGACCAAAGCGCATTTCCGGGGTGCGGTTCATCCCCGCTCGTGCGGGGATCGGCTGCGCAAATCGATCACCCAGCCCCACCGTGACGGTTCATCCCCGCTCGTGCGGGGATCGGGCGGATAGCTCCATCTGATGGGCTAAGCGGCGCGGTTCATCCCCGCTCGTGCGGGGATCGGCCTGTACCGAGAAGTCGACGTAAAGCGTAACCCGGTTCATCCCCGCTCGTGCGGGGATCGGGAGCATCTGCACTAGGTCGGCTTTCATCCACGCGGTTCATCCCCGCTCGTGCGGGGATCGGGCTCAGCTGACGGAGCTGGAAGCGCGCCAAGCCGGTTCATCCCCGCTCGTGCGGGGATCGGAACGGACGCAGCGCCAAAGCGCTACAAAGCAACGGTTCATCCCCGCTCGTGCGGGGATCGGCGGTAAGGAGAGGTGCCAGCGTGGGCATGAGCCGGTTCATCCCCGCTCGTGCGGGGATCGGAGTGAAGATCGACAGCTGCGCCCGCGTTCGGACGGTTCATCCCCGCTCGTGCGGGGATCGGGCGCGTAACGCCGCCGGTAAGAACATCGACTACGGTTCATCCCCGCTCGTGCGGGGATCGGTTTTTGGCATCCATGGCCAGGTCAAGGTAGGCCGGTTCATCCCCGCTCGTGCGGGGATCGGACCACCCACGACCTTCATGCGCTCGGCAGCGGCGGTTCATCCCCGCTCGTGCGGGGATCGGCAAGAGAGATGGGGTTTAGCGATGATCGGGCGCGGTTCATCCCCGCTCGTGCGGGGATCGGCTCTTTCAGCTGGCGGCGCAGCGTTGACATGGCGGTTCATCCCCGCTCGTGCGGGGATCGGGCGGGGTTCTACCGCATTACCGGCGGCCAAACGCGGTTCATCCCCGCTCGTGCGGGGATCGGCTTTCGCCACCGCGCATAGGCCGCACAATAGGCGGTTCATCCCCGCTCGTGCGGGGATCGGGATAGGGCCACTATCATGAAGTGGTCTAGCAACGGTTCATCCCCGCTCGTGCGGGGATCGGATCGGCATCGGCCGCCCGCAGGCTGTCCTGGCCGGTTCATCCCCGCTCGTGCGGGGATCGGCCTCCGGTGTTGGTCAGGGCGGTTTGCTGGCGCGGTTCATCCCCGCTCGTGCGGGGATCGGTACTGAAAAGCCAAAGCGTGACGATGAGTAGCCGGTTCATCCCCGCTCGTGCGGGGATCGGACCGCTGCGCATATTCAAATTGTGGTACAACGCGGTTCATCCCCGCTCGTGCGGGGATCGGCACCGCCGCATCGGAAAGCTGCACAAAATCGGCGGTTCATCCCCGCTCGTGCGGGGATCGGAACGCCCAGCGCCGCCACATCGCTGGCATAGTCGGTTCATCCCCGCTCGTGCGGGGATCGGTGACGGTGACGCCGTGGCAACGATTGAAGTGCCGGTTCATCCCCGCTCGTGCGGGGATCGGCTCATCAGTGGCCCCAGCGGCGTTACCCATCGCGGTTCATCCCCGCTCGTGCGGGGATCGGCACGGGGCCATGCACGCCCGCCTCTGGCCCCACGGTTCATCCCCGCTCGTGCGGGGATCGGGGCCATTAGGGAAGCACATCCCTTCCTTGAGCCGGTTCATCCCCGCTCGTGCGGGGATCGGCGCCAGTGGCCATCCGGGCACAGCTTGCCGTTCGGTTCATCCCCGCTCGTGCGGGGATCGGTGCAGGCCCAGCAGATCATGCGTAAGGACCGGCGGTTCATCCCCGCTCGTGCGGGGATCGGGCGCTGATGGTGCCGTCGCGTGCGTCGGCGTACGGTTCATCCCCGCTCGTGCGGGGATCGGTCGCCCGTGTCATCTACCAGCGTGGTGGCTTCCGGTTCATCCCCGCTCGTGCGGGGATCGGGATGTGCGCTACGATGCCGCCATTAATAGCGACGGTTCATCCCCGCTCGTGCGGGGATCGGCGCTCGCTGCCGATTGGTTGCCAGGTATGCGGCGGTTCATCCCCGCTCGTGCGGGGATCGGGCAGACACCTGCCCAGTCGGGGCGATCTTGCCGCGGTTCATCCCCGCTCGTGCGGGGATCGGATGCGGTGCCAGGTACCTGCCTTGCGGCCATACGGTTCATCCCCGCTCGTGCGGGGATCGGATCGACGCTGGCACGTTTGATTACCAGGTCACCGGTTCATCCCCGCTCGTGCGGGGATCGGGCGACGCCGCCAACGACGGCTGAGCCATTACCCGGTTCATCCCCGCTCGTGCGGGGATCGGGCCTCATCTTCTGAGGCCCGGGTAGTGGCTTCGGGTTCATCCCCGCTCGTGCGGGGATCGGTACCGAGTCGATACGCTGGCCCAAAGCCTCGTCGGTTCATCCCCGCTCGTGCGGGGATCGGCTGGCATGGCTACGTCTGGCTGGGTGGGTTTTCGGTTCATCCCCGCTCGTGCGGGGATCGGCCCCGAGGCCAGCCCGCAGTATCCCCAGTTTCGCGGTTCATCCCCGCTCGTGCGGGGATCGGTCAATTTCAGCACCTTCAACGCCACTATCTGGCGGTTCATCCCCGCTCGTGCGGGGATCGGTTTGCCTCTCCCATTTGAGCTTTAATCAAGCCCGGTTCATCCCCGCTCGTGCGGGGATCGGATGGGCGGCGGTGCTATGGGCGGCATCGGCGGCGGTTCATCCCCGCTCGTGCGGGGATCGGCGTCCAGGCAGGGATCCCGGCCGCGGCCAGGGCGGTTCATCCCCGCTCGTGCGGGGATCGGTCAGCGGGCGTCGCTGCAGCTCTTACCGCCGCCGGTTCATCCCCGCTCGTGCGGGGATCGGGTGCTGCTGTTCAGCGAACTGGCGAAGGACAACGGTTCATCCCCGCTCGTGCGGGGATCGGGCACAGCGCCGCCTACTCGCTGGTGCACCACCGCGGTTCATCCCCGCTCGTGCGGGGATCGGGCACTGGCCAGCACGGCAGGTGTGCTGCTCACCGGTTCATCCCCGCTCGTGCGGGGATCGGATCGCGGTCGAAAACAACGCCTCCATGTCGGGCGGTTCATCCCCGCTCGTGCGGGGATCGGGTGCTGGGTGGCCAAGTACCCGAAAAGACCGCCGGTTCATCCCCGCTCGTGCGGGGATCGGATCGAGATCGGCAAACGCCTGAATGGCAGCGACGGTTCATCCCCGCTCGTGCGGGGATCGGCTCCATTTCTTCGTCTAGCGCCAAGTGGATCTCGGTTCATCCCCGCTCGTGCGGGGATCGGGGCGTCCAGTGCGGGCAGGTCCGGCGTGGCCACGGTTCATCCCCGCTCGTGCGGGGATCGGGATACCGTGGTGTTTGACGCGAACGGCGAGCGCGGTTCATCCCCGCTCGTGCGGGGATCGGGGCATCCAGCGCGGGCAGGTCCGGCGGGGCCACGGTTCATCCCCGCTCGTGCGGGGATCGGGTATTTGTCGCGGAACGCCTCGATGAACTCGGCGGTTCATCCCCGCTCGTGCGGGGATCGGACTTGTTGTAGATACTTGATCTACATGAAGAAAATAGCAGATAAAAATTCCACCAGCTATTTTGCTTACTTTTTAACCACTTCAAATTGTTAAAGAGCAAATAAAATCAGCTAGTTAACTTGGGGCGGTAAAAAACGCACCAAACGCAATCCGTCATGATCAATCGGCTCCCGGCGGTTTTCACCGTAGGTTTGGAATTCAAACCCCGATTCATGGTTGCTTGCCCAGGCCATGGCGACGTTGCCATCTTCGGCCAACGCTTCGACCTGTTCCCAAATCATCTCGCGGATGCGCCTGCTTACATCACCCACATAAACACCGGCTCTAATCTCTAAAAGCCACACTGCTAACCTGCCACGTAGGCGTGGAGGCACGGCTTCTGTAACCACTACAAGCATCGCCATTTATCCACTCCTGTGCCCGGCATCACCGACCGACGGTGGTTCTGGAATTGCAGGTGGCACAGCATCAGGTGCTGGAGGTGGGGGCTGAATCTCGCCTGCGGCCAGCACATCTTCGATCATGGGAATCAAGCGCTGGAGAATGCGAGACTGCTTGAATGCATCGCGGCAAGCGATACGAACTTCTCTTTCCGGCAGAGGCGGATTACGCGCAGCGACTCTAAAAGCTGCGGGCACTACCGTTTCGAACTTCACGATGTCGGCAATATCGTACACAAAGCTCAGCGGCTTACCGGTGTGCAGATACCCAATCGCTGGGGCATAGCCTGCGGCCAAAATAGCGGCTTCGGTAATCCCATATAAACAGGCCGTTGCTGCGGATAGGCATTGGTTAGCGACATCCGATGCATCCCACTGTTTTGGATCGTAACGGCGTCCGTTCCATTTAACGCCGTACTGTTTGGCTAATAGTTGGTAGGTTTTGCGCACCCTTGCGCCTTCCATACCACGCAGTTGCTCGATGCTGCGACGAGAAGGTGGCTCTTCACCAAAACGCAGCTCAAACATCTTGCGTACCACTTTAAGACGCAGCTTTTCATCCAACGCCAGCTGCGCTTGGTAAAGCAATTTGTCTGACCGTGCGCCGCCGGGTTGCCCAGCACTATAAAGGCGTACGCCAGCATCGCCTACCCAAATCAGTAGCGTACCTACCGTGGCCGCTAGCTTAATGGCTGCATGCGAAACCCGGGTGCCCGGCTCCAGCAACAGACAAGCCACTGAGCCAACCGGGATATGCATTCGCTCGCCGTTCACCTCGTCAATGACGACGAAAGCACCGTCACGCACGTCTATCTGCCCCATCCCGATAAAGATCATCGACATACGGTCTTTTTCGGGAATGGGCTTTAGTGGAATAAAGCCCATGTTGCCTCCTAAGGTCGGCGCAGTAGTAGCAAACCTCCACCGAATGCCTTGGCCCGCCCAATACCGTGAGCCATGGTTTCGATCAGCTTTCCTGGATGGGTCACTTCCAGCAGACCTTCGTAATCCACCGTGGAGAATTGAACTGGCTTGCCGCTACCTTTGTTCAATACATGTTGACGGTAGGCACCTAGTTCTGGCGTCACCGGTAGGCGAAAGCCCCACGTTTCAGCACGGCTTTCGAGCCACTCACGGGCCTTACTATTCATCGCCTCAACGCAAGCTTGGCTAGTACGCTGCCCCGGCGCGAATGGCTTTTTGGCGACCATTAACACATCGGCACGTTGGCCACGTTGCCCCGGCACATGCACTGCCATCGTGGGGTTAGCACGCAGGCGGAATGCCAACATATCTCCCGCTTTTAGCTCAGGTGCATAAGATTTACTCTCTGCAGTAAGCAAGCCTGCCACTGATACAGGTTCACGGTCTGAAAGAACATAAAAGAGCGGCAACCCTTTTATGGCTTTACCCTCTTCGGCTTCTTCTATTTCCTGCCTGAAAAGAAACGGGCGGGGGCCTTCATGCTCGGGAAATAGCTGCCACAAAAGCTGATGCGCGGTGTAGGCTTCTGCATTCATCACATCAAATAGCTTGTCACGAGACAGCCCGTTCAGGTCGACACGTACGCGTGAGAGATACATTAGCGTGCCTCCTCTGCTGCTACTGAGCGGCGAAACTCTAACCGAGGGCCAAACTGCCAACGGCGGCGATTTAGCGGCAAATCCCATACATCGTTGTACTCTGCCACTTGGCTGCCATCTAAACCGCTCGCCTCGCCCTCCCATGCGTATAACGCTTCATCAGGAAATCGCAGTGCCTTCCTGTCTTCTTGGCAGTTAACCGCCAGTTTAGGAAACACCACATCCAGGGCTTCCTTAAGCGTGGCACACTGCCGCAATTGAGGTGCAAGTGGCGCAGAGGGCGGGCAGGATTTGCGCCCTAAATAAAGCGGGTAATGGGGTGTTTTTAGCGCTTGCTCCAGTTCAGAAAGCGTCAAAGTTGCTTCTGGCGTTAGCCAGACGGCTACTGTCCATAGACCGTCGCAGCGATAATCCCGGCTAGAGAGGATTGTTTTCAACGCATCGCGCAGCCCGCCTAGTTCTTCTTTGCGGGTTTGGTAGCTCACTTTTGACTGTGCGGCAGGCATCTGAACCGTGTGGTAGTCGCGCATTAACATACCGGAGGTGTACTGTTTTACGCCCATGGCAATACTGTCACGCAGCTCCATTTGGCCTGCATCGTCATCACGACGAATACCTAGAGCGGCCCCCAGCAGTCCCAAAATAGCCCCTTTGCCCGGATAAGTCGCCGTAGGGCGCGTTTCACCAACGGCGGCCTCGCCCCAACTGGCAAGCGGCGCATAGAGCCGAAAAATAAGATAGTCGGTCATGCCGCCTCCTTACTGATCGGCTTTTAAGAAAGCGATCAGCTCTGTAAGGCTGCCTTTTTGAACATTGCCTTTTAGCTGCGGTTCTTCATAGCCGATCTCGGCGCTGGTAACAAAGCGACTGTCAGCACCTGCGTCATAAGCGCTATCAAACGCGTTAGCCTGCTCTTCAATACGCTTAATAGCATCGAGTGCTTGATCTTGCCCCGCGACCGGACGCAAATAAGCAGTGGAGAGTGAACGCGGTTGCTGGTTGCCTTTTTCAGCCAGCACGTAGCTCGCATGGGCGCGGGAACCGAAGCTGTTTTGCTTGCCTTTGGGTGACGTTTTAGCCGCAGCTTCCACCAATGCAGCAATCGCCTGATCGGCTAGCTCACTGTTGCCCTGCAAGTTCTCAACCAACTGCTGCCGGTCAATGCAGATATAGAGATAGAACAGCCCAGCACCAAAACCCGATTCGCCAATATGCGCCGCACCCCGGTCTTGATCGCCGGTGTTTAAGTCATCAACAGCGGTAAAGTAATCATCTTCCACTTCGGCAGCATGCACAGTGATCGCATGGGCCACTTGGCAGGCGGCATCAACGTTATATTCAGGCACCGCTGCTAACATACGGCCAAACAGAGCGACATCGGCGGCGGCAGGTTTGTGACGCAATAGCTTTAATTCATCATCATTTGGCTCACGCTTCTCTGCCGCCAGCGTTTCAACCAATGCGCTGATCGCTTGGCGCTCCTCCAAGCCAACGTGCACTAGCTGCTCAATCTCAAACTCTTTAGCTTCGCCTTTTTCTACTTTACGCAGCTTGCCAAACACACCGGCTATTTTTTCTGCGCAAGCCCCCGCCATTTTTTCATCCAGCCCGTTTTCTCTCAGTTCTTTATAGGCTTCAGAGCCTAGACGCTTGGTGCGTGTACCCACATGCCCCGCCAGTGCTTCTTCAAAGAGAGCAGAGGTACGCCAGGTACGCTTGAGGCTTTGCGACGAAACACGTAGGCGCTTGGCACCACCCATCAAGGCAGTTTTGGGACGGCCTAAATCATCGCGGTTGAGGTTGGCGGGCGGATAAGAAGTCAGCAGGTGCAGTTGAATAAAGTGGCTCATGAATAACTCCATTCGTGATGTCTATGTGAAGCTAGGAGGGTTGATCGTCAGTCGTAAAAATCAGTCGCTGCCATGGCTATAGCGAGATGTTGCAGCGAAATAGTCATTTGCCAGTACAAACCCAAGACGGTGAGTGGGCTTGGCAGATAAACGCCCACGATGCTCACGCCACCAGAGCGCGATAACACTCGCCAGCAGCACGACACTGATATCTTTCTTGTCTGCAAGCGCCAGCGCCCGGCGTAAGCGCTGAATGAACTCTTCCGGCGTACGGCAGGAAAGAAGTTGCTGAAAACGCAGCTCACTCATCAGCGGTTTTTTGGTTTGCTCTTTTTGCTGGCCAAGGCGCAAGGCTAACGATGCGCCCTTCTTTTCTTCGCGCAACTCCGCAGCTATTAACGCAATGCATGCCCACACTTGTAGCTTTTCATCGCGATAATCCGTTTGTTTCGTCGCTTCTGGCAGCATCGCCCATAGCTCACGAAAACCTTGGGTTAACATGGCGGCCTCGGCAGTATCACAACGTCGCAGTACTGCTCTCACACCACGGGGCAGTGGTGGCTGAGGGGTAAATGCTTTCAAGGCCTGTGGGGTTAACGTCAACCGCTGCCACCAGCGGCGCAGGGCGACAGCTTCATCCAACTTCAAAGCGACGAGCGCTTTTTTCTCCGCCTCGGACAAAATATCTTCTTTCTCGACTGCTTCTGGCGTCTCCACATCATTCATCAGGCGTCTCCTGTCGTTGCTGCAGCAGAGGCCGCATTACGCTTGGCCTTCGCGGAGGGGTCAAAATCACCCTGTTGGATAAAGTCACTCACCACTTTGCTACCTTTGCTCTTGCCACCAAGAAAGCTTTGCAACTGCCTATGAGCAGCAGTGGCACGTTCAAGATCCATGCTTTCCTGAGCACCGCTGAGTGCCAAGTCTTCGAATACACGCATGCCTTCGCGCTTAAGGGTGAAGTACCAGCGCTCAGCGATGTCAGGAGGGATATGCGGTGGCGGCGCGTCTTGTTGCAGCACCTGCTGCAGGGCTAACAACGCTTTAAAAAATTCAGGCTCAGTGGCATCGTAAAACTGGTTATCAATGGCGCTTATATCGCCCTTGGCATCCGATGGCCGTGAGAACCAGGCGTTTTTAACCTGGGTACGTACCATCCAGGCGATATTGCGCGACAGCTCGGTCAGTTGGTGAACCCAGGCACGCAGCTTTTCCTGCTGGCCTTGTGGTATTTCCACCAAAGGCATTTCGACGCTATACCAGCCCCGCGGCTTCATGTTGTCCATGTCGTAGCCGAACACCCATAAACGTGCCTCTCTCAGCAGCGCCTGAATGTCTTCTCCACGACTTCGCTCTTGTGTCACTAGCTTTTGTTTGTTGAGGTAACTTTTCAGCACTGCAGCCGCGATTGCGCCGCTGCTTTCTTCATCGTTAAGCACAAAGCCTGACCAGTGCCGATAGCCAAGCCCACCCGGCTGACCTTTGCTGGAAAGCGGCAGTTCATTAGGCTTTTTTGGATCACGTCGGTAGGGGGTTAGCGGGTGTAACCAAGGGCCGTCGTAGTTGGCTCCCTGTTTCTTGGCGCGTAATTCGCGCACCACACGATTGGTTTTTCGGCCACAAATATCACACGGGCACTCATCGGCTTCTTCAAATAGCAGCCGAAAGCGGCGCGGCATTGACCAGTAAGCGTGCAGGGGGTGGGTATCTTCAGGCAGCACCTCGGTGCCTTTTTTATCGCTTACCCGCGTATTGGTCATCCAGAAAAATAGCGAAGGTTCTTTTGGATGCGGCGCTGTCCACTGCTGGCCTTTTTGGGTGGCCTCTTTCTGTGTGATGACGTTTAGCCACAGACGCTCCCACAGGCTGGCATCTGATGCCTCAGGCATCACTAACGTTGTCAGTGGGCCACCACCACGCAAGCCCACACGGATACCAGCACCGCCCGCAGGGGCGTTAATCTGCATGGTATACAGTGCTATGGCCGCGCAGGCGTCACACATCACCTCAACACGGCCGCGCTTGACGAAAAAGTCGGTATTATTTTTGATGCCGTTAGCGCCAGGGGCATCGATCAATAAACCACTGACGGTCGCGTTTTTAACATCGTCCAGCGGATCAAGGTCCTGCATAAATCGGGGGCCATCGCCGTCCAGTTCATAAGCGCTACTGAAAGGCGCGAAGGCTTTATCCAACGCGGTTACACTGGGTGGCTCCATTAACACATCAAGCCAGTCATCATGGGTTTTAGGCGGCAGCGCCGTTTGTAGCAGGCCGATCAGAAACTGGTAGGCCGCTCCCTGAAAGTCTGCTCGCGGCAGGGCGAGGTTGATTACATCAGGATCAGCTAGCGCAGAAGGGGGGAGATACTCTACCTCCCCATTTCTCAATAGAAAGGGTAGCCAGGAGTCTTCAAGTAAATTCATGTACACCTCGATAGTGTCGTCTGGTGTCGGCGCTTCGTTTACACTGAAAAATATTAGGATTATTCATAAGGCGGAGAGGGGCAGGACAATGGCGATTCATTACGAGCAGGATGCCTATGCCTGGGCGCTTGAACAGGCCGGGCTCCTTCGCGCTGGAAAAGTGGACAAGCTGGATCTTGAGCATCTTGCCGAGGAGATTGAGAGCATGGGGAAAAGCGAGCGACGCGCCTTGATTAGCCAACTGGCCCGCTTGCTGATGCACCTGCTGAAATGGGATCACCAACCCGAGCGGCGTTCGCGTAGCTGGCGGTTGACGATTCAGGATGCTCAAACCAAGGTGAATCGCCTGCTGAAAGATAACCCTAGCCTCAAGGCATCGCTGCCTGAACTGATGAGCGAAGCTTACGACGATGCTCGCCGTGCCGCTGCGATTGAGACTGACCGAGAGCCGCAGGAATTTCCGGAGCAGTGTCTGTACAGCTTCGAAGAAGCCATGAGTTTTCAACCTAGCGAACATTGATTGCCTCATGGCGCTGGCTCCTTACTGCCTAGCCTAACTCCCCACTGGGTGTCGTAGTCACAATTAGGATCATCGCTAGGCAGCCAGGGCTGGACATACTTCAGCGCTTTATGGCGCTCTTGCAGGGTAAGCCATTGGCTTTCGTAGCGACACGGTAGGGATGCGAGCTTTGACGCCTGGCTTTGGCGTAACTTTACCTGGCTGAGCATATCGGCATGGCGGCGCTCTCCCGCCCACAGCGACAGCTCGTTATCGT
This sequence comes from Vreelandella stevensii S18214, assembly GCF_000275725.1. Classification (GTDB taxonomy): domain Bacteria; phylum Pseudomonadota; class Gammaproteobacteria; order Pseudomonadales; family Halomonadaceae; genus Vreelandella; species Vreelandella stevensii. The sequence goes on along the minus strand of NZ_AJTS01000045.1, from coordinate 12,163 downwards.
CGGTGAGTAACAGCAACAAAACATTGATCGTAGGCTCATCCATCAGCCTTGTGCCTATCTCTTGCTCTTCCTGCCACTGATCGCTTTTTATATAGCCCTCTTCCAGGTTGAGCGCATTGAAATTCGCCATAGAGCCTGCCGTTCTCTGCATTCCTTTTTGCTCGTAGCGCGCTCCCTGCAGAGCATCAGGAATATCGTCAGGTACTGAGCCATATACACCTTCAATAAGATCTCTTGCCTCTTCGGGCATACGTATCGCTTCCAGGTGACGTAATACTCCTTGGGTTAACCAGCTTAACGAGGTATCGCGGTAAACCGCCTGGGTACCTGGCAGCGTGCGCTTGAGCCAATGCTCATCGGGATCATCCGCCCAAGGAGGTGCTAGCACCAGCAGGCGCGGCTGGCAGCGCTCACCACGCTGGTGGCGTTGTAACCGCCCTGCTCGTTGGATCAATAGATCGATGGGGGCAATGTCGCTGATCATCACATCCACATCGCAGTCGAGAGACTCCTGAAATACCTGGGTACTGATCAACACTTGACCCTGACGTATTTCAGGCGTTGAGTCTTTGCCTAAGCGCTCGATGACCTGGGACTCAATGCGCTGCCTATCCACCATGGCAAAGCGGCTGTGGAACAGCAGACAGCGTTCAGGATCAGGGTGCAGGGCAGCGATGGCTTCGAATGCACGAATAGCGTCATCTACCGTATTGCGCACCCAGGCGATGCACTCACCGGCCTCTACTGCTGCCAGCACCGCCTCTATCGCCTGTTCTTCTTCGGTTAGCCAAGCGACTTCAACACTCCTGGACACCTCTTTGCGCGAGCCCAGCGGCAGCTCTAACGGTTGCCCTTCGCTCACATGGGTCAGTAACGGAAAGTCCTCTTTTTGTGGTTTCGTTGGTGACAGCCCAAGCCCTGTTTGCCAAGCAGCCATCAAGGCACTGCGCATGGCACGCGGAAGCGTGGCGGTCAGCAGAATTGCGCTACCGCCCTGTCGAGCGTGATAGCTCAGCAGTTGGCTCAGCAGGGTCTGCATGTAATTGTCGTAGGCGTGAACCTCATCAATGACGAGCACCTTTCGCGCTAGCCCGTATAAACGCAGCGATTGGTGGCGAAACGGCAAAATGGCCATCAATGCTTGGTCGATGGTGCCGACACCGACCTCTGCAAGTAGCGCTTTTTTACGCGAATCCGCTAGCCATTGATTGCAGCGACTAGTGGCCGACAGCTCGCTAGCGGTGTAATCCAAATCGGTAGGCTGAGGTGCGGAAACGGCGGCGATAAAATCGTCGTTTAACTCTCGCGCGCCGTGAGCAAGAACAAAAGAGGGGGTAGATTCAGCGGTGTAAAAGCGGCGGTGCAAATTGCCCAGCCGCGAATACATGGCGTTCGAGGTGGCCATGGTGGGCAGTGCAAAATAAAGCCCATCGCCGTGGCCTGCCGCCAATAGACGTTGCGTCAGAATACAGGCGGCCTCGGTTTTGCCTGACCCGGTGACATCTTCCAGGATAAACAACTGCGGCACATCCGTTAGTGCCACTGTCTCGGCGGCATGCTGCAAAGGCGTTGGCGTGAAGGATTGTTTGCCAAACCAGTCGGTCATGCTCGCGTAAGGTAATGGTTCGGAAACCTTGTTAAACCCTGTTTCTTCCAATGCTTTCTCAGCATTGTGTAACGCAATTTGCCAATAATCGGCGAGAGGTAGCTGCTCTTGAAGGTAGGGGAAGTGATCCTGGTTCGAACCCAACCAGTCGCTTAAGGTTGCCCAGCCTGCGATTGACCAGCTTAGCGTCTGCAGGGCATAAACCCACTCTTCTGAAAACAGCTGCTCGATTGGCCACTCTGGCGGAACGACGTTGGCCCAATCGGCAATAAACTGCCGCGTTGCCTCTACATCATCAGCGTGTTCATCACGACAAAAAAACCTTTCTATGCCGATATTGCCTGCGCTTACTGGCTGGCCGTGATGACCAAAAAAGGGGGGTGAGAGAACAGAAAAAGCTGCGCGAAGCGCTTTGCGCTCAGCGCGCGTCAAGCTTGTTGTCCACTTCAACGTGCCATCTTCCAACCAGTCCAGATATTTTGTCCCCCAAATCACGTCGCCTAACCGGTCATGGCGCTCGGTATAAACGTATTGCGCAACACGAGGGACTAGTTTCACGTTCGAGGTCGGTTGGAAAAGTCCTTGAAAAGCGCGTGAGAACTTACCGATATCGTGCAAACCTAACCAAAAAACCAATAGGTTGCGCAGCGGCTCAGGTTCCAGGCTTAGCTGTGCTGCCAAGCGCCGTGTTAGCGGCCTATCCGGCGAAAGCAATAGCCAACCCACCGCAGCCACATCCAGGCTGTGATACGGCAATAAATGGCACTCGACACTTTTCCCCTTGGCGTGTGCCTTTCCCCAGTAGTGGTAGTAAGTCACTGCTGCCTCCTTGCCTGATTAGACACACCCTATCTAAGCACTCTTCGCCCTGAAACACCATTGATCCTCATCACGCTTTGCCTACCCACTTTCCACGCTCATGGCATCTTTCCGCCGTGCTACGCTTAGCACTATCGTTTCGGTGACTCAGGTGTTTGGCCATGCAATTACGGCAACGTGTACAGAAGATGTTAGCGGCGGGGGCGTTGCTAATGCTGACACTGCCCGCCCAGGCGCAAACTGGGGATGAATGGGCCACGTACGACCGCGTGTTCGAGAACGGGGCGCGTCAGGCGCAGTGGTGGGAGGCGGGCTGGAGCGGCATTTACGCGGCCAGCCTGGTGGTCGATGCCTACCAGTCCAGCGAGGCCAGTAGCCGCGATGACCGTTTCGATGCACGCATTGGCGTGGTGAAGTCGGCGCTGGCGCTGGCGGGGACGCTCACCGATCGCCAGCCACATCGGGCGGCGCTGGCAGAGTATGAGCGGCTGAAGGCCCAGGGCGAGTTGAGCGGGGTGCAGGCGTTGGGCCTGCAGTTGGCCCAGGCAGAACGCGAACGCCGTGGCTGGGAAGCGCGGGTCAGCTCCCTGGTGGTGAACAGCGTGGCCGGCGCGGTGATTGCGGCCGATGGCCGGGAGCGGGATGGCGCGGTCAATTTTGCCACCGGCATGCTGATCAATGAATTACAGATCTGGACCCAGCCTAATCAGGCGTCCCGCGCGATCAATCACTTCCAACCGGCCCGTGTGTCGCTGGGCCCGGTCACGCTGGAAGGCGAATATGCCCTGCTGGTTACCCCTCAACAGCTGAGCGCGACCTGGCGGTTCTGAAGGTAGGCCAGACTGCTTTTCGTGCTCGGCTTGCCGGGCACTTTTTATAGGTACGCTTGTCGTTGTCAGGGCCGCATGAGCGCGTAAAATATGCGGCTCTTTTTTTGTTTCTCTATTCGTTATGTTATAACTTATTTATTCGTGAGTGAGGTTGCTCGATGAGTGAGCACATGCATCGCCATAACAAGGAAGGTCCTTGTCATTTTTCGCTGATGTCGTTGTCGGCCACCAAACGGCTGGGGTTGGTTGCCCTTCCCCTGCTGGCGTTGTGGGGGCTGGTGGCGTGGGCAGGCGGGTGGCCGCTATGAGTGAGCGTTCCTCTTCGCGCCTGCAACTGCACGACCTGCACCTGGCACAGGGTGGTCGCACCGTGCTGGAGCATGTGGACGGCGACATCAAGCGCGGCGCGATCACCGCGCTGATTGGTGCCAACGGTGCAGGTAAAAGCACCCTGATTCAGGCCATCATGGGCGAACTCCGGCCCATCAGCGGCAAAGTGGTGTGCACGGTAGACAAGGCGCGTCGTGCCTGGTTGCCGCAGCAGTTGGCTCTGGATCTGACCTTCCCCATGAGCGTGGAAGAGCTGGTGATGACCGGCAGTTGGCCAAGCCATGGAGCCATGAAAGGTTACTGCGCGGCGCACTACCGCAAGGGTCGCGAGATCATGGCGCGGCTGGGCATCTCCCATTTGGCACATCGGCCACTGGGCGAGCTGTCCGGCGGCCAGCGCCAGCGGGCACTGATTGGCCGCACGCTGATGCAGGAAGCCGAGCTGCTGCTACTGGATGAGCCGTTCGCCAACGTAGACAGCGACACGGTGGATATCTTGATCCGTATCCTGCGCCAGATGGCCGATGAAGGCGTGACGATCATCATCGTGCTGCACGACATGGACCACTTGCGCCGCCTGGCCGATGAGGTGCTGATGCTGAGCGGCGGCCATGGCCGTTGGGTGGCACCGAGTGCCTTGCACACGCATCACGCCCCCGCCCAGGTGGTGCCCTTCTCGTTGGGAGGTCGTCATGCTGGCACTGCTTGACGCGTGGTTTATCGCGCCGTTCGACTACGGCTTCATGCGCCGCGCCGTGGTGGGTGGGCTGGCACTTTCCTTGGCCGCGCCGCCGCTGGGCGTATTTCTGGTGCTGCGCGGCATGAGCCTGATTGGCGATGCCATGGCCCATGCCATTTTGCCGGGGGTGGCGCTGGGCTTCTTGCTGGCGGGGTTTTCGCTGCCGGTGATGAGTGTGGGCGGCGTGCTGTTCGGGCTCTTGGTGGCGCTACTGGCCGGGGCCGTTTCCAAAATGGGCGGCCAGCGGGAAGACGCAGCCATGGCGAGCTTTTTCATCATTTCGTTGGCGGCGGGCGTCATGTTGATTTCCATGGGCGGCAGCAGCGTGGATTTAACCCACGTGCTGTTTGGCTCCATTCTGGCCATCAACTCGACCGCCCTGCTGCTGATTGCCGGTATCAGCACGCTCATCGTGGTCACGCTGGCGGTCATTTTCCGTTCGCTGGTGGTGGAGTGCCTGGACCCGCTGTTCTTGCGCGGCCAAAGCCACCGCAGTGGCTGGGTGCATAGCGTGTTTCTGGGCCTGCTGGTGCTGAACCTGACGGCGGGCTTCCAAACCCTGGGCACGCTGATGGCCGTGGGGCTGATGATGCTGCCCGCCACGGCGGCCCGGTTCTGGAGCAAGCGGCTGGAAGGTTTGATCGGCATCGCGGTGGTGCTGGCCATGGTGTCGAGCACTGGCGGGCTGCTGCTGTCGTTCCATTTTGATACCCCTTCGGGGCCAAGCATTATCCTGCTCGCAGGGGTGGCTTACTTGTTGTCAGCGCTGTTTGGCCGCTATCACAGCTTAGCGGCCAAGCTGCGACGCAAGACCACGCCACTCGCCCTGGAGCAGACATCCTGATCATTCACTAAAGGAGTTTGTCATGTCCCTTTCCCATACGTCCCGCTGGCTGGTAGGCGTTTCGGCCATGCTGGCCCTACCTGCCGCCATCGCCAATGAGCGTGTGCAGGTGGTCACCAGCTTCTCGATTCTGGCCGATATGGTCGAGAACGTGGGCGGCGAGCATGTCGAGGTCACTTCCCTGGTCGGCCCTGACGGCGATGCACACGTCTACTCGCCGCGCCCAGGTGATGCCCGTGCGCTGGCCGAGGCCGATCTGGTGGTCTTCAACGGCCTGCTGTTCGAAGGCTGGATGGAGCGACTGATCGACTCCAGCGACTATCAAGGCCCGGTGGTCACCACGACGGATGGCATCAACGCCCTGGCCTACGCGGGCCATGACGATCATGGGCATGACGATCATGGGCATGACGATCGCGACCATGGACACGATCACGGGCATGATCATGGGCATAGCCACGATCATGGACACAGCCACGATCACGGGCACGACGATCATGAACATGGTCATGGCCATGATGACCATGAGCACGGCGACGATGATCCCCATGCCTGGCAGGACATGACCCAGGCGCGGGTCTACGTCGAGAACATCCGCGACGGCTTGATGGAAGTCGATGCGGACAACGCCGAGCAGTATCAGGCCAATGCTGATCGCTACCTGGCTGACATGGCGGAGCTGGATGCCGAGATTCGTGCGCTGATCAGTGAGATCCCGGCTTCCGCCAGCGTCATCACCGGCCATGACTCCTTCGGTTACTTCTCCCGTGCCTATGGGGTCAACTTCCTGTCTCCGGCAGGGCTCTCTACCGAAGCAGACCCCAGCGGCGCCAGCATGGCAGCGCTAGTGGACGTGATCGAGCAGGAGAACGTTCAGGCGCTGTTCCACGAGAACATGACCAACCAATCCATTATCGTGCAACTGGCCGAAGAAACCGGCCTGCCCATTGCTGGCACGCTTTACGCGGATGCGCTGGCCAGTGAGGGCGATGCCAGCACTTACCTGGGCATGATGCGCCACAACGCCACGGTACTCCACGCCGCCTTGGCCGAACCAGGCCACGATGATCATGGTCATGGCGACCACGACCACGACCACGACCACGACCACGACCACGACCACGGTGATCATGGTCATCGTCACTGATCATTGAGGTCAACGGCTGCTTACCGCTCGCCCTCACGCAGGTTGATCGTGGTGAGCAGCCACTGCCTGAAAGACGCCATGGCATGGGTTTCTGCCCGCGCTTGCAGGCGTGTCAGCCAGTACCCCCCTAGACTGACAGTGGTGTCGAAAGGCTGCACCAGCGCACCACTGCTCAGCTGCCGAGAAAACATCAACGGTGGCGCCAATGCCACGCCCACCCCTTGAAGCGCGGCTTCCACCATGGCAATGGAAGAGTCGAAGACGATGCTCTGGGTCGTGGGAAGGCTACGAGGCAATCCGGCGGCCAACAACCACTCGGCCCACTCATCGGCACGATACGAACGCAGCCAGGTTTCATGCAACACATCGGCTGGCGTGTCGAGCCGTACAGCAATATCCGGAGCACACAGCACCGAAAGCGATGCAGGCAGTAGTGGCTGAGCCGCCGTGCCATGCCAGGCGCCTGTGCCAAAGCGAATCGCAAAATCGAGACCTTCAGCGGCTAAATCGGCACGATTGTTGTGGGTGGAGAGCCGTAAATCGACGAACGGATACGCGTCATGAAAGTCGGCCAGCCGTGGCAGCAGCCAACCCACGGCAAACGTACCCACCACACCCACGTTCAAGACCTCACGATGACGGCTTTCGCCTAACCGCTCCAACGTGTGCGACATCTGATCGAACGCATTCTTCAGCACAGGCAACAGCAGCTCGCCTTCCTGAGTCAGCATTAGCCCTCGGGGCAAACGTGTGAATAGGGGCACCTTCAATAGCCCTTCCAGGCGCTTGACCTGATGGCTCACGGCTGCCTGTGTCACGTGCAGCTCTTCTGCTGCACGCGTGAAGCTCAAGTGTCTGGCCGATGCCTCAAAGGCCCGCAGAGCCTTTAACGGCAAATAGGAACGCACCGCGCCACCCCCAAATTTTTCTAATAGCTCATGCAAAATCTTGCCATTTGTGGAGACCTATCGCGCTCTTTATTTTAGTCACCCGTGGCTTTTGTATCGACCAAAGCTGCCTTCCACCGACATGACCTTATCGCAACAGGAGTTTTGCATGCGCACGCCGTTTTCAGCACGCCATTGTCTTCTCATGGCCTCCTCCTTACTTTTCAGCGGGGCAGCCTGGGCGCTTGAAGAGCCTCAAGACGCCGATCTTCAAGCGTTGCTGAACAGCACGATCACCCCGTTGATGGAACAGTATCGTATCCCCGGCATGGCTGTCGCGCTAAGCATTCAGGGACAGCGGTATTACTTTAATTATGGGCTTGCAAACCTGGAGACGGAGGAGCCGGTCACGGATGAGACGCTTTTCGAACTAGGCTCCATCAGCAAGGTTTTCACGGCGGCCTTGGCAGGCTACGCGCAGTCTAGCGGTGCCCTTTCCCTCTCTGACCCCGCCAGCGGCTACTGGCCAGCCCTTGAAGGCAGTGCCTTCGATGAGATCACCTTGCTGGAACTGGGCACCTACACGGCAGGCGAGCTTCCGCTGCAGTTTCCGGACTCGGTGCCATCAGAAGAGCAAATGATCGATTACTACCGCCAATGGCAACCCGAATCTGCTCCAGGGGCACAACGTCTGTATTCCAATCCGAGCATCGGTTTGCTGGGCCATCTCACCGCGCAACGTTTGGGCAGACCTTTCGAGACGCTGATGGAAGAAACGCTGTTCATACCGCTCGGGCTCGAACACACTCATTTTCAAGTGCCCGACGCGCAACGGGCACATTATGCCTACGGCTACTCGAAGGAGGATGAGCCCATTCGGGTGAACCCAGGCGTGCTGGATGCCCAGGCCTACGGGCTGAAAGCCAATGCCGCCGACGTGCTGACCTTTCTGGAGGCGAACATGCGAGACCCGGCCAATGCCAGCGGCACGACGGAACGGCTGGATGACGCCTTGGCAACGACACGCACAGGCTACTTCGACGTTGGCCCCATGACCCAGGGCCTGGGCTGGGAGCACTATCACTACCCGGTGACCCTGGAGACACTGCTGGAAGGCAATTCGCTCGAGATGATTTTGGCGCCCAACCCGGCACATCGCCTCACGCCACCGCAAGCCCCTCGGCAAGCGGCCTACTACAACAAGACGGGCTCAACCAATGGCTTCGGCGGCTATGTGGTCTTCGTGCCCAGCGAGCAGATCGCCATGGTGATGCTGGCAAACCGCAACTACCCCAATCAGGCGCGTATCGAGACGGCTCACCATATTCTCAGTGCGCTGACCGACACCCCGTAATGAAAAACCGCCGCTTTCGAGCGGCGGTTTGTTTGCAAATGACGAGGTCAAGCATGAGGGAAGATTGCGTTTTGCAGCGCTGATAAAGGAGACTAGCCCCTCTCCCTGCTCATCTCACTCATTGCAAAGAGCCAAGCCCATGCGCCTGAACGCCGATTTTAGCCACTTTGCCTGTATGACGCCGGAGCAGTATCACTGGGTCGCGTCGCCCAGTGCAGGCGTGGAACGTATGATGCTGGACCGGATTGGCGAGGAAGTCGCCCGCGCCACCAGCCTGGTACGTTACGCGCCGCACAGCCAGTTCAGCCACCATACCCATGGCGGCGGTGAAGAGATTCTGGTGCTGGAGGGCGTGTTTGCCGACGAACATGGCCGCTACCCTGCGGGCAGCTACCTGCGCAATCCCATTGGCACTGGCCATACGCCCCATATTGGCGAAGAAGGTGCGCTGATTCTGGTGAAACTGCATCAGTTCGATGACAACGACCTGCTGCAGCTGGCCATTCCTGCCCACCGCCTGCCCTGGCAGCCCGACCGGCGGCCAGGCATCGGCTACAAAATGCTGCACACCTACGCACAGGAGAAGGTCAGTCTGGAACGCTGGGAGCACGATGTGGCCATCGATTACCCTGCGCTACCGGGCGGGCTGGAACTGCTGGTACTGGAAGGCTCGCTCTACGAGGCGGGCAACGAATACCCGCAGGGCAGCTGGTGCCGCTTCCCACCTGGGGCTACTCCATCGCTGCGCGCCGGTGAACATGGCGTCATGATGTACATGAAGCGCGGGCACCTGACGGATGCGGTGTGCCAGGCTAACGCGCCAGCCCAATGAACGGCAGCAGGGTCAGCAGTGCGATCAGGATGACAGCGACCATCACCAGCGCGATCTGAATCGGCTGTTCCCGTAACCGCTTCCCCCAGGTCGGTGCTTCGTTGCGGGCCACCGCCTCCTGGTGGGCCTTTCGCGCGCTGGCCTGGCGTTCGACCTGGTACTGCGCCAGCAGCGCCTCGGCGTCATCTCGCTGGGCCGGGTTGCGCAGCCAGATGGCATCGACCCCCAGGCGGAAAAACCCCGCCTGGGTCTCATACACGTCGAAGCCGTGTTCATCCAGCAGTTGGCGCACTTCCATGGCCTCTTCATCGGTCACGTGGCGCAACCGGAACAGCAAATGTGCCATGTTAGCCGCCCAATGCCGCCATGCGATCCGCCTGAATCACTTCGATCCAGTAGCCGTCCGCGTCCTTGACGAAAATGACGTCTTTCATCTTGCCTTGGTCGGCACGCTTCACGAAGGTGACATCGTGCTCGTCGAACCAGGCCTGGGCGGCCTCCAGGTCCGGCACGCTGAAGCAGATGTGGCCAAACCCCTGGGGCTCGGCATTGCCGTCGTGGTAGGCAAAGTCCTGCTGGGTCTCGGTGCCCCAGTTGTGGGTCAGCTCCAGCAGGCCCTTCTGGCTGAAGGTCCAGGCGGTGCGAGCGTTCTGGTCCTCCGGCACCTTGTCGTCGGCTTCCACGTTGGCCAGAAAATAGAGCGAGAACTGCATCTCTTCGAAATCCAGCCGCCGCAGCACCTGCATGCCAAATACGCGGGAATAGAACGCCAGCGCGCGCTCCGGGTCCTTGACCCGCAGCATGGTGTGATTCAACCGAAACCCTTGGGTCTGGGGAGCCGCGGGGGCAACACCGGGATGCTGTTCACCTGAAAACGACATGACTCTCTCCTGTTGCTGCGTGATGTCTCTGCATGGTGGTAACCAGGCAGGCACTTTGGTACGTAAATACTTTGACGAACCCCGTACCATGTACAAGGCTTTAGGCTGCTGCTAACGCGAACCCCATCGAATCCGCCGCCGAACCCTTGGCTTATGTATGAGGGCGGCGCTGCGATAATTCTAGCCCCTGCCTGAGGAGGCCGCATGTCACGTGATCTCAATGTACTGGGTGAGCCGCTCACCCCCTGCTGTCACTCACCCAAGACGGGGTTTTACCGTGATGGCTTTTGTCGAGTCGGTACCGACGATGTGGGCATTCATTCGGTATGTGCCATGGTCACCGAGGAGTTTCTGGCGTTTTCACGCGCGCAGGGCAATGACCTGGTCACCCCGCGCCCCGAGTACGGCTTCCCTGGCCTACAGCCCGGCGACCGCTGGTGTCTGTGTGCCCACCGCTGGGCAGAGGCTGAAGAGGTGGGCCTGGCCCCACCGGTGATTTTGTCAGGCACCAATGCACGCACGCTGGACATCATTCCGCTGATCAAACTGCAGCAACACGCTCTGGATGCAGTGCACTAGGCCTGCCAGCGCACGGGGCGCTCCCCCCGGCATCGGTCGCAGTGGATTTTCTATGCAACTCTTCTACACTACTATCTCTATAGCTGTACATTCAGCGTATCGTTAGCCTGGGAGTGTGTCATGACCGACATTGAAATGACGCTAGATGATCGCCTGACGTTGAAGCAGTTGGCCAACGCGCTACAGAACGGCTTTTCCCCCATCGTGGAGGTCGTCTCGATGGATGGCATCTACAAGGTTCGCTTTCATCATGCTCATGGCGTCTCGGACCTGAGCAACGCCCAGGGAGAAGTCAGTACGTTTCTGGGCACCGGAGAGATTCGCGATGCGCTGGGGCAGCTGGGGCTGACCCACGGCGTGCTGACCTTCTCTGACCAGTGCGGCGACGAAATGATCGGCGTCGCGGGCAGCGCCATGACGCCCGATGAAATGCTGACCTACGGCACGCGCATCGCGTTTCGCTGATCTTTCCGCGCCATTGGCTTTACACATCCCGCCTGGCCGAGGATAGTACGCCTACGACAGGGGCGCCGCGATGCGGCTGAGAAGCACCCTTTGAACCTGAACCGGATAGCACCGGCGTAGGGAGTCGTGGTGCTTTCATTCACCACCTCCCTGCCGGGAGGAAGCCATGACCCTACCCAGCCCACGCGAGACGCTGCTCGCGCTGCGTGACCAGACCCCGCTGGTACACTGCATCACCAACTACGTTGCCATGAACAGTACCGCCAACCTGCTGCTGGCAGCCGGGGCCTCCCCCGCCATGCTGCATGCCCAGGAAGAAGTGGCGGAATTTACCGCCATTGCGGGAGCGCTCTCGATCAACATCGGTACGCTCTCTGCCCCTTGGGCCGAGGCCATGCAGCTGGCCGCCCACTCTGCCCAGGCCCACGCGGTGCCCTGGGTGCTGGACCCGGTCGCCGTAGGTGCCACGCGGCTGCGCCAGCAAACCTGCCTGTCCCTGCTGGCTTACCAGCCCAGCGTGATTCGTGCCAATGCCTCGGAAATCATGGCGCTGAGCGGCCTTGCCCACCAGGGCCGGGGCGTGGATGCCACGGTCAGCACCGACGATGCCACCCAGGCGGCCATCACCCTGGCGCGTCGGTATCAGTGTGTCGTCGCCATGACCGGGGCCACCGATATCGTCACCGATGGCCAGTCGCTGTATCGTTTGACTGGCGGCCACCCGCTGATGCCACGGATAACCACCCTGGGCTGCGGGCTCAGCGCGCTGGTCGCCGGTTTCGTGGCGGCCAACCGTCACGCCCCGCTGGCCGCCACGCTTGGCGCCCTGACCTACTTCAATCTGGCAGGC
>NZ_AJTS01000044.1 GCF_000275725.1 Vreelandella stevensii S18214 | reverse complement strand
GGCCGCCACGCTTGGCGCCCTGACCTACTTCAATCTGGCAGGCAGTCACGCCGGGCAGCAGGCCGAAGGGCCAGGCAGTTTCTATGTGACGCTGCTGGATACCCTGTACTCGCTCACGGCAGATGACCTGCCTGCACTACCTCACTCGGAGACCCTACATGTCGGTTGATCTTACGCTCTATCTGGTCACGGATGCTCAGCTATGCGCCTCCACGGGCCTGGAACGTACCGTGGAAGCCGCCGTGGCAGGAGGCGTCACGCTGGTCCAGCTACGCGACAAGCAGGCCAGCGACGAAGCCATGATTGCCCAGGCCAAGCGTCTCAAGGAAGTGCTGGCAGGTAGCGGAGTGCCGCTGATCATCAATGATCGGCTGAACGTGGCGCACGCCAGCGGTGCCGACGGCTTGCACGTTGGCCAGAGCGATACGGACGTGGTGCAGGCCCGCCAGGTACTGGGCGAGCAGGCGATCATCGGGCTCTCCATCAATACCCTGGAGCAGTTGCAGCGTGCCCCCGTGGCGCTGCTGGATTACGTGGGGCTGGGGCCGGTGTTTGCCACCGGGAGCAAGCAGGACCACGCGCAGCCCATCGGTTTTACCGGGCTGGCCCAACTGGCCAGTGCCTGCCCGCTGCCCAGCGTGGCCATCGGCGGCTTGAAAGCCGAGCACGTCGCCCAGGTGAAAGCCGCCGGTGCCCACGGGCTCGCGGTGATCTCGGCCATTTGCGGCCATCCTGACCCACGTCAGGCGGCCCAGGCGTTCTTCAGGTCATGACCCAGTTCGACCAACTGACAGCCTTCGTCAAGGTGGCCGAGTTAGGCAGTTACACGCGGGCGGCGGAGGCCCTGGACCTCTCGCGCACCTTGCTATCGCGCCGGGTCATGGCGCTCGAGGAATCGCTGGGCGCGCGGCTGATACAGCGCACCACCCGGCGGCTGCACCTGACGGAAGCAGGCGAGCGCTATCTGGCCCGCGCCCAGGCGATCCTGCTGGCTCTGGAGGAGGCTGCCAATGAAGTGGGTAGCGGCCTTCAAAGCGTGAGCGGACGACTGCGCATCAACGGGCCCATGAGCTTTGGCACTCGCTACCTGGCTCCCGAGGTGGCTCGCTTCATGCGGGATCATCCCCACCTGGAGGTGCGTCTGGACCTCAATGACCGCCGTGTAGACCTGCTCGAAGAGGGATACGACCTGGCCATTCGCATTGGCAGCCTGCCGGATTCCAGCCTGGTGGCCAAGCGTCTGGCACGCTGCCAGATGGTGTTCTGCGCCTCTCCTGACTACCTGGCGCAGCACGGCACTCCCACCCGCCTGGAGGCGCTGGCCGACCATCGTTGCCTACGCTATCGCAGCGGCCAGAACAGCGGCGACTGGCGCGTGGGACAGCAGTGGTTGAGTGTCGACGGACCGCTGGAAAGCAATAACGGCGATATGCTGACCCATGCCGCGGAAGCCGGGCTAGGCATCGCCCATCAGCCCAGCTTCCTGGTGACCGAAAGCATCGCTCAGGGCCGCCTGGTACCGCTATTGCAGGAGATACCTCCCACGTACCTGGACATCCACGCGCTCTATCCTGCCCGGCAGTTTTTGCCTGCCAAAGTGGCACGCCTGATCGACCAGTTGACGGTTGCCTGGGGCGACCCACCCGCCTGGGAGAAGGCGCTGGGATTGTCGCGCCCAGCGCAACAGTGAAGTGTCAAAAGCGGGGATTATCCAGACAGGCAGTCGTCGTAAAGTGGCGTCATCGCATCCAGAGGGGATGCCGACGACCACGAGAGAACACCATGACGACGACACTGACAACCCAAGCATCACACCTGCATGCCACTGCCCTGCTGCGCATCAGCCTGGGCATCATGACCCTGGCCCACGGGCTGTTGAAAGTATTCGTGTTCACCCTGCCTGGAACGGTCGGCTATTTTGAGTCGCTGGGCCTGCCAGGCTTTCTGGCCTACCTGACCATTGCGGCGGAAGTCGGCGGAGGCTTGGCCTTGCTGCTGGGTATCTATACCCGCTGGGTCAGCCTTGCCCTGGTACCGGTTTTGCTGGGAGCCGCCTGGGTACATATCGGTAACGGCTGGCTCTTCTCCAACCCGGGCGGCGGCTGGGAATTCCCGGTATTCTGGGCCATTGCACTGGTCGTGCAAGCCGGCCTTGGCAGCGGCAGCCTGGTCGTTGCACGCCGCTTCGCGTGAGCCACTGGCCTGCTGGCGCGCCTACGCTGGCAGGCCGCACATCGAGGTGCCTTATGTTACCTAGCCTGTTTATCTCTCACGGCTCGCCCATGCTGGCGCTGACCCCCACGCCCGCTCACCAGTTCCTGCGTGAGCTGGGCCAGACGCTTCGCCCCAAGGCCATCGTCGTGGTCTCTGCCCATTGGGAAACGCCGGAGCTGCTCATCAGTCAGAGCGCTCACCCCGAGACCCTCCACGATTTTGGCGGTTTTCCGGCAGCGTTGTTCGCCGTGCAGTACCCGGCACCGGGGGACCCAGCCCTGGCCGCAACGCTGGGCAAAACGCTCGGTGCCAGACTCGTGGAGCGCGGCATGGACCACGGCGCTTGGGTGCCACTTTCCCTGATGTACCCCGAGGCCAGGCTACCGGTCGTGTCGTTGTCGCTTCCCAGCCGGTGGAGCAACGCGGCGCTGATGGAGTTGGGCCAGCGGCTTGCCCACCTGCGCAGCGAAGGTATTCTGGTCGTGGGCTCCGGCAGCCTGACCCATAACCTGCATGCGCTACTGCCCCAGGGCAGCCAGGCACCAGGCTGGGTGGATGCCTTTGCCGATTGGGCACACACCCAACTGGAAAAAGACGCGCGGGAGGCGCTGCTGACATGGCAAACGGCTCCCCATGCCCAGCGTAACCATCCCACGCCGGAGCACTTCCAACCGTTACTGGTCGCCATGGGAGCCGGGGGTCAGGGCCAGCGGCTGCACCATAGCGTCGAGCACGGCGTGCTGGCGATGGATGTCTACGCGTTCAACTGACGGCCACGCCCAGATGGCTGGCTTGGGCGGAGGTGCGGGAGGGAGCGGTAGGAAGATCCCGCATCAGCAGGGCAAACTCCCACTGCTCCGGGGCGATGGGCGCGCCAGGTAGCGCTATGCGGACACGATGCCCTGAGCCGGGTGCGGCAGCCTGAGACTCACCGCGCCCGTTTTCCATCTGCTTCAGCACGAAACGACGATTGCCGCCGGGCAGCATCAGCTCCATGGCATCGCCCACTTCGAAGCGGTTCTTGACCTCGACGTCCAGCAGGCTGCCCGTGGCATCGACGCCGATGATGTCGCCCACGAACTGCTGGTGCACGCCAACGGAGTGGCCGCGCTCGTAGTTCTGAAACTCATCGTGCACATGGCGGCGGTAAAAGCCCTCGGTATAGCCCCGGTTGGCCAGGTTTTCCAACTGATCCATCAAGCCCATGTCGAAAGGGCGGCCTGCCACGGCATCGTCAATGGCCTGACGATACACCTGCGCAGTACGCGCCACGTAGTAGTGGGACTTGGTACGCCCTTCGATCTTCAGTGACGCCACACCCAGGCGCGCCAAGCGTGCCACATGCTGCACGGCGCGCAGGTCCTTGGAGTTGAACAGGTAAGTGCCGTGCTCGTCTTCGTAGATGGGCATCCGCTTGCCCGGCCGGGAGACATCTTCGATCAACGCGGCCCGCTCGGTGTCCGCCGCCACGGGTATCAGGTCGCCGGTGGCATCCTGGGTGGCGTCCAGCGTCTTGTATTGCCAGCGGCAGGCGTTGGTGCAGGTGCCCTGGTTCGGGTCACGGCGATTGACGTACCCCGAGAGCAGGCAGCGCCCTGAATATGCGATGCACAGCGCACCGTGAACGAACGTCTCGATCTCGATATCCGGGCATTCGGTGCGGATCTCGGCCACCTCTTCCAGCGACAGCTCCCGAGAAAGAATGATGCGCTGGATCCCCTGCCGCTGCCAGAACTTGACCGCGGCCCAGTTCACCACGTTGGCCTGCACCGACAGGTGGATGACTTGTTCCGGCCAGCGCTCACGGATCATCATGATCAGCCCGGGGTCGGACATGATCAGAGCGTCCGGCCCAGCCTCGATCACCGGCTCCATATCCCGCAGATAGGTCGTGAGCTTGCTGTTGTGCGCAGCGATGTTGGAGGCCACGTAGAACTGCTTGCCTCTGGCATGGGCATACTCGATGCCCCGGTGCAGCGTCGCCACCTTGAAGTCGTTATTGCGCACCCGTAGCGAGTAGCGCGGCTGCCCGGCGTAGACCGCATCGGCCCCGTAGGCAAACGCGTAGCGCATGTTGTGAAACGTGCCCGCAGGCGAGAGAAGTTCGGGAGCTTGCATAACCGTCACCGTTGTTTGAACGGGCGGCATTATAGCCAGCGCACCTCGCCGGTTGCGGCCCGTCGGCCGGTTTGCTGACCTGGGTCAATTCCCGGTGCATGTCAAGCCGTGGGGCGACGTTTCAGGGTGGTGCGACGGTCGTGATAGGCAATGGCCAGACCGCTACACATGATCAGCGCGCTGCCTACCCAGACCCAAACGTCCGGCAGCTCCCCCCAGAACCACCACCCCAACAACACGGCCCACAGCATGGCGGTATAATCGAAGGGCGCCGCAATGGCGGCGGGCGCATGGCGAAAGGCCAGGGTGATGAACGCCGTGGCTCCCACCCCCAACACTCCGGAGGCAGCAAAGCCCAGCCAGTGCCAGGGATGGGGCGTTTGCCATACCCAGGGCAGGCTGAGGCCCGTCAGTACCAGCGGCACGGCCGTCATGTAGAACACCATGGCCCACAGGTGCTCGTTGGCGCCATAGCGCCGCGCGGTGACCATCATCAGCGCGTAGAACACCGCCGCGCCCAGCACCACCATGGCCCCCAGTTGAAAGGCATCACCGCCTGGCCGCACCACGATCAGCACCCCGACAAAGCCAAGCAGCGAAGCGGCCAGCACTGGCGGGTCGATACGCTCACCCAGTAACGGCACCGACAGCAGCGTCACGAACAGCGGGGCCACAAAGGCAATCGCCGTGGCTTCCGCCAGCGGCAGCAGGGTCAACCCCCAGACGAAGCACACCATGGTGGCGGTATAAATGAGCCCGCGCAGCAGGTGCACGCCCGGGCGACGCGTACGCAATTTGCGCAGCCCACCACCAAAATGGGCCAGCAGGGCGATCAGCGGTAGCGACACCAGCGTTCTGAAAAAAATGATTTGCAGCGGCGAGTGTACCTCACCCAACCATTTCGATACCGCGTCTCCCAAGGCCAGAAACAGTACGCCTGCACACATGCAGAGAATGCCTTTCAGGGAAGATGTCATGGCGTTCCTCCTGTGGTCGCATAAAACAAAACGCCCCGCCAATGCTGCACTGGCGGGGCGTTGGCGTGCCGGGTGGCGTCAAAGGCTGGCGTTCACCACCATGCAGTCCATGCCCTGGGCCTGCAGTGACTGACAGGCCTGACGGGCACGCATTTCGTCCAGCGCCACGACGCGTGCTCGGAACACCGTCGAGCGCCCCTCCAGCGTATCGATGGCGACCTGCCCCCCCACCTCACTGGGCAGCCGCTGGGCAGCCTGTTGGGCCAGCTGTTCCGCCTGATGGGCCTGACTGAAGGCACCCACCTGGATGCCCCAGTTACCGCCTCCGGAGGCCGGTGCCGATCCCATCGAGGCAAAGCCACGCTCCTGCTCGATCAAGGCCAGCAGCGGGTCACCCTGCGGAGAAGGTGTAGGCGCCATGGTTTGTGACCACTGGGCCTCCACGGCCGCCGCCGTGACCGGGGCGCTGGTGTCGATATGCGCCATCATCGGCCGCGATGGGGGCTCGGGAGGAGGCGAGATCGCCTGCTGTGAGCCCCCAAAGCCCATGTACTCCTGCGAGAAGCTGGTGTTGGCAATCCAGGTCTGGTGGTCGCGTAGCGCTGCGCGCTCGAAACTGCGATCCAGCAGGCTGGCCATGTGCGTATCCCTGGAGGCGGCGGTGAAACCGCCCATCACCACCGCCACCATGCGTCGGCCGTTATGTACGGCAGTGGTCGCGACATTGAACCCGGAGGCACGGATGAAACCGGTCTTCAGGCCGTCGGCGCCGGGATAGTCACGTACCAGGCGGTTGTGGCTAGTGTGGCGAGTGCCACGATGGGTGAACTCCTGCAGCCCAAAGTAGTGGTAGTACTGGGGAAAGTCCTGTATCACACGCACCGACAGGGTCAGCATATCCCGCGCTGTGGTGACCTGCTGGTCATCCGGCAACCCCGAGGCATTGCGGAAAGTCGTCCTGCTCATGCCCAGCTCACGGGCTCTTTCCGTCATCAGGTGGGCAAAGCGCTGCTCACTGCCCCCCAGAGCCTCGGCCACCACTACGGCCACGTCGTTGGCAGAGCGTACCGCCAGGGCGCGCATGGCGGTGTCCACGCTGATGGTGCTGCCGGCTGACAACCACAGCTTGCTGGCGGGCATGGCCGCCGCCTGAGCCGACACCGGCAGCGCCTGATCGAGCCGCAAGTCCCCTCTCTCCAGCGCTTCGAAGGTGAGGTACATGGTCATCATCTTGGTCAGTGAGGCGGGGTAGCGCGCTTCGTCGGCGTTCTCAGAATAGAGGACTTCACCATGTTCCAGATCGACGACGATGCCCGCATAGCGTGGGTTGGCCTGCGCTTTGGTGATACTGCCGATCACCAGTAGACCGAGCATCAACAGCCATACCGTTGCCGCTGTCCGTGAATACCTTGCCTCTGCTGCCATACCTGCCCCTTGATGAATGTACATCACTGCTAAACGTCACTCGCGCCTGCTACCCTGGCACACACTTACTGATGACCTAGCACCGCCCTTGAATGGCCATGCTCAGCCGAATAAGACTAGCATGGCCTGCCGACAAATGGATGTGCCCGAGGGCTTATATATAGATTAATCCCGGCCCGACAGGCAATCTGTTCATATCCCGTAGACATAAAAACATGGACACAAAAAAACCGCCCGATGAGGGGCGGTTTTCATTGTGCCTTGGAAGGGGCGCTACGCTTACTCTGCAGCGGCTTCTTCCTGGGCTACCGGGCGGTCTACCAGTTCAACGTAGGCCATGGGGGCGTTGTCGCCGGTGCGGAAACCGCACTTGAGAATACGGATGTAACCACCCGGACGCTCGGCGTAACGCGGACCCAGCTCGTTGAACAGTTTGCCGACGGCTTCTTTGGAGCGCGTACGAGCAAACGCCAGACGGCGGTTTGCAACGCTATCCTGCTTTGCCAAGGTGATCAGCGGCTCGATAACGCGACGCAGTTCCTTGGCCTTGGGCAGGGTTGTCTTGATGACTTCATGTTCGACCAGCGAGACAGACATGTTCTTGAACATGGCCTGACGGTGCGAGCTGGTACGATTCAGATGACGACCACTCTTACGATGACGCATGGTTGTGATTCCTTACCAAACTGGGACTCAAGTCGACGCTTACGCGGAGGCCTTGTCGTCCTTCAGGCTAGCGGGTGGCCAATTTTCCAGCCGCATACCGAGGGACAAGCCGCGCGCTGCCAATACATCCTTGATTTCATTCAAGGACTTCTTACCGAGGTTCGGGGTCTTCAACAGCTCCACTTCCGTGCGCTGGATCAGATCACCGATGTAGTAGATATTCTCGGCTTTCAGGCAGTTGGCGCTGCGAACGGTCAACTCGAGATCGTCTACGGGGCGCAATAGGATCGGATCAACGTGATCCTCTTCCTCTTCGACTTCCTGCTCTTTGTCAGCTTCCAGGTCGACGAAGGCGGCCAGCTGCTCTTGCAGAATGGTCGCACTGCGACGGATAGCCTCTTCCGGATCCAGTGTACCGTCGGTTTCCAGGTCGATAATCAGCTTATCGAGGTCGGTACGCTGCTCGACACGAGCGGCTTCGACCGAGTAGGAAACACGGCGAACAGGGCTGAAGGTGGCATCCAGCTGCAGGCGGCCAATAGCACGGGTCTCTTCATCAGAGCCACGAGCGTCAGCCGGTTCGTAACCACGACCCAGCGCTACCTTAAGCTGAATTTTCAGCTCGGCACCTTCATTGACGTGTGCAATGACGTGGTCCGGGTTGACGATTTCGACGCTATGATCAAGCGCAATGTCGCCAGCGGTGACGACGGCTGGGCCCTGCTTGTTCAGCGAGAGCACCGCCTCATCGCGGCTGTGCATCTTGATCGCAACATCTTTCAAGTTCAGGAGGATTTCGATGACATCTTCCTGCACCCCTTCGAGTGCACTGTATTCGTGCTCTACACCGGCGATTTCAGCCTCTACCACGGCAGCGCCGGGCATGGATGAAAGCAGAATGCGACGAAGTGCATTCCCCAGGGTGTGACCAAAGCCGCGCTCGAACGGTTCGAGAACGATTTTGGCATGATGTGCGCTGATCTCTTCGACCTTGATGTCGCGGGGGCGAAGAAACTCTGTCACTGAACGCTGCATATGAACACCTTTCAGGCTGCCAAACGGATACTGAGTACTCTAAAGCACAATACTCAAGAGCATCTGGGCGGTTAGCTTTGCTATCCCGCCCAGGCCTCAAGAAGCAGAAGCAACAAACAGACTGCTTACTTGGAGTACAGCTCGACGATCAGGTTTTCGTTGATGTCGGCAGTCAGGTCACCGCGTTCAGGCAGAGCCTTGAAAGTGCCTTCCATCTTCTTGGCGTCGATTTCGATCCAGGTGATATCGCCACGGTTGGCAGCAATGCTCAACGCGCTTTGGATACGAGCCTGGTTCTTCGCCTTTTCACGAACAGCTACCACGTCACCCGGCTTCACTTGGTAGGAAGCAACGTTAACGGTGCGGCCGTTGACGGAAATCGCCTTGTGGCTGACCAGCTGACGCGCTTCAGAGCGAGTCGAGCCGAAGCCCATGCGGTAGACGACGTTATCCAGTCGGGATTCAAGCAGTTGCAACAGTACTTCACCGGTCGCACCTTTCAGGCGAGCGGCTTCTTTGTAGTAGTTGCGGAACTGCTTTTCGAGTACGCCATACATACGGCGTACTTTCTGCTTCTCGCGAAGCTGCAAGCCGTAGTCGGAAAGACGCTGACGACGCTGGCCGTGTACACCCGGGATCTGCTCGGATTTACACTTTTTCTCGAAGGGAGTCACGCCACTCTTCAGGAAGAGATCGGTGCCTTCACGACGAGACAGTTTGCACTTCGGTCCAATATAACGAGCCATGAATCTGTCTCCTTAAACGCGGCGTTTCTTCGGCGGACGGCAGCCATTATGGGGGATGGGCGTCGCGTCTACGATGCTTTGCACGCGGAAGCCGGCGGCGTTCAGTGCGCGCACGGCGGATTCACGGCCGGGACCGGGGCCCTTGACCAGCACGTCTACGTTTTTCACACCATACTCGGCTGCAGCAGTTGCTGCACGTTCGCTTGCAACTTGCGCAGCGAACGGGGTGCTCTTGCGAGAACCACGAAAACCCGAACCACCGGCTGTTGCCCAAGAAAGAGCATTGCCCTGGCGGTCTGTGATCGTCACGATCGTGTTGTTAAAAGAGGCATGGATGTGCGCGACGGCGTCCACTACCTGCTTTTTAACCTTTTTACGGTTACTACGCGGGTTAGCCATGTTGATGTCTATTCCTGTCTTAACGTCAGCTCTCGATTAAAGAGCCTGCGTGTTATTTGCGGATCGGCTTACGCGGGCCCTTACGGGTACGCGCGTTAGTCTTGGTCCGCTGACCACGCAGCGGAAGACTACGACGATGACGCAGACCACGGTAGCAGCCTAAGTCCATGAGAC
Source organism: Vreelandella stevensii S18214 (assembly GCF_000275725.1). Lineage (GTDB taxonomy): Bacteria > Pseudomonadota > Gammaproteobacteria > Pseudomonadales > Halomonadaceae > Vreelandella > Vreelandella stevensii. The sequence goes on along the minus strand of NZ_AJTS01000044.1, from coordinate 121,340 downwards.
GCTTGATGTTAAGCGTGACATCACGACGAAGGTCGCCTTCTACGGTGTACTTACCAACTTCAGAACGCAGGGTGTCCAGCTCTTCGCCAGACAGATCTACGATCTTGGTAGTCGGCGCGATACCGGCAGCAACACAGATGTGTTGAGCGCGAGTACGGCCAATCCCGAAGATATAGGTCAGCGAGATCGCCGCATGCTTGTTGTCCGGGATATTGACGCCTGCAATACGGGCCATCAGCTTACTCCGAAATTTGAGCGGCTTGCTCGTTTATTCATCTACAAAAGGCGCAACAGCATACCCCTTTAGGAGCCCGAAGGCAAGGGGTATGCCTGCACCCGCTTAAAACAGCCCAGGCTTAGCCCTGACGCTGCTTGTGCCGCGGCTCGACACAGATGACGCGTACAGCGCCATTGCGACGAATGATCTTGCAGTTACGGCACATCTTCTTTACGGAAGCTCGAACTTTCATCGTTCTTTCTCCAAAAACGGCTCGCGGCGCGCCAATTCGTTAGGGGCGCCTCAGCGCATGATGCCGCCGCTACCGTAGCCTTTCAGGTTGGACTTCTTCATCACTGAGTCATATTGATGCGACATGAGATGCGACTGCACCTGGGCCATGAAGTCCATGATGACCACTACCACGATCAGCAGCGACGTACCGCCAAAGAAGAACGGAACGTTCCATGCTACGATCAGGAACTGGGGCATCAGGGAAACCGCAGTGATATACAAGGCACCGAACAGAGTGAGACGAGTCATCACTTTGTCGATATAGCGAGCGGTCTGCTCGCCGGGGCGAATGCCCGGCAGGAAAGCGCCTGACTTTTTGAGATTGTCAGCCACATCCTTGGGGTTGAAGACCAGCGCTGTGTAAAAGAAGCAGAAGAATACCACTGCCGCAGCGAAAAGCAAGATGTAAAGCGGTTGGCCAGGGCCTAACGCCTGCGAGGCACGCTGCAACCACTCCATGCCTTCGCCAGCGCCTACCCACTGACCGATAGAGGCCGGGAAGAGTAGAATACTGGAGGCAAAGATCGCGGGAATGACGCCCGCCATGTTCACCTTCAACGGCAAGTAGCTGCTTTGACCTGCATACATCTTGTTGCCCACTTGGCGACGTGGGTAGTTCACCTTGAGGCGGCGTTGGCCACGCTCGATGAACACCACGAATGCCACGGTGGCAATACCTAGCACGGACAGCGCTAACAGCGGAAGAACATTCCAGGCCCCTTCGTTACGAGCAAGCTCGAAGGCTTGCCCCACGGCACTGGGCAGCCCAGCGACGATCCCCGCGAAGATCAGCAGCGAAATACCGTTGCCGATGCCCTTCTCGGTGATCTGCTCACCTAGCCACATCATAAACACCGCACCCGACACAAACGTGATGATGGCGGTGAAATAGAAGCTGAAGTCAGCGCTGTAAGCGATGCCTTGGCTAGCCAGACCCACGGACATGCCGGTAGCCTGGACAAAAGCCAGTAGCACCGTGCCGTAGCGGGTGTACTGGCTAATCTTGCGGCGGCCAGCCTCGCCCTCTTTCTTGAGCTGTTCAAGATGAGGGGAGACTGCAGTCATCAGCTGCATGATAATCGACGCCGAAATATAGGGCATGATGCCCAGGGCGAGGACGCTCATGCGCTCCAGGGCGCCACCCGAGAACATGTTGAACATGCCCAGGATGGTGCCCTGTTGCTCCCTGAACAAGGCAGCAAGCTGGTCAGGATTGATACCGGGAACGGGAATGTGGGCACCGATACGGTACACCACGATGGCGAGGAGCACGAAGCGCAAACGCGCCCACAGTTCACTCAGACCGCTGCCCATCGCCGGCATGTTTCCTGACTTGGCCATTTAGTCCTCTACCTTGCCGCCAGCGGCTACGATCGCTTCACGGGCACCTTTGGTGACCTTGATTCCACGAACGGTAACCGCTTTGTTCAGTTCGCCAGAAAGGATGATCTTCGCATGCAGCGTCGCATCCTTCAGCACGTTGGCTTGCTTCAGGGTTTCCATGGTGACTTCGTCACCGGCAACCTTGGCAAGTTCCGCCAGGCGTACTTCTTCAGATACCAGCGACTTGGCAGACGTGAAGCCAAACTTCGGCAAACGACGCTGCAGCGGCATCTGACCGCCTTCGAAACCAGGCTTGACGCTACCGCCACTGCGTGATTTCTGACCTTTGTGGCCACGGCCACCGGTCTTGCCCAGACCGGAACCGATACCACGACCAACGCGCTTTTCAGCGTGTTTGGAGCCCGGTGCCGGGCTCAGGGTATTGAGTTTCATGGATTACTCTCCCTCAACGCGCACAAGGTAGTTAACCTTGTGGATCATGCCGCGTACGGCAGGGGTGTCTTCCAGCTCAACCGTATGACCGATGCGACGCAGGCCCAGGCCTTTCATAGTAGCCTTGTGCTTGGGCAAAACGCCGATGGTGCTGCGGATCTGGGTAACCTTGATCGTTGCTGCCATGGTGCCTTACCCCGTGATCGCTTCGACAGACAGACCGCGCTTGGCGGCGATGTCTTCCGGTGCTTGCATGGCAGAGAGACCTTTGACAGTCGCCCGTACCACGTTAACCGGGTTGGTGGAACCGTAGCACTTGGCCAGTACATCGTGAACGCCTGCCAGTTCCAGTACGGAACGCATGGCGCCACCAGCGATGATACCAGTACCTTCGGAGGCCGGCTGCATGTACACCTTGGAAGCACCGTGACGGGCTTTTACCGGGTACTGCAGTGTGTGACCTGCAAGGTTGACCTTGACCATGTTGCGACGAGCCTGGTCCATCGCTTTCTGGATTGCGACCGGCACTTCACGCGCCTTGCCACGACCGAAACCGACACGACCTTTACCATCACCTACGACGGTCAGTGCGGTGAAGCCGAAAATACGACCACCCTTGACCACCTTGGCGACGCGGTTGACCTGCACTAACTTCTCCTGCAGATCACCGTTTTGCTGTTCGTTCTTCGCCATCGTAAAACCCTTTAGAATTCCAGGCCGCCTTCACGTGCGGCGTCGGCCAGAGCCTTGACGCGACCGTGATACTTAAAGCCAGCACGGTCGAAGGCCACCTGGGTGATGCCTGCTTCTTTAGCGCGTTCGGCAATCAGAGCGCCGACCTTGGAGGCCGCGTCTGAGTTACCGGTCGCACCCTCGCGCAGTGCTTTGTCCAGCGTAGAAGCGCTGGCCAGCACCTTGCCACCATCCGGCGAGATAATCTGCGCATAGATGTGACGCGGGGTACGGTTGACGCACAGGCGATACACGCCCAGCTCGCGGATCTTGGCGCGAGCGCGGCGGGCACGACGGAGACGAGATTCTTTCTTCGCGTTCATAACCCTGCCTTACTTCTTCTTGGCTTCTTTGCGACGCACCTGCTCGTCGGCGTAACGTACACCCTTGCCTTTGTACGGCTCAGGCGGACGGAAGGCGCGGATTTCCGCGGCGCACTGACCGAGCATCTGCTTGTCCGCGCTTTTCAGCACGATCACGGTGTTCTTCGGCGTTTCCGCTGTAACACCTTTAGGCAGTTCGTAGTCGACCGGGTGCGAGAAGCCCAGTGAAAGATTGAGCGTCTGGCCCTTAGCTTGGGCACGATAACCGACGCCAACAATTTCGAGAGTTTTTGTGAAACCCTCGGATACGCCCGTAACCAGGTTCTGAACCAGGGCGCGGGTAGTACCGGCCATTGCCCAGCTCTTGGCAGACTCACTCGGGGCGAAGGTCAGCTGGCCGTCTTCTTGACCAATCACCACGTCCTGGTGAATGGGCATGGACAGCGTGCCCTGGCCGCCTTTGGCGGTCAGCTGGCCAGCATCGATTTTGACATCAACGCCAGCAGGCACTTTAACCGGATATTTCGCTATGCGGGACATTCCAGCCTCCTAGAATACGGTGCAGATGACTTCGCCACCGACGCCAGCCTGGCGCGCGGCACGATCGGTCATGACACCATTAGAGGTGGTGACAATCGCGATACCCAGGCCATCGGCTACCTTGGGCAGGTTATCCTTGCCCTTGTACTGACGCAGAGACGGCTTGGAAACCCGCTGAATGTGCTCGATAACCGGCTTACCCTCAAAGTACTTGAGAGTAACGGTCAGCTCGGGTTTGACGCCTTCAGCCACCGCAAAGTCGGTAATGTAGCCTTCTTCCTTTAGCACTCGGGCCACTTCGACTTTCAGTTTGGAGGACGGCATGGTAGCCGTCTCCTTGGTGGCCATCTGCGCATTGCGGATACGGGTAAACATATCCGCCAGAGTGTCTTGCATGCTCATTTAATGTGCGCTCCTGATGATTCTACGTGGCGTTACCAGCTGGACTTTTTGAGGCCAGGGACGTCGCCACGCATGGCGGCTTCACGCAGCTTGTTACGGCCGAGGCCGAACTTGTTGTAAAAGCCGTGCGGACGGCCAGTCACGCGGCAGCGGTTACGCTGACGCACCGGGCTGGAGTCGCGCGGCAGTTGCTGCAGCTTCAGCGTCGCCTCGAAACGATCTTCTTCAGAAGCGTTCACGTCCGAGATGATTTTCTTGAGCTCTGCGCGCTTAGCCGCAAACTTCTCGACCAGCTGAGTACGCTTGAGCTCACGCTCTATCATACTTTTCTTAGCCATGATCCAACCCTTATTTCTTGAACGGGAAGTTCAGTGCTGCAAGCAGCGCACGACCTTCCTCGTCGGTGTTGGCGGTAGTAGTGATAGTGACGTCCAGCCCCCGTACGCGATCGACTTTATCATATTCGATCTCCGGGAAGATGATCTGCTCACGCACACCCATGGAGTAGTTGCCGCGACCGTCGAAGGACTTCGGGTTGAGACCACGGAAGTCACGCACGCGTGGGATGGCAATGTTCACCAGACGGTCCAGGAAGTCCCACATACGCTCGGAGCGCAGTGTGACTTTGATACCGATCGGCCAACCTTCGCGCACCTTGAAGCCCGCGATGGACTTGCGTGCCTTGGTCACCAGCGGCTTCTGACCGGAAAGCTTCTCCAGGTCGCCGATGGCATTGTCGATCAGCTTTTTGTCGCTGACCGCTTCGCCGATACCCATGTTCAGAGTCACTTTCGTGATCCGGGGTACCTGCATTACGTTGGCGTAGCTGAACTGCTCTTTGAGTTGAGCTACCACCTCGTTTTGATAACGTTCTTTCAAGTTCGCCATTATGCTACCCGACTCGCGTTAGGCGTCGATCTGCGTCTGCGTCGACTTGTAGATACGTACCTTGGTACCGTCTTCCTTCACCTGGAAGCCGACGCGATCCGCCTTACCGGTCTCCGAATTGAAGATGGCTACGTTGGACGCGTGAATCGGAGCCTCACGCTCGACGATACCGCCCTGATTTCCCGCCATGGGATTAGGCTTGGTGTGACGCTTGATCATATTCACACCGGACACCACGAAACGGTTTTCAAGTACCCGCTTCACCGTGCCGCGCTTGCCCTTATCCTTCCCGGCGATGACGATGACTTCATCGTCACGTTTGATCTTTTGCATATCCGCCTCGCTCCTTACAGCACTTCAGGCGCTAGGGAAATGATCTTCATGAACTTCTCATTACGAAGTTCACGAGTTACCGGCCCGAAGATACGCGTGCCGATCGGCTGTTCGTTGGTGTTATTCAACAAAACTGCCGCATTTCCATCGAAACGGATCAGCGAACCGTCACTACGACGGACGCCACTACGGGTACGAACGACTACTGCCTTGAGGACCTGGCCTTTTTTGACCTTGCCACGAGGAATAGCTTCTTTGACCGTTACTTTAATGACGTCACCAACGCGGGCGTAGCGACGGTGTGAACCGCCCAGCACCTTGATGCATTGCACCCGGCGCGCTCCGCTGTTGTCGGCGACATCCAGCATTGTCTGAGTCTGAATCATCGGTTTTCTCCAAACCTAATCTGACTGCACTGGTTGAACAGACGCAGGGGATTAACCCTTGGCCTGCTCGACCACCTCGACCAGCGTCCAGGCTTTCTTCTTGGAAAGCGGACGGCACTCCTGAATGGAAACCGTATCGCCTGCCTTTGCCTGGTTCGCCTCATCATGGGCGTGCAGCTTGGTGGAGCGCTTGACGTATTTTCCGTAGATCGGGTGACGCTCACGACGCTCGATCATGACGACGATGGACTTGTCCATCTTGTCGCTGACCACCTTGCCGGTCAGCGTACGTGTTTTTTTCTCTTCGGCCATCTCAATCACCTGCCTTCTCGTTGAGCACAGTCTTAACGCGGGCGATATCCCGACGGACCTGCTTGAGCAGATGAGTCTGGCTCAGTTGGCCAGTGGCCTTCTGCATGCGCAGGTTAAACTGCTCGCGGAGGAGCTCGAGGAGCTGCTCTTGGAGCTCTCCTACGGACTTTTCACGAATTTCCTGGGCTTTCATCACATCACCGTCCGTTTCGCAAAGGTGGTGGACAGGGGCATCTTCTGGGCGGCCAGTTCAAATGCTTCACGGGCCAGCTCTTCGGATACACCTTCAATTTCATACAGGACCCGACCCGGCTGGATCTGGGCTACCCAGTACTCAACTGAACCTTTACCCTTACCCATACGAACTTCGAGCGGCTTCTTGGAAATCGGCTTATCAGGGAAAACGCGGATCCAGATTTTACCGCCACGCTTGACGTGACGTGTGATCGCACGACGGCCAGCTTCGATCTGACGCGCAGTGATGCGGCCACGACCGGTTGCCTTGAGACCGTACTCCCCGAAGCTGATCTTGCTTCCGCGATGCGCCAGGCCACGGTTGCGGCCTTTCATCATCTTGCGGAATTTCATACGCTTGGGCTGTAACATCGACTCGCTCTCCCCTTACCTGGAACCTTTCTTCTTGGGCGCGTTGCCGGCAGGCTGTTGCTGTTGCTTGGCCTTGGCACGTACTTCCTCGATACCGCCGAGGATTTCACCCTTGAAGATCCACACTTTGACGCCGATGACGCCGTAGGTGGTGTGAGCTTCGTAAGTGGCGTAGTCGATGTCCGCACGCAGAGTGTGCAGCGGAACGCGACCTTCGCGGTACCATTCGGTACGTGCGATTTCGGCGCCACCCAGACGACCTGACAGCTGAATCTTGATGCCGCCAGCGCCAAGACGCATTGCGTTCTGTACCGCGCGCTTCATGGCACGACGGAACATGACGCGACGCTCAAGCTGACCTGCCACGTTGGCAGCAACCAGCTTGGCATCCAGCTCGGGCTTGCGAACTTCTTCGATGTTCACATGCACCGGAACGCCCATCATCTCGGTGAGATCGCGACGCAGACGGTCGACATCTTCACCTTTCTTGCCAATCACGATACCCGGACGGGCAGTGTGAATGGTGATGCGGGCATTGTTCGCCGGACGCTCGATGTGAATGCGGCTTACGGAGGCGCTTTTCAGACGCTCGTCCAGGAAGCTGCGCACTTCGAGATCGTTGTTGAGCTTATCGGCATAGGCGCCGCGCTCGGCATACCAGACAGAAGCATGGTCTTTGACGATGCCCAGTCGAATGCCTGTTGGATTGACTTTCTGACCCATCTGGTCGACTCCTACTTCTCGGCTACCTTGACGGTGATGTGGCAGGTGCGCTTCAAGATACGATCCGCGCGGCCTTTGGCACGCGGCTTGATACGCTTGAGCGTCATGCCCTCATCGACGCAGATGGTCGAGACACGCAGCTCGTCGATATCCATGCCGTTATTTTCTTCCGCGTTTGCAATGGCGGACTGCAGCACTTTCTTGACTAGCTTGGCAGCCTTCTTCGGTGAGAAGGTCAGCAGGTCGAGTGCTTCGGCGACCGGTTTACCGCGCACCTGGTCAGCCACCAAACGGGCCTTCTGGGCGGATAAACGAGCGCCACGCAGCTTAGCTGTGACTTCCATCTCTCAATCCTCTCTGGCTTACCGTTTGGCTTTCTTGTCCGCCGCATGCCCGCGATAAGTGCGAGTGGCAGCGAATTCGCCCAGCTTGTGACCAACCATTTCCTCGGAGACGTGCACCGGGACGTGTTGGCGACCGTTATGGACAGCGATTGTGAGGCCTACCATGTTTGGCAGGATCATCGAACGACGCGACCAGGTCTTGATCGGTTTACGGTCGTTCTTCTCCACTGCAGCCTCTACCTTCTTCAAAAGATGAAGGTCAATGAAGGGACCTTTCTTTAGTGAACGTGGCACAGCCGTTACCTCTTAATGTCTTGGCAATTTAGATCAACGCGTCTTGTTACGACGACGTACGATCAGCTTGTCGGTGCGCTTGTTCTTACGCGTCTTGTGACCCTTGGTCGGCACGCCCCACGGAGTAACCGGGTGACGGCCACCGCTGGTGCGGCCTTCGCCACCACCGTGCGGGTGATCCACAGGGTTCATCGCGACGCCGCGAACTGTCGGACGCACGCCTCTCCAGCGCTTCGCACCGGCCTTGCCAAGTTGACGCAGGCTGTGCTCGGAGTTGCTCACTTCGCCCAGGGTCGCGCGGCACTCGGCCAGCACCTTGCGCATTTCGCCAGAGCGAAGACGCAGGGTGGCGTAGTTACCTTCACGAGCAACCAGCTGAGCGCTAGTACCGGCACTGCGAGCAATCTGCGCGCCTTTACCCGGCTTCAGTTCGATACCGTGAACGGTAGAACCGAGCGGGATGTTACGCAGCGGCAAGGCATTGCCTTTCTTGATGGGCGCGTTGACACCAGATTCCAGCACGTCACCGGCGCTGACGCCTTTCGGTGCAATGATGTAACGACGCTCGCCATCGGCATATTTCAGCAGCGCAATGTGCGCACTGCGGTTCGGGTCGTGCTCCAGACGCTCAACGGTGGCCGGAATGCCATCCTTGGTGCGTTTGAAGTCGATCAACCGATAGTGATGACGGTGACCACCGCCCACGTGGCGGGTGGTGATGCGACCGTAGTTGTTACGGCCACCGGACTTGGACTGTTTTTCCAAAAGCGGTGCATAAGCACGGCCCTTGTACAGTTCCTCACCAACGATCTTGACGACGTGGCGACGACCGGCGGATGTGGGTTTGGTCTTGACGATTGCCATTATCCGTACTCCTGCCCTTATTCGGCGCCAGAGAAGTCTTCGAGCGTTTCACCCGCAGCCAGGGTCACATACGCCTTGCGGTAACCCTTACGCAGGCCAACGCCGTGAGCAGTACGCTTGGTTTTACCCTTGACGTTCAGTACCTGAACGCCACCGACCTTCTTGCCGAACAGTGCTTCAACGGCTTTCTTGATCTCGGGCTTGGTAGCATCGGGTGCCACCTTGAAAACGTACTGGTTGCGCTCGGCTGCCATCGCGGCCTTTTCGGTCACGTGCGGTCCAAGCAGAACCTTGAATACGCGTTCCTGGTTCATGCCAGCTTCTCCTCGAATTTACGCAGGGCGGAGACGGTGACCAGGACCTTGTCAAAGGCAACCAGGCTCACCGGATCAGCGGCAGCGACATCCACCACGTCAACGTGGGGAAGGTTGCGTGCGGCCAGATAGAGCGTTTCGTCGACTTCTTCAGTGACGATCAACACTTTCTCAAGGTTGAGCTCTTTCAGCTTGGCAGCTACCTGCTTGGTCTTCGGCGCTTCTACGCTGAACTCTTCAATCGCGACCAGGCGCTCTTGACGGACCAGCTCAGACAGAATGGAGCGCATCGCCGCGCGGTACATTTTGCGGTTTACTTTCTGCGAATGGTCCTGAGGACGCGCCGCGAAAGTAACACCACCACTGCGCCACAGCGGAGAGCGGATAGTACCAGCGCGTGCACGACCGGTACCCTTCTGACGCCACGGCTTCTTACCACCGCCACGCACGTCGGAACGGCTCTTTTGAGCGCGTGTACCCTGACGACCAGCTGCCAGATAGGCAGTGACGACCTGATGCACCAGCGCTTCGTTGAATTCTTTGCCAAAAGTGGCGTCGGCTACTTCAACGGTACCCGCGCCTGCAGCAAGATTCAGATTCATTGGTAATTATCCCCTTCAGCCAGCTTTCACGGCGCTGCGAACGATCACGTTGCTACCGGTTGCTCCCGGTACAGCGCCCTTGATCAGCAGCAGGTTACGCTCGGCGTCGACACGGACGATCTCAAGGCTCTGCACGGTGCAACGGGTGTTACCCATTTGACCGGCCATTTTCTTGCCCTTGAATACGCGACCAGGTGTCTGACACATGCCGATAGAACCCGGCGCACGATGCGACAGGGAGTTACCATGGCTGTTGTCTTGGGTACGGAAGTTCCAGCGCTTAACAGCACCCTGGAAGCCTTTACCCTTGGAAGTGCCAGTCACGTCGATCTTTTGACCAGCTTCGAAGAGGGATACGGTGAGTTCGCCACCCACTTCAGGAGCTTCTTCGCCTTCTGCAAGGCGGAATTCCATCAGTGAACGACCAGCCTCAACACCCGCCTTGGCAAACTGACCCGCTTGCGCTTTGGTGAGGTGTTTGGCTTTACGAGAACCAGTAGTGACCTGAACCGCTGCGTAGCCGTCAGACTCAAGCGTCTTGACGCGCGTTACACGGTTAGGATCAACTTCAATAACGGTCACGGGCACAGATGCGCCATCTTCGGTAAAGACGCGGGTCATCCCGGCCTTGATACCGACTAAACCGATAGTCATGCTCAGTCTCCTATAGTGTACGGGGCTATCACCCGCTATGGCTGCCCTTTCCAGAGCATTCCACTAGCACATTGTGTGGCGCCTCACGGCGCGGCGGCTGCTGCTCTCGACAGATGACGATGAGCGCTGGGCCGCAAAGTGTCTAGTGTATTAGTCGAGCTTGATTTGCACGTCTACGCCAGCGGCGAGGTCGAGCTTCATCAGCGCATCAACGGTTTTCTCGGTCGGCTCAACGATGTCGAGCACACGCTTGTGAGTGCGAATCTCATACTGATCGCGCGCGTCCTTGTTGACGTGCGGAGAAATCAGGATGGTATAGCGCTCGCGGTTGGTCGGCAGCGGGATAGGACCACGAACCTGAGCACCAGTACGCTTAGCGGTTTCAACGATTTCCGCAGTGGACTGATCGATCAGGCGATGGTCGAACGCTTTCAACCGAATGCGAATCTTTTGGTTCTGCATTTGCCCTAAACTCCAATGGATGTCGACGGCGCGAGCCGTCTACCCACGCATTCAAAGGATGCGCATTATAGGCACGCCAATCGGCCATGTCAAACATTTGCGATTGGTGCGCAGAAAAGGGGGCTCTTGCGAGCCCCCTTGCATCATCAAGTCAACAGCTTACTTGACGATCTTGGCTACGACGCCAGCACCTACGGTACGGCCACCTTCGCGGATAGCGAAGCGCAGACCTTCGTCCATGGCGATCGGAGCGATCAGGGTGATAACCATTTTGATGTTATCGCCCGGCATTACCATTTCAACGCCTTCCGGCAGTTCACAAGTACCGGTTACGTCGGTGGTACGGAAGTAGAACTGCGGACGGTAGCCCTTGAAGAAAGGCGTGTGACGACCACCTTCTTCCTTGGACAGTACGTATACTTCGGCTTCGAACGTGGTGTGCGGGTTGATGGTGCCCGGCTTGGCCAGCACCTGGCCACGCTCGACGTCATCACGCTTGGTGCCACGCAGCAGCGCGCCAACGTTCTCACCTGCACGACCTTCGTCGAGCAGCTTACGGAACATTTCAACGCCAGTAACGGTGGTTTTGGTGGTGTCGCGGATACCCACGATTTCCACTTCTTCACCGGCTTTCACGATGCCGCGCTCTACACGACCGGTAACAACAGTACCACGGCCAGAGATAGAGAATACGTCTTCGATCGGCATCAGGAACGGCTGGTCGATGGCACGCTCCGGCTCGGGGATGTAGTCATCCAGAGCCTTGATCAGGTTGGTCACGGCAGTAGTACCCATGCCGTTCTCGTCTTCACCGTTCAGAGCCATCAGCGCAGAACCAGTGATGATCGGCGTGTCGTCACCCGGGAAGTCGTACTCGCTCAGAAGTTCACGAACTTCCATTTCGACCAGCTCGAGCAGCTCTTCGTCATCGACCATGTCCGCCTTGTTCAGGAACACAACGATGTACGGTACGCCAACCTGACGAGACAGCAGGATGTGCTCGCGAGTCTGCGGCATGGGGCCGTCAGCGGCAGAACACACCAGGATAGCGCCGTCCATCTGAGCAGCACCGGTGATCATGTTCTTGACGTAGTCAGCGTGTCCCGGGCAGTCAACGTGCGCGTAGTGACGCTCTTCAGACTGGTACTCAACGTGAGAAGTCGCGATGGTGATACCACGCTCACGCTCTTCCGGTGCGTTATCGATAGTATCGAATGCACGCCAGTCGCCGCCGAAAACCTCAGCAGACACGCGGGTCAGGGCCGCTGTCAGAGTCGTTTTACCGTGGTCGACGTGACCGATGGTGCCGACGTTGACGTGCGGTTTGGAACGTTCAAATTTTTCCTTAGCCACTGCTATAACCTCTTTACGTTAGCTAACGGTTAACCGTTTTGGTTGATGACGGCTTCAACGACGCTGGAGGGCGCCTCCTCGTACTTCGCGAACTCCATAGAGTAGCTCGCACGGCCCTGGGTCTGTGAGCGCAGATCGGTTGCGTAACCGAACATCTCACCCAGTGGCACCGTTGCACGAATGACTTTACCAGAGGAAGAGTCATCCATGCCCTGCACCAGGCCGCGACGACGGTTCAGGTCGCCCATGACGTCACCCATAAAATCTTCGGGGGTCACGACTTCGACCTTCATCACCGGCTCCAGCAGCACGGCCTTGGCCTTCCGGGCACCTTCTTTCACTGCCATGGAAGAAGCAATCTTGAACGCAGTCTCGTTCGAGTCCACGTCATGGTAGGAACCATCAAACAGCGTGACTTTGACGTCGATCATCGGGTAACCGGCGATGACACCGTTTTTCAGCTGCTCGAAAGCACCCTTTTCAACCGCAGGGACGTATTCCTTGGGAACCACACCACCCACGATTTCAGAGTTGAACTTGAAGAAGATTTCTTCTTCGCCTTCACCCTTCTCTTCTGCAGTCAGCGGCTCGATGCGCAGCCAGACGTGACCGAACTGACCACGACCACCAGACTGACGAACGAACTTGCCTTCCTGCTCGACGCTGCCGCGAATGGTTTCGCGGTAGGCGACCTGCGGCTTACCGATATTGGCTTCTACCTTGAACTCGCGACGCATGCGGTCGACGATGATGTCCAGGTGCAGCTCACCCATACCGGAGATAATGGTCTGACCGGTCTCTTCGTCGGTCTTGACCTGGAACGAAGGATCTTCCTGGGCCAGCTTGCCAAGCGCAACGCCCATTTTCTCTTGATCAGCTTTAGATTTCGGCTCAACAGCAACCGAGATCACCGGATCCGGGAACTCCATACGCTCGAGAACGATCTTGTCATCGATATCGCACAGGGTGTCACCGGTGGTGACGTCTTTCAGGCCGATACAGGCCGCGATGTCGCCCGCCAGTACTTCCTTGATCTCTTCGCGTGTATTAGCGTGCATCTGAACGATACGACCAACGCGCTCTTTCTTCTGCTTGACGGAGTTGTAGACGCCGTCACCAGACTTCAGAACGCCCGAGTAGACGCGAATGAAGGTCAGAGTACCAACGAAGGGGTCGGTAGCAATCTTGAACGCCAGTGCAGCAAACGGAGCATTATCGTCAGCTTCACGAGTTGCGACAGTACCATCCTTGTCGTCCAGCTCACCTTCAATGGCCTTGACTTCCGTTGGTGACGGCAGATATTCAACTACTGCGTCCAGAACCGCCTGAACACCTTTGTTCTTGAAGGCAGAACCACAGGTGACTAGAACGACTTCGCTTGCCAATGTACGGGCGCGCAGGCCTGCCTTGATCTCAGCGACGCTCAGCTCGCCTTCTTCAAGGTACTTGTCCATCAGCTCTTCAGAGGCCTCGGCAGCGGCTTCGACCATCTGCTCACGGTACTCTTCAGCGGTTTCGACCAACTCTGCAGGGATATCTACAAGCTCATAGCTCGTTCCAAGGTCTTCCTCGTTCCAGAGGATAGCCTTCATCTCGATCAGGTCGATAACGCCCTTGAAGTCTTCTTCCGTGCCCCAGTTGATCTGGATCGGCACGGCGTTGGCACCCAGGCGCTCTTTCAGCTGGTCGACAACCATGAAGAAATCAGCGCCGGTACGGTCCATCTTGTTGACGAACACCATGCGCGGAACTTCGTACTTGTTGGCCTGACGCCATACGGTTTCGGTCTGCGGCTGAACGCCGGAGGAACCGCACAGTACAACGACCGCACCATCGAGAACACGCAGAGAACGCTCAACTTCGATAGTGAAGTCAACGTGCCCGGGGGTGTCGATGATGTTGATACGGTGCTCATCAAACTGATGATTCATCCCCTTCCAAAAGGTGGTTACAGCAGCAGAGGTGATAGTGATACCACGCTCCTGCTCCTGCTCCATCCAGTCGGTCGTAGACGCACCCTCATGCGTTTCGCCCAGCTTGTGGTTTACGCCAGTGTAAAACAGTACACGCTCAGTGGTGGTAGTTTTACCTGCGTCGACGTGAGCCACAATCCCCAGGTTACGGTAGCGATTAAGCGGTGTTTTGCGTGCCACGGTGAAACTCCCGTTAGTTGGCGATGCTCGTTGATCCAGCGGTGCCATTTCTGCTTATGCCACCGCCGCCATCGACAACGATAGCGGCGGCGTGTTGCAACATGACGATAAAAACCTTTAACGCACTGCAACCGACAGAAAAAGACACGAGCCCAGAAACGTCGAGCTTAGAAACGATAGTGAGAGAAGGCCTTGTTGGCTTCTGCCATACGGTGCACGTCTTCACGCTTCTTGACAGCAGAGCCTTTGCCTTCAGCGGCATCCAGCATTTCACCTGCCAGGCGCTGAACCATCGTTTTCTCACCGCGACGACGCGCAGCGTCTACCAGCCAGCGCATTGCCAGCGCTTGGCGGCGTGACGGACGAACTTCAACCGGCACCTGATAAGTAGCACCACCCACGCGGCGCGACTTTACTTCGACCATCGGCTGGATGGTTTCCAGCGCCTTGTCGAAGATTTCCAGCGGCTCTTCTTTACTACGCTCGGCAACCTTGTCCAACGCACCATAGACGATGCGCTCAGCTACGGACTTCTTGCCGCTGACCATCAGGTGGTTCATGAACTTCGCCAGACGCTCACTTCCGAACTTGGGATCCGGCAGGATTTCGCGTTTAGCTACAACTCTTCTTCTAGGCATGATAAGCCCTCAATTAAGGATCCTTCAGGTAAACCCGGAACCTGCTTGCGCCTTTGGCGCCGCCCGACCTTACTCTTATCAGACCATCATATTCGGTTAAAAGGTAACACCGCAGCGCTCCATGAGGCTGCGTTCAGCGCCTTAGGACTTCGGACGCTTGGTACCGTACTTGGAACGACCCTGCTTACGGTTCTGTACGCCAGAGGTGTCAAGGGCGCCACGAACGGTGTGATAACGCACACCTGGCAAATCCTTTACACGACCGCCGCGAATCAGAACAACAGAGTGCTCCTGGAGGTTGTGACCTTCACCACCGATGTAAGAAGAGACTTCGAAACCGTTGGTCAGGCGCACACGGCAAACCTTACGCAGGGCCGAGTTCGGCTTCTTGGGGGTGGTGGTGTAAACGCGCGTACAAACGCCGCGCTTTTGCGGGCATGCCTGAAGCGCAGGCACGTCACTCTTGGTGACGGGGCGCTTGCGCGGCTTGCGCACTAGCTGATTAATCGTTGCCATGGTGTTTAGCTGACTCCAATGGTTGCCTTGGCCTATCAACAGATACAAGCGGCGGATGCGGGCGCACCCACCCCACTGTCAAAGGCTGCGCATTCTAAAGGCTGACCCTGCCTGGCGTCAAGCCCTGGCGGTGGTTTACCGCCAGGATCTTGCCTTTCAGGGTCAGCCGCTCTTGGCTGCTCGTGGCCTGTCCTGGGTTACAGATCGTCGTCTGAATCCAGGGCGGTCAACTGAGCACCCAGCTCCTGCTCAACCTCGGTAGCCGAGGGGTTGAACAGACGCTCTACGTCTTCGCGCTTGCGACGACGCTCTGCGTGGTGAGTCAGACCGGTACCTGCCGGAATCAGACGTCCAACTACCACGTTTTCTTTCAGGCCACGCAGGTAATCGCGCTTGCCGGTTACCGCCGCCTCGGTCAATACGCGGGTCGTTTCCTGGAACGACGCCGCCGAAATGAACGACTCGGTGGCCAGGCTGGCCTTGGTGATACCCAGCAGCAAGCGTTGGTACTTGGCCGGGAACTTGCCTTCTTTCTCCAGACGCTCGTTCTGCTCCAGCACGCGCACCAGTTCTGCCTGGTCGCCGGTGATGAAGTCAGAGTCACCGGAATCGGTGATCTCTACCTTGCGCAGCATCTGACGCACGATGACTTCGATGTGCTTGTCGTTGATGCCTACGCCCTGCAGACGGTATACGTCCTGTACTTCGGCAGTGATGTACTTGGCCAGCTCCGCCACACCCAGCAGGCGCAGGATGTCGTGCGGATTGCTCGGGCCATCGGAAATCACTTCGCCCTTCTCGACGGCTTCGCCTTCGAAAACGGCGATTTGACGCCATTTCGGAATCAGCGCTTCGAACGGATCGCCAGATTCCGGGGTGATCGTCAGACGACGCTTGCCCTTGGTCTCTTTACCGAAGCTCACCACACCGCTGATTTCCGCCAGAATGGCCGACTCTTTCGGCTTACGCGCTTCGAACAGGTCGGCTACGCGCGGCAGACCACCGGTGATGTCCTTGTTACCCGAGGCTTCTACCGGGATACGGGCAACGACTTCACCCACACCGATGGTCGAGCCATCGTCCACGGAGATGATCGAGTTGCCGGGCAGCAGGTACTGTACCGGCGTGTTGGAACCGGACACGGACACGTACTCGCCTGCGGCGTCCTGCAGCATCACCATCGGGCGCTTGTCGCGACCGGCCATCGGGCGGGCGGCCGACTCGATGACCTCGATGGAGGAGAGACCGGTCATTTCATCGACGCTGCGGTGCATAGTGACACCTTCGTCGAGGTCGATGAACTGGGCCTTACCTTCCACTTCCGCAATGATCGGATGGGTGTGCGGGTCCCACTTGGCCACGACCGTACCAGCGTCGACGACGTCACCGTCGCGAACCGACAGCTCGGCACCGTAAGGCAGCTTGTAGTACTCACGCTCACGACCGTGATCGTCGGCGACGGCCAGGGCGCTTGAACGAGACACCACCACCAGCTTGCCGTCGGCACGCTCAACGTGCTTGATGTTGTGCAGGCGCACTTTACCGCCGTGCTTCACCTGTACGCTGTCGACCGCCGAGGAACGCGATGCCGCACCACCGATGTGGAACGTACGCATGGTCAGCTGGGTACCCGGCTCACCGATGGACTGGGCAGCGATGACACCCACCGACTCACCGATGTTGACCTGATGGCCACGCGCCAGGTCACGACCGTAGCAGGACGAACAAACGCCGTGCGCGGTGTCACAGGTAATGGTGGAGCGCACGATGATCTCGTCCACCCCCATGGTGTCCAGCGACGCACACCACTTCTCGTCGAGCAGCGTGTTGCGCGGGATCAGCACTTCTTCGGTGCTCGGATCGATGACGTCCTGCGCCACTACCCGGCCCAGGACACGCTGTGACAGCGGTACGATGATATCGCCACCCTCGATGATCGGGTGCAGCGTCAGACCGTTCTCGGTGCCACAGTCGGTTTCGGTGATCACCAGATCCTGGGCCACGTCGACCAGACGGCGAGTCAGGTAACCGGAGTTGGCCGTTTTCAGGGCCGTATCCGCCAGACCTTTACGCGCACCGTGGGTCGAGATGAAGTACTGGAGTACGTTCAGACCTTCACGGAAGTTGGCCACGATGGGGGTTTCGATGATCGAGCCATCCGGCTTGGCCATCAGACCACGCATACCCGCCAGCTGACGGATCTGGGCGGCGCTACCACGGGCACCGGAGTCGGCCATGATGAAGACGCTGTTGAAGGAGTCCTGCTCCACTTCATTACCTTCACGGTCGACGACGGTCTCCTTGGAGATACCCACCATCATCGCCTTGGCCACCTTGTCGTTGGCCTTGGACCAGATGTCGATAACCTTGTTGTACTTCTCGCCTGCGGTCACCAGACCGGACGAGAACTGGTCTTCGATCTCTTTGACTTCGGCTTCGGCCGCGTCGACGATCTCGGTCTTGGCTTCGGGAATGACGAAGTCGTTGACACCGATCGAGGCACCGGACCAGGTCGCTAGACGGAAGCCGGTGTACATCAGCTGGTCAGCGAAGATGACCGTGGGCTTGAGGCCCGCACGGCGATACACTTCGTTGATCAGGCTGGAGATCGCCTTCTTCTTCATCGGCTGATCGATCAGCGCGAACGGTACGCCTTCCGGCAGAATGCGGAACAGCAGGGCACGGCCCACGGTGGTGTCGTACAGGCGACGATGCTCGGAGCGCTCGCCGGTCTCTTCTTCGACATCCACTTCATCCAGGCGCACTTTGACGCGAGCATGCAGCGAGACGGACTGAGTACCGAAGGCACGCTCTACCTCGTTGAGGTCAGAGAACACCATGCCTTCGCCCTTGGCGTTGATCTTTTCGCGGGTCATGTAGTATAGACCCAGAACAACGTCCTGCGACGGTACGATGATCGGCTCGCCGTTGGCTGGCGACAGCACGTTGTTGGTGGCCATCATCAGCGCACGCGCTTCGAGCTGGGCTTCCAGGGTCAGCGGTACGTGGACCGCCATCTGGTCACCGTCGAAGTCGGCGTTGTAAGCCGCACACACCAGCGGGTGCAGCTGGATCGCCTTGCCTTCGATCAGCAGCGGTTCGAACGCCTGGATACCCAGACGGTGCAGGGTTGGTGCACGGTTGAGCAGTACCGGGTGTTCGCGGATGACGTCGGCCAGAATATCCCACACTTCCGGCAGTTCACGCTCGACCATCTTCTTCGCGGCTTTGATCGTGGACGCATGGCCCAGCGACTGCAGCTTGGAGTAGATGAACGGCTTGAACAGCTCGAGGGCCATCTTCTTCGGCAGACCACACTGGTGCAGACGCAGGGTCGGGCCCACGGTGATGACCGAACGGCCGGAATAGTCGACACGCTTACCCAGCAGGTTCTGACGGAAACGGCCCTGCTTACCCTTGATCATGTCGGCAAGGGATTTCAGCGGACGCTTGTTGGAACCGGTGATGGCACGGCCGCGACGGCCGTTGTCCAGCAGCGCATCCACCGCTTCCTGCAGCATACGCTTCTCGTTGCGCACGATGATGTCCGGCGCATTGAGGTCCAGCAGACGCTTCAGGCGGTTGTTACGGTTGATCACACGACGGTAGAGGTCGTTGAGATCGGACGTCGCGAAGCGGCCACCGTCCAGCGGTACCAGCGGACGCAGGTCCGGCGGCAGCACGGGCAGCACTTCCATGACCATCCACGCCGGCGCATTGCCGGAGTGGTAGAACGCTTCGAGCAGCTTCAGGCGCTTGGAGAGCTTCTTGATCTTGGTTTCAGAGTTGGTCTGCGGAATCTCTTCGCGCAGCGTGTTGATCTCTTCTTCCAGATCGATGTCCTTGAGCAGTTCCTGAACGGCTTCGGCACCCATGCGGGCGTCGAAGTCATCGCCGAACTCTTCCAGGGCTTCGAAGTACTGCTCGTCGTTGAGCAGCTGACCGCGCTCCAGCGTGGTCATGCCCGGGTCGATGACCACGAAGCTTTCGAAGTACAGCACGCGCTCAATATCACGCAGGGTCATATCGAGGAACATGCCGATACGCGACGGCAGTGACTTCAAAAACCAGATGTGAGCGACCGGCGAGGCCAGCTCTATGTGGCCCATGCGCTCACGGCGCACGGCAGCCTTGGTGACTTCGACGCCACACTTCTCACAAATGATGCCACGGTGCTTCATGCGCTTGTACTTGCCGCACAGACACTCGTAGTCCTTGACCGGGCCAAAGATCTTGGCGCAGAACAGACCATCCCGCTCCGGCTTGAAGGTACGGTAGTTGATGGTCTCGGGCTTCTTCACCTCGCCAAACGACCAGGAGCGAATCATGTCCGGCGACGCGAGGGTAATCTTGATCGCGTCGAACTCTTCGGACTGAGACTGCGATTTGAGTACTTTCACCAAATCTTTCATATGACGGCTCCTAGCTCTCTAACTCGATATCGATGCCCAGCGAGCGGATTTCCTTCACGAGTACGTTGAAGGATTCCGGCATGCCTGCCTGCATGGTGTGGTCGCCATCCACGATGTTCTTGTACATCTTGGTGCGGCCTTCGACGTCGTCCGACTTGACGGTGAGCATCTCTTGTAGCGTGTACGCAGCGCCGTAGGCTTCCAACGCCCACACTTCCATCTCACCGAAGCGCTGACCACCGAACTGTGCCTTACCACCCAGGGGCTGCTGAGTCACCAGCGAGTAAGAACCGGTAGAACGCGCGTGCATCTTGTCGTCTACCAGGTGGTTAAGCTTCAGCATGTACATGTAGCCAACGGTGACCGGGCGGTCGAAGGCATCGCCGGTACGACCATCGTACAGCGCCATCTGACCGGATTCCGGAATGTCTGCCAGCTTCAGCAGGTGCTTGATCTCGTGCTCTTTGGCACCGTCAAACACCGGCGTGGCCATGGGCACACCGCCTTTGAGGTTTTTCGCCAGCGCGATGATTTCCTCATCGGTCAGCGAATCGATGTCCTCCATGCGGGTGCCAGGCGTGTTGTAGACCTGCCCCAGGAAGTCACGAATTTCCGCAACCTGCTGGCCACGCGCATCGCGCAGCATGGCCTCGATCTTGACGCCCAGGCCGCGTGCCGCCATACCCAGGTGGGTTTCCAGGATCTGACCGACGTTCATGCGCGACGGTACACCCAGCGGGTTCAGCACCACGTCCACCGGCTCGCCCTTCTCGTCGAACGGCATGTCCTCGATGGGCATGATCGCGGAGATAACACCCTTGTTACCGTGACGACCGGCCATCTTGTCGCCTGGCTGAATGCGACGCTTCACCGCCATGTAGACCTTGACGATTTTCAGCACGCCCGGCGCGAGGTCGTCGCCCTGGGTCAGCTTGCGTTTCTTGTCTTCGAAACGCTCATCCATCTCTTTACGGCGATTTTCGAGCTGCTCATCGGCCTGGGCCAGCAGCTCGTTGTAGGCTTCGTCCTGCATACGCAGCTTGAACCACTGCTGACGGGGCAGTTCGTCCAGGTACGTCTCGCTCAGCACGTCGCCTTTTTTCAGGTTCGGGCCACCGTTGACGGCCTGACCTTCCAGGGTGCGCTTCAGGCGCTCGAACGTCGCGTCTTCGGCGATCCGGTAGGTCTCCTGCAGGTCCTTGCGTACTTCGTCCAGCTGCATCTGCTCGATGGACAGGGCACGGGAGTCCTTCTCGACACCGTCACGGGTGAACACCTGAACGTCGATGACCGTACCCTTCATGCCGGTGGGGGCGCGCAGGGAGGTATCTTTCACGTCAGAGGCTTTCTCACCGAAGATGGCGCGCAGCAGCTTCTCTTCCGGCGTCAGCTGGGTTTCACCTTTCGGCGTTACCTTACCCACCAGAATGTCGCCGGGGCCGACTTCAGCGCCGATGTACACAACGCCCGCTTCGTCCAGCTTGCCCAGCGCCGATTCACCGACGTTGGGGATATCGGAAGTGATCTCTTCCGGCCCCAGCTTGGTGTCACGAGACACACAGGTCAGTTCCTGAATGTGAATCGTGGTGAAGCGATCTTCCTGAACGACACGCTCGGAGAGCAGGATGGAGTCTTCGAAGTTGTAACCGTTCCAGGGCATGAACGCGATGCGCATGTTCTGGCCCAGAGCCAGATCCCCCATGTCGACAGACGGGCCGTCGGCCAGAATATCGCCGCGTGCCACGCTGTCGCCAGGCCGCACAATGGGGCGCTGGTTCATACAGGTGTTCTGGTTGGAGCGGGTATACTTGGTCAGGTTGTAGATGTCGACGCCGGCTTCGCCGCCGATGATCTCATCTTCATTGACCCGCACCACCACACGACGCGCATCCACGGAGTCGATGACGCCGCCTCGGCGCGCCACGGCACATACGCCGGAGTCGCGGGCCACGAAACGCTCCATGCCGGTACCGACCAGCGGCTTGTCGGCACGCAGGGTCGGAACGGCCTGACGCTGCATGTTCGCACCCATCAAGGCGCGGTTGGCATCATCGTGCTCCAGGAACGGGATCAAGGCTGCTGCGACCGATACCACCTGACGCGGAGACACGTCCATCAGCGTCACTTGCTCAGGACGCATGAAGGTGGTTTCGCCGCGATGGCGTACCTGCACCAGGTCATCGATCAGCTTGCCAGACTCGTCTACTGCCGCCGACGCCTGGGCGATAACGAAGTCGCCCTCCTCGATCGCCGACAGGTGAACGATGTCGTCAGTGACCTGACAGGCATTCACTTTGCGGTACGGCGTTTCCAGGAAGCCATAGCTGTTGGTATGGCTGTAGGTGGCCAGCGAGTTGATCAGACCGATGTTCGGGCCTTCCGGCGTTTCGATCGGGCACAGACGACCGTAGTGCGTAGCGTGTACGTCACGGACTTCGAAGCCTGCGCGCTCACGGGTCAGACCGCCCGGACCGAGTGCCGATACACGACGCTTGTGAGTCACCTCGGAAAGCGGGTTGTTCTGGTCCATGAACTGGGACAGCTGGCTGGAACCGAAGAACTCTTTCACCGCCGCCGCCACGGGCTTGGCGTTGATCAAGTCCTGGGGCATCAAGCCTTCGCTCTCCGCCATGGACAGACGCTCTTTTACCGCACGCTCGACGCGCACCAGGCCTACACGGAACTGGTTCTCGGCCATTTCGCCAACGCAGCGGATACGACGGTTGCCCAGGTGGTCGATATCGTCGACGTCACCAAAACCGTTACGGATGTTGATCAGCTCGCGCAGCACATCGAGGATGTCCTTGCGGTCCAATACACCGGAGCCCACGTCGGAGTCACGACGCAGACGACGGTTGAACTTCATCCGGCCTACGCCCGACAGGTCGTAGCGGTCTTCGGTGAAGAACAGGTTGTGGAACAGCGTTTCGGCGGCTTCCTTGGTGGGCGGCTCGCCAGGACGCATCATGCGGTAGATTTCGACCAGCGCTTCCAGCTGCGAGCTGGTGGTGTCCAGCTTCAGGGTGTCGGAAACGAAGGAACCGCAGTCCAGGTCATTGGTGTAGAGCGTTTCGATCTGGGTAATGCCGCCCTGAGCCATGCGCTCCAGCACTTCTGGGGTAATTTCGGTGTTGCACGGGCAGATCAGCTCGCCCGTCCTGGTGTCGATCTGGTCTTTGGCCAGCGTCTTGCCGAACAGGTACTCCATCGGCACTTCCAGACGCTCCAGACCCGCTTTTTCCAACTGGCGGATGTGCTTCTGGGTGATCCGACGACCTTCTTCGACGATCAGTTCACCATCGGCACCCTTGATGTCGAAGGTGGCGGTTTCACCGCGCAGACGCGACGGAACCAGCTCCACGGAGAAGCCAGACTTTTCGATATGGAAGGTACTGGTTTCGAAGAACTCGTCGAGGATCTCTTCGGTACTCATGCCCAGCGCGCGCATCAGCACGGAAGCCGGCAGCTTGCGACGACGGTCGATACGCACGAAGACGTTGTCTTTCGGGTCGAACTCGAAGTCGAGCCATGAGCCACGGTAAGGAATCACGCGAGCAGAGTAGAGCAGCTTGCCGGAAGAGTGGCTCTTGCCCTTGTCATGATCGAAGAACACACCGGGTGAGCGGTGGAGCTGGGAAACGATTACCCGCTCGGTACCGTTGATAACGAAGGTACCGTTCTCGGTCATCAGGGGGATTTCCCCCATGTAGACTTCCTGCTCTTTGATATCCTTGATAGCCTTGTTCGAGGAGTCGCGATCATAGATGATCAAGCGAACCTTGACGCGCAGCGGGGCGGAGTAGGTCACGCCACGCAGCTGACACTCCTTCACATCGAACGCCGGCGTACCGAAGCGATAGCTGACATATTCCAGCGCAGCGTTACCCGAGAAGCTCTCGATCGGGAACACGGACTTGAATGCCGCGTGCAGACCCACTTCGTGCCGCTCATCAGGCGAACGATCCTGCTGGAGAAAGTCGTAGTAGGAATCAAGCTGGATGGCCAGCAAGTAAGGCACATCCATCACTTGGGGCAGTTTGCCGAAATCCTTGCGGATGCGTTTTTTCTCAGTATATGAGTAAGCCATCTGTATTCCCCAGCTTGTTCACCATGGGTGACCGATGCGTGGTCATCTGCCCGCGGGCGTTTCAGACGCAGACAGCAAGCTCCTAATCGGTAGCTCGCCGTCAAAAATCTTGATAGATAACAGTGTTACGGTAGTGCTGTCCGCGCTTCGTTGTTGCCTGCCGACACGCTCACGCTTTACAACTGACGCATTACAACAACGTACGCTTCACAACAACGGTCCTGCTATTGTGCTGCTTTTTACCGCAGCGGCTCTGTCGTTTCGCTGCACGGCAGCATATTACAACAGAAAAAGGCCGGCAGCGGGATAGCCCGCCGCCAGCCGTGGAAGCTTACGCAGCGCGTAAAGCCATCAGCACAAGGATTACTTGAGCTCGACGGTTGCGCCCGCTTCTTCCAGCTTCTTCTTGGCAGCTTCAGCGTCGTCCTTGGACATCGCTTCTTTGATGGTCGCCGGAGCGCCGTCAACAGCGCCTTTGGCTTCTTTCAGGCCAAGACCGGTGATTTCACGAACGGCTTTGATGACGTTGACTTTCTTGTCACCAGCAGACGCCAGTACCAGGTCGAATTCGGTCTGCTCTTCAGCAGCTTCGCCAGCAGCAGCCGGACCAGCCATAACGGCTGCGGCAGCAGAAACGCCGAATTTCTCTTCCATCGCTTCGATCAGCTCGACAACTTCCATTACGGACATGTCGGCTACAGCATTGATGATATCGTCTTTGGTCAGTGCCATTGTTCCATTCCTAACTTTGCGGGAGTCTCGGACAACCGAGAACTCGGGATTTATTGCAGGTTCAGGCTGCGTGTCGATAACGCGGCCCGCAAGAAACGCTGCTTAGGCAGCTTCGGCTTCTTGCTTCTGGTCGCGCAGGGCGGCCAGGGTACGAACCAGCTTGCCAGCGGAGGCTTCTTTCATGACCGACATCAACTTGGCAATTGCCTCGTCGTAAGTCGGCAGGGTTGCCAGACGATCGATGTCAGCAGCCGGAATCAGCTCACCTTCGTAGGCCAACGCTTTCACTTCGAAGTTCTGCTCGGTTTTGGCAAACTCCTTGAACAGACGAGCGGCAGCGCCCGGATGCTCAGTGGAGAAAGCCAGCAGAGTAGGACCAACGAAGCTCTCGTTCAGACACTCCCATTGGGTGCCTTCGAGTGCGCGGCGAGCCAGCGTGTTACGAACAACACGCAGCTCTACACCATTCTCACGCGCCTGCTTGCGCAGATCGGTCATTTTACCGACCGTGACGCCGCGAGAATCGGCAACTACGACGGAGAGTGCGCCCTTGGCCGCTTCACTGACCTCGGCAACAATCGCTTTCTTGCCTTCAAGTGCTAGTGGCACAGTGATCACTCCTTCGTGCCGAAACCCGTCAAGGTTTCGGAGGTTACCATCTCTTCCAGGCCCAACAGCGGCACAGGAAGCCTTAGGGGATGGTGCTCACCAGAAAGCGGTTGCTAAAAGCGTTAACCAACTGGCGGCCACACCATCTGCGCAGGCGCTTTAGGGCGATTAAGCCGCCACTTCAGAAAAGCGGCGGCACCTGCGGTCTTTGACGGTGCCTCATCTGGCATAAAGCTCAGCGAGGGACCGCAAAGTTCTTGCTCGGTTCCAACCACCGGCAACACGAGATTTCGCCCGTGCCGCCAGCGGGACTATCCTCGACTCGCTTATACCAGCGAGGAGTGGTCGATAGTCAAACCCGGGCCCATGGTAGTGGACAGGGTGAATTTCTTGAAGTAAATGCCTTTGGAAGAGCTCGGCTTGAGCTTCTTCAGGTCAGCTACCAGTGCTTCCAGGTTACCCTGAACGGCGGTCACGTCAAAATCGACCTTGCCCAGCGTGGTGTGGATGATGCCGTTCTTGTCGGTACGGAAACGCACCTGACCCGCTTTGGCATTCTTGACCGCAGTGGCCACGTCAGGCGTCACGGTACCGACCTTCGGGTTCGGCATCAGGCCGCGCGGACCGAGGATCTGGCCCAGCTGACCGACAACGCGCATGGCATCCGGAGAAGCGATGACGACGTCGAAATCCATCACGCCTTTCTTGACCTGCTCGGCCAGCTCTTCCATGCCCACGATGTCAGCGCCGGCTTCTTTAGCCGCATCGGCGTTGGCACCCTGAGTGAACACAGCCACGCGAACGTCTTTACCGGTGCCGTTCGGCATGACGGTAGCGCCACGAACGACCTGGTCGGATTTACGCGGATCAACACCCAGGTTGATCGCAACGTCCAGAGACTCTTTGAACTTCACGGTTGACAGCTCAGAAAGCAGAGCAACGGCTTCTTCCAGAGAGTAAGCCTTGTTGCTGTCTACTTTCTCGCGAATCATCTTGGCGCGCTTGGACAGTTTAGCCATGATTAGAGACCCTCCACGTTTAAGCCCATGCTGCGAGCGCTACCAGCGATGGTACGCACTGCGGCTTCAAGATCAGCAGCCGTCATGTCAGGCTCTTTGGTCTTGGCGATCTCTTCCAGCTGTGCACGTGTCACGGTGCCAACCTTCTTCTTGTTCGGCTCACCAGAACCGGACTTGATGCCCGCTGCTTTTTTCAGCAGTACGGCAGCAGGCGGCGTCTTGGTGACGAACGTGAAGCTACGGTCTGAGTAGACGGTAATCACGACAGGCGTCGGCAGGCCCGGCTCAATTTCTTGAGTCGCGGCGTTGAACGCCTTACAGAATTCCATGATGTTCACGCCGTGCTGACCCAGCGCGGGGCCTACGGGCGGACTCGGGTTGGCTTTACCTGCAGCAACCTGCAGTTTGATGTAAGCCTGTACTTTCTTGGCCATGATAATTACTCCAATTGGGTGATAACGCCTGACGGCTCCCCGGTACGCGTAAAGCAGCGCGGGGCTGCTTTACATGAATCCAGGACGGCACCCACGGCGCCATCCTGCAACAATTTGAGATTACTCTTTTTCTACCTGAGAGAACTCAAGCTCTACAGGCGTCGCGCGGCCGAAGATCAGCACACTGACCTGCAGACGGCTCTTGTCGTAGTTCACCTCTTCAACGACACCGTTGAAATCGGCAAACGGACCATCGATGACACGCACGGACTGACCCGGCTCGAACATGGTCTTGGGACGCGGCTTGTCGGTACCGTCCTTCACACGACGAAGAATAGCTTCAGCTTCGCGACTGGTGATAGGCGCCGGCTTCTCTTTGGTGCCACCGATGAACCCCATGACACGCGGCGTTTCGTTCACCAGATGCCAGGTTTCGTCGACCATCTCCATCTCGACCAGCACATAGCCAGGATAAAACTTGCGCTCACTCTTGCGGCGCTTGCCGTCGCGCATCTCGACCACTTCTTCCGTCGGCACCAGGATTTCGCCAAAGCGATCTTCCATGCCATACATTTTCACACGCTCGATCAGCGAGCGCATGACATGCTTCTCAAAGCCGGAATAAGCGTGGACGACGTACCAACGTTTGGACATGAAAACTCCTAACCAATAACGCCGGACATCGCCCAGCCAAGAAGAGTGTCAATCAACCACAGCATCAACCCCACCACCAGCACCGCTACCAGTACGATGGCAGTCGTTTGAATGGTTTCAGGACGGGTTGGCCATACAACGCGCTGAATCTCTTTCCTGGCGCTGACAGCAAGCTCGATCAGGTCGCGTCCCTTGGCGGTAGTGAGTGCAATCAATCCTGCCAATGCACACAGCACAACGACACCGAGGACACGATAGAGCAGGCCAATATCGGCGAAATAGGTATTACCAACGATTGCAACAACAAGCAGCGCTACAGTCGCCGCCCACTTGAGCCCGTCATGGCGCGTCTGTTGCACCTCATCGCCATGTTTTACGGAACTAGGCTTCATAAAAACGAGACTCCTAAGGGTGCAGCGAGCGACAAAGGAATTCTAGAAAGACATGCCAACCTGGGGAAGATTGGCAGGCCAGGAGGGAATCGAACCCCCAACCTGCGGTTTTGGAGACCGCTGCTCTGCCAATTGAGCTACTGGCCTGTATCGTCAAATGCGCAATTTACTACCTGCGCAAGAGCGGGCGCCATGATAGCGAAAATTTTTCCACCTGACAACCCTTACATCACACCCGCTGCCGCGGGCGAAGACAAAAAAAGCGAGCATCGCTCGCTTTTTTCGCAATATGGAGCTCATGGACGGAATTGAACCGTCGACCTCACCCTTACCAAGGGTGTGCTCTACCCCTGAGCTACATGAGCCAAACACATCAAACTGGAGCGGGCGGCGGGAATCGAACCCGCACCATCAGCTTGGAAGGCTGAGGTTCTACCATTGAACTACGCCCGCCGAACTTGCCTAAAGAATGACAATCCGCTGCACGAGAAACAGTAGCTAATGCCCGCTTACCGGCTTTTCATTCACAAGCACTGACAAATCAGCGCCCATACAATCTGGTGGAGAGGGAAGGATTCGAACCTTCGAAGCTTTCGCGGCAGATTTACAGTCTGCTCCCTTTGGCCACTCGGGAACCTCTCCAGCTGTGGCGGCACATTATGCCAGCCTTCAAAACAGTGTCAAGCTAAAATCTCTTTATTTTCGAGACTTTTACTGCTTGCCGACTTAACTAAATCAGCGTTGCGACTCGACTGCATCTGCTTTGGAACGCGCTGCATTCTGTCAAAGCAGCATGGAGAATGCAAGCCCTGCGCGAATTTTTTCCAACGAAACCGGCTCCGGCACCCGCGGCGCACCCGACATCTTGCCTGCGCGCTCGGCGAAGGTCAGCGGAAATGTGGCTTCGAGGCCGCCATACACCATGTCGGGCCAGACGGCATGGGGCACCTGGACCCCGCGCGACACCACCCGCGCATCCCCGCCCGTCAACAGCATGGGCAGCGCCACTCCTTGCTGGTCGCATACTTCGCTGTAAATGCGATTGATGGCACTGACCGCCGCCATGTAGATGCCATGGTTGACGGCATCCACCGTGCGCCTGCCAGGCTCCAGCAGCGCATCGGCCTCGCTATCGGGGTCGATGGCCACATTGCGGGTGCCCAGCTTGAGACTCTCCTTCATCAACCGTAACCCCGGGATGATGAACCCCCCCAGATGCACCCCACCCGGCAACACGAAATCAATGGTGATGGCACTGCCGCAGTCCACCGCACAGCAGCCGCCGGCCAGCTGGTAACCCGCCAAGGCCCCCATCCAACGGTCTACGCCCAGACGGCCGGGCTCCTCATAGCCATTGACGACGCCCAGCGCCTCGGGTGTCGAGCGCGCCACATGGACCTGACGCACCTGGCGGCGGAGCAGGGCGACAGTTTCGTCCAGCACGGCGGCCCTGGCCACGCTGGAAATGCGCACCGCTTCTACTACGCCCAGGTCCGGAATATCCGCCCCTGGACGCCACTCCTCCCGGGTCCATACGGCCCCGCGTGAGCGGATCTCGCTGCTCTCGGCATCCTTGAGCCGCCACTTCGACAGCGTGTTGCCGATATCCAAATCCAGAATCATAGACGCCTACGTACGCTAATCTCACCGCCCGACAGGCGTCGCGAGTGACCGTTTTCAGTAACCCACAGGTTACCACTTTCATCGACATCGCCTGCAACGGCATCGCTGGTGCGCTCCCCCTGGATGACCCGAATGGGCAACCCTGAGTAGGCATGGCGCTGGTTCCAGGCGTCGAGCCAGGGCGCGAACCCACCGTTCTCGAACCCCGCCAACATGCTCAGCAGCCCAGCGACCATGTCTGCCGCCAGCTGATTACGCGAGATACCGGGCCGCGCATCGAACAACGCGGCCACCGGCTGGTCGATGGTCGCCCGCAGGCTATCCGGCAGCATCAAGTTCATGCCGATGCCGATCACCACTTCACAGGGGCCAGCGGCATCGCCGGTCACTTCGATCAAAATGCCCGCCAGCTTGCCGAGCTCGCCCTCGTTTTCGGCCAACAGCACGTCGTTGGGCCACTTCAGCTTGGGCGCCACGCCATACTGTTCGAGCACCTGAGAGACCACGACGCCCACCGCGAGACTTAGCCCCTCCAGAGCATTGACGCCGGATTCGAAGCGCCAGCCCATGGACACCATCAGACTCTGCCCCCAGGGCGTCGACCAGACACGGCCGCGCCGTCCGCGCCCTGCCGTCTGCAGCTCGACGAAACACACTTCGCCGTGGCCTGCACCCTGTGAAAACCGCTCACGCAGGTACTCGTTACTGGAGGGCAGCTGGTCTTCGACGAACAGACGCGCCAGCAGGTGGCGGGCATCCGCAGGTAGCCGCTCGACGATACGCGCCCCATCCAACGGCTCGAGCGGGTAAGCCAAGCGATAGCCTCGCCCTTTGACGGCGACCAGCTCCACGCCTAGCGCTTCGAGTTTCTTCAGCTGCTTCCACACGGCGGCTCGGGAAACGCCTAGCGCCTCCCCCAACTGTTCACCGGAATGAACCTCGCCATCGCTCAACAAACGCATCAGGTTACCGATGGTCATGTGCCTGCCCCAACTGGGAAAACGCCTATCTTAACGGAACCGTCACGAAGGCGAAAACTGCCGCGTTTAGGTTATTGACTTGGTGCTTTATTTAAGACAGTGCTGGTAGTGGACCGTACCCAGACCCTATAATGCCGCCCTATTTTTCCAGCAGGATCGCGTCGTGATCGAGAATCTTCGCAACATTGCCATTATTGCCCACGTTGACCACGGTAAAACTACCTTGGTAGACAAACTGTTAAGCCAGTCCGGAACGCTCGACCGCAAGGCCGAGGGTCAGGAGCGAGTCATGGACTCCAATGACCAGGAGAGAGAGCGCGGCATCACCATCCTGGCCAAGAATACGGCTATTCAGTGGCAAGATAGCAATGGCAAGGATTACCACATCAACATCGTGGACACCCCTGGGCACGCCGACTTCGGCGGTGAAGTAGAGCGCGTCATGTCCATGGTGGACTCTGTGCTGCTGCTGGTCGACGCCGTGGACGGCCCGATGCCACAAACTCGCTTCGTGACCCAGAAAGCCTTCTCGCAGGGCCTCAAGCCCATCGTGGTGGTCAACAAGATCGACCGCCCCGGCGCACGGCCTGACTGGGTCATCGACCAGATCTTCGATCTGTTCGACAACCTGGGCGCCACCGACGACCAGCTCGACTTCCCGATCATCTACTGCTCGGCCCTGAACGGCATTGCGGGCATGGACCCGGAAGAGCTGGCCGACAACATGGACCCGATGTTCCAGGCCATCGTCGATATCGTCGAGCCGCCGAAAGTCGAAGTCGATGGGCCGTTCCAGATGCAGATCTCTGCCCTGGACTACAACAGCTACGTCGGCGTCATCGGCCTGGGCCGCATCAAGCGCGGTTCCGTGAAGCCCAACCAGCAGATCTCGGTGATCGGCGTGGATGGCAAGGTGCGCAAGGGCAAGATCGGCCAGGTCATGACCCACATGGGCCTCGAGCGCGTACAAACTACCGAAGCCACCGCTGGCGATATCGTGTGCATTACCGGTATCGAAGAGCTGTCCATCTCGGACACCCTGTGTGACCCGAGCGCCGTCGAAGCCCTACCGCCGCTGTCCGTAGACGAGCCCACCGTCTCGATGACCTTCCAGGTCAACGACTCGCCGTTCGCAGGCAAGGATGGCAAGTTCGTCACCAGCCGCAACATCAAGGATCGCCTGGACCAGGAGCTGATCCACAACGTGGCGCTGCGCGTCGAGCAGGGCGAAACGCCCGAGAAGTTCAAGGTCTCTGGCCGTGGCGAACTGCACCTGTCGGTACTGATCGAAACCATGCGTCGTGAAGGCTTCGAGCTGGCCGTTGGTCGCCCCGAGGTCATCATCAAGGAGATCGACGGCGTCAAGCAGGAGCCCTACGAAGAAGTCATCATCGACTGTGAAGAGCAGCATCAGGGCTCAATCATGGAAGAGCTGGGCTACCGCAAGGGCGAGCTGACCAACATGAACCCGGATGGCAAGGGCCGTGTGCGCCTCGACTTCATCATCCCGGCACGTGGCCTGATCGGCTTCCGTGGCCAGTTCCTGACGCTGACGTCGGGCACCGGCATTCTGACCAGCCGTTTCGACCATTACGGCCCG
Source organism: Vreelandella stevensii S18214 (assembly GCF_000275725.1). Classification (GTDB taxonomy): domain Bacteria; phylum Pseudomonadota; class Gammaproteobacteria; order Pseudomonadales; family Halomonadaceae; genus Vreelandella; species Vreelandella stevensii. The sequence goes on along the minus strand of NZ_AJTS01000044.1, from coordinate 89,072 downwards.
CTGAAGCCCGATGCCGCCATCGAGCGTCGCAACGGCGTCATGGTCTCCATGGTGGATGGCAAGGCGCTGGCCTACGCTCTGTATACCCTGCAAGAGCGCGGCAAGCTGATCATCGACCACGGTACCGAAGTGTACGAAGGCATGCTGGTCGGTATCCACAGCCGCGCCAACGACCTGGTGGTCAACCCCACCAAGGGCAAGAAGCTGGATAACATGCGCGCGTCGGGCAACGATGAAAACATCGTGTTGACGCCGCCGGTGAAGTTCACGCTGGAACAGGCTATCGAGTTCCTCGACTCCGATGAGCTGGTCGAAGTGACGCCGAGCTTCATCCGTCTGCGCAAGAAGCTGCTGAAAGAGAACGAGCGCAAGCGCTCCAGCAAGAAGTAAGCTGACCGCTGACACCGAAAGCCCGCCATCGTGCGGGCTTTTTGCTATCTCGACCCATGGTCGACTGGGCTGAACGGGCCACAAATATCATCATTAACGCAACCTAAACGCTAGCGCGCTGGAAAGCGCGGGCATTCTATCGCACAGTAATGCAACCGTTGACGCCCAAGGTGCGTTGACACGCTACACTTCCTACAAGTGTTTGGATACCTACCCCCATCCGACACCACTATCAGGGACACTCCTGCGCATGAGCGGTCTTGACGTCCTCCCCGCCCTAAAGGACGGGGATTCCAACTTCTTGAGGGCAACGTCCTGCCCCGAGGCTGAGGATATTCCGGGCCGCATTCACGTCCCGGTCGTGGAGTACACCACACTCCACGCACTCCCAGACCCTTACTCGCAACCCGTTGACGCCCTGCGGCCCGCTAAGCGAGCCGCACGACGAACAGGCGCGGGTGGTGTTGGTTTCGCGAACGACCTTGAAGACGATGCCTGCGTGAGCGCATTTATATTCCAGCATCGTTTTCAGTTGTGACCAGCCAGCGTCGTAGACGCTTTTGGCCATCCTGGTCTTCGCGAGCCTGGTTGAGGAAACATCGCCCACGACGATTTCGCCGTACTGGTTGACGAGTTTCCGGGAAAACTTGTGCTGCGCGTCCTGGCGACGGTTCTTGATCTTGGCGTGAATAGCTTTTACCCGCCGCTTGTTGCGGGCACGTTGGGCTGTCGCCAACTGGTCTTCCATGCGGCGGTAGAAGCGGCTGTTTTCCAGCCTTCCTCCATCGCTACAGGTGGCCACATCCTTGAGCCCAAGGTCGATGCCAACGGCGCCCTGCCCAAAGCGGACCAAGTGCAATGGCATTCATCAGTTTGTCCATTAAGCAGTTACACTGATTCACCATATCATGCATGCAACACATCATGGAGAGGTCGATGTCGCAAACTTCCTTTGACCGCCTGCGCGCCCTGGCGATTGGCTCTCAGGCGTTGGGGCTAACGCTCATTATCACTCTGGAAACCGTGATGGGCGACGCCGCCCGGCCCTGGCAGGGGGGCGTGCTGGCGGCCATGGTGGGCGTGGCGCTGACCATTGCCACGCTGCGCTGGTATCGGGCCAAACGCCGCCAGAAGCAGCAAGCGGAAGCTGCGCGTGAATCATCAGGCTGACGCCTCTGCCTGGCAAGCGCTGAAGGTGTCGCTGGATGCGCAAGGGCAGCTGGTCTGGCAGTGGCAGCAGGAAGGGCAACTGGCGGTGCTGAGTGAAGAGCCCGGAGGCTGGTGGCGACACTTCAACGCTTGGATCAGTCGTGTGCTGCGCCTGGAAAAGTGGTTATCGAACATTCTAGTGCGAGGATGGATAGCGAGGGGCGCGAGAGCGCCCCTAGTCCGGCCTCGATTGTTGCTCAATATACTGCTTGACCATGCTCAGGGGGGCGCCTCCGACACTTCCCGCAAAGTAGCTTGGACTCCACAGCGAGTTCTTCCGGTAGGCGGGCTGCACCAGTTCAGGGTGTAGTAACTTCATCCGCCGGCTGGATACCCCCTTCAAACTATTCACCAGCCTGGATACCGCCACTTTGGGTGGAAAGTTGACAAGCAAATGGACGTGATCGGTTTCACCGTTGAACTCCTGTAGCTCCGCCTCGAAGTCCCGACACACTCGGTCGAAAAGCAATTCGAGGGAGTTGAGATGCGCGCCGGTGAACACCTTGCCCCGATACCTGGTGACAAATACCAAATGGGCATGGAGTTTAAAAACGCAGTGTCTTCCTGTTCTGATAGCTTGTTTGGTTTCCATAGACCAAGTATATTCGAAGCCATGAAGCAGACCAAGACCCTCAAGGTTCGAGTGAAGGACAAACACGCCGCCGAGCTTAACCGCATGGCCCGCAGCGTGAATTTTGTTTGGAACTACCTCAACGAACTGTCTTCCCGAGCCATTCGGGAGAAAGGTCTGTTTCTGTCTGCCTACGACATGCACCCCTATACCAAGGGTGCTGGCAAGGACCTCGGCCTGCACAGCCAAACGCTGCAATGCATCGCTGCTGAATACGTTGCCCGCCGCAAGCAGTTCAAAAAGCCCCGCTTGAATTGGCGCAAGTCCGGCGGTGTACGCCGCTCACTTGGCTGGATTCCGGTCAATACCGGCGCGGCCAAGTGGAAGAACGGGCAGGTATTTCACAACGGCACCTACTTCAAGGTGTGGGATAGCTACGGCCTGTCGACATACAAGTTCCGTGCCGGCAGTTTCAACGAAGATAGCCGGGGCCGGTGGTATTTCAATGTTGCGGTCGAGGTGGACGTGCAGCCGACGCTGCTAATCTCGACGCCACGTCTCTACGCCTTGGGTGTGGCGCTCATGCTACTGGTGAGCAGCCGCTACCTGCTGGGGCTGAGTGCTCAGCAGCACACGCGCTGGTTCAACGGCTTGCTGCTGGTATGGCTGGTCGGCGCTCGTGGCGTGTTCGTCATTCTACACTGGGAGAGCTACAGTCAGGCGCCGCTGGATATCCTCAAGCTGTGGCAGCCAGGTTTCAATGCCCTTGGCGGCATGGTAGCGGGTCTTGTATGGACCGCCTGGGCACTGCGTGAACGGCTGCTGGCCATGCTCGGCGGCCTGGCCATGACCGTAGGTGCCGCCAGCCTGTGGCTGGTTCTGGTCACCCTGGCGCCGCTGGGGCCCTCCTTTGCGGTGGCGTCCGTGCCGGACATCACCCTGGAAGACCTGGACGGCAACCCGGTGAATTTGGCCTCCCTCGATGCGCAAGGTGACCTGCTGATGGTCAACCTGTGGGCCACCTGGTGCCCGCCCTGCCTCCGCGAAATGCCGCTGCTGGAAGCCGCAGACCAGCGGGACGGGGTCAGCGTGGTGGTGGTCAACCAGGGCGAAGACCTGTTGCCCATCGTGCGCTACCTGGATGAACAGCAGTTGGTGTTTCGTCATGCACTGCGCGACCCTCGGCAGCTGCTGATGGCCGAATTCGCAGCCCCCGGCCTGCCCACGACCGTACTGTTCGACGCCCAAGGGCGTACCCTGGACGTGCATGTGGGTGAACTCACCCGTGCTCACCTGGAGCGCTGGCTGAACGATTGACCATGATAGCCCTTAATCCCCTCGCTGCTTTGCGTTAGAATCCCCCGCCCTGTCTGCCACCGAGGCTCATTCCGGTGGCGAGCGACCCGATTTTGACGACTTCCTCGAGGCATCATGAGCGATTTTTCTCCCGGCCAGCGCTGGATTAGCGACGGTGAGGCCGAGCTTGGGCTTGGCACCGTGCTTAACTGCGACGCCCGTAGCGTTACCATCTTGTTCAGTGCCAGCCAGGAAACCCGCACCTACAACACCCGCCAGGCGCCCCTCACCCGAGTCATGTTCGGCAGCGGTGACCGGGTCCTGTCAGCCGACGGCTGGCAGATGATCGTGGACGACAGCAAAGAGAGCCGTGGTCTGATCACCTACATCGGTGAAGACAGCGACGGCAACCTGCGCGAACTGCCAGAAGCACGCCTGGCCGACACCATGCAGTTCGACCAGGCCCGTGACCGCTTGCTGACCGGCCAGGTGGACCGCAACGACTGGTTCGACCTGCGTTTTCGTACCCTGCATCACTTTCAGCGTATCGAACAGCACAGCGCCCTGGGGTTTGCCGGGCCGCGCATCGACCTGATTCCCCATCAGCTCTATATCGCCGACGAAGTCGCACGCCGCCACGCCCCCAGGGTGCTGCTGGCCGATGAAGTGGGGCTTGGCAAGACCATTGAAGCAGGTTTGATCCTCCACCGCCTGCTGCTGGCAGGCCGCGTAGAGCGCGCGCTGATTCTGGTACCCGACAGCCTGACCCACCAGTGGCTGGTGGAGCTGTTGCGCCGCTTCTCGCTGACCGTCACGCTGCTCGACGAGCATCAGAGCCAGGCCCACGGCAGCGCCAATCCGTTCGAGAGCGCCCAGCTGGTGCTGGCCAGCCAGGGCTGGCTGTTTGCCAATCGTCACCGTCAGGAACAGGCCCTGTCCAGCCGTTTCGACCTGCTGATCGTCGACGAAGCGCATCACCTGGATTGGCATCCGGAGACCAGCGGCCCCGGCTACCTGTGCGTGGAGCAGCTGGCCGCCGAGATCCCCGGCCTGCTGCTGCTCACCGCCACCCCCGAGCAGATGGGCCAGGAGAGCCACTTTGCGCGGCTACGCCTGCTGGACCCGGAGCGCTACCACGACATCGAGCGCTTCAAGGACGAAGAGCAGCACTACGTCGCCGTGGCCAGCGCCATCGATGCGCTGGAGGAACTGCCCCAGACACCCAGCGCCCGCGAGCGCGTGGCCACCATCGCCGACGACCGCGACAGCCAGGCCCTGCTGGCGACGCTGTGCAACGCCGAGGCCAGCTCTGAACAGCAGGACGCGGCCCGTGCCCAACTGCGCGATGCGCTGCTCGACCGTCACGGCACCGGGCGCGTCATGTTCCGCAACAGCCGACGCCACGTGGGCGGCTTCCCGGAGCGGCGGCTGCACCTGACCAAGCTGGAGCTGCCTTCCGCCTATCGCCGAGTGCTGCGCCGCCTGGAGCGCGACGAGGACTATCTGGACGAGCTGCTGATCGAAACCGGCATGGACCACCCGGACGTACTGATCTATCCGGATGCCATGTACCGCGAGCTGAGCAATGATCCGCTGAACGGTGAACCCTGGTGGCATATCGACCCCCGGGTCAACTGGCTGCTGGAAAAGCTCAGTGACGACAGCGAAGACGGTTTTGCCAACGACAAGGTGCTGGTCATTGCCCACCACCGCGAGACCGCCGAAGGACTGGCCGAAGGCCTGCGTGTGTTGGGCGGCTACCAGGCACCGGTCTTCCACGAAGGGCTGTCGCTGGTGGAGCGCGACCGCGCCGCCGCCGCCTTCGCCGACGAGGAAGATGGCTGCCAGGTGCTGGTGTGCTCCGAGATCGGCTCCGAAGGCCGCAACTTCCAGTTCTGTCGTCATCTGGTGATGTTCGACATGCCCCAGCACCCGGACCAGCTGGAGCAGCGGATTGGCCGCCTCGACCGGATTGGCCAACGCCACGCCATCGAGCTGCACGTCCCCAGCTTCATCGGCAGCCCGGGGGAGCGACTACAGCGCTGGTACGACGAAGGCATGGCCGCTTTCAGCGCGCCCCACGGCATTGGCAGCGACCTGTTCGACGCCTTTGGCGACGCGCTGGCCGATGCGCTGCTCGACGATGAGGCGCTCACCGAGATCATCGACGAAACCCACGCAATGTTCACCGCCAAACTGGCCGAGCGCGACGCGGGCCGCAACCGGTTGCTGGAGCTGAACGCCTGCCGCCCGGCCCAGGCGCAACAGGTCATTGATGCGGTACGTGAGCTGGATGAAGATCCGGCACTGCCCCGCTACGTGGAGCGTGCGCTGGATATATTCGGGGTCGATAGTCAGGAAATTGGCAATGGCCTGCTGCACCTACAGCCCAGCCAGCACATGCTGGACGGACTGCCGGGGCTGGTCAAAGGGGAAGAGGGCTTCTCTGCCACCTACAGCCGTGGCCAGGCCCTGGCGCGGGATGACGTGCAACGCCTCTCCTGGGAGCACCCGCTGCTGCGCGAGATGATGGGCCGCATTCTGGATGGCACCATGGGCAATACCGCCCTGGCGCTGCTGCGCCATCCGGCCATTCCCAGCGGTCGACTGATGGCCGAGCTGATCTTCCGTACCCACTGCCCTGCGCCTAAAGCGCTGCACCTGAACCGCTTTTTGCCCCCTACGGCCGTTCGGGTGCTGCTGGATGAGTCCGGGGCCAATCTGACCAGCAAGATCTCCTTTACCGGGCTGGGCAAAAACCTGCAGAAGGTCAACAAGTCGCTTGCCCGTGATCTGATCAAGAGCCGTCATGACCAGCTGCGCGACCTGCTGACCCAAGGAGAGAGCGAGGCCGAGCGGGAGCTGCCCAGCATCGTGGAAGCCGCCGAGACGCGCATGCGTGCTCAACTGGATGCCGAGCTGGCCCGCCTGACGGCGCTGGCAGAGCACAACCCGGCGGTGCGCAGCGAGGAGCTGGAAGCCCTCAAGCAGGAGCGCCAGGCGCTCAGCGATGCCATCGAAAACACTCGCCTGCGGCTCGACTCGGTGCGGGTCATCATCACCGTTGACCCGAACGCCTAGCCCAGCGGCTTGCTGGCGGCTAGAAAATGGCCGCCAGCGCTTTCGGTAGCGTCGGGTATTGAAAGCTGAATCCCTCCTCGAGCAGTCGTGCCGGTCGCATGTCCGCGCCGGTCAACAGCAGCTGTGACATCTCGCCAAAGCCTGCCTTCAACACGAAGGCAGGTACCGGGAGAATGGCGGGACGATGCAGCTGCCTGGCCAGCGTCTGGGTGAACTCGGCATTGGTCACCGGGTGCGGTGCGCTGCCGTTGAAAACGCCCGACAGACCAGAGCCGTTGATCAAGAAGATAATGGCAGCCACCAGATCGTCTCGATGGACCCAAGGCATGAACTGCTGACCATCGCCGAACCGCCCACCCAGCCCTAGCTTGAAAGGCGGCACCATTTTTTGCAGGGTGCCGCCGCCTGCCTCCAGCACCAGGCCTATGCGCAGAATGGCCAACCGAACCCCCAAAGCTTCCACCGGCCTGGCAGCGGCTTCCCACTGGGCACACAGCCGATGGGCAAACTCATCGTGGGGCGGGGTAGCCTCATCTACGACCTTGCTGCCCTGATCGCCGTAATACCCCATGGCCGAGCCACTGACCAGGACTGCAGGCAACGGCTGGCCGTTGGCCGCCAACTGCTCGCACAGCGCCACCAGCTGCTGGGTGCTGTCGACCCGCGAGCGGATCAACCGCTCCTTTTGCGCGGCGCTCCAACGTTTGGCGGCTATCGACTCCCCTGCCAGGTTCACCAGCGCATCGGGGGGCGTATCGATAAATGCCTGCGCGCTGTCGCGAATATCACACTCGGGTGGCAGCTTTCCGCGCACCTTGTGGGGCGTGCGCGACACCACCTGCACGTCGTGCCCTTGGGCAATCAGCTGTGGACATAACCGCTGCCCCACGAATCCGCTGCCGCCGGTAATCAGTACTCGCATGGTATTACCTCCTGAAGCTGAATAGCCCCTGTATTCCGTCACCTATCCATCACTTATGGCAAAACGCCGTCGCTGGGTTCAGCGGGCGAGTCAACCATCCGTATTGCAACTTTTTAAATTGTACGATATCTATACATAACTGCTACAATAGAATCACTCTTCAACATGATGTCCACTTCGCGAGCTGCCATGCCCCAACACCTTGCTGCCCCCCCTGCGCTGACTCCACACGACGCCGTGGCCATCATCGGCGCAGGCATGTCAGGACTGGCCTGCGCCCACCTGCTGGCACAGCAAGGCGTAACGGTCAGCCTATTCAACAAGGTGCGAGGGCCGCACCGCGGCGACGCTTGATCTGGGCGCTCAGGCATTTACCGTGCGCAATGCCGATTTCGCCCAACAGCTCGCCCAGTGGCAAGACGCAGGCTGCGTGGCCCCTTGGCCAACGTGCACTTATCAGGCTAGTGCATCCGGTTGGCAAACACACGATGACGGCAAGTGGCGTTATACCGGGGCTCCGCGCATGAGTGCGCTGACTCGGTATCTGATAGATGCCATCGCTCTTCATGCAAACACGTCCTTCCATTCGGAAACACGTATCGTTGCATTGCAGCGAGTCACGGCTGACGAATGGCATTTGCAAGACGCTGCAGGAAACCATCATGGGCCCTTCAGCCGCGTCGTTATCACAGCGCCGCCGCCCCAGGCTAGCGAACTCATCGGCCAGTGGGCTCCCGAGCTGAGCGCCGCCTGTGACGCGCGTCCACAGCGGGGGTGCTGGGCTGCCTGGGCCATTTTTGCAGCGCCGCTACCCGCGCCCTCGGGCGTTGCCGAACACTGGCAAAGCCTGCATGCGCAGCACCCCAAGCTGCGCCTCGTCTCCCGTAACCACACCAAGCCGGGCCGTGACGAGCAGCCCGAAAGCCTGAGCCTGATTGCACAACTTGACTGGAGCGATGCGCATATCGAGCTGACGCCAGAGGACGCGGCCCAGCAGCTGCTAGAGGCCTTTCTGGAATGCTTGCCCGCTCCTGCGGCATCGATTCCCGAATTGATAGAGCTGGGCGCCCATCGCTGGCGGTACGCCCAGGCTGAAGAGCCGGCAGCACAGGGATACCTATACAGCCAGCAGGGCATCGCGCTATGCGGCGATAGCTGGAAAGGCAGTCGAGTCGAGGATGCCTGGCTATCCGGGAATGCGCTGGCAAGGGCCTTAATAGGCCGGTCGGTCTAACGATTATCACCACAGGAGTGTCGCGGCATGGAAGCCACAGAGGTTGTACCCAGCGGCCACAAGTTGTACAAAGGTGGCTATAATAGCGTGACGCTATTTCAGCGATTATCGGTTCATCGACGTAGCGACACGCCCCGAACCCGAATGAGTGGCATACCGCCGACCCGGCACTGCAAGATCGCCACGGCAATTACAGACAGACCCCTGCAATACCTATTGCAGGCAACCAAGAGGCAATGGCGCCCATGAGCAACAAGGCGACCCACCCACCCGATACTCCGCTCTATCCGATTCGGGAAGTTTCCCGTCTGACGGGTGTGAACTCGGTCACCCTGCGCGCCTGGGAGCGACGCTACGGTTTGATTCGCCCGCAACGCACGCCAAAAGGGCACCGGCTTTACGCACAGGATGACATCAGTCGCATCGAACGTATTCTGCAATGGCTCAACCGTGGCGTGCCGGTCAGTCAGGTCGCCGACCTGCTGGACCAGCCGGAAACCGTGGAAACCCCCGCGCTGGATGCCGGCGACTGGGCCAGCCAACGGCAGCAGCTGCAAGCCATCATTGAGGCGGTCGACCTGCCGCAGCTCGAGGCGCTGTACCACCAAAGTCTGGCGCTCTACCCGCTCAGCGTGGCCATCAACGAGCTCTGGCAACCGGTCATCTTGAGCCTGGAAACCAAATGGGCCGCTCAACCGGACGACCTGGTGCGGCGCACTTTAGAATCCTTCCTGCGTAGCCAGGTGGGCATTCGCCTGCACTATGCCAACCAGGCTACCCGCGGCCCGCTGCTGCTGCTGACCGCCATGCCCGACGACCCAGGCCCCTTGTGGGTGTTGATGTGTGCGCTGATGGCCAGCGAACAGGGCTACCGTGTACAGCTGCTCGACCATTCGCTGGCACTGGAAGATCTGCCCCAGGCGGTGTCGCGTCTGCACTCTTCCATGGTGTTGCTCTCCAGCGGTCAGCGCGAAAATGACCACTACATTCGGGTCGACCTGCCCAAGGCGGCCGAGCGTTTGGGCGTACCGGTCGGCGTGTGCGGCGAAGTCGCCCGACTGCGTGAAACAGAGCTGCGCGACGGCCCGGTACACATGCTGGGCGATGACCTGCCTCAAGCCGTGGCGCGTTTGCGCCCGCTGCTACGCGAATCAGGCATTCTCTAGCGCCCGACAGGCCACGCCACGGGAGTGCACATGGATCTGCAGTTGGTTTGGCTACGCAGCGACCTGCGTGTTCACGATAACTCCGCCCTGGCGGCGGCCGCCGCCAAAGGCCCGGTGGTGGCCGTCTTTTTACGCAGCGTAAAGCAGTGGCGCGCCCATGGTCACGGCGCTAACAAGCTCGATTTCTGGGCACGCGGTGTGCATTCCCTCAAGGAGTCCTTGAGCGGTCTCAACATCCCGCTATTGCATCGCGATATCGATAGCTTCGATAAAGCCCCCGATGTGCTGCTCGCGCTAGCTCAAGAGCACGGCGTAAAGCAACTGCACTTCAATTACGAATATCCGCTGAACGAACAGCGCCGTGACCAGGCCGTCCTGAAAGCCTTCAAACACGCGGGTATTACGGCACAGGGCCACCACGATGCCATTGCCTTTGCGCCAGGCAGCCTGCTGACCGGCAAGGGCGATTACTATGGCGTCTTCACCCCCTTCGCCAAGGCGTGGCACAAGCAGATAACTCAGGAGCAGCTGGCACTACGCGATACGCCTCAGGCGCAGTCGCCTCTGGACCTGCCCAGTGATCCACTGCCCGCCCTCCCCGAGCTCGAGGACTCCCCCGTGGATGGCCGCCAATGGCCTGCGGGTGAAAACGCGGCCAGCGATCACCTGGAGCGCTTTCTACGCTTTCGCGGGCGGCACTACCAACGACAGCGCGACTTCCCCAACGTACGTGGTACCAGTGAGCTTTCGCCTTACCTGGCGCTGGGCATGATCTCGTATCGCCAATGTTTACAAGCCGTGATGAGCGAAAACGAGGGGCATCTGGCGGACGGGGACGCCGGACTTACCACTTGGGTCAGCGAGCTGATCTGGCGAGAGTTTTACCAGCATGTGGCCGTAGGCTTTCCTCAGGTGTGCCGACACCAACCCTTTCAGGAGCATACCCGCGATCTGGCCTGGCGTGACGACGATGAGGGGTTTGCAGCCTGGTGCGAAGGGCGCACTGGCTACCCCATCGTGGATGCGGCCATGCGCCAATTGGTGACGACCGGCTGGATGCACAACCGACTGCGTATGGTCACCGCCATGTTCTTGAGCAAGCATTTATTGATCGACTGGCGGCGTGGGGAAGCCTTTTTCATGCGCCATCTGGTCGATGGTGAATTTTGCGCCAACAACGGTGGCTGGCAGTGGGCGGCCTCCACGGGCACGGACGCTGCGCCCTACTTCCGCATTTTCAACCCCACCACCCAGTCAACGCGTTTCGACCCTGAAGGGGCCTTCATCGCCCACTGGCTACCAGAGCTGGCTTCCTTGCCCGCCAAGGCGCGTCATGCGCCACCACAGGACATGCTGAACCCGGTGGACTACCCGGCTCCCATCGTCGATCACAAGGCCGCCCGTCAACGTGCCCTGGACGCCTTCAAGGCCTTGTCGAAGTAGGCCAGATAAGCACTGCCCCCTGTCGGCGGCCCCCGCCGCCGATATCGCTGTTCCCCCCACGTGGCACCGTTACTCAACAAGGAATTCGTTATGAACAACGAACAGGCCTTGGCGCACTTTTGCGCCTTCTTCAATAAACTAGACAACACCTGTACAGAAAAACTATACGAGGTATATACTGAAGGAGTTGTTTTCAACGATCCGCTCCATCACATTGAGGGTAGGCAAGCACTGGAACGCTATTTCGCCACCATGTACGAAAACGTCACGCATTGCCAGTTCACTTATCACACCCAGCAAATTCAAGGTGATCAGGCGTTTGTCACATGGACTATGGCGTTCGTTCACCCTCGCCTTGCTGGCGGCCGACCCATTCAGGTCGACGGGTGCAGCGCCCTGACCTTCGACAATCGTGGAAAAGTGTTACGCCACCGTGACTACTTCGACGCTGGTGCCATGCTGTACGAACACCTGCCGCTCATGGGGCGCGTCATCCGCTGGCTGAAGAAGCGTCTGGCGCAGGATTGAAACAGGATTGCCACGCCACACGCACATGGCGTGCTCACAGGGCCAAAGGAGTCGCAGGATGAGCACATGGAAAACGCCCCAACGTATCTGGCTGACCGGCGCCACGTCCGGCATTGGCGAAGCGCTGGCCAAACGCTTGATCGGCGAAGGTCATCATGTGGTCGTCAGCGCCCGTAACCAGCAGGCGCTGGAAGCGCTCTGCCAAGGCGCGCCTCATGCCTACCCCTTGCCACTGGATATCAGCGACCAGCAGGCCGCACTCGCGGCGGGCAAGCAGATAGGCGAGTGGCTGGGCGCGCTGGATCTCGCTCTGTTCAATGCCGGTACCTGTGAATACGTAGATGCCCGCCACTTCGACATGGCGCTGATCGAGCGGGTGTTCAAACCCAACCTGTTCGGCACGCTGTATGGCATCGAAGCGGCCTTGCCACTGCTGCGCGCGGCTCGACATGAGGGCAAGCCCGCCAGGCTGGCCGCTACCTCGAGCGCATCGGCCTACCTTCCGCTGCCCCGCGCCGAGGCTTACGGAGCTTCCAAGGCGGCGGTCAGCTATTTTCTGGAATCGCTGCGCCTGGATCTGCACCAGGAGAGTATCGATGTCAGCATCATCCACCCTGGGTTCGTGAAGACCCCTCTCACGGATCGCAACGACTTCCCCATGCCCATGCAGGTCAGCGCGGAAGAGGCGGCCAGCGCCATCATTGCCGGGCTGGTCAAGGGGCGGCTGGACATCCATTTCCCTCGCCGCTTTACCTACCTGGTGAAACTGCTGGGCATTCTGCCACCGGCACTACGACGAACGATTGGCCTGCGCATGACGCGGCAAACCGAGGAGCAACCATGAGCGGTATGGCATCACAGCGCATTGCCGTGATCGGCAGCGGTATCAGCGGCATGGCCGCGGGCTGGTATCTCTCGGCTCAGCACGAGGTGACGCTCTTCGAAGCCGATAGCCGTCTGGGAGGCCACACGGCCACCATGGATGTCGACGTCGAGGGCACGCCCTACGCCATCGACACAGGGTTCATCGTGTTCAACGATTGGACCTACCCGCATTTTCAACGCTTGCTGGAGACCCTCGGCGTCGCCAGCCAGGCCACCGAGATGAGTTTTTCGGTGCATGAGACGGCGGTAGATTTCGAATACAACGGGCACACGCTGGCTTCCCTGTTTGCCCAGCGACGCAACCTGCTCAACCCCTCGTTTTATCGCCTGCTGCGCGATATTCTGCGCTTCAACAAACAGGCTACCGCCGACCTGGAAAGCAAACGCTTGCCTGCCGACATGACGCTGGGAGAGTATCTGGACAGTCATGGTTACGGCAGTGCCTTTCAACGCCGCTACCTGCTGCCGATGGGAGCAGCCATCTGGTCCGCCAGCATTGGCGACCTGCGGGCCTTTCCGCTGACCTTCTTCGTGCGTTTCTTCCGCAACCATGGCTTGCTGTCGGTGAATCATCGTCCCCAGTGGTACACGCTGGTGGGCGGCTCTCGGCAGTACATTCCGCGGCTGACCGCCCCTTACGCATCGCGTATTCGCCTCAACACGCCGGTACGGCAGATCACCCGCAGCGCCGCAGGCGTCACCTTGACCACGGCCGCTGGTGAGGAGCATTTCGACCAGGTGGTGATTGCCTGTCACGCCGACCAGGCACTGGCCATGCTGGCCGATCCGTCCCCGGAAGAGCGCGACATCCTCTCCGCCATGCCGTACCAGGACAACGAGGTGGTGCTGCATACCGACACTCGGTTACTGCCCCGGCGTCAACGCGCCTGGGCCAGCTGGAACTATCGGCTGGATGGACGCGGTGCCGATGAGCGCGTCTCGGTCACCTACAACATGAATATCCTGCAGCGGCTACAGGCAGACACCACGTTTTGCGTTACGCTGAACGATAGCGACAGCATCGACCCAGCCAAAGTGCTGGGGCGCTATACCTATGCCCACCCGCAGTTCACTCTGGCCGGACAGGCAGTCCAGATGCGCCACAACGAGATCTCCTCCGTCGCCCGCCGCACCCATTTTTGCGGCGCCTACTGGCGCAACGGTTTCCACGAGGATGGCGTATGGAGCGCGCTGCGTGTCGCCGAGGCGCTGGGCTGTGACGAAGCCCTGCCACCGCCCACCGCGCCTGCCGCGCTGCCCGCCCACGAACTGACGCCCGGCACTACCGGAGACGGGCTGGGATGAACGCCGACCCTCGCTCGCGCATTTATCGCGGCACGCTGAGGCATCGCCGCTTCACGCCCAGGCACCACGCCTTCAGCTATCAGGTATGGATGGCATGGCTGGATCTGGACGAGCTGCCCACCCTGTTTGACGGCGTGCCTGGCTTCAGTGCCCGTGGCCCCGCCCTGGCACGCTTTCGCCGGGAGGACTATCTGGGGCCTGTTCATCTGCCATTGAAAACCGCCGTGCGCGAGGAGCTGACTCGCCAGCTGGGCAGTGCACCACAGGGGCGTATCTGCATGCTGACGCAGCTACGCACGCTGGGCACCTCCTTCAACCCCATTTCCGTGTATTACGTCTACGACCAGCAGGAGCGCTTGAGCGCCGTGCTGGGAGAGGTTACCAACATGCCCTGGCGAGAGCGCACCTGCTATGCCTGCCAGGTCGTGCCAGAGCGACACAGTCATCACGCCCAATTCGACAAGGCCATGCACGTCTCTCCCTTCAACCCAATGGAGATGACCTACCGCTGGAAATTCAACACGCCAGCGCAGCAGCTGTATCTGCACATGGAGAACTGGCAGCAGGAGCAGCGCCACTTTGACGCCACGCTCACCCTCGAGGCAGCGCCCGCTACCCGCGGCGTTCTGCTGTCCACGCTGGCAAGGCAGCCCTGGATGAGTCTGAAAACGGTCGCGGGAATCCATTTTGAAGCGCTACGCCTGTGGCTGAAGCGCGTCCCCGTTTATAACCACCCTAAGCGCAAGGAGACTTCAAAATGACGACCCTGCGTACGACACCGCCCAATAGCCAACCCACCCGACAGGACCGCTTCACGCGCTGGCTGAAGCCGCGCCTGATGGCACAGCTGGATGCCTTCCAGGGAGGACGCATTACCCTCATCGAGGGCAGCCAGTGCCACCACCTGGGCCAGGAAGGCCCCTTACAGGTCACCGTAGTGATCCGCCACTCTCGCGCCTGGAAGCGCCTCGCCTTTGGGGGCACCGTCGGCGCCGCCGAATCCTATATGGATGGCGACTGGGATGCCGACGACCTGGTGGCGCTGGTGCGCCTGTTTGCTGCCAACCTGGAGCAGGTCAACGGCAAGATGGAAAATGGCAGTGCACGCTTTACCCGCTGGGTGCTGGGCCTCGCCTACCGCTTCCAGCGCAATAGCGTGACCGGTTCAAAGCGCAACATTGCCGCACATTACGATATTGGTAATGACCTGTTTGCCACTTTTCTGGACCAACGCCACTGGATGTACTCCAGTGCCGTTTTCCCCTACCCGGAAGCCAGCCTGGAAGAGGCCTCTACCTACAAGCTCGACCTGATGCTCGAAAAGCTGGACGTGCAGCCAGAGCACCATCTGCTGGAAATCGGCACCGGCTGGGGCGGGCTGGCGATCCATGCCGCCAGAACACGCGGCTGCCGAGTCACCACCACCACCATCTCCGAAGAGCAGCATGCCCATACGGCCCGCCGCATCCAGGAAGAGGGGCTGGAAGACCGTATCACCCTGCTGAAGCAGGACTACCGCGAACTGACGGGGCACTTTGATCGGCTGATTTCAGTGGAAATGATCGAAGCCGTTGGCCATCAGTATCTGGATACTTACCTCGCCAAAATCGACAGCCTGCTGACCGACACCGGCCAGGCCATGCTGCAGGCCATCACCATTCGCGATCAGCGCTTCGAGGAGGCCAAGCGCGACATGGACTTCATCAAACGCTACATCTTTCCGGGCGGCTTTCTGCCCTCTCACCATGCCATGCTCTCCAGCCTGACGCGCAAGACCTCGCTGAACGTCATCGCACTGGACGAGATTGGCCCCCATTACGCGCGCACCTTGCGCGAATGGCGGCACCGCTTTGAAGCCCACCTGGATCAGGTGCAGCTGCAAGGTTATGACGAACGCTTCATCCGCATGTGGCGCTACTATCTTTGCTACTGCGAAGGCGGCTTCATCGAGCGCTCCATCGGCACGTGCCATTTGCTGCTGGCCAAGCCTGCCGCCAAACCTCTGCCGCTGACCGGAGCGCTCTAAGTGTCCATCCAGCTGCCTTTCAAGCCTTCGGGCTCGCTGCGTGGCATGCTGTTCAACGCCCTGCGTTTCGAAGCAGGCTGGCTGCTCTGCGTGCTGGGTGGCTCCTGGGTGGCCGCCGCGACGGGTGCCGCCTTGCTGAGCTGGCACGCATGGCGCTGTGCGCGCCCTGGAGAGTGGCGCTTCATTGCGGTGTTCGCGCTGCTGGGGCTAATACTGGATGGTGGCTTTCACTTGGCGGGCGGCTTCGACTTCCATGACGATGCGCTGATCGCCGGACTCTTGCCCGTATGGCTATGGATGCTGTGGCCACTGTTCGCCACGCTGGTCTTTCATTCGCTGGCCTGGCTATGGCGCTACCCGCTGATAGCAGCGGCCTGCGGCGCCGTCAGCGGACCACTTTCTTACCTGGGCGGGGCGGCCTTGGCAGGCGTCACCCTGGCTCCCTGGCTACTGCCTGCTCAGGCGGTTACCTGGGGGGCGCTCTGCTGGGGCATCAGCACTTACATGCGCCGCTATCGTGCCGATATCGTGGGCTGATCAGTTGGCCCCTTCCGCCAAGGGTAGTGGTACCCAGCGCTGCTCCAGCTCAGCGGCAGAGAGTGGCTTGGCAAAATAGAACCCTTGCACCAGGGTGCAGCCCGCCTTGATTAGAAACTGGCACTGCGCCTGGGTTTCGACACCTTCGGCGACGACGTCGAGCCCCATCCCCGCCGCCATGGCCAGGACCGCCGTGACGATGGCGGCATCGGCCTGATCATGGGGCAGCTCGCGAATGAAGGCGCGGTCCAGTTTGATCTTGTCCACCGGCAGCCGTTTCAGGTAACCCAGCGACGAATAGCCCGTGCCGAAATCATCAATGGCAATGGCATACCCCTGATCGCGTAACGCCTGCAATCGCGGCCCCATGTCACCGGCACGCTCGTCGAGCAGCACCGACTCGGTCAGCTCCAGGCCGATCTGGGCAGGCTTTAGCTGATAGCGCTCCAGGCAGGTCGCCAACTGCGTTTCCAGATCGCCCTGAAACAGCTGCAGTGCCGAAATATTGATCCACACCGTGACCTTGGGCATGCCGCTGTTCTGCCAATGGGCCTGCTGGGCGCAGGCTTTCTCGATGACCCAACTGCCCAGCTCGGCCATCAGGCCATGCCGCTCGGCCAACGGAATGAAGTCCCCTGGTGAAATCATGCCGTCTTGCGGGTGGCGCCAACGCAGCAGTGCCTCCATACCCATTAGCTCGCCGGTACCGGGATGATGCTGGGTCTGGTAGTGCAGCTCCAGCTGGTCTCCCGAGATCAGCGCCGCGCGCAGGTCACTCACCAGCGCCAGCTGAGGGTTGTCCTGCTTGTCGAGCGCCGGTCGGAAACGCTGGCTATGGTTACGCCCCAGCCGCTTGGCGCTGTACAGCGCAGACTCCAAGCGCTGGAACAGTACGCCGGAATCACGCCCATCTTCGGGTGCCCGGCAACTGCCGATGGTGAGCCCCAGGCGCAGCGACTGGTCGTTGATTTCAAACGGGCGCCCCATATGGTCGCGCAACGTCATGACCCACTTGTCATGGTCATCGAAGGTGGTGGTGCGAATGACCATGAACTCATCGCCGCCCAACCGACCCACGACACTGCCCGCCATGTAACTGGTCAATCGCTGCGCGAAGCGCGCCAGCAGGCGGTCCCCCTGCTCTACGCCCAGGCTGTCGTTGACCGATTTCAAGCCGTCTATATCGATCAGCGCAATATCCAGGCTCTCTCCCGCACGCAGGTGACGCAAGCGAGAGGCCATCAGGTCATGCAGGCGGCGGCGATTGGGCAGTCCGGTCAGGGGGTCTTCATAGCCGATGCGGCGCAGGTCGCGCTCGCGGGCCTTCTGCGCCGAAATATCGGTAAACAGACTGATGAAATGGGTGATATTGCCGCGACGGTCGGTGACGGCACGCACCTTCAGCCATTCAGGGTACTCGTCGCCATGCTTGCGGCGGTTCCACATCTCGCCTTCCCAACGTCCGGTAGCCTTCAGCGTGTTCCAGAAATTCTGATAGAAGGCTTTGTCGTGGCGCGGCGCGGCAAGGGTCTCCAACTTGCGGCCGACCATCTCCTGGCTGTCATATCCAGTAATATCGGTAAACGCAGGGTTGACCATCAGGACTCGGTTATCGACATCACTAATCACGATCGCGTCCCCTGCCAGCCCAATGGCATCGAGGGAAAGTCGCAAGCGCAAGCGCTGCTGGCGCACCTGGTGCCAGGCATCCCACAACCCCAGCGAGACCAGGCCGGCCGCCACCATGCGCAGCGCGGCATCCGGGATCCAGACACAGGCAGGCAGCGCAGTCAGCGCCACCCAGACCAAAGGACGATTCATCGAGACAGGCAGCCACATGGCGTTTCTTGTTGTCCTATTCAGCAGTCACTACGTCGGCAACGGTATGGATGACATCATGCCGCCTTACCCCACCTCTGAATAGATCATATTACGTGAATCATCCGTTGATTAGACAATTTCGCGCATTAGGGTGTCTCCGCCGTACTCGACCATGGTCGCCAATGGCGGTCACGATGCGCCTTAAAACACAGTATAAGACGCCTGCGGCGTGCATTCAGCGGTTGCGGGCAGTAGACTAGGCGCAACCACCATTTTTGACTTTCGGAACGATTCAGTGACCAAGCAACATTCCTTTGATCGCGAAGAACTGCTGGCCTGCTCACGCGGCGAGCTGTTTGGCCCTGGCAACGCACAGCTGCCTGCCCCCAACATGCTGATGCTTGACCGCATCATTCATATCCATGAAGAGGGGGGTGAGCACGGCAAGGGCGAATTGATCGCCGAGCTGGATATCACGCCTGACCTGTGGTTCTTTGACTGCCACTTCCCGGGCGATCCGGTCATGCCCGGCTGTCTGGGTCTGGATGCCATGTGGCAGCTGGTCGGCTTCTACCTTGGCTGGCTGGGCCATCCTGGCCGAGGCCGTGCCTTGGGCTGTGGCGACGTCAAGTTCAGCGGCCAGATTCTGCCCGATGCCAAAAAGGTAACCTACCGGATCAACGTGAAGCGCATCATTACGCGCCGACTGATTCTGGGCATTGCCGATGGCACCGTGTCCGTCGACGGGCGCGACATCTACCAGGCCAATGACCTGCGCGTTGGCCTATTCACCTCCACTGCGAATTTTTAACAGGAGGCTCCCATGCGACGAGTGGTAGTCACCGGCCTTGGCATCGTGTCCTGCCTGGGCAACGACCAGCAACAGGTCCTGGATGCGCTCAAGAGTGGGCGTAGCGGTATTCGGTTCAAGGAAGAGTACGCCGAGCGCGGCTTCAGAAGCCACGTGGCAGGCAGCGTCGATATCGACCTGGACGCACTGATCGATCGTAAACTGCGCCGCTTCATGGGTGATGCAGCCGCCTACGCCTATGTCTCCATGGCTCAAGCCATCGAAGATTCGGGCCTGACCGAAGAGCAGGTTTCCAACGAACGGACCGGCCTTATTGCCGGCTCTGGCGGCGCCTCCAGCGCCAACCAAGTGGAAGCCGCCGACGTCATGCGCGAGAAAGGCCTGCGCCGGGTCGGCCCTTACCGAGTCACCCGTACCATGGGCAGCACGGTGTCGGCGTGCCTGGCCACGCCGTTCAAGATCAAGGGCATCAACTACTCCATTTCTTCTGCCTGCGCCACGTCTGCTCACTGTATCGGCAGCGCCATGGAGCAGATCCAGCTAGGCAAGCAAGACGTCGTGTTTGCGGGCGGCGGTGAAGAAGAGCACTGGACGCTATCGTGCCTTTTCGATGCCATGGGGGCCTTGTCTACGCACTATAACGACACTCCTGAGCACGCTTCTCGCCCCTATGATCAGGCACGTGATGGCTTCGTCATCGCGGGCGGCGGCGGCATGCTGGTGCTGGAAGAGCTGGAACATGCCAAGGCACGCGGCGCCAAAATTTATGGCGAGCTGGTCGGCTACGGCGCAACCTCCGATGGCCATGACATGGTCGCGCCGTCTGGCGAAGGCGCCATGCGCTGCATGCGTCAGGCCATGGCGACCGTCGATGGTAGCATCGACTACATCAATACCCACGGCACCTCGACCCCCGTGGGCGATGTGGCCGAATTGAAGGCGATCCGTAGCGTCTTTGGCGACACAACGCCTGCCATGAGCTCTACCAAATCGTTGACGGGCCACTCGCTGGGCGCCACCGGCGTGCAAGAAGCGATCTACTCGCTGCTCATGATGCAGCACCGCTTCGTGGCGGCCTCGGCCAATGTCGAGCACCTGGACGAGCAAGCCGATGGTTTCGATATCGTGACCCAACGCCGCGATGACGCCACCATTGACCGCGTGCTGTCCAACAGCTTTGGCTTCGGCGGCACCAACGCCTGCCTGGTGTTCCAGCGCTATAACGGCTGATCCGGTCTCAACGACCCACACAAACGGCGCCCAAGGGCGCCGTTTGTGTGGGTGCAGCGTGTGCGCTGTTTGTCATGGCACTGGCTTTGGAGCAACGGCTTTTAAGGCCTGGGCACCTCGGAGATCTCGTGAAGCTGCCCTTCGATCCACGCCTCCACATCAGCCAATACTTCGTCCGGGGTACGCCCAGCGGTGTCGATGGGCGGGCCAATGCGCACACGCAGGACACCCGGGCGTTTGACCCACTGGCGACCCGGCCAACGCTCACCGGCATTGTGCGCCACCGGCAGCACCGGCACACCGGCACGGCAGGCGACCACGCTACCGCTCTTGTTGTAGCGCTTGCGCACACCAGGATCGACACGCGTGCCTTCCGGAAAGATCAGCACCGAAAGTCCGCCGTGTAAACGCTCCACCCCCTGCGTCAGCACCTGTTTCATGGCCCGAGCAGGCCTGGAGCGATCCAGGCTAATGGGGCGCAGCAGGCGCAGCCCCCAGCCAAACACAGGGATACGCAGCAGCTCTCGCTTGAGCACCGTACAGACCGGCGGCTTCATGACCTGCAGGAACAGCGTTTCCCACTCACACTGGTGGTTGGCCTGAATGACGCAGGGCCCCGCAGGAATATGTTCGCGCCCTTGAATTTCGTAACGTACCCCACAGGCCAGCCGAAACCAGACCATCAGGAAGTAGTTGTAGAGGTTCAACAGACGATAGCGCGCCGCTAGGGGAAGAAACGGTGCCACGGGCAGGAACAGCACACCGATCAGCAGCATGGCTGAAAAATAGCCCAGATAAAATACCAGGCTGCGTACCACATTCATCAAGCGGACTCTCCTGTTCCAGTACCGGTGACGGTCGGCTGAGTGCGGGTCAGGCACCAGGCATCCAGCATCCGCCCCACCTCGAGCCGCCAGGGCTTTTGGTGCACGCCAAAGACGTCCAGCACACGGCGACAGTTCAGCACCCGCCGCAGCTTGGCATCGTGATGATGGTTCAACGCCTGCACCTCACCCAGCTCGACCGCTTCGCCACGCCCCTCGAGATGGGTGGCCAGCTGGGTGCGCACCATGGAGACGAACGTAAACGCACTGACCGGCTCGGTACCTGCCAGGTGATACGCCCCCCAGGCATCGGCCCCGCAGGCTTGCTGCTGAAGCATGCCCACCAGCGCCATGGCCACGGCATCCGCCGAGGTAGGGCAAAAAATCACGTCTTCGGCCGCACGCACGGGCTGGCCTGCTACAAAGCTGTCGATGACTTCATTGAGCCAGGCATGGCTACCTTCCAGGGCGAACAGCGGCCCCAGCCGCACGATCAAGTGGCGGTGATACTCCGCGCGAATACGGTCACCGGTCTGCACCAGGCGGCGCAAACACTCATCACGGGGGGCCGGCACGACATGCTCGTCGATCGGGATCTCGAACCCCTCCTCGTAGAGCTGGTCGGACACGCACCACACCAGGGCAATGCCAGCCGCCTGACAGGCATCGACACACTGGTCCACCGCATCGGCATGGGCATAGACATCGGCGGGCGTCATGCTGAGGGGGTGCGACAGAGGCGGAATGATCACCGCCTCCGGGGCGATGGCCGCCAGCTGGTCTGGAGAAACGCTCACGCCCTGCTCAATCACCAACTCGGTATCCGAGCGCCGACTTGCCTCACGGGCCAATGCCAGGCTCAAGCAGTGTCCTGCATTCAGTATTAGCAGCTTCAAGACAGACCCCTTTTCTCAACCCGGTAGGGTGGCGGCAACGCCCAGCACGGCATGGCGATCAGAACGGAATTTCGTCGTCAAAATCGTCGAAGTTACCGGGATCCGGAGCGCCGTAGCTGCTGTTTTGCTGATGCGCAGGCGGCTGCTGCTGAGGCGCCGCGCCGCCACGCTGAGGCGCGACATGCTGTTGCGGAGCGTAGCCACCCTGCTGAGGTGCCTGCTGAGGCGGCTGCTGGTAATGCTGTTGCGGCGGCGCAGGCTGGGCTGGCGCTTGCTGGGCATAGCCACCCTGCGGCGCACCGCCCCCCTGGTAGTCACCACTGCGACCATCCAGCATCTGCATGTCGTTGGCGACGATTTCAGTGCTGTAACGGTCCTGGCCATTCTGGTCCTGCCATTTACGCGTCTGCAGACGACCTTCGATATAGACCTTGGAACCTTTTTTCAGGTACTGCTGGGCAATTTCAGCCGTCTTGTTGAACAGCACCACGCGGTGCCATTCGGTACGCTCCTGCCGCTGGCCGCTCTGGCGATCCATCCAGGTGTCCGAGGTGGCCAGGTTCAGGTTGGCGACCGCTGTACCGGACGGAGTGAAACGCACTTCCGGATCCTGGCCCAGATTACCGATCAAAATAACTTTGTTGATACCGCGCGCCATAAGGTCGCTCCTTGTCGTAAACGGTGATGGTCTCTCATTGATCAGGGCCGCGGTGGCGGAATCAACCGGGCCAGTGCCGCCTGATCAAGCTCTTTACGATTGACTTTCAAATATACCAGGCGCTCTTCCGGCACGACCATGACATCTTCGACACCCGCCACATCGGCCAGGTGCTCCATGAGTAGGTCCATGGCATCGGCCTGGGTATCCTGCAACGCCACCACTTCACTGGAGAGCGGCGGCGGTGACGGCATGCCGCACATGACCAGCCACCAGCACAGCGCCAGCACCGCACAACCGATGAACACTGCGTCCAGCCCCCAGGTGTACGCCAGCCAGCCCCCCAGGGTACCGCCCAAAAACGCGCCCAGGAACTGGCTGGTGGAGTAGACGCCCATGGCGGTGCCTTTTGCTCCGGCAGGCGCCAGTTTACTTAGCATGGATGGCAGCGTTGCCTCCAGCAAATTGAAGCCGGTAAAAAACACCAGCAGCCAGACAAACAGCCACTGCCCCTGGGAGAGCGGTAGCCCCAGCGCCGCCAAACTGAGCACGATGGCCCCAATGGCCAGCAGGCACATCAGTTTCATGCGCTGGCGCTTTTCGGCCACGATCACCAGCGGCACCATGGCGACAAACGACAGTCCCATGATGGCCAGATAGGCCAGTCCATGGTACTCCACCGCTACCCCGGCGTTCAGCAAGCGGAACGGCACGGCCACGAAAATGGCCATGAGCACCAGGTGCAGAGCAAAAATCGACACATCCAGACGCCACAGGTCCGGGCGGGTAATGACACGCTTGAATTGCTGACGGTCCAGCCCGACATCCCGGTGGCGCAGGCGCCTGGGCGCTGGCGGCACCCAGCGCCACAGCACCAGCAAGCCCACCAACGTGAGCAGTGCCGTGAACCAGAACAGGCTCGACAGCCCTCCCCATGACGCCAGCCAGGGCCCCAGCACCATGGCAACGGCAAAAGACACACCGATGGAGAGGCCAATGGTCGCCATGGCAACGGTGCGTACCTGCTCGCGGGTCTGGTCGGCCAGCAGCGCCATGATGGCCGCCGCAATGGCGCCGCTACCCTGCAGTGCGCGGCCGACGATCACCCCGCCAATGGTATCCGCCGTGGCGGCCACGACACTGCCTGCTGCAAAAATCAGCAGGCCCATGGCAATCACTCGCTTTCTACCGATCCGGTCCGACAGCCAGCCAAACGGAATCTGCAGAACCGCTTGAGTCAGGCCATACACGCCCAACGCCAGACCAACCAGTAACGGCGTCGCCCCTTCCAGCGTATCGGCATACAAGGCCAGCACCGGCAGCACCATGAAGAGTCCCAGCATGCGAGATGCGTAGAGACCGGCCAAGCCGCTGATGGCTCGGCGCTCGGCAGCCAGCAGCAGTGCAGAAACCTTGCGCATAGAACCCTTGTGTATGATGAGTGGGCCGAACGGCCTGAGATAACCGCCCATTCTAGCGCTTTGTCGGCACGCTGGAAACGCCAAGCATGAAATGCCCGCCACGCTGCAGTGAAGCGAGACAGTTTTGCCGGAAGGGGTACAGCAACCGTATAATTACGCTTTTGCCACGCGATTCGAGGTGTTGATGGACAGCATTCTGGTCAGGGGTGCCCGCACCCACAACCTCAAGCAGATCGATGTGGAGCTGCCCCGTGACAAGCTGATCGTGATTACCGGCCTGTCAGGCTCCGGCAAGTCGTCCCTGGCGTTCGATACGCTCTACGCCGAGGGCCAGCGGCGCTATGTGGAATCGCTCTCCACCTATGCGCGTCAGTTTCTATCGATGATGGAAAAGCCCGATGTGGATCACATCGAAGGGCTCTCTCCGGCCATCTCCATCGAGCAAAAATCCACCTCTCACAACCCTCGGTCGACGGTTGGCACGATTACCGAGATTTACGACTACCTGCGCCTGCTGTTTGCCCGTGCTGGCACCCCTCGCTGCCCAGAGCATGGCGAGGACCTGGAAGCCCAGACGATCTCCCAGATGGTCGATCAGGTCATGAACCTGGCGGAAGGCACCCGCTTGATGCTGCTGGCGCCGGTCGTCAAGGGCCGCAAAGGTGAGCATTTGCAGCTGCTTTCCGAACTGCGTGCTCAAGGGTTCGTGCGCGTTCAGATCGATGGCCAGGTGCTGGAGTTGGACGACATCGCGCCGCTGGACAAGCGCAAGAAGCACGATATCAGCGTGGTCGTGGACCGTTTCAAGGTACGTGACGATATCGCCCAGCGCCTGGCGGAATCCTTCGAAACGGCCCTGAACCTGGCCGACGGCACCGCCATGGTGCATTTCATGGACGGCGAGCAGGACGACCTGGTCTTCTCGTCCCGCTTTGCCTGCCCCGTTTGCGGCTATTCGCTCTCCGAGCTGGAGCCGCGCATGTTTTCGTTCAACAACCCGGCAGGGGCGTGTCCTACCTGCGACGGCCTGGGCATCCAGCAGTACTTCGACCCGGAGAAACTGATCAGCCACCCCGAGCTTTCCCTGGCGGAAGGCGTGATCAAGGGCTGGGACCGACGCAACATATATTACTTTACTCAGCTGCAGGCGCTGGCCAAGCATTACCGTTTCGAGCTGGAAACGCCCTGGCAGGAACTGGCACGTCACGAGCGCGATATCATCCTCAACGGCAGTGGTGGCGAGCTGGTCCCCTTCGTCTACGTCGGCGACCGTGGCCGTAAAGTCACCCGTGAACATGCCTTCGAAGGGGTGCTGCCGAACATGCAGCGCCGCTATCGGGAGACCGAGTCCAGCATGGTGCGCGACGACCTGGCCAAGTACATTGCGGTTCAGCCCTGTACCGCCTGTCATGGTTCACGGCTCCGCAAGGAGTCCCGCCATGTGTATGTCGATGACCGCAACATCGCGGATATCGTCCACCTGCCGATTGGCGAGGCATGGCGCTACTTCGGCGCGCTGGCGCTGCCCGGGCGCAAGGGAGAAATTGCCGACAAGATCGTCAACGAGATCCACGCTCGCCTGGAGTTCCTGGTCAACGTGGGGCTTGATTACCTGAACCTCGAACGCAGCGCCGACACGCTCTCCGGGGGCGAGGCCCAGCGTATCCGCTTGGCTAGCCAGATCGGCGCTGGCCTGGTGGGCGTCATGTACATCCTGGACGAACCCTCCATCGGGCTGCACCAGCGGGACAACGACCGTCTGCTCAAGACGCTGGAGCGGCTGCGCGACCTGGGCAACACCGTGATCGTCGTCGAGCACGACGAAGATGCCATCCGCGCGGCGGACCACGTGCTGGATATCGGCCCCGGTGCAGGTGTCCATGGGGGCGAGATCGTCGCCCAGGGCACGCCGCAGCAGGTGATGGACAACCCGAATTCGCTGACCGGCCAGTATCTCTCCGGCAGCCGCGAAATTGCCGTCCCGCCTTACCGGATCCCGGGCAATCCCGAGAAGCAACTGGTGGTGCGCGGTGCCACGGGCAACAACCTGCAAAATGTCACTCTCAGCCTGCCACTGGGGCTGTTCATTGCCGTGACGGGCGTCTCCGGCTCCGGCAAGTCGACGCTGATCAACGGCACGCTGATGCCGATTGCCGCCCGTGAACTCAACCGGGCCACGACCCTGACACCGGCTCCCTACGAGAAGGTGGAAGGCCTGGACCAGCTCGACAAGGTCATCGACATCGACCAGAGCCCGATCGGCCGCACCCCGCGCTCCAACCCGGCCACCTATACCGGCATTTTCACGCCTATTCGTGAGCTGTTCGCCGGTACCCAGGAGGCTCGTTCCCGGGGGTACAAACCCGGGCGCTTCAGCTTCAACGTCAAGGGCGGCCGCTGCGAAGCCTGCCAGGGCGAAGGCATGATCAAGGTGGAGATGCACTTTCTGCCGGATATCTACGTCCCTTGTGACGTCTGCAAGGGCAAGCGCTACAATCGCGAAACCCTGGATATCCACTACAAAGGCAAGACCATCCACGAGGTATTGGAGATGACGGTGGAAGATGCGCTGGCCTTCTTCAGCCCCGTGCCCGCCATCGCCCGACGCCTGCAAACGCTCATGGATGTGGGGCTGTCCTACATCCGTTTGGGGCAAAGCGCCACGACGCTTTCCGGGGGCGAAGCTCAGCGGGTCAAGCTGGCGCGTGAGCTGGCCAAGCGTGACACCGGTAAAACCCTCTACATTCTGGATGAACCCACCACTGGCCTGCACTTCGAGGATATTCGCCAGCTGCTGACGGTGCTGCACCGCCTCCGCGACCACGGCAATACCATCGTGGTGATCGAGCACAACCTGGATGTCATCAAGACGGCCGACTGGTTGATCGACCTGGGGCCGGAAGGCGGTTCGGGCGGAGGTCAAATCATCGCCGAGGGCCCCCCTGAACAGCTGGCCAAACAGACGGTATCGCACACCGGGCGCTTTCTGGCACCGTTACTCGAACGTGGCAGCCGTGCCACACGCTAGGCGCATCATGGCCGCTGCCCAAGCGTTTAGGCAGCGGCCAAAAAATTCAGGAAAAGGCGGCGCTGACTGCTTATAGTAAGCAGCGAGACTGCTTAACAATGGTTGCTTCCTGTGAGGAGACACACGCTGTGGAACAGGACAAAAGCTGCATCATCCGCCACTTTAGCCACTACTGCTCGCTCAACGATGACGAGAAAGCGCTGCTGGCCTCGCTGGAAGAGAGCCCCACCAACATCAAGGCAGGCACGGTGCTCTGGGAGATGGGCGCACCGGCCAATGAGTTCTGCACGCTGCGCAGCGGCTGGGCCTACTCCTACCGGCACCTCGAAAACGGCGACCGTCAGATTCTGGAGGTTTTCCTGCCCGGCGACATCATCGGCCTGCGAGAGTTTGCGTTTTCCCAGCGCCTTGAAAATGTCCGCATGATCAGCGACGGCGTCATTTGCCACTTTCCCCACAAGCGTATGCTGGAGGTCTTCCGCGAGTCGCTGTCGCTCACGTCGGTGATGTTTGCCATTGCCAGCCGACAGCAAGCGCTGCTGACCGAACGGCTGGTCAACCTGGCACGGCGCAGCGCGCGCAAGAAGATGGCCCATTTCCTACATGAAATGTATCTGCGCTTGCGCCAGACCAACGACGATATCAGCGGGCAGTTCCGCCTCCCCCTGTCACAGGAGCAGTTGGCCGACATCCTGGGCTTGAGCCCGGTTCATGTCAGCCGAACCTTCACCGCACTCAGCGAAGACGGTCTGGTGTTTCGTGACCGGCACCATGTCACCATTCCGGACCTCGATGCGCTGGCTACCGAAGGAGAGTTCGACGACTGCTACCTGACCGACAACGTCAGGCCGTTGCTGGAAGCTTGAACGCCCTATCTTTTAGACCTTCAACGATGATACCGCTTATGCCCGTCAAGAGCCGTACACTGCTGGCGATACTGGGGGGGAGCCTGCTGGGCAACGCCCAGCTCGTCCAGGCGGCCACGTTCAACGTGGAGCACGCCGAACCCCATGAACACTGGTCATCGATGGCGCTGTCACTGGGCGAAGAGCGCCATTTTCGTGCCGTCGAGACCCACAGCTACTCCGATGCCACCTTAAGCCTCAATACCACCCAAGGGGTATGCGACCTCCCCTGGCTGGAAATGCGCGTGACCCTGGCACAGCAGCAGGGCGAGAGCCGCGCCGTCAATCTGGTGCCTACCCGGCTGCGTATCGATGACCAACCCATCGTGGACACCATGGCCGAGTTCATCACCGAGCGCGGCGACGATGGCTTCTACGCGCACTTTTACCTGAGCGATCTCGACACACTGATGGCCCAGATGCGCACCGGTGAGCAGCTGTTCCTGGGCTTCGACCAAAACGAGCAGGAGCCCTGGTACATGACCTTCAGCCTCAACGGCGCAGACCGCGCCATCGCGCGTATGCAGCAGCTGTGCGAGGAGAGCGCGCCAGAAGGTTAATCTGATCGCGGCTCAGCGACTTCCACGCGATTGCGACCGCTGCGCTTGGCTCGGTACATGGCCACATCGGCCCGCGACATCAGCGTCTTGCAGCTGTCGCCCGGCTGCCATATTGCCACGCCGATACTCACGGTGATGGGCTGGTCCAACCCGTTGACATGCAGCGTGGCCACCAGGCTGCGCAGCCGCTCAGCCAGGCCCATGGCCGCTTCTTCATCGGAGTGCGTCGCCAGTACCACGAACTCTTCGCCGCCCCAGCGGCCAAGATGGTCGCAGCCCCGCAACGACGTTTCCACCAGCCGGGCCAGCGAGACCAGTACCTCATCCCCCACGCCATGCCCATAGGCGTCGTTGATCTGCTTGAAATGATCCACATCAAACAGCAGCAGCGCGAATGCGGCGCCGTAGCGCTTAGCCGCCACCAACTCAGCATCGATAGCCTGCTCGATACGGTAGCGGTTCCAGACTTGGGTCAATGGATCGAAGTGGGCCAACTGTTCCAGCCGCTGGTTGGCCAGAGCCAGCGCCTTGCGCTCTTGCTCGAGGTGCATATTGAGGGTGCTGATTTCGTAAGCCGAAATGGCCAGCGTCAGGTTTTCACCCAGATCGACAGCCGCTAGACGCTCGACGCGCTGCCACGCTTCGCTTTTACCTACCACTTCCTCACTCCATGCCGCCGATGGCGCCACCGGTAACGCGG
Source organism: Vreelandella stevensii S18214 (assembly GCF_000275725.1). Taxonomy (GTDB): domain Bacteria; phylum Pseudomonadota; class Gammaproteobacteria; order Pseudomonadales; family Halomonadaceae; genus Vreelandella; species Vreelandella stevensii. The sequence goes on along the minus strand of NZ_AJTS01000044.1, from coordinate 59,625 downwards.
TCGCCGTGACCGCCGACATTGGCCGCATGGCCCAGTAGAGGGTTTCCACCTGCTCCGGTCGGAAGAACAGCAGCCAGTCCCGTTGTGAAGGGCTGATGGATAGCGGCACGGCCAGAACACCACACTGCTCCGGCATGCTGAGCGAGGCCGTCAGCGGCTCGGCAGCCACCTCGCGGGTACACCACGGCCCCCCATGGCGATGTCCTCTGTCGATACGCTTGACCAACTGACATATCACCGTGGAGAGGGGCACGACCCCCGCCGAGCACACGCTGCCATTGCGCCACAGAGCAACCCCCTGAGCACGAAACAGTCCGCACCAGGACTCAGCCTGCTCATGCAGAATCTGCTGAGGGCTTTTGGGCTCCTGCTGGGCAGAGACCGACAGCACCAGACTATCCTGTACCCGCTGCAAGTAACGCGCCTCCTGGCGCGCGCGCAGCAGTAGCCATCGCTGTGTTGCCATATGCACCAGGGTACGCACCGCATCGCGCACCGGGGGCGCAACAGGGTGCGCATGGGCCGAATGACAGAACAGCAGCCCCCACAGGCCGGTATCGCTCTGCATGGCCACGCTGAAGGCACTACGTGCCCCCAGCCGTTGCAGGTAGACACGCCGCTCGGCAGCCGGTGCACGCAAAAAACAGTCGCTCAGGTTGACCGTGACATGGGCAGGCTCCAGCGGCTCTGTATCGGCGGCCACGTCTTGAATCAAGCGCACCGCATGGCGCTCGTAAGCGCGCCGCAGGGCCAGTGGGAAGTCACTGGCGGGGAATCGCTGCCCCTTGAGCGCAGGTAATCGGCCCGCACGCTTTTCGGCCACGATGAGACCATGCCAGTCACCGTCGAAGTGGCACACCGAGACCCGCTCGTGCCCGGTCAGCGCCTGAACGGCACTGACCAGATAGTCCAGCAGTTCTTCCTGGTGCGTTGCTTCGGCCAGGCGTACCAAGCGTTCATTGAGCGTTCCCAGTAGGCGCTGTTTGCCCAGAGAGGTTAGCGGCTCTATCTCGACGACGACGTGCCGATCTGTCCGATAAGCCTGTAGTTGAAAACGCATATCGACGGTGGCCCGCCGAAAGGTGAGCGGGCCAGCCAGGCGCGGCTGGCCCTGCAGTTCATGACGCAACCGCTGGCAAAGCTGTTTTCCCAATAAGGTCGTGAGCGTCGCAGGAGGGGGCTCAGGGGCGCCCCCCAGTAACGCGCCGAGGTTACGGCTGGCGGCCTGAATTTGCCGACAGTCGGGATCGAGCACCAGCACGGCGCCAAAGGATTGCAGTCGAGAGTGATGCGTCGACACAAAGATAGCCTCGAGATAGAGCTTTACCCCTCGACCTGCTGTTTGAGCAGCAGTTCAACGCGTCGGTTGGCAGCTCGTCCGTCCGCGGTCGCGTTGCTTTCCATGGGTTGGGTGTCGGCATAGCCAACTGCCCGCATACGAGAAATGGCGATACCCTGGCGCTCCAACTGGCGTACCACGGCAATGGCGCGCCCCGTGGAAAGCTCCCAGTTAGAGGGAAAACGCGGGGTGGCAATGGGCACATTATCGGTATGTCCTTCCACCGAGATTTGGCCTTCGAACGTTTGGAGTACCGACGTGAGACCTTCTAACACGATCAGGCCCTGGGGCGTTAGCACATCGTTACCGCTGGGAAACAAAAGGCTGTCGTCGATGCGCAGGGTGATACCTTCACGGCCCTGCGAGACACTGACTCCTGGAATATCCAGCCCGGCCATCTGCGGCTGCACGCCGTCGTGACGTGGATGAATACCAGTGGCCAATGAGGCCAACGGCATGGCCATGATGGCACTGGCCGGCCCCATGGCATCGCTCTCCCTCCCTTCGCCACCGCCAGGAGGCGTCAGCGCCAGCAAGAGCACGAACAGGGTAATCAGCAGCGTCAAGACGTCCAGGTAACTGGTCAGCCACCCTTCATCGCTCTCGCTTGCTGCCGCAGGCAGCTCCAGCGCATGCCGTGCATCCTGATTGAGCATGGGGCTACCCTTTCTTCAGCGCCGGGTCGGCATCCGGGCGCGGCTTGACGCTCGCATCACGAATTTCATCGTTGTAGTTGGCCACGAACGAGTTCAGCGTTTCTTCGATGAACGACGGCAGGCGACGCTTGGTAATCAGTGAAATGCCTTCCAACACCATGTTCATGGTGATCAACCGCTCTTCGGTGCGCCGCTCCAGCTTGACGGCAATGGGTTTGAAGACCAGATTGGCCAGCAAAATACCGTAGAACGTGGTGAGCAGCGCCACGGCCATGCGCGGACCAATCACCTGCAGATCGCCCGCATCCATGACTTCCAGCATGTTGACCAACCCCACCAGCGTACCGATCATGCCGAAGGCCGGCGCATAGGTGGCCATGGTGCGAAAAATCTGTGCTTCGGCATGCTCCCGCGCCTTCAGACGTGCGATTCGCCAGCGCAGCATGTCAAAAATTTCATCTTCCTTGGTATTGGCAATGACCAGTTGAATCCCGGTGCGCAGAAACGGGTTGCGCGTGTGCTCCAGCTCCCGCTCCACGGCTCGCACATCGCCCTTGAACCATAACCGCGACATGGCCACCAACTCGCTGATATCGTCGCGCACGTAGGTATTCTCGCGGCGGAATACCAGCCCTACCAGGCGCACCACCCGCAGCACCTCCTTCAGGGGGTAGCTGATGAATGTCGCTGCCAGGGTGCCGGTAATGACGATGGCAAGGCCAGGCAAATTGATAAAGCTTTCGGGTGATTCTGCGGTGAAGAACAGCACGCTTACCAATAACAGCATGCTGGCAAATATGCCGATCAGCGTAGAGGGGTTCATCAACGGTTCCTTGCCGGTTAACGTGAGAGGGTAAGAGGGTTAATGCTGGTCGCTCAAGCGAGCACGAAGGCGACTAACGGCCTGACTATGCAGTTGCGATACTCGCGACTCGGTCACACCCAGTACCGCTCCCACTTCCTTGAGGTTCATCTCTTCCTGGTAATACAGAGCCATCAGCAGTTTTTCACGCTCGGGAAGCGCCTCAATGGCTTCGATGAGCGTGCGCCGCTGCTGCTCATCGAGCAGCTGCTCGAACGGGCGATTGGCGCTGCCTTCGTCACCCGCTGGCTCACCGCCATCGGCCACCAGCTCCTCGAAAGGCAGTAACTGACCGCTGTTGGTGTCATTCAGCAGCTGCTGATAGTCACTCAATGGCATATCCAATGCCTGCGCGATTTCCGTCTCTTCGGGGGGCCTGCCCAGCACCTGCTCCAAACGGCGCACGGTTTCATCGACCGCCCGGGCAGAGCGGCGCACGCTGCGCGGCAGCCAATCCCGAGTGCGCAGCTCATCCATCATGGCCCCCCGGATGCGCTGGCTGGCGAACGTGGCAAACGTCGCGCCCTGTGCGGCATCAAAGCGACCCAGCGCCTCCAGCAAGCCCACCATACCCGCTTGAATCAGATCATCCAGCTCGATACTGGCGGGCAATCTGACCTGCAGCGTCAAGGCCTGACGTCTCACCAGTGGCATGTATTGCGTCAACAGCTCACTCTGCTTGATCCTGCCTTGTGCTGTATACATCCTATCGCCTCACGGCTAAACGATCTTTACTGATAGTTCACGATGACCTGTAACCCCTGCACCCGCACGGGTCGCTGCCCCGGCGACAGCGCAAAACGCATATAGAGCGGTTCGCTGGCGCTCAGGCCGGACAGTGCCATGGTACTGCCACGCGCGCTCCCCAAGGGCACACACTGTTCAGGATGGCACAGCCAGGCGTTGACAGGCACGTGGGCAGGCGTCTCGAAACGCCATTGCACTCTCGCCAACGTCGCACTTCCCAGCGGTACGCCCGCAGGGGGGCTGATGGCCTGGCTACTGCTTGCCCGATCGCTCATGGCCACCATCACCGAGGGCATTTGGCTGCTCCAGCTCCCCGTGGCCGCTAGCACCGAGCTGGCGAACCCAAACGCCAGCATCAGGAGCGCTGCGCTTGAGCAGCGCGCTCTGCGTGTCACTGTCGACCACTTTACGACGTGGATCAATGTTTGCCGACGCATCGTGTTGAGCGACCTCTTGTGTAGAACCATGGGCGGCACCTTGTCATGGGGCCATCAGCGCGCCAGCAGCAACAGCTCTATCTGCAAGTAATGCTCGGCGGCATCACGCAGGTTGTCGAGCAGCCCCTGCCGCGGCAAGTGGGGCTCGTGCAGTGCCAGCAAACGCGCTGGCCCGCCCCGCTCGCGCATCTGGCGCAGCGCGCGGTACATGCTCGCAAAGGCTTCGGCATCGCTGTTGACCCATAGCGCCCAATGGGGGTAGCGCTCGGCCAGGGCCGTCAGCGACCCTGTCTCTGGCTGGGCTACCTTGATGTCCCACTCCTGCGGATCACCCGCCCATTGGCGCCCCAGCGACGCCCACTGGGCCAGGCGCCCCTTGACCTTGTCTACCTGCACGGCGCCCGCTGAGCTCAGGCCCACCACCACCAGTGTCCGCGTTGGACGCGGCGGCGACACATTGGCCGCCGCCGTGGTGACCTCTGGCGAAGTGGCAGTGACGGCTGACGCAGCATCGACTGACGGCACGTCAACGTCCATTGCCTCTTGCGGTTCCTGTTGCGCTTCTTCCTGTTGCTCGCCGCGCTGCTGACGCTGTAGATCTGCCCATTTTCTCAGCCCTGCCGCCTGGTCCTGACCCTTCATAGCACATCCTCGAGGCTGACACTGCCCAGTTGACGAATGGCATCGCGGGCCATCAGTACATGCAGCAGCGCATCCAGCAGCGCCGTATCGCGACGCTTGCGCTGGCTACCCAGTAACCGAATCAGGTCCGTTCGCAGCGCTTGGCCGTGCTCATCATCGGCCAGGTCGAGATGGCCTGCCACGGCTGCCGCGCCGCTGGCCATCAGCAGGCGCAGCTCACGACTGACCTCACCGCCGTCATTGTCCTTGAGCTGCTGCCAGGCACGCCTGGTAAGTGCGGCCAGCCCATCGCTTTCGAGCTGTGTGACCAGCAGGGACAGGACATCGCTGCCCAGCCGTGCAGGTGTCAACCAGTAGCGACGCGCGACGTGTTTGTCTGTTTCCGGGTCCTGGATATCGCCTACCCACGCCAGCAGCGGGTGGCCCGAGGCTGTTTGCACCTCTACATAGGCGTTACACAACTGCATTCGCTGGCCGCGAAAACGGATTGAGACGCTATGGGTCAGCGTGCTCTCTTGAAACAGGCCTTTCAGGGTGTAGCGCTCGCCCTGACAGTTTACGCGCTGACTGGCGTGTACCGCGCTGACCCAGGTCAAACGTTGGCCATGCAACCAGGCAAGTACGTCAGGCTCCGGCAGAGCGGGGAGAAGATGCACCGCCATATTCTCTCCGCACTCCGCCAGGCGCGGCAGCCAGCCGGCTGGCTGACGATGCTGAAGGCGGGTCAGTGCCAACCAGCGGCCTTGCTCATCCAGCCGAATGTCCGGCATCGTCCAATCACAGCCACGTCCCTGGCGGCGCGGCGACCAGGCCAGCCCCATGGCAGCGCTATTGGCCTCCGCTCCTGCCAGCAGCTCATCCAGCCGCTGATCCTGAACGACGCCGGGCAGTGCCCCGATATCCCAGGCGGCTTCCAACAGATGAAAATCCACCACCCGCTTACGCAGCCGAGACAATACCGACGAGAGCCGACGCCCCTGCCCCAGCACATCCCGCGACCAGCGTGGCAAGCTGATGGGCGCCGGTGATTCGGCGTGGCGCGCAGCGCGGGGCTGTGCAGCCAACGCCTGATCGATCAGCGCCCGAGCGTCGGCCACGGCCATGTCTTCGGGTACCTGCTGACCATAAGAGCCAAACAGGACGCGCATGCCGTGGCGCATGACGATATCCAGCGCCGGAGCCAGCCGCCCGGCTTCGTCCTGCTTGGTGATGATGCAGTCATCCAACGTAACCCCCGCCGCTCTGGCTGCCTGACGGTAGCGCAGCACGACCTCCTCCAGCGTTTCGGGCTGGCTGGCAGCGTTCAACATCAGCACCAGACGCACGGTGGATTGGCCACCTTGCAGGTGAGCGATCTGTTCGATCACCCGCTGGTCGCGCTGACTCATGCCTACGGTATCGACAATCACCCACTGCTTGCCCTGCAGGCGCCCTACCAGCTCGTCGATGGGCTGCTCGACATCCAGCGCATACATGGGAGTATCCAGCAGTCGCGCGTAGATGCGCAGCTGCTCGTGAGCACCAATCCGGAAGCTGTCGGTGGTCACCAGCGCCACCGGGCGTGTGCCGTGGCGCATCACAAAACGAGCCGCCAGCTTGGCCGTCGTGGTCGTCTTGCCAACCCCGGTAGGGCCTACCAGGGCCACAATGCCGGTCTGGTCGAAAAATGCGTCTTCCTGACGGAGCACGCTCAGCCGCGCCATGAGCTGACCACGCAACCAGGTCATCAAGGTCTCACTGGAGGCCGGTAACGCTGCCAGCTCGTCGGGCAGTGCCTCGACCACTTCCTGACTCAGCTCGTTGCTGAAGCCGACGCGCAGCATCACCTGCTGCAAATGCTCTGACGCGCTATCCGCCCCTGGCGCAGGGTCGGGTTGTCGTCGCGCCAGCAGCTCGCGCATCTCTTGCATTTCACGCAGCAGGCGCTCGCTCATGGCTTCCAACGGGTCTGGCTGTTGGGGCAACGAAAACACCGGCGCAGCGGGTTCCTGCTGCGTGGCCGGACTGGGGGCAGGATCGAACTGATCGACGGCATCGTCTGCCATGGCGAGGATTTCGACTCCCCCTTCGGTGCGCCGATTGGCCACGATCAGGGCGTCATCGCCGAGTACTTCTCGCACCTGGCGCATGACATCGCGGCTGTTGGCTCCGACAAAACGTCTAACGCTCATGCTTCACCTGTTACCTGTGTACGAAAGACGGCTAACCATCAGGAGCGGCATCAGCGACCACCCACCAGCGTGGTCACACGCAGCGTGCGGTCGTCAGGAATTTCTGCCTGAGACATGACCACCAGGTGGCGCATGCGACGGCGCAGAAAACGCGAGAGCACGGCACGCAGCGAGTGCTGTACCACCAGCACCGGTGCCTCTCCGCTGCCTTCATGACGCTCCAACGCTTGCTGGGCTTGATTCATGAGGGTATCCGCAAGGCCTGGCTCCATGGCACCGTTGCCATTCATGGCCTGCAGCAACACTTGCTCCAGTTGAGCATCCAGCCCCATGACGTTCAGTGTCTCCTGTCCGGCAAACCACTGCTGGGTAATCGCGCGACCCAGCGCGATACGCACCAGTGCCGTGAGTTCATTGGGATCCTTTTGCTGGCCAGCATGCTCGGCCAGGGTATCCAGCACGCTACGCATATCGCGAATCGAGACATCCTCATCCAGCAGGTTCTGCAAGATACGCTGCAATACCGTCAACGAGATAGCCTTGGGCACCACTTCTTCGACCAGTGACTTTTGATCGTCCCCCAGCTTGTCCAATAGCTTTTGAACTTCCTGACGACCCAGCATCTCTGGAGAGTGGCGATGCAGCAGATGGTTGAGGTGCGTGGCAATCACCGTACTGGCATCTACCACCGTGTAACCATACACCTGCGCGTGCTCACGCTGGTTGCTGTCGATCCAGACCGCTGGTAAACCAAACGCCGGATCCTGTGTCGGCGTACCCTGCAGTTCCCCCGACACCTGGCCGGGATCAATGGCCAGCCACTTGCCCGGCTGAGCCTCGGCACGCCCGATTTCGGCGCCTTTCATGGATAATACGTAGGTGTTAGGCGGTAGCTCCAGGTTGTCGCGAATATGCACCACCGGCGGCAGAAAGCCCACCTCTTGAGCAAATTTCTTGCGCACGCTCTTGATGCGCCCCAGCAGCTCGCCCTTCTGGCGCGAATCCACCAGCGGAATCAAACGGTGCCCCACTTCCAGCCCAAGCGTATCCACGAGCTGGACATCCTCCCAACTCGCCTCAGGGGTTTCCTGCAGCATGGGGGGTGGTGCAGCAGTCAGCTCCTGCTCGACCAGCGCCTGATTCTTGTGACGAATCAGGTACCAGGCCAGCCCGGACAACAGTGCAGTGAACAGCAGAAAAACAAAGTTGGGCATACCCGGCACGAGGCCCAGCAAGCCCATCACCATGGCCGCCAGAATCATCACCTGCGGATTCACGAACAGCTGGCTGATCATCTGCTGACCAACGTCCTGCTCGGTATTCACCCGAGAGACGGTCACGCCCGCCGCCGTGGAGATCACCAGCGCCGGAATCTGGGCCACCAGACCGTCACCGATGGTCAACAGCGTATAGGTGCGCGCGGCATCGCCGAACCCCATATTGTGCTGCATCATGCCAATCAGCAGACCACCAATGATGTTGACCACCATGATGACTAGCCCGGCTACCGCATCGCCACGCACGAACTTGCTGGCACCGTCCATGGAACCGTAAAAGTCGGCTTCCTGGGCTACTTCTGCGCGACGCTTCTTGGCATCCTCTTCGCCAATCAAACCGGCGTTCAAATCGGCATCGATGGCCATCTGTTTACCAGGCATGGCATCCAGCACAAAGCGGGCACCGACTTCGGCAATACGCCCGGCCCCTTTGGTGATGACCATGAAGTTGATGATCACCAGAATCAAGAACACTACCAAGCCAACGGCAAAGTTCCCCCCGACAAGGAAGGTGCCAAACGCCTCGATAACCTTGCCCGCAGCATCCCCCCCCTGGTGCCCTTCCATCAGCACCACGCGTGTGGAGGCAACGTTGAGCGAGAGCCGCAGCAGCGTGGTAAACAGCAGGACGGCAGGAAACGCGGCAAAATCCAGTGGCCGTTCGGCAAACATGCTGACCAGCAGCACCATGATCGCCAGAGCAATATTGAAGGTGAAGAGCATGTCGAGTGCGAACGGCGGCAGGGGCAGAATCATCATGCCCAGGATCATCAGGATCAGCAGCGGTCCTGCCAGCAGTTTCATACTGACATCGTTGGACCAGTTACGCTGATTGATTAGCTGGCTCAAACTTTTCATGGCTGCGCCTCATTGCCATCGGCACGACGGCCGGGCGTATCCATTTCCGGTGGGACCGGCAGATTATCGGGGGTGGGGGGCACCTCGCCTCCTTGTTGTGAAACGTGCTTGAGACGGTAGGCCCAGGCCATGACTTCGGCCACGGCGGTATACAGCTCGGTCGGCACTTCCGCCTCCAGATCTACATGATGATACAGGGCGCGCGCCAGCGGTGCTGCTTCCAGTCGCGGCACACCGGCCTCTGCACCGATCTCACGGATTTTCGCGGCCACGGCATCGGCACCCTTGGCCACCAGTTTGGGCGCACCCATTTTCCCTTCCTGATACATCAAGGCCACCGCGTAATGGGTCGGGTTGGTGATGATCACGTCCGCCTCGGGGACTTTACTCATCATGCGCCCACGCGCCATGGCCTGCTGCTGTTGGCGAATGCGTCCCTTGACGTGGGGATCCCCTTCCGAGTCCTTGTGCTCTCGTTTGACTTCTTCCTTGGTCATCCTGAGCTGCTTGGCGTTGTTCCATAGTTGAAAAGGTACATCAATCAGGATCACCACGATCAAGGAGAACACGATTAGGCCAGCGGCCAAGGCAGCCATATTGAGCGCCGTGGTCAAGGCTTGCTGAACAGGTTGATCCATCAACCCCAAATACCTGCCAATATTAAAATACAAAAAGCTGAACGCAACGCTACCCACCAGAATGGATTTGGCTATCGCCTTGGCAAGCTCGGTCAACGACTGCATCGAAAACAGGCGCTTGATCCCTTTTACAGGGTTCAGCTTGGAGAATTTTGGCTTCATCGACTTGGCGGATATGAGCCACCCGCCCAGTAACGCGGGGGCCATCAATGCAATCACCGCGAGCAGTAAAAAAAGCGGCAACATCGTGAAGAGCGTTCGCTGGCCCAGGTCGAGCGCATTGACCAGCATGGGGGTGGTTTCCATGGCTTGGCGCCGCTCGAACAGAAATGCTTGCTCCATGACAGCCCCCAGCTGGTCATAGAGCATTTGTCCCATGCTCCAGAGGCCAACCACGCCTCCCAGAAGAATCATGAAAGTCGTCAGCTCTCGGGACCGAGGAACCTGCCCCTCTTCACGGGCCTTGTCCCGCCGTCGGGGCGTCGCCTCTTCGGTCTTTTCCTGATCGCTGTCGTTATCTGCCATGCGGTCATCCGGCTAACGAGGGGACGATGACTCAAAATGCGCCATACGATGCACTCAGCCGCCCCAAAGGACGGCTGAGCAGTTTGCCATTTTGCCAGATGCGGCTACTTACAATATATCAATAACCCGGCATTAAAAGCCCAATTCATCCAATAAGTCGTCTACCTGGTCCTGGCCCGTGACGATATCCGTGGCATTCTCTTTTACTTGAGGGCCATTCAGCAGCTCCTCATTGCGGCGTGCATTTTCGTTCTTCCACTGATCGTTCGCCTTACGCTGCATGGTTTCGCGCGCTTCTGCCCCCGGGACGTTATCGATCAGCACCTGCACCAGCTGGTGCTCGATTTCACGGATCACGTCCATCATCTTCTTGATGACCTGGCCCGTCAGATCCTGGAAGTCCTGGGCCATCATGATGTCCAGCAGTTCCTTATTGGTGGCAGCGGTGATCTCGGGCACATCGCTCAGGTACGTGCGCGTCTCCTTGACCAGCGCCTTGGCATCATCCAGCTCTTTGGGCGCCTCGAACCACTCGGCCCAACGCTTGTCCAGGGCTTCGGCACGCTCGGAGAGCTGATCCTGCAGCGGCTGGGCACGATCAATGGCATTCAAGGCCTTGTCTGCCGCTTGCTCGGTCATGGTGGCCACGTAGTGTAGACGGTCACGAGCGTCAGGTATTGCCTCTGCGGCCTTTTCGATCTCCTTATCCAACCCCAACTCACGCATGTTGTCACGCAGCATGCGAGTGAGCTTGCCAATCCGGACGATCAGGTCCTCAGCAGCCTCTTCAGAGAGTTTGGTAGCACCACCCTGCTCATTCTGGCTCATTATGTTGTCTCCTCGTTGACCGAGCACCAAAGCCCAGCTGCGTCATTTCCCCATCTTCTCGAAGATTTTATTCAGCTTCTCTTCCAGAGTGGCCGCAGTGAACGGCTTGACCACGTAACCATTGGCACCGGCCTGGGCTGCCGCAATGATGTTCTCTTTTTTGGCTTCAGCCGTCACCATTAGCACCGGCAAGTCTTTCAACGCTTCATCCTGGCGGATTTCCTTGAGCATCTCCAGGCCGTCGAGGTTGGGCATGTTCCAGTCGGAAACGACAAACTCAAAATTGCCTGCCCGCAGCTTGTTGAGGGCGTCCTGGCCATCTTCCGCTTCGTCCACATTCGTAAAACCCAGCTCTTTCAGCAGGCTACGTACAATGCGGCGCATCGTGGGGAAATCATCTACTACCAGGAAGCTCATGTTCTTATCGGCCATTGGTCATCCTCTCACATCACAATATTTACAGGGGGACTGGTGTTTTCAGTCAGGGTTAAAACTCTTCCCACTCATCGTGGTGCTGCTGAGTGGCAACGCGACGAGCGGGCGTAGGGTTGGCAGCAGCTTTGGGCAGTGCTGACGTAACCGCTGGCGCGGTGTGCTCCGCCCGAGCATTGAGCACCTGGAAGACCGCCACGGCCTCTTCCAGACGATTGGCTTGCTCTTCCAGCGAGGCCGCGGCGGCGGACGCCTGCTGTACAAGCGCGGCATTTTGCTGGGTCACTTGATCCATCTGGCCAACGGCCTGGCTAACCTGCTCGATGCCATCACTCTGCTCTTGCGAAGCCGCTGATATCTCATCCATGATGTCCGTGACGCGCCGCACCGCCGTGACCACCTCGGTCATGGTCTGCCCTGCCTGCTCGACCAGCGAGGAGCCTTGCTGGATCTGACTGACAGAGGTCTCGATGAGGGATTTGATCTCCTTGGCAGCGTCTGCACTGCGGCTGGCCAGGTTACGTACTTCGCCAGCAACCACCGCGAAACCACGCCCCTGCTCGCCCGCCCGCGCAGCTTCCACGGAAGCGTTCAACGCCAATATGTTGGTCTGGAAAGCAATCGAATCAATCACGCTGGTAATGTCAGCCACTTTCTGGGAGCTGGTCGAAATACCGTGCATGGTTTGCACCACTTGCTCGACAACCTGCCCCCCCTGCTCGGCGGTGGTGGACGCATCCGCTGCCAACGTGCTGGCCTGACGGGCATTGTTGGCATTCTGCTTCACGGTGGCCGTCATCTGCTCCATGCTGGCCGCGGTTTGCTCGATGGAAGCAGCCTGCTGTTCGGTGCGGGATGACAGATCCGCGTTCCCACTAGCAATTTCCCGGGTGCCGTGATGGATTGCCTGGCTACCTTCCCGTACTCTGGCCACCGTAGCACTGAGGTTCTGCTGCATGGTTGCCATGGCACCAAACAGTCGGCCGATCTCGTTCTTACCCGCCTGGGGCAGCGGCTGGGTCAAGTCAGCTTCCGCAATACGCCCAAGGCGCGCAGCGGCATCGCTCAGCGGCCTGATCACCGTACGGCGCAGGCCAAAATAAATAGCCAAGGTGACCAATAAGGCAAGCACGACAGCAGCCACACTGACCATGGTAAAGAGATTGCCTTGTGCCTGAGCCTCTTCACGCACGGTGGCCACGCGGCCGAAGGCGTATTGTGTAAATGCGGTAGTACTGGCGGCTAGCTCACCCAAGGGCTCGATCAACTCACCACGCAGCCGATTGAACGTATTGATGTCCATGGTCTCGAAGCTGGCGTGCTGCTGCTTGACCAGTTCCAGTACCTGCAGGAAGTGTTGATCCAGCGTTTCTCCCAACCGTTCACCTTCAGGTATGCGCGGTGTCGTCATGAAATTCGTATAACGGCGCTCGGCACGCTCCAGACGATCGGCGGCGATATCCACTTGTTCATTGGACTGGCGAGTCTGTCCCACCATCAGCAGGTTCGAAGCGGTTTCCAGCGCCAGCATGGCCTGATTGAGCAGCGAGTCCGCACGGTTCAGCTCATTGAGCTGCTGGTTGCCGATACGATCCAGCGTGGCCAAATTGCTCTGTGCACTGCGGTCCGAGGCAATGCTCAAACCGGCAATCAGTAGAATCAAGCCCACGAAGCAGACCAGCGCGAAAATGACGGCCAGATGAATACTAAGGTTGCGCAGCAAACGTGTCATTGTTATGAATTCCCTTGGATCGTTTGTCTTGTCTCTAAGGCCCTAGACGCGCTGAGCGCGTCCAGAGGCGGCCACCAGCGCCATCATTTTCGATGGAATTTCATCCAGTGGCAGCACGTCCACCGCGCCCCCTACGGCGATGGCTTCACGAGGCATCCCGAACACCACACAGGTCTCTTCGTTCTGGGCAATGGTCGGGGCACCTGCCTGACGCATTTCCAGCAGCCCTGCCGCCCCGTCCTTGCCCATACCAGTCAGAATCACACCTACCGCGTTTTTCCCTGCATGTTTGGCTGCAGAGTGGAACAAGACATCTACCGACGGGCGATGACGGTTCACCGGCGGACCATCATTGAGTCGCGCCACGTAGTTGGCACCGCTGCGCACCAATTCCAAGTGCTGATCTCCGGGGGCGATATAAGCATGGCCTGGCAGCACGCGCTCGCCATCGGTCGCTTCCTTGACGGTGATACGACACAGCCTGTCCAACCGCTCGGCAAACGAACGGGTGAAGCCACCGGGCATGTGCTGAGTGATCAGAATGGCAGGCGCATTGGCTGGCAAAGGCTCCAGCACGGCGCGGATTGCCTCGGTGCCCCCTGTGGAAGCGCCAATGATGATCAGCTTCTCACTGGAGATCATCGGCGCCTTGAGCTGGCTGGGTGGCGGGGTGTTCTTGTTGCGCGCCTGTCGCGGCCGAGAGCGGGCCGCCGCGCGCAATTTTTCAGCGATTTCGTTGGCGTACTCCATCATGCCGCTACGAATACCCAGGCTCGGCTTGGCAACGAAGTCCAGCGCGCCCAGCTCCAATGCCCGCAAAGTGATCTCGGAACCACTCTGGGTCAACGAGGAAACCATTAGCACCGGCATGGGACGCAAGCGCATCAGGCGCTCGAGAAAATCCAGACCGTCCATACGCGGCATCTCGACATCCAGCGTCAAGACGTCCGGGTTGTGCTGTTTGATAAGGTCACGGGCCGCAATGGGGTCAGGGGCCACCGCGACCACTTCCATATCAGGCTGCGAGTTGATGATTTCGGTCAACAGGTCACGAATCAGCGCCGAGTCATCGACGCACAACACTCTGATCTTGGCTGCGCTCAAAGCACGCCTCCTTTAACAGTCGCCATTTCGGCATTACGCCTGTGGGCCGTGGCCGCACCAGCAGCGTCACACACAACGATCATCGATTGGCCAGGGTATAGACGGTTTGTCCACGCAGCTTGAAAGCATCGCTGATGTAAGAGAAGTTTTCCGAGTGGCCAGCAAAGAGCAAACCATCAGGCTTCATCAGTGGCGCAAATCGTTTGAGTATTTTCGCCTGCGTATCTTTATCGAAATAAATCATAATGTTACGGCAAAAAATAGCATCAAAGGGGCCTTTGACAGGCCACTGCGGCGCCAGCAGGTTGAGCGGCATGAACTCGACCAGCGCAGACACCTCCGGCCGTACCCGGGCCAGCCCAATGTGGTTACCCGTGCCTTTCTGGAAAAACCGTTTCACGCGAGCTTCATCCAGTTTGCGCACCTGCTCCTGGGGGTAGATGCCACGGCGCGCCTTGGCGAGTGCCTCGGTGTCGATATCGGTGGCGATTACCTTGGCCTGTGACGCTCTGCCACCAAGGGTCTCCAGTAGCGTCATGGCAATCGAGTAGGGCTCTTCCCCCGTCGATGCCGCCGAACACCAGATGGTGATCGGCTCCTGCTTATGCTTGATATGCTCTGCGAGTAGTGGAAAGTGGTGTGACTCACGGAAAAAGGCCGTGAGGTTAGTGGTCAACGCATTCGTAAACGCCTCCCACTCCTTGGCGTCGGGCTGACGCTCAAGCCGCGAAAGGTAGTCGGTAAAGCGCGTCATGCCATGGTGGCGCAGCCGTTTGGCCAAGCGGCTATACACCATTTCACGCTTGTGCTCCGCCAGCACGATGCCTGCACGCTGATAAATAAGCTCACGAATACGCGTAAAGTCCGCATCGGTGAGTACCAGATCACGCTCCATCTGTCCGCTGGACGCCCACTGTCCGGCGTCGACTCCCCGTTCGCGTTGGTCTGTCAAAATGTTTCCCACTCCTCTACAGAAGCTATTGGCCGTTTCTTGACCGGCGCAGGCGGTTTAGCGTTGCCCGGTTGCGCAGTCATCGACGGCAGTCCAGCTGCCTGCTGGTGCTCACGTTGTGGCGACATCTCGCGATGTCCCGACAGGCGGAAAGCCTCGACCGACAGCGCCAGAAGCTCTGCCTGCTGCTCCAGCGCCAGCGCCGCTTGTGCCGTTTCCTGAACACGCAGTGCATTCTGCTGCGTCGCCTGGTCCATTTCGGCTACCGCCTGGTTGACCTCGGCAATGCCACTGCTCTGCTCTTGAGACGCTGCCGAGATATCGTGCATGATTTGCGTGACGCTACGGGCCGCCTCGGCGACTTCACCGATAGCCACCTCGGCCTTCTCTACCAGCCCTGCACCCTCGCTTACCTGCTGACTCGAGTCATCAATCAGACCACGAATTTCCTGGGCTGCTTCGGAGCTACGTCCCGCCAGCTTGCGTACCTCTTCAGCCACCACGGCGAACCCACGCCCATGCTCTCCCGCTCGTGCCGCCTCGACAGACGCGTTGAGAGCCAGAATGTTGGTCTGGAAGGCAATGGAGTCAATGACATTGATAATGTCGGTCATTTTCTGCGAACTGTGCGTGATCCGCTGCATGTTATCGACCAACTGGGTCATCAACTCACCCGTTTGGGAAACCCTTGTTGCATTATTATCGGCCAGACGCCGTGCTTCTTGAGCGTTATCACTATTTTGACGAACGGTGGTGGTCATTTCCTCCATGCTGGACGCGGTCTGTTGCAGCGATGCCGCCTGCTGCTCCGTGCGTGAAGAGAGCGCTTCGTTACCGCTGGCAATTTGCTTGGCCGCCGGCGTGACCACATCAATGCCTGTCTTGACCTCGCCAATGATGCTGCCCAGGCTTTTGCGCATGGTGTCCAAGGCATCCATAAGCTGGCCAATTTCATCGCGCCGCTTGGGCGGCACTCTGGCCGCGAGATTACCCCCGGCAATTTGTAAGGTGAACCGTGAGGCTTGCTTTAATGGGCGTGTAATGGAGCGCAGCGTCAACAGGCTGATTAGCACCAACAGTAGCAGGCCGGTACCCAGCACCCCCATCTGAGCACTCAGCATGACCGTTTGACCACGCTCGGCTTCCGTGGCCATGGCCTCTGCTGTGGCCTGCTTCTGGGCAATCAGTTCATTGACCAGGGAGGAGAGTGCCCGGCCATCCTCGTTCATGACACGAATTACGGCATCCAGACCAGTAAACGCCTGGTAGGTCTCTTCCGCTTGCAGCACATTGACCGCCTGTCGCATGCCGTTCTCCAGGAAGGCCTGCAGCTGTTCATCGAACTGGCTGGCCAGCGGCGTGGCGTTCACGTCGCGGCTGTAATAAGCCTGCCACTCATCCGTCACTTGGCCAGCACTCTCCGCCACGGCATCTCCCATGTCAAAACGCTGGCTGATGAGCTCCATACGCTCAGGCTCGATCATCGACTGGCGTGTTTGAGCGATGGTTTGATCGATTTGCTGCAGCCGAATGACATCACGCAGGCCGTCGTTATTCAGCTGGTCCAAGCGCTCACCGGCAATGTTCAAGCCATAAAGGCCCAGACCACCACTGGCCACGAGTAACACCGCCGCAATGAACACCATTCCCACCAGTTTGGCGCGAATGGTATCCAGTCGCATACGCCGGATCCTGGCAACGAGCCCACGCTGGCGAACGCGCCCCTTATCCAGATAAAGACGCTTGTTGCGCCCTTCTCGAATGTCGCTGTAGTGCTGCTCCGCTTGTTGAATGGCTTCACGCGTTGCCTGTACACGCACCGAGGTGTAGCCCACCACCTGATCGTTTTCCACGATCGGCGTAACGCTGGCATCTACCCAGTAATGGTCGCCACTCTTGCACCGGTTCTTGACCAGCCCCCGCCAGGTATCGCCACGCTTCAGGGTACTCCACAGGTTTCCGAAGGCGGCGGCGGGCATATCAGGGTGGCGGATCAGGTTGTGAGGCGCGCCCATCAGTTCATCATGACGGTAGCCACTAATCTCGATAAAGGCCGGATTAGCGTAGGTAATACGCCCCTTGAGATCGGTGCGAGAAACGAGGAAGTCGTCCTGGCTCAACTCGACTTCGCGCTGAGTGACTGGCTGGTTGTTACGCATCTTACTGCCTTATTGTTAATTTTAGGCGCTTGGCGCTGGTTCAGGGCATTGGCTGTGCAGAAACTGGTTGTGCTTAAAACGCTTCCCACTCTTCCTGGGACGCCTTCCTTGTCAGTGCAGGGGCGGCCGACGCAGAGACAGAAGGACGCTTCATCGGCTGAGACAGCACAGGCGCGGTAGATGGGGGAGCTGCCCCTTCCGCCACACGAAAGCGCTCCACCGCTTCACGTAACCTTGCTGCTTCGCTTTCCAGCTCGTTGGCGCTGCGTGCCGCTTGCTGCACCAGCTGAGCGTTCTGCTGAACGACTTGATCCATCTGGGCAACCGCCTGGTTCACTTGCCCGATGCCGTTGCTTTGCTCTTCAGAAGCTGCCGCAATCTCATCCATGATGTCACTGACCCGCTGTACCGCGGTGACCAGATCCTGCATGGTCTGGCCCGCCTGATTGACGCGCTGGGTGCCCGTATCCACTTTACCCAATGACGTATCGATCAGTGTGCGAATCTCTTTGGCTGCGTTGGCACTGCGGCTGGCCAGGCTGCGCACCTCCTGGGCCACGACGGCAAACCCCTTGCCATGTTCACCTGCCCGCGCGGCTTCTACCGAGGCATTGAGCGCGAGAATATTGGTCTGAAAAGCGATGTTATCGATCACCGTAATGATGTCCGCCACCTGGTGCGAGCTGGCGCTGATATCCTGCATGGTCTCGACGATTTGCCCCACTTCTTCCCCGCTACGCCGCGCGGTCAGGGTCGCATCGCCCGCCAGTTGACTCGCCTGGCGGGCATTGTCGGCATTATGGCTGACGGTGGAGGCGAGCTGCTCCATGCTGGAAGCCGTCTCCTCAAGGGAAGAGGCTTGCTGCTCGGTACGCGAGGAGAGGTCATTATTACCATTGGCAATGTGCTGGGAGCGCTCGAAGATGGTGGTTCCACTACGCCGAACGACCCCCACCGTTTCCGAAAGCGCTGCCTGCATGTGCGCCATGGCGCTGTAGAGCTTGCCGATTTCACTCTTGCCTGGCGAGGTGATCTGCTGATTCAAATCGCCCTGAGCCATGCGTTCGAAGTAGCCCACCAGGCGATCCAGTGGACGCAAAACGTTGACCGTGACGCCCCACAATACGATGACAACAGTGGCAATCGTCATTAACACGATGGCAATGAGCGCCCAGCGGATACGCTCGGCAAAGGCCGTAAATGCCTGCTGCTGCGCCTGGGCGTCCGCCGTTGCCTGAACCAGCGTAGCGCCATGATGAAGCGCGTAAAGGCCAATACCACAGGCCAGCACGACCAGCAGTGAAAAGGTGGCCAACACCAACCCCCAACTAAGACGCACCGTCATATTACTCATCAGTTGACGCACTAGCTGTGTCACACGCATTACTCCAAACGCCACCATACCGGCGAGTGCTGTCCCTGGCGCCAAGGCGGGTTAGCTGGAACAACATGGGCACGCTCCCTGTGCCCATGTCAGGTATTAGCGATGGCTCGTGCTATCCACCAGCGCCATCTCCTCACTGGTCAGCAGTTTATCGATATCTACCAGCACCAACATCCGGTCATCCAAACTGCCCAAGCCGCTCAGGAAGTCGGAGGAGAGCGTCACCCCAAACTCAGGTGCAGGTTTGATCTGATCAGGCACGAGCGTCATCACATCGGAAACTCCGTCGACCACGATACCAACAATGCGATCGGCAACATTGACCACGATCACGACTGTCTGACCACCGTACTCCACATTCTCGAGATGGAACTTGATGCGCAGGTCGACGATGGGCACGATGACACCACGCAGATTCGTGACCCCTTTGATGAAATCGGGCGCGTTCGCAATGCGGGTCACGTTTTCATAGCCCCGAATTTCCTGAACCTTCAGGATATCGATGGCGTACTCTTCATCCCCGAGTGAAAACACCAGGAATTCGCGGTTTTCTGCTTCAGCAGCGGCTAACACTGCTTCGTTGGATGAGTGACTCATGACGGCTCAGCCTCTTTGTAATAAGAGAGATGGGGTTGATTAGCGGTTTTACCTGCTTCTTTTTTCGCCCGGCTCAAGCGATGCAAGCCGGTAATGTCGAGAATCAACGCAACGCTACCGTCCCCCAGGATGGTAGCGGCCGATACGCCCGGCACCTTGCGGTAATTGTCTTCCAGATTCTTGACGACGACCTGCTGCTGGCCGATCAGCTCATCGACCAACATGGCATAGCGACGTCCTTCTCCCTGCACGATGACGGCAATGCTTTGGGTGGGGTCAGTGATGGCATTTTCGACGTCCAGTACTTCATGAATGGCGATGACCGGCAGATACTCGTCGCGCACCTTGAGTACCACGTCATCCCCTGCCATGGCGTACATGTCCCCTTTGGCGGGCTGTAGCGACTCCAACACGGTGGATAGCGGCAGAATGAACGTCTCATTGCCTACCTTGATGGACATGCCGTCCAGAATGGCCAGGGTCAGCGGCAACACGATGCGTGTATTGGTGCCTTCGCCTTTTTTCGACTGGATTTCGACACGTCCACCCATGCCCTGGATGTTACGTTTGACCACATCCATGCCAACGCCACGACCAGAGACATCGGTCACCTCCTTGGCAGTGGAGAAGCCGGGCGCAAAAATGAGCTGGAACACCTCTTCATCGGACATCGTATCCGACACGTTGAGGCCATTTTCACGCGCCTTGGCCAACAGCCGATCACGGTCCATGCCTGCACCGTCATCACGCACTTCGATCAGAATGTTCCCGCCCTGGTGGCGCGCCGAAAGCACCAGCTTGCCCACACGCGGTTTGCCCAGCGATTCACGCACATCCGGCATTTCCACACCGTGATCCAGGCTATTACGCACCAGGTGTGTCAGCGGGTCGGTGATGCGTTCTACCAGGCTCTTGTCCAGCTCGGTGGACTTGCCTTCGGTGATCAGCTCGATCTCTTTGCCCAGCTTGCTGGCCGTATCACGCACGACCCTTGGGAAGCGGCTGAATACGAACTCCATGGGAATCATGCGGATCGACATGACGGCTTCCTGGAGGTCACGGGCATTACGCTGCAGCAGGCTCATGCCGTTCTGCAAGGAACTGTTGCTGACCGATTGACCTTCCAGGTCACTCACCGTCTGATCCAGCATCGACTGAGTAATGATCAGCTCGCCGACAAGGTTGATGATCTGATCCACCTTATCGACCGATACACGGATCGACGAGCTTTCGGCAGCCGTCTTTTTGGGCGCTTGCTCTGCGGTTTTTTTGTTGGCGGTCTTTGCAGCAGCCGGCTTGTCAGGCGCAGGCGCTTTAGCGGCTGGGGCACTTTCCTGAGGCGCTGCATCGGCGCTTGACGCTGGAGGCCCGACGGGGTCAGCAGGTGCGCTGGCGGCCAGTGGCGTAATGTCGATCTGATCTGTTTCAATGATAAAACACATCACGGCTTCGATATCATCGGCGCTGACGTCGCCCTTCAGGACGACTTCGTAGCGCTTTTCATCACCCGACTGGGACTCTACGTCACCCAGCTGCTCCAACTCTTCTACCAGCAGCAGGCGGTCTTTCTCACCGACATTGAGAAGGGCCACCTTGAGGCGATGCTCGCCTGCCGGGCTCTCCTCTTCACTATCCCCTGCACTACTGTCGACAGAAGGAGTCGCCTCTTTGGCAAACGCTTCTTCTGCCTTGGGAGCGGCTGGCGCATCCAGCGTTTTGCCAATTTCTTCCAGCGCAATTTGCTGCAGTGTCTCGCAGATGCGCTCATAAGCTTCCTGGTTCGGCTCTTCCTCATTGCGATAGGCATTGAGTTGCTCATGCATGATGTCTTTAGCCTCCAGAAAGGTATCAACGAGGTCTGCGCGCAGCGCAAGCTCGCCCTTGCGCGCGTGATCCAGCAGGTTTTCAAAAATATGCGTGGTTTTTTGCAGCACGCTGAAACCAAAGGTACCTGCACCTCCTTTGATGGAGTGCGCCGCGCGGAAAATAGCGTTCAGCTGCTCGCCATCCGGATTATCGACATCCAGTTCCAACAAGTGCTGCTCCATGTCCGCCAGCAGCTCCTCGGCTTCTTCAAAGAAGGTGTCAAAAAAATCCGCTATGTCCATGCACCGCTCCACTTGAACGTCATCATTATGTGGCAAGCCAGGCTCATGGGCTGTCGCTGGCTTGCGGTATGTTTTGTTGCAAAAGTTCTTCCGACACACTCTCGGTCGAAAACGGCATGCTAGGCGCTAAAACACCCGGATTACGTATAGCCTCGGCGATTTCCGGCAGCAGCACCACAAGTTCGATACGTCGATTGATGGGATCCGTCGGCGTAGTGTCCGCGAGCAGCACTCGGTCTGCAAAGCCAGATACGCGCAGCAGCTGATCTGGATCAAGCCCTCCCGCCACCAGCTCACGGCGTGATGCATTGGCACGGTCATTGGAAAGCTCCCAGTTACTGTAACCACGATATCCGCCTGCATATGGAACGCTGTCCGTATGCCCGCTGATACTCAAGTCATTCGGCAAATCATTGAGCAGCGGCGCCATGGTGCGTAACAAACTGCGCATGTAAGGGGCTACCTGATCGCTACCCAGCTCGAACATTGGCCGCTGCGCGGTATCCAGTAACTGAATACGCAGGCCTTCACGCGTCAGGTCGAAGCGCATCTGGTTACGATACTCACGCAGATCGGGATCACGCTCGATTGCCCGCTCTATACGCGTTTGCAAATCTTCAAAGAAACGACGCTCTTGTGCACTGGGCCGCGTTTGCTGCAAGACGCCGATCCGCGCATGCTCACCATCACTATGGGTGGGATCCGGCCCACCGCCCGGTATAACACGAGTGCTCCCCGAACGATCACCACCGGTAATCGCCGTGACCAGCGGCGTGCTGAAATACTCGGCAACGCCTCTGCGCGTCTCTTCACTGGATACACTAAGAATCCACATGACGAGGAACAGCGCCATCAACGCCGTCATGAAATCTGCCAGTGCGATTTTCCATGCCCCCCCATGGTGGGCATGGACCACCTTTTTGCGCCGGATGACGATCGGGCGCTTATCCCCTCCCTTGCTCATGCATTACCGCCCTTTTTGGCATCGCGCACGTACTCCTCCAGTTCAGAGAAGCTGGGGCGCTCGGTGCTATGCAACGCCTTGCGCCCAAACTCGACCGCCAACTGTGGAGCATAGCCGTGCAAGCTGGCCAACAGCGTCACGCGAATGCACTGAAGCATTTTTTCAGCTTCCTTGGCCTGGCGATCGGCATAACTGGCAATCGGACTGATGAAGCCATAGCCCATCAAAATACCGAGGAAGGTGCCCACCAACGCCATGGCGATCATTTGCCCCATCTGTTCTGCCGTAGCGTCCGCATAGGTCAACGCCTTGATAACCCCCATGACGGCTGCCACGATACCAAAAGCAGGCATGGCATCTCCCACTTTGGCAATCGCATCAATAGGGATGTGCGCCTCTTGCTCGAAGACTTCGATTTCGTGGAGCATCAGCTCATCGATTTCCATGGGTTCCATGCCACCGCTGACCATCAAGCGCAGGTAATCCGTCAGGAAGTCCATGATATGAGAGTCGGCCAGTACGTCAGGATGCTCTTGAAATAGCGGGCTCTCCTGGGGGTTATCAATATCGCGCTCGATCCCCAGCATGCCCTCTCGACGCACCTTGGACAGAATCTTGTACTGCAGAGCCATGAGTTCCATGTACAAGGCCTTGTTGTACTTCTTGGTACGCTTGAGCCTTGGCAAAATCTTGAACGTGGCCTTGATCGCCTTACCGTTGTTGGCCGCCAGGAACGCCCCCACGCCAGCGCCTCCAATTATCAGTAGCTCCAAGGGCTGATAGAGCGGCCCCAGGCTACCACCAGCCATCACATAGCCGCCAAAGACGCAGAACAAGACAACGACATAACCCAGGAGTATCAGCACAAGCAGTGTCCTTGCGATATGAGTGGTTTATCAACAGAGCCATACTCGACACCCAACCAAAAGATGT
Source organism: Vreelandella stevensii S18214 (assembly GCF_000275725.1). Classification (GTDB taxonomy): domain Bacteria; phylum Pseudomonadota; class Gammaproteobacteria; order Pseudomonadales; family Halomonadaceae; genus Vreelandella; species Vreelandella stevensii. The sequence continues at coordinate 36,280 of NZ_AJTS01000044.1, read as the reverse complement.
CGGCAGCCCTATCTAAAATGCAGCTTAGGTCTATCATACTCAGGTGACAGCACGGTTTAATGAGAAAGTATCAACGACTTTTACCGCTATCTATGCGTTAAAACGCAGTTTATTGCTTTTGTTCACGGCCGCCAGAGGTGTGACAATTTTATACGTTCAACGCCCTGATTTGCGTGTTTTGCCGGCCCGCGAGGGGGGCTGGCAAATACCACACACGTAGTCATGAACGGGACTATGGGCATGTGCCACGAAGCGGCCCTCACAACGAGTGCAAGTGGTCAATTGCAGCAGGTCGCTTTCGAAAAAACGCACCAGCGTCCACGCTCTCGTTAGACCCAACACCGACTCTGCACCCTCGAGCGATACCTGCTCTTCATATAACCGGTACGCTTTGACGAAAGCGTCGATACGTTCACACTCCGTACCTTCGAGCAAGCCAAGATAAATATTATAAAACAGTGATGAGTGCACATTCGGCAGCCAAGTGACGAACCAGTCTGCCGAAAAAGGCAACATGCCTTTAGGTGGTGACATGCCGCGCACTTCCTTATAGAGCTTGATCAAACGGGTACGACTCAACTCCGTTTCCGTCTCCAGCACTTGTAGACGAGCACCCAGCTCGATCAGCTCAATGGCCAGCTGCACCTGATGCATTTCATCCACAAGGCTCTTTTGACTCACTTCGACTCTCCTGACGATAGTGAGGAAAAAGGCTCACAGGCAGATAGCAGTGAAGCATGCAATCCTGCCAACCCCTGATCTCGTGGGTTGTCAAGAATCTGACGCAGCCGCTCGCCGCTGGCGTGATTGAAGCGACAGACCAACTGGTTGCTGCGGGCCAGCTTGGTGAGTTGCCAGGCATTCAGTGAGACCAACAGATCTGCCAGCTCACCGTCAATTTTGAGACGAAACATGGCCGCCTCCCGATCTTCGCTCAACAGGCGCTGAGCAAGCAGAAGGTAAGCGAGGTTTATCTCTTGTATTTCATCAAGAAAGCTTGTTTGACTCATAGTGTCCCATCGAACGACCCGGGCGCGTCGTTGTGACCGTTATAGTGGCGCCATTGATGACTTTTTTCTTTACCTCGCATCATGGTTGCATACAACGATTGTATTGGCTACTTGCGCCTTTCACGCTGATTCAGCTCACCATCGGACAATTCGAACACCCACACCAACAGTTCCGCCACCACTTGATACAGGCTGGCTGGGATCTCGGCATCCAACTCCAACTGCATCAGCAAGGCAACGAGTTCAGGCGCATCGTGGACGTAGATACCCTGCCGCTGAGCTTCGGCCATGATCCTGTCAGCCAGCTCACCGTATCCTTTTGCCACTACGCGCGGCGCCTGCTCTCCCTCCTTATAGGCCAACGCAACGGCCTGGCGCCGACGTTCACCGGGCAACATCGGAAGTCTCCTCGGACGGAAGATAGCGAGCGCTCACCTGAACTTTAGCAAAATCCAGTGCGCTCAAACGCTGCTTCAGACGATCGATCCCACTATCCAGCCGCTCATACGTTTCCGGGCTACCAGCGGTCAAATCAATGCTCAGCACCTGCTTATGCAGCCAAAGCGCAACACTAAAGACCCCTAGCCCCGGCACATCGAGCTGCATTTCTGAGCGCCACTCAGACGGAGCGTCATCGGCTGGCTGCTTTTCATCATGAGTGTCACGCCCAGGCAGGTTAACGACAAGCGCCATGAAGATACCGGCCCATACGTCACCCTCCCAACGTAGTGTCGGGGTGACCAGCATTTCCAGCTGTTGACGCACCACTCCCTGCAAGCTGTCATGCACTACTTCTCTCACACTCCGAGAAGCCATTTCCTGCTCCGCAACCACCGTGGCCGGCTGAACGCTGGGGGCTTCCCGGCGTTCAGCCACAAAAGGCATGGCAGGCTGGTTAGACGTCGGGGCGGCAGGTGCCGAGGGCGCCGCCATGGCAGAAGAAGCGACGGGGAGAGGCAGCGGCCGGTCTAACAGAGCAGCGGTTCCCTTGAGGGGGACCAGAGGATATTCGGGCAGGATCGCCAAGGCCCTGCCTTGGGACGAGGGTACACCCAAGGGCGTACCCTGCGTCGCCAAGGGCGCCATACCTGGTAGGGGCAGAGCCGTAGGGCGTGGACCCGCCTGCATCTGTGGCTCGCGCAGCAGTTGCTGACGGGACATCTCGCCCTGAAACCAACGCTTGAGGTGCGATTCGTAAAATAACCCGCTGTCACGGATACTACCTTCCAGACGACTCGCCAACAGCGTGGTCGACGGCGACTCCTGAAGTGATAACAACGGGGCTGCCGGCCTGATGACGGCAGGAGGCGCAGGAAAGCGTAGCAACACATCGGCAATCGTACGTGCCGCAGGACTGAAGTGCGTTTGTGTTGAGCTGGGCGAGGCATTTGGCGTTGTATGGCCAGCGGGAGGCTGTCGAAGCTTGTCGGCAGCTCCGGGCAGGTGGCGCAGATCGCCCAGTAGCGGAGGCAGGGGCCTACCGTCAAGGCTTGCATCGCCTTGCAAGGCTCTTGGACCCTCCCCCGGAGAAACCGCCTGAACCGGCGAGCTCAGAGCACGCAGAGAGGACGCCTCAGCCTGCCGACCCAGCACCTGATGTAACAGTGTATCGATGAGCGGCGTAATGCCGCTCACGAGACACCCTCATCCTTTTCGGCATCCACAGGGAAAGCACTGTTCCCCTGCTGAGGGGCATAGGCGCGATGCAAATTTCGCTGCCGCTGTGTCACGCTGATCAATTTGCCTAGCTCATCTCGCCTGGCAACCAGGCGACGGCGAATGTCTACATCATGCTCCAGGATCTGCTCAAGCAACTCCGATTTGCGCCGCTTGCTGTCATCATCCAACCGAACCATGCTGTCCAATTCACGCAACTTTTCCACCAGCATTACGTAGTTGCTACGCTGCTCGATTAGCTCTGCCCATTGTTCTTTATCAGCAAGCTCATGCATATAGCGCACACTCGCCAGCAGTCTTGCATAGGCATCAATGAGCGCTTGCCGGGAGTTCTCATGAGCCGTTTCGGAAGCTGTCATATTGCCTCACGCACTTTGCCGTTGGCCGATTTCACGCCATGCAGAGGCAATATCCTCGAGCAGCCGCTCCGCCTGATCAAGGCTCTCTTCATCGTTGCGCAGGTTAGCAGCTAACAGCAAACGGGCGATATAGTCATACAGCGATGCCAGTTGCTCAGCAATCTCGCCGCCTTTTTCCTGATCCAGCGCGGCGGCCAAGCCATTATTGACAATATCCAGCGCCTTGGAGATGGATTTTCCTTTCTCCACGGTGTTGCCCGCCTGCATGTGAATGCGGGCTGCACGAATCGCCGCTTGGGCACCATCGAAAAGCATGACGATCAGTTGATGCGGGTCCGCCGACATGACGCCACTTTCCACGCCGACGCGGGCATAAGCGCCTGCCCCACGACCATAGGCCGCACCGCTGCGAGTATAGGTCATTAAAGGGCTCTCCTTGTAAAAGCAGCAGCCGACAAAGGGCGATACGCTGCTGGATAATTGAGACTTGGCATAATTGCTCGCTAACTGATATATCGGCGCCCTGTCAGCAGACTTTAATGAGTACCGACACTATTTCATTGACGACAGGTGACTTTCCAAAGGTGCGGTACGGGCTCAAGTAGAGACAGCAACTTCTCTCATCGGCTTACCAAGCCGCTCACGCACATCACCCCGCACGTTTCCAAGCAAGCTTTCACGCATGGGTGGCTCCGCCTGCTGGGTCAACGCCACTTCAAAAGGTGCGCCTGCGTCATCCAGGCGAACGATCCACCCCAGCTGCTCGCTGGAAAAAAGCACGAGCGAGCCAATGGGTAACGTTTTGAAGTGCTCGATATAGCGCTTGATCCATCGCGCATCAAACTGATGAGGATGGTTCAACAGGTGTCGATAGATCTGCTGAGCAGTTCGCGCCGGACGGTCCGGCCGATCCCGCCTCATCGCTTCCACTACATCGACCACGGCACTCGCTTTAGCCAGCTCAGTGATATCGTTCCCTGTCAGCCCATCAGGGTAGCCACTACCATCGAGGCGCTCGTTAATTCCACCAATGACCGCCTGCGCCACCGTGGCCGATAACCACTGGCAAGTCTTCAATCGCGCCAGCAGTAACGACACGTGCTCGCGCAACATATGGCGATGACCAGGCTCGAAATTGGGCGCTTTGAAGACCACCTGAGGGATCAACGCTTTCCCCAAGTCATGCACCAGACCACTAGCCACGATGGCCTTGCGCACATCACGCGGCATATTTCCGCCCACCAGATCCAGCAGATGAACCGCTACAGCAATGCCATGTCGCACCAACAGTGGCTCCATGGACAAGCAGCGCGAAGCGAACAACAGCGCCTCGCGGTCCTCTTCATGAAGCTGCAGAATACGGTCGGCATTGCGCGATAGCTGTCGTGAGTCAACATCATGGCCTTGTGTCAACATCAGCAACTGAGCATCCAGATAGGCTGCCACTTTGACCACACGCCTTGCCGTTGGCGTCGCGTAACGGCGAATGTCACGCCGCCCCACCTGCTCACCGTTTGGCACACGCTTGCTGGGCTGTGCGAACAGCGGGGAGGGCTGGCGCTCCTCCTGGGCTTCCTTCTTGTAGCGAGCCGCCTCCCGCTCGATTTCGCATACGAAGTACCAGATCTGCCGCTCTTGCTCGGAGGTGCAGCCTGCAAAACGAAAGCCAACGCGTAACAGGTGACGCTCTGGATCCATTTTTTGATGGCGAGCGATAGCATGCACTTCGAACTGCGTACCGTCTGGAAATGCCAACACCAGACGCATGGGCTCCGATGACTCGGCTAGCACGCCGCTCGCCGTCAACGGCAGTTCAAGCTGACACCCATCCTGAGAAAGGTCTCGCAGCTCGCCTGGCGCTCCTTCTTCGCCTGCGCCATAAACGGTCGCGGAGACCACCATGCCCATACGCAGCTCAGCGCGATATGACTCACGCCGCTGAAGCACATCTACGGAGTCCGGATATTCACTGCAGCATAAAAAACGCCCGCCAGAACGGCGCGTTTCGGTGAGGGCAAGCAGCGGCGTACGCAACACCTTGCCTTGAGATTGCCCACGCAGAAAGAAACGCTCGCCTTGCTCAAGGCGATACAGCAAATAGTCAACGGAAGACAAGTCCATTACCAGGGTCTCACCCTCGTGCTGCTCCATTAATACAATGGGCTCTGGACGCGCCTCCGGGGCATCAAGACAAAGCGACACCCCACCACCCTCTATCATGGTATTCAGCAGAGAACTGATGGCGGATGGATTTGAAATACGTTCATACTCATCTTGCTGGACTGCCATGCGTGCCTCGCTTTCACAGCCGCGGTGGTCATGTGAACCCACCCTTGATATAAGGGAACCGAGCATAGCAGAAGCCCCAATGGCTCCGCATGCCGATTACTGCCTATCAGGCTTTTCTTTTTGTCTATACTGAAAAAGATAAAGTTTGTGAACATCTCGCCGATAACTCTGTTGGAGGCTATCCAACACCTGCATCGGCCTCTAAGTTTACGTTACCCAGCCTTGAATGGCTTAGCAAAGAGGAACGTTGTTTATGGGCCCACTGCCAATCGACCTAGCGGTCGCCACGTCAAGTATTCCCGGCTCACAGGAGCGACCAATACGCACGCCTCCCGAGCTGACCGCCCCCACCCAGGAGGAACATCAGTCGTTGGCATTGAGCACGACAAGGGAAGAACTCCTGGAACCGATACAGCGTATCAATGAAGCCATGAGGGCACGCGGACTCGAGTTCGATATCAGCGAGGACTCCTCACGCATCATTACCCGCGTCATCGACAGCGAAACCGGCGATGTCATTCGCCAAATTCCTGCCGAGGAGGTCATTACGATGGCAGAGCGACTGGGAGAGCTACAGGGCAACCTGATTTCCTTGAACGTATGACGTTGCCAGCGCTCTTTTGCGCTGGCAACCCCATAACATAGTGAACCTCACGATAGCCACAGGACAAAAACACTACAAAATAGCGCTCCTACTGATGGCGCTTTCTAGCGTTGCGGCACCACAGCATCACGCTCTGTACGTCACCTTACACCTGCATATTCATGACGTCTCGGTAAGCAGTCACCAACCGGTTACGCACCTGCATACCCATCTGGAAGGCCACGCTGGCTTTTTGCATATCCACCATGACATCGTTGAGCTCAATATTCGGCTCTCCCGCCTGAAAGGCCATCGCCTTGGCATTGGCTGACTGCTGTAAACGATTGATTCTCTGGATAGACGCCTGTAGTTCACTGCCGAATCCAGCTTGCCCCACGACCGTCGAGACCTGCTCACCACGAACGGGCTGAGCAGCCTGCGCTGCCAAGCTATGCATTTGCTGTAGAGCAGACTGCAGGGGGGGCGCACTCATACCAACTCCTCAAATCGTAGATGACAAAGTATTGGCAAGAGCCTACCACTGACACGCCCCCACTCATACGAACAAATGCGTGCGAAAAGCCAGGCTTTTCGTTCATTTATGGTGGACGCACCTCATCATAATGGCGTTCATCACAATTCCGCCCCTGATTACTTGGCGGATCACCGCGATTGACGGAAATAGCCTATGCCTTCTTTGGTGATGCGCCTGGGCCTACACCCGTTTTGCCAACCCTGCTGGAGGGATGCATGAGCGAAACCGGTGCTACGGCAGGCCGTCCAAACAGTACGACAGCAAACGCTTCGCAAAGCGGGGTGTCTTCTAGCGAATCCGCATCCCCATCAGCCCTCGAACGCGCAATGAAGCAACTGCGAGGCAATCCGCTGGTGGTTGTCTTGATCGCTTCAGCAGCTTCCATCGCGGTGGTGGCTGCGCTTTTCATGTGGGCCAGCAGCCCAGAGTACCGTGTACTCTACAGCAACCTGAACGAAGCGGACGGTGGGCGCATCATTGCCGAATTGGACAGCCGCGGCGTGCCTTACCAGTTCGGTCAAGGCGGTCAGGCCCTACTGGTGCCAAGCGCTCAAGTACACACGTTAAGACTCCAGCTTGCCGAGCAAGGGCTTCCCAGAGGCGGCAACCTTGGGCTGGAACTGATGGACAACCAGGCTTTCGGGATCAGTCAGTTCGCCGAACAGGTCAATTTTCAACGCGGTCTGGAAGGCGAGCTGGCACGCTCGATTGAATCTCTGGGCCCCGTGGAGCGCGTGCGCGTTCACATATCCATGGCCAAGCCATCTGTCTTCATACGTGACCGAGAGCCCGCCAAGGCGTCCGTCGTCTTGACACTGCTGCCCGGGCGCGTTCTTGGAGAGGGACAGGTCAGCGCCATTGTCCACATGGTCTCTAGTAGTGTTCCGGAGCTTTCCACCGAAAACGTAACCGTTGTGGATCAAAATGGGCGTCTGCTGACCGCTAACTCACAGCAGGGCAATGACCTGGACGGCACCCAGCTTGCTTACATTACGGAAGTCGAGCGCTCTTATCAGCAGCGCATCGAAAACATTCTGCTGCCGATAGTAGGTCGCGACAACGTCCGCGCGCAGGTCGCTGCACAAATCGATTTTTCGCGCCGCGAAGAGACCTCAGAACGCTATCGCCCCAACCAGACCCCCAACGAGTCAGCCGTACGTAGCCGCCAGCTAAGCCTGTCGTACGATGGAGATGACCCGCTGGCGTCAGGCATTCCCGGCGCGCTGAGTAATACGCCGCCAGGCGTTGCCCCCTCCCCTATCAACCAACCCGATGACAATGCAGAGGATACGACAACTGAGCCAGGTGCCTTGCGCAACTTGCGCCAGGAAGATGTCGTCAATTACGAGGTCGATCGCAGCATCGAGCACATCCAGCACCGCCTGGGACAGATAGAGCGCCTGACAGCGGCTGTGGTGGTGAATTTCCGTACGGTCACCAATGAAGAGGGGGGGACCGAGCAAGTCGCCCTCAGTGCTGAAGAAGTGGCACAGCTGGAGCGCCTGGTTCAGCAAGCCATGGGGTTCTCTGGTCAACGCGGAGACCAGGTCGAAATCGTCAATACGCCGTTTGCTATCGATGAAGACCCACGCACTGAAACCGTCTGGTGGCAGCAGCCAGACACATTGGCCATGGCAGCCAATTTGGGTCGCTACTTGCTGGTGGCGCTGGTGGCTTTCCTGCTTTACTGGTTGATTCTTCGCCCGCTGATCAAACGCTACACACAGCCGCCTTTGGTGGCCACAGCGACGCCCGGTGGTATTTTGAACACCAGTGTCGGCAGTGACGATGACAGTGATGTTGATGAAAGAGACGGTGATGTCAATGACGGGGACACCTACAGCGGCAAGCCCAAACGTCGACGCAAGACATCACTGTATGAACACAATCTCAATGATCTGCGCGAAATGGCCCAGGAAGACCCACGCATGGTGGCCATGATTATCCGCAGCTGGATGAATGCCAATGACTAGCATCACGGAGATGAGCGGAGCACGTAAAAGCGCCATTCTATTGCTGGCCCTGGACGAAGACAGCGCCGCCGAGGTATTCAAGTTTCTCAGCGCCGGCGAGGTGCAGGAGATCAGCACCGAGATGGCACGACTGCATCAAGTGTCGCATGAAGATATGAAGGCCGTGCTGGAGGCGTTCCATCGGGAAACCGAAGAGTTTGTCGCACTGAACCTCAACTCCAGCGAGCATATCCGCTCCGTCCTAACCAAGGCATTGGGCAGCGAGCGCGCCACCAGTCTAATCGAGGACATTCTCGAATCTACGGGCAACAACTCTGGTATCGATGCGCTCAACCTCATGGAAGCTTCCATGGTGTCCGAGCTGATTCGTGACGAGCACCCCCAGATCATCGCGACCATTCTGGTGCATCTGGATCGTCACCAGGCGGCTGACATTCTCGAACTGTTCGAAGAGAAGCTACGCAACGATGTCGTACTGCGTATTGCCACCTTTAGCGGTGTTCAACCGGCAGCCCTGCAGGAGCTGACCGAAGTGCTCACCAGCATGCTGGACGGCCAGAACCTCAAGCGCAGCAAGATGGGCGGCGTGAGAACCGCTGCCGAGATTCTCAACCTGATGAACTCGTCCCAGGAAGAAGTCGCCATCGAGACGGTGCGCTCTCACAGCGAAGATCTGGCCCAAAAGATCATCGACGAAATGTTCCTGTTCGAAAACTTGCTCGACCTGGACAATCGTGCCATTCAGATGGTGCTTCAGGAAGTGGAAACCAACTCACTGGTGGTGGCACTCAAGGGAGCCCAGGACGCACTGGTGGACAAGTTCCTGCGCAACATGTCGCAGCGTGCTGCCGATCTGGTACGCGAAGACATGGAAGCCCGCGGTCCCATCCGGGTGTCGCAAGTGGAAACCGAGCAAAAAGCCATTTTGCAGATCGTGCGGCGCTTGGCCGACTCAGGCGAAATTGTGCTAGCCGGTGGAGATGATGAGTATGTCTAATACTCACTCACCCGAGTTCGACCGCCACGGCCAGTGGCGCCGCTGGCAAATGGAGGAGCTGCTCGCCTCACAAGCGTCGGATAATGACCGCGGACAAGGCCCAACGGCACACCAACGCAAGGTCGAAGCGGCTAAACGAGCCGCTGCAGAAGCACGCGCCCGTGAAGAGCAGGAGCGTCAAAGAATTTATGAGCAGATTCGCGAGGCGGCCGAAGAAGAGGGGTACCAGGCCGGCCTGTCACGCGGCCATGAAGAAGGGCTGACCAAGGGGCTTGAGGAGGGCCGTGCACAAGCGACCGAGGAGCTCAATGCACAGTTGAAAAAAGCGTTAGCGCCACTGGCATCCTTGGCAAAGCAGTTTTCCGAGGCACTCGAGCGCCTGGACGACACCATCGCCCATGATCTTGCCGAGCTGGCGCTAGCGACTGGCAAGCAGCTGGCCGGTGGTGCGCTTGATGAACACCCTGACCACATCCTGCAGATCGTGCGTGAGCTTCTACACACTGAACCGCCTCTGGTAGGTAAGCAACGCCTATGGCTGAACCCGACAGACCACACCCTCGTTGAAAAACACCTGGGGAGTGAGCTGGAAGCTGCCCAGTGGGTACTCCAGCCTGATGATCAACTCTCCCGTGGAGGCTGTCGAGTCACCAGCGCTCAAGGGGAGCTGGACGCAACCTTTGAAAGTCGCTGGCAAAGCGTCCAGACACAGCTGCGCAAGCGCAATAGCGCTCCCTCCGCAGGTTGATACGATGAACTCGCTCTCCTGCCCGCATCAGCACCGTTGGCGTAAAGCCCTTCAGCGCACCACTCAGCGCATCAGCCGCCTGCCTCACTACCGCACCAGCGGTAGGGTCGTCAGGGCCACGGGCATGGTCATAGAAGTCGTCGGGTTACGCGTCGCCGTCGGGAGCGCCTGCCACATTGAATTACCCGGCGCCGATGGTCGCTTGAACGACAGCGATAAATTTGCCGAAGCGGAAGTCGTTGGCTTTTCAGGCGAAAAGCTTTTCCTGATGCCACTTGAAGAGATTTCCGGCTTGATGCCCGGCGCTCGTGTCACACCGCTGGTCGATGGCAACGGGCATAGCGCGCGCCGCTTCCCAATGGGCGACGAACTGCTTGGGCGGGTACTCGATGGCAACGGCACGCCCCTCGATGACCGAGAAAACCTCGAGGAAGCGCCACGCACGACGCTCAGCTCGAGGCCCTTGAACCCGCTGTCTCGAGCGCCCATCGAAGCACAAATCGATGTAGGCATTCGTGCCATCAATGCGCTGTTGAGTGTGGGTAGAGGGCAGCGGATGGGCCTGTTTGCGGGCTCCGGGGTGGGCAAATCCGTCCTGCTGGGCATGATGGCACGCTATACCGAAGCGGACGTGATCGTGGTCGGCCTGATTGGCGAGCGTGGCCGCGAAGTACAGGACTTCATTGACAACATACTGGGCCCGGAAGGTCGTCGACGTGCCGTCGTGGTCGCCGCACCTGCGGACACCTCGCCGTTGCAGCGCCTGCAAGGGGCAGCCTACGCCACGCGCATTGCGGAGAGCTTTCGCGACTCAGGGCGCAATGTCCTGCTGATCATGGATTCGCTTACCCGCTACGCCATGGCCCAACGCGAGATTGCACTGGCCATTGGTGAGCCTCCTGCCACCAAGGGGTATCCACCTTCCGTATTTGCCAAGTTACCGGGGCTGGTAGAGCGAGCCGGTAACGCAGAGCGCGGCGGCGGCTCTATTACTGCCTTTTACACCGTACTGACGGAAGGCGACGACCAGCAGGATCCCATTGCCGATTCTGCCCGCGCCATACTGGATGGCCATATCGTGCTGTCGCGCACCCTGGCGGAGGCTGGTCACTATCCCGCCATCGATATCGAAGCCTCGATCAGTCGCGCCATGACGGCCATCGTCACGCCCGAGCAACAGCAAGAAGCACGCACCTTCAAGCAGATCTTCTCGCGCTATCAGCGCAACCGAGACCTGATCAGTGTGGGCGCCTATAGCCCAGGACACGACCCCAGACTGGACGAGGCGGTCAACCGCTTTCCAAGCCTGGAACGCTTTTTACAACAAAACATTGATGAGTGCGCAACGCTGGCCGAGTCTCGCCAGGCGCTACGCACGGTGGTGGGAGGCTAAATGAGTAACCATCAGATCGACATGTTGACCGACCTGGCGCGTGATGCGCGGGACCAGGCGGGAAAGCTGCTAGCTCAGGAGCGTCAAACGGAACAGCAAACGGAGGCGCAGCTAGCGTCACTGAGCCGTTATCGTGTGGAGTACGCCGAACGCCTGCAGCAGGCGATGAGAGAAGGTATCGACCCTGCCACCATGTATAACTATCAGCAATTTCTGGCGTCTCTCGATGCGGCACTGAGCCGAGCACGTCAAGCCCTGGCAGCGCAACAGAAACGCGTACAGCAAAGCCAGCAGAACTGGCAGCAGGAGCAGCGTCGGCTCTCTTCTTACGATACACTGGCTTCACGACGCTTACTGGAGGAGCATCGACGTCAGGCAAGGCATGAACAAAAAGCTAACGATGAGTTGGTCACTAACCGTATGGCTCGTCAGAGCCCTGATAAGCCACTTTGACGCCGTCCCGGGGACACCCAATGCATCCTATCGCTCAACTATTTTTATCCAACAATGGCCAGAGCCTCAGCCCGGCTGTCCTGCCTAGAGAGAACGAGGGGAGCCCTTTACATGGTGCGTTTCATCAAAGCATGCTAGAGGCATCACGCATGGGGCGCACCCCAATGCCAGACGACCTGGCAACACTTGCCAACAGGGGAGCACCCTTCTCATCAGGTTTAGAGCACGATGCCCCCACGGCTCACTATCGTCAGCCTGGCTTTGCCAGTCATGCAACATTGTCCAGCGCCACTCCCTCGCCAGGGGCCTCACTGTCACTGCCTGCATCAAGCATGCTTTCCAGGTTTGCTCCCAGCGAGTCCAGTGACTCGGTCGCCGCGCTCTTCGCTGGCTTGAATACGCATCAAGCGCTTTCGGAAGCAGCGCGCGGCACAGCAAGCGCTCTTTCGATATCATCAGAAAAACAGTTAGCGCATTCAATCGCTCACCTGCAGGCACTCGCCCAACCGCAGGACCGTACCAGCACGGCATTGTCTGCTGCCCGAGATATAGTGGCACAGCAGCCCCCCATGCAAGCAGGTCAGGCACTACCAGCAACTGCGAAGACGACCTCGGCAAATAAGCAGCTCCCGTCTGTAGATACCATCGCAACTATGGTGCTTCAGGCAGTGGCCAGATTAACCCCCAGTGCAATACCTGAGAATCACTCCTCACAAGCACAAGACATTGTTGGCGCCCCAGACTCTTTCAAAGCTCAGACTGTGTTGGAGCCACTGACGACATCTCCATCAGCAGAGCGGCAGAATACACAATCATTGTCAGAGGACCCCTCACAGCCCCTGACACCCGCTTCACTATCGTCACGTGACCTGGTATTGGCTGAAACACTCGCATCAATCGCCTCTAGCCTGGAGAGTCTGAGTCGCCGCCCCACTCAAGCAGTGCCGGCTCCACAGCAGGGATCCATAGCGCTTGATACTACTCGGCACGTAACAAACGCAGATGGCTCCATCGTAAAACCAACGGATAGCGAAAGGGTGCAAGCTGTTCCGACAGCCCTCCCCGGCACTTCCAACGATTCGTTAGAGGCATCGTCGACGCCTGAACAGACCGCTCGTGCACCTGGAGCGCGCCCCACCTTGGCCAGCACCGCAGATGAGCAGGATGCCCTTACATTACTTTTCAGCCGGCCATCCTCAGTCTCCGTAAACGCAGCCAGCCTCGCAGAAATACGTGATGCCATTGCCGATATGATCGTGGCGTTGACTTCAGCGTCATCATCCAGCGATTCACGCGCAGCCTATCTTGACGAGCCAACAGCCCGCCTGGCAACCGCAGCGCCTGACGTACAAACCCCTGCTGAGCCGGCGCTCTTGCCTGACACATCGAACTCACAGGCCACCAACAGCGAAACGCTGACAGATAGCGCCCGTCTTGCCGAAATACGTGATGCCCTTGCCGATATGATCGTGGCGTTGACTTCAGCGTCATCATCCAGCGATACACGCGCAGTCTACCTTGACGAGCCAACAGCACGCCTGGCAACCACTGCGCCTGACGCACAAACCCCTGCTGAGCCGGCGCTCTTGCCTGACACACAGGCCACCAACAGCGAAACGCTGACAGATAGCGCCCGTCTTGCCGAAATACGTGATGCCCTTGCCGATATGATCGTGGCGTTGACTTCAGCGTCATCATCCAGCGATACACGCGCAGTTTACCTTGACGAGCCAACAGCACGCCTGTTGACGACGACTGCGCCTGACGCACAAGGCTCTGCCAAGTCTGCTATATCGCCGACACCGTTCACCTCATTCATCACCAACGGCGAGGCACTCACAACCGAAGTGGCGAAGATCGAAGTGGCGAAGATCACGGCCGGTTTGCGGACTTTGTACCAACTGCTGAGCCCGGGTTCGCTTGCCGTCGCCGAGGATAATCCACGCGCGTATCCTTTAGAGGATCGCTTTCCACGGTCCAGTCCCTTAACACTGCTATCGCCAACACAGCAGTCGGCCAGCAGCCATGCTTCTGTCCAGCCGACTCAGCCATTGACTGAGCTAGACGAAATTGCTCAGCGTATCTCGCTGGTATCAAGCTATTCCGCTCAATCATGGCCCGCCGCACAGGCAACCTCTTCGGTAGCAAACACCGCTGATACCTTATCTGCGATCCAGGGCCATACGCCACGGCCAGAGCCGTCCTCGCCTGCAATGTTCATGGCAACTCAGCCCCCCCCGACCTCACTTTCGACGGAGTTGGTCAATACCTGGTCAACGCTGCCGAATGTTACTCTTTCCGGTAGCCCTATTGTGGCGGCCTCGATGCCTTACCCACAGGACGATGGATCACAAAAACCCATAGCGACATCGGGTGAACCAACTACTTTATTACCCATGGCTACCTCCACAGCAGGCAGCCAGCTGTCGACTGCGACACCTGCTCAATTGGTAGCGTTACCGGCCCTGGTTTCAAGCCCTGCATGGCCCCCGCAGTTTGGTCAGCAACTACTTCACTTCATTACACGCGGTGGGGAACAGCATATTCAAATGAAACTAAACCCCTCTGACCTGGGCCCGCTCTCTGTTTCTTTAAAAATGACAGAACAGGGCACACAGGCTCAATTTCTATCCGCACATGCACATGTCAGACAAGTCCTGGAGCAAGCTATTCCACAGCTACGCGAGATGCTTGCAGAGCAAGGGATTACGTTAAGCGATACGTTCGTAGGCGACCAGGGTGCTGGGGACCAGAGGTTCGAGCATCAACGCGGGCCTGGACAGCGTGGTGATGAAAGCGACATGGCCAATGAGCACAACCAGCCGCACAGCGCTGATAGCCTGGTAAGCGTATCCCCAGATGGGCGTGTAGACTTATACGCATAGCTGTATATCATCATGCAAATGATGCATGGTGTGCGAATCAGCAGTTAGCAAAACCAGGAGATAGGCTCCTACGGTGAGCCTGTTCATTTCTTCGTAATTACCCGTGTCAGGCATAATGCTTAGCGAGCGTCTTCCGGGATCATCATGGGAAAATCAATGGCTGAATCAAGCGGCGGATCTAAAAAACTGCTTATAGTAATGATCATGCTGGTATTGCTCTCCACCGCAGGGGCAGCAGCGGCTATCTATCTCGTTCTTGACCAGCGGGGCGGAGCCGAAGGCGAAGTCCAACAGCAGACGCAAGCGCCAACGCCACCAGTCTTTACGCGCATCGAACCTTTTACTGTCAATCTGGCCGATGATCGTTTCGGGTCACGCCTGCTCTATACCGGTATTACACTGCGCGTAGGCAACGAGCAGAGCAAAGCCATCATTGAAGAGCACATGCCCCAGGTACGCAGCCGCCTGTTGATTCTCCTGTCTGGCAAACAAGCGAGTGAGCTGACCTCTACCGAAGGTAAGGAAGCGCTGGCTCAGGCCATTATCAGTCGTTTATCTGTTCCCCTGACTGAGAATCAGCCGCCCCTGGATCTTCGGGAAGTGCTGTTCACCGAATTCATCGTTCAATAATCCCGGGTACTGGAGCCGTTCATGTCACAGGACGATCTACTGTCCCAGGAAGAAATCGATGCTCTCTTGAAGGGCGTCAGTGGTGATGATGAGCCGACCGCTACGTCATCACACACATCAGATGAAGCGCGCATACGCCCCTACGACCCGTCGACTCAACACCGGGTCATCAGGGAGCGCTTGCATGCACTGGACTTTATCAACGAACGATTTGCGCGCTATTTTCGTAATGGGCTGTTTAACCTGATTCGTCGCAGCTCGGATATTACCGTCGAGTCAGTGCGTTACCAAAGCTTCAGCGAATTCTCTCGCAACGTCCCGGTGCCCACAAACCTCAATATTGTATCGATGAAGCCACTGCGTGGCTCCGCACTGGTGGTCTTCCCCCCGAACCTGGTCTTCATGGTGGTGGACAACCTGTTTGGCGGTGATGGACGCTTCGTGACGAAATCAGATGGCCGCGAGTTCACCAATACCGAACAACGTATCATTCAGCGCCTGCTGAACCTCGCCATTGATGCCTATAAGGAAGCCTGGAAGGTCGTGTACCCGTTGGACGTACACTTTCTGCGTTCGGAAATACAGTCCAAATTCGCGAACATTACCAACTCGCCCAACGAGATCGTCGTCAATACCAAGTTCAATATCGAAGTCGGTAATTTATCCAGCAGCTTCCAAATCTGCATGCCCTACGCCATGATCGAGCCGCTGAGGGACCTGTTGGTCAACCCGATCAATGACAGCAACCATGACAGCGACGGCACCTGGTCACGACGCATGGCCAGCGAGCTTCGCCAGTCTGAAGTCGAACTCATTGCAGAGTTCGCTCAGATCCCCAGCCGCATTGCCCACGTGATGGGGTTGAAAAAAGGCGATGTATTGCCAATGGACATCCCCTCCACGATTACCGCGCGGGTCGATGGCGTACCTGTCATGGAGTGTGAGTACGGCAGCCAGCGGCAGCAGCGAGCGCTGCGTGTTCTGCGCTTGATCGACCATGCTGCCATGAATAACGTATCGTCCCAGGACTTTATTAAAGGTTCAACGCGACAGAAAGCCAAGGAACCCAAAGCATGACAGACCCAAACAAACCCGATCAAAAAGTTTCTGATGACGATTGGGCGGAAGCCATGTCTGCACAAGAAGAGTCATCGTCCAGCGCCGATGCCGCCAGTGACGATGATGACCCCTGGGCTGCCGCGATGGCGGAGCAAGAGGCTGCCGAACAAACGGATGCCAGTGAAGAGCCTGAACAAGAAGCTCCCACGGCCAAGCCAGCCAGTGACGATGTCTTCCGTCCTCTGAATGGTGAACGGAGCAGTGGTGCCACCCGTGATCTGGAAATGATCATGGATATCCCCGTCAAACTCACCGTAGAACTTGGCCGTACAAAGCTCACCATCAAGCAGCTACTGGAGCTTGCCCAGGGCTCTGTCATTGAGCTCGAGGGCCTGGCGGGTGAGCCCATGGACATTCTCATCAACGGCTACCTGATTGCCCAGGGGGAAGTCGTGGTCATCGAGGATAAGTACGGCATTCGTATTACCGAGATCATCACGCCCTCCGAGCGCATTCATAAACTCAACCGATGAGTGTCGCGACGACATCGACGTCCGTGGACGCGTTAAGCGGCGGCGATGCCCTTATCGGCATGGCCGTTCTCGGAAAGACTGCTGCTGCACTGGTCCTAGTGATTGCGATCATACTGGTGTGCACTGCCCTGCTCAAACGCTGGCAGCAGCACCGTTACGATCATGGTGCCCATCTGCGCGTGGTGGGCAGCACCGCCATTGGCAGCCGAGAGCGGGTCGTGGTCGTCGAAATCGAGGATACCTGGCTGGTGCTGGCAGTCAGTGGAGGGAAAGTCACCAAGCTCCAGGAGCGCCCCGCTCCCGAAGATCGTGCGCGGCCTGATCCAGAAGACTCACCAGCGCCTTTTGCTCAACGCTTCAGCAGCGCCTTGGCCGGCTATCGTCATAAGCATTCCGCCACCCAGCACTCCACCGACTCTCAGCCCAAACCATGACGCATGTTCTGCTTTTGTTTCGCTCTCTGGCACCAAAGAAATGGTTCCTCAGCCTGCTATTACTGGGCTGCTGGCTTTCACTACTATACGTGCCCGCAGAGGCGCAGCAGCTTCCCGGCCTGACCTCACAGCCAACAGGCGATGGTGGCCAACAGTGGTCGCTGTCTCTGCAAACGCTGCTCTTCCTCAGTTCACTGGCATTCCTGCCCGCCATGCTGTTGATGATGACCAGCTTCACGCGCATCATCATCGTACTGAGCCTGCTGAGAACCGCCATGGGCACCCAGGCCACGCCCCCTAATCAGGTCTTGCTGGGTATTGCGCTATTTCTGACTTTTTTTGTCATGTCGCCCGTTATCAGCCAAGTGTACGATACGGCCTGGGTGCCTTTGACTCAGGAAGCGATCAACTTTGAAGAGTTCCTGCTCCAGGCACAAATTCCGTTCAGAGAGTTCATGCTGGCACAGACGCGGGAACCTGACCTGGCGCTTTTCGTGCGCTTGGCCGACATAGGCCCGATGCAAGGCCCGGAAGAGCTTCCCATGCGTGTACTGCTCCCCGCTTTCGTCACCAGCGAGCTGAAAACCGCGTTTCAAATTGGTTTTACGATCTTCATTCCCTTCTTGATCATTGACCTCGTGGTGGCCAGCACGCTCATGTCGTTGGGGATGATGATGGTCCCCCCCGTCACGATTTCACTTCCTTTCAAGCTTATGCTGTTCGTGCTGGTGGACGGTTGGCAACTGATCATCGGCTCACTGGCTGAGAGCTTTTACATGATTTAGTACCGCTGGGCCGGTAAGGAGAACGAACATGACGCCAGAGATGGTAATGAGCCTTGCTTACCAGGGTATGCGGTTAATGCTATTCCTGGCAGGCCCCATACTGCTGGCCGCCCTGTTCGTAGGCCTACTGATCAGTCTGTTTCAGGCCGCCACGCAGATCAACGAAATGACGCTGACCTTTATCCCTAAAATTCTTGCGGTATTCACCGTACTGGTCGTGGCAGGCCCCTGGCTCATCGGCTTGATCACGGACTTCACACACCGTCTATTCAGTAATATTCCCGCGATGGTGATGTAGGCCGTGGTTGAGGTCACCTTTGCCCAGCTGCAGGGCTGGCTGGTCGCTTTTTTCTGGCCCTTCGTGCGCATTACGGCCTTCATGACCGCCTCCCCGCTGTGGGGCCATTCCAGTGTCCCCAACCAAGTCAAGGTGGCACTAGCCGCTGTCATCGCGGTGGTGATCGCTCCCTTGCTACCCCCTATGCCAGAGGTTGCGCTCATGTCCTGGGCAAGCGTGGGTATCATCATCGAGCAGATGCTGATAGGACTGGCCATTGGGTTGGTCATGCATATCATATTTGCCGTGGTGCAGGCAGCGGGCGAATTCATTGGTTTGCAAATGGGTCTGGCCTTCGCCAGTTTCTTTGATCCGTCTAGCGGCACCAACATCATGGTGTTGTCGCGCATTCTCTATATGGTGACGCTGTTGATGTTTCTGGCCTTCAATGGCCACCTGATGGTGCTGGAAGCGCTGATCATGAGCTTTGTCACGCTGCCCATCGGTATCGGGACACTAAACCCTGGCGCTTTTGAGCTGCTTGCCCGCTATGCAGGCACCATCTTTGCTTCCGGCATGCTGTTAGCCTTGCCACTAGCAGGCCCCCTGCTCATTATTAGCTTGTCGTTGGGCATCCTGAACCGTTCGGCACCCCAACTGACGGTGTTCAATATCGGCTTCCCCACGTCCATCCTGGTTGGCCTGACGCTGCTGATGGTCTTGATGACCGATCTTGGCAGCTTTCTCCAACAGCTGTTTAGCCAAGGCATCATGTTTACTCAAGGGCTGATCGAAGCCATGGCCCCCATAAACTAACGCCCAGCCACTGGAGGAGTGGCTGGGCGTAGATCAACGTGACAAGACTGTGTCACATGTAATCGAAGAGCGACATTCCCTTGATATCGACGAACGCACGCTGCGCTGCCTGCAGACCTACCTGCCGCAAGCTGTATTCGGAGATCGCCTCGACATAATCCAAGTCGACTAAATCTGACAGTGTCTGCTCATAGTTGAGCATCCGGTTACGCCCAACCGCATCGATCACATCCAGCTCATTCAACCTTGCACCTGCAGAGGCACGCACCGTCAACACATTGTCAAGCGCATTGTCCAGGTCGCGCATGGAAGTGTTCAGCGTATTGCGAAGCATGGCTTTTTGACTGCCACTTTCTGCTGGCGTCTCCAGCACCCGGATCGCAGCCTCCATCGTGCGGAACAGGTCGGCAGGACGCTGTTCACTACCTGACTGGGCAAGCAAAATTTCGTCGCCGGGTGCTGGCGTGCCACGTAATGTCACGCTGATGCCGCCCACACTTAGCTGTTGCCCATCGCGTTCATAAGGCTGGTCTGTTTGCCCTTCCACATCCAGCCAATCAGAGCCATTGAACTGTTGCACTGTGTAAAGCGGCTCTCCATCCTCATTTTCGGTAAATTGCACTCGAAAACTCGAGCCATACTCGGAGTCACTAACGTTAGTAATTTGGGGGCCACTAAAGGTGACACTTCCCTGATTATCGGTACTTGCTTCAGCAATATATCCTGCTCCACTTGGAACTTGCTGAAAAATGGTCACTCCATTCTCAGTGACAGGCATCAGCCGCGACGCATCCACGCGCTGTTGGCGTGCACTATTATCACCGTTGAACGCTATATTCCCCTCTGGCCCTTTGACAAAAGGAGGCGCACTATCCTTGTAGCCGCCAAAAAGGTAGCGACCGTTGCCATCCGTGGCGTTAGCCTGACCTATCAAGGTTTCGTAGATCCCTTTTAGCTCACTGGCAATCGATTCACGGTCAACATCACTTAGCGTGTCACTGGATGCTTGAACCAATAATGTTTTGGCGCTTATAACGGCATCGCTGATACTGTTTAGAATACTTTCCGTCTGCGACAACGCATTTCGCGCCGACACACGAGCATCTGCATACTGTTGAGTCATTGCCTTCGACTGGTCTACTCCGACAGCACGTGACGCTGCCTGCGGGTCATCCGAGGGATTCACCACGCGGCGACCACTGGCAATTTGCTGGCTGACTTTCAAGAAATCACTTTGCTGGCGGTTAAGAGACGCCGTGCTTTGCTCAAACATGGTGACCGTACTGATACGCATCGCCTAAGCCTCTTGTTAGTTCCGCAAGTTCAAAATGGTGTCCATAATAGAGCCCGCCGTATCGATGACACGCGCATTGGCCATATAGTACTGCTGGTAGCGAATCAGATTGGCAGCCTCTTCGTCCAGGTTTACACCAGACTCAGACTGCTGCACCGCGCGCAGCTGATCGGTTAGTCCTTGACGCGCGTCCAGGTTAACCTGAGTAATATTGGCACGGTTACCGACATCACTCACAATGGAGGCGTAGGCAGAACTAACGGAGGCTGAGCCTCCCACCACTGCCTCACTCTGCAACTTTTGCAAAGCTAATGCGTTACGGTTATCACCCGAGGCCGCGATAATGTTTTCGGTAACCGTCAACGTCGCCGCTTCATCAGTGGCCGGGAGTGAGGTAGAGGTAAGCGTAAAGCTCATCCCATCTATTTCAACCGTTTTGTTCTCTTCTAAATCTAAAATGCTATCTACATCAAAAGGTTGACCATCAATGCGGATCGTCGAATCCGGTGGTGTTACTGTTAACTTGCCCTCTGAATCCAGCCTTAACGTATACTCTTTATGGTTAGAGAATGCCCCTGGCGACATCTTTAGGTCATCAACGGCTAAATCACCCGAGTGTTTAAATGAAGTAAGAGAACTGCCTTCTTCACCGTCTAAGCCTGCATCACCTGCGGCTATTTTATCCCCGTCCGTAATCGCCACCTTCATATCCTGGCCGGCGCGACGAACAGGCTGAATTTCGAACTTATCGCCATTCTGTGGCGTACTCTCAAAGGCAACATTAACGCCACCAAAGGACAGTACTCCGCCATCCAATGTGAAGTCCACCTCGTCACCACTGTCATTACGTGTCACGCTATACGCGTCATTGCGATAACTGATGGTGTAGTCTGTAGCGCGTAGCTCATCAATATTATCAGTATCGAATTCAACGGATGCTATTTCAGAGGCATTGCCTTTATAGCTGTACCCTAGAGGCTTACTTAGTTCAAAGAAGTCCCCACCCAATTCGCCATCCAGGTCCACACCCTTTTTATGCTGATCGTTAAAAGCAACCGAGAGCGAAACAGCCAGCTGACCAATCTGATTCTGGGTTTTATCCAGCGTCTCAGAACGGAACGACATTAGCCCACCCAACGTACCGCCTTTTATCGTTGACTCATTTAACTTTACGACGTTACCACTACCATCACGATAGCCGACGATGGTGCGTTGTGGGTCGTTGTCAGCCTGTACCGCCTCCAGTTTAAAAGAGTCTGTACCCGTCACGAGCGGCTGGCCGTTAGGAAGGCTAATGTTATAGGTTTTACCGTCCTGAATATTCAGGTGTAGATCCATTCGCTCGTTAAGCTCAGAAACCAGATGATCGCGCTGGTTAAGCAGGCTATTAGGCGCATCACCCGTACGCGCACGCGCCAGAGAAATTTCTTTATTCAGCCCCGCAATCTGCTCAAGCGAGTTATTAATTTGGGTCACTTCATCCTTGATTTGGCTATTAATATTGCTCTGCATATCCTGCAGATAGCCATCAAAGGAGCGAAACTGAGCACTTAATGTACTTGCTGTTCCAAGCACCCCTTGACGAGCGGCAGGGTCTGAGGGAGAACTGGCCAAGTCCTCCAGAGACGAGAAAAACGTTTGCATCAACGGCGAGAGGCCTGCATCGCGATCAGCAAGCAAATTATCAATCTGAGAAACTTGATTGTTATAGGTAGACAGTGCGCTGGATTGTGTCTTGGCGTTATTGAGCTGATTGGCTACGTAGGTATTGAACTGCCGTTCAATATCATTAACGCGCACACCACCGCCAACGCGCCCCTCACCTAACAAGGTCAGCTCGCGATTATAGCCGGGCGTATAGACGTTACTGATATTGTTACTGGTCGTATTCAAGGCGTTCTGCGCAGCATTCAGGCCGCTCAAGCCGATCGAAAACATGCTCATGGTTCAATTCCTTAGGCCGATACCTGACTATCGGCAGTGCGCAGAAAAACTTGAATACCCCGTGACGCTAGCGGGCATCCGCCAACAGGTTGCTGGCCGTACCAATGGGCCCCATGGTGTTCATCACCGCAATCAGCTTCTCGGCATACCACGGATCAGTGGCGTACCCACCGCGCTGCAGCGCATGAGCTGCCTGCTCGGGCGTACCTGCCTGCACGACCCCCGCATAGCGAGGGTTATTGCCAATCAATCGGGCGTAGTCGGTAAACGCATGCTCAAACGAATCGTAGACACGGAAGGCATCGACCACCTGTGTGCGCCGACCGTTGATATATTCGTGAGTCACGATATTGGTCGTGTTGCCTTGCCAATGGCTGCCTGCCTTGATGCCGAACACATTGAAGCTGTTACGCCCCTGCTGAGTAGCGATTTCATGTCGCCCCCACCCCGTTTCAAGCGCGGCCTGGGCCAGAATCAGCTCCGCAGGTACGCCAGTGGCCACGCTCGCTGCTTGCGCAGGCGCTGCCAGGGTGTTCATAAAACGTTCTACATGATCATGTGGGTGCGGGTCACGCGTAGTGACAGCCGCCGTTGCCGGGCGCTCCGCTTGACGAGCGTCACTCTGGCGGACCGTATCCAGCTCCTGGTAGAAACGGCCATTGCCTGAGTTGTCATCGCGCCATACTCCCTCTGGCTGAAGCGGGTTATCCAGCACACGCGGTGTACCCCGTGGGATACCGGCGATCAGCGTCTGCAGCTCCTGGTCGGCATCCCGCGCCTGGCCAATGGCTCCCTGGCGCTGTAACTGGTCGATCAAGGCGTCCGCCAGCCCAATACCGCGAGACGCCATGACCTGCGACCACTGCTGATCCATCATTGACTGATAAAAACTCATGTCGCGGCTGTTCATCAGGCCTGACGTTGGCGTGGCATCGCGCATGCTTTTAACCATCATTTGAATGAACAGCGCTTCAAACTGCTGGGCAGCGCCCTGCACACCCGCTTCGGGGTCAACCCGGGCGTTGTGCTGAAGGCGCTGAAAGCCATTCATGTCCAGTGCGAACTGGCTCGTCATGTCTCCCATGCTCATCAGATGATCTCCAGCTCGGCGCGTAATGAACCAGAGGCCTTGAGCGCCTCAAGAATCGACATCAGGTCCTGCGGTGTCGCCCCAAGTGCATTCAGCGCATTGACGACTTCATTGAGTTGGGCACCCTCGACGATCTGTAGATACGCCTCCTGCTGTTCGATATTGATATCCGCGTCTGGTACGACCACCGTTTCACCCTGGCCTAGCGGATTGGGCTGACTCACCCCAAACTGGGTATCGATCATGATCGAAAGGTTGCCATGGGCAACGGCTGCCCGGCGCAGAGTCACCGCACTATTCATCACCACAGAGCCGGTCCTCGCATTCAGGACCACGCGGGCAGGCGCTTCCGTGGGCGTCACTTGCACATTCTCCACACGCGCCATGAAGTTGACCCGCTCGTTGGCGTCCATGGGACCATCCAGCGCAATCACTCGGCCATTTCTGGCATACGCCACGGAACGGCCGAACTCGCTGTTGATCGCCGAAACCATCCGTTGCACGGTACCGAAATCCGCGTCGTTGAGCTGCAGTTCCAACGCTCCGCCATTGCCCCCCAGATTGAGCGGCACTTCCCGCTCGACCAAAGCACCATTGGGTATCCGGCCGGAAGCTTGCTGATTGATTTGGACGCTACTGCCGCCCGCCTGCGCCCCCGAGCCGCCGACAAGCATGTTGCCCTGAGCAATGGCATAAGTATCGCCATCGGCGCCCTTCAAAGGCGTCATCAACAGCGTACCGCCGCGCAAGCTACTGGCATTGGCGATGGACGAAACCACGATATCCAGACGCTGGCCCGGTCTGGAGAACGGCGGCAGATCGGCGGTCACCATGACTGCCGCCACGTTACGCAGCTGCAGGTTGGTACCCGGCGGCACGGTGACGCCCAGCTGAGAAAGCATGTTGGTCAGACTCTGGCTAGTGAAAGGCGCTTGCGTGGTCTGGTCGCCGCTGCCATCCAGGCCTACGACCAGGCCATACCCCACCAGTTGGTTATCTCGCACGCCAGCAAAGTTAGCTAGCTCACGCACCCGTTCAGCCTGAGCGGGGAGTGCCGATAGGCAAAAAAACATGACCGCCGTGACACACGAGAGTAACTTGATGGAATTTCCCACCTTCCACAGATTCGCCATATTGCACCAGGCCTCTTTTATCGAGCAGTTGAGCACGCCTAGAAGGGCGATACATTGAGGAAGAAGCGCTGCAACCAACCCATGTGCTGCGCCTCATTGATGTACCCATCACCGACATACTCGATTCTGGCATCCGCTACCTGAGTGGAGGGCACCGTATTCTGGGCAGTGATCGTACGAGGGTTCACAACGCCGGAGAAGCGAATGAACTCCGTCCCCTGGTTGATGGCAATCTGCTTTTCACCACGTACTCGCAGGTTGCCGTTGTTCATCACTTCCAGTACCGAGACGGTGATGGTGCCGGTGAACGAGTTAGTGGCCTGCGAGCCGCCTCCACCGGAAAAGATACTGTCTGAGGAGACATCGAAGCCGAAGTCTTCCAGAAAATCGATGATTTCCGGTATTTGTGCGATGTCCAGGCTAGCCGAGCCGCTGCGATTGGCGTTCGACTGGGCGCTCTTGCTGGCACTGACCTCTTCGTCCAGCACAATGGTTAGAATATCGCCGATCAAACGTGGGCGGCGATCCTCGAACAGCGGCTGATAACCCCGTCTGGCTTGATAAATAGAGCCGTTAGGAACCGGCGGTGGGCGATCCACAATATTGATCTGCTCTTGCTCACCGACCACCGAGGCACGGGGTATCTGTGCACATCCCGCCACCATCAGGACGAATACGGCCATCCCGACAAGAGCCAAACGGCGCAAGCTACCATGGAGTTCAAACATAACGCGACCCTATCCCTATGCTCTACGCATCGGCAGCATTAGAGCTGGCTCAAGCGCGCCAACATCTCATCACTCGTTGAGATGGCACGACTATTGATTTCATACGCGCGCTGCGTCTGAATCATATTGACCATCTCTTCAACGACGTTGACGTTCGACGTTTCGACGTACCCCTGGAGCAGGCGACCAGCCCCATTGTTACCTGGCGCGTTTTGGTTAGGCGCACCGGACGCACCCGTTTCCAGGTACAAGTTGCCACCAATGCTTTCCAGACCCGCCGGGTTGATGAACGAGGCAATATTGATCTGGCCAATATCGGCGTCCTGCGCAATGCCCGGCTGGCGGACGCTCACGGTACCGTCCTCGCCAATCGTGATCCCGAGCGCATTGGCAGGGATAAAAATAGCGGGCTCAAGAGGGTAACCGTTGGCGGTGACCATTTGGCCATTTTCATTCAGCTGAAAATTGCCGTCACGGGTATAGCCAATGGTGCCATCGGGCAACAACACCTGAAAGAAGCCCTCACCGTTAATGGCCAGATCGCGAGAGTTGCCGGTCTCTTCCAGGCCGCCCTGGGTGTGCAAGCGCTCTGTGGCTACAGCACGCACCCCGGTACCCACCTGCATACCGGAAGGCAAGCGATCCTGGATATTGTTCTGCGCACCCGGCTGGCGCATGTTTTGATACAGCAAATCCTCAAACACTGGTCGAGAGCGTTTGAAACCGTTGGTGCTAACGTTCGCCAGATTATTAGAGATGACATCGAGCTTGGTTTGCTGCGACTCCAACCCGGTTTTGGCAGTCCACAAAGACTTGATCATGACTTGGTTCCCTTGGCTGAGTGGCTGCGATTAGCCTTGAATCGATAAGATGCTATTGGCACGCTGGGCATTTTCATCGGCCGTGCTCAGCATTTTCATTTGCATGTCGTAACGCCGCGCAACGTCGATCATCGATACCATGGCATCGACAGCACTGACATTACTGCCCTCCAGAGCGCCGCTCACCAGCCGTGCGTCTCCATCAGCGGGCAAGGCACCAAACTCTCCATCCTCGTTGGGTGGCGCTCTGAACAAGCCATCGTCACCACGCACCAGTGCCTGCTGATCTGGCGTGACCAGCTTGATACGGCCAACGTCTACCATTGCCTCAGGCCCTTCGCCCTGAGGAATGGCACTGATGGTTCCATCGGCGCCAAAGGAGATCTGCGCGCCTTGAG
This sequence comes from Vreelandella stevensii S18214, assembly GCF_000275725.1. GTDB lineage: Bacteria > Pseudomonadota > Gammaproteobacteria > Pseudomonadales > Halomonadaceae > Vreelandella > Vreelandella stevensii. Next base: position 9,436 of record NZ_AJTS01000044.1, on the reverse strand, counting down.
GCACCGCAATGGGGCCTGCATCCCCCATGACGGGACGGCCTACACTGAGCAACACGCCATCACTATCCAGCTGCAGATCACCACGCCGGGTATACGCCTCGCTGCCATCCTCCGCTAGCACCGCCATCCAGGCATTGCCTTGCATGGCCACGTCCAGCATCCGGCCAGTTCGCTCGATGGGACCTTGAGAAAAGTCGGTTCCCGGCGTCGTCGTGACGGCGGATACACGGGTAGGCAGCACGCCATCGCCTTGCACGGGCACCGAACGTACCGCCTGCAACTGGGCACGAAACCCCGCCGTGGACACATTAGACAGGTTATTGCTGACCACTGCCTGTTGGTCCATGGTGTGTTTTGCGCCACTCATGGCGGTGTAAAGCATACGATCCACAGCGGGCTCCTTAGCGCGATGACGCCACTATTACAGGTTAATAATGGTCTGCAGGAGCTCGTCCTGGGTGCTGATCGTGTTGGAGTTGGCCTGATAAGCACGCTGCGCAATAATGGTATCCACCAGCTCCTTGGCCAGCTCGACGTTAGACGCTTCTACGGCGCCCGCCTGAATAGCACCAAAACGGCCTGAGCCAGGCACCCCAAGGTTAGCCAAGCCGGAGCTGTTCGTGGCAGCCCACAGGTTGTTACCCAGAGGTTCGAGACCTTCGTTGTTACGGAAACTCGCCAAGGCAATCTGCCCGGCCGGGCGCGACTGATCATTGGTAAAGTTACGTACAATAGTGCCATCTTCAGTCACGGTGATACCCGCCAATGCACCCGAGGTATAACCATCCTGATTCAGCTCATTTTGCTGGGAAGTGTTGGCAAACTGCGAACTACCGGCAAAATTGAAGGCGAAGGTGAACGGATTATTGGCGCCTTGGACACCGGGAATCGTGATATTGATGGCGCTACTACTTTGCACGTTGCTGCCATCGGAGATGAAGTTTTCTATCCACTCCTGGTTGTCAGTTATACGCCCGGCATCGCCTTCAGCGTAGAAACTGGAGTTACGAGTGTAAGGAGCGTCGCCGTCCTGGGTATAGTTGAAAGCATCGGATACGGCAGTAACACCCACCACGGCAGAATTGGCTAACGCATCGAAGGCGCTGTTGGGCTCGGTGTTAAAACCGTCAACAGCCACGACATCGGCTTTGGTTAAAAGCTGACCGTTTTGGTTGAAGTTGAGCAAAAAGGCCTGGGGGGTATCACTTTCTGGGTCAAATGGGCCACCGTTAGCGCTTTGAAGCTGGCCGTCGACTGCGATCGTTGCAAGCCAAGTATTATCCGCAACTTTTTCGTAGTAAGTGGTAACCTGACGAGGGTTGCCAAGCGAGTCGTAGGTCGTGTAGTTGTTGCTAAAGTGGTAGTTAAGACTCAGGTCAGCCTGATCCTCGCCAGCTTGAATACGGAACCGATTGGTGACCAGATCTTCACCTGGCTGAGCCCGCGAATCCAGGTTGTAAATACCGTTAACTTCTGATGTTTGGCGCGCAGGCAGGTCATCAGCAGGTACTTGCAGTGCCTGTGGGGCGCCGCCGACGAGGATATCAGTGAAAGGAAACGGCAGTGCGGTGCCAGCTCTGACGGCCTCTTGATCAACGTTTTGATCCAGGCCATAGCCCGTCAGGCGATCGCCTTGAGCATTTACAATGAAACCATCGGATGTCAAGCTGAACTCGCCATTGCGCGAGTAGCCCACTTCACCTGATGGGCGCTCCAGGCGGTAGAAACCGTCTCCCGCCACCGCCAAATCCAGGTTACGGCCGGTATTCTCGATGCTGCCTTGGGTGAAGTCCTGGCGCGAATCGGACACGCGCACCCCAATTCCCTGTGAAGCCGCAAACACGTCGGCAAAGCGCACGCTTGAGCTTTTGTAACCCACGGTTTGTGAGTTGGCGATGTTGTTACCTGCCACGTTCAGTCTTTCTGCCTGAGCGTTAATCCCCGAGACGGCGGTAGTAAAAGACATTGTTGATCCCTCGAAAGTCGTTAAAGAAAAAGTGGTTAGAGAATTTGTTTCACTTGATCAATGGAAACCTGACCAAAAATCGCTCCCAGATCCAGGCGCACATCACTGCCCCCCTTGCCGGGCGTGACGCCTTGAACCAGCGCATAATTCAGCGGTTTGGCGTCCAACAGCTCCCCTTCAGCATCGGTGGCTCTGAAGTTGACCCGATAGGCACCTGCTGGCACGGCTTCACCCGCGTTGGTGGTACCTCCCCAACTGAACGACTCCACGCCTGCTGACACACGGCCCAAATTATTGGTGTAAACCACTTCACCTGACTGGCTAGTGACTGTCACTTCGACTCTTTCAGCAGGCACAGCAAGCTCAATACCAAACGGGGTAGCAAAAGAACCATTCTCGGCATCAGAACTCACCATGACATTATTTCCCGGGACCAGAACGGCTTTATCAATCAATCCGGCGGCCTGAAGAGATTTGGCAGCATCCATTTGCTCGGTAATACCGTTAAGCGTGGAATTCAGCTCTTCTATTCCACTCACGGTATTGATTTGCGCCAGCTGTGAAGTCATCTCCGCATTTTCCAACGGGTTAAGCGGATCCTGGTTCTGTAACTGTGTGATCAGCAGTGTTAGAAAGCTTTCACGCAGCTCTTGCGACTGTCGCGTTGACAGCCCGCTGGAGCCTGTTCCATTCACGCTGCTCATGACACTGGTATCAATATTCATCATCAGCCCTCGCCCAGCGACAGTGTCTGAATCATCATTTGTTTGGTGGTGTTGAAGACTTCAATATTCGCCTGATAGGAGCGTGACGCAGAGATCATGTTGACCATCTCGTGTACCGGCTCGACGTTGGGCTTGGCCACATAGCCATCTTCATCCGCGGCGGGATGGTTGGGCTGATATTCGAGACGCAACGGTGAGTCGTCTTCGACAATGTCACGCACGCGAACACCACCCATACCGTAGCGGTTGCTCTGCAACTGCGTCTCGAACAGGACGTGCTTGGCACGGTAAGTCTCACCATCCGGGCCTGCGACGCTGTCGGCATTGGCCATGTTGCTGGCCGTGACGTTCATGCGCTGCGCCTGGGCGCTCATCGCTGAACCAGCGATGTCAAACGCTGAAAACATGGACATGGCTTACTCTTCTCCTTTCGCCAGGTTATTCAGGCTGCATCGCATTCTTCAGGCCTTGAATACGACTGTTAATGATGGTGAGAGCCGCTTGATAGCGAACGGCATTATCAGCAAACTGGGTGCGCTCACGGTCCATGTCCACGGTATTGCCATCCAGGCTCGGCTGGTCTGGAATGCGATAGAGGAGGTCGGCGCTCGCGCTTCCCTGCCAGGCCGGGCCCTGCCCAGCCAGATGACGATCAGCGGTGCGTGACAGCATCAATCCACCGCCTTGGCGCGACTGAGCCTGACCATTGTCGACCGCCTTTTTCAATTCACTGGCAAAGTCGATATCACGCGCTTTGTAATTAGGCGTGTCCGCATTGGCAATGTTGGCAGCCAACACCTGGTGACGCGCCTGGCGCAAGCCAAGCGCCTGCTGGTGAAAATCAAAGGCTGATCCAAGCTGATCAATCATGCCGACCCTCGCTCGCCGTGAGGCCAAAATAAATCGGAAATTCTTGATCATGGATAATAGAGGCGAGGCTTTCATCTTAAAGCATGGAACAGGTAGCGTTTCTGCCAGCATTTCCCATGATACGGTGGCTACTTTTGCATTACACTGCCCAATCTACGCAGTCTCAGGCCTGTGTAGACTCTGAGTTTTCACACTGAGCGGCCCCTTCCATGCTTCATGCGTTGTCTCTCGTCACGGCCAGTCATACGCGCACCCTCTTCTCGCTCCTGGCGCTAGCCATTCTGGCTCTTCCCTATGCGGTGCAGGCGAACGACATGACGCTGGAAGAGAGCGTGCATCTATTTCTTTATCAACAGACGCAAACATTAGGGCAGGAAGCGGTCATCACCGTCACTCCCTCATCACCACATCTGCCTACCTGCGTGCAGCCTGAGCCTTTTTTACCCAACACGACCCAGCCCCCGGTCGGTAGAGTATCAGTGGGGGTAAGATGCGGTACCGATGGCCGCCAGGTGCGGTACATACAGGCACAGGTCGACGTCGTGGGTAACTACGTGGTCGCCACGCGTGATATCGAGCGTGGGACGCTCATTACCTCCGACATGCTGGGCCTACGGGATGGCAATTTGAGCAGCCTTGCGCCACAAACGCTGACCGATCAAGCAGACATTATTGGCAAGGTGGCTCAACGCCCGATTCGCAGCGGCGGTTCCTTTCAAGCACACTTTCTACAGGCACCTCACTTGGTGGAACGGGGGCAGCGTGTCACGGTCATAGCACAAGGCACTGGCTTTCGGGTTTCCCGTGAAGGAGAAGCCATGGCCAATGGCGCACTGGGCGATATTATTCGAGTACGCTTTGGGACACGCGAAATCGCCATGGCACGTGTCACTGGCCAGGGTGTTTTAGTGGTCGATTTTTGATTCAGCGCCTAAAGTCTTTAGTGCCCAAGCCGATAGTAACCATATAGCACGAGATGCCCAGACGTTGACGATGAGGCCCCCAACGTGAAAATCGACAACCTTAATCCGCTGGTACGCACCAACCAGGCGCAGCAGCGTGAAGATGCTCAAAAAGTTACCGGCCCCAAAACGCCGGATACGGGCAACACGACCCGTGAATCCACACAGCTGAGCCAGTTCAGCGCGGATGGCAGCCAGGACCTTGATATGGCCAAGGTGCAGGAAATCCGCGATGCCATTCGTGAAGGGCGTATGGAAATCCGTGCCGACCGCATTGCTGATGGCCTAATTGCCAACCTGAAAGAGCTATAATCCTTATCATGAGCCTATCTCGCCTTCTCGACAGCCAGCTGCAGCGACTCGATGAACTCATTGAGCTGCTTACACACGAGCAAGAAGAGCTGACCAAGGGAAGCATCGATGGCGATACACTGTCAGACATCGCCCTCAAGAAACAAGCACTCCTGGGTGAGCTGGAGCGCGTCGAAGTGCTTAGGCGCGGCGTACAGGCCAAGCTTGGCTATTCAAATGGCGCTTCTGGCGCTCGCCAGGCAGCCAATGATGCCGACTGCCTACCCGTTTGGGAAAGCTTGCTGGAAAAGGGAGAGCGCGTGGCTCGCATGAACGCCTTGACGGGGCAAATGCTGTCAGTGCGCATGAAACACAACCAGGAAATGCTGGATTACATTCGTCAAATTGCCGAAAAAACGCTTTATAAACCGGATGGGCGAAATAGCGCTCAACCTGGACGCATCAACGCTTCTGCCTGAAACACATCTGGACAACTCTTGTACAAGGCGCTTCAATTAGGCAACCTTGCCTAACTCTGGAGTCGTCATGCTACCTCATCTTCCCCAACAGTTTAACGCGGTGGTCACGGGAGCCAACGGCGGCATCGGTAGCGCCATCTTGCAGCGTTTACTCTCCTCCTCTCAGCCAGGCCACATCATCGCCGTCAGCCGCTCTCCGCTAAGGATGCAGCATGACAAAATCACCTCAGTCGTGGCGGACCTGACGACCAGCAGCGGCCGGCGCACCTTGTCAGAGACCGTCGGAGAGCAGCCACTTCACCTGCTGATCAACACCATTGGCATGCTCCACGACTTAGATCTGCATATCCAGCCCGAAAAACGCCTCGAGCAACTAAGTGAGGAAGCGTTCATGCGCGTCATGCAGATCAACGCGATGACGCCCGCCATGCTGCTTGCGGCACTCAAGCCTTCCCTGCAAGGGAAACATCCCAGCATTATCGCCAGTCTTTCAGCCCGTGTCGGGTCTATTACGGATAACGGCTACGGTGGCTGGTATAGCTATCGAGCCAGCAAGGCGGCCCATAACATGCTGATGAAAACGGCCGCCATAGAGATTGGCCGTCTCAACAAACAAGCCATCGTGCTATGTCTTCACCCGGGCACGACGGATACCTTACTCTCCAAGCCCTTTCAGGCCAGGGTACCCAGCGACAAGCTGTTCACAACGGAGTATGTCGCTGATCGGCTCCTCGATGTCATGGCGCAACGCAGGCCCGAAGAGACCGGCAGTTTCTGGGATTGGGCAGGACAGCCCATCGAGTGGTAACTAAGGTTTTTGAATATCAAGGTTTTTTAATATCAGCCCACAGCAAAAAGCCCCGAACACAGTGTGCTCGGGGCTTTCTACGGGATAAGTGCCTGACGATGACCTACTCTCACATGGGGAGACCCCACACTACCATCGGCGCTAAGCGGTTTCACTTCTGAGTTCGGCATGGGATCAGGTGGTTCACGCGTGCTATGGTCGTCAGGCGTAACAGGTAATGCATATCATGCTGAGGTGTTCTTGACGTGTATTGTGTGCGTCTCTTGTCAGCAAGCGCTCTGGCTCACTGCGGCGTATCCGGTGTTGCGAGTGCGTTCACACTCTTCGTTATCATCACGACCAGACCCCTTGGGTGTTATAGGGTCAAGCCTCACGGGCCATTAGTACACGTTAGCTCAACGCCTTGCAGCGCTTCCACACCGTGCCTATCAACCAGCTGGTCTCGCTGGGCCCTTCAGGAGGCTCTAGGCCTCGGGGATGTCTCATCTTGAAGGGGGCTTCCCGCTTAGATGCTTTCAGCGGTTATCCCGTCCGACCATAGCTACCCGGCAATGCCACTGGCGTGACAACCGGAACACCAGAGGGTCGTCCACTCCGGTCCTCTCGTACTAGGAGCAGCTCTTCTCAAACATCCAACGCCCACGGCAGATAGGGACCGAACTGTCTCACGACGTTCTAAACCCAGCTCGCGTACCACTTTAAATGGCGAACAGCCATACCCTTGGGACCGACTTCAGCCCCAGGATGTGATGAGCCGACATCGAGGTGCCAAACACCGCCGTCGATGTGAACTCTTGGGCGGTATCAGCCTGTTATCCCCGGAGTACCTTTTATCCGTTGAGCGATGGCCCTTCCATACAGAACCACCGGATCACTAGAACCTGCTTTCGCACCTGCTCGACGTGTCTGTCTCGCAGTCAAGCACCCTTATGCTCTTGCACTCATTGCACGATGTCCGACCGTGCTGAGGGTACCTTCGTGCTCCTCCGTTACGCTTTGGGAGGAGACCGCCCCAGTCAAACTACCCACCACACACTGTCCTCGATCCGGATCACGGACCTGAGTGAGAACGCCAATGATGCCAGGCTGGTATTTCAAGGTTGGCTCCCCTCGAACTGGCGTCCGAGGTTCAAAGCCTCCCAGCTATCCTACACAGGCAACATCAGCGTCCAGTGTGAAGCTATAGTAAAGGTTCACGGGGTCTTTCCGTCTAGCCGCGGGTACACCGCATCTTCACGGCGATTTCAATTTCACTGAGTCTCGGGTGGAGACAGCGTGGCCATCATTACGCCATTCGTGCAGGTCGGAACTTACCCGACAAGGAATTTCGCTACCTTAGGACCGTTATAGTTACGGCCGCCGTTTACCGGGGCTTCGATCAAGAGCTTCGGACGAATCCTAACACCATCACTTAACCTTCCGGCACCGGGCAGGCGTCACACCCTATACGTCCTCTTGCGAGTTGGCAGAGTGCTGTGTTTTTACTAAACAGTTGCAGCCACCTGGTATCTTCGACCGGTTCGGGCTTGGAGAGCAAGTCTCGTCACCCTACGCCGGCGTGCCTTCTCCCGAAGTTACGGCACCATTTTGCCTAGTTCCTTCACCCGAGTTCTCTCAAGCGCCTTGGGATTCTCACCCTGACCACCTGTGTCGGTTTGGGGTACGGTCGCACATGATCTGAAGCTTAGAGGCTTTTCCTGGAAGCGTGGCATCAATGACTTCGACACCGTAGTGTCTTCGTTTCGTGTCTCGGCCTTGAAGGGTCCCGGATTTACCTGAGACCCCAGCCTACTCACTTTCACCAGGACAACCAACGCCTGGCTCACCTAGCCTTCTCCGTCCCCCCATCGCAATCATGTCCGGTACGGGAATATTGACCCGTTTCCCATCGACTACGCCTTTCGGCCTCGCCTTAGGGGCCGACTCACTCTGCTCCGATTAGCGTCGAACAGAAACCCTTGGTCTTCCGGCGAGGGAGTTTTTCACTCCCTTTATCGTTACTCATGTCAGCATTCGCACTCGTGATACCTCCAGCATGCTTCTCAACACACCTTCATCGGCTTACACGACGCTCCTCTACCGCTCATCCGTAAGGATGAACCCGTAGCTTCGGTACCTGGTTTAGCCCCGTTACATCTTCCGCGCAGGCCGACTCGACTAGTGAGCTATTACGCTTTCTTTAAAGGATGGCTGCTTCTAAGCCAACCTCCTAGCTGTCTGAGCCTTCCCACATCGTTTCCCACTTAACCAGGATTTGGGGACCTTAGCTGACGGTCTGGGTTGTTTCCCTTTTCACGACGGACGTTAGCACCCGCCGTGTGTCTCCCACGCTTGCACTCACCGGTATTCGGAGTTTGCCTCGGGTTGGTAAGTCGGGATGACCCCCTAGCCGAAACAGTGCTCTACCCCCGGCGGTGATACGTGAGGCGCTACCTAAATAGCTTTCGAGGAGAACCAGCTATCTCCGAGCTTGATTAGCCTTTCACTCCGATCCACAAGTCATCCAAATCTTTTTCAACAGATCCTGGTTCGGGCCTCCAGTTGATGTTACTCAACCTTCACCCTGCTCATGGATAGATCGCTCGGTTTCGGGTCTATATCCAGCGACTGTGTCGCCCAGTTAAGACTCGGTTTCCCTACGGCTCCCCTATACGGTTAACCTCGCCACTGAATATAAGTCGCTGACCCATTATACAAAAGGTACGCAGTCACAGAACAAGTCTGCTCCTACTGCTTGTACGCACACGGTTTCAGGATCTATTTCACTCCCCTCTCCGGGGTTCTTTTCGCCTTTCCCTCACGGTACTGGTTCACTATCGGTCAGCCAGGAGTATTTAGCCTTGGAGGATGGTCCCCCCGTCTTCAGTCAAGGTTTCTCGTGCCCCGACCTACTCGATTTCACGTGATCAGATTTTCGACTACGGGGCTATCACCCGCTATGGCCAGACTTCCCAGTCTGTTCGTCTAATCCGTCACACGCTTAAGGGCTGGTCCCCGTTCGCTCGCCGCTACTAGGGGAATCTCGGTTGATTTCTTTTCCTCAGGGTACTTAGATGTTTCAGTTCCCCTGGTTCGCCTCCTGCCCCTATGTATTCAGGACAGGATACTCATCTTGTGATGAGTGGGTTTCCCCATTCAGAGATGTCCGGGTCGCAGGTCGTTTGCCACCTCACCGAACCTTATCGCAGGCTACCACGTCTTTCATCGCCTCTGGCTGCCTAGGCATCCACCGTGTGCGCTTCATTGCTTGACCCTATAACCCGAAGGAGTCTGGGGTTCGCAATGATAACGATTGCCGGATACGCTTGAGACGTATCACAATACAATTTACGTAA
>NZ_AJTS01000043.1 GCF_000275725.1 Vreelandella stevensii S18214 | reverse complement strand
TAATTTCACGCTTTGCAGTCGCACACCTATATACCGTCTCTACTATCAGGCAGCACCGCCTGCTTTTACTCTTGCAACAGTACCTGCTGAGCATTAGACACCAGTGACTGGGAGCCGAGTTCAGCAATGGTGCGCGCCCCGGTCAACGTCATGGCAACGCGCATTTCTTTTTCAAACAGCTCGAGCAGGTGGGTCACGCCGGCCTCTCCCGCTGTCGCCAGCGCGTAGATGAAGGCCCGACCAATCAGCACCGTATCCGCTCCCATGGCAATCATTCTGACGACATCCAGGCCACTGCGCACGCCAGAGTCCGCCAGAATCGCTAGATCTCCTTTGACCGCATCTGCAATGGCGGGTAGCGCCCGAGCCGTGGACGGCACGCCGTCCAGCTGACGGCCGCCATGGTTGGATACCACGATACCATCTGCGCCAAATCGCACCGCATCCCGCGCATCTTCCGCATCAAGAATGCCCTTGATGATCATGGGCCCATCCCATTGCTCTCGAATCCACTCCAGATCTTTCCAGGAGATAGAAGGATCGAAGTTATCGCCCAGCCAGGCAATGTAATCCTCGAGCTCGGTTGGCTTGCCGCGATAGTCGGACACATTCCCCAGGTCATGGGGGCGGCCATTGACCCCAACGTCCCAGGCCCACAGGGGATGCCGTACCGCTTGCAGAATACGCCGTGCTGGGCCGTGCTTGCCGCTCATGCCGGAGTGGGCATCACGATAACGCGCTCCGGGCACTGGCATATCCACGGTAAAAACGAGCGTTTTTACGCCAGCCTCCTTGGCGCGATCCAGCACATGCTTCATGAACCCACGGTCTTTCAGCACGTAGAGCTGAAACCAGATGGGCCGGTCGACCGCTGCCGCCACTTCGGCAATCGGACAAACCGATACGGTCGACAGGGTGAAGGGCACCCCTTTTTTACTGGCCGCGCGGGCAGCCTGCACTTCCCCCCGCCGCGCATACATACCTGCCAGCCCTACCGGCGCCAGCGCCAGCGGCATCGCAAGCTTTTCACCAAACAGCTCGGTTTCCAGAGAAAGCGAGGACATGTCCTTCAGCACCCGCTGACGTAGCGCAACATCACGCAGGTCATCCACGTTGCGACGCAGAGTGTGCTCTGCGTACGACCCTCCATCCGCATAATGAAAGAGGAAAGGGGGGAGGCGACGCTTGGCAGCCCGGCGATAGTCCGTGGAGGCAGAAATGATCATGGAGCACCCTATGGAGAGATTGCACTGTTGTTGTCACGTCAGCAAAAAGCTATGCCTACATGCTCTTGCTTACCCACGACGCATGAGTATGCCAGCGCTCTAGCGTATTAATTGGTTTTACCAATTTACAAAAAAACAGAAACAACATTAGAGAGGCCGATCCTGTGTGTCAAACACAAAACGTGAAATTAGCCCATGGCATCCACCATACTTTAGTTCAAAGCGCTGCTTTCTTGTTGGAATGGCATGCTACGGACGCTTGAGCGGGACATTTAAATTGATTACTCTTGGTCTTACCAATTATTGGAGCTACTGTTCATGTCTTACCCGCCGCTCCGCCAACAGCGCCTTGCCGATGTGATTACCGAACGCCTTGAAGGCATGATTCTGGAAGGAAGCCTGAAACCCGGGCAACGCTTGCCCCCTGAAAGAGAGCTGGCTGAGCGTTTTGGTGTTTCTCGCCCCTCCTTGCGAGAAGCCATTCAGAAATTGGCTGCCCGCGGATTACTGAGTAGTCGCCAAGGCGGCGGCACCTTCGTCAACGAGACGCTCAACAGCGGCTATACCGACCCCTTGCTGGAAATGCTTTCCCGCCACAAGGAATTTCACCTGGATCTGCTGGAGTTTCGCGATGCCATGGAGGGCATATCGGCCTACTATGCTGCACTGCGCTCGACACCCGCCGACAAAGCCGTGCTGATACAGCGCTTCGAGGAGCTGGACGGCGGTTTCGTCGGCGCCAACCCTGCACAGGAAGCCAAGCTGGACGCCGCGTTTCATTTGGCGATTGCCGAAGCAGCGCACAATGTCCTGCTCTTGCACACCATTCGCGGTATCTTCCATCTCCTGGAGCAGAGTATCGTGGATAATCTGGCGCACCTGTTTGCCAAGCCAGGCTCCCGCTCACAGTTGATGAAGCAGCACCGAGCGCTGCTCGATGCCATCCTGGATGGCCGCGCAGAAGATGCCCGAGCTCGCGCTCATGAACATCTGGTGTATGTGGAAGAGGGGCTACTCGAAATGGCCCGTGCGGAGACCCGCGCTCAGCGCGCATTACGCCGTGCCCAAGGCACGCGCACCTCCGCATGAGTCGCTCTCCCGGCCCACGTTGGCGGCTTGCCTGGCTGCTGATCCTGCCGGTGGGGCTTGCGCTGTGCATGTGGCAGGCCGCCCAGCTAGCCCGCGAGCAGGCGCTTGCCAATCTGCGCGACGACGCTGAAAACGAGCTGCGCCTATCGGCAGCCAACTTGACGGGCTACCTGTCCCGTTATGATTACCTGCCCCAAATGCTCTCTACCCGAGAAGGAATCCAGCGTTTCCTGGCTGCGCACGAAGGTCAGGACCCCATGTCGCTGAACCTGCTGTTGGACCGCTTTCGCTTTACGGCAGGTGTGTCGGACGTTTATCTGCTGGATCGCGACGCCTACACCATTGCGGCCAGCAACTGGCATCGGCCCAATACTTTCATTGGCCATAACTACGCCTTCCGCAGTTATTACACCGATGCCATTGCCGGTGGGCAGGGGCGTTTTTACGGTCTGGGTACGCAGTCGCTGGAGCGGGGATACTTCTTTTCTGCCCCCGTATGGCTGGACGATACGTCACCCGACGCTACACCGGATGGTGTGCTGGTCATCAAAGTGCTGCTCGATGAGGTCGAAGAGAGCTGGGCACAGCAAGATGCGGAGCTGTTTGTCACGGACAGCGACTCGATCATTTTCATGGCCAGCCAACCCGAGCTGCGCATGAATGCGCTTTACCCCCTCAACGAAGCGCAGCGCGAAAGCCTCCGCGCAACGCGTCGCTATGCCATCGAGCCGCTCGACCCCTCCGGCATTGAGGTAGAGGCCCCCTATGGCCCCGACAGCTACCTTGTCAGCTTTGCCCATGGCCCGCTGCAGGGAGAGCGCTACCTCAGCTTGACGAGACCGCTACCGGAATTTGGCTGGCAGATGCATATTCTCAAGCCATTGAACTCGGTGATCAGCGCCCAATGGGTGGCCGCCTTGATGGCAGGAGGCCTCTATGGCGTCGTTGCACTGGGCGCAGGCATCGGCTGGCAACGTTTACGGCTACGCCGAGAGCGGGAAGCCTTTGCCGAACGTGAACGACAGACTCTGGCGCGCGCGCGCGATGAGCTGGAAGCCAGCGTGGAGCGTCGAACACGCGATCTGGTGGCCAGCAATCAACGCCTTTCCGATGAAATCGAAGAGCGCCGTCGGGCAGAAGCCAATCTTCAGCAAACCCAGAACGAGTTGATACAAGCCGCCAAGCTGGCCGTGTTGGGCCAACTGGCCGCAGGCATCAATCATGAGCTCAATCAGCCGCTGGCCGCTATTCGCGCCTATGCTGAAAACGCGCGCCGTTTCATCGAATTGACGCGCATCGAGCAAGCCGATGCCAATCTGGCGCAAATCGTCGAGCTGACCCAGCGCATGGCAGATATCAGTGCCCAGCTACGCCAGTTTTCTCGCAAAAGCAGCGAGCGCCACGAAACCATTTCTGTCCAGGCCTGCATCGAGTACGCCCTGCGCCTGTTTCACAGCCGACTACGCGATGGCAGTATCCAGGTGACGCCTCAATGGCCCGCCGAAACCCTGTGGGTAGAGGGAGACCTGGTGCGCCTGGAACAGGTCATCGTCAACCTGATTGGCAATGCCATCCAGGCGATGAAAGACGTCGCCCAGCCCACCCTTACGCTGCGGGCCGAGGCCACGTCTGACCAAGTGCGAATTCATGTCATCGACAACGGCCCCGGTATCGCCGAGCACCATGTGTCGCGGATCTTCGAGCCCTTTTTCACTACCAAAGCGCCGGGCAGCGGCCTGGGGCTAGGACTTTCCATCTCATCGCGTATCATGGAGGACTTGGGGGGCAAGCTACAGGCCACCAACCGGGCCGAGGGAGGCGCGTGCTTCACGATCTCCCTACCGCGCACCATCGTGTCGCCCCTAGGCGAGCAGCATAGAATAACGGAGAACAATAACCATGCATGAACCGTCGACACTGCCGGTCATGGTGATCGACGACGAGCCACATCTGCGTATCACCGCGAGCCAGACCCTGGAGCTGGCCGGCTACACTCCCTACTGCTTCGAATCCGCAGAGCAAGCCTTGGCGGCGCTGCCCGACGACTTCCCAGGCGTCATCGTCAGCGACATCCGCATGCCCGGCATGGATGGCATGGCCCTGCTGCATGAGCTTCACCATCGCGATGCCACCCTGCCGATCATACTGATCACTGGCCATGGCGACATCTCGACGGCGGTGGAAGCAATGCGCGCCGGTGCCTGGGATTTTCTGGAAAAGCCTTTTGCGGGCGATCAGCTGCTGGACGTCGTGAGACGCGGCATCGAAAAGCGCCAGCTAAGCCTGGAAAACCTGCGCCTGAAAGCCGAGCTCGAAGTCCAGCACGCAGCGCTCGGGCCTCGCCTGGTAGGCCGCACGCCGGTCATTTCGCGCCTGGCGGCCATGATCCAGCGCATCAGCCAGGTAGAGGCCGATGTCTTGCTGTTTGGCGAAACCGGCACAGGGAAAGATCTGGTGGCCCGCGCGATCCATGAACGCAGCGCTCGTCGCAATAGCCCCTTCATGGCGATCAACTGCGGCGCCGTGCCGGAAAACACCATCGAATCAGAGCTGTTTGGGCACGAAAAAGGCGCTTTCACAGGGGCCGTGGAGCGGCGTATCGGCAAGTTCGAGCATGCCAACGGCGGCACGGTGTTTCTGGATGAGATCGAGTCCATGCCCATGGCACTGCAGGTCAAACTGCTGCGCGTACTGCAGGAGCGCAGCGTCGAACGCCTGGGAGCCAATGAAGCCGTACCGCTCGATATTCGCGTGATTGCCGCCACCAAGGTAGATCTCAAAGTGGCGGCCGACGACGGGCTGTTTCGCGAAGACCTCTACTACCGCCTCAATGTGGTCACCCTGCCCCTGCCCGCCCTGCGCGAACGGCGAGAAGACATCCCGCTCCTTTTTCAGCACTTTGCCGTGGTCGCCGCCAACCGTAGCGGGCTGGAAGCGCCAACGCTGGACAGCCCGGCCATTGCCGCCCTGCTGGCCCACGACTGGCCAGGCAACGTGCGCGAGCTGCGCAACCTTGCCGAACGTTACGTTTTGCTGGGTGCCGCGTTCGACTATCGGCTGGACGCCTTGCTGGAAGGTGTCGCCGCAGACACCCATGAACCCACGCTACCGCGCCAGGTAGAGCTGTTCGAAAAGAGCCTGATCAGCCAGTCACTGGCGCGTCACCACGGCCGCGTAACGGAAGTGTGTCGCCACCTGGGCATCCCGCGCAAGACGTTCTACGACAAGCTCAAAAAGCATGGCCTGAGCGCTGACGATTACCGCCACAGCAGTGACCCTTGACGCATCAGTTCCAGCAGCACTCCCCAGGGCGGCACCCAGGGCACCAGCACCAGCATGGCAATGAGCATCAAAAGATTAGAGAGAGGACGTCGGCTGTCGCCCAACTTGAGCGCCGTACCAAACGAGCGCTTCAGCCGCGCCCCCTCCAGATCGACACTGAACAGCTCATCCAGTCCCAGGTGGATGATAAACCCCACCAGTACCGCGGCACCGTGCGACCAGGCCAACCAGGCGGGCTGCGCTAGCAGATGGTAGCTGAGCGCCGCCGTCGCCAGGGCGCACAACCCCGCCGCCATTAACGAGTGCCAGATCCCTCGGTGAACGGTCAATCTGGAGAAGAGAATCGCGGCCAGGTAGCGCACTGAAAAATAGATACCGCCGCAGGCCACCAGCAGCAGTCCAGGCGTCAACCAGGGCTGCAGCATCAACACCCCCAATACCAGGGTAGGCACCGACAACAGATTGAAAATCAGACGGATAGAGCGGGAACGGTCTGCGTCTATGTCGGGCAGGATGCCACCGAAGGCCACCAGCGCAATGATCAGCAAGGATTGCGACGCGGGCCACCACTGCGCTTGCCAGCCCATATAGGCCATGAGCGTACCGCCTGAGGCGGCCACGGTAATGTGCGTGCGAAAGTTGGCCATGTCGTGGCACTCTGAAAAACTGGATAAATTACCAGATTATCGAAGACTACAACACGGCCTGATATAAAAAAAGCTGCCGTTTACCAAAGGTTTAGGCTAACCACCTTGCTGCGCTAGAAACTCGTCCTTCAATTTGACGTAGTTGCCTGCCGTATAGGGGAAAAAGGCCCGCTCCTGCTCTTTCAAAGGCCGCAACGGCTTGGCAGGATTGCCCGCATATACATAGCCACTTTCCAGCCGTTTGCCGGGTGTCACTACCGCTCCCGCCGCAATGATCACCTCGTCTTCCACCACCGCGCCATCCATGACGATGGCGCCCATGCCCACCAGAATACGGTTACCCAACGTGCAGCCGTGAAGAATGGCCTTGTGACCGATGGTGACATCGTCACCGATCGTCAAAGGAAAGCCCTCCGGGTTGAAATCGCTGGCGTGGGTGATATGCAGCACGCTGCCATCCTGCACGCTGGTGCGCGCCCCGATAGTGATCCTGTGCATATCGCCACGGATCACGCTCATGGGCCATACCGAGCAGTCGTCGCCCAGAGTGACGTTGCCGATCACGACACTGGCCGGGTCGATATAGACACGCTCGCCCAGCGTAGGGGAGTGTGCGTGAAACGCGCGTAAGGCATTGCTCATGAAGACTCTCCTGTTAGTGACACAAGAACCACTATAGCAATCCACCCAGCAGGACGATGAAGGTCAGCGGAATGGAGACCCAACGGACCAGACGTTGCCAAAGCAGGAAGCCTCGCTCACCCACGCCCAGGGTGCGCATCACCAAGGGCTGTGGCATTACCCAGGCCGCGAAGATAGCAATCAGCAATCCTCCCATGGGCAGGAAGATGTCCGGGGGGATACTGCTGACCAGCTCGAACACGTTGCGCCCAAACAGCGGTCTAAACTCCGCCAGGTGAGAAAAGGAGAAGGCCGACAGCAGCCCCAGCAGCCAGACACTGATCGCCACGACAGCCGTAGAAACGCTGCGCCGCCAGCCAAGGCCCTGCAGCGTGGCCACCATGGGCTCCGCCAGATTGATGGCTGACGTCCACGTCGCGAGCAGCAGCAGCAAAAAGAACACGCTCAGCCACAAGGAACCCCAGGGCAACTCGGAGAAGGCAATGGGCAGGGTCACGAACATCAGTCCCGGCCCGTCCGCCGGGTCCATCCCTTGGGCAAACACTACTGAAAAGATCGCAATACCCGCCAGCAGCGCCACGCTGATATCCAGCACGGCCACCGCACAAGCGGCTTTCGGCAGGCTCTGTTCATCCGGCATATAGGCCCCGTAGGCCATCAACGCACACGCCCCTACGGCCAGGGTGAAAAAAGCGTGTCCCATGGCATGCAGCACCACCGACGCGGTGACGTTTTCGAAAGACGGCATGAACAGCCAGTGCAGCGCCGCCCCAAAGCCGCTGGTGGTCATGGCGTAGAGGGCTAATAGCACCAACAGGCCATAGAGCACCGGCATCAAGAGATTATTGAGCCGCTCCAGGCCTTTCGCGACGCCAGCCGCCACCACCGTCATGGTCATGAACAGGAACAGTGAATGGTTGAAAATCAGCAGGCCTGGATTGGCCAGAAAGGCGTCAAAGCCAGCGCCAATCTCGGCGGCACTGGCCCCGTCAAAGTTGCCATTGATGGAGGCCACCAGAAACTCGATCGACCAGCCAGACACCACGGAATAAAACGACAGAATGCAAAACACCGTCAGCGCACCGAACAGCCCCAGCCAGCGCCAGTGGGGCGAGGCACCCGCCTGTGTGGCCAGTACGCTCAGTGACTGCATGGGGCCTCGACGGCCAGCGCGGCCAATGAGTATTTCCGCCATCATCACGGGCAGGCCCAGCAACAGGACAAACGCCACGTAAATCAGCAAGAAGGCCGCCCCGCCGTTTTCCCCGGCCACATAGGGAAACCGCCAAATATTGCCAAGCCCTACCGCGGCACCGGTCACCGCGAGAATAAAGGCACGCTTCGACCCCCAACGCTCCAGCGTTTCACTCATCTTCTGCTCCTGCCTTGGTGGCACTCGATTCGACGTATCAAAAGGCGGCAAGACTAGCAGGCGCATGCCTCCAGGCCAATGCCGCCATTGAAACTGACCTCGGCTGCCCGCACTGTGTCATTATCCACGGACGCTTTACGCGCCCGCATGAACCAACCTGCCGCCATAGAGGTGCCTATGTCCCGCAACCCGTTGCTAGAGAGCCATGAGCTCCCCCCTTTCGCCGACATTCGTGCCGAACACGTGGTGCCCGCGGTAGAACAACTGCTCAATGAGGGTCGCGACGCCATCGAGCGCCTTGCCCAACAAGCCGCTCATCAACCGCCTACCTGGGACAACTTTGCCGCGCCCATGGAAGCCGTGAACGACCGCCTGTCTCAGGCCTGGTCGCCGGTGTTGCACCTCAACAGCACCATGAACAGCCCGGAACTGCGTGACGCCTATCAGGCCTGTTTGGAGAAGCTGTCGGCCTTTGGCACTTGGGTAGGCCAACATGAAGGGCTCTTCAAGGGCTGGCAGGCGCTCAAGGAAGGTCCTGCCTGGCACGACCTGAGCACCGCCCAACGGCGCACCGTTGATAATGCGCTGCGCGACTTCCGCTTGGCGGGCGTGGACCTTCCAGCCGACAAGAAGGCGCGTTACGGCGACATTCAAGCGCGTCTCTCCACGCTGTCCAATCAGTTTTCCAACCATGTGCTGGATGCCACACAGGCATGGCACAAGGACATCACTGACCCTGCGCTGCTGGCAGGCGTGCCGGAAAGTGCTCTGGAAACGCTGAAAGCACTGGCAGAGGCCAAAGGCGCAGAGGGTTACCGCATCACGCTCGACTTCCCCAGCTTCTTTCCGATCGTCAGCTATGCCGACAACCGTGAACTGCGCGAGGAAGTGTATACCGCCTTTGTGACGCGCGCCTCAAACCAGGGCCCTAAAGCAGGCCAGTTTGATAACGCCCCCATTCTGGAAGAGACGCTGGCCCTGCGCCAGGAGCTGGCCCGCCTGCTCGGCTTCGATACTTACGCCGACTACTCGCTGGTTACCAAGATGGCCGACTCCCCCGCCCAGGTACTCGACTTTCTCGAAGACCTGGCCCAGCGTGCCAAGCCGCAAGCTCAGCAGGAGTTTGCCGAGCTCAGCGCCTACGCCCGTGATGAGCTCGGGCTCGACACGCTGCAGCCATGGGATGTCGCCTATGCCAGTGAAAAGCTGCGCGTGGCTCGCCATGACCTCTCCCAGGAGCAGCTACGCCCCTACTTTCCCGCCCCCCACGTGGTCAACGGGTTGTTTCAAGTCATCGAGCGCCTCTACAACGTGCAGGTAGCGGAAGATACCAGCGTGGCCAGCTATCATGACGATGTGCGGTTTTTCAGAATTACCGAGCAAGGCAAGCCGATTGCGGGGTTCTACCTCGACCTTTACGCCCGGGAGGGCAAACGCGGAGGCGCCTGGATGGCGGACTGCCGAGTACGCCGCCAGACAGAACACGGCCTGCAACTACCGGTCGCCTTCCTGACCTGTAATTTCACCGCCCCGGTGGGCGGCAAACCTGCCTTGCTGACCCACGACGAAGTCACAACGCTGTTCCACGAGTTCGGCCACGGCTTGCACCACATGCTGACCAAGCAGGACATCGCCGATGTTTCCGGCATCAACGGCGTGGCCTGGGACGCGGTCGAACTGCCTAGCCAGTTCATGGAGAACTACTGCTGGGAAAAAGAGGGGCTAGCGCTACTGTCCAGACACGTGGATACCGGCGAACCGCTCCCCGATGCACTGTTCGAGCGCCTCCAGGCGGCTAAAAACTTCCAGTCCGCCATGGGCATGTTGCGCCAGATAGAGTTTTCGCTCTTCGACATGCGCCTGCACCATGAATTGGAAGCTCCCAGCGCCGACGACGTACAAGGCCTGCTGGACGACGTACGCCGCCACACCTCAGTGGTTCCCGTGGTGCCCTTCAATCGCTTCCAGAACAGCTTTAGCCACATCTTTGCAGGGGGCTATGCGGCGGGATATTACAGCTACAAGTGGGCCGAAGTGCTCTCCGCCGACGCCTGGAGCGCCTTCGAAGAAGCGGGTATTTTTGACCCTGCCACCGGCCAGCGCTTCAAGGAAGAGATCCTTGAACAGGGCGGCGCCCGCGATGCTGCCGAGCTGTTCGTCGCGTTTCGTGGTCGCGAGCCCAGTGTGGCACCGCTGCTGCGCCACAGCGGTATCCGCGCTGCCTAATCCACTCTTAATCTCTACGCGGCAGCTCTGCTGCCGCGTCTCAGGAGTCCTGTCATGTCGAGTATCAAACGCTTTATTGCCGGGGTTACATGCCCCCGCTGCGCCGCCATGGACCGTATTCGCGCCTGGGAGCAGCATGGCATTCGCTACCGTGAATGCGTCAACTGTGATTTCTTTGAGCAGCTGCCGATCGAGGATGACACATCGCCAGAGCTGGTGACTCGAGTCAACCAGGTGCGCGATGAGCAAAAAGTACAGGATGTACAGCCAGTGCGTATCCTGGATCCCGGCAAACCGAAGTAGCGACGCCCAGGAGTCATCTTTCTCGCCAAAATGTGCGGAAAACCGCACGCTATTTCTATGCATTCGTGCGTAAAGCCATCCATAAAGCGTCGAGTGCCTTTCAACCAAAGTTGAATAAGATATCCGTAAGCGATTGTATTCAAATAAAAACAAAGCCATTGGCACGACAATCGCTCTATATAAGCTGCTTATTAGAACGAGCACTGGCCACCACAGTGATATGCCAGACGATAATCCCAATAACAGCTTAGGAAATCTCGCCATGCGTAATATGATGCCCAAGTCTCTTGCCCTGCTGGCTGGCGGCGCGCTGGTTGCTGCGACCACCGCCCATGCGGAAGTTGATCGTGACGGCTGGCCCTCCAGCTTTACCGTAGGTACTGCCAGCCAGGGCGGCACCTTCTACATCTACGGTTCTGGCTGGGCGAACCTGCTGGCCGACCAGTTGGGCGGCATTACCGGCGGTGGTGAAGTCACCGGTGGCCCGACGCAGAACCTGGCACTGGTTCACGCGGGTGAGCTGGCCTTCGGCCTGACCACACTGGGCCCTGCAGATGACGCCATGAACGGTCGTAGCCCGCTGGCACCGGGTGTCGTCATGGATAACGCCTGTGCCCTGTTCCCAATGTACGAGACGCCATTCTCCATCACCGCACTGGCCAGCACCGGCATTACCTCCATTTCCGAGATTCCGGACGGCTCGCGCATTGGTTTTGGCCCCGCAGGCTCTACCTCTGACGTTTACTTCCCCGCCATCCTCGAAGAGCTGGGCGTCAATTTCGAGCGCCGTAACGGCGGCTGGTCTGACCTGGGCGGCCAGTTGCAGGATGGACTGCTGGACGTCGTTGCCTTTGCAGCGGGCGTACCGATCCCGGCCGTCAGCCAGTTGGAAGTTCAAACTGACGTCAACATCATCGAGTTCACCGAAGAAGAGCAGGCCACCATTGTCGACGCCTTCCCGGTTTCTGAATTCATGATTCCGGCCAGCACCTACGAAACGCTGGAAGAAGATGCTCGCGCCGTTTCCATGTGGAACTTCGCCATTGCCGGCTGTGATCTGCCCGACAGCCTGGTGTATGAAGTCACGCGCATCACCATGGAAAACAACGACCGCATGGTATCCATCCACCGCAGTGCCGAAGAGAGCATTCCCGAGAACGTCAAGTACAACACGGTCATGCCTTTCCACCCCGGTGCTGCCCGCTGGTTCAATGAAAACGGCTATGAGATTGCCGACGACATGATTCGCCAATAAGCGCGAATATGCCAGCACAAGAGCCGACTCTTTACAGGGTCGGCTCTTGTCGCTCTGGCCATGAATAAGCAGTTCCTGAATTACCCAAGCATCTTCGCTGACGATCCATCCCAAGGGTAACCTCCATGAGCAACAACACCGGCAGCCCCAACCCGGCTGCACCCGCTAGCGACCCTATTGAGCAACAGGACGCCAAGGCCATACTCGCCGAAGGTGTCGACGAAGAGGTCGTCGAGTCAAACCGTCGTCTGTTTACCGGCTGGCAGTGGATGCTTTTCGCCGGCGTTGCCATCGCCTACTCGCTGTTTCACTTGATCACGCTGAACGTCCTGCCCATGGAAACATGGACCTACCGGATCATTCACGTGGCAGGCGCCCTGATTCTTGGCTTCGGCCTGTTCACTGGTGCGCGCTTTGCCAGTGACGCCAGCGATGAGTCGCCCAAGTGGCTGACACTGCTGGGAGCCGCGCTGCTACTGCCCGCAGGCTACGCACTGGTGCAAGCCTTCCTGATGTGGCAAGCCCTTTCCGGGGGCGCCATGCGTATCGACCCACAGGTGGAAACCTGGCACTTCGGCTACCCGATGCTGCTCGCCACCGTAGGGGCGATCCTGCTGTCCTGGTTCTATCGCCAGCAGCGCTCCAAATTCTCCATGCCTGACCTGGTGCTGATGATCGTCGCACTGGCCAGCGCGGGTTATCTGATTACGATTTATAATACGCCGTTGCGTATGTCCACGGGCACCTCCTTCGCCCCGGTTGGCATTACCTATGCTGCCATGGCCGGTTCGCTGCTGATTCTGGAGCTGACCCGCCGCGTGGCAGGTAACGCGCTGGTCGTCATTTCTGCCATTTTTCTGGCCTATGTGTTTGGCGGCCCTTACCTGCCAGGCTTCCTGAGCTACCCGGGCCTGTCGGTCAACCGCTTCTTCAGCCAGCTCTACACCGATATCGGAGTGCTCGGGCAAACGACGGCGGTCTCCTCCACTTACATCATTCTGTTCATTATTTTTGCAGCGTTCCTGCAAGCCTCGAAAGTGGGCGACTACTTCGTCAACTTCGCCTTTGCCGCTGCAGGGCGCTCGCGGGGTGGTCCGGCCAAGGTGTCGATTTTCGCTTCTGGCCTGATGGGCATGATCAACGGCACCTCCGCAGGCAACGTGGTATCCACCGGCTCTCTGACCATCCCGCTGATGAAGAAGGTAGGTTATCCGGGCCGTAGCGCAGGGGCGATCGAAGCCGCTGCTTCCACCGGCGGCCAGATCATGCCCCCGATCATGGGTGCGGGTGCCTTCATCATGGCGGAAATCACCGGCATCCCCTATCGCGAGATTGCCGTTGCCGCGCTGATTCCGGCCGCGCTGTACTTCCTGTCGGTCTATTTCATGGTCGACCTGGAAGCTGCGAAGAAAGGCATGCGCGGTATGCGCAAGGATGAAATCCCGCAGTTCCGCAAACTGGCCCGTCACGCGTACCTGTTTGCGCCGATCATCATCCTGATCTATGCCCTGTTCATGGGGTACTCGGTCATCCGTGCGGGCACCCTGGCCACGGCTGCGGCTGCCGTGGTGAGCTGGATTTCACCCAACAAGATGGGCATTCGTGAAATTCTCAAGGCCCTGCAGCTGGCAGGCACCATGTCGATCCAGATCATCGCCGTGTGTGCCTGTGCAGGCCTGATCGTAGGCGTCATTTCCCTGACCGGCGTGGGCGCACGTTTCTCGTCGCTGCTGCTGGGCATGGCGGGCGTGAGCCAACTGTTGGCCCTGTTCTTCGCCATGTGTATCTCGATTCTGCTGGGGATGGGCATGCCCACCACGGCGGCCTATGCCGTGGCGGCTTCCGTCGTGGCGCCTGGCCTGATCAACATCGGCATTCAGCCGCTGATTGCGCACTTCTTCGTCTTCTACTTCGCCGTCATGTCAGCGATCACCCCGCCCGTGGCACTGGCCTCTTATGCCGCTGCCGGTATTTCTGGCGATAACGCCATGCAAACCTCCATTACCTCGTTCAAGGTAGGGTTGGCGGCCTTTATCGTACCGTTCATGTTCTTCTATAGCCCAGCCATGCTGATGGAAGGCACACCGATGCAGATCGTTCGCGTCGCCATTACGGCGTCGATCGGTATCTTCATGCTGTCAGCCACGGTACAAGCATGGTTCTTTGGCTCGATCCAGGCATGGCAGCGTTTGGTGCTGATGATCGGCGCGCTGTTCCTGATCTACGGCGGTATCTTCACCGACATTGCCGGACTGGGTATCGGCGCCGCCATGTTCCTGATGCAGCGCAAGCTGCACGGGCCGAAACCGGCCCCCACCGCAGCCTGACAGGCTATCAACGCAGGCCGACTCCCAGGAGTCGGCCTTTTTGTCAGCGCACGCCTAGTGCAAACCACCCACCCGCCACCAGCATCGATAGCAGCGTCACCGGAATACCCGCCTTGGCAAAGGTGAGAAAGCCAAGTTGAACGCCCTGCCGTCTGGCCCCCTCTGCCACGATCAGATTCACCACGCTGCCAATCAGCAGCAAATTACCTGCCAACGTCGACATGACCGCCAGCATGATCAGCGTGGCCTCGGGCAGTTGCGGGAACAGCCCCAGTAGCAAGATCACAAAAGGTACGTTACCGATCACGTTGCTGGCCACCAGCGATATCCCGGCCATGTGCCATGGGTCATCCGGCACACCTCCCGACCCCAGCCACTGGTTGACCAACACCCCCGCCTCCGGCAAGGAAGCGACACTGCCGGTGACAATGAAGAGCCCCATGAACAGCAGCAACAGGTTCCAGTCCACCGCCTGCACATATCGGTGGCTGGCGACTTGGCGCGACATCATCAATACCAGCGCTACCGCGAGCGCCGACCATTCGCGAGGCAGCGGGGTCGAGAACAGGACCAGCAGCGCCATGGCTGCCAACAGCGGCTTATAGCGCAGGCTTTCCTGGGACACGGTCAGCGGCATAGGTGCCGCCCCTGGCTCGTTCAACACCCAGCGGTGACGCCACATGGCCCAGATGACGGCGTAGGTGATGCCCAGTGCGGCAACGGCAGGCACCAGCGCCTGCAGGCTGTAGGCCCAAAAATCGAGCCCGCCGACCTGCCCAATGAGAATGTTCTGCGGATTACCGATCAGGCTGGCAGCCGAGCCTGCGTTACACGACAGCGCCAGCGCCAATAAATAGGGGCGAGGATCCAGGCCACGAGCCAACAGCGCCTGACAGAGCAGCGGCGTCATCGCAAAGGCCACGATGTCATTGACCAGCAGTGCCGACAGCACACCACCCAGCAGCACGACGCCCAGCAACAGGACGCTGGGACGCTCGGCGTGGCGCATGATCAGCGCAGACAAACGCCCGTAGACGCCGGAAAAGCCGAACTGTGCCGATACCAGCATCAGCGCCAGCAGCAACACCAGGGCACCTACATCGATATGCTGACCAACGTCCGCCAGGCTCACGGTGCCGGTCAGCAGTAGTACACAGGCTGCTGAGAGCGCTATCCATGCACGGTCCACCTGCAAACCGGGTAGCCGGCCCACGGCCATTCCCACATAGGTCACTGCGAACATGGCAGCTATCAGCCACATCGTTTCCTGCTCCCGTCACGGTTCAATGAGCAGGCATCATACGGTGGTTAGCCATGCCTTGCCCACTCTCCAAGCCGGGCCTTCCACGCGCGGCGCCTGTCGCACCCCCATCAAAAAAACCGACCTGCGCCAGAGGACGCAGATCGGTTCTCATGGATCACATCGGCAACAGGTCAGGTGAGATTATCGACGATCTTCATGACCGGCGCGGCCTGATTGAGCGTATAGAAGTGCAGCCCCGGCGCGCCACCATCCAGCAGGCGCTCGCACAGGCGCGTCACCACCTCGGTGCCAAAGGCCGCGATAGCCTCGCTGTCATCGCCATAGGCTTCCAGCTGCTTGCGAATCCAGCGGGGGATTTCGGCACCGCAGGCATCGGAAAAGCGCGCCAGCTTGGTGTAGTTGGTGATGGGCATGATGCCGGGAATGATCGGCTGCTCGACACCCAGCGCCCGCGCTTTGTCCACGAAGTGGAAGTAGGCGTCGGCGGTGAAGAAGTACTGGGTAATCGCCATATTGGCGCCCGCGTTCATCTTGCGGGCAAAGTTTTCCACATCCTTGTCGAGGCTGGGAGCCTGTGGATGAGATTCTGGATAGGCCGCCACGGCGATATCGAAGTGATCACCGGTTTCGGCACGGATGAACTCGACCAGCTCGTTGGCGTAGCGCAGCTCGCCGATACTGCCCATGCCGGACGGCATATCGCCACGTAGCGCCACCAGGCTATCCACGCCTTCCGACTGATACTGGGCCAGCAGGTCACGTAGTTGGGCTTTCTCGCTGCCGATACAGGAAAGGTGCGGGGCGGTGGTAATACCGCTCTCACTCACGGTACGCACGATATCGCGGGTACGCGCCTGCGTGGACCCGCCAGCCCCGTAGGTCACCGAGAAGAAACGAGGGTTACATGCGGCCAGCTCATCGCGCACGTGAATCAGCTTCTCCCGGCCGGCATCGGTATTGGGCGGAAAAAACTCGAAGCTGATACCTAACGGATGTTCCTGGCTGCTCATGGTGTATCCTCGCAGTACAACAAAGTGATCATTATGTGAGGTATTCTCGCTGCTTACCCGCGTGGCGGCTAATGAAAGATTTCACGCACGATCTTCAATTCGGCTCATGTTGTTCGGCAGACAAAATTCAAGGAGGAGAAATGGATTTAGCACCCGCGACGTTGATGGGGCCACTGTTGATGCTGCTGGGCTATGTCGGGTTAGGGTTCCTTGCGGCCCAGCGGCTCAAGATCGACCCCCGCCCGATTGCCACGCTGCTGGTCTATCTCATTGCTCCCCTGACGATTTTCCGCGCGCTGATGAACGGCGGCCCCACGGCAGCCTATCTGACCCTGTCGCTGGCCATGTTTCTGCTGGTCAGCGCCATGGCGCTGCTGGTACATCGCTTGACCCGCCATCGCTTCGGCCCCCAGGAGGGTGCTCTGCTGGCCTTTTCCTCCGGCACCGGCAACACCGGCTATTTCGGCCTGCCCGTGGCGCTGATCTTGCTGCCGCCGGAGGGCGTCACGCTGTACCTGTTCTGCATGCTGGGGATCAACCTGTATGAATTTACCGTGGGCTTTTACCTGAGCGCGCGAGGGCACTTCTCGGTGCGCCAGAGTCTGATCAAGATTGCCCGCCTGCCGCTGGTCTATGCCTTCCTGCTGGCCCTGCTGCTCAGCTCGCTGGGTGTAGTGCTCCCCGAGCCAATGATGAACTCGCTGGCCGTCTTTCCCGCCACGTACACCCTGCTGGGCATGATGATCATTGGCATGACGCTGAGCCAGGTGACGCTGGCCGCCTGGGATACGCGCTTCGTGGCAGCCTGCGTGGGGCTGCGCTACGTTCTGTGGCCACTGGTCATGGTCGGTGCCGTGCTGGTGCTGCAACAGCTGACGCCGCTGGCACCGGAGCTGGCCATGGCGCTGCTGTTGCTGGGGGTGGTACCGATGGCCTCCAATGTGGTGGTCGTGGCCATGGAGCTGGGCATTCAGCCCCAAAAAGGCGCCCTGGCCGTGTTGACCACGACGCTATTGGCGCCACTGCTGATCCCGTTCTATCTGGGGATGATGCTCTACCTGACCGGGCTGGCCTAGAAGCCCTCCACACCCGCCTGCTGAAGCTGACGTGCCATCCGCTGGATCTCGGGATGGCCAAAGAACGCCACCAGCGCTTCGGCTCGGACGGGGCCCACCCCAGGCTGGTCCTGCCACTCGGCGCGGGAGAGTCCTTCCAGCGTTGCCCACTCCCCCTGCTCGGCGCTGCCGCCCGGCGGTACGCCCAGCGCACGTAACCAGGCGGCATAGGGCGCCTGCCGTGCCGCCGCAAACTGTGCCGCCAGCGAGGCGGCCGTGGCGGGGCCAATACCATGGGCCTGTTGCAGCTGCGCCTCCGACAGCGCCAGCCAGCCCAGCAGCTCCGTCACGACCCCGGCACGCATCAAGGCCTGCCAAGTGCCTTCGCCGATGCCACGCATACCTAGCTGATTCCCCAGATAGGTCAGGCGTGCCAATAGCTGGGCATCACAATCGGGGGTCAGCGTCAGGCAACTCAGCAGGTCATAACGCGCTGGCGATGGCACGCTGAGCGGCGCCCGCTCAGCACTCTGCCAGACTACGCTGGTGACTTGAGGAATCGTCAGTCCTGCCAGCGTCACGGCCACATGGTCTCCTGGGCGAACATCCCAGGCCTGCCACTGCTCCAGCGACCCTAGCGATACACGACGAATGCTGCGCCCTTCCAGGCTCACGGGATACAGCCATAGCACGGGCGTCACTCGCCCAGTGCGCCCCACCCGAAATTCGATACCACGCACCTGGGCCAGCGCTTGCTGCGCGGGGTATTTCCAGGCGATGGCCCACTCCGGCGGCGACGCCGACCAGTGACGAATGCCAGGGCGTTCGGCCTGCTTGAGCACCACGCCATCGGTAGCGAAGGGCAGCGGCTCGTTGAACCAGCGCTCCCGCCATTCAGCCGCTTGCTGATGGCCCGTAACGGCGTGCGTGTACTCGGCCGTGTCGAACCCCAGCGCCGTCAGTCGCGCCAGCCGCTCCGCCATCTCGGTAGGCCCATCGGGCCAATCCCACACGAACAAGCCAACGCGGGAAAGCGTCGCCTCACTGGGTGCCTGCTGCGCCATGGCCCCGGCCACCGCACCGCGCGCGCCAATCTCGGGAGCTTGCGACTGGATATGCCGATCAAGCTGCCAATAGAGCTCACCCTGGAACACCGCCGATAGCGGCTCGGGCAGCGAAGCAGGCACATCGGGCAGTTGCCGAACGCGCTCGGTCCAGTCCTGGCCGCGCTCCCCGTCGCCGCGGCTGACCGCTTCGACCAATTCCCCTTGCCGGTAGCGCAAAGTCACCGCTACACCGTCCACCTTGGGCTGTATCCATAGCCCCTGGCGACGGCTGGTAAAACGCCGCACTCCGGCCTCGTCGGCCTTGTGGAGCCCGGTTTGCGGAGCCGCGTGAGTCACCGTGCCATCGCTACGGGTGGATCGGGTCAGGGGGCGGTGGGGCGTGGTATCGTCCAGACAGGTTTGCCAATGCGCCAGCCTCGCCAGCGCCTGATCGTAAAGCTCATCGGCAATCAGCGACTCACCCGCGTCATGGTAGGCACGGTCCCACAGCGCGATATGCTCGGCCAGCGTCTGGCGCTCTTGAACAAGGCGCTCCTGTGGCCATGCCGGGCACTCCTCGGCCTGCGCCGTCAGCGCCAGAGCGCACAGGCCACTCAGCCACCCTGCTCTGAATATCCACCGCCACCCCATCGCCGCCCCCTGATGATCAGCAAAACCATCGGTGCCTGCACCACCGCGCCTGAACCACCGTACTAATGTTAACTTAACTCAAACTGGACGTGATGCAACAACGCAACATCGACGCAGGGGCTGCCGCTAGCGGGCAAAATGGATATGCGGACGCGCATGATGCGGAGAGGTTTCGATATGGGCATCGACGGAGAAGACCTCGCGCAGCAGGCGCTGGGTCAATACGTCCTGAGGGGTGCCTGAGGCAACGATCCGCCCCGCTTGCATGACGATCAGGCGGTCACAGTACATGGCGGCGTGATTGAGGTCATGGAGCGCGATGATGCTGGTCATCGGCAGGCTGGAAATCAACCGCAGCAGGCTTATCTGGTGCTGCACGTCGAGATGGTTGGTCGGCTCGTCGAGGATCAACTCGCTGGGAGACTGGGCCAAGGCGCGCGCCACATGGGTACGCTGCTTTTCACCGCCAGACAAGCTCTGCCAGGCATCGTCGCGCTTCCCACTCATGCCGGTACGCTCGAGTGCCTCGTTGACCGCTCGATCATCTTCACGGGTCCACCCCGAAAGCATCGTGCGGTGGGGAAAGCGCCCCAGCTTGACCACGTCGATGACCTTGAGGTTGGCGTTGGTGGTGGCGTGCTGCTCGATGAAAGCAACTCGCTGGGCGATGGCACGACGCCGATAGGTGGCGAGGTCCTGGCCGTCCAGCAGAACTCGTCCTGCGTGAGGGGTCTTGAGCCTCGCCAGCAGACGAAGCAGCGAGGTCTTGCCGGAACCATTAGGGCCCAGCAATCCCAGCAGCTTGCCCGGCTCAGCCTCGAAGGAGACCCCATCAATCACCGTTTTAGGGCCAATTTTCCAGACCAGATGTTCGGCCTTGATACTCATGATGTGCGCTGTAACCGGTAAAGAATGACAGCGAAGAACGGTACGCCTACCAGCGCCGTCACAACGCCAATCGGCAAAGATTGCTGCGGTATCAACACCCGGGAGGCGATGTCCGCCAATACCATGAAAATTGCCCCCACAATGGCACAGGCAGGCAGTAGCCGTGAGTGGCGTGGCCCGACCACGAAGCGGGCCGCGTGAGGCACCACCAGCCCCACGAAGCCGATCGTGCCCACCATACTGACGATGGCCGCCGTCATGACGGCGGTAAGGGCAAACAGGACGATCCGCGTTCGGCCGACATTGACCCCCAGCGAAGCGGCAGCCTCATCGCCGAAGGCAAAGGCATCCAGCACCCGCGCATAGCATAGGCAGGCCACCAGCCCCAACCCGACCACCACCGACACCAGCAAAAAATCTGGCCAGCGTACGCCACCGAAGCTGCCGAGCAGCCAGAACATCACGTCCCGAGCCTGCTGGGCATTGCCAGCAGTGGTGACGAAATAGGAGGTCACGGCGTTGAACAGCTGCGAGGCCGCGACCCCGGCCAATATCGTGCGATCGGCGCCGCCCCGCGCTCCGTTCGAGAGTAGTGCCACGAACAGAAAGGCAGCGAAGGCGCCCACGAACGCCCCCGTGGATAGCGACACCGCGCCAGCGCCCAGCCCCAGCATGACAACCAGCACGGCGCCAGTGGATGCTCCGGCAGAGATACCCAGCACATAGGGCTCTGCCAACGGATTGCGCAGCATCGACTGCATGATGGCGCCAGCCAGTGCCAGACCCGCACCACAAAAGGCCGCCACCAGCGCCCGGCTCAAGCGGTAATCCCAGACGATGGCTTCGTGGATACGATTGAGTTCGAAAGACGTCCAGCCGAGCTTGTTGGTGATCACCGCATAAGTGGTGGAGAGCGGGATCGGCATATCGCCGATCCCGACGCTGATGCCCACCACCAGCCCGATCACCAGCAACGAGCTGAGCAGCACGCCTGCTACCCACACCAGGCGTGGCAGACGCTCAGCTATTTGCGGCATGCCAAGGGTGGCGCTCATCTCAGACCCAGCGCCTCGAGCTGTTCCGCCACTTGCTCAGCCCCAAAGATCGTTCTCACCGTCGGATCCATGGCATGGCCATCCATGACCACGATGGCTCCGTTCTGCACCGCTCTCATTTCGCGGGTGGCGGGGTCCGAGTTGAGGAACTCGATCTTGGCCTCTGCGTTGTCCAGATCCCAGCGATTACGGTCGACACGGGCGACCACGATGACGTCCGGGTCGGACGCGATGATGCTTTCCCACCCAAGGGCTGGCCACTCAGCATCAGCGTCGATGGCATTGCTACCGCCCAACACGTCGGCGATAAAGCCGGAGGCACCGTTCTTGCCGCCAAGATAAGCGTCCGCAGACGGCGACGGGCTGGAGAACCAGAAGACAAAGGAGAGCGGTTCGCTACCTTCGGGGGTCGCAGCCCGCAGGGCGGCTTCCCGCTGCTCGAGATCTTCGATCAGCGCCTGGCCCCGGTCGTTGACGTCGAAGATCTGGGCAATCTCATCGATCTCCTGATACAGGCCATCCATGCTCCAGAGCTGGTCGCGACTGCCGTAGCCGAACTTGTCCTTGGCCGCCTCTTCGGCAACGCAAGTGTTGGGGGATAAGTAAGTCGTCACTCCTACGCTGTCGAAGTCTTCGCGGGTGGCAACCCTGCTGGAGGGGCCTATCAGGCTCGGCAGGGCCGCCGTCACGAGGTCCGGCTCCTTGGCCAGAAGAGACTCGAAGGTAGGAAATTCGACCGTCAAGACCTCCACTTTGGCATTGGCCTCGGCCAACTGCGGCAACACCTGGTTCGGCCAGAAGGCAGTGCCCACCATCCGGTCTTCCAGGCCGAGCAACAGCATGATTTCGGCACTGGCTTGCCCCAGGCCAATGGCTCGCTCGGGGGCCTGGTCGAAGGTGACCTCAACGCCACAGTTGTTCAGCGTCAAAGGATACTGCGTGTTTCCCGCCAAGGCAGAGGAGGATGCCAAGCTCAGCAGGGTACAACATCCGGTCACAGCAAGAAGACGTATCATGGATCACTCATCACGATGGGTAGAGGCGTCATAGGCAGCGCCGTATAGAGACTGATACTCATTTACGCGCGATCGCAATATAAGCGCAAATCATTCGCGTCGCAATCTTCGGTCCTGCCAGCTCAAACAAAAACGCCCCTGGCGGTAAGCCAGGGGCGTGAGGACAGCATCGAGCCAATCCGTGTTTACAAACCAGCCGCCTTGCGCAGCGCGTCGGCCTTGTCGGTTTTCTCCCAAGGGAACGCCGTAAACGTCTCGGTATGCTCTTCCCCTTTGTCGTCCGTCCAACGGTAGCTATGCTCGAACGGCTCGCGACCAAAGTGGCCGTAGGCAGAGGTCAGACGATACATCGGGTGCAGCAGGTCGAGCATGGTGGTGATCGCGTAGGGGCGCAGATCAAAGTGCTCGCGCACCAGTTCGACGATTTTCGCATCGTCGATCTTGCCTGTGCCGAAGGTGTCGATCGACACGGAGGTGGGTTCTGCCACGCCGATGGCGTAAGACACCTGGATCTCGCACTTGTCGGCCAAGCCTGCAGCAACCACGTTCTTCGCCACGTAACGGCCTGCGTAGGCCGCGCTGCGGTCTACCTTGGACGGATCCTTGCCCGAGAACGCACCGCCGCCGTGACGGGCCATGCCGCCGTAGGTATCGACGATGATTTTACGCCCCGTCAAACCACAGTCGCCCACTGGGCCACCGATCACGAACTTGCCGGTCGGATTGATATGGTATTGGGTATTCGCATCCAGCCACTCTGCGGGAATCACCTGCTCGATGATTTCGCGCTTGACCATCTTGCGCAGGTCTTCCTGGTCGATTTCCGGGTCATGCTGGGTCGACAGCACCACGGCATCCACGCCACAGGGTTGGCCTTCGGCATTGTAGCGGAAGGTGACCTGACTCTTCGCATCCGGACGCAGCCAGGGTAGCAGGCCATGCTTGCGCAGCTCTGCCTGACGCTCGACCAGGCGATGGGAGTAGTGAATAGGGGCCGGCATGAAGGAGTCGGTTTCGTTGGTGGCGTAACCGAACATCAAGCCCTGGTCACCCGCCCCTTGATCTTCGGGTTTGGTGCGATCAACGCCCTGAGCAATATCCACACTCTGTTTGCCGATCAGGTTGATCACGCCACAGGTGGCGCCATCGAAGCCTACCTGTGAGGAGGTATAGCCGATATCGGTGATCACATCACGCACCAGCGCTTCGAGATCGACCCATGCTGAGGTGGTAATTTCACCCGCAATAATGGCAACACCCGTCTTCACCATCGTTTCACAGGCAACACGCGCCTGCTTGTCACGGGCGATAATGGCATCCAGCACCGCATCAGAAATCTGGTCAGCAATCTTGTCAGGATGACCTTCGGAAACGGACTCGGAGGTAAACAGGGAATATTCGCTCATCGCGCACTCGACCCTCTGTATGACGGCTGCTTCATTATGACCGCAGCATCAGCAGGAAATCATGGCAGGAGGTTCCCTGCCCGTATATAGAAGCAGAGCCTTTTCACTACTACTTCGGGAGGCAGAGTCTACACGCTGTTGGGGGTTCTTCCCAGAACGCACCCCGAGAATTTGCCGCCGCCGAGGAAGTCAGCGACAATAGCGCCTTTATTCTTTCCGTTTTCAGGCGAGGAGCACCCCATGCCGTCCCGTTTTGAGCTGGCCAATGCCATTCGCGCCCTTTCCATGGATGCCGTTCAGAAGGCCAAGTCTGGCCATCCCGGCGCCCCCATGGGCATGGCTGATATTGCCGAGGTGCTGTGGAATGACTACCTCAAGCACAACCCCGAAGACCCCAAGTGGGCCGATCGCGACCGGTTCGTGCTGTCGAACGGCCATGGCTCCATGCTGCTCTACTCGCTGCTGCACCTGAGCGGTTACGAACTCAGCCTGGAACAGCTGCAAAACTTCCGCCAGCTGCACTCGCCCACGGCAGGCCACCCTGAGTACGGCTACGCTCCCGGCATCGAAACCACCACCGGCCCCTTGGGCCAGGGCTTCGCCAACGCCGTCGGCTTTGCCATTGCCGAGAAAACCCTCGCCGCACAGTTCAACCGCCCCGGCCACACCATCGTTGACCACCACACCTGGTGTTTCCTGGGCGATGGCTGCTTGATGGAAGGCATTTCCCATGAAGCGGCGTCCCTGGCCGGCACCCAGCAGCTGGGCAAGCTGATTGCCCTGTACGACGACAACGGCATCTCCATCGATGGCGAAGTCGAAGGCTGGTTCACCGACGATACCGCCAAGCGCTTCGAGTCCTACGGCTGGCACGTGGTGCCCAACGTCGACGGCCACAAACCTGAAGAAGTCAAAGCCGCCATCGAGCTGGCAAAAAGCCAGGACGACAAGCCGAGCCTGATCATCTGCAAAACCATCATCGGCTTTGGAGCGCCCAACAAGCAGGGCAAAGAAGAAGCCCACGGCGCACCGCTGGGTGACGATGAAGTAGCGCTGGCGCGCAAGCAGCTAGGCTGGGAGCATGCTCCCTTCCACATTCCCGAGCCCATTTACTCCGCCTGGGATGCTCGCGAAGCGGGTAAAGCTCGCCAGCAGGAGTGGGAAGGCCGCTTCGCTCGCTACACCGAAGCATTCCCCGAGCAGGCTCGTGAGTTCAAACGCCGCATGAAAGCGCAGCTGCCCACGGAGCTGGCCACCGAAGCATTGATGCAGCAGGCTCAGGAAAAGGGCGAAAGCATCGCTTCACGTAAAGCCTCTTTTGAAGCGCTGAACGTGATTGGCCCGCAAATGCCGGAACTGCTCGGCGGCAGCGCTGACCTCGCGCCCTCCAACCTGACGTTCTGGAAAGGCGCCAAAGCGATCACTCCTGAAGATGCCAACGGCAACTACCTGCACTACGGTGTGCGTGAATTCGGTATGGGCGCAGTGATGAACGGTATCGCCCTGCACGGTGGTTTCGTTCCTTATGGCGCGACCTTCCTGATCTTCATGGAGTATATGCGTAACGCCGTACGCATGGCGGCGTTGATGGGCCAGCAGGCCATTTACGTGTTCACCCACGACTCCATCGGTCTGGGTGAAGATGGCCCGACCCACCAGCCCATCGAGCAGCTCACCAGCCTGCGCACCACGCCCAACCTGAACACCTGGCGTCCCTGCGATGCGGTGGAGACGGCGGCGTCCTGGGATGCGGCCATCAAACGCCACTCCGGCCCCACTGCGCTGGTACTGTCGCGTCAAAACCTGCCGCACCAGCCGCGCACCAAGGCCCAGTTAGCCGCCATCCAGCGCGGCGGTTATGTGCTGAAGGATTGCGACGGCACGCCCGCGCTGATCCTGATTGCCACCGGCTCCGAAGTGGCGCTGGCCATGGAAGCCGCGGCCACGCTCGAGCAGCAGGGCCAGGCCGTGCGCGTGGTGTCCATGCCATCTACTTACCGCTTCAACGGTCAGGACGCCGACTACCGCGAGAGCGTGCTGCCCAAAGCCGTGACCAAGCGCATTGCCATCGAAGCGGGCCACGCCGACTACTGGTACAAGTACGTTGGTCTGGAAGGGCGCGTCATTGGCATGACCACCTACGGTGAGTCGGCCCCGGCAGGCGAGCTGTTCAAGCACTTTGGCTTTACCGTCGAGAATATCGTCAAGCAGGCCAATGAGCTGCTCGGCTGAGCTTATCTCAGTTTGCCTGATCACGCCGGCACAGGCAGCGCGGGCCTATAGATGCCCGCGCTGAATGGCCTGCTTTGGCTGATCGGCTACTGGCAGGTTGGAGAAGCCGTGGTTCACTTCTCCGGCCTGCCCATTTCTTCTGGCGTGGTCGGCATGTTGCTGCTGTGCGTCACTCTGGCCCTTATCGGCCGTGTGCCCACCAGCCTTGCCGCCGCCGCCCAGCCCCTGATTGCGCTACTGGCCATGCTGATCATGCCCGGCGTGGTCGGGGTCTTTTTCATTCTCGATCAACTGGCCGGACAGTGGCTGGCCATCCTGGCGGCGCTGCTCCTGGGCACGCTGCTCAGCGTCTTGACCACGCTGTGGTTGCTCAAGCGTCTGATGGGACGTGAACATGGCCAGTGACACGCTCACCTTATTGACCGCAACGCCCTTGTTTGCCGTGGGCCTGACGCTCGCGGCTTACCTCTTGGGCACCGCGCTGTTCCGGCGGCTGGGCCACCCGGCCTGGCTACCCGCCATACTGATTGCTGCCTTGCTGCTGGCGGCTACGCTTGCCGTGCTGGGCTTGCCTTACCCCATTTACCAACAGGGGGCGACCTGGCTGACCGTACTGCTGGGGCCTGCCACCGTGGCACTCGGCATGCCTCTTTATCAACAGCTACCGCGTATCCGTGAGCTATGGCGCCCCCTGGCGGCTTGCCTGCCCGTGGCGGCGTCTCTGGCCGCCTGCTATTCCCTGGGGATTGCCTGGCTGCTTGGCGCCAGCCCAGAAGTACTCGCCTCCATCGCGGCCAAGTCCGTCACTGCCCCGATTGCCATC
Source organism: Vreelandella stevensii S18214 (assembly GCF_000275725.1). Lineage (GTDB taxonomy): Bacteria > Pseudomonadota > Gammaproteobacteria > Pseudomonadales > Halomonadaceae > Vreelandella > Vreelandella stevensii. The sequence goes on along the minus strand of NZ_AJTS01000043.1, from coordinate 11,468 downwards.
GGGATCACCGAACAGTTGGGTGGCAGCGTTGCCTTGTTGATGGGCGCGCTGCTGGTTACTGGCGTCGCCACCATCCCGATGGTGAGCCTCGCCGCCAAGTGGCTGGGCATTACCGACGAGCGCCTGCTCGGATTCGCTCTGGGGCTCAACGGCCATGCCATTGGTACCGTCAGGGCCTTTGAGATGAGCCCCACTGCCGGTGCCTTTGCCTCCCTCGGGATGAGTTTGACGGGCATTTTCACCGCGTTGCTGCTGCCATTCGCCTGGGGTCTGCTGGGAGCTGGCAACTGAGCAACGGGCGCTGAAGTACGTTATCATCTAGCCACTTTTTTTGGGGCCGCTTCGCGACATGGCTAACGCAACCGCTAAGTTTCGCATTGCAATCAATGGGTATGGACGTATCGGCCAGTGCGTACTGCGTGCACTGGTGGAGCGTGGCCATCCCGATCTGGAAGTGGTCGCCATCAACGAACTTTCCGACCTGGCTACCATCACCTATCTCACCCGCTACGACACCACCCACGGGCGTTTTCCTGGCGAGGTCGAGAACGAGGGTGATGCCTTGGTGATCAACGGCCAGCGCATTCAGGTGCTATGTGAACGCGCCCCCGATGCGCTTCCCTGGAAAGCCCTGGATATCGATCTGGTCCTGGAGTGCTCAGGAAGCTTCAAGGATCGCGCCACGGCGGAGCGGCACCTGAAGGCCGGTGCACGGCAGCTGCTGTTTTCCCAACCGGCAGAAAACGACGTGGATGCCACCATCGTGTGGGGGATCAACGAGCATGAGCTCAGCGGTGCACAGCGCATCCTCTCGGCGGCGTCCTGCACCACGAACTGCCTGGTGCCCTTGCTGACGATACTGGATGAAGCGCTGGGGCTGGAGCACGGTGTCACCACCACGATTCACTCGGCCATGAACGACCAGCCAGTCATCGACGCCTACCACCAGACCGACCTGCGCCTTACCCGCTCGGCGATGCAGTCCATCGTCCCGGTCGATACTGGGCTTGCGGTGGGCATCAGCCGTCTGATGCCAACGCTGGCAGGCCGCTTCGAATGTCTGCACGTGCGCGTTCCCACGATCAACGTCTCGGCCATGGATGTCTCGCTTACCGTACGCCGCGACACCGATGCCCAGCAGGTCAATGCACTGCTGCGCGAGGCCAGCCAACAGCGGCTGGCAGGCGTGCTGGGCTATACCGAGGCCCCCATGGCCTCCATCGATTTCAATCACGACCCTCGCTCTGGCATTCTGGACGCCACGCAAACCAGAGTGGCAGGCAAGCGCCTGCTCAAGCTGCTGTGCTGGTTTGACAACGAGTGGGGGTTTGCCAACCGTATGCTGGATATCAGCCAGCGGCTGGCAACGCTACGCCAGCGGGCATGACCGCCACGACCTTTCATTCGCTTGAACACGAGGAAACCGCTCACATGAACGTGCAAAAGATGACCGACCTGCCCCTGGATGGGCAGCGCGTACTGATTCGTGAAGACCTGAATGTGCCGATCAAGAACGGCCGTGTTTCCAGCGATGCTCGCCTGCGTGCTGCGCTGCCGACCATACAAGCTGCCGCCAAGGCGGGCGCCAAAGTACTGCTCATGAGCCACCTGGGCCGCCCCACGGAAGGTGAACCCGCTGACGAGTTCTCGCTGGCCCCTGTCGCCGAGCACCTGGGCGAACTGCTCGGCAGCCCCGTCAAACTGGTCAACGACTACCTCGACACCGCCCCGACGCTGCAGAACGGTGACGTGGTGTTGCTGGAGAACGTGCGCTTCAATCGTGGCGAGAAGAAAGACGACGAACAGCTTGCCAGGCAGTATGCCGCACTGTGCGACATCTTCGTGATGGACGCCTTTGGAACCGCTCACCGTGCCCAAGCCTCTACCCATGGCGTCGCGCGCTTTGCTCCCCAGGCATGTGCTGGCCCCCTGCTTGCCCAGGAGCTCGATGCCCTGGAGAAAGCGCTGGCCAATCCCGCACGCCCCATGGCGGCCATCGTCGGCGGTTCGAAGGTCTCCACCAAGCTGGACGTGCTGAACGCACTGTCGGAAAAATGCGATCAATTGATCGTCGGTGGTGGTATCGCCAACACCTTTATTGCGGCAGCAGGCTATAATGTGGGCAAATCGCTCTACGAAGCAGACCTGCTCGACCAGGCCAAGGCGCTGATGGCCAAGGTGAAGATTCCGCTGCCTACCGACGTAGTGGTGGCCACCGAGTTTTCCGAAGCAGCAGAGGCGGTGGTCAAGCCCGTCGATCAGGTGGCAGACAACGAAATGATTCTGGACATTGGCCCCGACACGGCCGCCCACTTGGCCAGCCTGCTCAAGGATGCTGGCACGATCCTGTGGAACGGACCCGTGGGCGTGTTTGAAATCGACCAGTTCGGCAAGGGGACCGAGGTCATTTCCCGCGCCATTGCCGACAGTGCCGCGTTCTCTATTGCTGGAGGTGGAGACACCCTGGCGGCCATCGACAAGTACGCGATCGCTGACCGAGTCTCCTATATCTCGACCGGCGGCGGAGCATTTCTCGAATACGTGGAAGGCAAGCAGCTGCCGGCCGTTGCCGCGCTGGAAGCCGCTGCTCAGCGCTAATACTTAGAACTCTGAACATACAACCCAATAAGGTGACCCCATGGCTTTGATTAGCATGCGCCAGATGCTCGACCACGCCGCCGAATACGGCTACGGCATTCCCGCGTTCAACGTGAACAACCTGGAACAGATGCGGGCCATCATGGAAGCCGCTGACGCGACTGACTCCCCGGTGATCGTGCAGGCATCTGCTGGCGCACGCAAATACGCTGGCGCCCCCTTCCTGCGCCACCTGATTCTGGCGGCGGTGGAAGAGTTCCCGCACATTCCGGTCGTCATGCACCAGGATCACGGCACCAGCCCGGCTGTCTGCCAGCGCTCCATTCAGCTCGGCTTCTCCTCCGTGATGATGGATGGCTCCCTGGGCGAAGACGGTAAAACGCCGATGGATTACGACTACAACGTTGACGTGACCCGTCGTGCCGTTGAAATGGCCCATGCCTGTGGCGTCTCTGTAGAAGGCGAACTGGGCTGTCTGGGCAGCCTGGAAACCGGCATGGCCGGTGAAGAAGACGGCATTGGCGCCGAAGGCAAGCTGGATATGGAGCAGATGCTCACCGACCCGGAAGAGGCTGCCGAGTTCGTCAAGGCGACCCATGTGGACGCCCTGGCCATTGCCATCGGCACCAGCCACGGCGCTTACAAGTTCACCAAGCCGCCCACGGGCGATACGCTCTCGATCCAGCGTATCAAAGAGATCCACGCTCGTATTCCGGATACCCACCTGGTCATGCACGGCTCCTCCTCGGTGCCCCAGGAGTGGCTGGAAGTGATCAACCGCTACGGTGGTCAGATCCCGGAAACCTACGGTGTACCGGTGGAAGAGATCATCGAGGGCATCAAGCACGGAGTGCGCAAGGTCAACATCGATACCGACCTGCGTCTGGCCTCGACCGGCGCCGTGCGTCGTTTCATGGCCGAGAACCCATCAGAGTTCGATCCGCGCAAGTTCCTGAAAGAAACCGTCACAGCCATGCGCGATCTGTGTATTGCCCGCTATGAAGCCTTTGGCACCGCAGGCAACGCGAGCAAGATCAAGCCGATCAGCCTGGAAGCCATGTTCCAGCGCTACGAGCGTGGTGAGCTGGCGCCCAAGATCAAATAAGCAGCGCCTCGCGACGACATCAAGGCGGCCTTCGGGTCGCCTTTTTTATTGCAATGCAGCAATAATGAGCTATTACTAAACAACTCCGCCCATTTCTTCACCAGGTAGCCTTCTCCATGAAGCACACCCCTCTGCCAATGCTGACACCGCCCCTGATGTTCCTTGACCTGTGGAAAGCAGGCATCATGGGCATGGAGCTATGGAGCTCTTCGCTCTCCACGATTTCCATGCGTCAGCAACTATGGCAAACGCAGCCCTTTTTCAGTCCTGCCATGATGCGTGAAAACCAGCGCATGGTGACTGAAAAGATCGAGGCCAGCGTGGAAGCTGGCCTCATCATGCAAAAAGTCTTGTTCAGCGCCATGCGCGGTCAGTACGCGCCATGGTGGACAACCAGTCAACAAGCCATGAAGCCTTACCATCGGCGCAGCAGTGCCAACTCACGACGCTTGTCGCGTTAAGCGGCATCGCATTACTGATCGCTGCTTTGCTCTTCACTGCTCTGTTCGTCTTCACCTTGCAACATGGCGTCATCGGCACTGCCGGTGCCCCCAGTGCCGCCTTCGGCATGCTCTTCATCATCGTCGCCAGCATCTTCCTGCGCTTGTGAGGCGGGCTGTTCGTCGCGTCGGACGGCCCCCGCCTTGATACCGTACGTCTCTTCCAGCGCCGCATCATCCAACGCTTCGTGCTGTCCATTCTCAGCCGCGGTGTCTGCCCACGCGCTGGCCGCGACTACACACAAGGATGCACTCAAAACCCAAGGTAATAGCCAAGGGGATACTCGCATATCAATCTCCTTTTTCATGATGCATGTCGTTGCACCTGTTCACTATAGCCGCTCCGAGGGATAAGCACCTGCCAGGGGCTTTCCCGACGTGCAGCGACTCCGCCATCGACGAAAACGTAAAAAATTATCAAACAGTGTTCACAAAGGAGCTAAAATCCCGTTCAATAGCAAGATGGTCGGCTTACCCCAACATGCGTAGTGCTTCAGGTACTGCAAGGAACTGACATGCCGCTTCCACTTTTGTTGTTTGACTGTGATGGCACGCTCGTCGATAGCGAACCCCTGCTTGCCGAAGAAATGGCACGCGGCCTCAATACGGTGGGGCTTCCCTTCGCTGCCTCCGACTATATGGGCGAATTTCGCGGCGCCCGCTTTCGCAGGATCGTCGCCGAGCTGCAGGACCGCCATGGTCAAGTCGACATCGAACAACTCGAGCGCATGGAGCACGATATGCGCGCCAACCTGGCCACGCGACTGACCAACGAACTCACCACCATTCCCGGGGCACTGGAAGCACTGGAAGCCTTGTCGCACTACCCCAGCGCGGTGGTTTCCAACGGCCCGGAAACGAAGATACGCGCGGCGCTGAAAGCCACGGGCCTGACCCATTACTTCGATAACCGCCTGTTCAGCGGCTATACCGCCAACTGTTGGAAACCCGAGCCGTGCCTGCACTTACATGCGGCCAGCATCATGGGGTTTGCTGCCGCACAGTGCATTGCCATCGACGATGCGCTGGTCGGCGTCAGGGCAGCACTTCAAGCGGGCATGACGGTGATTCATTTAAACCGCTTTCCAGATGCCGAAAATACCCCGGAAGGCGCTATCATGATCAGTAACATGTATCAGTTGCCTGCCGTTGTGGAGCGTTTGACCCGCGAGCGATGGCACACGGCAATGCCGCATCACTCGACAGCGAAATAACCCTCAGCAGAGACAAGACATGGCTTCATTACGTGACCAACTGGGTGGTCTGGTGTATTCCACCGAGCATGGCAAGACATGCCCCCAGTGCCGTGCCGCGATTGACGACTGCCACTGCGAAGACGCCAGCGAACAGGCACGATTGGCTACGTTGGATGGCATCGTGCGAATTCGACGAGAGACCAGTGGCCGCAAAGGCAAGGGTGTGACCACCATCAGCGGTATACCGCTGGCCCACGCGGAGCTGAAAGCACTGGCCAAGACCCTGAAGCAGCGCTGTGGCACCGGTGGCGCCGTCAAGCAGGGCGTGATCGAAATCCAGGGAGATCATCGCGAAACCCTGCGTGACGCGCTAACCTCCATGGGGTATCAGGTAAAATTGGCAGGCGGTTGAAGTATTGATGTAGCACCAATCGCTCTACTTCTGGTAAACGGCTCAAGGGCAAGGCATCGCAATGGTTTGGTTGGAATACCTGCTACCTCTCATTTTCCTGTTTCCGATGGCGGCAATGGGCGGTATCGTGCTGGCGCTGCGCAGTCTGCATGATGCTCGCGTGCAGTCTCCTTTCGATGCCCCGCTTCACGAGCCTGGGCAGGCACTGCGTTACCGGCTGGATCAAGCATTCTCGAGCCTATTTCTAAACGGTACGCTAGGGCCTTTGGTGAGTCTGGCGCCCTTGGTCTACGGCATGGGCCGCATGCTGTTCGTGGAGCAGCAGGACTGGGTGGAGTGGGCACTGTACGGGCTGCTCAGCACGCTGCTGGTACTGGCGTTTTCACTGCTGCTGGTACGCGATTACCAGCGTATCCGTCGCCTGAAGCTGGGCTTGGCCTGCGAGCTGGCCGTTGGCCAGGAGCTGGAGCGACTCATCCGTCCGGAGGCACACCCTTACTATGTGTTTCACGACGTACCTACCGACAGCTTCACCATCGACCACGTGGTCGTGACGCCCCATGGCGTCTTTGTCGTCGAAACCCGCGCCAGAGCGCTGGCGATAGGTTCGGATGGCCGCGAGCTCAATAGCGTGGCCGTCGAACGCGAACGGCTGCGCTTTCCCCATTGGCAGGAGCGTCGCCCACTGCACAAGACGCGTCAGGGGGTCAATTGGCTCACCCAGTGGCTGGAGCGACGCTGTGGGGTGCCTGTTCCCGTTCGAGGCGTGCTGGTGCTGCCTGGCTGGCAAATCGATACCAGTGAGGCAGCTTCGGACATTCTGGTGGTCAGCGGAGAGCGGCTGTCACGCCAGTTGAGCGAGCTTAAACCGGGCCATATGAGCGACGTCATCCATGACAAGGTCATCCATACCTTGCTGGAACGGGTACGGCTGATGGAGCTAAAACATTTGCGCCACCCGTCGGTTTAATCCCCGCGCAGCCGCCCGCCCATTTCCTGGGCAAGATCCACGGCGTAGTGGTCGGTCATGCCACCAATGAAATCCAGCATACGACGGTAGCTGTCGTAAAGCGTCCAGGAGGGCAGCGGCGTGTTTTCACCGATCAGTGCCAGCACGCGCTGATGCTTGAAAGAGCTTTGCCCGGTATGATGTAGCTCATGGGCAGCACCAATGAACGCCTCCAGCAGAATCCCCAGCGTGGTGTAGGCACCGATTTCCAGCTTGGCCTTGCGCTCGTTCTGGAAAATGCGTTCTCGAGCCAACTGCTTGGCAGACTGCACGCCCCAGCCCAGATCCGGATGGCAAAGCTCCAGCAGGTCATCGCTCAAGGTACCGCTCAGCAGCGCCTGCTCATGCTGTACAAACACGGCCGCCACATCATTGACCGCACGCTCCATGGCTGCCCCCCGCAGTAGCGCGATACGGCGGCGCTGCGAGACACTCTTGCGCTGCATCTCTTCATACTCAGGGGGAAATTCGCCAGCAATCTGACGCAGTATTTCGACGACTTCTTCGTAACGCAGAATCCCCATTTCGAGGCCATCTTCCAGATCCAGCAGCGCATAACAGATGTCATCCGCCGCTTCGACCAGCCACGCCAGTGGATGACGGCACCAGCGCTGCTCGCCCTGAGGAATCAGACCCACGGCGTCAGCGACTTCCTTGAGCAACGCCTGCTCGGACTGATAACAGCCAAACTTGCCAGCGCGGCCACCATAGCGAACGGTCCAGGGATATTTCAACAGAGTCCCCAGGGTTGCTGCAGACAACCGCATGCCGCCGTTGAACTGGTTGTACTCGATCTGCGTAATGACACGAAATCCCTGAGCATTCCCCTCATAGGTCAGCAGATCCTGGCGCTCCTGTTCGGCGAGCCCCTCCAGCAAGCCACTCCCCTCGGCACGGCGAAACCAGTCACGAATGGCATATTCACCGGCATGGCCAAAGGGGGGGTTACCGATGTCGTGCCCGAGACAGGCCGTTTGCACGATGACGCCCAGGTCAGCTGGGGTGATCCACTCCGGCAGCCGATCACGCAGCAACTCGCCGACGATCATGCCCAACGAGCGGCCCACACAGCCGACTTCCAAGGAGTGGGTCAACCGCGTATGGATATGGTCATTTTCGGTAAGGGGATGCACCTGCGTCTTGCGCCCCAGGCGACGAAAGGAGCCTGAGAAGACGATGCGGTCATGGTCCTTGTGGAAAGGAGTGCGCCCTATTTCGCGGTTACTGCCGGGGCGCTTGTCGTGTAAGCGCTGAGGGGAAAGTAACTGATCCCATTGCATTTGTGTCATCGGCACTCCTCCTTGGAGCCTTCATTCTGACATAAAAGCACCAGGTGTAGACAAATTTAACGCACAGCAAAAAGCCCCGAACACAGTGTGCTCGGGGCTTTCTACGGTATAAGTGCCTGACGATGACCTACTCTCACATGGGGAGACCCCACACTACCATCGGCGCTAAGCGGTTTCACTTCTGAGTTCGGCATGGGATCAGGTGGTTCACGCGTGCTATGGTCGTCAGGCGTAACAGGTAATGCATATCATGCTGAGGTGTTCTTGACGTGTATTGTGTGCGTCTCTTGTCAGCAAGCGCTCTGGCTCACTGCGGCGTATCCGGTGTTGCGAGTGCGTTCACACTCTTCGTTATCATCACGACCAGACCCCTTGGGTGTTATAGGGTCAAGCCTCACGGGCCATTAGTACACGTTAGCTCAACGCCTTGCAGCGCTTCCACACCGTGCCTATCAACCAGCTGGTCTCGCTGGGCCCTTCAGGAGGCTCTAGGCCTCGGGGATGTCTCATCTTGAAGGGGGCTTCCCGCTTAGATGCTTTCAGCGGTTATCCCGTCCGACCATAGCTACCCGGCAATGCCACTGGCGTGACAACCGGAACACCAGAGGGTCGTCCACTCCGGTCCTCTCGTACTAGGAGCAGCTCTTCTCAAACATCCAACGCCCACGGCAGATAGGGACCGAACTGTCTCACGACGTTCTAAACCCAGCTCGCGTACCACTTTAAATGGCGAACAGCCATACCCTTGGGACCGACTTCAGCCCCAGGATGTGATGAGCCGACATCGAGGTGCCAAACACCGCCGTCGATGTGAACTCTTGGGCGGTATCAGCCTGTTATCCCCGGAGTACCTTTTATCCGTTGAGCGATGGCCCTTCCATACAGAACCACCGGATCACTAGAACCTGCTTTCGCACCTGCTCGACGTGTCTGTCTCGCAGTCAAGCACCCTTATGCTCTTGCACTCATTGCACGATGTCCGACCGTGCTGAGGGTACCTTCGTGCTCCTCCGTTACGCTTTGGGAGGAGACCGCCCCAGTCAAACTACCCACCACACACTGTCCTCGATCCGGATCACGGACCTGAGTGAGAACGCCAATGATGCCAGGCTGGTATTTCAAGGTTGGCTCCCCTCGAACTGGCGTCCGAGGTTCAAAGCCTCCCAGCTATCCTACACAGGCAACATCAGCGTCCAGTGTGAAGCTATAGTAAAGGTTCACGGGGTCTTTCCGTCTAGCCGCGGGTACACCGCATCTTCACGGCGATTTCAATTTCACTGAGTCTCGGGTGGAGACAGCGTGGCCATCATTACGCCATTCGTGCAGGTCGGAACTTACCCGACAAGGAATTTCGCTACCTTAGGACCGTTATAGTTACGGCCGCCGTTTACCGGGGCTTCGATCAAGAGCTTCGGACGAATCCTAACACCATCACTTAACCTTCCGGCACCGGGCAGGCGTCACACCCTATACGTCCTCTTGCGAGTTGGCAGAGTGCTGTGTTTTTACTAAACAGTTGCAGCCACCTGGTATCTTCGACCGGTTCGGGCTTGGAGAGCAAGTCTCGTCACCCTACGCCGGCGTGCCTTCTCCCGAAGTTACGGCACCATTTTGCCTAGTTCCTTCACCCGAGTTCTCTCAAGCGCCTTGGGATTCTCACCCTGACCACCTGTGTCGGTTTGGGGTACGGTCGCACATGATCTGAAGCTTAGAGGCTTTTCCTGGAAGCGTGGCATCAATGACTTCGACACCGTAGTGTCTTCGTTTCGTGTCTCGGCCTTGAAGGGTCCCGGATTTACCTGAGACCCCAGCCTACTCACTTTCACCAGGACAACCAACGCCTGGCTCACCTAGCCTTCTCCGTCCCCCCATCGCAATCATGTCCGGTACGGGAATATTGACCCGTTTCCCATCGACTACGCCTTTCGGCCTCGCCTTAGGGGCCGACTCACTCTGCTCCGATTAGCGTCGAACAGAAACCCTTGGTCTTCCGGCGAGGGAGTTTTTCACTCCCTTTATCGTTACTCATGTCAGCATTCGCACTCGTGATACCTCCAGCATGCTTCTCAACACACCTTCATCGGCTTACACGACGCTCCTCTACCGCTCATCCGTAAGGATGAACCCGTAGCTTCGGTACCTGGTTTAGCCCCGTTACATCTTCCGCGCAGGCCGACTCGACTAGTGAGCTATTACGCTTTCTTTAAAGGATGGCTGCTTCTAAGCCAACCTCCTAGCTGTCTGAGCCTTCCCACATCGTTTCCCACTTAACCAGGATTTGGGGACCTTAGCTGACGGTCTGGGTTGTTTCCCTTTTCACGACGGACGTTAGCACCCGCCGTGTGTCTCCCACGCTTGCACTCACCGGTATTCGGAGTTTGCCTCGGGTTGGTAAGTCGGGATGACCCCCTAGCCGAAACAGTGCTCTACCCCCGGCGGTGATACGTGAGGCGCTACCTAAATAGCTTTCGAGGAGAACCAGCTATCTCCGAGCTTGATTAGCCTTTCACTCCGATCCACAAGTCATCCAAATCTTTTTCAACAGATCCTGGTTCGGGCCTCCAGTTGATGTTACTCAACCTTCACCCTGCTCATGGATAGATCGCTCGGTTTCGGGTCTATATCCAGCGACTGTGTCGCCCAGTTAAGACTCGGTTTCCCTACGGCTCCCCTATACGGTTAACCTCGCCACTGAATATAAGTCGCTGACCCATTATACAAAAGGTACGCAGTCACAGAACAAGTCTGCTCCTACTGCTTGTACGCACACGGTTTCAGGATCTATTTCACTCCCCTCTCCGGGGTTCTTTTCGCCTTTCCCTCACGGTACTGGTTCACTATCGGTCAGCCAGGAGTATTTAGCCTTGGAGGATGGTCCCCCCGTCTTCAGTCAAGGTTTCTCGTGCCCCGACCTACTCGATTTCACGTGATCAGATTTTCGACTACGGGGCTATCACCCGCTATGGCCAGACTTCCCAGTCTGTTCGTCTAATCCGTCACACGCTTAAGGGCTGGTCCCCGTTCGCTCGCCGCTACTAGGGGAATCTCGGTTGATTTCTTTTCCTCAGGGTACTTAGATGTTTCAGTTCCCCTGGTTCGCCTCCTGCCCCTATGTATTCAGGACAGGATACTCATCTTGTGATGAGTGGGTTTCCCCATTCAGAGATGTCCGGGTCGCAGGTCGTTTGCCACCTCACCGAACCTTATCGCAGGCTACCACGTCTTTCATCGCCTCTGGCTGCCTAGGCATCCACCGTGTGCGCTTCATTGCTTGACCCTATAACCCGAAGGAGTCTGGGGTTCGCAATGATAACGATTGCCGGATACGCTTGAGACGTATCACAATACAATTTACGTAA
>NZ_AJTS01000042.1 GCF_000275725.1 Vreelandella stevensii S18214 | reverse complement strand
TTCTGATCAGGTAATTCATTGTGAGCGCTTGCCGCGAGGGGAAGACATCGTTTAAGGAGGTGATCCAGCCGCAGGTTCCCCTACGGCTACCTTGTTACGACTTCACCCCAGTCATGAACCACACCGTGGTGATCGCCCTCTTGCGTTAGGCTAACCACTTCTGGTGCAGTCCACTCCCATGGTGTGACGGGCGGTGTGTACAAGGCCCGGGAACGTATTCACCGTGGCATTCTGATCCACGATTACTAGCGATTCCGACTTCACGGAGTCGAGTTGCAGACTCCGATCCGGACTGAGATCGGCTTTTCGGGATTGGCTCACTCTCGCGAGTTGGCAACCCTTTGTACCGACCATTGTAGCACGTGTGTAGCCCTACTCGTAAGGGCCATGATGACTTGACGTCGTCCCCACCTTCCTCCGGTTTGTCACCGGCAGTCTCCTTAGAGTTCCCGCCTTTACGCGCTGGCAAATAAGGACAAGGGTTGCGCTCGTTACGGGACTTAACCCAACATTTCACAACACGAGCTGACGACAGCCATGCAGCACCTGTCTCTGCGTTCCCGAAGGCACCAAGTGATCTCTCACAAGTTCGCAGGATGTCAAGAGTAGGTAAGGTTCTTCGCGTTGCATCGAATTAAACCACATGCTCCACCGCTTGTGCGGGCCCCCGTCAATTCATTTGAGTTTTAACCTTGCGGCCGTACTCCCCAGGCGGTCGACTTATCGCGTTAACTTCGCCACAAAGTGCGCTAGGCACCCAACGGCTGGTCGACATCGTTTACGGCGTGGACTACCAGGGTATCTAATCCTGTTTGCTACCCACGCTTTCGCACCTCAGTGTCAGTGTCAGTCCAGAAGGCCGCCTTCGCCACTGGTATTCCTCCCGATCTCTACGCATTTCACCGCTACACCGGGAATTCTACCTTCCTCTCCTGCACTCTAGCTTGACAGTTCCGGATGCCGTTCCCAGGTTGAGCCCGGGGCTTTCACAACCGGCTTATCAAGCCACCTACGCGCGCTTTACGCCCAGTAATTCCGATTAACGCTCGCACCCTCCGTATTACCGCGGCTGCTGGCACGGAGTTAGCCGGTGCTTCTTCTGTGAGTGATGTCTTTCCTGATGGGTATTAACCACCAGGCGTTCTTCCTCACTGAAAGTGCTTTACAACCCGAGGGCCTTCTTCACACACGCGGCATGGCTGGATCAGGGTTCCCCCCATTGTCCAATATTCCCCACTGCTGCCTCCCGTAGGAGTTCGGGCCGTGTCTCAGTCCCGATGTGGCTGATCATCCTCTCAGACCAGCTACGGATCGTCGCCTTGGTGAGCCTTTACCTCACCAACCAGCTAATCCGACATAGGCTCATCCGATAGCGGGAGCCGGAGCCCCCTTTCTCCCGTAGGACGTATGCGGTATTAGCCTGGGTTTCCCCAGGTTATCCCCCACTATCGGGCAGATTCCTATGCATTACTCACCCGTCCGCCGCTCGTCAGCGGGGTGCAAGCACCCCCTGTTACCGCTCGACTTGCATGTGTTAGGCCTGCCGCCAGCGTTCAATCTGAGCCATGATCAAACTCTTCAGTTTAAGATCAATGCGATCCTTACTCGCCATCTCAGGACTAGCCGAAGACAACAAAAGCGGATCAAACTTGGCTCAAGGTTCAAACGAATTCACTGCGATACTCCGAAGAGTATCTTGGTGTTCGCTTGCCTTGATATTAGGTGATGATTCACCCTCATCGGCAAGCGCCCACATGAATTACCTGATCAAATTGTTAAAGAGCGATTTCGCTGTGGCTGGCTCGGTGACCTGAACCGTGTTGCCTCAGCGAGGAAGGCGTATTCTACGCATTCCGTGGTGTTTGTCAAGGGCTGTTTTCAGCGAGTAAAGCGAGCGATCAATCCAACCAACAGATGACGCTAACTTCCTGACAAACCGAAGGTTTTTCGACCTTCTTCACCGCTGGCAACGCTTGGCGTCCCCGGCAGCGGATGCGTACTTTACGGATTCGCTGCCGGGTTGGCAAGGGGTATTTACCAAATAGTCAAAAAAAGTCGCCCACGCGATCACACAACCCGTGGAAAGCACTTCGGCGCTTACTGTTTGGCGGTTACACTTGGCACTCCGCAACATTCGCCACATCTATTGCACCTACGGATATGAGGTCTTCGATGAGCCAGCACTTGTTAACCGTCGATTCATTAAATCGCGAAAGCGTTGATCACCTGTTACGGGTGGCCGCACGCATGGAGCCGATTGCCAGTCGCCGTCAGGTCACGCGAGTGCTGGAAGGTGCGGTACTGGGCAACCTGTTCTTCGAAGCCAGTACGCGGACGCGGGTGAGTTTCAATGCAGCTTTCTGCCGTCTGGGAGGCAGTGTCTGTGACACCACGGGCTTTACCTTCTCGTCCATGGCCAAGGGCGAATCCTTGTACGACACCAGCAGGGTAATGAGCGGCTACTGTGATGCCATCGTCATGCGCCACCCGGATCAAGGGTCGGTTGCCGAGTTTGCCGCCGCAACGCATGTGCCGGTCATCAACGGTGGTGATGGTCCAGGCGAGCACCCAAGCCAGGCGCTGCTGGACCTTTATACCATCGACAAGGAGTTCCAGCGGTTGGGCAAGCGCCTGAGTGGTGCCCACATTCTACTGACCGGGGATTTGAAATACGGGCGCACGGTGCATTCGCTGATCAAGCTGCTATCGCTTTATGATCCGCTGCGGATAACGCTGGTCTCCCCACCCGGCTTGGAAATGCCGTCTTATCTGGTGGATCTGGTGGCATCGCGGGGCCATCGGATCGAGCAGCGCGACTCCCTGGCCAGCGACTTCTCGGATCTGGACGTCGTCTATACGACGCGCATCCAGAAGGAGCGCTTCACGGATGAAATGAACGAGAGCTTCCAGGGGCTTTCCGATGACTTCATGGTCAATCGCGATTTTCTGGATCACCGCTGCAGCCAAAGCACGATCGTGATGCACCCGCTACCGCGCGATAGCCGTCCAGGCGCCAATGATTTGAACGTCGATTTGAATGGCGATCCGCGCCTGGCGATCTTCCGCCAGACAGATAACGGCATCCCCATGCGGATGGCCATTTTTGCCACGCTCTTGAAAGTGGACGAGCTGATCGAGCAGGACATGCGGCCAGTACGCTGGTTCGTACCGCCGCAAATTGGCACGCTGGACCGCTGATGAGCAGACGGCTGAGCAGCTAAACGCTCAGTGCGCGGTTCGCCCACCGGGAAGGCCTTCTCGGTGGGCGAACCAGCCTTCCAGAATCAGCACGGCAGCGATGCCGTCCACGCTCTGCTGACGATAGTTGCCGCGATGTCCCGATGCGTGGGCGATCTGCTTGGCTTCACGGGTAGAGCCACGCTCATCGACCATTTCGCACGGCTTGCCATAACGCCCATGCAGGCGGTTGCCAAACTTGCGCGCACGGGTACTCATGGGCGATTCGCTACCATCCATGTTCAACGGTAGCCCGACCACGAACAGGTCGGGCTGCCACTCCTGAACCAGACGAGACACCACGTTCCAGTCAGGAATGCCATCCCGTGCAGGGAGAGGCGTCAGCTCGCGGGCGCTGTTGAGCAGCTCATTGCCTACCGCCACACCGATGCGCCGCGTTCCATAATCGAATGCCAGAATCAGGCGCTCCCCACTGTCGGCCATCGCGTTACTGCCCCTTCGTCATGCGTGACCGGCGTCACGGGTCATCAGGTTGAGATCGACGCCCAGCAGGCCAGCGGCAGCGGCCAGGCGCTCGGCGGGCGGGGTGTCGAACAGCACGCGAGCCTGACCTTCCACCGTTAACCAGGCGTTGTCCTTGAGCTCATCCTCCAGTTGTCCCACTTCCCAGCCCGCGCACCCCAGGCACACGAGAAAGTGCTCCGGCCCCCTGCCATCCGCCAGCGCCTGAAGAATATCCATGGAGGTGGTGAGGGCAATGCCATCTTCTACCTGGACGCTGGAATCCCACGCCTGGCTATCCCCTTCGTGAAGGATAAAGCCACGGTCTTTATGGGTGGGGCCACCGTAATAGACAGGCGCATTGCGGTGCGGGCTCTCATCGCCCCCCAAGGAGAGCTGTTCGAACAGCGCATCCAGCGTGATCTCCAGGGGGCGGTTGGTAATCACCCCCATGCAACCATTGTGGTCATGGTCACACAAGTACACCAGGCTGCCCGCAAAGTTGGGGTCGTCCAGATGCGGCATGGCCATTAAAAAATGGTGTTTTAAGCTTTGCATGCGTCTCCTATGGCTTGCCGCTGAATCAGCAAGTCGGGCGTTATTGGGCGGAAGCAAGGCGACGCTCGATGGCGTCCAGCAGCATGCCGGCGATGTCGGTGCCGCGCTGATCGTCGATTTCCCGCACGCAGGTGGGGCTGGTCACGTTGATCTCGGTGATGTAGTCACCGATGACATCCAGACCCACGAACATCAGCCCTTTCTCACGGATCAGCGGCTGTACCTGCTGGATCAGCCAGTGATCACGCTCGGTCAGCTCGCGACTCACGCCACGCCCACCGGCGGCCAGGTTGCCGCGGGTCTCTCCCGCCGAGGGGATGCGCGCCAGCCCGAAGGGCACAGGCTCGCCATCGACCAGCAGAATACGGGTATCGCCGTGTTTGATTTCCGGCAGGTAGCGCTGCGCCATGATCTGACGCTGACCGCGCAGCGTCAGCTGCTCGATGACGGCGCCTATGTTGCGGCCATCAGGGCCGATATGAAAAATGCCCGTGCCCCCCATACCGTCGAGTGGCTTGAAGATCACGTCGCCATGCTCGGCGTGGAAGGCACGCAGCACGTCATCACGGCTGGCCACGACCGTTGGCGCGCAGCACTGAGGAAACTGCTGGGCAAAGAGCTTCTCGTTACACTGCAGCAAGGCGGCGGTGGGGTTCACCACCAGCACTCCCTCGCGCTCGGCAAAGCCCAGCAGGTGCACCGCATTAATGAACTCGGCATCTACCGGCGGGTCCTTGCGCATCAGCACGACGTCCAGTTCTGCCAGTGGCCGCTGAGCTGCTTCGCCAAGGTCGTACCAATGTGCAGGATCACGATGCACGGTCAATGGACGCATGCGTGCGTAGGCCTGCCCTGCGTTCAAGAACAGATCGTCCTGCTCCATGTAGTGCAAGGTATAGCCGCGCTCCTGGGCAGCCCACAGCATCGCCAGGGTGGTGTCTTTCTTGTAGGCGATGTCACTGATCGGGTCCATCACGACACCGAGATGCAACGTTGAGTGGCTCATCGAAATACCGTCCATGCAGAAACAATCATTATTCAGTATGCCGTACTGCAGGCACGGCTCCAACCGCGGCTATTTGTCTGCGGTTTCGGAGAGCGCGCCCGGCACCAGGCGAATGGCATCAGGGGTCAGGGTGATCAGCTGTTGCTTGTAAAGCCGCCCAATCGCTTGTTTGTAGGCGCTCTTGCTCACCCCCAGGCGCGCCTTGATGGCGTGGGCATCGCTTTTATCGCCCAGCGGCAAGTAGCCGCCGCTTTCGCGCAGCGCTTGCAGTATCTTGTCACCCACCACATCGAGGCGAGCCGCCCCCGGCGGCAGCAGCGAGATATCGACTCGGCCATCCTCGCGACGCTGTTTTACATAGCCTTTCAGCGTCTGCCCTCGGCGCAGCGGCTGGGTCATGTCGTCCTGATAGATCAATCCCCAATAACGGTGCTCGACCACCACTTTCATGCCCAGGTCCGTGCGATCGGCCACCACTACCGTGACCTCATCCCCCTGCGACAGCGCCCAGGCGTCGTCGCTCAGAAAGCGGTCCAATCGCATGGATGCCACGGGACGCCCCTGGTCATCGCTATACAGCATGACCAGTACGCGCTTGCCGGGATCCGGGCGAAAACGCTGTTCGCTATAGGGCAGCAGCACGTCCTTGGGCTGGCCCCAACGCAGAAAGGCGCCCGTACTGTTCACTGCCGTCACGGTCAAGTAAGCGACTTCTCCCAGCTGGGCAGTCGCATCGCTGGCAGAACGGGGAGAGGCATGGGACTCACGGGCCATGGAGGTGTCCTTGCGAAGGGTTGAGAATCGGTAGCGTACCTTGCTAACGCTAGCCAAAGCGAGGCCGTATTCGGCCTGTCAGCCTGCTATACAAAAGCCGCCACCGCAGAGAGCGCGGCAGCGGCTGACAGTAAGCGCTTACAAATCGCCGAAATGATGCTGCAGGAGGGTCAGCGCGACGACCGGTGCGGTTTCCGTACGCAGCACACGAGGCCCTAATGTCAGCGGCGTAAAGCCGCTGGCGGTGGCCGCAGCGATATCGGTCTCGCTGAGCCCTCCTTCGGGGCCAATCAGCAACGCTGCCGAAGCGGGCCGAGACGACTGTGCAAAGCCATTGCCCGTGGCCAGATGAAGCATCAGGCGCAGCGGCTCTTGCCGTTCGGCCAGCCACTCCTCCAGCCCCTGCGGCGGGTATACGGGAGGCACCACTGCACGCCCACTTTGCTCGCAGGCGCTGGCAGCCACCGCCTGCCAATGGGCCAGCTTCTTCTCTTCTCGGTCGCCTTTCAGGCGAACATCCCCCCGCTCGGTATAGAGTGGGGTGATGGCAGCGACGCCCAGCTCCACGGCTTTTTGAATGGCATAGTCCATGCGATCTCCCTTGGAAATCGCCTGGCCCAGATGCACCGCTAGCGGAGACTCCGCGCTGCCTGGCCATACCGACTCGACGGTTGCGGTGGTCTGTTTTCGCCCCACCTCCGCCAGCCGAACGCCTGCCTCCTGGCCCGCCCCGTCGAACAGGATCAGTGCCGCACCCTCCCCCATGCGCAGCACGCGGGTAACGTGCCTGGCAGGGCCTTCCGGCAGCGTGACGGTTGCCCCGACACGCAGCTCGGTGGGCACATGAAGGCGCGGCATCTTGCCGTGCGTGGCGAGCCAGTGTGCTGCCGAATGCGCTTCGAGCATGGCTTAGTGGGTGTTCTCGGCAGCCTGGCTTGCCTGCTGCGCTTCACGCTGCTTGCGCTGGGCGTACATGGCTTCGAAGTTGACCGGCGCCAGCATCAGCGCAGGGAAGCCGCCACGGTTGACCAGGTTGTCGATACACTCACGGGCGTAAGGAAACAGCAGGTTAGGACAGAAGGCGCCTAACGTCTGCTCCAGCTGCGCACCTTCGATGCCGGAAATACGGAACAGGCCAGCCTGCTCGACTTCAGCCAGGAACGACGTGGTGCCGGACTCGCTGTCATTCACCTGGGCGGTGACCTTGACCACGACTTCGTACTGGTCGTCAGCCACTTTCTGGCTGGTAGTGTTCAGATCCAGATTGACCTTGGGCTTGAACGCCTGCTTGAACACGGAAGGAGAGTTCGGCGCTTCGAAGGAAATGTCTTTCACGTAAATACGCTGCAAAGAGAATTTCAGCTGCGGCTTTTCGCCTTCAGCGGCACCGGCCTGCGGGGTGTTGTTATCTTCCGCCATGGGAGACTCCTCGTTATTCATTCAATAAAAAAGCGTGCGGCCCAGAGGCCGCTTTCGTCGTTTACTTCTTCACTACGGGAAGGCCATCGGCCTGCCACTGCATCATGCCACCACGCAACTTCGTGGCCCGCTCGAAGCCCGCCTTGACCAGCTTGGCTTGTGCGGCACCCGAGCTTTGGCCATGCTTGCACACCACGATGATCGGCTGGCTTTTGACTTTCTCCAGCTCGTTCATGCGGCTATCGAGGCTGCTCTGGGGAATGTTGCGTGCACCGGCGATATGCCCCGCCTTGAAGTCTTTGCTTTCACGAATGTCCACTACCACCGCATCTTCGCGGTTGATGAGCTGGGTGGCCTGGCTAGAGGACACGGCATTCGAGGCAGCGCTACGCGTTTCGTAGACAATCCACGCCGTGAGCACCAGCAAAAATGCCCCCACCAACAGGGGGTGGTTCATTACGAATTCGAACAGCTGATCGATCATCGCGAACACAATCTCTTGGTCTATGCAGAAAAAAGCGGCCTGGCCGCCATCAGAAACGCGACAAGTATACACGTCACAGGGCATACCGCGCAGGCCATGACGCCCAGCGGCTGCCTGCGTTATGATGCCCCAAGCACGCGCCCGCCGCGACCCTGTTTCTCAGGTACTGTCTGAAAACTGGCTGAATGGCCATTGCCAGCGTTTCAAACAGCTCTTTTCGTTGCTTGGCTGACCCATATAACGAGGTTTCTCATGGCATCATCTGCACCCCGCCCCGTCGCCCTGATCATCCTGGACGGCTATGGCCACAACCCCGATAGCGCACATAACGCCGTGGCTGCCGCCCATACCCCGAACATGGATGCTCTGTGGGCCAAACGCCCCCACGCCTTCGTACACACCGATGGCCGCCATGTGGGGCTGCCCGATGGGCAGATGGGCAACTCCGAAGTCGGCCATATGAACCTGGGTGCCGGGCGTATCGTTTACCAAGACTTCACGCGCATCACCAAAGCCATTGAAGATGGCGACCTGGATACCAACGAGGTGCTCACCAAGCCCATCGACGCAGCAGTCGCCAATGGCCGTGCCGTGCATCTGCTGGGCCTGCTCTCTCCAGGCGGTGTCCACAGCCACGAAGACCACTTTATCGCCATGGCCGAGCTGGCGGCACGGCGCGGCGCTCAGCGAATCTACGTGCACGCCTTCCTGGATGGCCGCGACATGCCCCCGCAAAGCGCGCTGGCCTCCATCGAGCGCGCCAATGCCCGGCTTGCCGAACTGGTCGGTGCCGACAACGGCTTCGTGGCCTCCCTCATTGGCCGCTTCTTCGCCATGGACAGAGACAACCGCTGGGAGCGGGTCGAGCAGGCCTACCGCCTGCTCACCGAGGGTCATGCCGAGCATACCGCCACCAGCGCTGAAAGCGGCCTGCGGGATGCCTACGCGCGTGGTGAAACCGACGAGTTCGTGGCGGCCACCAGCGTTCCCGTCAACGGTAGCGCCATGACGTTACAAGATGGCGACGCGGCGATCTTTCTGAACTTCCGCTCTGACCGGGCCCGGGAACTGACCCGCGCCTTCACCGATGCAGATTTTTCCGGTTTCCAGCGCCAGACCCGGCCTGCCCTGGCGGGTGACGGCCTGGTGATGATGACCCAGTACGCCGCCGACATTGCCGCTCCGGCGGCGTTCCCCCCCACCGACCTCACCGATACGCTGGGCGAAGTGGTGTCCAAGCGCGGCCTGACCCAGCTGCGTATCGCCGAAACCGAGAAGTACCCTCATGTGACGTTCTTTTTCTCGGGGGGTAACGAAGCCGAGTATGACGGCGAAGAGCGTATCCTGGTGCCGTCGCCTCGTGATGTGAAAACCTACGACGAAAAGCCGGAAATGAGCGCGTTCGACATCACCGACAAGCTGGTGGACGCCATCGACAGCGGCCGCTTCGACCTGATGGTGTGCAACTACGCCAACGGCGACATGGTCGGTCACACGGGGGATTTTGCCGCCGCCGTCAAGGCCATTGAAACCGTCGACACCTGCGTTGGGCGGGTCGTGGAGGCCATCGAGCGGGCCGGTGGCGCCTGCCTGATCACCGCCGACCACGGCAATGCCGAACAGATGGTGCACCCGGTGACCGGCGAGCCGCAAACCGCTCACACCACCTTTGTGGTACCGCTGATCTACGTCGGTGAGTGCGAGGCTCAGCTGTCGGACGGCCGTCTGTGCGATTTGGCACCCACGCTGCTGGCGATGATGCATCAGCCACAGCCAGACGCGATGACGGGCCAGTCACTGCTGCGCTTCGCCTAATGCCATCGTGGCAACGGCTGCCCTTGCTGGCGCTGCTGATGCTGGGCACGCCCGCTGCCGTCGCGCAGGATGAGCGTGCCGCCCAGCAGCAGCTGGATGCACTGGGCCAGCAAATCGATGCCATGACCCAGCAGTTGGGCGTGACGGACCAGGCCCGTGACAGCGCCCAACAGGCCCTGCGTGCCGTCGAGACGGAGCTGGCCCAAACGCACCAGCGTCTGGACCAGCTGCAGGGGGAACGCCGCCAACTGAACGAAGAGAGCGAGCAACTGCGCCAGCACCGTGAGCGGCTCGAGCAGGAAAGAGCGGCGCAATACGCAGCGCTGGGCCAGCAACTGGCGGCCCTCTACCGGCTGGGGCCCACCCCTCAGCTAAAGCTGCTGTTGAACCAGAGCAATCCCGCCGAGCTGGACCGTATGCAGGCCTACCTGAACCGCTTGACGCAGGCGCGGCAACGTCGCCTGGGCGACATTGCCCGTCTGGATACCGCGCTGGTGGATACCGAGCAGGCGCTGGCCGAGCGCCAGACCCGGCTGGATGCCCTGGCGGACGAACTGGAAGCGCAAAGCGCGCTGCTGGCCCGCCGTACCGAGGAACGGCGCAGCGTCGTGACCACGCTGGATGATCGTTACGAGAGCGAAGCCGACCGTCTGGCCGACCTCAGCCAGAGCCGCGAGCAGGCCGAACAGCAGCTACGCGCCATCCAGGCCGAGCTTGCCCGACTGGCCGAGCCGACGCCCTCCACCAACATCACCCGCACCCAGGGCGACCTGCCCTGGCCAGTACAGGGCGCCATCACGGCCAGCTTCCAGCGCCGTCAGGGCGTGCATTACAACGGTATCGTGATTCAAGCGGGCGCCGGCACGGCGGTCACGGCCGTCCACTCTGGGCGCGTGGTCTTTGCGGACTGGATGCGGGGGTTTGGCAACCTGATGATCATCGATCATGGTGATCAGATCATGACCCTGTATGCCCACCTTCAGCAGTTCGATGCACGCCCGGGCCAGCAAGTAAACCGGGGCGACCGCATCGGCCGAGTGGGCAACAGCGGAGGGCAGCCTTCGTCCGCGCTCTATTTCGAAGTGCGGCGAGGTGGCGCCCCCATTAACCCGCAACGTTGGATTGCACGACGTTGACGGGATAAGCTGATAGCAGCGGCACCCTTGAAGGTGTCGCGCCGACCGTCTAACCCATGCGGCGCCCAGCGGCGCTGCCTTTCGCCTAGCGGAGTACGCATGACGCTATCTGTAACCGAGGTATCGGCCCCTGCCAAGCGTTTCTTGGCGACCCTGCTTCCGCTCGCGCTGCTGGCAGCTCCCTTACCCTTGGCGGCTCAAACGGCCAATAGCGTCGCCGACGACCTTCCGCTGGAAGAGATCCAGACCTTCGCCGAGGTGTTCGAACGCATCAAACGGGCCTATGTCGAGGAAGTGGATGATCGTACGCTGCTGCGCAATGCCATGCGCGGCATGCTCAGCGAGCTGGACCCTCACTCGGCCTACCTGGATGCCAACGAGTACCAGAGCCTTCGCGAGTCCACCCAGGGCGAGTTCGGCGGCATCGGCATCGAAGTCGGCACCGAGAATGGTCAACTCATGGTGATCACTCCCATCGACGATACACCGGCCTCCCGCGCGGGCCTGCTGTCGCGGGACATCATCATCGCCATCGATGGCACACCCACCGATAACCTCTCCTTGCAGGAAGCCGTCAACCTGATGCGGGGCGAGCCGGGCAGCCAGCTGCGGCTGTCCATTCTGCGCGCGGGCGAAGATAGCCCACGAGACCTTACCCCGCCTTATTCACGAGGGCGCTGATTGAGCGGTCTGAAGGTACTGGCTGTTGGCATTGCTCATCAGGATTCGCCTTTTCAGCGCGAGTGGCTGTTGAGTAATGCCTGAACGCAGCCCTTTTCCTACTTACTTATAGCTCTTTGGAATCAATGGTGGCCGTCCAAGCAGCCGTGATCGCCGACCGCCGCTCCGGTCGCTCGCTTTCTGATGCTGTGGTGGTCTCGCAGGAGCGTCAGCTCAGTGCGGTCAGCTTCGGTAGCCCCTTCAGCAGCGTCGGCCACCACTTGTCGGCGGCGGCACCCAGATGAACGGTGATTCGCCGAGCGTGCAGCCTCAGCGTGGCGGCGACCTTGAGCACCTGCTCGCGCATCCGACTCAGACTCCAGCCTTGTCGGGTTTGCCGCTCCAGGAGGCAGCGCAGGCCATGCAGGACCTGG
Source organism: Vreelandella stevensii S18214 (assembly GCF_000275725.1). Taxonomy (GTDB): domain Bacteria; phylum Pseudomonadota; class Gammaproteobacteria; order Pseudomonadales; family Halomonadaceae; genus Vreelandella; species Vreelandella stevensii. The sequence goes on along the minus strand of NZ_AJTS01000042.1, from coordinate 21,030 downwards.
TAGGCGTAGAGGCTGAGCAGCAGGCTCACCTCGTTGCGCGCCATCACGTTCTGAACGGTGGAGGCGCCGCGATCGGTCGACGAGAGGTGCACGTCGAGCGCCGACTTCACTTCGCCCATGTGCGCCTCGGCGCTGCCGCGCTTGCGATAGAGTGCCAGGACCTTCTCTGGCGGCCAGTCGAACTTGCTGAGGTTGGTGACCAGGAAGAAGGCATGCAGCAGCAGGTCATCGGGGCGTTCCTGCACCACCAGCACTACGCGCCGCGGTGCCGACCAGGAGCCGGCTTGGTACTCCAGATCGTGGCACCACTCGCGAGGCTGCTCGGGTGGCCGGCCGGGTGGCCGCTTCAGGAGCGGTGCTGCCAGCTTCTGTAGACCGGTGTGACTGCGCAACCGGCCCAGGTATTCGATCTCCCGATCCTCCAGGGCCTCCAGCGTCGCGTTATCGGTAAAACCGGCGTCGATGCGCACACGAACCTGTGCCCCGGTGCTCTCGTTGAGTCGTCGTACCAGATGCGGGATCCAGGTGTCGGCGTTCTCTGCCGGGCCGGCGTTGCCCTCGCGCAGCAGGCCGCCCACCATGTCGCCGGTCTCCGCCAACGATGCGACCAGCGGCGAGTAGATGCGGGCCCCGTAAAGGCCATGATAGGCCGACCCGCCCTGATGGCCATGCACCTCGATCGGCAGGCCATCGATGTCCAGCGTCAGCTGTTTGGGGCGCTCGCCGTTCTTCAGCGAGGTCAGGCGCCAGACCACCAGTCGCAGCAGGCCTTCGTGCACGGCATCGATGTTGTCGTCTCGGCCGAGGCAGGTCAGCAGCCGCGACAGCGTGGCTTGAGACGGCCTGTCCTGCGCCAATGGCGTCGTCCCGCGTGCATCGCTGCAGGCCAACTGCCAAAGCGGGTCACGGCGCAGCGTGTCGGTATCGCTGAGATCGATCCAGCCCATCGCACGCTGCAGCACCAGGGTACGCAACTGGCTGGCCAGCGAATGAAGGATGCGCAGCGGGTGGCGTCGATCGACCAGATTGTCTTCCAGCGCCTCAATCACGCCGCTGTTGTCGAGGGCCTCACGCAACAGCAGAGCGCCGCTGTCGCTGGTGGTGCGCTGGCCGCTCAGCTCAACACGGACAGAGCCGTTGCATGAGGGCGTCCAGGTGGATAGGCTTTCACCCATGGCGAGTGGTCCTCTTGAATCGTGTTCTGGCAGGAATATCCTGATTCTACAAGAGAAAACCACTCGCCATCTTCGTTTTCAGGTCGGCCTCATGAATAAGCCGGGCTTACGCTGACCCGGGAAATCATCCGTAGCGAAAGTGTGCGCCATGAAACCCTGGAGCCTGGCTACGGCTATTTACGTATCAGCCAGTTCCAATCACGCACGCCGGAACAGGCACGCCGCGCCCTCGAGCGCATGGCACGCGAACAGCCGCTCGAAGGCCTGATTCTGGATTTACGTAACAACCCTGGCGGGGTACTGCAAGCGGCGGTGGGCGTGGCCGACCTCTTCCTGGATAGCGGGCTAATCGTGTATACCGAAGGCCGCCTGTCGGATACCGAGATGTCCTTCTCGGCATCGCCCGATACGCCTGCGCGTGATGTACCGCTCGTGGTGCTGATCAACAGCGGCAGCGCCTCCGCCGCAGAGATCGTGGCAGGCGCGCTTCAGGACCAGCGTCGCGGGGTCATCATGGGCACCGAAAGCTTTGGCAAAGGGTCGGTGCAGCAGATCATGCCGCTAGGCAACGGCGAAGGTCTGAAGCTGACCACGGCGTTGTACTACACGCCCAATGGCCGCTCCATCCAGGCGCAGGGCATCGAGCCGGACGTGGAAGTGGTGCGTGGCCGCCTGGAAGTGGCCGAAAGCCGCCGTGAACTGCGCGAAGCCGACCTGGAAGGGCATCTGGGCAGTCAGAACCAGCCTCGCGAGCGCGCTGCCATGTCGCAGCGGTTGCGCGACGACTATCAGCTCAGCGAAGCGCTCAACCTGTTGAAAGCGCTCAATGTCGTCGACCGGCGCCGCTAACGGCACGTGCTCGGCAGACGACCTCTTTCACCGGTGGCCTGGCGCATGATGAGCCGCTTGAGTGGCACCCACTGGTTCATGCCACTCATGCCGACATTACGCAGCAGGGTCAGGCCCGGCAGCTGACTGCCAAACAGCCCCTTGAAGCCCTTCATCAGGGCCAGCATGGCCGTATTGTCGAGACGACGGCGGCGTTCGTAGCGCGACAGGATGGTCAGGCTGCCCCAGGGCGAGCCACGCCGCCAGGCAGCGACCACTTCTTCCGCCAACACCGCCGCATCCATCAGCCCAAGGTTCACCCCTTGCCCCGCCAAGGGGTGAATGCTGTGCGCCGCATCCCCCACCAGGGCAAAGTGCTCCTGCACATAGCTGCGGGCGTGGCGTTGTACCAGCGCAAAGCGATAGGCTCGATCGAGCACCGTGACAGCCCCCAGACGGTGATCGAAGGCGCGACCCAAGTCCTCTCCCAGCGCTTGCGGTGCCAGCGACTCAAGCCGGGCCGCCTGCTCGGGTGGCACGGACCACACAATCGAGCACAGCCGATCATCGCCGTCCACGGTCAACGGCAGGAAAGCCAGCGGGCTGCCGCTTACGAAGGCCTGACGGGCCGTCGCTCCATGGGCGTGCTCACAGCGCACGGTGGTGACCACCGCTTCCTGGCCCATGGACTCCTCTGCCACCTCGATGCCCGCCAGTTCGCGCAGCACAGAGCGCGCACCATCGGCCGCCACTAGCAGCGGGGTTTCCAGCTGGCGGCCATCCTCCAATACCAGCCAGCGCCCTTTGGAACTGGTCTGCAGCGCGGAGACGCGCACGCCATTCAGCCGGGTCAACGTCGGCAGGTTGGCCAGCTGTGCATTGAGTGCGGCCAGGGTCACGTCGTTCTCGACGATATGCCCCAGCACGGCGGTGCCCGCCTCGTCCGCCGAAAAGTGGATGTTGCCACTGCCCTCGGCGTCCCATACCTGCATGTAACGGTAAGGAGTGATACGCGTCGCCGCCATGGCAGGCCAGGCGCCCAGATGGTTCAACAGCCGCTGTGACACCGGCGTCAGGGCGCTGACACGGGGCGCCGGTAGCGCCTGGGCCACCCCTTCCAACTGCAGAGGCTTCTCACGGGCCTCGACCAGCGCAACCTGCATACCGGCCTTGGCCAGCAACCCTGCCACGCTGGCCCCGACCATGCCGGCCCCCACCACCACCGCATCGAAACGCGTGACCGTGGTTCCCTGTTCTGCTTGAATCGTCATAGCCAATCCTTAATGTGTCAGCGCCAATGGTGCGCGCTACCGTCCCAGCGCTATCGTTCTAGCCCCATGGCTCGGCGTGCCAACCCCCGGCGCAGCGGCCCCACCAGGTTCAGGCCGATCAATCCGGCACCACGGGCATGGGGCAGCAGTGGCAGCGAAGCACCGAACAGCCGCACCAGGCCATCGCTGAAACGGATGACGTTGGCACGATCATGGGCACGACGGCGCTCGAAAGCCGCCAGGGTTGCCAGACTGCCCAAGGGCTGCTGGTGTTGGGCAGCCTGGGCCAGCGCCTCGACCAGATCCATCACGGAGCGCAGTGCAAGATTGAAGCCCTGCCCAGCCACGGGGTGCAGCGCGTGTGCAGCATTGCCAAGCACCGCTAGCCCCGGCCTTACCGGCTCTTCGGCAGTCACCAGCGAAAGCGGATAGCAATAACGCTGCCCAAGCCGATTGAAGCGGCCTACCCGGTCGCCGAACGCTTGCTGCAGCTGGCTCAAGAACGCCTGCTCAGACAGCGCCATGCGCGCCTGCTCACCCCCGCTGGGGTGTGTCCAGACCAGCTCCATGGCCTGACCGGGCAAGGGCAACAGCGCAATGGGGCCGTCTGCGGTGAAGCGCTCGTAGGCGACCCCGTGGTGCGGCTGACTGACCCCCACATGGGCAATCACGGCGGTTTGTTCATAAGAGTGACGACGGCTTTGAATGCCCAACTGCTCTTTCAAGCCCGAGCGGCCTCCGTCGGCCAGTAACGTCAGCGTGGCAGTCAGTTCACTGCCATTCGACAGGCGAAGATGATGCTGCCCCCCTGCCTGCGGGGTCAGCGACGTGACCGAGGCGGGGCAGTGCCACTCGATGGGGAGTTGCTGCAATCGACGGTGCAGCACCTGCCCCATCCAGGCGTTGGGAATCACATGCCCCAGCGCCTCGACGCCCAGCTCTTCCGCGCTCAGGCGCGTCGCCCCCAAACGTCCGCGCTCGCTGATATGAATGCGCTGGATGGGCGAGGCCTCGGCCTGCATCTCCTGCCACACGCCCAGTTGGCGAAAGCGCTGGGCGGAACCCTCGGCAATGGCGCTGGCACGCGCATCGAAGCTGGGCTGCCAGGTGGCCTGGTCGCTCGTGTCGGGCAGTGCCTTGGCCTCGATGATGGCCACGCGCCACCCAAAACGCTCGATCAGAGGTGCGAGGGCGCACCCCAGGCTGGCGCCTACCAAGCCACCACCCACGATCACGATATCGTGAGTGGCAGGCCGCTCACTGGAAGCTTCTGTTACCGCTGCGGACACCTGCATTCACCTCTCCTGGCTTGGCTGTTCAGCCCATGCGAATCATCGTAACCCATAACGTAATTTACATAACGACTTCATCGACTTTGTCGACTGGTCACTATTTAGCCATCAATTGCTCAATGGCCTCGACCTGCTTGGGAACTCCGTCGGTGATCACCTCTCCCCCAAGGGCAGTGACCACCACGTTGTCTTCGATACGAATACCGATCCCACGGTAAGCCGTAGGAATATCGTCATCACAAGGGATATACAGGCCCGGCTCAATGGTCAGTACCATGCCCGGTGCCAGCGGCCTGGGCGTGTTTTCATCGAGTCGATAAGTCCCCACATCGTGGACGTCCAGACCCAGCCAGTGCGACGTGGAGTGCAGATAAAAGCGTCGATAGCTCTCGTCATCGATACGTGCCTGCACCTCGCCTTCCAAAAGCCCCAGGTCGATGAGGCCCTTGGTCAAATCGTGCACGACCCCTTGATGAATATCGGCCAGGGTAGCGCCCGGAGCGACGGCGTTCACAGCGCGCTCCTGAGCCTCCAGCACCACCTGGTAGAGCGCTCGCTGGGCATCGCTGAAGCGACCGGAAACCGGGAAAGTGCGGGTGATGTCGCCAGCGTAGAGATCGAACTCGGCGCCCGCATCGATCAGCACCAGCGCCCCTGCCTCCAGCGCATCGCTGTTTTCAATATAGTGCAGCACACAGGCGTTGGCGCCGCCGCCCACGATGGTGCTATAAGCGGGACCACTGGCCCCTTGCCACATGAACGCATGCTCCAGCTCGGCCTGAAGCTGATACTCATGCAGCCCTGCCCGGCAGGTGTGCATGGCACGCACATGGGCCTGAGCAGAAATGGCCGCCGCGTGGCGCAGCAGGGCGATTTCGGCCGGACTCTTGAACAGCCGCATCTCATGGATGAGTGGGCGGCAATCCAGCCAGCCTTTCAAGGCAGGCTTGCCTCGGCGCACGCCCGCCTGAGCCTGGGCCAGCGCCTCTTCCAGCAGGCTGGTCGCTTCGGGATTGTCCAGCGGCGCGTAGAGCAGTTCGCGGCCATCGAGCAGCGCTGCCAGTTGCACATCGCGCTGGGCGTTCTCGAAGGCCTGGTCGATCCCCAGCTGCTGTTCCACCCCGCCCGCACCCAACCGACGGCCCGTCCAGGCCTCCAGCGTGGGGTCCCGGTCCAGGCAGAACACCACGCTGCTGCCTTCGGCACGCCCAGGCAGCAGCACCAGCAGGCCGTCGGGCTCTTGCAGGCCCGTGAGGTAGTAAAAGTCGCTCTGCTGTCGGAAGCGGTATTCGCTGTCGTGGGAGCGCGTCACCAGCGACGCACCGGGGATCAGCATGGCCGCGTTCGGCGGCAGCTGGGCCATCAGCGCCTCACGCCGCTGGCGGTACTCGTCGGGCCCAATGGGCGCGGGGCGCGGCAATAGCTCAGGCAACATAGTGGCTCCTTGCATATCCTGAAGAACAGTCAGATATCAGTGGACGGGGGCGTCGACCTGCTCGACCTGGGGCTGGCCCGGGTGCTGCTCGGTATACAGCAGCATGGCCGCCATCCGTGCGTGCTCGGTCAGGGCAAACAGATCGTTCTCGTTGTCCGGGCTATCGTCGATATCGGTTTCGATCTGACTCAGCCCCGCCAGGTCTTCGATGGCCTCACGCAGGGTCTGCGACCAGCGCTCTCGCAGCGTGTCATCGGCCACCTCTTCGACGACTTCCATGAAGCCCAGCGTCCACTCCTTGAGCCCTTGGGCCTGTTCGGCAAGCGAAAACAGCTCATCCGGCAGCAGCGGCGCGTAATTCAAGTCGCTGGCACTCAAGGCTTCCAGCGTCTGACGTCGCCAGCCCAACAGTCGCTCTGCACTTGCCTGGTCCCGAGGCTGTTCGACACCGAGGCCCAGGCAAACCTCTTCCAGCCACCCTTCGGCACTCACATCACGCAGCGCCAGCAGGCCACATAGGCGCCCATCCAGAAAAGCGGGAGACTGCATGCTCCCGTGCAATAAAAATACATCCGCCACGTCAGAAAAGTCCTGGCGCTCGTCAATCAATGACATGTTTTGTGCTCGCTTTAGCAAAAGTCAGAGTAAGATTCTGCGCAGAGCGCGGCCGGTACGTGCGTTGACCCCGTACGAGCGGCTCTCTTATAGTGAATATCGTCTATCCATCCTATTTATGTGATGTTAACGCATTGGGGCCCTGACTGGCCCGTGCTGGAGTCAATGATGAGTACCGCCAAGCGGCCAACGAAAGAGATCACCCTATTGGGGCGCAGCTATGTCATTGCCTGCGATAACGGTCAGGAGGTGCAGCTGGAGCGCGCAGCTCGCTACCTGGACAGAGCCATGCACGGTATTCACGCCCAGAGCAGCGTGTTGGGCAACGAGCGCATTGCCATCATGGCCGCCTTGAACATTACCCATGAATTGCTGGAAGCGCTGGACGAGCACCGTGCGGGTGAGGCTAACCTGAGCCGCCTCAATGAGCGCCTCGAACGAGCGTTGGCAGGTACTCGCAAGCCAACGGACGCGTAAAGAGAGCCGTTCGGGGCATGGATGCTTTGGCATTGGCAGCGCCTCTGTTAGGATAGGGATGTTCTCTGGAATGCGCGCCAGTCGTTATAGTCCCTCGAGCCTATACGCAGTACCAGGGGGCCAAATGCTAGCCAGACCCGTGTGCATGTCCGTGCGTCGGAAAGCCTGACGGTCTGGCTGCGGCCACCCACCTGAACCAATAGGTTCAGGGCCAGAACGACAGCGGTATTCTGGGGAACACTTCAACATGGCCTGATAGAGATGACGCATACGACGCCCGATGAAAAGCAGGCCCTGCGCCGTGAACTCAAGCGCAGACGCAAGGCGCTGACCGCCAAACAGCAACAGCAGGCGGCCCACTCACTCTGCCAGCGCCTGAGGCATCAGCCCGAAATCAGACGCGCCAAACGCATCAGTCTCTACCTGCCGGTCAATGGCGAAATCGACCCGACACCCCTGATCGCATGGCTTCGCCAGCGACGCACCACGATTTACCTTCCTGTGCTACGCCCTTTCAGCGCCAATAGCCTATGGTTCGTGCGTTACGACCAGCATACCCCCATGGTCAAGAATCGTTTCGGCATTGCCGAACCCTGCCCAAGGTTTGCAGCCCACCGTGGCCATCGGCTACCCGCCTGGGCACTGGATACGCTGATCGTACCGCTGGTCGGGTTCGACCAGCAGGCCAACCGCATGGGCATGGGGGGAGGGTTTTACGACCGCAGTCTGGCCTTCATGCGCAGACCTGGCCCGGCTCCCGCCTTGATTGGGGTGGCGCACGCTTGCCAACAGGTCGACCAGCTGCCGTTGGAGCCCTGGGATATTCCGCTCAAGGCCGTGGTCACCGATCAAGCCACGGCACGCCCCATAAAAAGGGCTGATCCATGATCAGCCCTCTTGTTTGACCTTTTGCAGGCTCGCGACGTCGATACCGCTCTACCCTGCTACCATTGATCAACTTCCCGATATTGCCTGAGCATAGCCAGTCGCCAAAACCCCAAGTAAAAACACCACGGTTAGCGCCATGACCATATCAGGTTTTCTTCGCCGCATGCCAAATCTCCAACGTCTTTCCAAGTGCCGGTAGCCCTGGGTGCGTCACCAAGGAGTTGCCTTTGGAAAGATGACACACCTCATTATTTGTGGCGATGACTATAGGGCTATAAGGGGGGTAGTGACAACCGCTATTAACACTATTTTCACCCCCCTAATTAAGCGTTTTAGTTTTTTGAATCTGTTCAGTAGTGCGTGGCTGCCAAGTTAGCAATTACTTACATTCAATTACGCCATGAACAGCCGATAGGCCGGGTTGTCGCTCTCCTGCCAGTAACGGTAACCAATGGCGTCCAGGTACTCGGTCACATGGGTGCGATCCTCATTGGGTACCTGCATGCCCACCAGCACACGACCATAAGCAGCCCCGTGGTTACGATAGTGGAACAGTGAAATATTCCAGTCATGGGGCAACTGGGTGAGGAAGTTCATCAAGGCACCAGGACGTTCCGGAAATTCGAAACGGTAAAGCTCCTCCTCGAAGTGCTCCCGGGGCCGACCGCCGCTGAGATGGCGAATGTGCAGCTTCGCCAGTTCGTTATCGGTCAAGTCTTCGACCTGATACCCGCCTTCGCGCAGCTTTTCGATCACCGCCAGGCGGTCTTCGCCACCTGGTTTTACCTGCACGCCAACAAAGATATGGGCCTCGCTGTCATCGGCATAACGGTAGCTGAATTCAGTCACCATTCGTTTGCCCAGCGTTCGACAGAACTTCTTGAAGCTGCCAGGCTTTTCAGCAATGGTGACGGCCAGGATGGCTTCGCGCTGCTCGCCCAGCTCCGTCCGTTCGGCAATATGCTGCAAGCGGTCAAAGTTGGTGTTGGCTCCCGAATTGATGCACAACAGGGTTTCTCCCTCCGCGCCCGTCTGCTGCACGTATTTCTTCAGGCCGGCCAACGACAGCGCTCCAGACGTTTCCGCCACGGCACGGGTATCTTCAAAAATGTCCTTGACCGCCGCGCACATCTCATCGGTGTTCACGGTAATGACATCGTCGATCAGGTCACGTACCAGAGAGAACGGCACGTCGCCAATTTGCGCCACGGCCACACCTTCTGCAAACACGCCCACCTGATCCAGCACAACGCGCTCCCCGGCCTCCAGAGCCGCTTTCAAGCAAGCGCTATCCTCGGCCTCGACGCCAATGATCTTGATATCAGGACGCAGGTATTTCACGTAGGCCGCCACCCCGGCAATCAGCCCACCACCGCCTACAGGGATAAAGATCGCATCCAGCCGCCCGCTGTGCTGACGCAGAATCTCGACCCCGATGGTGCCCTGGCCCGCCACGACGTCGATATCGTCAAACGGCGGAATATAGGTGTAGCCATGCTCCTTGATCAGCTCCTGCGCATGCTCGGCGGCGGCGGCAAAGGCGTCGCCCTTCAGCACCACTTTTGCCCCCCGCGCACGTACCGCCTGCACTTTGATATCCGGTGTGATGCGAGGCATCACGATGACGGCCTTCACGCCCATCAATTTGGCCGCCATGGCCAAGCCCTGTGCATGGTTGCCCGCCGAGGCAGCAATCACCCCTTTGGCTTTCTGTTCTTCCGTGAGCTGGGCCATCTTGTTGTAGGCCCCACGGATCTTGAACGAAAACACCGGCTGCAAGTCTTCGCGCTTGATCAAAATCTGGTTGTTGAAACGACGCGACAAAAAGGGAGCGGGGGAAATAGGCGTCTCGCAGGCTGCTTCGTAGACACGGGCCTGGAGAATCTTTTTGACGGTTGCTTCAAGCATGCTGATATCCCGGAAAAATGGCGTGACCCTAGCGGGTGCGAACAAAACCTCTATTGGTAGCAGATGACAGCCGCCATCGTCTAGCGGCGTTGCCATCGGCAACGGGCGTTCAGGCCGTTATACTAAGCACGACTGCCCACCCTGATTGGACTCCATCATGACACAAGACGAACTAAAAGCCGCTGTCGCCGATGCCGCGCTCGATGAAATCGAGCCATATCTCGAAAAAAGCACCGTGCTGGGCATTGGCACCGGCTCCACCGCCAACCTGTTCATTGATCGTTTGGGCGCGTTACGCGACCGCTTCAAAGGGGCCGTGGCCAGCTCTGAGGCCAGTGCAGAGCGCTTGAAAGCCCAGGGTATCGAGGTCTTCGAACTCAATCACGTTGGCAACGTCCCCTTTTACATCGATGGTGCCGACGAAGTGAATGCTCACTTGCATATGATCAAAGGCGGGGGTGCCGCACTGACGCGTGAAAAGATCGTCGCCGCCTGCGCCGAGCGCTTCATCTGTATTGCCGATGGCTCGAAATACGTCGCCCAGCTCGGCAACTTTCCCCTGCCGGTAGAAGTGATTCCCATGGCGCGCTCTTATGTGGCCCGCGAGCTGGTCAAACTCGGTGCCGACCCCGTTTACCGTCAGGGCGTCATCACCGACAACGGCAACCAGATCATCGACTGCTTCAACTTCATGATCGACGACCCGGTAGCCATGGAAGCACGGATCAATGGCATCGTCGGCGTGGTGACCAACGGCCTGTTTGCTGCACGCGGTGCCGATGTCTTGCTGCTGGGTAAAGCGGATGGCGTAGAGCGCACGGCCTTACGCTGAGCTCTCGCCAAAGCCTGGCTTTGGCCAGGACTAATCCCCGGCCAAGGCCAGGCACCGGCCAAGCCCATCCAGCGTGCGCCAAAGCGCCCCGCGCTGGGCTGTGATTGCCGCTTGCCCAGCCAGCCCGCGCTGCCTGGCACACTCAGGGTTGGTGATGTGTTCTACCAGAACGCTTGCCAGCGCATCTGGCGTGTCAACCACCGTCAGTGCATTGGCCGCCAAGAGCGGCTCGGCGACATCGCTGAAGTTCTCCAGCGACGGACCGCACAGCACGGGCTTACCCAGCGCAGCAGGCTCCAACACGTTGTGCCCGCCCAGTGGCACCAGGCTCCCCCCCACATAGGCGACGCTGCCCGCAGCGTACAGCGTCGCCAGCTCGCCCAGCGTATCCCCCAGGTAGACCTGGGTGGCGGGCGTGACGGGCTGTTGCTGGCTTCGACGACTGACCTTGAACCCTTCACGCTCACACTGGGCCGCCACTTCATCAAAGCGCTGTGGATGCCTGGGCACCAGCACTAACAGCGCCGTGGGGAAACGCGTGAGCAATTGGCGATGGGCAGCCAGCAGCAGCGCCTCTTCCCCGTCTCGGGTAGAGCCAGCGACCCACACGGGACGCTGGCCCCACTCACTAAGTAAGCACTCACTCTCTTCCAATAGCCTTTCAGGAAAGGCTTGTTCGAACTTCAGCGACCCCACCACGGTGGTCGATTCAGCCGCACAGCCCAGCGCGTGAAAACGCTCGGCGTCCTCTGGCGACTTGGCGGCCAGCCACGTCACGTTGGCCAAGGCCCCCTGCATCAGCGGGCGCAAACGCTGGTAGCGGCCAAACGCGCGGGGCGATAGTCGGCCGTTCACTACGGCAACGGGCACCGCCTGCCGATGGCAGGCGTGAAGCAGGTTCGGCCACAGCTCGGTTTCAAACAGGATGGCAAGGTCCGGCTGTACGCGAGCCACAAAACGCCTGGCCGCGCCGGGAAAATCCAACGGCAAAAAACGGTGGGCAAGACGCGTCTGGTCGGCAGTCTCCTGTTCTGCTATCAACGCCTGTGCCTGTCTGGCGCCGGTAGCCGTCATGGTGGTCAGCAGCAGGCTGTGGCGAGGAAAGCGCGCCAGCAGCCCTTCGATCAGCGGGCGTGCGGCGCGCACTTCCCCCACGGAAGCACAGTGCAGCCAAAGTCGCGGCGCGGGCGGGAGTGGTTCAAGGCGCAGTCCCAGCCGCTGGAGTCGTGAGTACGTGGGGACTTGCTCACGCCAGATGCGCCAGCCAATCAAGGGCGCCAGCCCATACAACGCTGCCGAATAGGCCAGCCGTGGCCAGCGGGGGGTGGTCATCAACTTTCGCGATCCAGAATCGAGCTGATCATTGCCGTGGTGGAAACACCATCCTCGAAGCCCAGCACCTTGACTTCGCCCCCGTTGGCAATCACGGCGCTGCCGCCAGCAATGTCTTCGGGGCGGTAGTCGCCGCCTTTGACCAGAATATCCGGCAATACTTGCTCGATCAGGGCGGCAGGCGTGTCGTCACTGAACGGCACCACCCAATCCACCGCGCCGAGCCCCGCCAGCACCTGCATCCGCCGGTTCAACGGGTTGATGGGGCGCTTCGGCCCTTTCAATCGGCCAATGGACGCATCATCGTTCACCGCCACGACCAGCCGGTCTCCCAGGCGCTTGGCCTGTTCCAGGTAGGCCACATGGCCTGCGTGGAGAATATCGAAGCAGCCATTGGTCATCACCACCCGCTCACCGCGCAGCTGCGCAGCGCGAACGGCATCGATCAGAGGCGCTGGCTCGATCACGCCGAACTCGGCCAGCTTGTCGCCATGCAGCGCGGTGTAAAGCTCGGCAATGGAGAGCGTGGCGGTACCCGGCTTGGCCACCACCAGGCCCGCGCCCAAGTTGGCCAGCATCATGGCTTCCGGCAGCGCATGGTTAGCGGCCAGGGCCAGGCCCATCAGGCCAATCACGGTATCGCCGGCCCCCGTGACATCGAACACTTCCTGGGCACGGGTGGGCAGGTGCAGCGGTGCATGGCCTTCACGGATCAGCGTCATGCCCTTCTCGCTGCGGGTAATCAGCAGCGCTTCCAGTGCCAGCTCGGCACGCAGCGCTTCGCCTCGCTCGGCCAGGATAGCGTCGGTGGCGCAGGGGCCTGCCACGGCCTCGAACTCGGCCAGGTTAGGAGTGATCAGGCTGGCTCCCCGGTACCTGGTGAAATCCTGACCCTTGGGGTCGATCAGTACCCGCTTGCCGTGCTGGCGAGCCATCTCGATCAGTCGCTCGACCTGATTCAACGTGCCCTTGCCGTAATCCGACAGGATCACCACGTCGCATTCGGGCAGCGCCTGTTCCACTTGCGCCAGCAGGGCGCTGGTGTCCACGCTATCGAGGCGCTGCTCGAAATCCAGGCGCAGCAGCTGCTGGTTACGGCTCATTACACGCAGCTTGGTAATCGTTGGAACATCAGGGCTGCGCTGGAAGTAAGTGCTTACATTGGCTGCCGCCAGGCGCTTGGTGAGCAGCTCGGCATTGTCATCCTCTCCCACCAGGCCCGCCAGCGCGGCGTGCCCACCCAATGACGCCACGTTGAGCGCCACATTGGCCGCGCCGCCGGGGCGGTCATCGGCATCTTCCACGCGTACCACGGGCACCGGGGCTTCCGGTGAGATACGCGAGGTGCCGCCATGCCAGTAGCGGTCGAGCATGACATCCCCGACCACCAGTACGCGGGCATGTTCCAGGGCGGTTAGATCAACTTTCATCCGAGAGTCCTGTTGTGGTGTGCGCTGCGCTATGCGCCAGCAGCGCATCTAACTTGGCAATGACGTCGTCCGCCTTGATCAGGTCCATGGCATCGGCATGCCGCACCCGCTGCCCCCAGCTCACTTCATCCACCGATTTATGCAGATAGGTGCGTACCGCATCGGGGTACGCATTGACGGCAAAATCGCGCCACAGATAGGGCGCAGCCCGCTGAGGGTTGGTGGTGGCATAGAGGCCAAGCGTCGGCGTGCCCATGGCGTTACCCATATGCGCAGGGCCCGTATCCGGGGCAATCACCGCGCGAGCGTTTTCGATCAGCGCCAGCACGCCCTTCAGCGAGGTGCCGCCGATGGCATTGATGACGCTCCCCGGCTGGCAGAGCGCCTCGATATGGTCGCCCATTTCACGCTCCAGGGGGCTGCCGCCCCCCGTGAGCACGCTCTTGAGACCATGCTGTACCCAGGCGTGTTCAATCACGCTGGCATACCCTTCCACGGACCAGTTGCGAAAATTGCGCAAGCGCGCATTGCTACAGGGGTTGATCACCAAATAAGGCGTGTCGCCACTGATTGCCCGGGCTTCCTCGTAGGCAACGGCAGGCACCGCGAGATTCCACTCCAGACGCTCGTCTTCGACGCCCAGCAGACGCGCAAAATCCATGAACGACTCCAGCACATGGGCGTTCTCGTGGGGGGCTAGCTGGTGCTGGGTGAACCAGTGCTGGGCGTCCTTGGCACGGGCCTTGTCATACCCTACCCGGACGCTGGCTTTGAGACCGAGCGAGAGCACACTGGCACGAATGGCCTGCTGCATATGCAGCAGCACGTCGAAGCGGGTATCGGCCAGCTCACGCCAGAGGGCCCGCATGCCGGCAAGCCCAGTCGCTTTGTCGTACACAACGAACTCGACCCCGGAAAGCCCGGCCAGTAAACTGTGCTCCCCCTTGCCGATAATCCAGGTAATGCGCGCATGCGGCCACTGGCGCTGCAACGCTCGCACCGTGGGCACGAGATTGCACACGTCTCCCAACGCGGAGAGGCGCAAAATGGCAATATGGTTTGGTTGAGCAGGCAGAGAGGGCTTCATGCGCTTAGCGGCACTCCAGCAGAAAAATGGGCTGATTTTACATGATGCAGACAGTTTAAGTGACGCCTGCGCATCACACCAACTCTCCTCCCCGACTCACCCACTGAGCACGGCGCTGTTCGAGGCGGATTACTGGCAATCGCGAGGCCTGGTGGCCGGCGAAGCACCTGGCCGTGGCAGCAGCCTGTTCCTGCAGGCACGCGACCATGAGCAGTGGGTGCTGCGCCCTTACCAGCGCGGCGGGCTCATCGCCAAGGTCAACAAGCAGCGCTATGTCTGGCTGGGGGCAGAGCGCACACGAGCGTTTCGTGAAGTGCGCTTGACCGCCGCGCTGTATGAGCAAGGCCTGCCCGTGCCTCGCCCAGTGGCCTGCTGCGTCACTCGGTTCGGTTTGACCTATGAGGCGGCTCTGCTGACCGTACGCATCCCGGGCGCTCGGGCGCTGGCCTCATTACTGAGTGCTGGCGAGGCTGATGAGGCACTGTTAACGCGCGTAGGGGCAATGATTAAACGTTTTCACCAGGCAGGGCTCGATCATGTGGATCTGAATGCGCGCAATATTCTGGTGGATCGCCAGGGAGAACCGTGGCTGATCGACCTGGATCGTTGCCGCTTGCGCTCGGCAGGCCAGTGGCAGGAGCGCAATCTGGCACGCCTTGAGCGCTCACTGGTAAAGTTCGACGCCTCCCAGGCCATGACAGCCATTCGGCAGGGCTACCGGGTAATCTGACGCCGAGCGATCACTGCCTGGAACGGCGACCTGGGTAACAACGCTGCAATAGCCCCTTGAGCTCACTTAAAATCTCCTCTTCACTTGGCACTTCGCCGCTTCTCCGGAACACTGCTTCGTGGCAGGGTTCATAACGGGGCCAGTAGCGGTAAGGCAGCGTACTGAAGAAGATACCCAGGGTAGGCGTATGCGTTGCCAGTGCCAGATTGCGCACGCCGGTATCACCGCATACCAGTACCGAGACTTCCGCCATCCAGTGACTTAGTTCATCAAGGCCCATACGTGGCTGAACCGAGACATTGGGGTGCCGAGCTACGACCTCAGCGAGAAAGTCCCCCGACTCCTCGGCTTTGTGCCCCTCCAGCAGTACATGCTGATATTGTGGCAATGCCTGTGCAGCCTGCTCGATCAACCTGCTCCACGCCTCTAATGTCAACGACTTGCTCGCTACCGAGGCAAACGGGAAATACACAATGGTCGCTGCTGCTTCCTCTCCCCGGTGCCAGGGCAGGGCAAAATCGAGCGGATAGCGTGGCTTGTGGCCCAATACCTTGAGGAAATCCAGCAGTACTTCGGCCTCATAGTGATAGTTGGAGCGCCGCAGTCCGACATCATAGAGCAGCGTATTGGACAGGCTGCGGTAGGGAAAGCCAAGTTTGATGGCCGCCGGTGTCATCAGGCTCAGTAACCTCGAGCGTGAGGTATCCGCTAGATCAAACAGCATATCCACCTTGCCCACCGAGCGCAGTGAACGCCACTGTGCTGCCAGACTACCACGCCCTTCCTGGACAAACACCTCATCGACAAGATCTTCCGGCACGGCATAGCGGTAGGCGGGTACCGTTGCCAGGATAATGTGCGCCTTGGGAAACAGGCGCCGCAGCTCCACCAAAAAAGGCCGAGCGGCCATGTAATCACCGAAGGCACACTGCCGAATCACCAGGATACGCGGCACCTCGTTCACTGCTGAACTCTCCAGCCAGCGTCGTCCGCGCTTACTCACGTAGGCACACTTATCAATCCAGGCTCTCACTTATGACTCCTCGTATAGCGCCTTGAGAGGTTTCACTCATTATCTATCCACTCCAGACCTGCATTGTTCCGACAAGACCGGGGCGGCTATGGCGCAGCCATGTAATATTCGATCAAACGCCTTACATGCTGCTGATTACTGAAATGCTGCTCAACGCGCAGCCTGGCGGCGGCTCCCATCTCCTGGCGACGTGGCGCATCAGCAATCAGAGTTGTCATGGCATCGCGCCAGGCGGGCACATCAAACGGCCCGACCAGTACGCCTGAAGCGCTGTCCACCAGTTCCGGCAGTGAGCCGGTGTTTGAGCCAATAATCGGCATACCACACGCCATCGACTCGATAATGGTCAAGCCAAAGGCTTCATTTTCCGAGGGAATGCAAACGATATCGAGCACAGGCAGGATTTCAGTCAAATCACTGCGATGACCTAAAAAACTGATCCTGCTCTCCAATGGAGTGCCTGCGATAAGTTGCTGCAATTGAGTATAAAAGCTTTCAATACCGCCCGAGGCATAGTCGGTTCCGCCAATCGACAGGGCATAAAAGAGGAGTGACTGGTCCAGTTCGAGCAGAGCCTTTACCCATACCTCCTGTCCCTTGCCTGGAGTGACTCGCCCCGGCAACCCGATCACTACCGCATCCACAGGCACCCCCAACTCGCGACGCTTGGCATGGATCGCCGCCAGATCGTTGCAGGGCTGGTAGTGCCGAGTATCAACACCGTGAGGTAAACACACCACCCGCTCTTTCGGCAGCGGCAAATTCCTGACATTACGTTGCCAGGTTGCCTGACTAATTGACAAAACACGTTCAACAGAGCCATAAGCCAAACGATGATAGGGGCTTTTCTTGGGGCGTCGCCCCCCCATATGGTCGGTATAAAGAACTCTTAAACCTGGCATCACTAGCTTGAGCAGGGTGATTAGCCGCAAGTCACTCGATTTATGGCAGTGGATAACATCCGCCTCTTCCTCAACCAACCAGCGTCGCAGTGACAGCACATGGGTAACGGCCTGCATATTACTGCTGAAGGCCCGAAAGGGAATGGTATGCTGCTGCATACTGGCTTCCACCCGAGTATTGGAAAGGCAGAGTCCCAGCACTTCCCAGCCCTCGCTCTTGAGGTCTGTAATGATGCGCTCGACGTATAGTTCCAGACCACCATTGCCATCCGATAGGCATAGCTGCACTACCTTGCGAGTTGCTACCGAGGGTTCCGCCAAGTCGTTCTCTGCCAAATTATTTGCTGCCATTACTGCACCTGTTGTATGCCCTGCCGGTTAATGCCGCTAGTCAGCACATTTTCCAGGCCATGTGCTCATTCTGGTAGTATACAGGCTGCAATTAACGGGGCCTAAACCATGGCGCACAAAGTGCTTGTCGTACGCAATGACAAAATTGGCGATTTTATGCTGGCTTGGCCAGCACTGGCATGCCTGAAAAAGGCAACGCCAACGCCGCATATCAGCGTATTGGTGCCTGACTATACAGCGCCGCTGGCCAGGGCCTGCCCGTGGGTAGATGAGGTGATGATTGATCCCGGCCCCAATGCGGATAAAGCCGCCCAGCAGGCCCTGCTGCATGAGGTCAAAGCAGCCAAATTCGATGCCCTGCTGACACTGTTTTCAACCCCTCGTATCGGCTGGCTGGGCTGGCGGGCGGGTATCCCACTACGCATGGCGCCAGCAACCAAGTGGGCGCAGATTTTCTATAATCAGCGTGTACGCCAGCGCCGTTCCCGCTCAGCCAAGCCAGAGTATCAATACAATGTGGACCTTGCCTGTGAACTGCTGGGCCGACTATCACTGACGCTATCTGCGTTACCCTCGCCCCCTTTCTGGCCACTGGAAAGCGAGGATCGCCAGCAGCAGCGTCAGCTATTGCTGCACAGCGCACAAGCAACCGAAAGCCAGATCGTGGTGATTCACCCCGGCAGTGGTGGTTCAGCGGCCAATCTTTCGCTGGATCAATACTCAGCACTGATCATACAGATTCAGCAGCAATTGGGGAGTGTGCATCCACCCCACTGGCTAATCAGTGCAGGCCCTGGTGAACAGCGCGAGGCCGAGGCATTGCAGGCAAAATTGGCGAGCGAAGGCGTGACAGCCAAGCCATTCCCTGCCACTACCAATGTGGCCGACTTCGCTCGCCAACTGGCGGGAGCTGACCTATTGATTGCCGGCTCGACCGGCCCGCTGCATATTGCAGGCTGCCTGGACATCGCCACGGCGGGTTTTTATCCGGCCAAACGCTCTGCCACGCCGCTCCGCTGGCAAACCTGCAACCGTGCGGAAAAGCGCCTGGCGTTCAGCCCGCCTTCAGGCGCTGACACACAGGACATGACTGCCATTGATCTCGACGCGGCAGCCCAACAGATCTCAGCGCTGCTTCTCGGCGGTTTGGGTACGCACCCATAGATCGGCGTACTTGGCGAACGTGGAATGCGCAGAGAGCAGCGCCAGCAACAGCCCCTGCTTGCCATCCTTGAACCCGGCTTTGAGCACGTACATCTTGAGAAAGCAGGCCAGACCATGGCGAATGCCTTGCCATAGCGTGGCCGTTTTGCCTTGAGCCGCCCGCTGCTCTGCCCAGGCCTGGGCATAGTGGGCGGACTTTTCCAGATAGTGGCGCAGGTCGCGGTAGGTGTAGTGCAGCAGATCGCCGGATAACGGCTTTTCGGCAAGGCCTGCGTCGACGACCAGCTTCTCGTGCACCAACGCGGCGTTATACCCTGCCTGACCTTTCGGGTAGAGACGCAGCACCCGGTCTGGGTACCAGCCCGAGTGGCGAATGAAACGGCCAAAACACCAGGAGAGCCGACTCACGCGATAGGCAGCAGGCGGCTGCTGAATGGCCGCCTGAATGCTGTCACGCAATTCAGGGGTCACGCGCTCATCGGCGTCGACCATCAAAATCCAGTCACTGCTTGCCAGGGCTTCTGCTCGCTGGCGCTGAATGCCAAACCCCTTCCAGTCGGCATTCACATGGACCTTGTCCGTGAACGCGCGGGCAATCTCGCAGGTGGCATCCTGGCTGCCCGCATCCAGCACGACGATTTCATCGGCCCAGGTGAGCGTTTCCAAGCATTCACGCAAATGGTGGGCTTCGTTTTTGACGATCAACACAGCAGCAAGAGTCACAGTTCACCTATCCCAGCGAATTTATACCAACGAATCCATAACAACGAATCTATAACAACGAGATGAGCGATCCATTCGCTCATGCTTCATGGCCAGTTTCATTGCATGCTACCACGACCATGAACGTCGAGATTTGGTAAGCTAGCAGGCTCATTCAGCAAGCGACGAAAAGGGACATGGCATGCTCGCTTCCAAGTCACCCCCCCTGACTCCCTGGCTACCGCTGGCCGTGATTGGCGCGAGCCTGGGCTATGCCGTTACTGTCTTGACGCGCTTGCCCTGGTGGACGCTTTTCATCACCGCCACCGTGTGGATGCTGGTAGGCCTCAAGCTACGCTGGGGCGCTCCCTTGAACGCTCGCTACCGCCCCGTCTGGCCATGGTCGCTGCTACCGCTGAGCCTGTTTGGCATTTACGTCTACCTGGTCGACAGCTTTGGCAGTGTGGACCTGGGCGCGGTATTTTTCCATCTGCAAGCGGGCATGGCCGACCATGGCGGTGGCGGCAAAATGGTCATGGCAGTGGTGTATACGCTGGTCGTGCTCGCCATGCTGATCTCCGTCATCTCTATCACACGCCACGACCCGCGTTGGCGTCTGACCGAACGCTTTTTTGCCATTGCCTTGTTAGCCGGGAACCCGCTGCTGTATGGGCTGGGGCAACGCAGTGCCGCCATCGTGACCGATGACGGGGCCTGGCTGGATCGACGCTACGTTCAGCCGCCGCAGGAAGACCAGCCCAATGCACCTAACTTGCTGCTCCTCTACCTGGAAAGCATCGAGCGTACCTATCGTCACGACATATTCGGCAATGCCTATGATGACCTTGACGCACTGGGGGCGCGTGGCATCGTTTTCGAAGGCGTGCAGCAAATGGACAACACCGGCTGGACCATGGCCGGGATGATTGCCAGCCAGTGCGGCGTGCCCCTGATGCCCGCTGGCCTGTTGCATGACAGCCAGTTCGAACCCCTTTCTCAGGTCGTGCCTGGCGTAGACTGCCTGGGCGATATTCTTGCGGGTCAGGGATACCGGCTCAGCTATCTGGGTGGCGCCAGTACGCAATTTGCAGGTAAAGGTCTCTTTTACCGAGGGCATCAGTTCGACACGGTCAAGGGCAAGGAGGATTTCATCACGGACATGGAAGACCCCGAGTATCTCAACAGCTGGGGCCTCTATGACGATACCCTCTACGACTTCACCGTCGACGAAATACGTCGCTTGAACCGTGAAGACGATGGCCCTTGGGCAGTGGTCAACCTGAGCATCGCGGGCCATGCACCCAACGGCTTTCCCGCCCAGCGCTGCCGGGACCGCCAAGGGGCCTTCGATGGCCAGGA
Source organism: Vreelandella stevensii S18214 (assembly GCF_000275725.1). Taxonomy (GTDB): domain Bacteria; phylum Pseudomonadota; class Gammaproteobacteria; order Pseudomonadales; family Halomonadaceae; genus Vreelandella; species Vreelandella stevensii. Next base: position 219 of record NZ_AJTS01000042.1, on the reverse strand, counting down.
CATTCTTTACTCCGTGGAGTGTTCGGCCTGGCTGGCCCGCGATCTGATCGAACGCCTGGAAGCAGAAAACCTGCTGGAGAATACGCTGGTGGTGGTGCTCAGCGACCACCTGACCATGCGCGTGTCGGTATGGGACCAACTGACGGCGCTGGATCGCGACAATACCTTTATCATGCTAGGCGACAGGGTGGTGCCCCAGCGGATACGCCGCGAAGCCAC
>NZ_AJTS01000041.1 GCF_000275725.1 Vreelandella stevensii S18214 | reverse complement strand
GTGCAGGCCTTGGCACCTCCCTGCTGGGCCGCCGCGCGACCCTGGCGGAAACCCACGGGCTGAGTACGCTCAATGCTCGCCTGCGCGAAGAAACGGCCCTCCAGCACCGGCTATGGGAAGGACTCGCTCCTCAGCGCAGAGAGACCGAGGAGAGTTCCTCGGCGCAGGTCATGGAGACCCCGGCCGATCAAGCCGAAGAAGTCGAGATCCTGCACTGACAGCTGCCTTGGCAGCCCCCTCACGGCAGGCCGACGCAGATCGACTGATAGACGCGCTCGACGGACAAGTCATTGAGACAGTTGGTATGACCCAACGGGCAAACCCGTTCGAAGCATGGCGAGCAGGAGAGCCCCAGGTAGTGAATGGACGCCTGTTCGGTGAGGGGCGGCGTATAGGCAGGAGACGACGATCCATACAGCGCCTGAATACGTACCCCAACCGCTGCCGCTACGTGCATCAGGCCAGAATCATTGGTCACTACCTGGCAGCAATCGGCCAGCAGATCGACGGCGTCGGCCAGCTGGGTTTTCCCGCACAGATTGTGCGCATGCGACAACCCCTTCACGATCGCCTGCCCTGCCTCATGGTCCTTTGCTCCGCCCAGCACGCGCACCTCGAAACCGTCCTGGGTGAGCTTCGCCGCCAACTGGTGAAAGTAGGCCAGCGGCCACTGCTTGGCCGGCCCATACTCAGCGCCTGGCATCATGCCGATTGCTGGGCGGGAAGAGAGCGCGAGGCTCAACCGCAGATTCACCAGGTTGTCACGGTCAATGGTGAGCCTGGGCTTGGGAATGGCAAACTGGCCAGTTTGCGCCTCTGAAACGGGTAGTCCCAGCGAGACAAAGCGCTTGACGGTCTGATCCAGCACCTGTTTATCCAGCTTGCGGCGCTCTTTCAGCAGCCCGTAGCGATGCTCCCCCAGGAACCCTACCCGCTCAGGGATCCGTGCCATGAAAGGCACCAGCGCCGCCTTCCAGGAACGTGGCAATACAATGGCGCGGTCAAAGCGGCCCCGCAACCGAGCGGCCAGCTCCCGCCGACTCGCCAGGCCAAATTCACCATGGCCGACCTCCAGTGGCAATACCTCATCGACTTCGGGCATGCGCTCGAGAATCGGCTGCGACCAGGCCGGGGCCACCACGCCCAGCGTGGCCCCCGGGGTACGCGCCTTCAAGGTCATGAACAGGCTTTGCGCCATGACCATATCGCCGACCCAGGAGGGGCCGACCACCAGAAGCCGCTTGGCAGAGTCAGCCATTCAGCCACTCCAGATAAGCCTTGACCCCCTGAGCCACCGTCTTGAACTCGACATCACATCCCGCTGCTCGCAGGTGGCCGATGTCCGCACGGGTATAGCTCTGGTAGCGCCCCTTCAGCTCCTGGGGGAACGGAATATAGTCGATTTCGCCCTGACCATAGAAATCGATCACCGCTTCACCAATCGCCTTGAAAGGTTCGGCACGGCCCGTACCCAGGTTGAAGATGCCCGACGCGCTGGGGTTGTCCAGGAACCAGAGGTTCACGTCGACCACATCGCCGACGTAGACAAAGTCGCGACTCTGCATGCCCGCCTCATAGCCGCCGTAGGCACCGAACAGTTTCAGCGTTTCGCCGTTACGGATCTGGAGATGGTTGTGGTATGCCACGCTCGCCATCTTGCCCTTGTGTTGCTCTCGAGGGCCGTAGACGTTGAAGTAGCGGAAACCTACTACCTGGGTAGTCAGCTCGTTCCAGCGCGAACGCACGTGCTGATCGAACAGCAGCTTGGAGTAGCCATAGACGTTGAGCGGTTTCTCGTGCTCAGGGGCTTCCTTGAACACGTCGCTACCGCCGTAGGTGGCCGCTGACGAGGCGTACAGAAACGGAATGCCCAGCTTCTCGCAGTAGTTGAGCAGCACCTTGGAGTACTCGAAGTTGTTCTCCATCATGTAGTGGCCGTCCCACTCCGTGGTATCCGAGCAGGCACCCTCATGGAAAATCGCATCGATGGTCGGCAGGTCCACCGTTTCACCGCGCAGCGCGGCTTTCACCCGGGCAATGAAATCATCCTTGTCCAGGTAGTCGGCGAGCGTGCAGTCCGCCAGGTTGACGAATTTGGTGCCATCGCGCAGGTCGTCGACCACCATCACATCGTCACGGCCACGAGCATTTAGCGCTTTGACAATATTGGCGCCGATAAACCCGGCGCCGCCTGTTACCACGATCATCTCGTTCTCCTTATCAAAAGCGGCTGTTTTGCTAACGTGCCTATAACCCATCTGCCTGTAATTGTATACTTGACGGCTTATGAATTCATGGCCAACGGTGCTTTCCGCGATGAGTGTCTCGACAAACCAATCGACACCCGATGTGTCGACCTTTCAAGGCTTGATCCTTGCTCTGCAACAGTACTGGGCAGAACAGGGCTGTGTGATTCTCCAGCCCCTCGATATGGAAGTCGGCGCGGGCACCTTCCACCCCGCCACCTTCCTGCGGGCGATTGGCCCCGAAACCTGGAACGCTGCCTATGTGCAGCCTTCCCGCCGCCCCACCGACGGCCGCTACGGCGAAAATCCCAATCGCCTGCAGCACTACTACCAGTTTCAGGTGGTGATGAAGCCCTCCCCCAGCAATCTTCAGGACCTGTACCTGGGGTCATTGAAGCGCCTGGGCCTCGACCCTCTGGTTCACGACGTTCGCTTCGTGGAAGACAACTGGGAATCCCCCACGCTCGGGGCCTGGGGCCTAGGCTGGGAAGTATGGCTAAACGGCATGGAAGTCACCCAGTTCACCTACTTCCAGCAGGCGGGCGGCATCGAATGCTACCCCGTTACCGGCGAGCTGACCTACGGCCTCGAGCGTATTGCCATGTACCTGCAAAACGTCGATAGCGTTTACGATCTGGTCTGGGCCATTGCGCCGGACGGCAGCAAGGTCAGCTACGGCGATGTTTACCTGCAAAACGAGCGGGAGCAGTCCGCCTACAACTTCGAGCACGCCGACGTCGACCAGCTCTTTGCTGCCTTCGACCATCAGGAGAAAGAGTGCAGCAAACTGCTGGCCGCCAGTCTGCCGCTACCCGCCTACGAGCAAGTGCTCAAGGCGTCGCACACCTTCAACCTGTTGGATGCGCGCCATGCCATTTCGGTCACCGAACGTCAACGCTTCATCCTGCGCGTGCGCACCATGGCCCGTGACGTGGCGACCGCCTACTTCGAATCACGCAAAGCAGCAGGGTTCCCCATGGCGCCCGAAGCCCTGCGCCGCGAACTGCTAGCCGACCAGGGAGACGCATAATGGCCGCTGATACGCTTTTACTGGAACTGGGTGCCGAGGAGCTGCCGCCTACCGCCCTGGAGGCGCTCTCTGATGCGTTTGCTGCGGGTATTGAAAAAGGTCTGCAGGAAGCAGAAGTTCCGTTTCAGTCCGTCACTGCCTATGCAACACCGCGTCGCCTGGCCGTCCAGGTATCGGGGTTGGCCGACAAGCAGCCGGATCGTGAAGTGGAGCGCCGCGGTCCCGCGCTGGCTGCCGCGTTCAAGGATGGCGTGCCCACCAAGGCCGCCGAAGGCTTTGCGCGGTCCTGTGGCGTCAGCGTGGATGAGCTGATTCACCTGGAAACCGATAAAGGCACCTGGCTGGGCTTCCAGGAGCAGCAGCAAGGTGAGCGTGTCCAGGCGCTACTGCCAGAGATGATTCGCAAGACGCTTCAATCGCTGCCGGTGCCCAAGAACATGCGCTGGGGCGCGTCTCGAGTGGAGTTCTCCCGCCCAGTACACTGGCTGGTCGCCCTGTATGGCAAGCAAGTGATTGCCGCAGAAGCACTAGGCCTGCAGGCCAGCCGCACCACCTACGGTCATCGCTTCCACGCCCCGGATGCGATCCAGCTCGAACACGCCGACGATTATCTGGCAGCACTGGAAAACGCCTACGTGCTGGCCGACCGTCAGCAGCGCCGCGAGCGTATTCGTGAACAGGTGCTGGCCGAGGCAGAAGTTCAGGAAGCCAACGCGGTCATCGATGAAGACCTGCTGGTCGAGGTCAGCGGTTTGGTCGAGTGGCCCGTGGCATTGACCGGCAGCTTCGATGAGCGCTTTTTGGATGTGCCCGCCGAGTGCCTGATCTCCTCCATGAAGGCTAACCAGAAATACTTCCACCTGCTGGATGACCACGGCAAGCTCAAGCCGCTGTTCATCACCATTTCCAACATCGAAAGCCAGGACCCTGATCAGGTCATTGCCGGCAATGAGAAGGTCATCCGTCCTCGCCTCGCGGATGCTGCGTTCTTCTACGATACCGACCGCAAAAAAACGCTGGCATCGCGCATTCCTCAGCTGGAAAGCGTCGTGTTTCAGCAGCAGCTCGGCACGCTGGCAGACAAGGCACGCCGCAGCACGGCCATTGCTACCTTCATCGCCGAGCGCATCCAGGGGGATGTCGCCCACGCTCAGCGTGCCGTGGCACTGGCCAAATGCGACCTGGTCACTGAGATGGTACTCGAGTTCCCCGAGCTGCAAGGCATCATGGGCCGCTACTACGCCGAGCAGGATGGCGAGCCTGCCGAAGTAGCCCAGGCACTGGAAGAGCAGTACCTGCCGCGCTTTGCCAGCGACGCCATCCCCGCCAGCCTGACTGGCCAGGCACTGGCCCTGGCAGACCGCCTGGATACGCTGGTGGGCATCTTCGGCATCGGCCAGCGCCCCACGGGCGCCAAGGACCCCTTTGCCCTGCGCCGCGCGTCCATTGGTGTGCTGAATATCCTGGTAAAAGGCGAGCTGAACCTCGACTTGCGTGAACTGCTGCAGGTCGCCGTCGACCAGCACCAGCAACTGCCCAAAGCCGAAGGACTGGTAGAGGAAGTGCTGACCTACATGCTCGACCGCTTCCGCGCCTGGGGGCAGGACGAAGGCATTACCGCCGAGATGTACTTGGCCGTGCGTGCGCGTCCCGTCAGCAAGCCGCTGGATTTTGCGCGTCGGTTACGTGCCGTCAAAGCCTTTGCCCAGCGTGAGGAAGCCACCGCTCTGGCGGCTGCCAACAAGCGTGTCTCCAATATCCTGAGTAAGCAGGCGCACGATGGCAGCACACAAGTCGATACCACACTGCTTCAGGAGAGCCCCGAGCAGACACTGGCGGAGGCCGTCATCCACTGTCAGCAGCAGGTAGCTCCGCTATTTGCCGCCGGTGAGTACCAGCAGGCTTTGGACACACTGGCAACGCTGCGTGAGCCGGTCGATACGTTCTTCGATCAGGTCATGGTCATGGCCGATGACGAGGCCGTGCGTCGCAACCGCCTTGCTCTGCTCGCCAGCCTGCAGGCGCTTTTCCTCGAAGTCGCGGATATTTCTCAGCTACCCCAGTAAGCCTCTCCTTGTAAACGCATGCAACCCGGCCCTGGTGGCCGGGTTTTTGCTGAATGTTTTCAATGAAGCTTTTGTTTCACGTGAAACATCAAGATAAAATTAATGAAACATTTCAATTGCCGCTGCGTCTGACATACCGGGCGGCCATGCACTTACGCTGTCAAGGGAGTTGGCCATGTACGATATGTTTCTTTTCGACACCTTGCCTCAGCAGCAGTCCAACATGGCATCCTATGAGCTGGCAGGGCGAAAGGTCTGGCTGAAAAAAGCCGCCAAACGTAACTCACGGCTGGCTTACCTGCCGCTGACCTTGATGGCACGGTGGCTGAACATCGAAGCACTCAAGCCGGTGCCCAACCTGGGCGGCCAGGAGAGCGTGGCGCTGGAAGCCAGCCGTATTAAAGCGCTGTCTGCCGCAGGCATCGCCGTACCGACTATTCTGGCAGAAACCCCCGATGCCCTGTTGCTGGCCGATGCGGGCAGTGAGGATGAGCCCGCAGCCACGCTGCTGGAGAAATTGACCCAGGCGCAAACACCAGGCGAAATCGACCAATTGTTAAACCTTGGTATTTCAGCGCTCAATGATGTGCATGAGCGCAGCTGCTATCTTAGCGAGGCCTTTGCACGCAACATACTGGTCAACAAGGATGGGGTCGTGTTCATCGATTTCGAAACGGACCCAGGCCAGGTACACGAACTCACCGACTGCATGGTGCGTGACTGGCACTGTTTCATCTTTTCTCTCTATGGCAAGCTGAGCAAACGACCACTTCATCGTGAACGCCTGACCGCAGCCCTGATGGACGGCCTGCAGGCCACCCGCGACGATGTACGCGAACGCTTTCTGGCGACCTTGCCGCGCCTGCAGCGTCTCCAGAAAATTCCTTTCCAGCGCTTTGGCAGCGATGGCAAAAAGATTGCCCATACCCTGCATGCCCTGGCGCTACTGAATCAGCACCTACGCAGCAAATAGGACTTTCATGCCCTCGACGACTTCTCTGATGCCAGACCGGCTCGTGATTCTTGACCGAGATGGCGTCATCAATCACGACTCGGATGACTACATCAAGTCCCTGGCGGAGTGGGTGCCCTACCCTGCCTCCATTACGGCCATTGCTCGGCTTTCACAGGCTGGCTTTACGGTGGCGGTAGCCACCAACCAATCAGGCATTGCACGGGGCTATTACGATGAAGCCACCCTGTCAGCCATGCACCATCACATGAGCACCTTGGTAGAAGCCGAAGGTGGCCAGATTGCGCACATCGCATATTGCCCCCATGGGCCGCAAGATGACTGCACCTGCCGAAAACCGTTGCCCGGCCTACTGACGCAAATACAGCAGGCACTTGGCCTGGATCACCTAGGGGGTAGCTGGATGGTAGGTGACAGCCTGCGAGATCTGCAGGCCGGAGAGGCGGTAGGTTGCCAAAGTGTGCTGGTAAAGACAGGCAAAGGTGAGAGAACGCTAGCCAAAAGTGTGGGCCTGGAACACACGCTGGTCGTCAATGACCTTGCTGAATTCGTTGACCAGTTGTTAGCCGGTGCACTGGATACTCACCCACGGCGTGGCTGAATGTGAGTTAAGCGCCAAATCTGATCACATTCCTGTCTCTTATAACAGTCTCATACAAAAAAGCCGCAGAGGGCGATGCCCACTGCGGCTTTTTTTATTCAATGTTTCACGTGAAACATCTTTCATTAACGACCGCTAGCTGATGGAGTACAGCGCTATACGTCGAGATTCGCCACCAGAGCGTTGGTTTCGATAAAGTCACGGCGTGGCTCTACTTCATCGCCCATTAAGGTGTTGAACATCATATCGGCGGCAACCGCATCTTCAATGGTCACGCGCAGCATGCGGCGACTATCGGGGTCCATGGTGGTTTCCCAGAGCTGATCCGGGTTCATTTCCCCCAGCCCTTTATAGCGCTGCACTGACAGGCCACGCTGGCCTTCCTGCATCAACCAGGCCAGCACATCAGAGAAGTGGCTAACCGGCTTCTGACGCTCGCCACGGGCAATGTAGGCGCCCTCTTCCAACAGCCCGTTAAGCGTTTGCCCAAGTCCTGAAATCGCGCGATAGTCCGCACTCTCGAAGAAATCCAGCCCCCACACATAATCGGTCGTCACGCCATGAGCAATCAGTGACACTGCGGGAAGGTGCAGGCCACGCTCGGTGTCTTCCTGGAGATGGAACTGATAACGCGGGCCACCCTCATAAGCCACTTTGTCATCCATGGCTTTCTGAAGCTCACCAATCCAATTTTCCATGGTGATGCGATCTTTCAGGCTAGCTTCCCCTTGCAGTGCAGTGGCATGTACTGCCTGCTTCAATACCTCTATGGGGTAGACCCGTGCCAGGCGATCAATCCGCTTCATGACATTGCGATACTGATTCACCAGGGCCTCGAGCTGCGAGCCTGCGATGCCCGGTGCATCGGCATTCACATGGAGCCCTGCGCCATCCAGTGCCGTCGTGGTCAGGTAGTCCACCATGGCCTGCTCGTCTTTCAGGTAGAGCTCCTGCTTGCCACGTTTGATCTTGTACAACGGTGGCTGCGCGATGAAGATATGGCCCCGCTCGATCAGCTCGGGCATCTGGCGGAAGAAGAACGTCAGCAGCAGCGTACGGATATGTGAACCGTCCACGTCGGCATCCGTCATGATGATGACCGAGTGATAGCGCAGCTTGTCGGGGTTGAACTCTTCGCGGCCGATACCGCATCCCAATGCCGTGATCAGCGTGCCTACCTCGGCGGAAGAGAGCATCTTGTCGAAGCGTGCCTTCTCGACGTTTAGAATCTTGCCCTTCAATGGCAGGATGGCCTGGGTACGACGGTCACGACCCTGCTTGGCACTGCCGCCGGCCGAGTCACCCTCCACCAGGTAAAGTTCTGACTGGCTGGGGTCTTTCTCCTGACAATCAGCCAGCTTGCCGGGCAAGCCAGCAATGTCCAGAGCCCCCTTACGACGCGTCATGTCACGAGCTTTTCGGGCGGCTTCACGGGCTCGCGCCGCGTCGATCATCTTGTTGACGATCGACTTGGCTTCATTGGGCTTTTCGATCAGGTAGTCTGCGAACAGACGCCCCATCTCCTGCTCTACCGCCGTTTTCACTTCGGAAGAAACCAGCTTGTCCTTCGTCTGCGAGGAGAACTTGGGGTCCGGTACCTTCACCGAAATGATGGCCGTCAAACCTTCACGAGCATCATCACCGGAGGTATTGACCTTCGATTTCTTGAGCAGATTTTCAGCTTCGATGTAATGATTCAGCGTTCGCGTGAGGGCTGCCCGAAATCCTGCCAGGTGGGTGCCACCGTCTCGCTGGGGAATGTTGTTGGTGTAGCAGAAGATGTTTTCTGTAAACGCATCGCTCCACTGCATGGCCACTTCGACTTCCACTCCGTCTTCGCGCTCCGCATTGAAGTGGAAAACCGGATTGAGAATGGTCTTGCTCTTGTTGAGGTGATCAACAAAGGCTTTCAAGCCACCCTCATAGTGGAAGAGCTCTTCCTTACCACTGCGCTCATCCATCAGGCGGATTGCAACGCCGGAATTCAGGAAGGAGAGTTCACGTAGCCGCTTGGCCAGAATATCGTAGTGAAACTCGATATTGGCGAACGTGGCAGGAGACGGACGAAAATGTACGCGAGTGCCGCTTTTTTCAGTTTTGCCCACGACACCAAGCGGAGCCTGCGGCACGCCGTGGTGATAGATCTGCTCGAATACTTCGCCTTGCCGCCAGATGGTGAGACGCAGCTCTTCTGAAAGCGCGTTGACCACCGAGACACCTACCCCGTGCAGACCGCCTGACACCTTGTAGGAGTTGTCATCGAACTTGCCGCCTGCGTGCAGCACGGTCATGATGACCTCGGCTGCCGAAACGCCTTCGCCTTCATGCAGTTCAGTCGGAATACCGCGGCCGTTATCACTTACGGTGATCGATTCATCCGGGTGGATGACGACGCGAATTTCACTGCAGTGGCCTGCCAGAGCTTCATCGATGGAGTTATCCACCAGCTCGAAAACCATGTGGTGCAGCCCGGTGCCATCGTCGGTATCACCGATGTACATACCTGGACGCTTGCGCACTGCGTCCAGTCCTTTGAGCACCTTGATGCTTGATGAATCGTAAGCCTGCTCGCTCATTGACCACTCCGTCGTGAAGTCTGTCTCGTTCCGTGTCGTTTAGCCTTCCGGCTCCAGTTGACTCCATCCAGCCGGTATATGTTTCACGTGAAACATTTTAATATCCGTGCCGGGTTGCCAACTATTCCTTAGAGCCGTGGCTTCAACGCTGGTAATAAAGGCCTGACACTGCATTTCTTCCAGTAAATGGCAAAATTGATGGCGGTGCCTGTCATCCAGCTCCGCAGGTAAATCATCAATCAGATAGATACAGTGCCGCTGTGTAGTGCTTTCCAGAAGCCGCCCCTGGGCTAGCTTCAGCGCACTGACGACCAACTTCTGCTGGCCTCTGGAAAGCACCTCAACGGCGGGCTGCTTGTTCAGTCGAATACGCAGGTCAGCCCTCTGGGGGCCCTGCTGGGTAAACCCCATCTGCTGATCCGTCTCGCGGCTATCCCTCAGCACTTCCGCCAGAGAGCGCTGCTTGTCCCAACCCCGGGCATAGCGCAGCGTCAAACCGGGTAGTGGCAGCAATTTATGCAGCGTTTCTTCGAACATGGGCAAGAACTGGCTAAACCACTCAAGGCGAAGCCGATCCATCTCTTCGCCCCACTGTGCAAGCTCTTGCTCCCAAACAACCAGCTCATTAGCTACCATTCTACCACGCCTGAGTAGGGCATTCCGATGTTTCACTGCGCGGCGCGTTCTTCGCCAGGCATCCAGGAAATGATGTTTCACGTGAAACACTCCCCAGTCGAGAAACTCTCTGCGCCCGGCAGGAGAGCCCTCCAGCAGCCTGAAGGCATCGGGATTGATGAGCTGTAGGGGCATCGCCTCCACGAGCTCGGCCAAGCGCACCCCCTTCTCCCCTCTCAAGCGCAGCTCCAGCTCGCGCTGAGTGCGTAATCGCCTGACCCCCAGGGTAACCTCAGGGTCGCCTGCCAAACGGCCATGCAGGGCCATATACGGGGCATCCGTCTGGATGGCATGTTTGAGCTGACGGGTTCGAAAGGAACGCCCCATACCCAGCACATGAATACCTTCCAGAAGGCTGGTCTTGCCACTGCCATTATCGCCGTGCAGCACATTGATGCGCGGCGATGGCTGCAAGGTGGTAGGGGCCAGATTACGCAGGCCGTGGAAAGTAAGCTCCTTGATGCTCATGCGTCGATGTCACTCTTCAAGACCATTGATTGCCGTCCAGCACACGTGAAAACGGCGCTTCTGAAGCCAGAAGCGCCGTCATAGATAACGTCCTGCTGCCGTTTACAGACGCATGGGCATAACGACGTACAACGCATCACCGCCACCTGGCTCTTCCAGCAGCGCACTGCTGTTGGGGTCAGCCAGCGTCATCTGGACGCGATCCTCGTCCAATACGGAAAGCACATCTACCAGATAGCCAACGTTGAAGCCGACCTCCATGGCGCTGCCATTGTATTCGACGGCAACGTTCTCCTCGGCTTCTTCCTGTTCCGGGTTGTTGGCCATCACCTTGAGGTTGCCCTCTTCCAGATAGAGACGTACGCCACGGTACTTCTCGTTGGAGAGGATGGCGGTCCGCGACAGCACCTGGCGCAACTCCGCGCGCTCGGCAATCAGCACCTTGTCACCATTGCGCGGCACGACACGCTCGTAGTCCGGGAATTTGCCGTCAATCAGCTTGGACGTGAACGTAAAATCACCCGTGTGGGCACGCACATGGGTCGCGCCCAACGTCAGGCTTACTGGCTCGTCACTGTCGTCAAGCAAGCGAGACAACTCCAGAATACCCTTGCGCGGCACGATCAGTTTCTGCGCCTGGCTGACGGCCACTTCTACCGGGCGTGAGCACATGGCCAGCCGATGCCCATCGGTGGCCACCGTGCGCAGCAGGTTGCTCTGAATCTCCAGCAGCATGCCATTCAGGTAGTAGCGCACGTCCTGCTGGGCCATGGCGAAGGATGTCGACTCGATCAGGTGCTTCAACGTACCACGCGGTACGCTGAGCTCCTGGCTGCCGTCGGCATCCTCGATGTTGGGAAACTCGGCAACCGGAAGTGTAGAAAGTGTAAAGCGTGAACGGCCACTACGTAATACGGCCCGCCCGTCCTCCACAGCCAGTTGAATATCCGACTGATCCGGCAATGACTTGCAGATATCCATCAGCTTGCGCGCAGGTACCGTTGCCGCGCCTGGCTGGTCCACCTGACTGGCCACAGTACGCCCTACCAGCTCGACTTCCAGGTCGGTACCGGTCAGCGCTACCTGGTCGCCTTCGACCTGGATCAAGACGTTCGACAGCACAGGCAGCGTTTGGCGCCGTTCTACGACCCCCGCCACCAGAGTCAGCGGGCGAAGCAGCGCCTCTCGGGAAATGGTAAATTTCATCGAAACTCCGGTTTTCTATCCTGAAAGGCCCACCGCAGCAGGCCGACATAATGGGTTAACTGGTCAGCAGGCGCAGGAGGTTCTTGTAGTCCTCGCGAATATCTGCACTCTCTTCCTGCAACGCCTTCACTTTACGACAAGCGTGCAATACCGTCGTATGGTCGCGCCCACCAAAGGCATCACCAATTTCCGGCAGGCTGTGATTGGTCAACTCCTTGGCCAGCGCCATGGCCACCTGCCGTGGACGCGCCACCGAACGAGAGCGTCGCTTGGAGAGCAGGTCCGCCACCTTGATCTTGTAATACTCAGCCACCGTGCGCTGAATATTATCCACCCCCACCTGCTTGTCTTGAAGCGCCAACAGGTCCTTCAACGACTCACGGATGAAGTCCTGGGTGATCGGCTTGCCCATGAAGTGGGAGTCGGCAATGACCTTTTTGAGCGCCCCTTCCAGCTCGCGCACGTTGGAACGTATTTTCTGAGCGATGAAGAAGGCTGCATCATGCGGTAACTCGACCTTGGCCTGGTCGGCTTTCTTCATCAGGATCGCGACCCGCGTCTCCAGCTCAGGCGGCTCGATGGCCACCGTCAAGCCCCAACCGAACCGCGACTTCAGACGCTCTTCGACGCCACTGATCTCTTTGGGGTAGCGATCCGAGGTCAGGATCATCTGCTGGCCACCTTCCAACAAGGCGTTGAAGGTATGGAAAAACTCCTCCTGGGAGCGCTCCTTGCCAGCAAAGAATTGAATATCATCGATCAACAAGGCATCGACACTGCGATAAAAACGCTTGAAGTCATTGATGGCGTTGAGCTGAAGCGCCTTCACCATATCCGCCACGAAGCGCTCGGAGTGCAGATACACCACTCGGGCGTTTTCCCGCCTACCTGCCAAGGCATTGCCCACGGCATGCATCAAGTGGGTTTTACCCAGGCCTACACCCCCGTAGAGGAACAGCGGGTTATAGGCCCCACCCGGATTTTCGGATACCTGCCGAGAGGCCGCACGCGCCAACTGGTTCGATTTACCTTCCACGAATGTATCAAAGGTGAAGTTGGGATTCAGGCCGCTGCTGTGCTTCAGGCTACCTTCTACCTGTACCTGGCGCTCGTTGCCGCGTCGGCCAGCGCCCGGCTCTTCGCGCAACTGCTCGATCTCACGCTCATCGCCCACTTCACCGCGGGGCGGAGTATGGACGGCGGGAGCAGGTGCCTGGGCAGGCGATGCGGAGACGGGATTACCCAGCTCTCTAGGCTGTGGCGCAGCTGCCGAGGTGCGACGACTACCCACGGTAAGGCTGACCTTGGGAGGTTTGGAAGGGGCAAGCTCGCGCATCAGTTCACTGATTCGCTTGGCATATTTATCGCTCACCCAATCGCGCACGAAGCGGTTCGGCGCCAACAAGCGAAGCTCGTTGGACTCTCCTTCTTCTGCCTGCAGCGGACGTATCCAGGTATTGAACTGTTGCGAATTCAGTTCGTCCTGCAGGTAGTCCAGGCACTGTTGCCAAAGCGCGAGTGACACTCATCTCACCATCGATTGAAAACGGCCGACCATTGTAGCGCCCAACGAAACGGTTATCCACATGCACTCGGGGCTCTTTTTCCCCTGTGGACAAATGTCCATGAGGGCTTAGGAAAAGCAGCGGACGGCATGGGTACAAAACCGCATACTGCTTAGTTGTGCTGCGTTAATCACACATAAATCACAGCTTTTACGCCACTTTACAGCCAGTTACCCACAGATTTTTTATCATTTTAAGAGTTTGATAAAAATAGAGATAAATGAGTTATCCACAATTAGTATCCCCACTATTAATAACAACAGGTTTAAGTAAACCCATTAGTAATAGTAGTGTCATCGACGTTCGTCAGACTGACGGGGCATCGCGGGTCGCCATTGCCCTTTTCACGCTTTTCATGCAAGGAAAAATTGCACCGAGGCCAGGAAGTCTCTACAATTTCCGGTCTTGAATTGAAACTCCCCGGCTGGTTCCTCACTGGACCGGGTCATCTGGAATTCAATTTCCGTCCTAAACCACGTGGGAATAACGAGTTATGAAACGCACTTTTCAACCCAGCGTTCTCAAGCGCAAGCGCGCGCATGGCTTCCGTGCTCGTATGGCAACCAAGAACGGCCGTGCCGTCATCGCACGCCGCCGTGCCAAAGGCCGCAAGCGTCTGAGCGCCTGATCTCGGATTGCGTGTGTCGCCTCAAGGCTTTCCCCGGTGCTTGCGATTGCTGAACGCTGGGGATTTCAGTCACGTGTTCGAACAAGCCGACTTGAAAGTCCATGGCAAGGGCATGATGGCGCTAGCGCGCTTGAACAGCCTGGGACATCCCCGCATTGGTCTGATAGTCAGCAAGAAAAATGTGAAGCTTGCTGTGGATCGTAACCGCTTCAAGCGCCTGGTTAGAGAATCCGTTCGCCTTCGTCAGGATCGCTTGCCCGCTGTGGATATCGTGATCATGGCCAAGCGAGGCGTTCAGGAGATCGATAACGAGACGCTGACTCGCCAATTGCATGGCATGTGGAAACGGCTTCAGCGCGAGGCTCCGGCGGTATCGACATCTCCGCCATCACATGGCCTGACACGTGACACTTGACGACACACCTCGCCGCTCGACCTCGGCCTGCCGCTTGGCAGGCTTTCGTGTGTCATGGGCCGAGCAAATGACACTGCGCCATTAGCATGTTCACCACCCATCGGGCAGAACCCTCATGGACGTAAAACGACTTTTATTACTGATTCCACTGGCAGTGCTTGCCTACCTACTGGTTGTACAGTGGAATCAGGATTACGGGCAGACCAGCTACGACTCCACTCCCGAAATGACCCAGACAAGCAATGGGGCACCTGCGAGTGAAGGCGGCAGCGACGATCTTTCCGTTCCCAGTACTTCCGCACCTCAGGCCGCCATCGATGAAGGCATGAGCGACTCGCCAAGTTCGACCGCCAGTCGTGACTTCATCGCCGTCACTACCGATGTGCTGGACGTACGCATCGACCCCTTTGGTGGGGATATCGTGTATGCCGCTCTGCCACAGCACAAGCTGACGCTGGACTCTGAACGCAACTACGTGTTGCTGTCGGATAACGCCACGCGCAGCTACGTAGCACGCTCTGGCCTGCAGCTGGATGGCCAGTCAAGCCGCATCACGTTTACGCCTGAAAACACCGAATACCGCCTGGGCAACGACGAGCAAGAGCTCACCGTCGACCTGACGGCAGAGGTCAACGGCGTTGACGTGATCAAGCGTCTGACCTTCGAGCGCGGCAGCTATGCGGTCAATGTCAGCTATTACCTGGCCAACAACACTGATGAACCTGTCAGTGCCCGTTTCATTGGCCAACTGGCTCGCGATAACAGCCCGGACCCCTCCAGTGGCGTCGCCATGGGCATGAGCTCTTATCTGGGGGCTGCCTACTCGTCACCCGATACCCGCTACGAAAAAGTCGATTTCGATGATATCCAGCGCGGTCGGTTCGAGAACCGTGAGGCCCAGGGTGGCTGGGTAGCCATCATTCAGCACTATTTCGTCTCTGCCTGGGCACCTGCTCAGAATCAGCAGAACCTGTATTACGCGACCACCGACTCCAGCAACCGCAACGTTGCCGCCTTTGCAGGGCCGGTGACCAGCGTGGCCGCCGAAGGCGAAGCCACTCTGGGAGCTACCCTCTACATGGGGCCCAAGGTCCAGGAGTACCTGGAGCAGGTGGCACCAAATCTGCGTCTGACCGTGGACTATGGCTGGCTGTGGTTCATTGCCAACCCGCTGTTCTGGCTGCTCGACAAGATTCATGACGTAGTCGGCAACTGGGGCTGGTCCATCGTTCTGCTGACCGTGCTGGTCAAGCTCGCGCTATTCCCGCTTTCAGCCAAGGCCTACAAGTCCATGGCTCGGATGCGCAAGCTCGGGCCGGAGATGCAGCGTCTCAAAGAGCTTTATGGCGATGACCGCCAGAAAATGTCTCAAGAGATGATGAAGTTCTACCAGAAAGAGAAGATCAACCCGCTGGGTGGCTGCTTGCCGATCCTCATCCAGATGCCGGTCTTCATCGCGCTGTACTGGATGCTGCTGGAATCCGTTGAACTTCGCCATGCGCCGTTCATGCTGTGGATCCAGGATCTGTCGGTGAAAGATCCGTACTTCATTCTGCCCATCCTGATGGGTGTATCGATGTACGTTCAGCAGCTGCTCAACCCGACGCCTCCGGATCCCATGCAGGCCAAGATCATGAAGATGCTGCCCATTATCTTCACGTTCTTCTTCCTGTGGTTCCCGGCGGGTCTGGTCATCTACTGGGTGGTGAACAACATCATCTCGGTAGCCCAGCAGTACGTGATTACCCGCAATATCGAGAAAGACCCCAATGTGGGCAAAGGGATGCGCACCAAGTAGCCTCTCATCCCGTTCTTCACCAGACCCCCGCTAAAGCGGGGGTCTGGCGTTTCAGGCCTGCCCTTTTCTTCCGCTGCATACACGATACACTTTCTTTTTTGATCTCCAGGACGCGTTATGGCTGAACGACTCTATACCCAAGACACGATTACCGCCCTGGCCACCCCTCCGGGACGCGGCGGCGTTGGCATCATCCGCGTATCTGGCCCGGAAAGCCGCCATATCGCTCAGGCCATACTAGGGCAATGCCCTCCCCCGCGTCATGCCTATTACGGCCCCTTCAGTGGTGCTCAAGGCATTATCGATGAAGGGATTGCACTGCTGTTTGCCGGGCCTAACTCCTTTACCGGGGAGGACGTGCTGGAGCTGCAGGGACACGGCGGCCCCGTGATCATGGATATGCTGCTGGAGCGCTGCCTCGCCCTGGGGGCACGCCTGGCTCGGCCAGGCGAGTTCTCCGAACGCGCGTTCTTGAATGATAAGCTGGACCTGGCCCAGGCCGAGGCGATTGCCGATCTGATCGATGCCAGCTCACGCTCGGCTGCCGAAAATGCCCTGCGCTCGCTGCAAGGCGAGTTTTCACAGCGCGTTTCTGCACTGGTTCAGCAGTTGATCGAGCTGCGTGTCTATGTAGAGGCCGCCATCGACTTCCCCGAAGAAGAGATCGACTTTCTTGCCGATGGCCACGTGGCAACGCATCTTGAGCAGGTGCAGCAGGCACTGGTGCGTGTGCGCCAGGCCGCAGGCCAAGGCGCCTTGCTGCGTGAAGGCATGAGCGTGGTGATTGCAGGGCGCCCCAATGCGGGCAAGTCCAGCCTGCTCAATGCGCTGACCGAGCAGGATACGGCCATCGTCACGGACATTGCGGGCACTACCCGTGACGTGCTGCGCGAGCACATCCACCTAGACGGCATGCCACTGCATATTATCGATACGGCTGGCCTGCGCGATACGCCGGACGCGGTAGAAAAAATTGGCGTTGCCCGGGCCTGGGAAGAGATCGAGAAAGCCGACCGCGTACTGCTGCTGGTCGATGCCTCGCTTACTCAGGCAACGGACCCCATGACCATCTGGCCCGAATTCGTGGCCCGCCTGCCGGACCAGCAGCGATTGACCCTGGTACGCAACAAGATCGACAGCAGCGCCGAAGCGCCAGGGCTCGAAGCATCTGAGTTACCCACAGGCACTCCCATCGTCAGGCTCTCGGCCAAAACGGGGGCAGGTGTGGATAACTTGAAAGCCCATTTGAAAGAGGTGATGGGCTTTTCCGCCACTACCGAAGGTCGTTTCTCGGCACGCCGCCGCCATCTGGATGCCTTGGACCGTGCCATGGCCGCATTGGAAGCAGGGCGAGCTCAGCTGGAAGGCTACGGTGCAGGAGAGCTGCTGGCCGAAGATCTGCGCGATGCCCAGCAGGCACTGGGAGAGATTACCGGGGAGTTCAGCGCCGACGACCTGCTTGGAGAGATCTTTGGCAGCTTCTGTATCGGCAAGTAATTCGAGCAACATAATTAGGCCAGAGCGTCGACACCAACGCTGGGGCAGATACGCCGCCTAAGCCAAATCACGGTAGCCAAAAACACTTGACCACTACACACTGGAGACCAGTGTGATGAAGGTATTTAAAGTCTGATGCGGAGAGACAAGAATGATACATCCTCCTTTTATTAAGCGCATCGTCTTGCGCAACTACAAGAGCATCGGCTACAGCGATGTATGTTTGCGCCCGCTAACTTATCTGGTTGGGCACAATGGTGCAGGCAAAAGTAATTTCATGGATGCTCTGCATTTCGTACGCGACGCGCTGTTCAATTCGCTGGATAGTGCCTTGAATGAGCGCGGCGGCATCAACGAAGTGCGCCGACGTAGCGGTGGTCATCCCACACATTTCGCACTTCGTATCGAGTTTGTCATGCACGGTGGCCAAGCCGCTCACTATGGCTTCGTCATAGGAGCGTTGAAGAATGGCGGTTACGAGGTTCAAAGAGAAGAGTGTGTTATCGCAGGTATTGGCAAAGGCCCATTCTTCCGAATCGACAAAGGCAAATTACGTGACAGCAGCGAAGCGACCTTTCCGTCTGTCACTGCGGATAGGCTAGCATTGGTAGCCGCTTCAGGGCTAACGGCTTTCCGCCCGGTATTCGATGCCTTGACTGCGATGGGGTTCTATAACCTCAACCCCAAGCTGATGCGCGAATTACAGAAGCCGCAAGATGGCCGACTGTTGCGGCCGTCTGGGGAGAACATCGCCAGCGTGATCGGTCATTTGGAAAAAGTAGCACCTACCCAGATGGCGCTGATCCAGGAGTATTTGCACTCCGTGGCACCGATGGTGCATGGCGTGGAACGCAAGCCTATTGGGCCAATGGAAACATTGGAGTTTCGCCAGGATATGGCGGGCTCCAAGCACCCCTGGCGCTTCCTTGCTCAAAATATGTCCGATGGCACCTTGCGTGCCTTGGGTGTTCTGGCCGCGTTATTACAGGGTAATGTGGATTATTCACCAACTTTGATCGGCATTGAGGAACCTGAAACTGCACTTCATCCTGCAGCGAGCGCTGCGCTGCGTGAGGCGTTGGTGCGTGCGTCCAAAACTACGCAAATCCTGGTAACCAGCCACAGCCCGGACCTGCTGGATGACCGTAACATCGACGAAGATGCCGTGCTGGCCGTAGTATCAGAGGCAGGGGAAACCAAGGTTGCGCCGCTAGATGAAGGATCGCGCCAAATGATGCGGGATCACCTGTTCTCGGCAGGAGAACTGCTGCGCATGAACCAACTGGCACCTGATCGCATGAGCATAGATCAACAGAACAAGGCTGCCTCTGGTGACCTTTTCAGTGAGACAGAATCCTCATGATCCAAATAGCCAGCATTGTAGAAGGCCATGGCGAGGTGGCCGCACTACCTGTGCTACTGCGCCGCTTGAACGAGTGGCGCCCCGGACATTGCTATGCGCAGGCGCTACCGCCCATTCGCGTGCATCGAGACCGCTTCCTCAATCGAGAAGACGAGTTTCGCAAGCAACTGCTGTTAGCAGCCGCCAAGTGTGGTGAGCAGGGGTGGATTTTGGTGGTGCTGGACGCCGATGACGATTGTCCAGTCGAACTGGCGGCTGACATCTATCAGCGCGCAAGGCAGCATGTGCCGCACCGACGCTTGTCGGTAGTGTTGCCAAAGCGAGAATACGAAGCCTGGTTCATTGCCGCAGCACGATCGCTCGACGGGTGCAGGGGATTTCGTTGTCCAGATGAACTTCCAGCCGACGCAGAGACACCACGAGACGCAAAAGGCTGGTTACGCCAGAATATGGGAAGCCAAACCTATAGCGAAGTACTAGATCAGCCTGCTTTCACCGCTTACTTCGATCTGCAACAGGCACTTGATAACAGCCGATCATTCCGCAAGTTGTGCAAAGAGTGGCAAGCCAACGTCGTCGATATGAACGTGGATTGAAGCATGAAATTTCGTATCGCTGCCCCAGCTTAACTCGCCTAACCGGCTACCCGGCTCGAACTGACGACCAGTGGCACGCCAATATTGTCGAAAGTGACGAGCAAAGGAGCACATCCTTCCTACAATCGGATGTGCAACGCCGCTCGCAGTCATGTCCGATTTGGACAACTTGGCATGAGTCCCTTTGATACCTGTGGATCCCTACTCCGGGACCAACCAGGACGATCGGAAGCGGCTGTGAATACTTAGCTTTGGCGTTACCTGAGCCATGGCATTGATCAGACGCTCATCCAGCCCCCAGGGGGGGTTGATGACCAGCATGCCGCTTCCATACATGCCGCGGGCACCCGCTTCAGGGGCGCGCAGTAGCAATTCGCTTTGCCAGATCTTGCGAATTCCGCTGTCACGCAGGCCTGCCAGCAGCGTTTGATGATGTTCGGCAGGTAATAACGGATACCAGATCATCACCACGGCATGCCTGGCCTTCTCGAGCACGTAGGTCGTGCTCTCCACCACTTCGTGATACTCGACCTTGCGCTCGTAGCTGGGATCCATCAACACACACACCCTGGGGGTCGATGCCGGTACCTGGTGGCGCAGGCCTGCCAGCCCATCGCCGAAGATACGCGTCGCCCGTTTGGGCAGCGACTGGCTGGCGAGATGTTCGTGCTCACCGGGGTGCAATTCGAACAGGGTCAGCCGATCCTCCGAGCGCAGACGTTGTGCGACCCACCAAGGGGAACCCGGATAGCAGGAGAGCGTATTGGCATCTGGCTGAGCAGTGACCACGGCCTCGAGCCAGGCACTGAGAAGCGGATCGTCCAACTGCTGGCGATGTTGCCAAAGCGGTAAAACGCCCTCACGGTACTCCAGCAGCCGCTGTGTCTCTTCGGTAGCCAGTGGATAGAAGCCTCTGCCCGCATGGGTATCCACATATGTAATTGCTGATTTTTTACGTAACAGATGGTCAATGACGGCATAGAGCGTCAGATGCTTCTGAACATCGGCGAAGTTACCGGCATGGTAGGCGTGTTGGTATGACAGCATGAGGATGCCTATATAAACAGAACGCCCGCTATGGGAGCATAGCGGGCGTTCTAGAGCAATACAGGGTTTTTTTGCGGCTTATTGACCGTTGCCTGTCGGGGTCAGCGTGATTTCTACACGACGGTTTTGCGCCCGCCCCTGCTCGGAATCGTTGCTGGCAACGGGCCGGGTAGCACCGTAGCCCAAGGTGTTCAGGCGCATGGAGGAAACGCCATTCTGGCTCAGGTAACGCCCTACCGATTCGGCACGGCGCTCGGAAAGCCGCTGGTTATAATCCGCGTTACCTGTGCTATCGGTGTGGCCAGCAATATTGACGCGGGTATCCGTGTACTGGGTCAACACATTGGCCACTTCATTGAGTGCACTGCGTGCGTCGCTGGTCAGCTCAGCAGAGTCGAAACCGAAGGTGACGCTGCTGGGCATGTTCAGCACGATGTCATCGCCACGACGGTCGATCTCGATACGTGATCCCTGCAGGTTTTCACGCAGCTGCTGCTCCTGGCGGTCCATGTAGGCCCCCACCCCAGCACCGGCAGCGGCGCCAACGGCTGCGCCGATCAAGGCCCGATCACGACGGCTGGTACTTCCATCACCAGACAAGGCACCGGCAGCGGCACCAATGGCAGCCCCCACGCCCGTGCCTACGGCAGTGCTGGAGCGTTGTGTTTGGCCGCCATAAGGGTCGGTGGTGGCACAGCCCGCCACCAGAATAGCCGCCGCCAACGGGGTCAGTAGTCGGAACATACGCATCACTTACTCCTTTTTACGATTAGGTTCTGCCCTTGTGATCACTGTTCACTCATCGCTGATCAGTGCCAGCAATTCGTTCAAGAATAATAGACCTTGAGGAGAAGCACGCAGCTTTTCAGGCATTTCCACCAAAAGTCCTTTTTTGTGAGCACTTTGTAAACGGTCGAGTAACCGTTCCACAGGCTGCCCAGTATGCGCTTGCCACACCTGCAGGCTTACTCCTTCCGTCAACCGCAGCGCATTCATGGCAAATTCCAGCGGCAGCTCATCAACATCGATCAACTGCAGGCCTGCCACAAAACCACGTGGATCGTTGAGACGTCTTAAATAAGACTGAGGTTGGCGGGTTTTCCAACGGCGTTCGATTTGCCATTGGCCATTCCTATCGATATGCGTCAGCTTGCCATGGGCACCCGCTCCAATGCCCAGATAATCGCCAAAACGCCAATAATTCAGGTTGTGCTGGCTTTGTAAGCCGGGGCGCGCATAGGCTGATATTTCATAACGCTGTAGCCCTGCCTGTTCAAGGCGCTCATGCCCCGCCTCCTGAATGTCCCACAGCGCTTCCTCTTCCGGTAACGGAGGTGGGTGTGAAAAAAAAGCCGTATTGGGTTCCAGGGTCAGCTGGTACCAGGAGAGATGTTCCGGCGACAGTGCCAAGGCCTGGTCGATGTCTTCCATGGCCTGTTCGGGCGTTTGCTGGGGAAGCCCATGCATCAAGTCGATGTTGATATTCTCGAAGCCCGCCGACCGGGCCTGCCCCACGGCCGTCAATGCCTCTTGCCCGCTGTGGATACGCCCAAGCGCTTGCAGTTGAGCGGGCCTGAAACTTTGCACGCCCAGTGATAGCCGGTTGATACCCGCCTCACGGTAACCGACGAAACGCTGCTGCTCTGTCGTGCCTGGGTTGGCTTCCAGGGTGATCTCGATGGTTGGTGCAAACGCCAAACGCTGCTGAATACCCTGAAACAACCGCTGATAGAAGTCCGGCGAGAGCAGGCTAGGCGTCCCGCCGCCAATGAAGATCGTTTGCAGAGGGCGTTCGGCTGCCAGAGGAAGATCGTGCTCCAGATCAGCCAATAGCGCAGCCAGGTACGCCTCTTCAGGGAGCCCCTGGGCGCCTGGCTCGTGAGAGTTGAAATCGCAATAAGGGCACTTGCGGACACACCACGGGGTGTGGATGTAAAGCGACAGGGGCGGCAGTGCCTCAGCCATGCGCCACCTTCAGGATATCCACGAGATCGTGCAGCGCACGCCCGCGGTGGCTCAATCGGTTCTTGGACTCTGACGCCAGCTCAGCCACGCTCATGCCTTGATCCGGTAACCAGAACAGAGGATCGTAACCAAACCCACCATCCCCACGGGGATGCGCCAGAATTTCACCTTCCCAGCTGCGCTGTACGATGACGGGGACAGGGTCTTCGGCATGACGCAAATAGACCAGCACACACCAGTAGCGGCCACTACGCTGGCCTTCCGCACAGTCGGCAAGCGCCGCCAGCAGTTTCTGATTGTTGCGTTCGTCACTCTTGGGCTCACCGGCATAGCGCGCCGAATAGATACCCGGGGCTCC
Organism: Vreelandella stevensii S18214; assembly: GCF_000275725.1. Lineage (GTDB taxonomy): Bacteria > Pseudomonadota > Gammaproteobacteria > Pseudomonadales > Halomonadaceae > Vreelandella > Vreelandella stevensii. The sequence goes on along the minus strand of NZ_AJTS01000041.1, from coordinate 100,984 downwards.
TTGCAGTGCATCTACTTCCAGTCCCGAATCGTCTGCCAAGGCAGGTAACCCGCTCACCCGGCTGGCTTCACGGGCTTTTAACAGCGCGTTCTCTACAAAGGTCAGCCCGGTTTCTTCCACGTCTTGCACGCCAAACTCTGCCTGTGCTCTTACATCGAGCCCAAGCGGGGCAAGCAACTGATTGAACTCTTTAAGTTTTCCTGCGTTTCCACTGGCCAGGACAAGCGTCGTACCCGTCGACATATCGAAACCTCCAAACAGGGAGCCTCAGTTTACGCTTATCGGAAACGCAGCTAAAGCACACGAAATGTAACTATCAGAATTTTAATCATCACAACGCAATGACCATAAAACTGGCTATTTTATATATAAAAATCAAATACTTATTCATAAATATCAAAACAGCATAAAAATATTCAAATTACTTTACTCACTGCTTTAGTAACAATTCTTTTCGAAAAGCATCTTATAGACAACAATCATAAGGTCACCTGCTGACGCTCTCCTTTGAATGAGGCTTTCCCCATGTCCCAGCAAAAGACCCAAGGCTTGGTGTACATCGTCAGCGTACCGCCCTTGCCTTGGGTCGAGGAGCGGGAACGGTTGCTGCCCTTGACGGTGCCTTCCAACGTATCGCCTTCGAAGGTAAATTCTGCTGGAACCGTGCCACGGGTTTCAGGGTGTTCGACGGTGTCGCCGTCCTGGGTAATGCGCCACTCGGCGGTGAATAGCGTGCCGTATAGACGTGAAGCGTGCCAAGCCGATGATCGTTTCATGTTAGCTACCTCGGTAACCACAAGAGCCGCTCGACGAGAGCGGCTCTTGTAGTGTAGCAGGCGCTTGGCTCGATAGTTACTTATCGTTACATAACGGCAAAGGCTTTTTCGGCCGCATCCAGCGTGAGCTGAATATCTTCGGGTGTATGGGCGCTGGACATGAAGCCCGCTTCGTAGGCAGACGGTGCAAGATAGACGCCATGGTCTAGCATCGCACCAAAGAAGCGGCGGAAAGCATCCGGGTTGCACGCCGTGGCCTGAGCGAAATTATCGACCCGCGATTGCGAGGTGAAGAAAACGCCGAACATTCCCCCCGCCGACTGGGTCAACATGGGTACCCGCGCGGCGTTGGCACGCTCCTGCAGGCCGTTACACAGGGTTTGCACACGCTGGGTAAGAGCATCATGGAAACCCGGCACCTGCAGCTTGGTGAGCAGCGCGACGCCTGCGGCCATGGCCAGCGGGTTACCCGACAAGGTGCCTGCCTGATACACCGGGCCAAGCGGCGAGATGTTCTGCATGATGTCACGCTTGCCGCCGAACGCCCCGACCGGCATGCCCCCGCCCACGACCTTGCCCAGGCAGGTGAGGTCAGGCGTGATGCCGTAATAGGCCTGGGCCCCGCCCAGGGCCACACGGAAGCCGGTCATCACCTCGTCGAAAATCAGCAAACTACCGTACTGGTCGCACACACGGCGCAGGGTTTCCAGGAAACCAGGCTGGGGTGGGATACAGTTCATGTTGCCCGCCACCGGCTCGACGATGATGCAGGCAATCTGCTCGCCGATCTCGGCAAAGCACGCTTCCACGCCTTCCGGGTCATTATAAGAGAGCGTGATGGTGTGCTCGGCAAGCGCGGCAGGCACACCGGGCGAGCTGGGCTCACCGTGGGTCAGCGCGCCAGAGCCCGCCTTGACCAGCAACGAATCAGAGTGGCCATGGTAGTTGCCTTCGAACTTGACGATCTTGTCTCTTCCCGTGGTGCCCCGCGCCAGCCGGATGGCCGACATGGTCGCCTCGGTACCGGAACTGGTCATGCGGACCATCTCCATGGACGGAATCATCTCGCAGATCAGGTCCGCCATGGTGGTCTCTACTGCCGTAGGCGTGCCAAAGGAGAGCCCATTATCCAGCCGGGCCCGTACGGCGGCGAGCACGTCCTGGTCGGCATGACCGGTAATCATCGGCCCCCAGGAACCGATATAGTCGATGTAACGATTGCCCTCGACGTCGAACAGGTAGGCCCCCTGGGCGCGCTCCATGAACACCGGGGGACGATGCAAGCCTTTGAAGGCGCGCACCGGCGAGTTCACGCCACCGGGAATATGGCGACTGGCCAGATCAAATAATTCTGCAGATGTGGTCATGGCATCCTCTATAGCAATAGCTGACGGACAATAAAAATCAAAAGCGTGCAGGGCGTGGTAGACGTTGAGGCAAACACTGCCCGCTGGGCGGCTGATAGCCGTGTGACAAACTCTCCCAGGTAAAGTGCTGTGCCTGTTCGCAAGCCGTAGGTAAGCGCTCACCTACCGCTAAACGAGCGGCCAGGGCGGAAGCCAGCGTACATCCGGACCCGTGAAACACTTCCGGCAGCCTGGGCCACTGCCACTGGCGAGTGGTATCGGGCGAATGCAGTGTGTTGACCACCTGCTGCCCGCTGCCGGGCAGAGGCTCATCCGTGGCGGTGACCAGTACCGCCTGGCACCCGCGCGATAACAACGAAACAGCGCGGGCCGTATCATCGAACGGTGCGTCGATCTCAGGCGTGAGCGCGATCAGTTCATGACGGTTGGGCGTCAGGATATCCACAAGGGGAAGCAGACGGTCACTATAAAGCTTCTGCAAACGGGGTGTGGATAACTCAGTGCCGCCGCCCGCTTTCAAGACGGGGTCTGCCACCACCGGTACACCCGGAAAACGCCGCACGATCTGCTCGGCCGCACGCAAGGTTGCTTCGTCCGCCAGCAAGCCTAGCTTGATGGCGGCAATCTGCATGTCAACCAGCGCTTCTGCCATTTGCCGCATGGCAGCTGCATCGGCAGGCAATACCGTGATGACATTATGGCAGTTCTGCACGGTCAGGGCGGTGGGAATGGTCACCGCCCAGCCGCCACACGCGGCGATGGCTTCGCTATCGGCGACCAATCCAGCGCCGCCGGTAGGATCATGGCCTGCCAATACCAGTACAACGGGAGGAAGTGGTTGGCGCATCAAAAGGGTTTCACTACCGCCAGAAGAATGATGGCGATCAGGGCCACGACAGGGGCCTCATTGAACCAGCGGAAGAACACGTGGCTCTTGGTGCAGCGATCCTGGGCCAACTGCTTCAAATAAATCAGACATACGTGGTGATAGGCCACCAGCAATACCACCAGCGTCAGCTTCACGTGCATCCAGCCCTGGGTGAACCAGGCAGGTACCAGATAAAGCAACCAGCCGCCAAACAGCAGCACGACGATCATGGAGGGCGTCATGATACCGCGATAAAGCTTGCGCTCCATGGTCTTGAAGTAGTCGATGGCCTGGACATCCCCCTTGTCGCGCGCCATCGCGTGGTACACGTATAGCCGTGGCAGATAGAACAGTGCAGCAAACCAGGTCACAACGGCCATCAGGTGAATGGCCTTTATCCACTCGTACATGGTCTCTCCTTAATAGGTGCGCTCATTGCGAAACAGTGGGGTCACGGGGGTCAGAATGACGTGTATCGGTATAGTGGTAATAGCGCTCGATGGCGCCGCGAGTAATGATACCTGAAATTCGCTGCTGCTTTGGCCGGTAGCCATGAATCACGTAGAGCGCATCCAGCGTATTGTCCTGCAGCTTGAGGAAGGCTTCCGACAGGGTGGCCTGCAAACCGATGGGGGCCATTTCAAGCCGCTGGCCGGGAATTTCCAGCAGGTCGATCAACTCCTCCTCTTGCGCGGCTCCCTCTTTCAAGGCTTCGTCATGCTCCAGCAACCAACGGGCCAGCTCTGCCGCTTTCAAGCCCAATACCGGCTTGTCGTCGCTGGATCGTTCGATCACCAGCCAGGTAGGGTTGGTCTCCAGCCGCTGGCGGGCCTGCTCGAGGGTGATCATGCGCTCGGTACGCACCAGAGAGCGCTCCATGACCGCCGGCACCGACACTCTGGAAAGTGCCTGCATCAACGGCTGCTGCAAGGGGTGCATGCCATACCGCACCGAACTGACGAAAAACCCTTCACAGCCCGTCAACTGTCGCGAGGTCAGGCAAGCCACCACCACCGCCAGCATGCCAGGCAACATCATGTGGGGGGTGTGGGTCAACTCCAGCAGTGCCATCAAGGCCGCCAGCGGAGCCTGCAGCAGAGCGCCCATCATGGCGGCCATCCCCAGCATGGCATAAATCCCGGGATCTGCCGCCTTGTCGGGCCATAGCCAGCCACCCAGCATGCCCGCCAGTGCGCCGGTGGCTGCACCCGATACCAGCACGGGGCCGATGATACCGATCGGCACCCCGCCCGCCACGGTCAGGGCCGTGATCAGCAGTTTGCCGATCATCAGCGCCAGCAATACGCTAACGGTCAGTTGGTTATTCAGCGCCGCGGCCAGGCTATCGTAGCCAATGCCCTGTATTTCAGGAAACCACCACGCCAGTGCTCCCGTGGCCACTCCAACGCTGCCCAGCCTCAGCCATAACGGCAGCCCTTGCAGGAAGGCATGGCGTGCCAGATGAATGAATACGCCAGCCATCAGGCCAATCACCAGTCCCGTCACCACTATCCAGGGCAAGTTCATCAGCGAGCCAAGCGCTACTTCAGGGATGCGGAAGGCTGGCTCGTTGCCATACGCCAGCTGGGCCACCAGCGCACCCATGGTAGACGCCAGAATCACCGGCATGAAGCTCATCAGGGTGTACTCCATCATGACCACTTCCATGGCAAAGATGACCCCCGCGATGGGCGTATTGAAAGAGGCAGAAATACCTGCCGCCGTTCCACAGGCCACCAGCACACGCAGGCTGTTGTGAGGCAGTCGCAGCCGCATCCCCAGGCCACTGGAAGCCGCCGCCCCCAGATGAATCGCCGGTCCTTCACGGCCAGCAGAGAGACCGCCCAACACCGATACCACCCCGACCCACCACTGGTTGAGCCAGTTACGCAGTGGAAAACGCCCCTGATGATAGGTCAGGCGCTCGATGACATGGCCGACGCCCAGCTTGCGTGCGGTGGCCTTCTGCCGATACAGCAGCACGCCGATGACGCTCACGGCCAGCAGGGGCAGCAGCGCTCTGACCCACGGGGGCAGCGCTTCGAAGCCCTCCGGGTTACCGTCCGGCATGTACAGCGCGGCTCCCGCCTCCAGCAGCAGCCTGAACCCCACCATGACGGCCCCGGTCATGACACCGGATACCAGCCCCAGCACACACAGTTGCGGCAAGGCATCCACATTGGCCAGCTGGCGACGAAAACCCTCTAAGGTTAAATCTGACCGCGAAAAACCTGCCACAACGCTCGTCCTTGGGTGGGTAGAGTGGGCCTATGACACGCAGTACTCTTCTGCGCCTGCTCTCTTGTGTATCATAGCTGGAGACACATCAACAGCCTCGCAAAACTTGCCAGGCTGCTAATTACCGCTGCCAGGACTGTGCAGAAGGCGCAAGGAGTGATCTGTGATAAACGTTGGCATTGTAGGCGGCACTGGCTACACCGGTGTTGAACTTCTGAGGCTGCTGGCCCAGCACCCCGAGGTAAATGTTCAAGCGATAACGTCGCGCTCGGAAGCAGGCGTCAAGGTCTGTGACATGTACCCCAACCTGCGAGGCCACTACGATACCCTGACCTTCAGTGAGCCAGATGCCAAGGCCCTGGGGGCCATGGACGCCGTCTTTTTTGCCACCCCCCATGGTGTGGCCCATGCGCTGGCAGGCGAGCTATTGGCCAACGGAACCCGCGTCATCGACCTGTCGGCCGACTTTCGCCTGCGCGATGCCGACGAGTGGAGCCGCTGGTACGACCAGCCCCACGGCGCCCCTGAACTGTTGGAAGAGGCGGTCTACGGCCTGCCGGAAATGCATCGTGAAAAGATCAAGACCGCACGTCTGATCGCGGTGCCCGGCTGCTACCCCACGGCGGTTCAACTGGGTTACCTGCCGCTACTGGAAGCGGGCCTGATCGACCCAAATCAGCTGATTGCCGACTGCAAGTCCGGAGTGACCGGCGCTGGGCGGGGTGCCAAGGTCGCCTCGCTGCTGGCCGAAGCCAGCGAATCCATGAAAGCCTACGGTGCAGGCGGCCATCGCCATCTGCCGGAAATTCGTCAGGGCCTGGGCGACATGCAGCCAGACACCGTGGGATTGACCTTCGTCCCCCACCTGACGCCCATGATCCGCGGTATCCACGCCACGCTCTACAGCACCCTCAGCACCGAGCCAGGCGACTTGCAGGCGCTGTTCGAAAAACGCTTTGCCAATGAGCCGTTCGTGGACGTCATGCCCGCCGGCAGCCACCCGGAAACCCGCAGCGTAAAAGGCAACAATACCTGCCGCATCGCCGTGCATCGTCCGGGCAACGGCAATACGGTGGTGGTACTTTCCGTCATCGACAACCTGGTCAAGGGTGCCTCCGGCCAGGCCATCCAGAACCTGAACCTGATGTTTGGCTTCGATGAGCAGATGGGCCTCAACGCCCCCGCTCTGATGCCTTGAGCCGCAGTAATTCCCGGCAATAGTTGACCATTTTGCTGGGAATTACCCATAATCCCCCCATGCCGTCTATTCGTTCCTAAAGCTCGCGGGAGGTACCCATGAGCGGTGCAGAAGCTTTTGTTCCAACCCCTTTAATGCTGTCCGACAGTGCACGCCAGCGCATCAAGGCACTCATGGCCGAAGAGCACAATCCAGCCCTCAAGCTGCGTGTCTATGTCACCGGTGGTGGCTGTTCCGGCTTTCAGTATGGTTTTGACTTTGCCGACAACGTGGCAGAGGACGACACCCTGATCGAATTCGGAGACGCCACGCTGGTGGTAGACCCCCTCTCCTACCAATACCTGGTCGGCTCTACCGTGGACTACGAAGAGGGCCTGGCAGGGGCGCGTTTTCGCGTGCAAAACCCCAATGCCACTACCACCTGCGGCTGTGGTGCCTCGTTCATGGTATGACCAGCGTTGGTCGCAACGACTTCCCCATGACTTGACGCCTTGGCGGTTTCTCGCCAAGGTAAAAAGGTCAATAACGGTTCATCGACCGGTTTATAAGAAGAAACACGCTATAAACGGTGACGGAAACCACATAAAACTCGGGGAAACTAATGAAACACTTTTTTACCACCTCCGCTATCGCCACTGCCGTTGCACTGGGCTTGGGCAGTACCACTGCGTTTGCTGATACACCCACGGTCAATGTGGTGACTGACCCAAGCTTTGTGCCTTTCGAGATGCTCGACCCCGAAACCGGTGAAATGATCGGCTTCGACATGGACATCATCAACGAAATCGCCGAACGGGCTGGCTTCGACATCAATCTCACCACCATGGAGTTCGCGGGCATCATTCCGGCCGTCCAGACCGGCAGCCAGGAAATTGCCATTGCCGGTGTGACCATCACCGAAGAGCGTGCGCAGATCGTCGACTTCTCTGATCCCTACTACGACTCGGGCCTGCAGATCATCGTGCGTGCCGACAACGATGACGTAGAGTCCATCGAAGACCTGGCCGGGCTCTCCATCGCCACGCGCATCGGCTCCACCAGCTACGACTTCCTGCAAGAGCAGCTGGGCGACGACGCCGATATCACTCCCTATCCAGGCAATAGCGACATGTACATGGCCCTGCTGGGGCGTAACGTCGATGCCGCGTTCTACGATGCCCCCAACGTTGCCTACTTCTCGCAAACACGCGGTGAAGGTCGCACCAAGGTCGTCGGCCCCCTGTACGAAGGCCAGCAGTACGGCATCGTTTTCCACAAGGGTAGCCAGTGGGTAGAACCCGCCAATGAAGCACTCGCGGCCATGCGTGAAGACGGCACCTACGACGAGATTTACCAGAAGTGGTTTGGTGAGTCCTCCGACGAAGAGTAAGCACTGTCTGAGGTAAGTGCATTATCTCGCGTTTACAGGGCCGGGCGGCCTAGCCCCCGGCCCTGAATCATTGTGTGGTGCTGTTCTGGAGACGTCACGTGGAAGTCACTTTTCAATTTGACTGGGCGGCCGCTTTCCGCTCGATTCCCTACTTGTTACCCGGTATTCCGTGGACACTGCTGATCTCGTTCGGCGGCCTGGCCATTGGCTTTTTCATCGGCATCTTCTTTGGCCTGCTGCGCATCAGCCGCACGCGCTGGCTACGCTGGCCAGCTATCCTGTATGTCGAAGTCTTTCGCGGTACGCCCATCCTGGTGCAGGTGCTGTTCATTTTCTACGGCCTGCCCCAACTGCTGGGTGGCCCCATCAATGCGCTGGTGGCCGGCATTGCCGCCATTGCCGTCAATTCAGGGGCCTATATCTCCGAAATCGTACGTGGAGGCGTGCAGTCGATCGAACGCGGGCAACGCGAAGCATCGCTGTCGCTGGGGCTCTCCCGAGCGCAGTCGTTTCGTTACGTCATCTGGCCTCAAGCCTTCCGCCGCATGATCCCCCCGCTGGGCAACCAGGGCATCATCAGCATCAAGGACACCTCGCTGTTTTCCGTCATTGGCGTGGGTGAGCTGGTGCGCCAAGGACAGATCTACATTGCCACCACCTTCACGGCGCTGGAAGTCTATTTCATGGTCGCCCTGATGTACCTGGCCATTACCTGGACCCTCTCTATCATCCTGCGCCAGTTGGAACGGCGCGGCGTCGTTGGCCAATAAGGAGCGCACAATGACTTCGACCTCATCGCCCATTGTGCAAATGCAGAAGCTCAACAAGCACTTTGGCAGCCTGCATGTGCTCAAGAACATCGATCTGGAAATCGTCCCTGGGGAAGTCGTCGTCGTAATCGGCGCCAGCGGCTCTGGTAAATCCACGCTGATCCGCTGCATCAACGGGCTGGAAGAGTTTCAGTCCGGCAGCCTCGATGTCGATGGCAATACGCTGCTGCCCGATGGCAAAAGCAGCAAGGCCCTGCAAACCATCCGCACCGAAGTCGGCATGGTGTTCCAGCAGTTCAACCTCTTCCCCCATCTGAGCGTCATCGACAACATTACCCTGGCCCCCATGAAAGTGCGTGGCTGGAGCCGTAAGGATGCCGAAGAGACGGCTCAGCGGCTGTTGGAACGCGTCGGCATTGCCGATCAGGCACAGAAGTACCCCAGCCAGCTCTCTGGAGGGCAGCAGCAGCGGGTCGCCCTGGCCCGCGCGCTGGCCATGGAACCCCGGCTCATGCTCTTCGACGAGCCCACCTCGGCGCTAGACCCGGAGATGATCGGTGAAGTGCTGGACGCCATGCGTGAGCTGGCCAAGGAAGGCATGACCATGGTCATCGTGACCCATGAAATGGGCTTTGCGCGGGAAGTAGCCGACCGCGTCATCTTCATTCACAAAGGGGAAATCACCGAGCAAGGGCCACCGGAACAGCTGTTCGATGCACCTCAGCATGAACGCACCCAGTCCTTCTTGGCGCGCGTATTGAAGCACTAGCAGCCCATCAGGGTACCTCCGCGACCGGCCTGTCCTTGCGACAGGCCTTTTTTTTGCCTGTGGATAATATTTTTTTCTCGGCTGCCACTATCGGGCTAACACCCGCGCCATGGGCATCTTTCAACGCATATGATGGTCACCAGATCACTTGTTCACAGGTGCGGTAACAAGCGCGGTAGCCAGCGGTGGATAAGCCGTCGTTAACCTGGGCTGTGGGTAAGTAAGCTTTTCATCCACAGCTCTGTCACCGCTTCTACGCAGGCACTCCGCCGGTTCGCCACTGCTTGGTCAACAATACAAATCCATGATATATATGGGAAAAAACCATTTATCAACAGATTTTGTCCACACCATTAGTTACTACATTTACAGAACTTCTCTTATATATTTTTATTTTGTTATTAATCTATAAACTCGCTGATAGCAGGGGTGTGGAAAAACCTGACGGTTACCCACAGGAGGTTTATACTGGCGGGCTTATTCAAACAGCGGTGATCCGCTGACCACATCATCCGTGCCTTGGGCACAAGACGAGGTGTCTCTTGAACTACCCCGACCGCTTTGACGTGATTGTCATCGGCGGTGGCCATGCGGGAACCGAAGCCGCACTGGCCTCTGCTCGCATGGGCTGTCAAACCCTATTGCTGACACACAACATCGAGACGCTGGGCCAAATGTCCTGCAATCCCGCCATTGGTGGGATCGGCAAGAGCCATCTGGTCAAGGAGATCGATGCGTTGGGTGGTGCCATGGGGCTAGCCACGGATTTGGGCGGCATCCAGTTTCGAGTACTCAACGCACGTAAGGGGCCTGCCGTACGCGCGACCCGCGCCCAGGCAGACAGGATCCGCTACAAGGCCGCCATTCGCGGCATGCTGGAAAACCAGCCGAACCTGACGATTTTTCAGCAGGCGGCTGGCGACCTCATTGTGGATAACGACACCGTACGCGGTGTAGTGACCGAGACAGGCATTCGTTTTCATGCCGAGTCGGTAGTGCTGAGCACGGGCACGTTCCTTGGCGGGGTTATCCACATCGGGTTGGATCAAAGCCGTGGTGGCCGCGCAGGCGACCCGCCTTCCAATGCGCTGGCCGAGCGGTTGCGGGCACTGCCTTTTCACGTCGACAGGTTGAAGACCGGTACCCCTCCGCGTATCGATGCCAAATCCGTCGACTTTTCACAGCTGGAAGAGCAGCCAGGCGACACGCCCACGCCGATCATGTCCTACCTGGGGCATAGGGGCATGCATCCTCAGCAAGTGAGCTGCCATATTGCGCACACCAACGAGCGCACCCACGAGATCATCCTGAACAACCTCGATCGTTCCCCCATGTACTCTGGGGTCATCGAAGGCATCGGCCCCCGCTACTGCCCGTCGATCGAAGACAAGGTGCATCGCTTCGCCGACAAATCGAGCCATCAGGTGTTCATCGAACCGGAAGGTCTGGATACCCACGAGCTCTACCCCAACGGGATCTCCACCTCACTGCCCTTCGATGTGCAGCTGCAGGTCGTGCGCTCCATCAAAGGGTTGGAAAACGCCCATATCACGCGCCCGGGTTATGCCATCGAGTATGACTTCTTCGACCCGCGGGATTTGAAGCACTCGCTGGAAACCAAATTTATCCACAACCTGTTTTTTGCCGGGCAGATCAACGGTACCACTGGCTACGAAGAAGCGGGGGCCCAAGGGTTGCTGGCGGGGCTTAACGCGGCACGGCGAGCCAAGCAGCTGGAGGCGTGGTACCCACGTCGTGACGAGGCGTATCTAGGCGTTCTGGTGGATGACCTGATCACCATGGGCACCAAGGAACCCTATCGCATGTTCACGTCGCGCGCCGAGTATCGGCTGCTGCTGCGTGAAGACAATGCCGACCTCCGCCTGACCGAGCAGGGCCGCCAGCTGGGGTTGGTCGATGACACCCGCTGGGCGGCTTTCAGCCAGAAACGTGATGCCATCGAGCGTGAAGCCACGCGCTTGTCCAGCGCCTGGGTACATCCCAACAGCCCGGCTGCCGCCCGCATCGCCGAGAAAACCGGCAAGCCGCTGTCGCGGGAGTACTGCCTGAGCGATTTGCTGAAGCGCCCTGAACTGACCTACGCCGATATTACCGACCTGCCGGGCATGGAAAGCGGCGGCGTGGAGGATGAAGCTGTCGCCGAACAGGTGCAGATTCAGGCCAAGTATCAGGGGTACATCGATCGTCAGCAGGACGAAATCGACAAGCTCAAGCGCCACGAAGCCACTGCGCTCCCCGCTGAGCTGGATTATCACAACGTGGAGGGGCTCTCCCACGAGATTCGCCAGAAGCTCAGCGCCGCGCGGCCGGAAACCCTTGCCCAGGCTGCCCGTATCTCGGGAGTGACGCCTGCTGCCGTCTCGATACTGCTGATTCACCTGAAAAAGCGCCGCCTGATCAGCCATACCGAGGTCGCCAACGGATGAGTTTCTTGCCGCCGCTGATTGAAAGTCTGCCCGCTAGCGTGGCCCCCAGACTGGAGCAAGGGCTGGCCCAACTGGATATCGCCATTACGCCCACCCAGCGTGAGCAGCTGCTGGGGCTGCTGGCGCTATTGCACAAGTGGAACCGGGCTTATAACCTCACCGCCGTACGCGACGTCGATGAAATGGTGTCTCGCCACGTGCTGGACAGCGCGGCGGTGGCGCCCTACGTACGGGGGCCCCGACTTCTGGACGTAGGCGCCGGGCCAGGCTTGCCTGGGCTGGTGCTGGCGATTTTGAAGCCCGAGCTTCAGGTGACGCTGCTGGACAGCAACGGCAAGAAGGTTCGCTTCCAACGGCAGGCCGTCATGGAGCTGGCGCTGAGCAATGTGACGCCCACTCAGGCAAGGGTCGAACAGTTTGCGGGCCAGCACTTCGATCAGGTGATCTCGCGGGCCTTCGCCAGCCTGGTGGACTTCGTGACCTTGACGCGCCCGCTACCGACCGCCGACGGCCAGTGGCTGGCCATGAAGGGCCCCGGTGCCGATGACGAGCTGCGCGACCTGCCAGCAGGTGTTGAACTGAACGCTCGGCACCTGTTGAATGTACCCTTCGAGACGGCCGAGCGGCAGCTGTTGATCCTGACCCCAAAAGGAGTTGAGTAGTGAGCCAGACCATTGCCCTGACCAACCAAAAAGGCGGCGTGGGCAAGACCACTTCAGCCGTCAATCTGGCCGCCAGCCTGGCCGCCCTGGACCGGCGCGTACTGTTGGTCGACCTTGACCCCCAGGGGCATGCCAGCATGGGCAGTGGGATCGACAAGTACGATCTGGAAAAGAGCGTGCTGGACGTGCTGCTGGGGGAAACCTCGGCCAGCGACGCCATCGTGCGCGGTTTGTCGGTTCGTTACGATGTCTTGCCGGGCAATGGCGATTTGACGGCAGCGGAAGTCGAGCTGCTGGACGCCGAGCAGCGGCAGAGTCGCCTTTCTCAGGCGCTGGCCAGCGTGGCCGACGAATACGATGTGGTGCTGATCGACTGCCCGCCGTCGCTGAACATGCTCACGGTGAATGCGCTTACTGCAGCCCACGGCGTACTGATCCCGCTGCAGTGTGAATTTTACGCTCTGGAAGGACTCTCGGCGCTGCTGGATACCGTGGAACAGATCAAGCAGAGCGTGAATCCTGAGCTTGCCGTCTCCGGTATCCTGCGCACCATGTACGACAAGCGCACCAGCCTCACGCGGGAAGTGGACAAGCAGCTACGCGACTTTTTCGGCGATGCGCTGCTGAAAACCACCATTCCGCGCAACGTGAAAGTGGCAGAAGCGCCAAGCCATGGCCTGCCCGTGACCCAGTACGCCCGTTTTTCGCGGGGCAGCCAGGCCTACCGCGTGCTGGCCAAAGAGATGATTCGACGGTTGTCACTGTAACGCCTGTCGTTACGGCGGCTGTCGCTGTAAGGTTCGAAGTACGTAACGTTCAACGAGGGAAAGCGAATGACGCGTAAACGCGCGCTAGGACGTGGCCTGGATGCCCTGATTGGTGCGGGCGCCCGTCGTCGTGACAGTTTGGATCTGACCAACAGCGCCTCGCAAGGCACAGAGGCGCTGCTGCCGGAAGGCTCCGCCGCCGAGGTAACGCAGGACGATGCCCATGCCGAACGCCTGGAGCGGCTGCCGCTGGGGCAGCTGACGCGGGGCAAGTACCAGCCTCGCCGCGACATTCAGCCTGAGGCACTGGAGGAGCTGGCCGACTCCATTCGTGCCCAGGGGGTCATGCAGCCGATCGTCGTTCGCCCGATTGGCCCGGACCGCTATGAAATCATTGCCGGTGAACGGCGCTGGCGCGCTGCCCAACTGGCCGAGCTGGATGTCATTCCGGCGGTCATTCGCCATGTCAGCGACGACGTGGCGCTGGCGCTGGCGCTGATCGAGAACATTCAGCGTGAAAACCTCAATGCCATCGAAGAAGCGCTGGCGTTAAAACGCTTGGCAGAAGAGTTCGAGCTTACCCAGCAGCAGGTGGCCGATGCCGTGGGCAAATCCCGCACGCAGGTGGCCAACCTGCTGCGCTTGTTGGCCCTGGACCCGGAAGTGCAGACCCTGCTGGAGCGTGGCGATCTGGATATGGGGCATGCTCGTGCCCTGCTGTCGTTGAACAGCGCTCAGCAACGCCAGGTGGCCCATGAAGTGGTCAACAAGGACCTGACGGTGAGAGACACCGAGGCGCTGGTCAAGAAGGTGCACGACACTCAGCAGTCACCGGTAGCATCGGCCAAAAAAGTGGCCAAGACCGCCGATGTGGCGCGCCTCGAAACGCACCTGGGCGAGCTACTGGGCGCGCCTGTCTCCATCGACCACGGTCAAAAGGGCAAAGGCAAAGTCACCATACGTTATACAAGCCTTGAAGAGCTGGATGGCATTCTTGCGCACATAAAGTAGCAGGCTAATGAAATATGCGGCCTTTTTTTAACCCTTTGGTCGCAAGTAAACGCCAAAACGTACGAAATCCGTGCAACTTCGGTTGAAGGTGTGATAGCGCTTCCCTATAATCCGCCGTGTTTGTCGAAAGCTTGCTTGGACGAACCGGCGTACTCGGTATCCTATTGAGCAGCAGCCCAGCCTGCACGGAGTCGTGGTCAAAGTGAAAAGTGCAGCGCCTGTCCGTCGGCGTCTATTGGATTTTCGGCGGCTGTTTCTTGCTCAGCTGGTGGTGATCTTGCTGGTGGCCATGTTGGCAAGCGTCATGGTCGGCATCGAGGCAGCAGGGTCTGCCTTGTCGGGGGGGCTGATTAGCCTTCTACCGACCATCTATTTTGTGTGGCGTGGTCAAAGGCAGCAGCGTAACCGCCAACCACAGCGTAATGTGCTCAACTTGTACCAGGCTGCAGCAGGCAAGTTTGGTTTGACGGTGGCGTTATTCGCCATAGTGCTGACGATAGCGCCCCCTTCAAACCCAGCTTTTTTCTTTGTCGCCTATGTGGTGGCCCAACTGATGCACTGGCTAGCCCCCTGGCTCGTGCGTGAGCGGTCAACCCCTTAAACTTGAGGAAGCAGTATGGCAGCGGATAACGAAATATCGGCCATCTATTACATACAGCACCACCTCCAGAACCTGACGTTCGGAAAGCACCCGGAAAATGGTTGGTCGCTTGCGTCCACCTCTGCCGAAGCGACCGAAATGGGTTTTTGGGCCATTCACCTGGACACGATGGGTTGGTCCATCGGCATGGGTGCTCTGTTCCTGTGGCTGTTCCATAAAGCGGGCAAGGCAGCGACCACCGGTGTTCCGGGCGGTCTGCAGAATGCCGTTGAAATGGTCATCGAGTTCATCGATAACCTGACTCGCTCTACCTTCCACGGCAACAACAAGAACATCGGCCCGATCGCCTTGACGCTGTTCATGTGGATTCTGCTGATGAACAGCCTCAAGCTGATCCCGCTGGACTACTTCCCGGAGCTGTTCGGCAAGCTGGGCGTGGGCTACATGAAAATCGTTCCCACCACTGACATCAACGCCACGCTGGGTATGGCCATCGGTGTCTTCCTGATGATCATCTACTACAGCTGCAAGGTGAAAGGTGTTGCTGGGTTCGGCAAGGAGCTGGCGCTGACGCCGTTCAATACCTGGCTGTTGGCACCGTTCAACCTGATTCTCGAAATCGTCGGCCTGCTGGTCAAACCGATCAGCCTTGGTTTCCGTCTGTTCGGCGCCATGTTTGCCGGTGAAGTTATCTTTATCCTGATTGCCCTGCTACCGTTCTGGGCGATCTGGATGCTGGATGTGCCGTGGGCCATCTTCCATATTCTGGTGGTTTCGCTGCAGGCCTTCATCTTTACGACGCTGTCTATCGTCTATTTGAGCGCCGCGCACGAGCATCACTGAACCCGAGCAACGCTTTGCATTAAACCCTTAACCTAAACCCTTGAAATTAACGCACTATCAGGAGCTTCATCATGGAAATCGTCTACATTGCTGCCGCCATCATCATCAGTGTTAGCGCCCTGACCACTGGCTTTGGTTTCGCCATGCTGGGTGGCAAGCTGCTGGACAACACCGCTCGTCAGCCTGAGCTGAGCGACCAGCTGCAAACTCGTACCTTCATCATGGCCGGTCTGCTTGACGCCGTACCGATGATCGGTGTTGGTATCGCGATGTACCTGATCTTCGTTGTTGCCGGTTAATGCAGCTTGACCGAGCGGGCAACCGCTCGGTTTTGTTTCACTCCGGTCGCCACGAATTTGTCAGAGGTACATCCCTGTGAATATCAACATGACGCTTATCGGGCAAACGATCGCCTTCGCGATCTTTGTCTGGTTTTGCATAAAGTATGTGTGGCCTCCGATCAGCAACGCGCTTCACGAGCGTCAGAAAAAGATTGCTGATGGCTTGGACGCAGCCAGCCGTGCGACGCGTGACCTTGAGCTCGCTCAAGAGCGTGCCGAGCAGACGCTGCGTGAAAGCAAGGAGCAGGCATCTCAAATCCTCGAGCAAGCGAACAAGCGCTCTGCGCAGATGATCGAAGAAGCACGTGAACAAGCACGTGCCGAAGGCGAGCGTCTGGTGGCCAGTGCTCGGGCTGAAATTGAGCAAGAAATCAATCGCGCGAAAGACGAGTTGCGTGCGCAGGTTTCTCACCTTGCGATCATAGGCGCCGAGCGTGTTCTTGAAGCCTCTGTTGACGAGAAAGCGCACCGCGACTTGCTTGATAAGCTTGCCGCTGAACTGTAAGGAGGTGATCCATGGCGGAACAAACGACCGTCGCTCGTCCTTACGCCAAAGCGGCGTTTGAATACGCGCGCGATCATCAGGCACTGGATACCTGGTCTCAGTCACTGGCAATGGCAGGTCTCATTGTCAAGGATCATCAGGTCGCCAACCTGTTAGGTAGTCCCAAACTGGGTAGCGAACAGAAAGTGGCGTTGCTGGCTGACATGCTGGGCGACGGTGCCGATGACGCTTTCCAGCGGTTTCTCACCACCCTGGCCGACCAGCGTCGGTTGATGGCGTTGAGTGCAATCGCTGAACAGTTTGAACACCTTCGCGCAGAACATGAAAAGCGTATCGACGTCACTGTGGTTTCAGCCTACAAGCTGGATAGCAAGCAGCAGACCAAGCTGGCAAACGCGCTCAAGAAACGTCTGAATCGCGAAATCTCCATTACTACTCAGGTCGACAAGTCGCTCATCGGCGGTGTCATCCTGCGTGCCGGCGATACCGTCATTGACGGTTCGGTGCGTGGTCGATTGAACCGTCTTTCCGAAGCGCTGACCGCTTGAGTCTGAGGGACATGGCATGCAGCAACTGAATCCTTCCGAGATCAGCGACATCATCAAGCAGCGAATTGAGAAGCTTGACGTCGCATCCGAAGCCCGTAATCAGGGCACCATCGTCAGCGTTTCCGACGGTATCGTGAAAATTCACGGCCTCGAAGACGCGATGTTCGGTGAAATGATTGAATTCCCCAACAGCATCTTCGGCATGGTACTCAACTTGGAGCGTGACTCCGTGGGTGCCGTTGTCCTGGGTGACTACCTGCAGCTTGAAGAAGGCATGACCGCTCAGTGTACCGGTCGTATTCTTGAAGTTCCGGTAGGCCCCGAGCTGGTGGGTCGCGTTGTCGACGCGCTGGGTAACCCCATCGACGGCAAGGGCGACATCAATGCCAAGCTGACCGACGCGGTAGAAAAGGTAGCGCCTGGCGTTATCACCCGTCAGTCCGTTGACGAGCCCATCCAGACGGGTCTGAAGTCCATCGACGCCATGGTGCCGATCGGTCGTGGTCAGCGTGAGCTGATCATCGGCGACCGTCAGATCGGTAAATCCGCCATTGCCATCGATGCGATCATCAACCAGAAAGGCAAGGGCGTGACCTGTGTCTACGTGGCCATCGGTCAGAAGCAGTCGACCATTGCCAACGTGGTGCGCAAGCTCGAAGAGCACGGCGCGATGGAGCACACCATCGTGGTGGCGGCTGGCGCTGCCGACCCGGCACCCATGCAGTTCCTGGCGGCCTACTCCGGCTGCACCATGGGCGAGTACTTCCGTGACCGTGGCGAAGACGCACTGATCGTGTATGACGATCTCTCCAAGCAGGCCGTTGCCTACCGTCAGGTATCGCTGCTGCTGCGTCGTCCGCCGGGTCGTGAAGCTTACCCGGGTGACGTGTTCTATCTCCACTCCCGCCTGCTGGAGCGCGCTGCGCGCGTCAACGTCGACTACGTCGAGAAGTTCACCAATGGCGAAGTGAAAGGCAAGACCGGTTCCTTGACCGCGCTGCCGATCATCGAAACCCAGGGCGGTGACGTATCGGCCTTCGTTCCGACCAACGTTATCTCCATCACCGATGGTCAGATCTTCCTGGAAACCAACCTGTTCAACTCCGGTATCCGTCCGGCGATCAACGCAGGCTTATCGGTTTCTCGTGTTGGTGGTGCCGCACAGACCAAGATCATCAAGAAGCTGGGTGGTGGTGTGCGTCTGGCGCTGGCTCAGTACCGCGAACTGGCGGCGTTCTCGCAGTTTGCCTCTGACCTGGATGAAGCCACGCGTAAGCAGCTCGAACACGGTCAGCGTGTCACCGAGCTGATGAAGCAGAAGCAGTATTCGCCGATGTCCGTGGCGGAAATGGCGCTGTCTCTGTACGCAGCCAACGAAGGTCACCTGGATGACGTGGGCGTCGAGAAAGTGCTGGACTTCGAACGTGCCCTGCACGACTACATGAAGTCCGAGCACGGCGAGCTGCTCGACAAGATCAACCAGACCGGCGACTACAACGGCGAGATTCAGGACGGTTTGAAGTCGGGTCTCGAGAAGTTCAAGGCGACTCAGAGCTGGTAATGTCTGGCCCGCCTGCGGGCGGGCTTGCATGCTTTCTGAGAGCCACGAACGAAGGGTAGATCGCTATGGCAGCTGCAAAAGAGATACGCACCCAGATCGGGAGCATCAAAAATACGCAGAAGATCACCAGCGCCATGGAAATGGTGGCTGCATCGAAAATGCGTAAAGCGCAAGATCTGATGAAGTCCAGTCAGCCCTACGCCAAGCAGATCCGTAATGTGGTAGCCCATATTGCGGATGCAGACGTAGAGCAGGAAGACAAGCACCGCTACATGGTCGAGCGCCCTGTCAACCGCGTGGGTTATATCGTGGTGTCGACAGACCGCGGCCTGTGTGGCGGCTTGAACGTCAACCTGTTCAAGGCCGTTCTGAAAGATGCGATGGCCTGGAAACAGCAAGGCGCTGAGCTGGACTTCTGTGCCCTTGGCTCCAAGGCCGGTGCCTTCTTCCGCAATTATGGTGGCAATCTGGTTGCTGCCAAGAGCGGATTAGGTGAAGCACCGACCGTCGAGGGTCTGATCGGTAGTGTGAAGGTCATGCTGGAAGCGTACGATGAAGGTCGGCTGGATCGCCTGTACGTGGTGTACAACGAGTTCGTGAACACCATGACGCAGCGCCCGGTCGTGCATCAGATCCTTCCGCTGTCCCCTGACATGGGCAGCGAAGAGAAGCATGACGAAGAAAACGCCCGTCCCGGAAGCTGGGACTACCTGTATGAACCGGATGCCAAGGCGTTGCTGGACAGCCTGTTGGTTCGATTCATCGAATCGCAGGTGTATCAGGCGGTAGTCGAAAACGGTGCGTGCGAACAGGCCGCCCGTATGATCGCTATGAAGAGTGCCACTGATAACGCGGGCAACCTGATTGACGATCTGGAGATGGTTTACAACAAGGCCCGTCAGGCCGCCATCACCCAGGAAATTTCCGAGATCGTCGGCGGCGCTTCTGCCGTTTAACGCCGAGGGAGTGGTCTGACTGACAGGTCATTCCCGGCAGACAGGTTTCATTTGCAGGTTTTTGAGAGGAACCAAGATGAGCGGACGTATCGTACAAATCATCGGCGCGGTGATTGACGTAGAGTTTCCGCGGGACTCTGTGCCCAAGGTCTACGACGCGCTGAAGGTCTCCAATGTTGAGACCATCCTCGAAGTCCAGCAGCAGCTGGGCGACGGCGTAGTACGCGCCATTGCCATGGGCTCCACCGAGGGTCTGAAGCGTGGCCTGGACGTGGTCAACACAGGTGCCGCGATTTCCGTACCGGTGGGTAAGGAAACGCTGGGCCGCATCATGAACGTGCTCGGTGAGCCGATCGATGAAGCGGGCCCGATTGGCGAGCAAGAGCGCATGCCGATCCACCGTAAAGCCCCCAGCTATGCCGACCAGGCAGCTTCCAACGAGCTGCTCGAGACCGGCATCAAGGTCATCGACCTGGTATGCCCCTTCGCGAAAGGCGGTAAGGTTGGTCTGTTCGGCGGCGCGGGTGTCGGTAAAACCGTCAACATGATGGAGCTTATCCGCAACATCGCCACCGAACACAGCGGCTACTCCGTATTCGCCGGTGTGGGTGAGCGTACTCGTGAGGGTAACGACTTCTATCATGAAATGACCGAATCCAACGTTATCGACAAGGTAGCGCTGGTCTATGGTCAGATGAACGAGCCGCCCGGCAACCGTCTGCGCGTAGCGCTGACCGGCCTGACCATCGCTGAGAAATTCCGTGATGAAGGCCGTGACGTTCTGCTGTTCGTCGACAACATCTATCGTTACACCCTGGCCGGTACCGAAGTATCTGCACTGCTGGGCCGTATGCCTTCAGCGGTAGGTTACCAGCCGACGCTGGCGGAAGAGATGGGCGTTCTTCAGGAGCGTATCACTTCCACCAAGACAGGCTCTATCACGTCGGTGCAGGCCGTTTACGTTCCTGCGGATGACTTGACTGACCCGTCTCCGGCGACCACCTTCTCCCACCTTGACGCTACCGTGGTACTGGCGCGTTCCATCGCTGAGCTGGGTATCTACCCCGCCATCGATCCGCTGGACTCCACGTCACGTCAGCTGGACCCGCTGGTCGTTGGTGAAGAGCATTACGAAGTGGCGCGTGGCGTGCAGAACGTTCTGCAGCGTTACAAGGAGCTGAAGGACATCATCGCGATCCTGGGTATGGACGAGCTGTCTGACGAAGACAAGCTGGCCGTATCTCGTGCGCGTAAGATCCAGCGCTTCCTGTCTCAGCCGTTCTTCGTGGCTGAGGTATTCACAGGCTCACCCGGCAAGTATGTTTCTCTGAAAGACACCATCCGTGGCTTCCAGGGCATTCTGGCTGGCGAGTATGACGATCTGCCGGAACAGGCCTTCTACATGGTCGGCTCCATCGACGAAGCTGTCGACAAAGCCAACCAGATGAAGAAGTAATCCCGTCCATTAGGGGGATTCGCTATGGCGAATAGCTTCACTTGCAATATCGTCAGCGCAGAAGCATCCATCTTCTCAGGCAAGGTCGAGCAGGTGGTGGCTTCCGGGATCATGGGTGACCTCGGCATCTTGCCGGGGCACGCCCCGCTGCTGACCGAGCTTCAGCCGGGCCCGATCCGCGTGATCCACGATGGCGGCAAGGAAGAAAACTTCTTTGTCTCTGGCGGCTTCATGGAAGTCCAGCCAGATGTCGTGACGATCCTGGCAGATGCCGCTGCTCGTGCCGGTGACCTCGACGAGGCCGCCGCCGAGGAAGCGCGTCAGCAGGCGCTGAAAGCCTTTAACGACAAGTCAGCAGAGCTGGATTATACCCGTGCTGCTGCTGAACTTGCCGAAGCCGTTGCTCAGTTGCGAACGATCCAGCAGCTGCGCAAGAAGGCGGGTAAAGGCTAGTTACACGCACTGTGTACCCAAACGCCCCTTAAACCCGACCAGGGTTTAAGGGGCGTTTTTTTTGTCTGTTAGTATGGTGGTCAGTCGTCCCGGATTTGAATGGCATCAGGAGAGAGCGATGGCGCTGAACGAAGAAGCCTTACAGGAATTGAAAACCGAACTGCTCGATGAGCTGGTCAAGGAAGAGCCCAGCAAGGCGCAATTGGCAGAACGCCTCGCTGAAATTCGCTCGGCCGATATTGGCGAAGTGCTGGAAGAGCTGATCGAAGAGGATGAAGAGCTACGTGCGGCCCTGACGGTGCTGGACATACTCTCCACCGAGCGAGCCGCCAACGTGCTGGGCTATCTGCCAGGCGAGAGTCAGCTCGAAGTCGTCGGTGAGCTGAGCGACACCCAAGTGCTCAAGCTGCTTGAGGAGATGGGGTCGGACGAGCGAGTGGATCTGTTCAACCTGCTCGATGAAGACCGCCGCGAAGCGTTGCTGCGTCGCATGGCGCACCAGGAGCGGGAAGATCTCAAGCGTCTGGCAAGCTACGAAGAAGGCACGGCCGGCGCCATCATGACCTCTGACTATGTGGCGATAGCCAGTGGCATGACGGTGTCACAGGCGATGATGCGGGTGCGACAGACAGCGCCGGATGCGGAAACGGTCTACCAGCTCTACATCCTCGACAAGGAAGGCGAGTTGGTGGGAACCATGTCTCTACGGCAGCTGATGGTCGCCCGTCCAGGAGCCGTGGTCGATGACATCATGATCAAGGATGTCATCAGCACCCACGTAGACGAAGAGCAGGAAGAAGTGGCGCGTATCGTGGCGCGTTATGACCTGCTGGCGCTGCCGGTGCTCGATCAGGATGGACGCATGGTGGGGATCGTGACCCACGATGATGCCATGGACGTGGCCGAATCCGAGGCCACCGAAGATATCCACAAAGGGATGTCGATTGGCCAACTGGAAGACGGTGTCAGCCGGGTGCCCTTGGCCAGTCTTTACCGCAAGCGGGTGACCTGGCTGGTACTGCTGGTGTTTGCCAACCTGTTTTCGGGGGCTGGTATTGCGTACTTCGAAGATACCATTGCCGCTCAGGTCGCTCTGGTATTCTTCCTGCCGCTGTTGATTGGCAGTGGCGGTAATGCGGGCGCCCAGGCGGCCACGTTGATGGTGCGGGGTATGGCCACCGGGGACGTAGGGGTCAAGGACTGGAGCAAGATGCTGGGCAGGGAGCTGCTGGTGGCCGGTGCGCTGGGGCTGACCATGGCGTTGGCCGTCGCGCCCATCGGGGTCATGCGTGGCGGTGAGGAAGTCGCCATGGTGGTCGCGTTGAGCATGGTCACCATCGTGCTGTTCGGTAGCATGATGGGCATGTGTCTGCCGTTCGTACTGGAACGCTTCAAGGTCGACCCGGCCACAGCCTCGGCACCGCTGGTGACGACCCTGATCGATGCCTCGGGGGTATTGATCTACTTCACCATCGCCACCGCCATTCTGACCAACGTCTAGCGCATGGCGCTGCTGGCCGCGCGGGTGATGAACATCACTTCCACGTGGCCCAGCCACTCGATGTCGCTGGCCAGCGCCTTGAGTTGGCTGGCCAGGCACTGGGGCGGCTGGTGGACCGCGTCACCGATGATCAGCGTGACCGATACCTTGTCGTCCAGGTAGTGAAGCTGTAGATCGTTCAACGTGCGCCATACCGGGTGCATGTACCAGCGCTCATCGAGAGCGGCTTCCACTTCTGGGCGCAAGGGCAGGCCGGGCAGGCGGCTCGGGTCGCCCTCACCGGCATCGTCTTCCGGGTCCACGTGGAAGATGACGTCGGTCAGTAGCGGAAACTCGTGGCGCAGGCGGCGACTCACCTCATTGCCGATTTCATGAGCTTCGGAAACGGTGATACGCGGACCCACCACCACGTGCAGGTCCACCATCACCCAGCCTGCCGATTGGCGCGTACGCAGGTCATGCACGCTATCCACGCCGGGCACGCTGCAGGCCACATCATGCATCTGCTGCTGCACGTCTTCGGGCAAGGCGGTATCCACCAGTTCTCTGGCGGACTCCCACAGCAGGTCGATGCCGACCTTACCTACCAGTAACCCCACGATGATCGCGGCCACAGCGTCCAGCCACCCCATCCCATACTGGGCACCCACCAGCGCTACCAGCACCACGGCCGTGGAAAGAGCATCGCTGCGGGAGTGCCAGGCATTGGCTTCCAGCAGCTTGGACTTGACCCGTTTGGCGACCCGCATGGTGTAGCGGAAGATCCACTCCTTGCTGATCAGGGCCAGCACCGTCACCGCGATGGCAAAAGCGCCGGGCGCGCCTACTTCGGTACCGCTCAACAGACGGTCGATGCTCGACCAGGCGATACCGCCTGCCACGAAGATCAGCACACTGCCCAGCAGTAGCGTGGTCAGCGTCTCGATACGGCCATGGCCATAATGGTGGTCGTTATCCGGTTCCTGACGGCCATAATGAATGGCGGCCAGAACAAAGCCATCGGTGACAAGGTCAGACAGGGAGTGAATGCCATCGGCAATCAAGGCTGCCGAGCCAACCAGAAACCCCACCACCACCTTGACGACACTCAGCAGCCCATCCAGCCAGGCACCAATGTACGTGACGCGCTTGGCTTCCTGGCTATGATGGATGTGTGATGAATCGTCTGGAGTGGCCGTCAGTTGCTCTATCTTCATGGCTTGCGTTACCCGATGGCGTACACGCTATATAAAGGCCTCATTGTAGCGTACTGAGGTGAGAGGCTCACCTGATTGACTGCATTGTCTATACAGGAAGCCCCAAAATAGCCGTTGCCAGTGCAAAGTAGATCAGTACGCCTGACGCATCGGCAATCGAGGTCACCAGCGGTGCCGAGGCGGTCGCCGGATCTAGCTTGAAGCGCTGCAGAATGAACGGCAGAATCATCCCTATCAGACTACCTACCGTGACGATCAGCACCATTGATAGCGCGACGACCAGTGCTATTTCGCTGCCCGCGCGGAAAATACCCACCACGGACACCGCCAGTGCCATGGTCAGACCCAGCGCCAAGGCGACGCCGACTTCACGACCCAGCAGCTTGGCCCAATCGCGGGTACGTACATCGCCGGTGGCCATGCCGCGTACCATCAGGGTGGCCGCCTGAGAGCCTGCGTTGCCACCGCTATCCACCAGCAGTGGCAGGAAGAACACCAGCGCAATGTAGGCTTCGATGGTTTCTTCGAAATAGGCGATACCGGCACCCGAGAAGATATTGGCGAATACCAGCAATACCAGCCACACCACACGCTTGCGGTAGAGCTCGAACAGGCTGACCGAGCGCAGGCTGCCCTCCAGCTTGCCCACCGACACCCCCTTGTGCATGTCTTCGGTGGCTTCTTCCGCGGCCACGTCCATGGCGTCGTCGTAGGTCACGATGCCCACCAAGCGGTCACCACCATTGATCACGGGAAGCGCCAGCAAGTCGTAATGGGCAATCAGCCGGCTGACTTCTTCCTGCGGCGTTTCCACGGAGGCAAACACCACTTCCGAGACCATTAGTTCTTCCACGCATTGGTGGGGGGCCGCAAGAATCAGCTGGCGTAGCGATACGGTGCCCTGCAAACGGCCTTCTTTATCGACGCAATACACCTGGTAGATGGTTTCGGCGTCAGGCGCGCTGGCGCGTAGCAGGCTCAAGGCTTCCGCCACGTCGATGGTGACCGGCACGGAAACATACTCGGAGGTCATGACGGCCCCTGCCGTGCCTTCGGCATAGCTGGCCAGCTTGGTTAAGTCATCGCGCTCTTTTTGCGATAGTTGGCGCAGGATGGCAGGCTGCCTGCCTGGCGCCACCAGGTGGAACAGGTCAGCGCGCTCGTCTGCATCCATCGTGGCAGCCAGTTTTGCGAGTTCTTCATCGGTCATTTTTTCACCGATGTCCCGCTGTTGCTCCGTTTCCAGGTAGCCGAACGTAGGGCCACGCTGCGCTTCGGGAAGCTGCATGAGCAACGCCAACACCGTATAGGCGGGCTCGTAACGGGCAAAATCGGCAATATCGGCAGGCTGCATTTCCGCGACGATATGAGAAATCGCGGTGTGATCGTTGCGCTGCATGGCGCTTCTTAGTGAAGCGGCTAGTACGGCATAGCTCATTGTTCGCCTCCGGCAATGGCGGAATCAAGGCGAGACAACCCGATGTGAAGGCAGCGTTCATGACGACGCACCGACACGCATATAATCCACGCGCACAAGGTTTTCTGGCCATAGTGGCCTGACATGAGTCAGGGACACACGGTCGACAAAGTACTTGCGTGCATAGTGAACGACTAATGTGGCGAGTTGACGACAACGACTCGCGCAAGGCGCGAAAGAGCTATGAAGAGAGGCGGGGGTATAGAGGGCCAAGCCACGACGGCCTGGAGAGCAGAAAGCTTACCGGCGGGTCGTGTGCACTAGCGAGCCAAACTTCATGGCTGCTTCACGCATACATAATCGACTACTGGGATCTTCCATGGGCTGCTCTCGAAACCTCTTTTATGGGAAAGATAAGGAGTTGTATTGCATTCATGGGCCACAGGTAGGGCGCTTGAACACGGCGCCATGCTAGGAGGCGTTTTCATGATTGTCAATCACAGAATATTTGCAGGCGGACATCATGGAATCGCACGTGTATCCTTGTGGCTTTTCAGAACGCCTCTCAACTGACGCTAGGATGAATCTATGGATTGGCTACAGGTCGTGATTTTGGCAGTGGTTCAGGGAATAACCGAGTTCCTGCCGATTTCCAGTTCCGCACATCTTATTCTCGTGCCCGTATTTACGCCTTGGGAAGATCAGGGGTTGGCATTCGATGTGGCACTCCATCTGGGTAGCTTGAGTGCCGTCATCCTCTACTTTCGTCATGAAATCATACGCATGGTCGTCAGCGGTGTGGCCGCGCTACGGGGCAAAGGCGTCGATGAGGATGCCAGGCTAGGGTTCTGGGTCGCATTGGCCACTTTGCCGGTGTGTATTATCGGCTTTTTGGGTCGTGATCTGATTGCCGATCACATGCGCTCGACCCTGATCATCGGGCTGAGCCTGGTCGCTTTTGGTTTACTGCTGGGCTATGCCGACTGGAAAAAGCGCGGCACCCGCAGCGAGTACAGCATGAATCTGAAGGATGTGCTGATCATTGGTTTTGCGCAGGCACTGGCGCTAATTCCGGGTACATCCCGTTCCGGTATCACCATCACGGCAGCCCTGTTGGTAGGCATGAGCCGGGAGGGCGCTGCGCGCTTCTCGTTTCTGCTGTCGATCCCCGTGATTGTGCTGGCCGGAGGTCTGGAGGCCGTTGGCTTGCTCAGTGATCCCCAGGCCATCGACTGGCCCGCCATGATCGTGGGTACGCTTCTCTCTGGTATTAGTGCCTATCTCTGTATTCACTATTTTCTGGTCGTCATCAAGAAGTTGGGCATGCAGCCATTCGTGATTTACCGCGTGGTATTCGGTCTCTGGCTGCTGTGGTTCTTCCACTTCTAATCTCGTGCAAACTTCAAGGAAAATGCGATGAACATCGGCTATCGTCCCTTTTTAGCTGGCCTTGGTTTACTCACCCTGCTGCCCCTGATGGCAGGCTGTTCGGAGAGTGATCGCCCTCTGGAACCCCCCACCCGGTTTGAAGGCGGGGTGTTTGGCTCTTTCTATCAGGTAACGGTGATGGACCCGCTGACCCAAGGGCAAGCACAGGCGCTGGAAGAGGGGTTTTTGGCCGAACTCGAAAGCGTGGACCGCTCCATGTCGACTTACCGAGATGATGCCGAGTTGGTGACCTTCAATCATGCGCCGCTGAATGAGTGGCAGCCGCTGTCCAATGAGCTGATCGAAGTCTTGGCCGTCAGTCAGGCCGTTGCGGCAGACAGCGATGGTGCCTTCGATGTGACGGTGGGTGGCCTGGTGAACTTGTGGAGTTTCGGGCCAGAAGCAAGGCCAGAAGAAGTACCCAGTGACGAGGCCCTGGCCGAGCGCCTCTCTACCGTCGGGCATGACGCTTTGGAAGTGGATACCCAGCAGATGCAGGCGCGGCGCACGCGGGATGTGTTTGTCGACCTCTCTGGCGTGGCGAAAGGCCATGCCGTCGATCGAGTAGGCGCGTATCTTGACCAGCAGGGGATCGAGCACTACCTGGTGAATCTTGGGGGAGACATGATCGCCCGTGGTTACCGGGAGCCAGACGAGGAGCGTGCCTGGCGGATCGGTATCGAAGTACCGGAAGACGGTGAGCAAGCGGCTCAGCATATTGTGCCGCTCAGCAACCTGTCGGTAGCGACCTCCGGCGACTACCGCAATTACTTCGAAGTCGATGGGCAGCGCTACTCGCATACCATCGACCCTCGCGATGGCCAACCGATTACCCATGACCTGGTATCGGTGTCGGTGTTCCATCCCTCCAATGCCTGGGCGGATGCCTGGGCCACGGCACTGCTGGTGGTTGGTACGGAAGAGGGCATGGCGCTGGCCCTGGAACACGACTTGAACGTACTGCTGCTGGTGCGCGACGGCGACCGCTGGCGCAGCATCGCCAGCCCAGCATTCAAGGACTATTTTGGTGATACGCTGCTGGAAGAGCTGGGCATCGATGCCTGGACACCGGCAGCGGCCCAATAACGGTAGGTACTGAACATGCATGATCTCGACATCGTCATTCTGGCGGCCGGTAAAGGTACGCGGATGCGCTCTCCCTTGCCGAAAGTGCTGCATACCCTGGCAGGCAAACCCATGGTGCAGCACGTGCTGGAGACTGCTCAGGCGCTGAATCCGGCACGGACCCACGTGGTGATCGGTCACGGCGCTGACCAACTGCGTGACGCGCTGGCAGAGCATGACGTGCTGTTTGCGCTGCAGGAAGAGCAAAAGGGGACGGGGCATGCCGTGGCGCAGGCCCAGGCCCGCCTGGGCAATGGCGTCGTGCTGGTGCTTTACGGCGATGTGCCGCTGATTCGCCGTGACACGCTGGCGAGTCTGCTTGCCCAGGTGGATGAGCAGCATATGGGGCTGTTGACGGTCACGCTGGACGATCCCAGCGGTTACGGGCGCATCGTGCGTGATAGTGACGGGCAGGCCGTGGCGATTGTCGAGCAAAAGGATGCCAACGACGAGCAACTGGCCATCACCGAGTGCAATACCGGCATCATGGCCATGACCAGCGCTCAACTGAAGCGCTGGCTGCCCCAGCTCTCGGCAGAGAATGCCCAGGGTGAGTACTATCTGACCGACGTCATTGCCATGGCTGCTAGCGAAGGTATCAAGGTGGCTACGGCGCAGCCCCATGATGCTACCGAGGTGGAAGGGGTCAACAACCGTGCCCAGATGGCCCGTCTGGAGCGTGCCCACCAGCAGCAGACGGCGGAAGCGTTGATGGCTCAGGGCGTTGCCCTGGCAGACCCGGCGAGAATCGATGTACGCGGCACGCTTACCTGTGGCCACGATGTGTTCATCGACGTGGGCTGCGTCTTCGAAGGGAACGTGGAGCTGGGCGAAGGCGTGCGCGTCGGACCTTACTGCGTAATCAAGAACAGTACCCTCGGTGCTGAAAGCGTCATCGATAGCCACAGCGTCATCGACTCCACGGTGGCCGCTGGCCATAATCAGATTGGCCCTTATGCACGTTTGCGTCCTGGCACGCGTCTGGCGGTCAAGGCGAAAGTGGGCAACTTCGTGGAGACCAAGAACGCCGAGGTTGGCGAAGGCAGCAAGATCAATCATCTGAGCTACGTGGGCGATGCCACCCTGGGGCGCGAGGTGAACGTTGGGGCAGGCACCATTACCTGCAACTACGATGGCGTCAACAAGCATCGCACGCAGATTGGCGACCATGCCTTCATTGGCTCCAACAGCGCGCTGGTTGCCCCTGTTTCGATTGGTCAGGGGGCCACCGTGGGGGCGGGCTCCACCATCGCCAAGGACGTGGCGGAGCACGCCCTGGCAGTGACCCGCAGCCGCCAGTTGGAAAAGGCCGACTGGCCGCGCCCCACCAAAAAAGCAAACTAAACACCGGTGATACAGGCGCTTGGCGCCTTCAGGAGAGTGGAGTATGTGCGGTATCGTCGCAGCCGTGGCACAGCGCAATGTGCAGGGGATATTGCTGGAAGGGCTCAAACGCCTGGAGTATCGCGGTTATGATTCGGCAGGCATGACGGTACTCAGCAGCGGAGCGCTGACCCGCCACCGGGCCCTGGGCAAGGTAGCGGCCCTGGAAGAGCGCCTGGCCAACGAGGCACTGCCGGGTCATTGCGGTATCGCCCATACCCGCTGGGCCACCCACGGCAAGCCCTCCGAGGCCAACGCTCACCCCCACCACAGCCGCGACAGTGTTGCTGTAGTACATAACGGCATCATCGAGAATTACGAGCAGATCAAGGAGACGCTGCAGGGCAGCGGCTACACCTTCACTTCCGACACCGATACCGAAGTGATCGCTCACTTGCTGGCCGACAAACTCACCACTGGCAAGACACTGTTCGAAGCGACCCAGGAGATCGTCAGTGGGCTTGGGGGAGCTTATGCGCTGGGCGTGATGAGTACGCACGAACCCAACGTGGTGGTGGGCGCCCGTCAGGGCAGCCCGCTGGTGGTGGGCGTGGGTATCGATGAGGCCTTCCTGGCCTCCGACCCGCTGGCGCTGCTGCAGGTCACCGACCGCTTCATCTACCTGGAAGAGGGCGATCTGGTCGAGCTGCGCGAACACGGTGCCATCCGTATCGTCGACCGACAGGGGAACGTTGTCGAGCGCCCGGTGCATACCTTCGAGCATGGCGATGGCGCCGCCAGCAAGGGAGAGTATCGCCACTACATGCTCAAGGAAATCTTCGAGCAGCCCAAGGTCATCGAGGCAGCGCTGGAAGGGCGCATGAGTGCCAGCAGCGTTCTGGTCGAGAGCTTCGGGCCAGACGCCCAGGCGCTGTTTCAGAAAACCCGCCAGGTGCATATCATCGCCTGTGGCACCAGCTACCATGCGGGCCTGGTGGCCCGCTACTGGCTGGAGCGCTATGCTGGCGTGCCGGTGCAGGTCGAAGTGGCCTCCGAGTATCGTTACCGCCACCCGGTGGTGCCGGAAGGCACACTATTCGTCACCCTCTCTCAGTCTGGGGAAACCGCCGATACGCTGGCAGCGCTGCGGTTTGCCAAAACCCTTGGCTATGTCGGTACGTTGGCGATCTGCAACGTGCCCGGCAGTTCGCTGGTGCGCGAGTCGGATATGTCGCTGATGACCCGTGCAGGCCCTGAAATCGGCGTGGCCTCCACCAAAGCGTTTACGACGCAATTGATCGCACTGCTGCTGCTGACGCTCTCCGTCAGTAAAGCGAAGGGGCGGCCTGAACAGCCAGCGATTCTGGCTGCCCTGCAGGAACTACCGGCGCTTTGCCAGCAGGTATTGGGCCTCGATGCGCAGATCGAAGCGCTTTCCCAGGCGTTTGCCGAAAAGCACCATGCGCTGTTTTTGGGGCGTGGTGCTCACTACCCGATTGCCCTGGAAGGTGCCCTGAAGCTCAAGGAAATCTCCTACATCCACGCGGAAGCCTATCCGGCTGGCGAGCTGAAGCACGGCCCGCTGGCGCTGGTGGATAGTGAAATGCCGGTGATTTCGGTGGCCCCGAACGATGACCTGCTGGAGAAGCTGAAGTCCAACCTGCAAGAAGTGCGCGCTCGCGGCGGCCAGCTGTTCGTATTCGCTGATCGCAAGGTAGGCATTAGCGCTCAGGACGACATCCGCGTGCTGGAATTACCGGAGGTACATGAGGCACTGGCGCCGCTGCTATATACCCTGCCGCTACAGCTGCTGAGCTACCACGTGGCCGTATTGAAAGGCACCGATGTGGACCAGCCACGTAACCTGGCGAAAAGCGTGACGGTGGAATAAACCCGGAACACAAATAATTGCAAAGGTCGGCATAAAAGCGCTTTACAGGATGCGGCGAATAGCCGCATCTTATGCGCGATCGCTGCGTTGCAGCACATAGTTAGTGTGCTTATCATCGTGGCGGTACTCTCTTATCCTGCCAGGACCACACTGCCATGAAACCACCAGACGCCCTTGTAGCACGGCACGCCTCCCGCCGCGCTGCTCGGTTGTTGACCGCCCTCTGCTTGACCCTCTTTCCTTCCTTTGTGTTTGCTGCTGCCGGCCCGCTAGACCTGACCACCTCGATGGCCGGTATTGCCGCCGTTATCATTTTCATTCTTGCTTATGCACTGGTCATGAGCGAAGAAATTATCCACATGCGCAAGTCCAAGCCGGTGTTGGTGGCGGCGGGACTGATCTGGGCCATGGTGGCTTGGGTGTACGTGCAGGCCGGCATGCCTCATGAAGCAGAAGAAGCCTTCAAGGAGACGCTGCTGGAGTACACCGAGCTGCTGCTGTTCCTGCTGGTGGCGATGACCTACATCAACGCCATGGAAGAGCGGCGTATCTTCGATTCGCTGCGCGCCTGGCTGGTGCGCAAGGGGTTCAGCTACCGAACCCTGTTCTGGATTACCGGCTGTCTTGCGTTTGCCATCTCCGCGATTGCCAACAACATGACCACGGCCATGCTGATGTGTGCCGTCGTCTTGAAAGTGGCTGAGGGAGACAACAAGTTCATCAGCCTGTGCTGTGTCAACGTGGTGGTTGCTTCCAACGCAGGGGGCGCCTTCAGCCCGTTTGGCGACATTACCACGCTGATGGTATGGCAAGCCGGGCAAGTGCCGTTCGAAGGCTTCTTCGTGCTGCTGCTGCCCGCCATCGTCAATTTCATGGTGCCTGCGCTGATCATGAACTTCTTCCTCGTCAACCGTCAGCCCGCTGCCTTGACCGAGAACGTCTGGATGAAGCGCGGCGCGAAGCGCATCATCTTGCTGTTCCTGATCACCGTGGCCATCTCGGTACTGTGCCATTCGATCCTGTATCTCCCCCCTGCCATGGGCATGATGTTTGGCCTGGGCCTGCTGCAGTTCTTTGGCTACTACCTGCGTCGCAGCCTGCCTCGCTCCCTGGAGCGCAAGCGCGAGCGCTACTCTCGCCGTGGCGATTGGCAAAAGCTGGAGCAACTGGGCAGCGTGGTGCCGTTCGATATCTTCAGCCGGATTGCGCGCTCCGAGTGGGACACGCTGCTGTTCTTCTACGGAGTCGTCATGTGTGTCGGTGGCCTGGGCTTCATGGGCTATCTCAGCCTGCTGTCTGAAACGCTGTATGGCGGTTGGAACCCGGTCTGGGCCAACGTGGTGCTGGGCCTGATTTCCGCCGTAGTGGATAACATCCCCGTGATGTTTGCCGTGCTCTCCATGGCGCCAGACATGAGCGAAGGCAACTGGCTGTTGATTACCCTGACGGCGGGGGTGGGCGGTAGCCTGCTTTCCATGGGGTCTGCCGCTGGGGTGGCGCTGATGGGGCAGGCACGGGGCATTTACACCTTTGCCGTGCACTTGCGTTGGGTACCCGCCATCTTACTGGGCTATGCGGCCAGTATTGCGGCGCACCTGATGATCAACGCCAGCTTGTTTTGAAAACCGATCGTTTGCCCAGCGCTGGCCGCTGGGCAGGCAAATAAAAACGCCCCTTATCAAAAAGATAAGGGGCGTTTTTATTGGTAAGCGAGTGGAAACTTATAAGTCGTGGCCGGTGACCACTTGGCAAATGTCGGCGAAGCTGCGGGCCATGGGCACGACCGTGGCATCCGCTTTCCCTTTGGCCTGCTTGCCCATGACGGCTTGAATGTCCGTGGCCGATACGATTCCTCGCACGCTGAGTTCATGATTGGCCGTCTGCTCGGTAATCAGCAGGTGTTGCTCGGCAAACGTTTCCATGGACCGCACCAGATCCTCGATAGTGAGCGCTTTCAGCTGCTCTATTGGCATGGCGCTGAGTTTTTCCCAGGGCGTCATGATCATGTCGGCGGTGACGTCGGAGCGTTCCAGGTTGCGCTGCTGCATGGCGATATTGATGCGCCGTGAGCCAATTACTTCCTTGGCCGACAGCACGCCGACGCAGTGATTCTGCTTGTCCATCACGAACAGCAGGCGAACACCGCCGTGGCGCATCTTCTGATGGGCTTCATCGATGGGGGTATCGCCAGCGACAGATTGCGGCACCACCTTGGTGAAATCGGTCAGAACCGACAGCGCTGGGCTATCCGGCGTCAACGTCTTGGCGGCCGGGGTAGTCAGCAGCGGGGTAGTGCCAAATTGGATAAGGGCTTTGTGAGATTTCAGCAGTGAATTCATCGGGGGTACCTCCGTGGGGTGAATAACAGGTCATTGACTGATTGCCTGCTCTGTACCTTCACAGTTGCACGGAATTCTTATCGAAATCTTAACAGCCAGAATCTGTTACATTTTTTCTCATTCTTTTGCCTGGCGCTGGGTCAACGCATCTCTCGCCAACGTGGCGCGTACCCGCAGGCCTCCACTGGGTGCCTCCTCCAGTAACAGGGTGCCTCCATGGCGTTTCACGATGCGTTCGACGATCGATAAGCCCAGCCCAGCGCCCGCCCCAGGCCCTGCACGCTGAAAGCGCTCCACGACTCGGCTGCGCTCGCTGGGCGGAATCCCCTTGCCCTGGTCATCGACCATTAGCGTGATGTGGTGATGGGACGCGCTCAGGTGCACCGTCACAGCCCCACTGGGTGGCGAGTGTTGAAGGGCGTTGCCCACCAGGTTCTGTACCAGGGTCTCGATGGCCCCGGGCTCCTCTTCCATGAGCCAGCTCTGCTGCTCTTCGACTTCCATATGCAGCTGCTGGCGGCGCTCCGTGGCCAGCGGCAGGAGTTTCGCCAGAGTCTCCTGGGTCTCTTGCCGCACGTCGGCATGGCGGATTTCGGGTAGCGGCTCCTCTTCGGGGTCCAGCCTTGCCAGGGTCAATAGTTGGGCCACCAGCCGCGTCGAACGGGCCACGCCGCTGCGCAAATGGTGCAGCGACTCTTCACGATCCGCGCGGTTATCGGCGGCCAGCGCGTTTTGAGCGTGCAGATCGAGAATCGCCAGCGGCGTACGCAGCTCGTGGGTGGCATCGGCAATGAAGCGCTTTTCGCGAATACGCATCTGCTGTAAACGCGCCAGCAAGCGGTTGAGTGCCCCAGCAATGGTATCCAGCTCCTGAGGAAGGGGCTGCAATGACAGCGGCTGGAGGTTGTTAGGGTCGCGGCTGCGTATCTGTTCCGCCATGCGTGACAGCGGTGCCAGCCCCCAGCCAATCGACCACCACAGCAGCAGGGTCAGCAGAGGCAGGCCGATCAGGTCGGGTAGTAGCGTGCGCAGCGCCACTTCTCGGGTCAGTGCCGCGCGTACATCCTGGCGTTCGCTGACGATGACTCGCTTGTTGGCATCTGCCAGCGAAAGCACGTAGACCCGCCAGGTCTGCTCCTCCAGGGTGGCGGTCGAATACCCGACCGGCTGGCTCACCAGCGGGGTCGCCGGGGCGTTATCGGAACGCAGCAGCAGCTGGTTGCCTTCCCACAGCTGAAACGCCAGCTGGTGGGTATAGCCATCGCTCAGATCTGGTGGCTCTGTGGCGCCGGGCTGCAGCAAGGCGCTCTCCAGGCTTCTCAGCAGCAGCGTGCGGTCCTGGGCAGGCAAGGGAGCTTGTAGCAGGCCCTCCAGCAAACGGGCGTTTTGCGCCAGGCTGCGGTCGTGCAACTCTTCGATTTCCTGTGCCGCAAAGCGATAGCTGATGAAACCGATGATGAACATGCTCACGCCGAATACCAGCAGCACGAGCCCCAGCGTGCGGCGACGAATGGAGCGCATCAGCTCTCCTTGCCCGTTTTTTCCATCACATAGCCAATGCCCCGCACGGTGCGGATGGCATCCGGAAACAGCTTGCGCCGCAGGTGATGGATATGGACCTCGATGGCATTGCTTTCCACGTCCTCTTCCCAGCCGTACACCAGCCGGGCCAACGTATCACGGGTGAAGACGCGCCCCGGGTGGCTCATGAACTCCTGCAGCAGCGCCAGCTCGCGACGCGACAGGGGAATGGTCTGCTGCTGGTAGTGCACGGTGAGGGTTTGAGGGTTCAAGCTGATCCCCCGGCAGGAGAGCAGGCCGTTGGGCTGGCCCTGGCTGCGGCGTAACAAGGCCCGCAGGCGCGCTTTCAGCTCATCCACTTCGAAGGGTTTGGTCAAGTAGTCGTCGGCACCCGCGTCCAGCCCGGCAATGCGGCTCTCGACGGCGTCGCGGGCCGTCAGCACCAGAATGGGCACCTGATGTCCCTGGCGGCGCAGGGTTTGCAGCAGCTCAATGCCGTCCATGGTGGGCAGGCCCAGGTCCAGAATCACGGCATCGAACGGTTCGTTTTGCAGTGCGACCAGGGCCGTGTCACCATCGGTCAGATGATCGACCGTGTAATGCTCGGGCTTTAGCGCCATGCGAATGCCCGATGCCAGGCTAGGGTCATCTTCCACCAATAAAATTCGCATACTGACGGGCCACTCCTCTTGTTGTGTTGCGCCTGCTGGCGACAAGGCTATCTGGCATGTTCTCGACCCACCCGGCAACGTCGATCATGGTCTGCCCGGCGCATCAACGGCGCGAGGCGCTGCTGCAGTTGGCTGCTGTCCACTATCCTGCCCAGCAGGCTGCGCTACAGCAGGCGCTGGTCAAGGCCAGCACACGGCCCGAGGGGTGGTCGGGCCTATGGGTGGCCTGCCAGGCAGGGCGAGTCTGCGCTGCCGCCTGGGTAGAGTGCCAGGAAAACCACATCGCGCAGCTATGGTTGCCCAAGCAGAATAACCAATTTGTCGAGCCCCTGCTAAGTCAACTGCACCGCTGGGTGGCGACCCAAGGGCTGGTGCTGTGTCACGTTGCCCTGGATGAGACCATGGCGAGCTGGGAAGCGCCATTGCTGAACCTGGGCATGCAGCGGTTGGCCACCCTCGATCACCTGGTTTGGCCCTGTCGGCCGGTTTCTCACGTGCGGGGGCTGCCACCGCTACGGCCGTTTGATGAGCTGACGCCCGCTCAGCAGCAGGCACTGGTCGAGCTGGTGGGGGAGGGCTCGCTGGATTGCCCTGCCTTGCGCGATGTATTGCCTGCGCAGGCTCTGCTGGAAGGCTTTTATCACCAGGCATCGAGCGCTTCCGAACACTGGTATTACCTGCAGGGGGAGCAGGGCCGCCATGCGGGCCTGCTGCTGCTGGATGCCAGCCCAGGCCGCGAGCACTGGAGCGTTCAGTTGATGGGGCTGGTGCCTGGCTGGCGCGGCCAGGGGCAAGGCAAGGCACTGGTGCAGCAAGCGCAGGCCATGGTGGCCGAGGCGGGCGCAAGCCAGCTGGCGCTGACGGTAGACCGCAACAACCTGCCCGCGCAGCGAGCCTATCGGCAGGCGGGGATGCTGCCTGCGGGTGAGCATCAACTGCTGGGCTGGTGTGTCTTGCCCGCCACCGAGTTGAATTGCCGCGCTTAGTAGCATTTTCCTACCCTTTGTGTTCTCGGTATACTAACTCCAAGAGGCATGTCTTGGCGTTTCGGCGGCAGTGAGCGTTGGTGCGCTGGGGTTCAGTGCTACGTCATCAAGCGTCAGGTTCCTGAGCACGGTTCCTAAGCACGATTCTTAAGCACAACGTTTTATATAAAACTCAAAGAGGTGGTGAGAGTGAAATCTAAGCTGATCATGAGCGGGCTGGCGGCCCTCGGCGTCATGGCAGGCACATCGGGTGCTTATGCTCTGGACGACGCCGCACGTGACGCAATGGCTGAGCGCCTGGCACCAGTAGGCCAGCTCTGCCTCCAAGGCCAAGACTGTGGTACCGCATCGGCACCGGCAGCGGCTAGCGGTGGTGGTGGTGACGAGGTCGACGGCGCGGGCATTTACAACCGCGTTTGCATGGCGTGTCACGAGACGGGCGCTGCCGGTGCACCGGTACGTGGTGATGAAGGCGCCTGGGCCGAGCGTACCGAGCAGGGCTTTGCCACGCTGCTCGAGCACTCGATCAACGGCATTGGCGCGATGCCTGCCCGCGGCGGCAACCCCAACCTCTCAGATGCCGAAATGGAAGCCGCCACCGCCTACCTGCTGGAACCGGTGATGGACGTGCCTGAGCTGGGCGGTGGTGAAGAAGCGGCTGCCGAAGACGAAGGTGCCAGCGAGGACGTCGCCGCGGCTGAAGAAGCCACCAGCGAAGATGAAGCCGTGGCCAGCACAGAAGAAGCCGCCAATGGCGGTAGCGATCTGGATGGCGCCGCGCTTTACTCCAGCGCAGGCTGTGTTGCTTGTCACGCCGCTGGTGTGGCCGGTGCACCGGTGCTGGGCGATGCGGATGCCTGGGCAGCGCGAATCGACAAAGGAATGGATGAGCTCTACGCCAGCGTGTTCAACGGCCTGGGCGTGATGCCGCCGCGCGGTGGCAGCAGCGCTTCCGATGAAGAGATCATGGCCATCGTCGACTACATGGTCGCCGAAGCCGAGTAATCCTTCGTTAGCGGATGATCCAAACTATCCACAGGCGGGTTCTTCCTACCCCCTGTGGATATTTTTTGCCTTGAAAAGCCACCTCCCGATCAAACGCCCTCGGCTCACTAAGGAGCCTTCAGTGCAATAAAGAGCCCTCAGCCGAGTAAAGAACGCAGCCCCGCAATGGCATCCTTGCCCCGAGCCTGCTTCTTGTCGGGGTCTTCCTTGTCGGCGCGGCCCTCCCACTCCAGGTCGTCGGCGGGCAGCTCGTCCAGAAAGCGGCTAGGCTGGCAGTCCATCAGTTCGCCATATGCCTTGCGCTGGCGCGCCAGGGTCAGGGTCAGCGTCCGCCGGGCGCGGGTAATGCCCACGTAGGCCAGACGGCGCTCCTCCTCCACGGTGCCCATCTCGATGGCGTTACGGTGGGGCAGCAGATCCTCTTCCCAGCCCATCAGATAAACGTGGGGAAACTCCAGCCCCTTGGAGGCGTGCATGGTGAGCAGCTGCACGCGATCCGAGTCATCCTCTTCGGCCTGCTGCTCCAGGATGTCGCGCAACACCAGTCGCGAGATAGCGGCCTCGACGCTGTCGGTTTCCGTCTCGGTGCTGGCGGTACTCTCTTCCGGGT
This sequence comes from Vreelandella stevensii S18214, assembly GCF_000275725.1. Lineage (GTDB taxonomy): Bacteria > Pseudomonadota > Gammaproteobacteria > Pseudomonadales > Halomonadaceae > Vreelandella > Vreelandella stevensii. The sequence continues at coordinate 62,465 of NZ_AJTS01000041.1, read as the reverse complement.
CGCGGTTCAGCGACTTTTCCAGCTGGTCGATCAAAATCCATACGTTGGCCATGCGGCGCTCGGCAATGGTCGGGGCGCTGGCGTTCTGGTACAGCCACGCCTCGTAATCCATATCTCTCAGCATGTCGCGTATCGCGGCAATGGCATCGCCCTGGTCCATCCGTTTGCGCACGCCATCGATGAAGTGCGTAAAGCGCGACAGCCGCTCCACGGCGCGGGTGGGCAGCATTTGCTCCAGGCCCAGCTCGTGGCAGGCGGAAAACAGCGAAATGGAGCGCTCGGTGGCGTAGTTGGCGAGCTTTTCCAGCGTACCGGGGCCAATTTCACGCCGAGGCACGTTGACGATGCGCAAAAAGGCGTTGTCATCGGCGGGGTTGATCAAAAGCCGCAGGTACGCCATGGCGTCCTTGATCTCGTTACGCGAGAAAAACGACGTGCCGCCGGAGAGCTTGTACGGAATCTGGTAGTGCTGCAGCTTCAGCTCCAGCAGCCGCGCCTGAAAGTTGCCTCGGTAAAGCACCGCAAAATCGCGCCACTCGGCTTTTTCCTTGATGCGCCGAGTGAGCATCTCGCTGGCCACTCGCTCGGCTTCCGCCTCCTCATGGCGGTTCACCACCACGCGAATCGGCGCACCGTCACCCATCTCCGACCACAGGGTTTTGTCGTAGACGTGGGGGTTGTTGGCAATCAGCGTGTTGGCGGCGCGCAGTATCGTGCCGGTAGAGCGGTAGTTCTGCTCCAGCTTGATGACCTTCAAGCGCGGGAAATCCTCCCCCAGGGTGACCAGATTTTCCGGCCGAGCGCCCCGCCAGGCGTAAATCGACTGGTCGTCGTCGCCGACCACGGTAAAGGTGGCGCGTTCGGCCATCAGCAGCTTCACCAGCAGGTACTGGGAAACGTTGGTGTCCTGGTACTCATCCACCAGCATGTAGTGGATTTTGCGCCGCCAGCGGGCCAGTGCTTCCGGGTCACGCTGCAAGAGCACCACGGGCAGCAGAATCAGGTCGTCGAAATCCACCGCGTTGTAGGCTTTCAGGTGGCGAACGTAGGCTTCGTACACCCGTGCCGCGAAATGCTCGTCGTCATCGGCAGCAAACGAAAGCGCATCCCCGGGCAGCACCAGGTCGTTCTTCCACTGGGAAATCTTCGCCTGAACGGCGTTGATCTGCTCGGCGTCCACCTGAGCGTCCTTGTTCATCAAGTCCCGCAGCAACGCCTTGGCGTCTTCCGGGTCGAACAGCGAAAACCCCGGCTTGTAGCCTAACGTCTTCAGCTCGCCGCGAATGATGTTGAGCCCCAAGTTGTGGAAGGTCGAGACCGTCAGCCCGTGGCCCTCCTTGCCCTTCAGCATCTGGCCCACCCGCTCTTTCATCTCTCGGGCGGCCTTGTTGGTAAAGGTCACCGCGGCGATCCGGCGGGCGCTCATGCCGCACTCTTGCACCAGGTAGGCAATCTTGGTGGTGATCACGCTGGTCTTGCCCGACCCCGCGCCCGCCAGCACCAGGCAGGGGCCGTCGATGTAGCGCACCGCTTCCTGCTGGCGTGGATTGAGCCCTTTGATACGTTCAAGAATCGTCTTTGGCGGTTGGGGCATCATGGCGAAGGGTGACCTCTACAAGTGTTTCCGAGTGATTTCCATTACAATCAGCCGCGCTGACAACGGCACCATAGACCAATCATGGCAGGTAGTGATGTTTGAAGTAGCGCTCTTCGAGCCACGTATGGCTCCCAATACGGGCAATATTATGCGCCTGGTGGCGAACAACGGATGCCGCCTGCATCTCATCGAACCGCTGGGCTTCGATCTCGAAGAGAAAAAGCTGCGGCGTGCGGGGCTCGATTACCGTGACCTGGCCAACGTCACCCGTCACGCTGATTTCGCGGCGTTCTACACGGCCATGCAGGGGCGCACTCTCTGGGCGATTACCACCAAAGGCACCCGCGCCTACAGCGATGCCGACTTCAAGCCGGGGGATGTGCTGTTGTTCGGCTCGGAAACCGCCGGGCTCTCCCCCGAGGTGCACGCCATGCTGCCCGCAGAGCAAAAACTGCGCATTCCCATGCAGCCCAACAACCGCAGCCTGAACCTCTCCAACGCCGTGGCGGTGGTCAGTTACGAAGCGTGGCGCCAACAAGACTACGCTGGCGCACTGCCCGTGGGCGACGCAACCTAACCGGCAATACCGTAGCGGTCGCGGTACGCACGCACGGCCTCGGCGTGGCTGCTGAGGTCGCTACCTGACTGCTCTTCCAGGTATGTGAGCACTTGCTCAAGCGACACGATGCTGACCACCGGCATGCCATACTGGGACTGCACTTCCTGGATGGCGCTCTGCTCGCCCTGGCCACGCTCCTGGCGGTCCAGAGCAATGATCACGCCCCCCGCCCGAGCGCCGCTCTGCTCGATCAGGGTCATGACTTCGCGGATGGCCGTGCCCGCCGTGATCACGTCATCGATGATCAAGATATCGCCCGCCAGCTCAGCCCCCACGATGTTACCGCCTTCACCATGGGTCTTGGCTTCTTTGCGATTGAAGGCGTAGGGCATGTCACGGTCGTGGTGGTCGGCCAGGGCCGCCGCGGTGACCGCCGCCAGGGGAATGCCCTTGTAGGCAGGGCCGAACAGCACATCGGCCTGCAGGCCGCTATCGACAATCGCCTGGGCATAGAAACGCCCCAGCTTGGCCAGCGCTCGGCCCGTCTGGAACAGGCCCGCGTTGAAAAAGTAAGGGCTTACTCGCCCCGACTTCAGCGTGAACTCGCCAAACTTGAGCACGCCCTGCTCAATAGCGAAGGCAATGAAATCGCGTTGGTAGGGTTGTAGAGTGGTGGCCACGGCGGTGTTCTCTTGTCGGTAGGTGTGGTCGATAGGAATGTAAGTCAAACGCAACAATAAAACGGGGCTAAATAGCAAGAATTGGTTTGTCTATTTACCCAAACGTCTAAACGTCGGGTATCATACAGCAGCGACGCAAAAGGGACGATTTATGAAAATTGCCAGCATCAATGTCAATGGTATTCGTGATGCCGTCGACCGTGGCTTCCTGGACTGGCTGGCTCAGCAGGATGCCGACGTGGTCTGCGTGCAGAACATCAAGGCAAAAAGTTTTGAACTGGGTGATCATATTCTCTATCCGGAAGGCTACGAAGGCTATTTCCTGGATGCCGAGGAGGATGGTTTCGCCGGTGTGGCGCTCTATTGCCGCAAAATCCCCAAGGCCATCATGTACGGCTTGGGGTTTCCTCAGTGCGATCACGAAGGGCGCTTTCTGCAGGCGGACTATGACCGTTTCAGCATTGCCACTTTCCTGATGCCCGACGGAAGTGACCAGAAAGCCAAGCAGGCGTTCATGGAGCAGTACCAGGAGTACCTGACGAAGATGTCGCGCAAGCGCCGCGAATACATCATCTGCGGTACCTGGCACATTGCCCACAAAACCGTCGACCTGGCCAACTGGTCGGACAATCAGCTCACCTCCGGCTTCCGCCCGGAAGAGCGTGCCTGGATGGACCAGGTGCTGGGCCCAACCGGTTTCATCGACACCTTCCGCGAGATCAATCGCGATGCTGGCGAATACACCTGGTGGCCCAAGCTGGACCAGGAAGTACCCCGGGACCGCCAGGAAGGCTGGCGGATCGACTACCAGCTGGTCGGTCCCAACTTCCGGCGCCATGTGGTAGACGCGTGGATTGATTACGATGCGACCTTCTCCGAGTTCGCACCGCTGATCGTTGAGTATGATTTAGCGCTCTAAGCGTTAGCTACTTCCCGCGTCGCATCGGCAACAGGCCAGCTTACCGCTGGCCTGTTGCGTTTCAGGCCCGCCTAGCCGCGAATGCCCAGCGCTTCACGCTGCTTCTCGCGCAGCTCTTCACCGGCTTTCTCGGCCAGGTCCAGCATGGCGTTCAGTTCCTGGCGGTTAAACGCGCCCGCTTCAGCGGTGCCCTGCACTTCGATCAGCTCGGCGTTTTCGGTCATCACCACGTTCAGGTCGGTATCGGCCTTGCTGTCTTCCGGGTAGTCCAGGTCCAGCACCGGCACGCCCTTGTAAATACCCACGGAAATGGCGCTGACCAGCTGCTTGAAGGGGTCGCCCTTGATTTTCTTTTCCCGCTGCAGGTAGCGAATGGCGTCCACCAGCGCCACGCAGCCACCGGTAATCGCCGCCGTGCGCGTGCCGCCATCGGCCTGGATTACATCGCAATCCACGGTAATGGTGAACTCACCCAGCTTCTTCAAATTCACCGCCGCGCGCAGGCTACGGCCAATCAGCCGCTGAATCTCCAGCGTGCGACCACCCTGCTTGCCCTGGGTGGCTTCGCGGTTGCTGCGGGAGTGCGTGGCGCGGGGCAGCATGCCGTACTCCGCCGTAATCCAGCCCTGATTTTTGCCACGCAGCCAGCGCGGTACGCCCGCTTCCACGCTGGCGTTGCACAGCACCTTGGTCTCGCCAAACTCCACCAGCACAGAGCCTTCGGCATGGCGCGTGAAGTCGCGGGTCAAACGAATCTCACGCAGCTGGTTGGCCTCGCGACCGCTGGGGCGAACTACATCAGGACGCATAGCACCTCACATCATCATTACGTTGAAAAGGCCTACCATTGTACACGTCAACGCCACCCGGCATGGGGCTATTCAGGCCAGCCCCATTCAAGGCACCCCGCCCCGACAAGATCAGGTAGACTGACCAAAACGCGACCCACAGGAGCCCCCATGGCCAGCCCCCGCCACGTTCACAGCATGACCGCCTTCGCCCGCGCCGAGCAGGCCGCCCCTTTTGGCACCCTGCAGGTCGAGATACGTTCGGTGAACCAGCGCTACCTGGAGCCGCATTTTCGTTTGCACGAAAGCCTGCGTGACCTGGAGCCGCTGCTGCGCGAAGCGCTGCGTACCCGCCTGGCGCGTGGCAAGGTGGAGTGCAGCGTGCGTTTCGAGAGCGCCGACACCGCCCAGGCACCGGCGGTGAACATCGCGCGCCTGCAAGAGATTGCCGACGCCCTGGCGGCCATTCAGCAGCAGGTGCCCAGCGCCGTACCGCCCACCACTCTGGCGCTGCTCAACCAGCCCGGCGTGATGGAAACCCAGCACTTGGACCAGGACGCCATCAAGGCCGCCGCCAAAGCGCTGTTCGACCAGGCGCTGAATGAACTGATCGACGCCCGCGCCCGAGAAGGCGAAAAGCTGGCCGAGATGATCACCACCCGCCTGGACGCCGTCAGTGAGCAAGTGGCCACCGTACGCAGCCTGCTGCCGCAAATTCTGGAACGCCAGCGGGCCCAACTGCTGGAGCGCCTGGAAAGCGCCAAGACCGAACTCGACCCCCAGCGCCTGGAAGCCGAGCTGGTACTGGTGGCCCAAAAAGCCGACGTGGACGAAGAGCTCGACCGCCTCACCGCACATATCGACGAAGTGCGCCACCAGCTCGCCCAAAAAGGCCCCAAAGGCCGCCGCCTGGACTTCCTGATGCAGGAGCTCAACCGCGAAGCGAATACGCTGTCATCGAAATCCGTGGTGGCAGAGACCACCCGCTGCGCGGTAGAGCTGAAGGTGCTGATCGAGCAGATGCGGGAGCAGATACAGAATATTGAGTGATGCCTATGGTCGTTTTTTTAATTCTATAAGATACTGTTTTATATATTTTTTAATAAAATTCTTGTCCATGCTCGTCCACCGAAATCCCGCTTAATCCACCGCCAAGTGGGTAGTAAAGTGGGTAGTAAAATGCCATGCTATCCACCAGTTGGGCGTATTTCTGAGGTTTTACTACCCAATATTAATATAAGTGTCTGAAATATAAATAAATATATGGTTTTAGGCGTGGCGGAGGGGGAGGAAAGAGCGATGGGGAGTTTTACTGCCAAGAAAATTCAATCATTGATCAGAGAAGCCAAGCCTGGGCGCTACGGTGATGGCAACGGTTTGTACTTGATGATTCCGAAGTCAGGAGCGGCCTATTGGATGTGCCGCTACACCTTCGCAGGTAAGCGTCGCGGTATGACACTGGGTAAATGCTCTGAACTCTCCTTGCTCGAAGCTCGTGAGCAAGTGGTTGAGACTCAGAAAGCCATTCGTAGCGGTACAGACCCTCTTGTAGAGCGCGTACGTGAAGAAAAAATAACCATTAGCACGGTGCAGGATCTGTTTGACGATTGGTATCAGGAGCTCGATAAGCGACTCAAGCATCCCAACATCCCTAAACGCGTCTTTGAAAAGGATATTGCTCCTGCCATCGGTTCGCTAACGCTGGCTAGCGTTACCCCTATGGATGTGCGTACCATTATCCCGCCTTATTCACGAGGGCGCTGATTGAGCGGTCTGAAGGTACTGGCTGTTGGCATTGCTCATCAGGATTCGCCTTTTCAGCGCGAGTGGCTGTTGAGTAATGCCTGAACGCAGCCCTTTTCCTACTTACTTATAGCTCTTTGGAATCAATGGTGGCCGTCCAAGCAGCCGTGATCGCCGACCGCCGCTCCGGTCGCTCGCTTTCTGATGCTGTGGTGGTCTCGCAGGAGCGTCAGCTCAGTGCGGTCAGCTTCGGTAGCCCCTTCAGCAGCGTCGGCCACCACTTGTCGGCGGCGGCACCCAGATGAACGGTGATTCGCCGAGCGTGCAGCCTCAGCGTGGCGGCGACCTTGAGCACCTGCTCGCGCATCCGACTCAGACTCCAGCCTTGTCGGGTTTGCCGCTCCAGGAGGCAGCGCAGGCCATGCAGGACCTGGTAGGCGTAGAGGCTGAGCAGCAGGCTCACCTCGTTGCGCGCCATCACGTTCTGAACGGTGGAGGCGCCGCGATCGGTCGACGAGAGGTGCACGTCGAGCGCCGACTTCACTTCGCCCATGTGCGCCTCGGCGCTGCCGCGCTTGCGATAGAGTGCCAGGACCTTCTCTGGCGGCCAGTCGAACTTGCTGAGGTTGGTGACCAGGAAGAAGGCATGCAGCAGCAGGTCATCGGGGCGTTCCTGCACCACCAGCACTACGCGCCGCGGTGCCGACCAGGAGCCGGCTTGGTACTCCAGATCGTGGCACCACTCGCGAGGCTGCTCGGGTGGCCGGCCGGGTGGCCGCTTCAGGAGCGGTGCTGCCAGCTTCTGTAGACCGGTGTGACTGCGCAACCGGCCCAGGTATTCGATCTCCCGATCCTCCAGGGCCTCCAGCGTCGCGTTATCGGTAAAACCGGCGTCGATGCGCACACGAACCTGTGCCCCGGTGCTCTCGTTGAGTCGTCGTACCAGATGCGGGATCCAGGTGTCGGCGTTCTCTGCCGGGCCGGCGTTGCCCTCGCGCAGCAGGCCGCCCACCATGTCGCCGGTCTCCGCCAACGATGCGACCAGCGGCGAGTAGATGCGGGCCCCGTAAAGGCCATGATAGGCCGACCCGCCCTGATGGCCATGCACCTCGATCGGCAGGCCATCGATGTCCAGCGTCAGCTGTTTGGGGCGCTCGCCGTTCTTCAGCGAGGTCAGGCGCCAGACCACCAGTCGCAGCAGGCCTTCGTGCACGGCATCGATGTTGTCGTCTCGGCCGAGGCAGGTCAGCAGCCGCGACAGCGTGGCTTGAGACGGCCTGTCCTGCGCCAATGGCGTCGTCCCGCGTGCATCGCTGCAGGCCAACTGCCAAAGCGGGTCACGGCGCAGCGTGTCGGTATCGCTGAGATCGATCCAGCCCATCGCACGCTGCAGCACCAGGGTACGCAACTGGCTGGCCAGCGAATGAAGGATGCGCAGCGGGTGGCGTCGATCGACCAGATTGTCTTCCAGCGCCTCAATCACGCCGCTGTTGTCGAGGGCCTCACGCAACAGCAGAGCGCCGCTGTCGCTGGTGGTGCGCTGGCCGCTCAGCTCAACACGGACAGAGCCGTTGCATGAGGGCGTCCAGGTGGATAGGCTTTCACCCATGGCGAGTGGTCCTCTTGAATCGTGTTCTGGCAGGAATATCCTGATTCTACAAGAGAAAACCACTCGCCATCTTCGTTTTCAGGTCGGCCTCATGAATAAGCCGGGATTATCAGAAGGGTAACTAACAGCGGTCGCCCAACCGTTGCAAATGACGCTTTGATGTACTTAAAACAGCTATTTAACCATGGCATCAAGCTAGGGTTTTTGACCTATAACCCTGCGTCTGCTTTCAACGTCAACGATGCGGGCGGGGTCGAGAAAAGCCGTGATAGAGCACTTAGCGTTGAGGAGCTCAGGTTTGCCTTTGAGGTTTTCAGAGAAAATCGCACTAGCTTTACGCGTGACAACTATCTCGCATGCGCACTGCTTGTTGTGCTTGGAGTGCGTAAAACAGAGCTCACTGAAGCCACGTGGTCAGAATTTGACTTGAACAATGCAAAATGGAACTTACCCGGAGAGCGCAGCAAATCGGGTGTGGGAATGGCGATTCCTTTGCCACCACAGGCAGTCGAGTGGTTAGAGGAGCTTCACATCCGTGCTTGTGGTTCACCTTACGTATTTCCTAGCCGTCGTAGCAGTAAGCAGCCCCATATGGGCAAGGATACACTCAATCGCGCCATTGCTAAGCTATTTGGTAAAGAACCAGGCAAGAAGCAGCAACCTGAAAATAGAATGGGTGATTTACCCGAGTTTACGGTGCATGACCTTAGGCGCACTTGCCGCAGTCTGTTGGCTGAGACCGGCGTACCTAGCCATGTGGCTGAGCGTTGCTTGAATCACAAGCTGAAAGGCGTTGAAGGCGTCTATGATCGGTATGATTATTATGAGGAACGAAAGCGTGCTTTGATAAAAGTAGCAAATTTATTTAATTCTGTAATGTTACCAAGTTCCTGCACACCCTGCGCTGCTAATGCTGGGTGTGCTCTGTTAAATCATACTAAGTAGAAAAACTTTATTTTTAGTTTGATGTAAGTGTTGATTGTAACGCTATTGCTGGATTTCAGCTTGCCAACTTAAAATTTTTAATAATGATTGAATCCATGTCTACTACTTTTTTCTAAGGCTTTTTCAAGTATCGTAGAGTTTACGGATCCGTCACGAGACTGCATGATAGAGATTTTAGTTGCCAGCTCTGTAATACGCTCTCTGACTGAGTGAAAATAAATAGCGCGTACACTGAAGTCTTTAACTGGATCTCCTGCATTCTTCAGTACTTCAAGGTAACAGCGGTGATTTATTTCGTTCATCAACTCATCGATCAAACTATCCACGTCACTTTGATGTATATATTGTTGTGCTACATCTAAAAACGAATCGCTTAAATTGCTGGTTTCTTTAGCTATAAAATTCTTTTTTCCCAGCGCCTCGTTAATAAGGTCGCTGAGTGTTTGTGCTTGAGACTGTTTACGCTTTTTCGCTAAAAGCTTTAGTTGCTTTATTTTTTTCTCTGGGATTTGAAGAGAGACTGGGTTGCCATTCTTCTTACGGTATTGGTACGTATTCCAGGCTCCTTTCATTTGCCTGCTGGCTTCTCGATATTCAGCTTCATCAGGAAGCTTCTTCAAGCTTTTAGCCATCTCAACATAACCGTACTCAGCAGGCGGTTTTACCGAAATGAACGCCGTAGAACCTTTGAAAATCTTACGCGCCAAGTAACTAGCTATCCACTCCAGCTGAGCAGGATCACGAGTTACGATCCAATCGAAAGGTTGAGTCATGAACAATTTCCACTAGTGAATTAGATATATCTAATTTTTTTTGAGTCGGCTGTCACATGTCAAATACATTGTACACATGCAATGTACGGTTTCAATGGTTAATTACAATGTAATAGAACAACGTAAAAAAGTGAATTGTTAAAAGTCCGTGAAATCGGATTTTTATTTTTTGTAGAATGCCGTAAGCTGCATGCTATGCACACATCCATTCTGACCTACAAGAACGCTCGCCTAACGCCCGAAGAACGATGGCTACTGATGCAGTGGGCGTCTGTGATAGGCGCTGACCAGAGCTTTGATGGCACTTTGAAGGATCTCTTCATGAGCCTAGGCATGACGTATGCGCAAGGCCGTCGAGCCTGGGGTTGTCTCATAAAAAAACACGGAGAAAGGCAAAACCAGTTTATTGAGATTGAGCGGCTACCTATTAAAGGACCAGGTCGGCCAGCGGTACGTTATCGTTTATCAGCAAAGTTTGTGAAAGAACTACAGAAGTATCCGTTGTCTTCTACGCACCACGTAGAAGAAATAGCCACACTTACCAAAACGACCCTACTATCTGCTGAAAATAAAAATAAGGATCTGGTAAGAGATGGACGTCGCCGCCGTTCAAGGTTGACCTTGCCTAACCGGTGGCTATTAATGGTGTTGCTAGCTCATGCTGATACGCCAGGTGTAATAACCAGCCTTGGAATATCAACAATACGTCACCTCACTGGGATGTCACGCTCCCGCATAGATAGGCAACTGAAGAAATTGGTTGATTTAGGTATCGTTGCTCACCATGAGCCAGGGCGATACTCACACCAAGCTAAAAAACGCAAAACCTCTATTTATCTGCTTGATTTAGCCCACCCCTCATTTGGAAAACACACAAGAACGCCCATTACAATTGTGTCGCCGCCTTCAAGCACCAAACCCGAGGTAACGGAATCAACAAAAGGTGAAATAAAAAGAACGGAGTTAGTCGGTGGAATAGTGGATGCAGTGATGACTGCAGGGGTATGCAGCTTGCAAATCGAAGCATTGTTGAAGGAGTACAATGCCAACAAGGGTTCTGATAGTACCGTGTCAGACGATACTAAGGATGAATCAAAACGAGAGCATGATCCTTATCGCGAGGCTAAAAAATATCAAGAGAGATACAACGAAATCAAAATGGTTTTTGACCTGGCGCTATCAATGCTGCCAAGCACACGTTATCTAGAAGGTGGCGTTGAAGAACTGCTTAAGCGCTACGATGTGGAGGATGCAAACTGGTTACTTACCAGTGTTCATATCGATACTTGTCGTCTGCTAACTTCCTCCTGGAATGAATTGAAAGAAGGTTGTTCCGGGCCTGAACAGCCACAACATGACGTTATAGTGGCGACTGCTCGTCGTTTAGGCATAACGCCTGAATATGTGATCGAAACGAAACCTGAGCAGGAGTCAGAATGGGCGTCTGAAAAAGCAGACAACTATACAAAGGCCTTGGACGATAAGCCTCCCACAGTAGAACCAATAACAGAACAATTCTCTTATCACCCCTTGGCGCTACTGTTTTATGCCCTGTCACATCACCTAGCCAAACAGCTTCAGCGTGACATCATCCGTAATGGACACGGAGACGACGAAGCAATGACCTACATGCTTGTGCCTGTTTTTCCCAATTCACCTAACGGCTCGACCTTACCCGCGTTTCAACTACGTAGCTATGGCCTGCGTTCCGAAGATGCCGGTAAAGAGCCAACGACCACTATATCCCGCAGCCCTGTCAGCGAGGATCTAAAAACCTATTGGCAAACACATCATCAGGATTGCCTTTCAGCTATCAATGATGAGTCAGATGATGCCACAGAGTCTGACGCTCAAGAGCCTAGCGACGCATAACCACCAGTCGCCAAAGCCACTCTCCAATTAAAAAATACTCACCTGCCTCATCTCATGAACGAATAACAGGAGTTCGTCATGAGCAATCGATTAATCCGCATCAAAGACGTCATGGATCGTACTGGGCTGGCTAGATCGACGGTCTACAAGTACATCAGCCTTGGGCAGTTCCCTCAGCCCATCAAGCTGGGCACTCGGGCTGTTGCCTGGGTCGAGCGTGAAGTGGAAGCCTGGATCTGCGAAAGCATCGAGCGCAGGAATGAAGCAGTGCTGAAGTAACTCAATCTTTCCTCATTTAATTGAAGAGTGATTATTCGCTGACGGCGACTCACTCCCACCAGCAACCATCAGTACCTATCGGTCACTACCCATTCCCAAGAACCTTGTTTAATTATTATTAGTTAAATCAAATATTTAAATCAAAGGGTAATGGGAGGGGCATCAAGCCCCGTCCCTGAGTAGCGAGCGTAAAGGTAGCCATCCACACGTATCCGTCTCAATGAATCCAGCCTCCGCTGGAGGCTTCGTCGTGCCTGACATACATGCTCATGCCTCCGAAGGCATGGGTCGATCTCACTATCGAGGTAATTAAAATGCTTCAACGACACCCATCAAACGCTAATTTGTGCTTGAACGCTGCTCCTACCTTCAACGGGCTTGCTCTCCAAGTGAAACATCTCCCAATGGCCGATGAATACCTTCAGGCCCTTTACATTACAATGCACAAGGCTCTCGCTGACTACCCTCGCGTGCTAGCCTTCAGGGTCGATCCTGTCATTCCCACAACGATAAGCGACCGGATGAGGCCGGAGGATCACAAAGGCCTTATCGCAAGGTTCATCGCTTCCTTTAAAGCGATTATCAAACATGATCGTGAGAGTAAACGCCAAGCTGGCTGGGTGCCTGACACTAAGGTGCGCTACGTATGGTGCCGGGAGGTTGGCCTTAACGGCAAGCCGCACTATCACTTCTTCTTCCTACTGAATCGTGACGCGTATCACATGCCAGGTAAGGCAGGCTCTCAAAACGAGAACCTTATCAGCCGGGTGTCACGTGCTTGGTACAGCGCGCTGGGAATCACTTGGAACCCTCAAGAGCCATGGGTACACGTCCCTGATAACCCTTACTACTGGATCGACCGAGGTGACCTAACTAGCTTTGAGCAGGCTTTCACACGTGCCTCTTATCTCTGTAAAACGAATACAAAGCAGTACGGGCTAGGTGTACGAGCGTTTGGTACTAGCCGCCAATAAGGGACATTGTCTATCGATCCACAAGCTCACTAAACCTATCCAGGCAATGGATACGGTCAGTGGAGTATCGCTTTGCCCTCATGCCCCCACACCGCTAAACTCGGCTCACTCTTTTGTGGGGGCTAGGTATCCACCATGCCGACGATTACTGCCATATATGGAATCATCGATGAGCTACACCGTTACGCTGCAACAGCTGGAAACTCCAGTAGCACATGAATTTACGACCAAGAGATTATGAGTGCAACAAAATAAACTTTGGTATCGCGCCTGCAATGCGGAAACCAAGAATTATCAATACGTTATCTTTTCCAGGGATTACATTACTCACATGTCTTTCATCCTGTTAGCAGCCAGATGACAACCAGGCGGCGACCATATATCTGTGATATTGGCCTACCCTAAGAACATGAAGGACAACATAACACTTGCTGAAAAGGCCGCATTGAAAACACTGACCCACCAATTAAAGGAGGAAGTTTCTGGATGAGCATTTTTGACGAACTCCAAACATCGCTGCAGGAAGCCGTTGAGATTAATGGGTAAGCGGATTAAATGGTTGATCTTACCTTTGCATGAGAGTGAGACAGACCGGCATCTCATCGGATTATCTGGTTGATGCTTCACCTACTGCTGGTGCATGTTTCCTTCGCTAATTCCAGCAAGAACCCCACACGCCTCAACTTCCCGGTCATCGTTGCAACTCGCTCTCAGTGAAACGAGTTGTTTCTCAAGCGCTTGCAGAGCGGTTATCTGCGACCGCACATGAGAGATGTGATCATCGAGCAAGGCGTTGACGGCGGTACAAGGCTGATGAGGGTCGTCCTGATAGCTCTGTAGTTCGTGAATCTCAGCCAGTGACAGGCCCAGGATTCTGCAGCGACGGATGAAGGCCAGCCCCTCACCATGCTTCTCGGTATAGACACGGTAACCGTTGTCCTGCCGATCAGGCGGCGGCAACAAGCCCTGCTGTTCATAGAAGCGGATCGTCTGTGTTTCGACCCCTACCAACTGCGCCAACTGACCAATGCGCATCAGCCTCCTCCCCAACGGATTCTTTACTCTATTGACCTTATAGTAGCTTTATAGTTTTAAATGGTACCACAACATTGTTCAAGTGGAGTCGTATCATGAGCAAATCCTGTGGTGGCGCCTGTGGCGGTGATGCAACGTCCGCAGCGGATACCGATATACAGGCCTCCTCCGAAGCGCCGGGGAGATGGGTCAGCGTTTATGCCGTGCCGAAGATGGACTGTCCGTCAGAAGAGCGCATGATTCGCCTGGCCCTGAGCGGCTTTGAGGAGATTCGAGCGCTGTCCTTCGACTTGTCGAACCGCCGGCTGAAGGTCGTGCATGACGGCGAGGTCGAGCCCGTCACCTCGAAACTGAAGACCTTGGGGCTAGGCGCCTCGCTTCAGGAAACCGTTGCTGCAAATCCGGAGACCATCAAGGCCGCCGAGTTTTCGGCAGCTTCTGCTAAGCAAGAATCCAGGACCCTGCGCTGGCTGCTTGGCATCAATGCAGTCCTGTTCGTGGTGGAAATGACTGCCGGCCTGATCGCCCAGTCCACCGCCCTGATTGGAGAATCCCTGGACAATTTTGCCGATGCGGCAGTGTATGGGCTTGCCCTTTATGCAGTCGGACATAGCGTAAAGAAGCAGGTGCGTGCCGCGCACCTTGCTGGTGTACTGCAACTGATCTTGGCTGTGGGCGTGCTCGTAGAGGTGGTGAGACGCTTTGTATTCGGTAGTGAGCCAGAATCGATGGTGATGATGGTTATCGCATTCGTCGCATTGATTGCCAATACCGCCTGTCTGCTGATGGTATCCAAACATCGAGGGGGCGGAGCTCATATGAAGGCTAGCTGGATATTTTCGGCCAACGACGTGGTGATCAACCTGGGGGTCATCATCGCCGGCGCCCTGGTCGCGTGGACCGGGTCCAATTATCCGGATCTGATTATCGGCACCATCGCGGGGGTCATTGTACTTAACGGTGCCAGACGCATTCTGGCGTTGAAGGGTTAAATAATGCTCATTATTGGCAAAAAGCTCTCGCCGTATGCCCTATTGTCCATATCGGGCCTGCTGGCAGCGTCTGATCAGGCTGTAAAGTGGCTGGTGCAGCAATCAATGGCCTATGGCGAGTCTATTTCAGTGACCTCATTCTTTAACTGGGTACACGTATGGAATACCGGTGCCGCATTCAGTCTTTTTGCGAATGGTGGAGGCTGGCAGCGCTACTTTTTTATCGGAATCGCGGTAGTGGTCTCGATTTTTCTGATCAAGCTGATCCTTGAAAATCGTCATAAAGGAGAAGCCATCGCTTACAGTCTTATCCTCGGTGGCGCCATGGGCAACCTGATTGACCGGGTCTTTCGCGGCTATGTTGTGGATTCCTTTGATTTCTATTGGCGAGACTGGCATTGGCCGGCCTTCAACCTGGCTGATATTGCAATTGTCCTCGGTGCCTTACTTTTCGTTTCCAGCAGCTTGTTGGGTAAAAAAGCAAACACCAATGCCGAGCCGGATGGATCTGACTGACACCTACGCCATACAATTCCGCGCCTTCCGGGGTGAAGGCGGCATCGAGCGGAATTTCTTTGCAGCATACGCAGCAGGTGGTGCAACTGGCAGTGTTCGGGGCGTTTGCGTTCATGGTGGTACTCCTCCAGATTGGTAGCGAAGCTCAAAGCTGCCCACTCTCGGCTGGCTGGGAAGCGGTCATGATCTTCCCTTGAAGGCCCGCAGCAGCCGCGTCACAGACAGGACAAACAAGCCGGTCAGCGTGAGGGCTGCAATACCCCAGTGCTCCCCGATGAACGCGCCGGCCGTCGTGCCGGCTAGCACAATGGCGAGAATCGGCAAATGGCAGGGACAGGTGAGCACGGCCAGCGCGCCCCACAAGTAGCCGGTGATCGGTTTGTGCGTCTCAGACGGCAAGTGCTCTGGGCTGTTCATGGCAGACTCTCCGCGTGCTGTGCCGGTTCGGTTGGCATGGCGGCCAGTTGCATTTCGAGGCTGGCCAGGGCCTCGCGCCGACGCTCGACGAGTTGCCGCAACACGGCAAGCTGCGCAGACGCACCGTCACCGTCCGCAGCATCCAGCGCCCGGCACAGCCGCGCCAGTGCGTCCAGGCCGATACCCGCTTCGAAGGCAGCCCGTACAAAGCGCAGCCGTTGCAACGCGGTGTCATCGAACAAGCCGTAGCCGCCCGTGGTGTACGCGACCGGCCGTAGCAATCCGCGCAGCAGGTAGTCGCGCACGATATGCACGCTCACCCCGGCATCAAGGGCCAGCCGGGACACTGTGTAGGCGCTCATTGAACACCTCCTTTTCCTCATCCGGCGCAGCACGAAAGCTGCTTCACGTCCTTGCTGAAGGTCTGCGCCGCGAGCTTCAGCCCTTCGACCATGGTCAGGTAGGGGAACAATTGGTCGGCCAGTTCCTGCACGGTCATACGGTTGCGAATGGCGAGCACCGCCGTCTGGATCAGTTCACCCGCTTCCGGGGCCACCGCTTGCACGCCGATGAGCCGTCCGCTACCTTCCTCGATGACCAGCTTGATGAAGCCGCGTGTGTCGAAGTTGGCAAGCGCACGCGGCACGTTGTCCAAGGTCAAGGTGCGACTGTCGGTCTCGATCCCGTCGTGATGTGCTTCCGCCTCGCTGTAGCCCACGGTGGCGACCTGCGGGTCGGTGAACACCACGGCCGGCATTGCGGTCAGGTCCAGGGCCGCATCGCCGCCAGTCATGTTGATCGCAGCACGGGTGCCGGCCGCTGCCGCCACATAGACGAACTGAGGCTGGTCGGTGCAGTCGCCAGCCGCATAAATGTGTGGCGTACTGGTGCGCATGCCCTTGTCGATGACGATGGCCCCCTGCGCATTGGCAGCGACTCCCGCCGCTTCCAATGCCAGGCTGCGCGTGTTCGGTGCCCTGCCAGTGGCGACCAGCAGCTGGTCGGCGCGTATTTCACCGTACCCGGTGGTCAGCACGAATTCGCCGTCCACATGCGCGACCTGGCTGGCTTGCGTGTGTTCCAATACCTTGATCCCTTCGGCACGGAACGCGGCTGTAACGGCCTCGCCGATGGCCGGGTCTTCGCGGAAGAACAGCGTGCTGCGTGCCAGGATCGTCACTTTGCTGCCCAGCCGGGCAAAGGCTTGCGCCAGTTCCAGCGCCACCACAGACGAGCCGATCACGGCCAGGCGCTCGGGAATGGTGTCGCTGACCAGGGCCTCGGTGGAAGTCCAGTAGGGTGACTCTTTCAGGCCCGGAATCGGCGGCACGGCCGGGCTGGCACCCGTGGCGACCAGGCAGCGGTCGAACGCCACCACACGCTCGCCGCCATCGTTTAAACGGACGGCAAGGCTCTGGTCGTCCTTGAAACGCGCTTCACCATGCAGCACGGTGATGGCCGGGTTGCTGTCCAGGATGCCTTCGTACTTGGCGTGGCGCAGCTCATCGACGCGCGCCTGCTGCTGGGCCAGTAGTTTGCTGCGATCAATCGCAGGCACAGTCGCCGCGATGCCACTGTCGAATGGGCTTTCACGGCGCAAATGGGCGATATGGGCAGCGCGGATCATGATCTTGGACGGCACGCAGCCGACATTGACGCAAGTACCGCCGATGGTGCCGCGCTCGATCAGCGTGACGTTCGCACCTTGCTCGACGGCCTTCAGCGCCGCCGCCATCGCGGCTCCGCCGCTGCCAATAACGGCGACGTGCAGTCCGTCCCCATCACCACCAGCCTTGTCGCCACCGCCCAGCCATCCCAGCGCCTTGCCAAGCAGTCTGCCCCGCGCTGAAGTGGATGGGGCATCGGCGGGTGTGGCCTTGTAGCCGAGGCCGGCCACAGCGGCGGTCAGCGCCTCTGGCGAGGTGCCGGGATCGGTGGCGAGTTGCGCGGAGCCTTTCGGGTAGGACACGAGCGCCGACAGCACGCCCGGCACTTTCTCCAGGGCGTCCTTGACATGTGTCGCGCACGAGTCGCAGGTCATTCCGGTGATATTCAAATACATTGCATCGTTCCTTTTCGTTTCGGCAACTGCCAATGCAGTTAGCCGTGTTTGGGTGGTAGTTCGCAGCGGCGGTTGGCCGGTGAGAGCAGATCCCAGATCGACACCCCGATCATCAAGGCCAGACCGACATAGAGGAGGTTCGCCGTCCACCAATTGCCAAAAAACAAGAGCATGGCCGCCAGCACGATGGCTGGGCCGACCATCCCGAGCAGGCTGCGGTACCATTGCCGATGACTCAGCCAGCCCAGTGCATTCGCCAGCAAAGCCACGACTGCGAACAGCGGCAGCAGCTTGGAGATAAACAACCCTTCGTATTCCTGTAGAAAGCCAAGGCCGATGGCCGCGCCCAGGCTGGCGATAGCCGGGAAACAGGCAGCGCATCCCATCGCGGAAACAACGCTGCCAAGCGCGCCAGCCTTGTCGGCAATGCGTGTAATCAGTCCCATGATCGCCCCAGGTTCGGGTTCAGTGGCTCACTGCTTGACGCTGGACGGAAAGCCCGCATCGCCAGTGGCCTTGATCAACTCATGCACACTGGTCTTGGCATCATCGAAGGTGACAACCGCTTCGCGTGGTTCGAAGGTAACGTCAACTTTATCAACGCCTTCAATCCTGGAAATCGCCTTCTTGACGATGATCGGGCAGGTGGGGCAGGTCATGCCCGGTACGGACAGCGTGACGGTCTGGGTGGCGGCCCACACGGGGGCAACAACGGCAGCGAGGGCGAGGGCGGCAAACAGTTTTTTCATGATGAACTCCTGTGATTAATAGAAAAATGGCATGACGTAGGGAAATCCGAGCGCGACCAGGACCAGCGCGGCCACGATCCAGAAAATGAGCTTGTAAGTAGCTCGCACTTGGGGAATCGCGCAGACCTCACCCGGTTTGCAGGCTTGCGCCGGGCGGTAGATGCGCCGCCAGGCGAAAAACAGCGCGACCAGCGCTGCGCCGATGAAGATCGGGCGATAGGGTTCCAGCACCGTCAGGTTGCCGATCCATGCCCCGCTGAACCCCAAGGCGATCAAAACCAGCGGCCCCAGGCAGCAGGCCGACGCAAGAATGGCGGCCAGCCCACCGGCGAAGAGCGCGCCGCGCCCGTTTTGTGGTTCAGACATACGCTTGTCCTTTCAAATTTGGTTTGGATAGCTTAAGCTTACTTCCGTAGTTATGTACGGAGTCAAGCGATATGCAAATTAATTTTGAGAATCTGACCATTGGCGTTTTTGCCAAGGCGGCCGGGGTCAATGTGGAGACCATCCGGTTCTACCAGCGCAAGGGCCTGCTGCCGGAGCCAGACAAGCCCTATGGCAGCATTCGCCGCTATGGCGAGGCGGATGTAACACGAGTGCGGTTCGTGAAATCGGCCCAGCGGCTGGGCTTTAGCCTGGACGAAATCGCCGAGCTACTGCGGCTGGAGGATGGCACCCATTGCGAGGAAGCCAGCGGCCTGGCCGAGCACAAGCTCAAGGATGTGCGCGAGAAGATGGCCGACTTGGCACGCATGGAGGCCGTGCTGTCTGAACTGGTGTGCGCCTGCCATGCGCGGAAAGGGAACGTTTCCTGCCCGCTGATTGCGTCACTGCAAGACGGAACGAAGCTCGCTGCATCGGCGCGGGGGAGTCACGGGGTGACTACGCCTTAGCGTGCTTTATTTTCCGAATTCTGAGACGACCCCAAAAAGCAAACACCAATGCCGAGCCGGATGGATCTGACTGACACCTACGCCTATACAACACCATGACCGAACTTCCCGACAACATCCTTCACCTCCGCAATACCAAGTACTGGGCTGCAAATCAACCGACGACGAAATGCACTTCCAGGTGGACGTGCCCGATCCCATCGCCTGCGAGGAATGCGGCGTGCAGGGTGAGTTCGTACGGTTCGGCAAGCGTGACGTTCCCTATCGTGATCTGCCCATCCACGGCAAGCGGGTCACTCTCTGGGTGGTCCGCCGCCGATACACCTGCCGGGCCTGCAAGACAACATTCAGGCCCCAGCTACCGGAGATGGTAGACGGATTCCGTATGACACTGCGGCTGCATGAGTACGTGGAGAAGGAATCCTTCAACCACCCCTACACCTTTGTGGCGGCACAGACCGGCCTGGACGAGAAGACGGTGCGCGACATCTTCAACGCCCGCGCCGAGTTCCTGGGGCGCTGGCACCGCTTCGAGACGCCCCGCATCCTGGGCATTGACGAGCTATACCTGAACAAGCGCTACCGCTGCATTCTGACCAACATTGAGGAGCGAACCCTGCTCGACCTGCTGGCCACCCGCCGCCAGGACGTGGTGACCAACTACCTGATGAAGCTGAAAGACCGGCAGAAGGTCGAGATCGTCAGCATGGACATGTGGAACCCCTACCGGGCAGCGGTCAAGGCTGTGCTGCCCCAGGCCCGTATCGTGGTCGATAAGTTCCATGTGGTGCGCATGGCCAACGATGCCCTAGAGAGAGTGCGCAAGGGCCTCAGAAAGGAGCTGAAACCGTCCCAGAGCCGGACTCTCAAGGGAGACCGGAAAATCCGGCTGAAACGCGCTCACGAAGTCTCAGACCGGGAGCGCCTCATCATGGAGACCTGGACAGGCGCGTTCCCGCAACTGCTGGCCGCCTACGAGCACAAGGAGCGCTTCTACGGCATCTGGGACGCCACCACACGGCTCCAGGCAGAAGCCGCCCTGGACGAGTGGATAGCCACCATCCCGAAGGGCCAAAAGGAAGTCTGGAGCGATCTGGTCAGGGCAGTGGGAAACTGGCGCGAAGAGACCATGACCTACTTCGAGACGGACATGCCCGTCACCAACGCTTACACGGAGTCCATCAACCGACTGGCCAAGGACAAGAACCGTGAAGGGCGCGGTTACTCCTTCGAGGTGATGCGGGCACGAATGCTCTACACCACGAAGCACAAGAAGAAGGCACCGACTGCGAAGGTCTCTCCTTTCTACAAGAAAACCATCGGTTACGGACTGCCGGACTTCGCAGAGGAACTCAACTACGGAGTCGATCTATCAACCATCTGAGGGTGGTATCAGATTGATGGGGTGAAGGTGCCCCATCAACCATTAAATCCGTATACCCAGATTAATCAGGGCAACACTGAGGCTAGCCGCACAGCACGCCATGAAGTAGCCGATGTAAAAGCCATTCGTACCAAGCTCAATGTTTCTCAGGCGGAATTTGCCAGCGCAATGGGAACCAGCGTGGATACGATCAAAAGCTGGGAAGGCAAACGTAATAATCCTACGGGGCTAGCCGCTAAGGTACTGGCGACGATTCGGAATAACCCAGACTTTTTCAATGAAATTGCTTCACACTAACACCTACTTTCCTGACATAAGAATAATGGTAATTTGACGTGAGTGTGAAAAGCGCATTCTTAGACGCGCACTCCCGGAAAAATTGCGCCATCACCTGAAGCCCTTGAATCCGCATGCGAATGCAATGGCCTTGTTCAGCCAGCTACATACTACTGTCAACCACCGTAAGGTTGTCTTGGTCTGCGCAACAATATCTTCTTCATTAACTAAGACCCTCTCCTAGGGAATCTGCGCAGTCAACGAATCGGAGGCGTCCAATAGCCTGCTCGTCACAGAGTCAACAGCCGTTGCACAGATCTCGTTACGGTTGTACCAGACCCTAACGAGTTTAATGGCGTACAGTTACCACACCAGCCCGAGCCAACTCGGTGAATCGCATTACCTTTTCTTCAACTGTTCATTTTATTTCAGCTTAAAACCGAGAGGTTGCCTGAAGTTTACTATCTGGATTGAGTATTGCACGAGGGGCTTTCATCATGGCCTGAAACTCCAAAGCGAAGACTTGAATGCAAAATCACAGGCCAGCGGGCAATAGAGTGATCAAGCACACTCATAAGACCGGCGCAAACAAATAGGCCGCTCGAGCCGCCACCCGATGCCAAAGCGGCTTATCGCTGATCTCTTCTGGCTGCATCTGCCGTGCCCGCGCGAAATCCGCCTTGAACATCGCATCAACCTCGGCGGCAAAGTCGGCGTCCATCACCATCGCCGTCACCTCGAAGTTGAGTCGAAAGGAGCGGTTGTCGAGGTTAACGGTACCCACTGCCGCACCGATTTCGTCAACCAAAAAGGCTTTGCCATGTAAGAAGCCCCCCTCGTAGCGATAGACCTCGACCCCCGCCTCGAGAAGCGAATCGAGAAAGGCATAGGCCGCAAAGTAGGTTAGAAGGTTATCTGGACGTTCGGGAATCAGGATTTTCACCTCTACTCCGCTTAACGAGGCTAGTTTAAGCATCGCCAGCACCCCCTCATCTGGCACAAAGTAGGGACTGGATATCCAGATACGCTCTTGCGCGGCGTGAATTGCCTGTTGAATCATCAGACTAGCCGTCTCAAATCGGTCTGCGGGCCCACTCGGAAGAATGAGCACCGGTGTACCATGGCCGCTTGGAATTAGCGGTGACCAGGGAAGCTCGGGGATTTCCTCAGTCGCCCAGTGCCAATCTTCAAGAAACACCAGCTGCAGCGCCAAGGCCGCAGGCCCCTCAATCATTAGGTGGGTATCACGCCACGGGCCAATTCGTGGGTGGCCTTCCAAGTATTCATCGCCAACATTGAATCCACCGACCCAAGCTCTTTCCCCATCGGCCACCATTATCTTGCGATGGTTGCGAAAGTTGAGCTGGAAGCGATTACCTGTCCCCCGCGTAGAATGAAAGCGATGTACTCGAACACCCGCCTCTTCCAGCGTCTGGAGATAGTGGCTCGGCAACGCATAACTTCCAATTTCATCGTATAGAAAGAAGACCTCCACGCCCTGCCTAGCCTTCTCAATCAGCCGTGCCTGCAGCGCCAATCCCACTGCATCAGCCCGAACGATATAAAACTGCACAAGCAGATAGCGCTCAGCAGCATCAATACCGGCAAACAAGCTCTCGAAGGTCTGCTCACCGTCGATCAGCAGTTCCACCCGGTTGCCACCTAGAAACGGCAGCTTGGCCAGCTGTTCGACACCCACCAGATGCTTGTCAGCGTGTTCATCCGAAACCCCATGAGCCCGCAGCTCGGCCAGTTTTTCAGCAAGCGCCTGCCCCAACACCGAGTTCTCGTCGCGTCGTGCAGAGACATAGCCCTGGAATTTCGTGCGGCCGAACACCCAGTAGGCTGGCACCGCCACATAGGGCAATGTGTTTAGTGAAACGATCCAGGCCACAGCTCCCTGAGAGGTACGGCTCGACATCATCGCATCCAGTGACGACACAAACCCAACCAGATGAGCAACTCCCACCACGAGCAGTAAACGACGCCAGAATCGACGTCGCCTGGAGGGCAGCGTTACTGCCCCCGGCTTTTCCCTTTCATCGCTCATGCTCCCCCTAAACCACCTTTTCTTCGCTGTAAAATCAGTTTTATCATTGCCGCAACCTGAACGGTAAAGACAATACTCACGAGCCCTACAAACCAGAACCGAAACCAATTGGGCCCAGACACCCCACTCTGGAAAACTAGATTCCTGAGACTCAGCTCATAATGTAGGAAGAGAAAGTAGATTCCATGAAGAGCAACTAGATAGAAAACCACATAGGCATAATTTTGAAGATGCTTCCATGTTGAGCTTCCCAGGAAGCGCATGGCCTTGTCGGATGATATGGCAAACAGGACGAGCCCAAAAAAGAGGGCGACTAACCCGACCATATTCGCAAGCCCGAACCCCGGATCCACAAGAACCGGGCCTGAAAGCCCCGCCAAAGGCAGCTCCTGATAGCCTAAAAATCCACGAATCGACCACCGTGCCCAGCCATCCCACACTAGAAAAGCATGCACAGAGGCAAAGATCGCAAACCAGATCCCGAAGGCTCGCCGCCAATTGACAAGAAAGCTCAATTGCCTAGGCCATATTTTCACCACAGGGCCTATCACCATGGTGACAAATAACAGGATAAAAGCAGCATCGCCTAAAGCACGCCAAGTGCGCATCTCAGCGTCCCACTCCATTCGGCTCAACCAAAAAAGATAAGCTGTCATGGCACCAATCAGTACAACAACGAAATGTCTTCCAATTCTATGACGCCTAGTCGACTTATTGGCTTTTATTGAAGACGCCGGTTTCTCTTCACTGACTTTTTTAGCTATAACGTGATTGTTCATATCTTTCTCATACCTAGACACCATTTCATCGAAATGCTAGCCCTATTTCACGCTTGATTAATATCGACTTTATTCGGGTGCCTGTGAAGCTTGGCTGTCTTTTCTCAGCGTCCCATACACCCGTATGAAAGCGTTAAAGACCCACCTCATGAAACAGTATCAAGGGTTGCTCTTGCTCTTCTACAAGCTCATCCTGAGTTGGCGGTTCGATGGGCACTACTTGACCGTCGGACCTCTCCAGCAGTTCTTGGAGTTGTGCATAATTTACCGATTGATCCACGATGTACTGATTGAGCATCGGCTGCGTCTCAAGCAGTGATTGTATGCCGTGATTCTGATCTCCAAGAAACTGATATACCTGCACAAACGCAGTGCCATCGTCCCAGCCGACCTTGATGGGCTGATCGACGATATTAACCTGAGTACCTAAAGGCACAGCACCGAATATTGCTTTAATATCTTCCGGAAACATGCGTATGCAGCCACGGCTAGCGCGCATGCCAATGCCGTCTGGATCATTAGTACCGTGAATTAGATAACCAGGTATATCGAGTAGGATGGCATGCTTGCCGAGTGGGTTATCGGGACCTGGCGGCACCACGGCGGGTGCTGATTCGCCCCGCGCCGCCGCTTCTTCACGCATGGAACGTGGCGGATACCAGGCAGGATCCTCAAGCCGCATGGTAGTGGTGGTAATTCCCAGTGGGGTGTCATAGCCGTCTCGACCAATGCCGATCGGATAGGTCTCGACTCGGGGCACCTCACCTTCGCCTACCTCCGGATAATAATAGAGACGCAACTCGGCGATGTTAATTACAATGCCAGTCCTCTCGGCATCGGGCAGGATGTGCTGGGCTGGCACGACCACTTCTGTTCCGACGCCCGGCACCCAAAGACTGACGTTCGGATTAGCCCGACGGATTTCCTCGTAGCCCAGGTTATGGGTACGGGCGATATCGAGGAGCGTATCCGCCTCGTTGTCTACCACTACCTTATAGGCCTCACCAATCAGGTCACCGTATTCAGGCAACCTGTAGTGGCCCAGTGGCCACTCCCCTGTTTCTTCAGCAAGCACAGGTGAAGTGCTCAGCAGCGTAGCAACAAGCAACGCGCCTAGCCCCGTTTTAATAGTAATGGCAGTGATGGTGTGGGAGTGCCCAAGCGTTAGTATCATTGTGTCTTCCTCTCTCGGCGGCGCAGATATAAACCGGGTTGGCTATGATTCTCCACCGGCTGTTGGCGCGACCAGGTGATCAGTGCCATGCCGACCAGTATCATCGGGGTAGTCAGGAGCATTCCCATGGTGACCCAGTCAAACGCAAGGAAGCCGATGTGTTCGTCCGGCAACCTCACGAATTCAACCGTGAAGCGGAATACGCCGTACAGCAGCAAAAAGAGACCAGAGATCAGGCCTCGCCGACGCGGTTCAGCGGAAAGCCACCACAGCAGCACGAACAGCACCACCCCTTCCAGGGCGAATTCATAAAGCGCAGAGGGGTGGCGTGGCTCTGGGCCCATGTGGGGAAACGGCATCGCCCAGGGCAGGTTGCTGACGCGCCCCGGCAGCTCGTGATTGATGAAATTGCCGATTCGCCCTGCACCAAGACCGATCGGCACCAGTGGTGCGATGAAGTCGGTTAGGGCAAAGAAGCCGAGCCGATGCTTTCGCGCAAACCATAGCGTCGCCGCCAGCACCCCGAGCAGTCCACCATGAAAGCTCATACCGCCTTCCCAAACTTTGAACAGCCATAAGGGGTTGGCCATAAACTGTTCTATTCCATAGAACAGGACATAGCCCAACCGGCCACCAACCACTACGCCTACCGCGGAGTAAAAGATCAGGTCGCTAATGTCATCGTGGGTTAGCTTAAGCCGATTAGCTCTAAGGCGCCCAAGCCACCAGGCGGCGCCGAAGCCCACCACATACATCAGGCCATACCAGTGAATCGCGAACGGGCCGAGGCTGATGGCCACTGGATCAATCTGGGGATATTGCAACATGTGGTATCTCCCAATTCATTAGAGGTGCGACCAATCGCGCCCACCGTTATTACTGATCAGCAGTTGATTGAGGTCATCAACCGCCACCAAACGCTGGGAGTCGTGCGGATCCAGCGCCAGATGCATCAGATAGCGCTCTTCCCAGCCACGCTTGACTACCTCCCAATCCCGGCTGCCCTCCCCAACTCTCAGCAAGCCTACCCCTATCATGAAGGCGTAAAGCTCTCCTTGGCTGGCCACCACCAGGCTCGTAGGGCGACGCTCAGGGTATACTTGTCGCCATCGTTCGCCTCCGTCAGGACTCATCAATAGCCCGGTTTGGGTGGCGGCATAGAGTTGTTCGGGATCACGGCTCGAGGCAGCCAGTGAAATCAGCCCGGCCGGCGCCTGGGCGCGAATCTGCCAATTGGCTCCACCATCCTGGCTGGCTTGGAGCTGGCCACTATTGGCCCCATAGAGTACGTTGGGACTGGCCTCACTGATGGTCATCTGATGAAAGTCCACCGGGCCGTCAACGCCGATAGCTAATTGTGACCAGCTGCGGCCTGAATCCTGGGACTTAACCACGCCGAGGTTGCCTCCTCTGGCCGGGTGGCCGCTGGCAAAGAAGGTCTCGGCTTCTTCTGGGTGAGGAGCAAAGCCCATGAAGTCATGGGTCTCCTCCGAGACCCGGTGGGCCATTCCATCACTACCAACGGCATAGAAGCCATGATGGGTGGCCAACCATAGTCGTTCGCTAGTCGATCGATCAACGGCTAGGCCGTGAATATGGGTCTGCTCTCGCAGTTGCTCAAGACTGATACTACTCGGTTCTCGGGAGCAACCTGAAAGCAAGGTAAGCAGGAAGGCCACGGCGAGTGGCCAGCGATAATAGGTCATGACATCACGTCCTTATCAGTCGTCAGGTGGACAAGCACCACGCAAAGCCAACGCGCAACGCCAAAGCAAAACAAGGCAAGGCAAGGCAAGGCAAGCTCAACTCACACGGATCGTTGCCATCATGCCTAGCTCTTCGTGTTCGATGATGTGGCAGTGGAACAGCCAATCGCCGGGCTTGAGGAACACCATGCGCAGCCTGAGACGCTGATAAGGAGCCAGGTTGACGGTGTCCTTCCAGGCCAGCCAGGGCGCGTCTCGCCATTCCCTGTCAGCATCGCGGGTAGCGATCACCTGAAAGTGGGTGCCATGCACATGGAAGGGGTGATCCATATGGGAGTTATTGAAGACTTCCCACTCCTCTACCTCGCCAACCTGCCCCTCAAACAGGACGTCGTTCATGGCAAAGGCACGGCCGTTGATCAGAAAATCCACCTTGGGTCGAACCGCTCTATCATCGTCGCTAGCGTGACTCGCCCCATGCCCCGGCCCATGGGTTCCGTGATGGCTGTCACTGCCGCCGTGGCCGGCATGCGGATCGCCATTCACCGCACCGTGATTGTCATGGTCTGGCATCACCTCGGTCAGTTCCACTTGACGTCTCACCACTGGTTCGCCCAGGGGTTCGATATGGGACAAGGGGTCAGGTAACGCGACGGCGGGGTATACGCCAGTATTTAGGGTATGAATCGATAATAGCGAAGCAATCTCGTCCAGATGTGCCGGCTTAGCCCCCATCCAACCACGTGTATAGGGATGACTCGCCAGCTCAAAACTCCTTTCAGATTTCTCGCTGATGCGTACTAGCAGATCGACCCGCTCACCCGGGGTGAGCAGCAACTCTTCGAGTGGTTGTGGTCGCTCGATCAGCCCGCCATCGGTACCGATCAGGGTCAACTCGTGATCTTCCAAGCGTAAACGCAAGTACCGGCCAGCACAGGCGTTGACCAGCCGCAGCCGCAGAGTAGTGCCCGGCGCCACATCAAGACGTGGCTCGCGTTGGCCGTTGACCAACAGAAGCTCCCCCTCGCGTCCATTCATCCAATCTTCGCTGGTATGGGGCGCCACTTCGCCATTCATATTCAGGCGCAGGTCGCTGACCACTAGCAAATGCTCTTCCACCTCCGCGGGCAACACGCCTAATCGGGGCCTGACCAACAATGCACCCGCTAAACCATGAGCTACCTGACGCGCAGTACCTTCATGTGGGTGGGGGTGAAACCAGTGTAACCCTGCACTCCCCCTATGAAAAACATAACGATAATGTCGTGACTCTCCTGGTAATACGGCTTCCCAGGGTGCCCCATCTTGCGACTGGGGCACCGGTACCCCATGCCAGTGCAGCGTCGTTTCCTGCTCAAGCTCGTTTATCAGCGTAATGTCTAACTCATCCCCCTCGCGCACCTCAATCAATGGCAACACTTTACCGTTGTAGAGCCACAACTTTGCCTCCAGCCCATCGCTCACTGGCAGCGCATGGGCAGCGGGGGTTAACACACTTTGAAAGCGCCCAACCTGATCACTCAAGTTTGCAATCCGAGGCAATGGTTGAAGGGGTTGTCCTGCAGGGATGCTAGCGTTATCCAGCAGAGCTGTTGGTGACGCCTGTGTATGCCGTCCGGCCAAAGCGTGAACCAATAGGCCAGACCCAGATAGGGCAATACCACCCAGGGTGGTGTAGCGAAGAAATTCGCGACGTTTCATGGCTATTCCTCGTGATTAAAATCATCATCTTGGCCCGCCATAGGCGAGCTGAACGTTCAGCGATGAAGGTTTAAACGCGAGGAGGGCGATCAAAGAGCGCGCGCGGAGCTGGCGACCAGTTGACCAGATAACGAGGCAAGGTCGACGTGGCGGAGGTTGCGTCTTCGATAAGCAGCGCTAGGTTTACCGCACACTGAGCACAGGGCATACAGCACTCTGCCATATGAGAGGCATCGTGGTCGCCAATGCTGACAGACCCAACAACGTCGATCGCTCCACTGGCTAGATCAATGTCAGTGAACAGACAAGGTTCATCTTCATGATGATCCATCGCCATGACCATCAATGGCTGCGCCAAGGCAAGGCTTAGCAGCAAACAAAGCAGCCATTTAAAAGCGGAGCAATTCATGACAAAGAAGTAATCACTATCGAGTGGAGGATATTAAGAGTATTTCATGGCTTCACAGACACACGCAACCCAAGTGCAGCAGGCAGGTTGCCGAATTACCAAAATTGATACAGGTCAACAAACTGCCTACTTTCACGCCCTGAGATGCCTTGGGCATGCCTGAATGCCATATTGAGAATTGACCTAGGTGCTACACATAGCCTCAATACTTCAGGCATCGGCCTTTGATATAGGCCTGTCGCTGATATAGGCCTGTCGCTAAGGAGAACGACCATGGATATTCGCAAGCACACTCTCGCCTTCGGACTCACCCTGGCCCTCGCAGCCAGTGGTACCGGCATTGCTTTCGCCCAGGGAATGATGGGTGACCAAGCGGGCCAGGGACGCTCCATGATGGAGGGCGGCATGGGTTCCGGCATGATGGGTGGCGGCCAAGGCGGAATGGGGCCCGGCATGATGGGGGAAATGATGGGCGGCGGCATGATGCCCTGCCCGATGATGGGCGGCGCCGGCATGGACATGATGTTGATGCTCGATGATGATCAACGCAGCGAGATGCGTGAGCTGATGCAGGAGCACCGACCTGCCCAGTTCGAACGCATGGGGCGGATGATGAACCTACGCGACGACCTGATGGCGGAGATGCACGGCGATCGCCCAGACCCTGATGAGGTTCAGGCGCTACACGGACAGATGGCCGAGTTGCACGGTGAGATGATGGCCGAGATGGTGCGCATGCGAAATGCCATGCATGACCTGATGAGCGACGAGCAGCGCCAACAGCTGGAGCAGGCCACACCCGAGAGCGGCGTCGATTCTGACGACCACGACGCCCACCACTGACCGAGATGTCACTGCGTAGGCATTAGGACGGACGGCCAACCCTGGCCGTTCTCTCATCAACGCCAGCAGGAGGTACACGATGTCCGATTCGACCCCGAACATGATCACCCTGACGGTGCCCGGCATGGGCAGCGACCACTGCGCCGGCATCGTGCGCAAAACGCTCGAACGCCTTGATGGCGTGGGCACGATCCAGACCAATATCGCCAACCATCATGTCAGCGTGACGGTCGAGGAAGGCGGACCCGACGGCAACACCCTGAAGGGAGCCGTCGAGGGTGCCGGCTATGACGTGGCCGCCGTCAGCGGTGGTGGCCAGCAGCAGATTCGCCTGACGGTGCCCGGCATGGGCTCGGACCACTGCGCCGGCATCGTGCGCAAGACGCTCGAACGCCTCGATGGCGTGGGCGAGATCCAGACCAATATCGCCAGCCACCGCGTCAGTGTGACCATCGAGGCCGGTGGCCCCGATGGTGAGGCGCTGAAGCGCGCCGTCGAGGGGGCCGGCTATGACGTGGCCGCCGTGCAGACCGAGGAGCAGGAGGCGGGCGACGGCGACGCCGAGATCGAGGAGGCCTACCTCGCCCAGGCGCGCAAGCGCCTGATCATCGCCGGCATACCCGCCACCCTGATCATGCTGTTGATGATGCCGCACATGTTCTGGCAGCCGATCCCGGGCTACCTGGCCATCGTCGCCCTGCTGGCCTTCCCGGTGATCTTTCTCTACGGCGGCGCCGCCACGCACCGCTCGAGCTGGCGCTCGCTGAAGAACGGCACCTTCAACATGGACGTGCTGATCTCCATGGGCAGCCTGCCGCCCTACCTGATCGGCCTGGTCGGCTTCATTACCCCCATGACCTCGTTCATCGAGATGGGCGCCACCATCATGACCTTCCACCTGCTGGGGCGTTACCTGGAGGCCCTGGCCAAGGGGCGCGCCTCCCAGGCCATTCGCCGCCTGCTGACCCTGGGCGCCAAGACGGCCCGGGTGGAGCGCAACGGTGAGGAGGTCGAGGTGCCGGTCAAGGAGCTGGCGCCCGGCGACATCATGATCGTGCGCCCCGGCGACAAGATCCCCACCGACGGCGAGGTGGTCGAGGGCGAGAGCCATCTCGACGAGTCCATCGCCACCGGTGAATCGATCCCGGTCTACAAGAGCCCCGGCGACAGCGTGATCGGCGCCACCATCAACAAGGAGGGGCGCCTGCGGGTCAAGGCGACCCGGGTCGGCGGCGATACTTTTCTCTCCCAAGTGGTGCGCCTGATCGACCAGGCCCAGGGTTCCCGGGTGCCGATCCAGGAGTTCGCCGACCGCATGACCGGCCGCTTCGTGCCGGCGGTGATCCTGATCGCCCTGGCCAGCCTGGCGGCGTGGCTGCTCATTCCGGATGCCCTGCGCCCGATCCTCGACTGGGGCGCGACCTTCCTGCCCTGGGTCAACCCCGAGGCCGCCACCCCGGTGCTGGCGATCCTGGCCGCCGTGGCGGTGCTGGTCATCGCCTGCCCCTGCGCGCTGGGCCTGGCAACGCCCACGGCGCTGATGGTGGGCTCCGGCATCGGTGCCGAGCGCGGCATTCTGATCCGCTCCGGCGAGGCGATCCAGACCTTCAAGGACGTCAAGGTGATGGTGCTGGACAAGACCGGCACCATCACCCGCGGCGAACCGACGCTGACCGAGGTGGTGGCCGCCGAGGGCGTCGAGGAGACGCGCCTGCTGACCCTGGCGGCGAGCGTGGAGAACGCTTCGGAGCACCCCATCGCCCGGGCCATTGTCGACGGTGCCAAGGAACGCGATGTGACGCCCGGCGAGGTCAGCGAGTTCCGCTCCACCGGTGCCCGCGGCGTCTCGGGCCGGGTGGGCGACGCGAGCGTGCTGATCGGCAATCGCCGGCTGCTCGAGGAGGAAGGCGTGGCCGGCCTCGAGGCCCTGGATGACGCCATGGGCAAGCTCGAAGCGAAGGGGCGCACCGTGGTGATCGTGGCCGCCGACGGCCAGGCCCTGGGCCTGGTGGCCGTGGCCGATACCCTCAAGGAGGAGTCGGTCGAGGCCATCCGCGGCATGCATGCGCTGGGCCTGCACGTGGTGATGATCACCGGCGACAACGAGCGTGCCGCCCGGGCCGTGGCCGAGGAGGTCGGCATCGATGAGGTCCAGGCCGGGGTGCTGCCGGAGGGCAAGGTCGACGCCATTCGCGCCCTGCAGGCGAAGCACGGCAACCACGTGGCCATGGTGGGAGACGGCATCAACGACGCCGCGGCGCTGAAGCAGGCCAACGTGGGCATCGCCATCGGCGCCGGGGCGGACGTGGCCATCGAGGCCGCCGACGTGACCCTGGTGCGCGGCGAGCTGACCGGGGTGGTGGAGGCCATGCACCTCTCGCGCGCCACCTTCGGCAAGATCGTTCAGAACCTGATCTGGGCCAGTGCCTACAACGTGGCAGCCATTCCCATCGCCGCGATTGGTCTGCTGCACCCGATGATCGGCGTCATCGCCATGACCGCAAGCTCTCTCTCCGTCATTGGCAACTCGCTGCTACTCAAGCGGCGCTTCGCCACAAACAACCCACAAGGAGACGCCAAATGAACCGCATTCACCACTGGATGATGACTGCTTGCTTAGTAATTATGGGCGTGGCCATGTTCTTTCTAATGTGGCGCGGCCAGTCACTGGGCACTGGGGCCTGGCTGTTGCTTCCCCTGACACTCTGTCTTGGCATGCATTTCCTCATGCATCGCCATTTCGGTCATCATCAAAGAAATAAGGATGAGAAGTGAGCCAGCGTCATTGCGTTCATGAAATCGATGTCTTCGGCATCAAATATAGCCAGTACTAGCTTCAGTCTTCCTTAAAGAGACAGGTGGCCAAGTAGTGACCACCTGCTATTTAAATATATAGATTTTGCTGGACTAGCATAGGTACTACTCAATATCCTGGATTTGAATATAGATAGAAAAAATAAAAACAAATAAAAAAAATAAAAAAAATACTTAATTTAACAAGAAGGAAATAACCATTGCCCTACTACCCAAACTGCATGGGCATAAGCTAGCAAGCAACCGGCCAGTTACTAAATCATGATCGCCAAAATATTCAGGTTTCTCGCTCTGTTCCTTGGCAACCGTAGTGCTAATGCTGGATGATGGCAATTCCAACTAGATGCTGACGCGTCCGAATTGCCAAAATAACGAATTATGCGGGAAAACACGCTGTCCTCCTCTTTATATCCTCTATTCTAAAGAGCTAAGCTGATTCATTCACTATGTACGTACCGGCACCCAAAATACCGGTGGGGTTAGGACTAGACATGGCCAAAGCAAATCCATAAATTCTCAAGTGGGCTCGAGAAACTGCTGGCCTAAGCCTCGAGGAGGCGGCTAGCAAACTAGCCCTTGGCGGAAAGAGAGTGACCGGCTCAGAAATGTTGGCAGCGTATGAAGCGGGTGACCGTTCACCCACTCAGCCCCAATTGATGAAAATGGTTAAGCATTACCATAGGCCTTTCATAACTTTTTTTCTGCCTACTCCGCCGCGTAGTGCCTCGTTGGGCGAAGACTTCCGTCGTCTTCCTGAGGCGAAGCGGGATGAGCATCAAGGTAGCGTAAGCGCTCTTGTTCGTGACATCTACCTTCGCCAATCACTAGTTAAAGATGCTCTTATTGACAAAGAGGAGGACGTGATTGTCGATTTTGTGGGTAAAGGGCAAGTCACTTCAGCCGTAGATAGTGCCTGCCGTACAATAAGGGACTATTTTGAAATCGATATTGCCGCATCACTACTGCTGCATGCCTTCTTCCTGGTCACCAATCTCAGCCAGTTCGACTGGCCGCCGGAGAAGGTTCTGGCGCTCTACCGTAAGCGCGGTAGTGCCGAGGCGCACATGGGCGAGGTGAAATCAGCACTCGACGTGCATCTCTCCTCGACCGACCGCGGCGCTTCCACCGTTCAAGAGGTGATGGCCCGCAACGAAGTGAGTCTGCTACTGAGTCTCTACGCCTACCAGGTCTTGCATGGACTGCGCTGCCTCCTGGAGCGGCAAACCCACCAAGGCTGGAGCCTGAGCCGGATGCGCGAGCAAGTGCTCAAGATCGCGTCCACTATCTCGCTACACGCCCGGCGCATCACTGTTCACCTTGGCGATGCCGCTGACAAATGGTGGCCCACCTTGCTTAAGGGGCTACCGAAGCTGACCGCACTGAGCTGATACACGGTTGATATCACAACCGATCCAAGCGCAAGGCGGCCATCACGATGGCTGGCGATCACGGCTGCCCTGCCTGATGGCCGGAATCGATTACTGAAGGTTATATAGCAACAAAGAAACCGTACTGTTTGGGTATATATCGGCAGGTACTCACACCGCAAATACGGCTGCTGGGAGTCGGTGCCAGCAACCTGGGGCTTCGCGATGCTCAATCAGCACACTCATGAATAAGGCGGGATAAGTGCTACGCAAGTCTGGTTGAATTAACTGAATACAACCTGGATATAGTCCAGTTAATTATCTGACCCAGATTATGCTTTGGTGTAAGAGAGGTAGGCTTAACCTACCAACATGCGTAATGGCATCCACAGACCCATGGCGATCATTACCAGATTTTCAGTTAACGATACAAAGCCCAGCGGCACATTACTGTTTCCGCCGACGCAGGCACACTTCAGCTCCCGCTTGTCGATATACACGGCTTTAAATACAGAGACGGCACCTACCGTACCAACAAATAGGGCAAGCGGCGCGGCAAACCAGGTTAATGCCCCGGCCAGCATGAGCAGGCCAGCTAGTGTTTCGGCGTAGGGGTAAACGTAGCTGTAGGGCACATAGCGCTGAGCCAGCAAATCGTAGTTCAAAAACATATTGCTGAAACTTTCGACATCCTGCAGTTTTTGTAGGCCAAGTAGCACCATAGCGGCAGCCACTGCATATTCCGGCATACGCGCTGTGAGTAACGAACCCTGTACGGCCCAGCTAATAGATAGACCTATTAGCAGTGCGACGGCAAAAATCGCCAGCACGGGCCGATAAGTCTTTTCTTTTGAATTGGAAACGCTCATTCCCAAATGTTTGCGTAATTCTTCATAGCCTCCAATGCGGCTATCACCGATGTACACTTGGGGCGTAGTGTCGACGTTTTCTTGAGCCTTGAACGCGTCTATCTCATCACGGGAGGTTAACGTGTGATCGTCAACTTCAAAGCCTTTACGCTTGAGTAGATCAAGCGTTTTCAAACCGAACGGGCACATATGCTCGGCGGTTTTCATCCGGTAAACCCGTGCAGAGGTAGTGGGTGCTGACCTTGGCATTGTGCCTCCTTTGCTAAAAAAGTAATGTTAACTAAAAGCATAGAACCTATGTGCCACACACAGGCAAGCACACCCTACTCTTTTATTTTAATATTCTAGCTACGGTTACAAATAGGCTTATGCAACGATAGACATGCCTGCTAAATAAAAGGGCCAGCATGAAGGCTGGCCCTATATTTTAAATCATTGACTATATATTAATAGTCAACATGTAACTCATAGCGGTTATTGTCCTTTTCTTTAGTACCTCCCAATGCATTACCTGTTACTTCAAGCTGATAATTACCTGGCTGCAATTGGCGAACCATTTCAAAATGGCCACGGGGGCTGGATGCTTCTGCCACCTGCTGTCCAGCTGCATTGTAAAGCACAGCAGAGATACGGTTACCAGTGCTGGTTGCGCCTGGGAAGTGCTCACTTGCTATCTTCAGCGTAGTCGCTTGTTGAATGTTAATATTGAAACGCTTTGATTGGCCTTGGGCCAGCAATTGTGTAGAAGAGACGCCTCTTTCAAGTAGTGGCAAATCTTGGATGGTCGTCCCATAGTTAGCCAATGCAGGCGTTGAAAGAATGCTAGCTACAAGCGCTCCAAAGAGAATTGATTTAACTTTCATGATAACTACTCCAGTGGTTGGTTACATGGTTATATTAGCTGGGGTTTTTGAAATGAAGCTGAATATAAAAATAAAAAATAATAAAAAACGCCACCATTTGGTGACGTTAAAAGTTACACACTGTCAGAGTCGTTAGAACATTAGTTTAACACCGGCAACACCTCCAGTATCTTCAGTGTTGTCGCCACTGGCTCGGGAGAGATCTGCAGTGTCGCCGTATTCTTTCTCCCAATAGGCACCGATGTAGGGGGCGAAGCGTCGGGTCACTTCGTAGCCTAGCCGTAGGCCAGCACGAACCGAGTTAAGGCCTTCGCCCACGCCAAATTCTTCAACTTCACTGGCGGCCACGGCAATTTCGGTGCGCGGCTGTAGGTAGAGCCGCTGAGTCAGGCGCAGATCGTATTCGCCTTCAAAACTGGCGGCCACGTCGCCATCTTCACTCACTTGTAATGCCACGTCGGTTTCAATGCCGTAGGGCATTACGCCTTGCAGGCCGACAACCCCATAAGTGCGTTCAGCGTGATCATCGGAGAAAACACCGCCTTGATAACCGATCCCCCCCTGTAACTCCCAAAAATCAGCCACTAAACGACTATAGAGTAGTTCCAAAGACTCAAACTCAGCATCTTCGCCGTCGCCCTGGACATTTTCGCCTTCTGACTTTAGGTAAATGCGGTTGATATCGCCGCCGTACCAGCCTTGAAAGTCCCATACCACGGCTTCTGGGCCTTTATCAGGCACGCTATATTCGAGCCGATCAAACAGTGCCATACCCATATTATGTTCCTCAGTGGGCGCTGGCCAACTGTCTGGTGCCGCATAGCCATCTTCGGCTTGAGCGGTCGTGGCGGCGGCCATGCCAAGGGCGGCGCTGGCGAGGGTTAAGTAGCGCTTAATTTTGGCTCTTCGACGCTGAGTGTGGAATTCATTCCCTGAGCCAGGCCAGAATATAGTCTCCACAACGGCAGCAGGTATGACATGGACGGCACCCAAATTCTGACTCTCGGCCTGGGCCTGCAAGCGCCCTGGATTCTCAAGGATCAGCACCTGGATACTTCCGTATCGCCCCATCGGCTGGATCTCTATGTCGAGGCCGAGCGAGGCAGCCTCTACTCCTGTCCTGAGTGCGGCCAGGCCTGTCCGGCTCACGATTTCGCTGACAAGATCTGGCGGCACCTGAATTTCTTCCAGCATCACTGTTACCTGCATGCCCGCGTGCCTCGCACCAGGTGCCCCGAGCATGGCGTCAAGCGCATCGAAGTGCCCTGGGCGCGGCCGGGCAGTGACTTCACCCTGCTGTTCGAGCAGGCCGCCATGTCGTTGGTCAAGGAGATGCCGGTACTGGCTGTCTCCCGGCAGTTGGAGATCTCCGATAAGCGGTTGTGGCGCATCGTGCACCACTACGTCGGCCGGATGCTGGAGCAGCTGAATCTGAGCAATATAGCCGCCGTCGGCGTCGACGAAACCGCCTCCCGGCGCGGTCAGCGCTACGTCACGGTATTTCTCGACATGCAGCGCAAACAGGAACCGGTGATCTTCGCCGTCCCCGGCCACGGCAAGGAGGCCATCGAGGCCTTCCACGCCTTCCTGGTGGCGCACGGCGGCGACCCGGACAACGTGGTCGAGGTCGTGTGCGACATGTCACAAGCCTTCCTCAGCGGCGTGGCCGAGCATCTTCCCATGGCCGAGGTCACGGTTGACTGGTTTCATATCGTGCAGACCTTTACCAAGCGGCTGGACGAGGTGCGCAAGAAGGAGCGCCGGGAGCAGGGACACCCCAGGTCGCTGCGCTGGGCCCTGCTGAAGAGCCTGGACAACGAGAACCTGACACCCAAGCAACTGGCGGCGCTCCAGGAGCTGGTGACCGATCAGAGCGCCACGGCCGATGCCTGGATCATCAAGGAAAAGCTACGCTGGGTCCAGAAGGCCTCAACGCCCAGAGCGGCCCGGTGGCGCATCACGAACTATCTCAAGGTCACGAAGGCGGCAGTCTCGGAGAAGCCTCTCCTGACGCCGATGGGTAAGGCCCTGGCAACGCTGGAGCGCCATGCCGATGCGGTGGTTAGGCGCTGGATCTCGGGACTGACGAACGCACGACTGGAAGGGATGAACGGCCTTTTCCAGGCGGCAAGGTCACGCGCTCGCGGCTACCGTAACGAGGCCAACTTCATCGCCATGATCTACCTGATTGGCAGCCCGGTGGGCCGCCTGTTCGATCAGGCCAAATCCACATGAAGTGACGAAGAACCTTAATTTTCATACTGCCTCCTTAAGAAACTTGAACAACGCGGAACATGCCAGCATCCATGTGATAGAGAAGGTGGCAGTGGAACGCCCAACTGCCCTCTGCATCTGCGGTGATCAACGCAGATACGCGCTCACCGGGCTTCACATTTAGGGTGTGTTTGCGTGGTATCAATTCCCCTTGGCCGTTTTCTAGCTCCATCCACATACCGTGGAGGTGAATAGGATGCTCCATCATGGTGTCGTTAATCAGAATTAGGCGCAGCCGCTCATCTTTCTCAAAATGAATAGGGCCGGTCACTTCGCTAAACTTCTTACCGTCGAACGACCACATATAACGCTCCATATTGCCGGTCAGGTGCAGCTCAAGCTCACGGCCTGGCTCACGGCGATCAGGCCATGGTGTGAACGCTTTGAGATCCCGGTAAACCAATACGCGTCGTTCGTCAGGATCAATGCCGATTCCCGCCTGGTTATAGCGAGAGCCCGGCTGAGCTTCACCGGCGAGAAGCAAACCATTTGCGCCTATTTTGGCCTGCTCGGCTGCCATCCCCCCCATAGTAGAGTGATCCATGCCTTGCATGTTGGACATACCGGAGTGATCCATCCCAGCCATGCTGGAATGATCCATCCCCGACATGTTGGACATGCCAGAGTGATCCATCCCCGCCATGTTGGAGTGATCCATACCGCCCATACCGTGGGCACCCATGGCTTCCATACCGCGGTCTGCAATTTGACGGCGTTCAGGAATCTCCGCCTGCATGCCTTCACGTGGAGCTAGCGTGGCGCGTGCATAGCCGCTCCGATCCATGGCTTCGGCGAAGATGGTGTATGCCCGGTCGTCTTCAGGTGAAACCAGCACATCGTAGGTTTCAGCCACGCCAATACGGAACTCATCAACAGGAACGGGTTGCACCGGTTGTCCATCAGCGGCCACCACGGTCATCTTCAGGCCAGGTATACGAACATCGAAAAAAGACATGGCTGAGCCGTTAATCACGCGTAGTCGTATCCGCTCACCAGCTTTGAACAAGGCATTCCAGTTTTCTTGAGGAGAATAGCCGTTGAGAAGATAAGTATAAGTACTACCGGTGACATCGGCGATATCCCGCGAACTCATGCGCATTTGAGCCCACATGCCGCGCATTTCAGCGGTCTGAGCAAAACCGTTGTTACGAACATCGGCAAAGAAGTCAGCAATCGTGCGCTCTTGGAAGTTGTAATAGCCTTCCATGGTTTTCAGATTACGGAACACCGACATCGGGTCTTCAAAAGTCCAGTCGGTGAGCAGTAACACATGCTCACGGTCGTAACGGATAGGCTCACGCTCGGCAGCGTCGATAATCAATGGCCCTGCATGGCCAAGCTGCTCCTGCATACCGGAATGACTGTGGTACCAGTAGGTACCGTTCTGACGGACGGGAAAACGGTAGGTAAAGGTTTCACCAGGGGCGATACCTGCAAAGCTAACGCCAGGCACACCATCCATTTCCGGCGGTAGAATGAGACCATGCCAGTGGATGGAGGTGGGCTCGTCCAGCAGGTTGGTGACACGCAGTACTGCGTCTTGACCTTCTTTCAAACGAATCAGCGGGCCAGGACTGGTACCGTTAATGGTAATTGGTTGGGCTTCTTGTCCGTCAATAGGCAACGATTCACGGCGGATCGCCAGCGATACCTCGGGCCCTTCTTCAACGCCCTGAGCATAGACGTTGGTACGGCCCCAGGGGTTTGCCCAGGCGGGAGTTAACCCCATTGCTGCAGCAGAACCTAAGCCTAAGGCAGCGCCTCCTTTTAACACTTGCCGACGAGAAAGAGGGTGAGAAATGATACTTGAGCGTGCCATGTGTAACTCCCATCAATGGTGAATAGCACCATCTTGATGGAAGAAGCTGAATCAAAGCTGAATGATGATTAATTGACCACTTCAGCCGTCAAGGGCAAAGCAATCGTCACTCGTAAACCACCCAGTGGGCTTCGTTCAAACTGAGAGTGACCTGAGTAGCGGACGATTAACTGTGCAAGAATCGAAAGGCCTAAGCCGTAGCCAGGACGGCGCTCATCCAGTCGTGTACCACGCTCTCCCAGGCGTGAAAGTTCCTCTTCTGCAACGCCCTGACCATCATCATCAATAGTTAGCGTAAGTGCAGTTACAGTGACTGCAATATCGCAAAGAACGCGCCTGCTCGACCATTTTCCTGCGTTATCAAGCACGATGCCTAATATTTCTGAAAAATCGTGAGATTCAATGGGAACTTGTTCTTCCTCACGTGCTGAGTGAGTCAGGTCGAACATACGCTCAGGATAGAGGCTACGGAACATCTCAATCAGCCGTAAGCTATCACGAGTAACGTTGGCCATTCGTCCCACATTAGGGCCTGCAATACGTGAACGACGCAGCTCCGCATCCAACTGGGCGTTAATGTCTTCAATACGGCTGAGTAGTTTATGGCGCCGGTTGTCATCAATAGGCCGGTTGCCACGCAGTACTTGAGTAACGGCTGCCAGCGGTGTTTTTAATGCGGTGATAGGTTGGCGACCGATTCTCGCGAGCGCTTCAGACGAAGATCAATGTCGTCCATGAACCAGTTCAACTGGTCGACTAATTCATCTAGCTCCGAAGGGGCTACTAATGACAAGCGATCACGTTTGCCTGATCGCAATGCTTCAAGTTGTTGGCGCAGTTGCCAGAGTGGTATGAGTCCACGGTTAACCGCTAGCATGTTGAGTATGATGAGCATCCCTAAAAGCACGGCGGCGATCCCACCGACCCACCAGTGTAAAGTTGCAAGCCCTGATTCTACTTGGGAAAAATCCTCGCCCACCAATAGCACACCCTGCGTGCCCTGCCACTCAAAATGGCGGCGATAGACGAGCATGTGCTGTGTTCCGCGATTCACATCTATTAGGGCATCGCCGCTCTCATCTAGCAACGGAGCCAGCTGTTGCTGCCATTGCGGGTCAGAAGCGCTGACCGAGCCATTGAAACGGAGTACGTAGAGATGATGAAAGACTTGATAGCCTTGGCTAACCGAGTCGAGCGCAGTCGGTACAGCCGTTTGGTCTTGCTCTAGCTGCGCGACCGCGTGGTTTGCTTCACGTTGTAAGCGTTCACCTAAAAAATCCCTTGCCAGGCTCTGTAAAAAGATCCCGTGCAATAGCCACGTGGTGACCACCACCAGTAGCGCGACGCCGCCTAACCATGCGAGTAGCCGAATGCGTAAACTGCGTCTATCAATGTGAAGCAAAGAAATACCCCTGACCACGTCGCGTTTGAATGACTGATTTACCGAGATAACGGCGCAGACGAGCGATGTAGACTTCCACCAAGTTAGGTGCGGCAGCGTCCTGATCCAAGGCGTAGAGCTGCTCTAGTAGCTGATCTTTCGAGTGAATACGGTCTGGATGAAGCATTAAGTAGCGCAGTAATCGAAACTCCGTTGCTGTTAGCGAACGCCACGTTTCTCCTTCTAAGCACACGCGTTGACCCGCCTCATCCAACGAGACACCGTTAAGCGTAATCACATGAGATAACTGACCAGACTGCCTACGCAACAAGGCCTTCAGGCGAGCCATAAGTTCGGCTTCGTGGAAAGGCTTGGTGAGATAGTCATCGGCTCCGGTTTCAAGTCCGATAACTTTATCTTCCCAGGTATCGCGCGCCGTCAAAATCAAAATAGGCGTACTGCGCTTCTGCTTGCGCCAATGAGCGAGAAGATCTAACCCCGACCCATCGGGCAAACCGACATCTAAAATAGCCAGCTCATAATCCTCGGTTGCCATCAGCGACTTGGCCGCTTTCAATGAAGCGGCCAAATCAACCAGGTAACCGTTGTCCTTGAGACTCTCTGCCAAGCTTTCTGCTAACAAATCATCATCTTCGAGTAGCAACAGTTTCATGGGTCTGCGTCAGATTAGAGAGAAAAATTACCGTACATGCCGGATTCATAATGACCAGGAATGTTACAGGCATACTCTAGCTCGTTAACATTGTCAGGGACACTCCATAATAAAGTCCCGGTTTCACCAGGCGCAATGGTGACACCTGCCATGTCCATGCTGGCCATATCGTGACCGCCGCCGTGTGACATATTCGACATATCGTGGCCTCCGCCGTTGGCCATGTTTAGCATCATTTGACGATGTTCTTCTTGGGCTTCTTTGCTACCAATCACAAACTCATGTTCTAAATTGCCGGTGTTGGTGATTTCAAATTTAACAATTTCACCCGCCGCCATTTCTAGCGTTTCAGGGTCGAACCACATATCGCCAGCATCAAGAGTGATCGTGCGGTCAACGTCAGCGTCGGTCAGGCCACTGTCACCGCCGCCATGGCCGGGCGCAGCCCATGCCGCGCTTGTTACTAGGCTTAGTGAAAGAGCAAGCAAAGGAGTTGTTAAAATGGTGTTGCGCATGGTCATTTACCTCAAAAGGGTTGTTGTCACTGCTTATTTATACGGTGTTAACCTGAAACGAGCCTGAACCCAGCGGGCAGAATATGATCCATAGCAACTTTTCATTGTTCACAAGGTTACAAGGCTTGACCTTGAGGTAGCCCTAGAGTCGTAAACTTAGGACGTAATTTCTAACTGACTTGATCGGAGGCTTACCATGATGAATGCCGATTGCTTAGCTTTTATGAGCTCAATGGGCTGGTACGGCTGGCTGATGCCGCTGTTTTTTCTTCTGCTCGTAGGCTTAGGTATCGCGTCGCTCGCAAAATACTTGTTTAGCCACACAACGAGGGCAGGCCGTTCATGAAACATCTTAACGCTACTATTCTATCAATTGCTTTGGCTCTCGGGGCTACATCGGCTCAGGCTGCACTGCCGGACGAAGCTACACTGTACAAAAATCCTCAGTGCGGATGCTGTGATGAATATGCTCGCCACTTGGAAATGCTGGGAGTCGATGTAACCATTGTCGATAACGTTGAGCTCGGCGATATCAAACAGAAGGCTGGCGTCCCTTATGGTTTGGGGTCGTGCCACACCATCGAAATAGGTGACTACTGGATTGAAGGGCACGTGCCGATGGAAGCGGTCGAGGCATTATTTGAAGAACAACCTGACATAGGTGGGATCGGCCTAGCAGGGATGCCCATTGGTACACCAGGCATGCCAGGGCCTCAGGGTGAGCCTTACGAAATCTATATGTTCACTGACCACAAAGACGATTCGTTTATGACTCTGTAGTAGATTTTTTGATGTCATTACTAGGCTCCCTTGTCCTGCATGAGGTGCTGGCTAAGCTCCTCATGTATTTGACACTAAAAGCCACTTAAGACGGCTAGTGGGAGTCGATGATGGTTTTATAAAGCAGGCAGCCAGTAGCTCACACCGTTCATGGTCACCTGTACCCCGTCTCCTGAAAGCTCTATGGTCTGACGACGTAGTGCTTTTTTGGACAATTTCTTGTCATGAAAATATTCCATGGCTGTGACGATCCATTGCTCCCTCCAGCCCTCTCCTTGATCAGCACACTTCGCCATTTTCATCATGGAGCGAGCCAACTTTTCTTTCCGCCGTTTTCTTACTCGCTTCTCATCCACTCTAGGGGCTAGTGTGGTGGCATGTTGGCGATTTAAAAAATTGGTAAACCCCGTCACCGAGGCTGCTTGTCCGGGCACCGCCTGCAAATAGTTGTCCACATCACCCTGTTGAGGTAGCCGCTGCCCCTCCCGGTCTGAACCGCCCCGGTTATTCCGGAGACCGGTTTGTTTGAGTCAAGCAGCTTCACCCGACTCTTCCAGTTGACGATAATACGTCCTTTCTCGTTCTGCTGGTGGAACGTTTCCGATGGGTTCCAGCAGTCGGCGGTTGTTGAACCAGTCAACCCACTCCAGCGTGGCATACTCAACGGCATCCAGTCCCCTCCATGGGCCACGATGATGGATCACCTCCGTTTTGAACAAGCCGATGATGGTTTCAGCCAGCGCATTGTCGTAGGAGTCGCCGGTGGTGCCGACTGAGGCATTGATACCCTCGTCAGCCATACGCTCGGTGTAGCGGATCGAGAGATATTGGCTTCCCCTATCACTATGATGGATCAACCCTTGTCTGTGTTTTCGTGCCCACAGAGCTTGCTCCAGAGCGTCCAGCACCAGTGCCGTTCTCATCGACGTCGCTACACGCCAACCCACGATACAGCGTGCATAAACATCGATAACGAACGCAACGTAAACGAAGCCAGACCAGGTAGCGACATAGGTAAAATCGGCTACCCAAAGCTGATTAGGACGCATAGCCGTAAAGTCACGTTTCACTAAATCAGGTGCCCGTTTCTGGCCGGGATCACTGAGGGTCGTGAAGGGGCGTTGGCCTCGCACCACGCCGCGAATTCCTAGGCGGCGCATGAGCCGTTCTACAGTGCAACGAGCAACATTAACGCCTTCACGGCGGAGTTGCCGCCAGACCTTACGGGCACCGTAGACGCAGAAGTTTTCTTCCCACACGCGCTGAATCTCAGCGGTAAGAAACGCATCCTGTCGATACCGGTCTGCCCGCCGTTCAGGATCAGCTTCAAGTGCCTTGTGGTGGTAATACGTCGATGGGGCGATTGGCAGTTGACTACAAATCGACTCGACCCCGAACTGAGCACGATGCTCGTCGATAAATGACACCATCAATTGGGTTTGCGGTCGAGCTCC
Organism: Vreelandella stevensii S18214; assembly: GCF_000275725.1. Lineage (GTDB taxonomy): Bacteria > Pseudomonadota > Gammaproteobacteria > Pseudomonadales > Halomonadaceae > Vreelandella > Vreelandella stevensii. The sequence goes on along the minus strand of NZ_AJTS01000041.1, from coordinate 17,932 downwards.
GCCTGGGCGAAAAAAGCAGCCGCCTTACGGAGAATTTCATTAGCGCGCTTCACATGCCCAGTGCACCGCGCTCTTCGTCGTCGGCTACGGCCTGAATCATCGAGCCGAAAATATCAGGATTGATCTGTGTCCAGTCCAGGCTGCCGATGTGGAGTAGATAAGAGCGTGCAATTTTGCTGAAGCGCGGTACGTCGACACTGCCGGAAAACAGACCACCGTTTACATAGGGAAACTTCCCCGCCCAGCGGGGGATGTTCGCAGCAGCATGCTCTTCTTTCCGCGTGTTCATGGCGCGGAAGATTTCGCTAATCACTTCATGGGTGTTGGCAGAATCTCTGGCGCTCATTTCTGAGACGGTGTCGGTAAATAACCCGCTACCGGCAAAGATGTCCGTATCTTCGGCAAAGAAGCAGAAGATCAGCCTAGCCATGAAATGGTTCATTTCATGGCGCTGCTCTTCCGTGCCCCAACTTGGGTTATCTTTCAGTAGCTCCACATACAGCCGGTTCAGGCGGCTGGTGGCACGAATATCAAACGAGCTTTCACGCACCTGTTTAACAGTAGTGATGCCCGCCAGGGGCAAAAAGAAACCGAAGTGGTCAGGGAATTCTTCATATTTGCAGGCAACCGTCTCGCCGCTTTCCAGCTCCTCGGCCTCTAGCATCTCACCATCGGTGGCAAGCACGAACTTCGCCTTGGCACGCGTAGTCGCGGGGCTAACCTTCAACGCAGCTAGGGTTTCGGTAACGGCACCAGCCTCCGCCACCGCGATATGGATATTGTTGGTCTGCAATACCCCGCCCCAGGAGCCAGAAAAGTCCGACTTATTCGACGTACCCGAACGCAACCGTTTGATAGTGGTTGCCTTGTTGCCAAAAGCTTCCAGAAAGGCATAAGGGAACTCAGCCGGATCAAAGGGCTGTTGTGCCAAGTCAGAAATGGCGGATTCGATTTCAACTGCGTTCATGGAGTGCCGTTTTTCCTATTCAACTGCTGGCGGGTGCTACTTAGTCGACAAGCGGTGGGGTAACATCGGTCAAATCGCAGGATAATTAACGCTGTACCGGCTTGCTAGAGCGGAAAACACTGCCCGCTGCCCGCGTCATTGACTGACCAACGCCACGCAAACCCCGGCGTTATCATGACGGAGTGACAGAAGGTTTCCAAGGACTGGGTATTCATTTCATGAAAGCTATTCTCTACGCTTGATTCTACCTATCGAGCTGGTCCATCGGAGCAACACTGATGCAAACGCCTTATAGCTCAATCGCTTTGCGTCATGACCCACTCACTTGGCAAAACATCTAACTTGCTTCATTTTTTTCGCAAAATCACCTGACAAATGGCACTTAGGCAAAAAAATAAATTGAGCACTGGAGACAGGTACTGCCCCTGGGGCAGTACCTGTGCCTTCGAGTATGAACTTCTACAGATACCCTTTTTCTGCGAATGACGTGCATCCATCACTCCCCACCACCACATGGTCAATCACCCGAATATCCATCAAGCCAAGCGCTTCTTTTAGGCGTTCAGTGATACGCCGATCCGCATCACTAGGCTCAGGATCACCACTAGGGTGGTTATGAACTAGGATCACAGCGGCGGCGTTGTAAGCGAGTGCCGCCTTTAGTACCTCTCGTGGGTACACGCTGGCTGAATCAATGGTGCCGCGAAACAGCTCTTCAAAGCGGATGACACGGTGTTGGCTATCCAGAAATAGTACGCTGAATACTTCATGTTCGTAGTCTTGAAGCAACAGCTGCAGGTGCTCAAACGCTTGAGAAGGTTGGGATATCTTGCGACCTTTGGCGAACTTGCGGCGTGCGAAACGCTTAGCCATCGTAATGATGTCTGTTTCCGTGACCGGTGACGTGACTAAGTAGGTGCCTGCCACTTCACCGGCTTTGAGTTTGCTATGGGGCATGATGACCTCCAAAAAATAAAGATGCCGGAGTGGTGGCCCCGGCATCTACGTAGTTAGTAGTGAATAAGTGTTGTGGTTTAGCGTGTAAGTCACGCCGCCATCACTTGGCTGATGCGTCGCTCCATCTCTTCATGAAAGGCCTCGACTCGCTCGGCAATCGTGCGGATCAGAGCCTCGTCTCGGTAAGCACGCTTCACAAACAGCGGCATACCCGGCCAGTAGCTCACAAAATCGATCCATTCCCGTTCACTGACCCAGAGCCCTCCCTGGCATTGGGGCACGTGCTCGTCGGGGATTTCCCCGCTGAGCAGTACCTCAATTTGGAACTTAGGCAGCTTGGTTTTGATCTCCAGCAAGCCGTTTCTGCCGATCAAACTATCCGGTGAGTAGCCCACGTTGTGGTTGAGGATTAGGCCTACTTCTTTAGGCTTCGGTGCGCTGGTCATATCGCGATACAGCGAGCGAGCGACGCTCTCTAGCTCCTGGCCCCGCTTGGTATGGGCGTTGCCTTGAAACGGCTCGGCCAACTCGCCGGTCACACGCTCGCCGATCAACTGGTGCATGTAGGTAATGGCTCCGGTACCCAACCCACCGGGGCCTTTGCCGTTTACCAGCAATGCCTTGAGTTCTGACATGGTGACGCGCCCAAGACGCGCCGCCAGCCACTCAGGAGAGCCTTGTGGCATGGTGAGTATCTTCATAACGCCTCCTGTAGGCGGTGAGTGAGCAGGCTGCGCCGCTATTTCACGGCTCGCTTGGTGAGGGATGCACGGAGCTTGTCGAAATCTGCCTGAGGCACCTGAACCGCAGCGCCGTATTTGCCGCTGAACCACTCTTGGGTAGTGGCCGGGCATTGGCTGATCAAACGCTGAATCTGCCCCGCTTGAAAGGCCGTAACCCTCTTTACAGCTGCTCGTGTGCTGGTCTGGCCATTATCGTCTTGCCCGCGTGTGGTGATGTTGAGCAAGGCGCACAGCACATAGCGCTTGCCGTAGCTGGTAGACGATCCAAATGCCTGGACGGCATTTTTGTTACCGCTCATGTCCGCAGGTAGGAGCATGCTGGTCTCTTCCCGGTGGCCGTCCTTGTGCATCAGCACGCCCGTTACTTGGATACCGCGTTCCTGGGTTTGAATACGGAAGCTCACCGCGAAGCCGTGTTTTTGCAGGATGGGACGAACGGTATCGACAATATCCTCCAGCGTGGCGTAGCAACCGTTGTTGGTTTGCCCACGCTCTTCAATGCTGGGCAACTCGGTCTGCATCGCTGCCATGGCCGCGCTGTAGGCCATCATGGCCTGGCGGTCCATCACGCGCTCCTGCATTTGCAGCAGGCGCTCCATCTTGTCGATATCGACGTCCGGGTTAAGCGCGGCACGCTCAATGACCTGGATAATGGCGGTGCTATCAGCCGTCGGATGCGCTTCTAGCGCCGCCGAACTTGGGGAGTGCTGAGCGTTGGCGTCTGCTTGAATGGAAGGTACTGGGCCTTTTTGGGGAGACGCATTTACTACATGAGTACGCTGTGCCATAGGGCACCTCCTTTTACGTGAAGAGGGAAATGCGGGCTGGTCAGCCCTGTTCATGGGGTGCGTCATTAACGAGCGCAGGAACGTCAGGTAAGTGACGCGCAATGTCAGCGGGATCGATACGCTCCAGGCGTATCTCCGCGCGATAGAACTCGCCCTGGGCACACACCAGCGACGTTGCTTTGTGGGCGTCGTGTTCTAGCAGTTGTTTGGTTAGTCGAGTGAGCGCCATCTCAATGGCGTCAGAAACAAAGCTCATGCGGGTACCTCGCGGTATAAGCCCAACAGCAAAACGCCCAGCCTTTTTAGGGGCTGGGCGTCTATGCCGTGAGGGTTAGGATGATCATTCGGTGAATCGCTTGTGGGAATGGGGGTATGGATGTCTACGACACCAACTGTAGGGCGGCATCCAAGGCCTCTTGCTTGAGCTGTGCCCCCTGACCAAACCAGGCTGAATCCATACGGGTATCGTTACTGCGTGCGCGCTTGTCGTGATCGACGTATTCCGTAACCGCATTGAGCAAGCCCCAGGCCGTGTCTTTGGCGGTCACTAAGTGAGCGCCACGACCTTCGCCTTGGTAGAGCTTCTGCACCTTATTCAGCGCCCGGTAGTTGGGCAGTTTAGAGGGATCGTCCAGCGGCTTCTCTGCCCCACAAATCACCGACTGAAGATACTGCTGCGCTTCCTGCCGAGTGATTTTACGCTCCGCTAGGGTTTTCATCCGATACATGAAGTCATTCCATTGCGACACCGAAATACCTAACTGACGCTTCACGGCACGCGGATCAAACTCTGAACGATGGGGCACTTTCACCGCTTGCGACGTGCCATCGACGGCAATTTGCAGCGTGTTATTGCACACCACCCGCACCGTGGTAGGCGTGGCCATGGTGGCAAGCGTGCCATCGCAGGAAGTGGCCAACAGCAGGTAGTCATTGACCTCATCCTGGCCTTTGAGCGACGTGCTTAAGCCACTACGGGCTAGCGCCCAGAACTTACGTCCGCCTTTCAGCACGCCAGCGGTTTCTAGCTCATATCCGGCGTACTCGGTCAGGTCACGGTAAAACTCCAAAATCTCCTCGGGCTGCACCACTTTATAGCGTTGTGACACCACCGACAGCGGTGCTTTGGTATCTGAGCGGTAGAGCACTTTTTGCTCAGGGAACGAGTGAATGCTGCCCAGGTGGCTAGCCCCTTCGGCAATAAAGCGCACCGGCGCTTCTTCAATATGCCAGTTCATACCGGCCTGTTGCTGCCAGACCTCCAGCGGTTGATGTCGAGAAAGTTGCTGCCCCAGGCCATGCCAAGGGGTATCGCCTACGTAAGCCATTTGTTCAACGAGATGTGCCATGAGTCATTCTCCAGACATAAAAAAAGCGCCGACCAAAGGCCAGCGCGCGAAAGTGAATAGGCGGATCATTCGCCCCACACAGGGCGAACAACGATAGGTTAAGCGTTAGGTGCTAAAGGCGGGTAGGCGTCGCGGTAGGTGCAGCCGCAAGACAAGCATAACCACGGTGTCCCGCTGCCAACTGGCAGCCACTGCTCAAACAGCGAGGTGGCCATGCGTGAGCCGGTTTGACCTCCGGCCACGGCACCCATCATGGCGGCAGGCAGTTTTGCCAATGGAAAGCGAGTCACCGCCAATGGCAGTGGGCCGGAGATGGCCGTCGCGCGCCATGCGCCAATAGCACCGCCAATCAAGGTGCTGCCTACCACGCTTATGCGCTGGGCTGTATCCAGATTCAGCATGCGCGTTGATGCACAACGCTTACAGGGTGGGGGCATATTGAAGCTCCTATGCAAGGGAAAAAGGTTCCATGGGGATGGATGCATAGGAGTGATATAGGTCTGAAATCGGTTGGGATACGCCGATGAGGTATTGCGTTAAGTAAGCGCTTTTTAGATGCTGTTTTTATATACAGCTATCGATGGAGGTGCTCATGACTTTACCAGTGACATTACTGGGACAATCAGACGCTTTAACGGCGTCGCAGTCCATACCGCTCTATACCTGTGCCGTGCGCGCAGGCTTTCCATCACCCGCAGATGACCACTTGGACACCGATCTTGATCTTCACCGCTATGTGGTGAAACGGCCTGCTGCAACGTATTTCGTACGTTCTGAAGGAGACTCCATGATTGGTGATGGAATTCATCATGGGGATTTGCTGGTGGTGGATCGCAGTCTCGAAGCCTTACCAGGTCGCATTATCGTCATTTGTGTTGATGGTGAGCTCACAGTAAAGCGCCTTGAGCGAGTAGGGCAGCGGACTTATCTCCGGGCAAGTAATCCTGCTTACCCTCCCATTCCTTTAGATGGTCGTGAGTCGCACGTCTGGGGCGTCGTAACTCATGTGCTTCACAGCTTTCCAGGGGCAACGCTGCAATGATGGCCTTGATCGACTGTAACAATTTCTATGTCTCCTGCGAACGTGTCTTCAACCCGTCACTGGAAGGTCGTCCTGTAGGGGTACTATCCAATAACGATGGTTGCGTCGTCGCCCGCTCTAACGAGTTAAAAGCACTGGGCGTTGAAATGGGGGCTGCCATGCACCTGCTACCACCAAGTGTGCGCCGCCAAGCTGTGCTGCTATCCAGCAACTATGCGTTGTATGGAGACATGTCTCAGCGGGTAACCGAGGTGCTGGGCGAGTTCTCACCCCATGTAGAGGTGTATTCCATTGATGAGAGTTTTGTCGGGTTTCAGGGATTTGAGGTAGACACCCTGGAGCAACGAGGCCAAGCTCTGCGGGATACGGTGAAGCAGTGGACAGGTATACCTGTGTCAGTGGGTTTTGCGCCGACTCGGGTGTTGGCCAAGGTCGCCAATCATGCCGCTAAAAAACACCCTGCATATAGAGACCAAGGTGTATGCACGTTGCTTGCAGAAGGCGCGCCTACTAAAGCGTTGTTGAAGCAGTTGCCTGTCACCGAACTATGGGGCATTGCACGCCGCACCAGCGAGCGATTACGCGTCATGGGCATTGAGACTGCCTGGGACCTGCGAGAGGCAGACCCGAAACATATCCGTCGGCAATTTAGTGTGGTGCAGGAGCGCATTGTCTGGGAGTTGCGGGGGCAACCCTCCATTCAGCTAGATGACATGGGCCAGCCTAAACAACAGATCATGGTGTCTCGTTCGTTTGGGCGGCTTACCAACGATCCCCATCAGTTAAGGGAGGCGCTACGGCATCATGCTGCCAGGGCGGGCGAAAAACTTCGTAAGCAGCAAAGCGTCACTAGCGCCGTCATGGTGTTTATCCGCACCAACTCGTTTCGTACGGATTTACCCCAATATCGTCAACGAATGGTCATTTCTCTGGATCGGCCCACTGATGATAGTCGTGAGATCATCGCCGCTGCGGTACAGGGTTTGCGTCGTCTCTGGCGAAAAGGGTACGCCTTTCACAAAGTGGGTCTCATGCTGCTTGATCTATCGCCTAAAGCTAACCGACAGCTCACTCTCACTGAAACCCTTCAGACTGATGAAGAAGACAAACGTAGCGAACGACTGATGAACACTATGGACATGCTCAACCGTGAGCTAGGCAGAGGTGCTGTGCAAATTGGCTTGGCGCGCTCTAACAACGCATGGTCACTGCGAAGCGAGCGACGAACGCCGCGTTACACCACTCAGTGGGGCGAGCTGCTAATAGCAAGGACTGGATTCAAAAAATTAAGAACACCTTAGCCATCAGGGAAGCTCTCAGCTCCATGCCATGATATTTCTTTAGAGTCTATCTTTAGATTCGTTAAGATGAGAGCCCCTGCGATCAGGAGAGTCTAGCCCATTGCATTGATCACCGACTGATCAAGTCTGTTAGGCTGCAAATGAATTGCATGATGGAGTACCTCAACAGCCGTACTAGCGACGTGCTGACGACTCGTCGCTAACTTTAGGCAGAAAATCTGGAGCATACGCGACAAGCGATACTGCTAGCTGATCAGTCACCCTGCCTTGTGGAAAGTGCTACATCATCAATCGCCGATCACGGGGATGAGGAAATGGCAGGCCGAGGGCCTCGGGTTATTTGCCAAGCGGGCAGGCAATCACATAGGGCCCTACAGCTATGGCCTTGGAGGGAGCTTCTCTAGACCAAATGGGTAGTATATTGGGTAGTGAAATAATTTTTTTTATGTTTTTTTGTAATAGTTAATTGATTTTTAAGATATTTTTTTATAGATCAATATTAAGATACAGAATATTGAGTGATGAGGTATTGGCATTGACTTGGCATGCCAAACTCTACAAGCTGAAGTTAAATGGACAGGGAGTGCCCGGTCGGCGTCTAAACCTCGGTGAGTGCATCGGGGTTTTTCGCTTTTGGGCATGACTTAATATTGCTAGCAGGTATCCAGCGCCGCATCCTTATGCAGTCTGCATAATCTGAAGAAATCTCCGCTATGACTCAGTTGACTCCTGATACTCACGAGATGCTAGAGAGCTTACGCTCGGCGGTTGCCGAAACGCTCGAGCGCAAACGCCGCCTTGGTCAATATGCCGTGGTTTGGGAGAACGATAGGCCTGTCTTTATAGGGGATGATGCGCCAACTCAGCAGGGTGATGAGCAGAGCGGACAGGATCTAGAGTCGCATTGAGCCAAGCGATCATGTCAACGATCTGCGGTGTGCTCAGGTGCCTAATAGCCCCTTGTTCTCCCACCACGCCTGATTCAACCACTTGGTGATGAGATCAACGGTGCTGGCTCTCGCTCCGAGGTGCTTGGCCACTACCGAGAAGCTGCTGAGAACGTCCACTGTCTCTTGAACGTACGGCAGGGCCTGTTTCCAATCCGTGAAACCTGCCTGTGTTGCCAGCCGTTGCATCGCCTTGAGAGGAGGCTGTTTGCCAAATCCCATGTAGGCGGTCGCGTGCTCTGCAAAAGGGTGGGGGCTAAAGGTCACGTCATAGAACGGCGCTGGTCTCCATTGGCCTGTATCGTCTTGCAAAAATGCCCAGTTTTTACTGTGATCGTCCTGGTTGCAGGCAAACAGATTAAACAGCGCGCGTCGAAATTGCAGTTGGCCGACGGCGGGAGAGCGGCATAGCTGGCGGCTGGCTTTGATCAGGTCGGCGTAGTCCAGGCTAGGGGTTCGGAAATCGGCATCCAGCAGTCCACAGGCGCTATGCATGTGGAGACGCCCGGCAGGGTGCGCCTGATGAACCCAGTCAAACCGTTTGATGGCAAGCCAGGCGCGCTCACCTTGACTCGTAGGCACGCGAAGCAGCTGCCATTCGGGCGGCTCAAGCCCCGCTGTGTTCGCTAGTTCCAGGTAGGCCGCTTCGCAGAGCCCTTCGTCGTGACCCAGTGGCAGGTGTTGAGAAGTGAACTTGACCAGCCAAGCGTCATCCCCTGGCTTGGCGTCGGTTCGGCACGTTGTTGGCTTGTCCGGTGGCATGAAAAGCTGCGCTTTGGGCCTGGCTCCGCCGGAACTACCCGCTGCGACGAGAGCACTCAGCACGTCTTCCGTTTGACCATCGAAAACGGCCTGAGCCGTTAAGCCAAGTGTCGGCAAGTCTTCGTGATCACCCTGTGTCGGTGCTGCCTCTGATATGGGCTCAAAGGCAAGAGCGCCCATCCCTCGATGGCCAACGAATGCCAGCCGATCCATCGCCGTCAGTTGTGTCGGGGCGATGCCCTGCTGACGAAAGACACGATCTTGCAACAGCAGTCCCCAGCCATCGGGTAAACAGTCGCCAAATACCCCATGTAGACCTTGGTGTGGTATTTGGGGGGCAGGTTGAAGAGTCAGGTCGCTGTTGAGCGTAAAGGGCGACAGGTTGCCATGCTGTTCCACGTAGCCTTCTGCGTATTGAAAGAAGACCCCTTGGCGGTTCTGCGCTAAAACGCCAGCCGCGACCCGCTCTCCCGTTGAGAGCGTGCGTGTCACGTTCAACCGCTGCGTTGGCTTAAAGGCCATCTTTGAGCACCTCTTCGATGGAGGAGGGCTGTTTAGTGGGGAGGGCATCGGGTTGGGTCAGCGCATAGAGCCGTGCCAGGTCATCCAGGCTTTGCCAGAGCAACAGCAGCTGGCGGAGAGAAATTTGCCCAGTGAGCTCGAATTTCTTGATGGTAGGAGCGGGCACACAGCTGCGCTGCGCCAGCGCCGCACGGGATAGCTTGGCCTGCTCGCGAAGCCTGCGTAGGTGGGCAGCAAAGGCCTGCTGAACATCGGTATCGTCCAACAACAGAAAACGGGGCATAAGCTCACTTCCCTCTTTGGATACTACTATATCCATTTTAGGCTATTTTAGCTATTTATGGACACGGTTATATCCTTTTTATGGCTGCTGAATACACCTTCCTTCAGCGCTCTTTTCCATTGCCTTGCTCACAGCCCCAACAACTCCTCCACCGGCAAATGGCTGGTCGCTTTCATTTCCCTCAGCGAGAGGTTGGAGCGGATGCTCGATACCCCGGGCAGTTTGCGCAGCACCGTTTCGACGAAGTGGCTGTAGTCGTCCAGGTCTTTGGCGACGACCTGTAGCAGGAAGTCGGCTTCGCCGGTGGTGTTGTGGCAGCTCAGTACGCGGGAGCTGGCCTGGATGATGCGCTCGAACTCCGCCGTTGCGGCTTCGCTGTGCTGGGTGCAGGTGATTTGCACGAAGGCCAGCACGCTGGCGCCCACTTTGCGGCGGTTGAGGATGGCCTGGTAGCCTTCGATCACCCCCAGCTCTTCCAGGCGTTTGTGGCGCCGCCAGCAGGTGGCTTCGCTCAGGTGCAGCTGCTCGGCCAGCCGTGCGTTGGCCACCCGCCCGTCTGCCTGCAGCAAGGTGGCTAATCGGGCATCCTTTTTATCAAGCTCGCTCATTTTGAAAGGCTCTTTCGGTTTATTCATGTTGTTGAAAAGAGTGCTTCAAAAAGGCGCAGGATGTCCATCAGAAGGAAACGTAATTTCGGGCGTGGCTCGCTATAGTGCGTATACATCCAACGCATCGCCGACCGTTCAGGAGTGAGCCATGAAAGCCGTGGTATTCGAGCAGTTTTCTACCCCGCCCAGCATCCAGCAGGTGCCCGACCCAGCGCCAGCGCCTCACGGGGTCGTGGTCAAGGTGATAGCCAACGGCGTATGCCGCAGTGATTGGCACGGCTGGATGGGCCACGACCCGGATATCCAGCTTCCCCATGTGCCGGGCCATGAGCTCTCCGGTGTAGTGGAAGCGGTGGGCAAGGACGTGACGAAGTGGCGCATTGGCGACCGGGTGACCGTGCCGTTCGTGGGCGGCTGCGGCATCTGCCCGGAGTGCCACACCGGCAATCATCAGGTGTGCGATGCCCAATTTCAGCCGGGGTTTACCCACTGGGGCTCGTTTGCCGAGTATGTGGGCATTCACTACGCCGATGTGAATCTGGTCGCACTGCCGGATACCCTGACGTTCGATACCGCCGCCAGCCTGGGCTGTCGGTTCGTGACCTCTTTTCGTGCGGTGGTAGACCAGGGCCGCGTGTCGGCGGGCCAGTGGGTGGCGGTGCACGGCTGCGGCGGTGTGGGACTGTCGGCCATCATGATTGCCAGCGCAGCCGGCGCCAACGTGGTGGCGGTGGATATTTCCGAGCAGGCGCTGGCTTTGGCGCGCCAGCTGGGGGCGGTGGCCACGGTGAACGCCAACCAGGTGGCCGACGTGGTGGAGGCGGTGGTCGAGATCACCCAAGGCGGCGCGCACGTTTCGCTGGACGCGCTGGGCCACCCCACCACCTGCTTCAACTCCATCAGCAATTTGCGCAAGCGCGGCAAGCATGTTCAGGTGGGGTTGATGCTGGCGGACCACAGCACGCCAGCCGTGCCGATGAGCAAGGTGATCGCCAACGAGCTGGAAATTCTGGGTAGCCATGGCATGCAGGCGCATCGCTACGGTGCCATGCTGGCGATGATCCAGTCAGGCAAGCTGGCGCCTGAAAAATTGATTGGCCGCCGTATCACGCTAGAAGAGTCCGTGCAGGCGTTGATCAACATGGACAAGTTCGAAGGCGCGGGGATCACCGTGGTGACGAAATTCTGATAAAAGAGGGGAAGACCGTTCTCATCAGAGGGTTTGCCCATGTTCACCCTGCGTATCTTCGCGCTGTGCATGCTCTCGGGCCTTCTTGGCCTTGTGCCCCTTGTTGCTCAGGCCAATACCGCCACTTGGCAGGCGCTGCAGCAGGGTGGGTTGGTCATTCTCATGCGCCACTCGCTGGCGCCGGGCATCGGCGACCCGCCGGGGTTTGTGTTGGAAACGTGTGCCACCCAGCGCAACCTTTCCAGTGAAGGGCGTGCTCAGGCCGTAGCGGCGGGTCAGGCGTTGCGGCAGCAGGGCGTGGCGATCGATGCGGTTTACAGCTCCCAATGGTGCCGTGCACTGGAAACCGCCGAGCTGATGGCGTTGGGGCCGATAACGCCTGCGACGTGGCTGAACTCGTTCTTTAGCGGGCGGGGGGATCAGGTGGCCATTACCCAGGCAGCGCGCAGGCGTATAGAGGCGTGGCAGGGGCCAGGCAACCTGCTGATGGTCACGCATCAGGTGAATATCACGGCGCTGATCGGCGGCGGTGTCAGTTCCGGGGAAATGGTGGTCGTGCGCCCCCAGAAGGATGGGTTTGCGGTGGTGGGGCGGCTGAGCATTCCCAGCCGCTGAGGTTTTGTGCATTTCCTTCAATGAACCAAGGCAAATTATTCGCTCCTCATTGCGTCGCTGAGGTTTTACGCTGGGCGTATCGATAAGGAGGACGTCATGTCATCACCCCATACCCCATCCGTTCGCCGCATGGTCGCTCAGCACCCTGCCCATCGTGACGATATCGGAGACCTGGTCACCCGCAGGCCGCTGCCGGGGCCTGGCGTGGATCAGCTCGATCCGTTTCTGTTCCTGAATCACCACGGCCCGCAGGTATATTCCGCCAATAATCGTGGGCTGCCGTTTGGGCCGCACCCGCACCGGGGGTTCGAGACGGTCACCTTCATTCTGGAGGGCTCGCTGGCCCACGCCGACAGCGCCAAACATCAGAGCGTGATTCATGCAGGCGGCGTGCAGTGGATGACCGCGGGCAGCGGCATCGTGCATGCAGAAATCTCGCCCCCTGAGTTCTTGCGCGAAGGCGGGCCGCTGGAAATCCTCCAGCTGTGGGTCAATCTGCCGTCGCGGCTGAAGATGAGCGAACCGCGCTACGTGGGCCTGCAGCAGGAAGGCATACCCGCCGTTCCCCTAGCGGGCGGCGGCACGCTCAACCTGATTGCCGGGGAGTGGCAAGGGCAGTCAGGCCCGATCGAGTCGCTGACCGGCGTGTTCATGTCCACACTCGCGCTGCCCGCAGGGGCCCATGAGCAGCTTCCCGTAGCCCCTGGGCGGCAGGTGTTTCTGTACGTGGTGAGTGGTGACGTGACGGTGGGCGGCGAGCCTGCCAAAGCGCATCATTTGATTGAGCTCGACCGTGACGGCGAAAGCCTTGCCATCGAGGCAGCCAGCGATGCGCGCCTGCTGTTTGGCCATGGCGATGTCATCGATGAGCCGGTCTACTCCCACGGCCCCTTCGTGATGACCACCCGCGACGAGATCGTGCAGGCGGTAGAGGATTACCAGAACGGCAAGTTTGGCGGGCTGACGCTTTAAAGGCCCGTTAAGAGCTCATTTCCAAACCCTCTGACGATGGGCGCTGGGGGCAGGGCAAAACGAGGGTCCTTTGCCATGGATGGCAAAGGTAGCGCCCAGGGAGGGGTTTACAGCGCCCTCGCGACGCCCTGCCGCCGGATAAGCCCACGTCGTCTACTGGTTGTGAAAGGCGCGCTAAACCGGCTCGCCGCGATAGTAGTGCCATAAAAACAGCGACCCCACGCTGCGCCAGGGGGACCAGGGTTCCACCAACTGGCGGGCCTGCTTCGGCGTGGGTTTGTCCTCCATGCCCTTTAGGCGGCCCAGCGCCACTCTTAACGCAAGGTCGTCGGCGGGGAAGATATCGGGGCGCTTGAGCGAGAACATCAGGTAGATCTCGGCGCTCCAGCGGCCAAACCCACGCAGCTGGGTAATCGCGGCAATCGCCTCGTCATCGCTGAGGTGCGCCAAGCCATCGGCGCTAAACGTGCCCGCCAGCTCCGCCTCTGCCAGCCCTTTGGCATACTCGATCTTGCGCCACGACAAGCCTGCATCCCGCAGCGCCTGGCCTTCCACCTCCATCACCGCTTTGGCGTGCAGCTCCGGCAGCAGTGTATTCACTCGGCCCATGATGGCCCGTGCGGCCTCGGTGGAGATCTGCTGGCTGACGATGGTCGAGAAGAAGGTGGCAAACCCGGGGTCGCGCTGGCGCGGGCTGGGCGCACCTACCAGGGGGTAGGCACGCGCAATGTCGGGGTCGGCGTGGGCCAATGCCTGCATGGCGTGCTCGATCATATCAACGGGCGTTTGATCAGACAGCATGATATCTCCTGAGATAAATGGGTATTAAACTGCTCATTTATGATAATTTGATTTAAATTTGAGTATTAAAGTGCACATTATGCTGCTTCGAACTACACTTTTGAGCATTAAACTACTCATCAAATGACGCGTTAAAGGTGAGCCGTGTTGCTAACCGTTCAAGCCTTCCATCAAGGGCAGTGGCACGATGCTGCCGAGCTGGTGTTCGAGCATCCAGAGCGGGGCCGTCGAGGGCCTGCGCGTTTGGGCTACCTTACCGATTATGCCCTTGAGTGGCTGGATCACGACGATGAGCACGCCTGTAGCCTTCGTTTGCCTATCGAGTTGATGAATACCCATCAATCGCCACGCTGGTTCACTTTTTTAGACGATATCATGCCCTCTGGGGCCAGCCGCCGTTACTGGGTCACGCAGTTGGGTATATCGGCACTTAGTGAGGCGGAGCAGGATGCCGCGCTACTGGCAAAGGGAACGATTGCGCCAGTGGGCAATTTACGTATCAAAGAGGCCCTTCCTGAGCGCCCAGCAGGCAGCACGCTGGAGCAGCAGCGCTTTGCAATGGTGGATGTCGTCAATCGGGATAGCGACTTTCTGGCCTATGCGCAGCAGATGGGGGCTGCTGGGGGGGGCGCGACTGGGGCCGGTGGTGAGGCGCCCAAGCTGCTGTTGCGCTGTTCATCAGATGATCAGGTCTGGATTGATACCTATCAGGACGATCCGGCGAATATCGATCAGCACTATCTGGTGAAATTTCCTCGCGGTCAGCGCACGGTGATCGATAACGACATATTGCGTGCGGAGTACTATTTCTATCACGAGTTAGCGTCGCTGGGCGTCGCGACCATCGATACCCAAGGGATGCGTCTGATCGAAGGTGCGCGATATCCATTGCTCTGGTTGCCCCGCTTTGATGTGGGCTATCAAGAGGGAGCGCTCGCGCGGTATGGCCTGGAGTCTGTTTACTCCGTCATGGGGAAAGAGCCGGGAAGCTTCTTGAATCATTTTGCCGTGGTCGGGGAGTTGGTGGATATGTTGAGCCAACAATTCCGCGTGCGTGAGTCGGGTGACCATTTCGATACGGCGCGCTTTGTCAGTGAGTGGGTGAAACGCGACCTGCTCAATGTTGCGTTTGCCAATAGCGACAATCATGGCCGCAATGCGGCGCTGCTGAAAACACCGCAAGGAACCTGGTGGGCACCGGTGTACGACTTTGCGCCCATGAAGGCAGATCCTGAGGGAATCGTCAGAACCATTACCTGGGGGGCGCCGTTTGAAGAAGGGCGAGAGTTTAACTGGGCCGCCATTGCAGAACGACTGAGCGTTTATCTTCCACCAGAGCGGCTCATGGCAGAGCTGAAAGCCTTGGGTAGCCAGCTAGTGGGCTTGAAGAAACGGCTAGCGCAGCGGGGTGTACCCAATACCATTTTGGCATCGGATGCAGTGGGGTTGGATCATCTGGATGCCAAGCTGAAGCGCTGGGGGTTGGTATGAAGCGTAAAGAGCTCACCAGCATCGAGCGGGAGGCGTTGCTGACGACATTAGCGGCCCAACTGGTGCGCGAAGAAATCAGCTCTGGGCAGGTGCTGCGTCAGCTCCGCCGTGAGGTACTGGGCATGTCGCAGACCCAATACGCCGATCTGGTGGGCATCAGCCGTCGTTCGCTGTCAGACCTGGAAGCCGATAAGGCAAGCCCTACCGTGGCGCTGCTCAATCAGGTCTTCCGGCCGCTGGGTCTGCAGGTAGGCTTGCTGCCGCGCAACCGCGAGCTGCGCGAGCGCTTATTGTCAGCCAATGCCACGAGGGGCTGACCCCCTTGTTACATCGTTGGATGATTGAGTTCGCACGCTAACTTTTTTCATGCCTTGTATTTCTACTTTCGTCTAATCCTGCCATCATTTGCGACTATCCAGGATCGTTTCGTGAACAGGCGCGTTATCCCGCGCCTGGGGAGTGAGGTATGCAAGCATCATCAACGGGGCTGGCGCGGCATCCGCGGTGGGCGGAATTCGTGCTGGCGCTGGGCGGGTTCGGCATCGGCACCAGCGAGTTCGTCATCATGGGGTTGATGAACCGCGTGGCGGAAGACCTGGCCGTGAGCGTGCCGCAGGTAGGCTATTCCATCAGCAGCTACGCCCTGGGGGTCGTGGTGGGGGCACCGCTGATTTCGGCGCTGGCCGCGCGGGTGCCCAAGCGAGCGCTGCTGATCGCGCTGATGCTGGTGTTTGCCGTGGGTAACATTGCCAGCGCCATGGCGCCAGGGTTCTGGTCGTTCGTGGGGCTACGCTTTCTGGCCGGGCTGCCCCACGGGGCCTACTTTGGCGTGGCGGCGCTGGTGGCAGCAGGCGCCGTGCCGGTCGATCAACGGGCGCGGGCCATTGCCAGGGTGATGATGGGGCTGACGGTGGCCATTCTGATCGGGGCGCCGCTGGGCACCTGGGCAGGCAACCTGTTTGGTTGGCAAATTGCCTTTGCCGGGGTGGGCGTGATTGCTCTGCTGACGGCGCTGTTGATTCGCCTCTGTGTGCCCGTGCAGCCCTTCGATGCCCAGGCCAGCCCGCTGCGTGAGCTTTCCGCGCTGGTCAAGCAGCGTGTGCTGGTGACCATTGCCATTGCCTGCATCGGCTGTGGCGGCATGTTCTCGATTTTCAGCTACGTGATGCCCACCTTGACCCAGCAGGCGGGCATGCGTGAAGCCCTGGGCCCCTTGGTGCTGGTCATCTTTGGCCTCGGCTCCATCGCGGGCAATCTGATCGGTGGGCGCATGGCCGATAAAAACCTGATGCGGGCAATTCCCGCCATCCTGGTGTGGTGCGCGGTGGTGCAGGGGCTGTTCTACTTTGCTGCCAATCAGGTGTGGAGCGGGCTGCTGTTCGTTGGCCTGGTCGGCACCAGCATGGCCCTGGCGCCTTCGCTGCAAACACGCTTGATGGACGTGGCGGAAGATGCCCAGACCATGGCGGCTTCCATGAACCATGCTGCGTTCAACGGCGCCAACGCGCTGGGGGCGTGGCTGGCGGGGCTGGTGATCAGTGCCGGGTTCAGCTGGTCGAGCACCGGGCTGGTGGGAACGGGGCTGGCGCTGTGCGGGCTGGTCATTTTTGCCTGGGGGCGCTGGCTTGAAAAGCGCGCTGAAGCCCCTCGCCAAACCGTGGCGCAAGGCTATAAATAAGCGGCTGCTCAAGTAGGGCGTGGGTCATTAAAGGTGGCAAAAAAGCTGGAGTGTTCCTAGGGTGTAAGATGCAACCCATAAGGAGGTGACCCATGCAAAGCCCATCATTGAAAGTCTCGCGTACCCTGACCCTGAGTGCCATCGCGGCGCTGACCTTGGCCCTGGCGGGCTGCGGCGCGACCACCGGAGAGCGTGCCACCAGCGGCGCAGGCGTAGGTGCTGCCGTGGGCGCTGGCGCTGCCGCAGCCACTGGCGGAAGCGTTGGCCGTGGCGCGGTGATTGGCGCGGGCGCAGGTGCTGCGACCGGTGCCCTGACCGATGAAGAGGACATCAGCCTTGACTGACGTCGGCACAGGCCACTAGCGACACAGCCTGAAACCGCGCATGCCCAGATGGAAATGGTCGGCATGCGCGGCATTGTAATCCGGCCCCAGTACGTTGCCGAAGGTATCACAGGCGCCATCCCTCGCTGCCCGCAAGAACTCCCCTGCCTCACCCTCGTCGTCCCAGTCGCGAATCAGCGTAATCTGCCGACCATTCTCGAAGCGAAAGCCCACCACATCCAGGGCTTCAGCCGTGGCGTGCTCGCTGCGTCGACCGCTTTCACGGCCGTAGACATTCCGGCAGGCAAAGCTGCCCACATGATCCACTTGGGCGACCGGGCTGCCCATGATGGCTTCGGCAGCCGGTTGCAGGGCGTGGCGTTCGTACATCACCCAGGCCAGGGCCAGCGGGCAGGTGGCCACGAAGCTCTGGTTGAAGCGCACGCTGCTGGACTGCATACGCACCACGTTACTCAGCGGGCAGCTGGCGGTGGGTGAGTAGTCGGCCAGCGGCGTGTAGCTCAGCCCGCCCTCGGGGACGGTGTCCAGGGCGGCCAGACAGGCCTCACGGTCGTCGTTGAGGCGCTTGAGCTT